>NZ_JBIIGC010000012.1:0-113078 GCF_044236835.1 Rhodoferax sp.
TGGCGACAACGTGTCGATCACTGTGAAGCTGATCAACCCGATCGCCATGGAAGAGGGTCTGCGCTTTGCTATCCGCGAAGGCGGCCGCACTGTGGGCGCGGGCGTCGTTGCCAAGATCATTGCGTAAGGATTTGCTGTAGGGGTATAGCTCAATTGGCAGAGCGTCGGTCTCCAAAACCGAAGGTTGTAGGTTCGATTCCTACTGCCCCTGCCACCCGGTAACCGGGGCGGCAAACAAGCCCGCTAAACCCTAGCGGGCTTCAGCGTCTTAGGATGGCTGATTTTGCTAAGCGTATCGAACCCTCTGTTAAGTAAGAAAACTATGGCCACGACACAAGTTGAAACAGTGAACACCGGCGCCGACAAGGCCAAGTTGGGTGCGGCTGCTGCATTGGTGGTCGCCGCACTCGCGTCTTTTTACCTGCTATCCAAGCAGGGGCCCTTGGTGCAATGGGGTGCGTTGCTGGCGTGTTTGGCGGCGGCAGTGGGTGTGTTTCTGACCGCGGAGTCCGGACGCCAGCTTGTGGCTTTTGGTCGTGACGCGTGGAAAGAGGTCAGAAAGGTGGTCTGGCCTGAGCGCAAGGAGGCGATCCAGATCACTGCTTATGTGTTCGGCTTTGTCTTGATCATGGCGCTGTTCTTGTGGCTGACGGACAAAACTCTGGAATGGCTTTTTTACGACTTGATTCTGGGATGGAAGTAGCAATGACTGACGCAGCAACAGACTCGGCCGCAGCGGCCGCGACGCAGTCGGCCAACCCGGATTTGCGTTGGTACGTTGTGCACGCTTATTCCGGCATGGAAAAGGCGGTGGAGCGCAACATTCTTGAGCGGATCAACCGTGCGGGCATGCAGAACAAGTTTGGTCGCATTTTGGTGCCTATGGAAGAGGTGGTTGAGGTCAAGAACGGCCAAAAGAAAACCACCGAGCGCAAGTTTTTCCCTGGCTATGTGCTGGTTGAAATGGTGATGGATGATGACACTTGGCACTTGGTCAAGCACACCAACAAAGTGACCGGATTTGTAGGTGGAGCCAAGAACCGCCCCGCCCCGATCTCGGAGGCCGAGGTCATGAAGATTGTGAGCCAGATGCAAGAAGGCACCGAGAAGCCGCGCCACAAGATCGAGTTTGTGGTTGGCGAATATGTGCGCGTCAAGGATGGCCCGTTCACCGACTTCAATGGTTCGGTGGAAGACGTCAACTACGAGAAGAGCAAGGTGCGTGTCTCGGTCACCATTTTTGGGCGATCCACGCCGGTGGAGTTGGAGTTCTCTCAAATCGAGAAAACCTGACGACAGGAGTGTGGGGAGCGGTCCCCGACAAGCTGCACTTGCCGACTCGGTGCAGTGGTTTGAAGAGGAAGAGTCGTTAACCCCCGGGGAGCCGCGGTCTGAATAGGTCAGTACCAAGGCGTTACCACCCGCAAGGAGAAAACATGGCAAAGAAAATCGTCGGATTTATCAAGCTGCAAGTGCCAGCTGGTAAAGCCAATCCTTCCCCACCCATCGGCCCGGCATTGGGTCAACGTGGTTTGAACATCATGGAGTTCTGCAAGGCGTTCAACGCGCAGACCCAAGGTGTAGAGCCTGGACTGCCGTTGCCGGTGGTGATCACCGCATTTGCGGACAAGAGCTTTACTTTCGTCATCAAGACACCGCCGGCAACCGTGCTGATCAAGAAGGCGATCAAGCTCGACAAGGGCTCTGCCCGTGCGCACGTGGACAAGGTTGGCAAGATCACCCGCGCGCAGCTCGAGGAAATCGCAAAGACCAAAATGAAAGATATGACTGCAGCCGATCTGGATGCAGCGGTTCGTACTATCGCCGGCTCGGCCCGCTCGATGGGCGTGAATGTGGAGGGCGTTTAAATGTCCAAGCTCACCAAAAAGCAAAAGACCCAAGTGGGCAAGGTTGACAGCAACAAGCTCTATCCCTTGGGCGATGCCCTGGGGCTGGTGAAGGAGTTCGCCAACGCCAAGTTTGATGAGTCGATCGACGTCGCAGTGCAACTCGGTATTGATGCCAAGAAGTCCGACCAAGTGGTGCGTGGCGCCGTAGTGCTACCCAACGGCACCGGCAAGACCAAGCGCGTGGCGGTGTTCGCCCAAGGTGCCAAGGCCGAAGAAGCCAAGGCTGCGGGTGCCGACATCGTCGGCATGGACGATTTGGCCGCGATGGTCAAGGCCGGTGACATGCCGTTCGATGTGGTCATTGCCGCTCCGGACGCTATGCGTGTCGTGGGTACGTTGGGCCAGATTTTGGGCCCGCGTGGCTTGATGCCTAACCCCAAGGTGGGCACCGTGACGCCGGACGTGGCAGGTGCGGTGCGCAACGCCAAGGCCGGCCAGGTGCAATTCCGTGTCGACAAAGCCGGTATCGTGCATTCGACCATCGGCCGCCGCTCGTTCGAAAGCGACAAGCTGCAGGGCAATTTGGCTGCGCTGGTGGAGGCCTTGACCAAAGCCAAGCCCGCGTCGAGCAAGGGTGTGTATTTGCGCAAGGTCGCGGTGTCCTCGACCATGGGTGTGGGTGTTCGTGTGGACATCCAAACCATCAGCGGATAAGCGCTTAGGAATCTGGGTGCTGCGCGAGCAGTGCCCGATGTGGTGGGCTGGACGTACTCCAAGGTGCGTCCAGGCCATCCAAGACCGTTGGCGCACAGGCAGCTGTGCTTAAAACAGGCAGCGATTCCAATCGCCGCCAAAGCCAACGCAGATGGCGATCCCGCTGCATACGGAAGTTTTCTGTAAACAGTTGGTCGCTGCAATGTGGCGTGCCCAAGCAGCGAAAGCTGCAAGGCACATTGAAAGGAGTAGACCTTGAGTCTGAATCGCAGTGAGAAAGAAGCGGTCATATCGGATGTGACCAGCCTCGCCGCAAAAGCTCAAACGCTCGTGATTGCGGAGTACCGCGGCATCACGGTTGCGGACATGACCAAACTGCGCAATACCGCCCGCAGCCAAGGTGTGAGCCTCAGTGTGTTGAAAAACACCTTGGCCCGCCGAGCCGTGGCTGGTAGTGCGTTTGAGGTTGTGGCCGACCAGATGTCCGGCCCGCTGATTTACAGCTTTTCCCAAGACGCAGTAGCCGCCGCCAAGGTGGTGGCCGACTTCGCGAAAACCAATGACAAGTTGGTGATCCGTGGCGGTGCGTACGGTGGGAAAGTGCTGGACGTCAACGGCGTTAAGCAACTGGCAAGCATCCCTTCCAAGGAAGTGTTGCTGGCACAGCTGCTGGGCTTGATGCAATCCCCCATCTCGCGTACAGCCCGTGTGCTGGCCGCAGTGGCGGAACAAAAAGGCGCAGGCGCGGCATCCGCTGCCCCAGCAGAAGCAGTGGCGGCCTAGGCCCCGCTGTTGTAGTAACCAATATTGTTAGGAAATCAAAATGGCATTCGATAAAGACGCATTTTTGACCGCGCTCGACAGCATGACGGTCATGGAACTCAACGACCTGGTTAAGGCCATCGAAGAGAAGTTTGGTGTGAGCGCAGCCGCCATGGCCGCGCCCGCTGCGGGTGGTGGTGGTGGTGCCGCTGCAGCAGTGGAAGAGAAGACCGAATTCAACGTCGTCCTGACCGAGGCTGGCGCCAACAAGGTGTCGGTCATCAAGGCAGTGCGCGAAATCACCGGCCTGGGCCTCAAGGAAGCCAAGGACCTGGTGGACGGCGCTCCTAAGTCGGTCAAGGAAGGCATTGCCAAGGCTGACGCCGAAGCCGCCCTCAAGAAGCTGGTGGAAGCCGGTGCCAAGGCTGAACTGAAGTAATTCAGTCCGCGCAAAAGGCTGGGGTGTCCGCTAAGGGCACTCCAGCTTTTGTGCTTACAGAGTCCACTCCAAATTGGTTGGCGGCAACCACTTTGGAGTGTCTTCTGAAACCGACTGCAGAAGATGCCTTGGTACGGGTTGTGTGCAATGCGCAGCCGTCCGCCAATGATTGGTAGTGGCCAATCACCAAGCCTGTTGAGAGCGGTGCTCAACGCGACAGTCGCCTAGGACCCCCAGGATTCCTTCAGTTTTTGCCCGGAGATCTAATGGCTTACACATACACAGAACGCAAACGCATTCGCAAAAATTTCGGCAACCGCGACAGCGTGCTCGAAATTCCCTACTTGTTGCAGATGCAGAAGGATGCTTACACCGCGTTCCTTCAAGCGGAAGTGCCGCCCAAAAAGCGCACGGTTGAGGGTTTGCAGGCTGCGTTCGAGGCGGCCTTCCCCATCGTGTCGCACAACGGTTTCGTCGAGATGAAGTACCTCGAGTACAACTTGGCCAAGCCGGCTTTTGATGTGCGTGAGTGCCAGACCCGAGGCCTGACCTACGCATCTGCAGTGCGCGCCAAGGTGCAACTCATCATTTACGACCGTGAATCGTCCACTTCGCAAAACAAGGTGGTCAAGGAAGTTAAGGAACAAGAGGTCTACATGGGCGAAGTGCCCTTGATGACCACCAAGGGCTCCTTCATCATCAATGGCACCGAGCGCGTCATCGTCTCGCAGCTGCACCGCTCCCCCGGCGTGTTTTTTGAGCACGACAAGGGAAAAACCCACAGCTCGGGCAAGCTGCTGTTCTCGGCCCGCATCATTCCTTACCGCGGCTCCTGGCTGGACTTTGAGTTCGACCCCAAAGACCTGCTGTACTTCCGCGTCGACCGCCGTCGCAAGATGCCGGTCACGATTTTGTTGCGCGCCATCGGCCTGAACAACGAATCCATCCTGGCCAACTTCTTCGTCAATGACAACTTCCGTCTGATGGACAGCGGCGCCCAAATGGAGTTTGTGGCCGAGCGCCTGCGCGGTGAAGTCGCCCGCTTTGACATCACCGACAAGAGCGGCAAGGTGGTGGTGGCCAAAGACAAGCGCGTCACCGCCCGCCACACGCGTGAGCTTGAGCAAACCCAAACCACGCACATCAGCGTGCCCGAAGACTTTCTGGTGGGCCGCATCGTTGCGCGCAACGTCGTCGATGCTGAAACCGGTGAGATTTTGGCCAAGGCCAACGAAGAGCTGACCGAGCAGTTGCTCAAGAAGCTGCGCGCCGCCCACATTCAGGAACTGGCCTGCATCTACACCAACGAACTTGACCAGGGCGCCTATATTTCGCAAACCCTGCGCATCGACGAAACCGCCGACGAGTTCGCCGCCCGCGTGGCCATCTACCGCATGATGCGCCCCGGCGAGCCGCCCACGGAAGACGCCGTGCAAGCGCTGTTCCAGCGCCTGTTCTACAACCCCGACACCTACGATTTGTCGCGCGTGGGCCGCATGAAGTTCAACGCCAAAATGGGCCGCGCCGAGTCGACCGGCCCCATGGTGCTGACCAATGAAGACATTCTTTCGGTGGTCAAGATCTTGGTGGACTTGCGCAATGGCCGTGGTGAAGTCGATGACATCGACCACCTGGGCAACCGCCGCGTGCGTTGCGTGGGCGAATTGGCCGAGAACCAGTACCGAACCGGTTTGGCCCGTATCGAGAAGGCCGTCAAAGAGCGTCTGGGCCAGGCCGAGCAAGAGCCGCTGATGCCGCACGACCTGATCAACAGCAAGCCCATCTCTGCAGCGCTCAAGGAGTTCTTCGGCGCCTCTCAGTTGTCACAGTTCATGGACCAGACCAACCCGCTGGCCGAGATCACCCACAAGCGCCGTGTGTCGGCACTGGGCCCGGGTGGCTTGACCCGCGAACGCGCTGGCTTCGAGGTGCGTGACGTGCACGTCACCCATTACGGCCGAGTCTGCCCTATCGAGACGCCAGAAGGTCCAAACATCGGCCTGATCAACTCCTTGGCTTTGTACGCACGCCTCAATGAATACGGCTTCATCGAGACACCCTACCGCCGCGTGGTAGATAGCAAGGTGACGATGGACATCGATTACCTGTCGGCGATCGAAGAAGGCAAGTACGTGATCGCGCAGGCTAACGCCGCCCTGAACAAGGACGGCCTGCTGACCGGTGACTTGGTCTCGGCCCGCGAAAAAGGCGAGTCGATTCTGTGCAGCGCCGAGCGCATCCAGTACATGGATGTGTCACCGGCGCAAATTGTGTCGGTGGCGGCATCACTGGTGCCGTTCCTAGAGCACGACGACGCCAACCGCGCGCTGATGGGCGCCAACATGTCGCGCCAGGCCGTGCCAGTGTTGCGTCCCGAAAAGCCCATGGTTGGCACCGGTATTGAGCGCGTTGCTGCGATTGACTCCGGCACTGTGGTCACCGCAACCCGCGGTGGCGTGGTTGATTACGTGGACGCAACCCGCATCGTGGTGCGCGTCAACGACAGCGAGGCGCAGGCCGGTGAAGTGGGTGTGGATATTTACAACCTCATCAAGTACCAGCGCTCCAACCAGAACACCAACATCCATCAGCGCCCGATCGTCAAGCGTGGCGACAAGCTGGCCAAGGGTGATGTGATCGCCGACGGCGCATCGACTGACCTGGGTGAAATCGCCATCGGTCAGAACATGCTTGTGGCCTTCATGCCCTGGAACGGCTACAACTTCGAAGACTCGATTTTGATCAGCGAGCGCGTGGTGGCTGAAGACCGCTACACCTCCATCCACATCGAAGAACTCGTGGTGATGGCGCGTGACACCAAGTTGGGCGCGGAAGAAATCACCCGTGATATTCCCAACCTGAGCGAGCAGCAGCTCAACCGTCTGGACGAGTCCGGCATCATCTACGTGGGTGCTGAAGTGTTGCCCGGCGACACGCTGGTCGGCAAGGTCACACCCAAGGGAGAGACCACGCTCACGCCAGAAGAAAAACTGTTGCGCGCCATCTTTGGCGAGAAAGCCAGCGATGTGAAAGACACTTCGCTGCGTGTTGATCAGGGCTCGCAAGGCACCGTCATTGATGTGCAAGTCTTCACCCGTGAAGGCATCACCCGCGACAAGCGCGCACAGCAGATCATTGACGACGAGCTGAAGCGCTTCCGCCTCGACTTGAACGACCAGATCCGCATCGTGGAAGCCGACGCATTCGACCGTATCGCCAAGCTGCTCGACGGCAAGGCCGCCAACGGTGGACCGCAAAAGCTGGCCAAGGGCACCAAGATCGACAAGGCCTATCTGGCTTCGGTGGAGAAGTTCCACTGGTTTGACATCCGCCCTGCCGACGAAGACGTGGCGGGACAGCTGGAAAGCATCAAGAACTCGCTGGAACAAACCCGCCACAGTTTCGACCTAGCCTTTGAAGAAAAGCGCAAAAAGTTGACGCAGGGCGACGAGTTGCCCGCAGGCGTGTTGAAGATGGTCAAGGTCTACATCGCGGTCAAGCGCCGCTTGCAGCCCGGTGACAAGATGGCTGGTCGCCACGGTAACAAGGGCGTGGTCTCCAAGATCACTCCGGTGGAAGACATGCCTTACATGGCTGACGGCACACCCGTGGACATCGTGCTGAACCCTCTGGGCGTTCCTTCGCGGATGAACATCGGTCAGGTGCTGGAAGTGCACCTGGGCTGGGCCGGCAAGGGCCTGGGCCAGCGCATCGGTGACATGCTCCAGCGCGAAGCCGCTGTGGCTGAAATCCGCGGCCTGATGGAAAAAATCTACAACGGCACAGGCCGCAAGGAAGACCTGAAGCAGTTGTCGGATTCCGAAGTCCGCGACATGGCCGAAGAGCTGACCCACGGCGTGCCGTTTGCGTCACCCGTGTTCGACGGTGCCACCGAAGCCGAGATTGGCGACATGCTGCAATTGGCTTACCCGGAGGAAGTGGCCAAGGCCAAGGGCTTGACCGCCACCCGCACCCAAGCGCAGTTATACGACGGCCGCACCGGCGACCCATTCGAGCGCACCACCACCGTGGGCTACATGCATTACCTCAAGCTGCACCACCTGGTGGACGACAAGATGCACGCCCGCTCCACCGGGCCATACAGCCTGGTCACACAACAACCGCTGGGCGGCAAGGCGCAGTTTGGTGGACAGCGTTTTGGCGAAATGGAAGTGTGGGCGCTGGAGGCCTATGGTGCGTCCTACGTGCTGCAGGAAATGCTCACGGTCAAATCCGATGACGTGCAAGGCCGTACCAAGGTGTATGAAAACATCGTCAAGGGCGAGCACTCCATCGAAGCCGGTATGCCCGAATCGTTCAACGTGCTGGTCAAGGAAATTCGTTCCTTGGGCATCGACATTGAACTCGAACGTTCTTAAAGATAAGGGAAAGAAGTCACATGAAATCTTTACTCGACCTGTTCAAGCAGTTCACGCCCGATGAGCATTTCGATGCCATCAAAATCGGCATGGCCTCGCCCGAAAAAATCCGCTCTTGGTCTTTCGGCGAAGTGAAGAAACCCGAGACCATCAACTACCGCACCTTCAAGCCAGAGCGCGACGGCCTGTTTTGCGCCAAGATCTTCGGGCCCATCAAGGACTACGAATGCCTGTGCGGCAAGTACAAGCGCCTCAAGCACCGTGGCGTCATCTGCGAGAAATGCGGTGTGGAAGTCACCCAGACCAAAGTGCGCCGCGAACGCATGGGCCACATCGATCTGGCGGCACCTTGCGCCCACATCTGGTTCCTCAAGTCCCTGCCCAGTCGTTTGGGCCTGGTGCTGGACATGACGCTGCGCGATATCGAGCGCGTGCTCTACTTTGAAGCCTACGTAGTCACCGACCCCGGCATGACGCCGCTGAAGAAGTTCAGCATCATGACCGAGGACGATTTCGACGCCAAGTTCAAGGAATACGGTGATGAGTTCACCGCAAAGATGGGCGCTGAAGGCATCAAGGACCTGTTGCAAAGCATCGACATCGAAGGCTCGATCGAGAAGCTGCGCAACGACCTGACTGGCTCCGAGCTCAAGATCAAGAAGAACGCCAAGCGTTTGAAGGTGCTTGAAGCGTTCAAAAAGTCCGGCATCAAACCCGAGTGGATGGTGCTTGATGTGCTGCCCGTGCTGCCACCGGACTTGCGTCCCTTGGTACCGCTGGACGGCGGCCGCTTTGCGACCTCTGACCTCAACGACCTGTACCGCCGCGTGATCAACCGCAACAGCCGCCTGCGCCGTTTGCTGGAATTGAAGGCCCCCGAGATCATCGCCCGCAACGAAAAGCGGATGCTGCAAGAAGCCGTGGACAGTTTGCTGGACAACGGCCGCCGCGGCAAGGCCATGACCGGCGCCAACAAGCGCGCACTCAAGTCCTTGGCCGACATGATCAAAGGCAAGTCGGGCCGCTTCCGTCAGAACTTGCTGGGCAAGCGCGTGGACTACTCCGGCCGTTCCGTGATCACTGTGGGCCCCACCCTCAAGTTGCACCAGTGCGGTCTGCCCAAGCTGATGGCCTTGGAGTTGTTCAAGCCCTTCATCTTCGCGCGGCTGGAAGCCATGGGCATTGCCACCACCATCAAGGCGGCCAAGAAGGAAGTTGAATCTGGCACGCCGGTGGTCTGGGACATCCTCGAAGAAGTCATCAAAGAGCACCCGGTGATGCTCAACCGCGCACCTACGCTGCACCGCCTGGGCATCCAGGCCTTTGAGCCCATCCTCATCGAAGGCAAAGCCATTCAGCTGCACCCCCTGGTCTGCGCGGCCTTCAACGCCGACTTCGACGGCGACCAGATGGCGGTGCACGTGCCCTTGTCGGTGGAGGCGCAAATGGAAGCCCGCACGCTGATGCTGGCCTCCAACAACGTGCTGTTCCCCGCCAACGGCGAGCCGTCCATCGTGCCCTCGCAAGACGTGGTGCTGGGCTTGTACTACACCACCCGTGAGCGCATCAACGGCAAGGGCGAAGGCCTGATTTTTGCCGACACCGGCGAAGTGCAGCGCGCGTTCGATGCGGGCGAGGTGGAACTCAACTCGCGCATTAACGTGCGCCTGACCGAGTACACCAAAGACAAGGAAAGCGGCGAGTTTGTTGCATCGACTGCGCTGTGGGAAACCACCGCTGGCCGCGCCTTGCTCTCCGAAATCCTGCCCAAGGGCCTGCCGTTTGCCAACATCAATAAGGCCCTGAAGAAGAAAGAAATCTCCAAGCTCATCAACGTGTCTTTCCGCAAGTGCGGCTTGAAAGAGACGGTGGTGTTTGCCGACAAGCTGTTGCAGGCGGGCTTCCGTTTGGCGACCAAGGCTGGCATTTCCATCTGCATCGACGACATGCTGGTGCCGCAAGAGAAGCACGAAATCATCCGCCGCGCCCAAAAGGACGTCAAAGAGATTGAGCAGCAATACGTTTCCGGCTTGGTGACTGCGGGCGAGCGCTATAACAAGGTGGTCGACATCTGGGGCAAGTCGGGCGACGAAGTCTCCAAGGTGATGATGGCCAAGCTCTCCAAGGAGATCGTCACCGACCGCCATGGCAAGCAAGTGCAGCAGGAGTCGTTCAACTCCATCTACATGATGGCCGACTCCGGTGCCCGCGGTTCCGCCGCGCAGATTCGCCAGGTGGCCGGCATGCGTGGCTTGATGGCCAAGCCCGATGGCTCCATCATTGAGACGCCCATCACCGCCAACTTCCGTGAAGGTCTCAACGTGCTGGAGTACTTCATCTCCACCCACGGCGCCCGCAAGGGCCTGGCCGACACCGCGCTCAAGACCGCCAACTCAGGCTACCTCACGCGCCGCTTGGTCGATGTGACACAAGACTTGGTGGTGACCGAGCAGGACTGCGAAACCCACAACGGCTACCTGATGCGCGCCATTGTCGAGGGCGGCGAAACCATCGAATCGCTGCGCGACCGGATTCTGGGCCGCTGCGCTGCCGACGATGTGCTGCACCCCGAAACCCGCGCCGTGCTGGCGAATGCTGGCGAGATGCTCGATGAAGACAAGATCGAGGAGCTCGAAGCTGCCGGCGTGGATGAAGTCAAAGTGCGTACCGCGCTGACCTGCGAAACCCGCTTCGGCATTTGCGCCAAGTGCTATGGCCGCGACCTGGGCCGTGGCGGCCTGATCAACGGTGGCGAGGCCGTGGGTGTGATTGCCGCGCAGTCGATTGGCGAACCCGGCACGCAGCTCACCATGCGTACCTTCCACATCGGTGGTGCCGCATCGCGTGCGGCCATCGCCTCCAGTGTGGAAGCCAAGTCCAACGGCGTGATCGGCTTCAACGCCACCATGCGCTATGTCACCAACAGCAAGGGCGAACTGGTGGTGATTGCCCGCTCGGGTGAAGTTGTCATTCACGACGAGCACGGCCGCGAGCGCGAGCGCCACAAAGTGCCTTATGGCGCGACCCTGACGGTCAAGACCGACCAGAGCGTCAAGGCCGGTGCGATTTTGGCCAACTGGGACCCGCTGACCCGCCCCATCATCACCGAGTTCGCCGGACGTGCGCGCTTCGAGAATGTGGAAGAGGGCCTCACGGTCGCCAAGCAGGTGGACGAAGTCACCGGCTTGTCCACCCTGGTGGTGATCGATCCCAAGCGCCGCGGTGCTGCCAAGGTGGTGCGCCCCCAAGTCAAGCTGATCGACGCTGCAGGCAACGAAGTCAAGATTCCTGGCACCGACCACTCGGTGACCATTGGCTTCCCAGTGGGTGCCTTGGTGCAAGTGCGCGACGGCATGGATGTGGGCCCCGGCGAAGTGCTGGCCCGCATTCCCATCGAAGGCCAGAAAACCCGTGACATCACCGGCGGTCTGCCGCGTGTGGCCGAGTTGTTCGAGGCGCGTTCGCCGAAAGACAAGGGCGTGCTGGCGGAAACGACCGGCACCATCTCCTTTGGCAAGGAAACCAAGGGCAAGGTCAGGCTGCAAATCACCGACCCCGAAGGCAAGGTCTGGGAAGAGTTGGTGCCCAAGGAAAAGAACATCTTGGTCCACGAGGGCCAGGTGGTCAACAAGGGCGAAACCGTGGTCGATGGCCCGGCCGATCCGCAAGACATCTTGCGCCTGTTGGGCTCCGAAGAGCTGGCCCGCTACATCGTCGACGAAGTGCAAGACGTTTACCGCCTGCAGGGCGTGAAGATCAACGACAAGCACATCGAAGTGATCGTTCGCCAGATGCTGCGCCGTGTGGTGGTCGAGTCGGCAGGTGATTCGGGCTACATCAACGGTGAACAGGTGGAGCGCTCCGAGATGCTCAACACCAACGACCGTCTGCGCGGCGAGGGCAAGATCCCTGCGGCCTTCACCAACCTGTTGCTCGGTATCACCAAGGCATCTTTGTCCACCGACAGCTTCATCAGCGCGGCTTCCTTCCAGGAAACCACCCGCGTGCTCACCGAAGCCGCCATCATGGGCAAGCGCGACGAGCTGCGCGGTCTGAAGGAAAACGTCATCGTCGGCCGCCTGATTCCCGCAGGTACCGGCTTGGCTTACCACGAAGCCCGGGCCGTGCGCGAGAAGATGGACGACGCCGAGCGCCGTGCCATTGCCGACGCCGAAGCCGCCGAGCTGGCCGACGCGATGGCGCAAAGTGCGGCCAGCCAGGACGCAGCCAGCGACTGAACGCGTAGCGCACACCGTTGACGAGCGAGGGCCGAGGCGGTGGCGCACAACGTTCCCCTGTGGCGCCAGCTGCAGGCGCTCACCCAGGTGCTGGCACAGGTGGGCGTTGGTGCGTCGGGCACCGCGTCCCTGGAGGCGGTGCCCCTTGACCTGCGCCCCGGCGTGCAGGCCCTGTCGTTTCACGTGTGGCGCAACCTGGGCCGCGCTCGCGCACTGCGTGCCCTGCTGGTGCCGCGCACACCCGCGCCCAAGGTGGACGCGCTGCTGTGCGCCGCCCTGGCCTTGGTCTGGTCGCCCGATGCTGCGCCGTACGACGCGTTCACCCTGGTGAATCAAGCCGTCGAGGCCGCCAAGCGCAGCCCCGACATGGCCCGCCAGGCGGCATTCATCAACGCCTGCTTGCGGCGCTTTTTGCGCGAGCCCGCCCAGTGGATTGCGCAAACCGACACCGACCCTGTGGCAGTATGGAATCACCCGCTATGGTGGATCCAACGGCTGCAAGCCGACCACCCCCAGCACTGGCAAGGTATCTTGCAAGCGGCCAACCGGCCCGCGCCCATGGTCTTGCGTGTCAACGCCCGCCAAGGGTCGCGCGAGTCGTACTTGGTCGCACTGGCCGATGCTGGCCTGCAAGCGCAACCGGTGGGCGCATGTGGCGTTGCATTGGCACGTGCTGTTCCGGTGACCGAACTCCCCGGCTTCGCCACTGGGCAGGTGTCGGTGCAGGACGCGGCTGCGCAGCTTGCCGCTTTACTGCTATTGGAAGGCGTCGGCTTGTCCCAAGATGCGCGCGTGCTCGACGCCTGTGCGGCGCCCGGCGGCAAGACCGGACACTTGCTAGAGCGCACCGATGCTGCAGTGGTCGCCGTGGAGTCCGATGCCCGTCGCGCCGGGCGCATCGACCAGACATTGCAGCGCCTGAACCTGCACGCTACGGTGCACATCGCCGATGTGGGTGCTACGGCATCCTGGTGGGACGGCGCGCCCTTTGACGCCATCTTGCTCGACGCCCCGTGTACCGCCTCGGGCATCGTGCGCCGCCACCCCGACGTCCGCTGGCTGCGCCGCGAAACCGACATCGCCCAGTTGGCCGCAGTGCAAGCCACGCTGCTGCGCGCGCTGTGGCCCTTGCTCAAGCCGGGGGGGCGCTTGCTGTATTGCACCTGCTCGGTGTTCCGCCAAGAGGGCCAAGCCCAGGTGGAAACGTTTCTTGCACACAACACCGACGCCTGCTTGCTGCCGTCGCCTGGGCATTTAATACCGCAAAAAGGCACCGGATCGGTGCCTCTCCCGGACAATCCGGGCACTGACCATGACGGATTCTTCTACGCCCTTCTGCAAAAAAGCGCTGCTTGAATGGGCTTGGCGTCGCTGGCTGGCACTGGCGTGCCTGGTGTTTTCAGCGGTGGCGCAGGCACAGGGCCAGATCGAAACCGTGAAGCTTCGGGTTGAGCGGGTTGACGAGCAGATTGCCCTGTCAGCGCAACTCCAGTTTGAGCTGGCACCGGCGGTAGAGGACGCCCTACTTAAGGGCATTCCGATGGTGTTTGTCATGACCGCCGATGTCTTGCGGGAACGCTGGTACTGGTATGACAGTCGGGTTGCCAGCGCGGCACGCAGTTTTCGGTTGGCCTACCAGCCGTTAACCGGCCGCTGGCGACTCAATGTGACCTCGGGAGTGGGTGCCGCCGCGCCCATGGGCCTGGCGCTCAACCAAACTTTTGACACTCTGGCCCTGGCGCTGGCCGCCATACGGCGGGTTTCGAACTGGGCTATTGCCGACGCTGGCAACGTGGAGCTTTCCCAGAAGCACCGTGTTGAATTCCGCTTTCGACTGGATTTGGCCCAGCTGCCGCGGCCGTTCCAGATCGGCATGCTGGGCGACAGTGACTGGGATATTGCGGTGGCCGCCCAGGCGCCGCTTGCGATCGAAACCGGCAAATGAACGTCCCCGCCGCAAGCCCTGGCGGCCTGCACACCTCGCGCGCCATGCGCCGCACCACCGCGGTGGTCGCTTTGACCATGGTACTGATCGGACTGTTGCTGTTGTACATGCTGATGCAGGCGACCAACAACCGCGAACTGTACGAGCGCAATTACGCGGTGCTGTTCTACGTGAACATGGCGGTGGCCACGCTTTTGTTGCTGGCGATCGCCTGGGTGGCGTACCGGCTGGTGGGCCGCCTGCGACAGGGCAAGTTTGGCAGCCGACTGCTGGTCAAGCTTGCCGCCATATTTGCGCTGGTTGGCATTGTTCCGGGGCTGCTCATTTACGTGGTGTCCTACCAGTTTGTGTCGCGCTCCATCGAGACTTGGTTTGACGTAAAGGTTGAAGGCGCACTGGATGCGGGCCTGAGTTTGGGCCGGGTCACCCTGGAAACCCTGACCAACGACCTCAATGCCAAGGTCCGCGCATCGGGGGCTCAGTGGCCAGAGGCGGCCCAAAACGGTGGGGGCGCGGAAATCGAGCGTGTGGCCGAACAGCTTGGTGCGACCAGCGTGGCACTGTGGACCGGCTCGGGCCAGCTGCTGGCCAGCACCGGTCAGACCCGCATCCAGCTGATTCCCGACAAACCCAGCCCCGCACAGTTCCGCGCTGCCCGCGCCGACCGGTCGCACGCCTGGGTTGAGGGCTTCGATGACGCCGCACCGACCGAGGCCAGCACGGCGCGCATTCGGGTGCTGGTGCCGCTGGCCTCAGATTCGCTCGACCTCACGCCCGACACCCGCTACCTTCTGGTCACCCGAACCTTGCCAGCCAACCTCGTGGCCAACGCGCTGGCGGTCGAGTCTGCCAACCGCGAGTACCAAGAGCGCGCTCTGGCGCGCGAAGGGCTTAAGCGCATGTACATCGGCACGCTCACGCTGAGTTTGTTTCTCGCGGTGTTTGGCGCCATCTTGTTGGCGGTGTTGCTGGGCAACCAGATCGTGCGACCCTTGCTGGTGCTGGCCGAGGGTGTCAACCAGGTTGCTGCAGGCGACCTCACGCCCAAGCTGGCCATGCAGGGGCGCGACGAGCTGGGTGGCCTGACCCGCGCGTTTGCCACCATGACCGCGCAGCTTTCCGGCGCGCGCCAAGAGGTCGAGCGCAGCATGGCCCAGGTCGATGCGGCGCGGGCCCACTTGCAAACCATCCTGGACAACCTGACTGCAGGTGTGATGGTCCTCTCGGCCGACGGTGCGGTACGCTCTTTCAATCCCAGTGCCGAACGCATTTTGCAGGTGCCCTTGGCACGTTACCTAGGCCAAGCCATTGACGCAGTGCCCGGTCTGGAAGACTTTGGTGTTGGCGTACAGCGCCAGTTTTCGGAGTTCGCCCAGCGCGCCCATGTGCAGGGCACGGACCACTGGCAGCAGCCTTTCGAGCTTGGCGGCAGCCAGGCGCCCATGCACAGCCCATTTGACCGCGCGCTGACCCTGGTGGCCCGCGGCGCGGAGTTGCCCGAGCACGAGCGCCTACTGGTGTTCGATGATATTTCCGAGATCGTTTCCGCCCAGCGTGCCCAGGCCTGGGGCGAGGTGGCGCGCCGCTTGGCGCATGAGATCAAAAACCCGCTCACACCGATCCAGCTGTCGGCCGAGCGCCTGGAGATGAAGCTTGCCGGAAAGCTCGCGCCCGCTGAACAGGCGGTGCTCAACAAGTCGGTCAAGACCATCGTGGACCAGGTCGACGCCATGAAACGGTTGGTCAACGAGTTTCGCGATTACGCGCGCCTGCCCGCTGCCGAGCTCAAGCCGGTGGACCTCAACGCGCTGATCCACGATGTGCTGCACCTGTATGAGGCCCAGTCCACCAGCGCGGCCATTGCCCTGGACCTGGATGCGCAGTGCCCCGAGGTCATGGGCGACGCGCAGCAGTTGCGCCAGGTCATTCACAACCTGCTGCAAAACGCCCAAGACGCCAGCGAAACCGCCGCCGAAGCCGGACGCCCGCGCGCCGCAGTGACGGTGCGCACCCAGTGGCAGCCCACGTCCCAACGCGTGCGCCTGAGTGTGATGGACCACGGCACCGGCTTCTCAGACGCCATCCTCAAGCGCGCGTTCGAACCTTATGTCACCACCAAAACCAAAGGCACCGGGCTGGGCCTGGCGGTGGTCAAGAAGATAGCGGACGAACACGGCTCGCGCGTGGACATCACCAACCGCATGCAGGATGGCAAGGTGGTCGGCGCACAAGTGTCGTTATCATTGCCCGCGCACGACAGCGCCGCTTAAGCGGCGCAAGCCCTTCACAGCAAACCCACGGACACGATGGCAAACATTTTGGTGGTCGACGACGAGCACGGCATTCGGGACCTGCTGTGGGAAATTCTCAACGACGAAGGGCACCAGGTCGAACTTGCTGAGAACGCCGCCCAGGCCCGCGCTGCCCGCCTGCGCGAGCGTCCCGAACTGGTTTTGCTCGACATCTGGATGCCAGACACCGATGGCGTGACGCTGCTCAAAGAGTGGTCCAGCGCCGGCATGCTCAACATGCCCGTCATCATGATGAGCGGCCACGCCACCATTGACACCGCGGTCGAAGCCACCCGCATCGGCGCGCTGGCCTTTCTGGAAAAACCGATCACCATGCAAAAACTGCTCAAGGCGGTGGAGCAGGGTCTGGCCCGCGGCGTTGTGCAGCAACGCGAAAGCCCGGCGCCCGAACCCCGCACCGCCATTGGCGCAGAGACCGCAGCGCAGCAGACCCCGGCCGCAGCCCAAGTCGACCCCGGCCCCGAACCCATCCAAAGTTTCCCACTGGACAAGCCGCTGCGCGAAGCCCGCGACGACTTTGAGCGCGCCTACTTTGAGTACCACTTGGCCAAGGAACACGGCTCCATGACCCGCGTTGCCGAAAAAACCGGGCTGGAGCGAACCCACCTCTACCGCAAGCTCAAGCAGCTGCGCGTGGACCTCACCCGCTCCAAACGCAGCCCAGGCTGAGCCCGTTTTTGCAGTGCTATACTGCCCGGCTTGGCCCGGTAGCTCAGTCGGTAGAGCAGAGGACTGAAAATCCTTGTGTCGGTGGTTCGATTCCGCCCCAGGCCACCATATTGATCAACCCATCCTCGTGATGGGTTTTTCTTTGGCACACACCCAACGGATCTCGCGGTGGTAGCCTGAACCTCCGTCACTTCGCCGACGGGCTCAGGATTTTTCTTACCGCCATGAAAACCAATTCCCTTCCCAAGTTCCTCGCAGTGCGCAACCTGCGCTTTATCACTGGTGTGTTCAGTGCGTGCATCGCAGCAGGCAGCTTGGCTGAGGTGCAGGGACTTGCGTCGCAGCAACCCGCTTCCTCGGCAGCATTGCCCGCAGCAGCGTTGCCCTCTGCAGAGCCGCTGGATGTGGATGCGTCGCTGTTCACCACCCAATACTTCGATTGGTTCGATGCGCAGCGCCAGCGCCAGGTGCCCGCGAAGTTGTATTTGCCTGCTGGCAAGGCGATGTCGGGCTCGGTTCCATTGGTGGTTTTTTCGCATGGAATTGGTGGTTCCAGGGACGGCTATAGCTACCTGGGCCGCTACTTTGCCGCGCATGGCTATGGCAGCTTGCATGTGCAACATGTGGGCAGCGACCGCCAGATCTGGACGGGTAACCCGTTTGCCCTCGTGGCGCGTTTGAGTGACGCGGCCCAAGCGTCTGAGGCGCTGCAGCGGGTGCAGGATGTTCGGTATTCGATCGACCAGATGTTGGCCAGCCCACAGGGCGCTCTGTTCGACACCCGCCGAATCGTTGCGGCAGGGCACTCGTATGGGGCCAACACCACGATGCTTGTTGCCGGCGCACAGGTCGAGCAGCAAGGCCGCAGCGTGTCCTTGCGTGACCCCCGCATCAGCGCGGCCATCATCATTTCTGCCCCGCCCTTTTACGGCCAGGGCGAGCCGACAGCCATACTTTCCGGTATTGACGTTCCGACGCTGCACATTACGGCCACGCAGGACGTGATTCAGATACCCGGGTACACATCGGGGCTGCAGGACCGAATCGACGTTTTCAATGCCATGGGCCGTGACCGCGCGGCACCCAAAGTGCTAGCAGTGTTCAAGGACGGCTCGCACAGCATCTTCACCGACCGCGCCGGTACCGGCGGCCCACTTTTGAATCCCAAAATCAAAGTCGCCACCCGCCAACTGGCGCTGGCGTTTTTGAATGCGCTGCCATCGGGGAACTACCAAGCGATGGACGCGTGGTCGCGCGCCAGCGTGGAGTTGATCGCGCAGTACGAAAGGCGAGAACCCCGCTAGCCTGCGCTTGTGCGCCTTGCAGCACCGTTCGCGACTGGGGCCGCCCGTTGCGCACCACTTGACGCGTGTCAACACACGGCCTAACGGTCAGCCCCACACTGGCTCCATGGACGCCCATGCAGTTCGTCGCCTGCTACCTCACTGGATGGTGCGAACCTGCGCGTACGGGGCGGGACAGTGAAGATGCGCGCGCCACCTGTGCACCAGATCGAGCTGCGCATTGACGGCCTGTCGGCGCTGTTCAACTCCATGGACCCCACGCCGTTTCACCACCGCCACCTAGACCGGGATGCGCAGGAGTTTTTGGAGACGTGGGCCATGGCGTTTGATCACACCAGCCACTTCCGGATCATCGTGCATATACAAGAGATGCCTGAGGAAGACCCCGCGGCTTTGGTGCGCGACGCGATCCACAACTTCTTTGACTACAAGGCCAAGCTGACTAAGCGCCAGCTTGTCTTGCTGTTGATGGAGGGGCGCACCAGCCTGTTGATTGGGCTGGCGTTCTTGGGCGTGTGCCTGCTGTGTGCGGATCTGTTGTCGGGTCAGGCCGACAACGCCTTGGTTCGGGCGGTGCGCGAGAGCCTGATCATCGGCGGTTGGGTGGCGATGTGGCGGCCGTTGCAGATCTTTTTGTACGAGTGGTGGCCCTGCGTGCGCCGCGGCAAGGTGTTTCGCAACCTGGCCAAGGCCCAGGTGCAGGTGACACCCGCTGCACCCAAGCTCGGCGAGGCAACCGCAGCCGTTTCCTGAGGCCTTGCCGGGTAGCAAAAGTGGGCTTGCCTGCCCCAAAGCCCATGCCCATGGCATCGGTTTCTTCCTCAACGTCGGCATGGCGAAGTGAGTTGAAACTTGACGCCTTTGCATATCCCGCGCGAAGCAACTTCCAAAGCGCTCCCCACCATCGATCTGTCTTGCGCGTCCTGCTGTTGTTAACTTTTAACGTTTTTCTTGAAAATGTTCAGGCCTGGACGATATACTTTGCGCAGAAAACGTGCGGTGGATGACCAAACTGGATGTTCGGCGCGTTCCTGACCATGTCACTGGATTCAAGGGAGGCCAACATGCACAAATACTTTCGCGCCTTATCGGTAACGGTTCTTTCGGTTGGTTTGGTTGCTTGCGGCGGCGGCGGCGGCGGGAGCACGACGTCGGCGTCGGTTGCATCAGTTACTTCCACGTCGAACTTCTCGCTCCAGGCTGCGTATGCCAATGCCTTTCAAGCCACCGGAACGACGAACACCATCATTAGATTGACCGACACTGCTGGAAGCACTATTTCTACAGGGACTGGAACCTACACCCGCGGTGCTGTGACAGCGTCCACCTTCGACGGACGTTTTGCGTATTCAAAGTTACTCACCTTTACCTGGACTATGCCGGGCTCTGGTGCAACGTCTGGCGGTGGAAGCTACTACGTCGACTCCAATTACCTGCCCATGAGTGGGGAGACATTTAACGCCGGTGAGTACCCGGTGGTGAATGGCACAGCAGTGATCCCGACTACCGCACGCGTCAATGACAGTGGGCAGATTTATGTCGCCACCCGGTATTCCAGCACCTTGAAAACCGCGTCCTTAGGGACGTCCACACTGGTATACAGCCTGTTGCCGGACACCGCGAACACAGCACTCTTTTCCTTGGTGAATACGCTGCGCAACAACTTTGGAACGGTCGAGGCGACAGTGACGACCGTGATGCGAATCACGCCCTCTGGAACGGTCACATTTGTTTCGGAGAGAATTTTCATTCCGGGCACGGGTGGAATTGAAACCACGTTCTAGCCTGCGTTCACCGCAGGTGGTGAAGGCCAAACCGCTTTTCAACCCGTGTAGAGCGTGGCGGGCGAGAGCCAATTTCAGGTACACCTAGGACCCAACGCACGCCGCACCTAGGCTCAGAGATTTGTTGCTCTCGCCGCTGCCGCTGCCTCAGCCTTGAGAGCGAACTCGGCCCGCAGAGCCCGCAGTTTTTCCCGTGGGTCTTCTTTCACCGTGGCCGCGTCGAGCGCCATCTCGGCAATAAACCGGCTGGGCTGCGCTGCCACCATCTCGCGGCCTTTTTTGCGCCGGCGCGTCCAGCTCACTGCCAGGCTGCGTTGGGCGCGGGTGATGCCCACATACATCAGGCGGCGCTCTTCTTGCAAGCGGGTGGCGGTTTCCGTTTCGCGCACTTCCCGCGCTTGTGGGCTGTCCGCTGAGTCGCCGCCATCGCCGAGCTTGAACGGCAGCATGCCCTCGGTCACGCCGACCAGCAGCACATGCGGCCACTCCAAACCCTTGGCAGCGTGCAGGGTGGAAAGCGTCACCACGTTCTGGTCCTTCTCGCGCTCGCTGATGGTGGATAGCAACGCAATGGTTTGCGACACCTCCAAGAGGCTCTTGACCTCGCGCTCGGTGATGCCCGCCACGTCGTCGATTTGGCCACCGCAGCGCTGCGCCATCCAATCGCAAAATTCCATCACATTGGCCCACTTGGCAGCGGCAATTTTTTCGCTGTCCTCGCCGTCGTACAGGTGCTTTTCGTAATCGATTTCCTTGAGCCAATCGGCCAGAAAACTGCCCGCCGCCTCAAAGCCTTGGGTGTGCCGCGCCCGAAACTGTAGGTCGTTCACATAGCGACCGAACTCGTGCAGGCTGCCGATGGCTTTGCTGCTCAGCACCGCACCCAGCGAGGATGAAAACAGCGCCTCGAACAGGCTGAGCTTGTACTGGCTGGCAAACACGCCCAGGCTGCCCAGCGTCTGGTGGCCAATGCCGCGTTTTGGGGTGGTGACTGCGCGCAAAAAAGCCGGGTCGTCGTCGTTGTTGGCCCACAGGCGAAACCAGGCGCACAGGTCGCGGATTTCGGCGCGGTCAAAAAAGCTCTGGCCGCCCGACACCCTGTACGGAATGTTCGCTTTGCGCAGGGCCTTTTCAAACGGCTTGGCCTGGTGGTTGGCGCGGTAGAGCACCGCAAAGTCCCGGAACTCGCGGAACTGTGCACCGGCCTGCGCCAAGCCGCCTTCCACTCGCAAGCTTTGGATGCGTGCCACCGCGCGCTCGGCCTCGTGCTCCTCGTTGTCGGCGTCCACCACCCGCACCGGCTCGCCCTCGCCCAGGTCGCTCCACAGGTTCTTGGGAAACAGCTTGGGGTTGGGGCCGATCACGTTGTTGGCGGCCCGCAGTATTGCGCCGGAGGAGCGGTAGTTTTGCTCCAGTGTGATGACCTTGAGGTCGGGGAAATCCAGCGGCAGTTTTTTCAGGTTATCCAGGGTGGCGCCACGCCAACCGTAGATGGATTGGTCGTCGTCGCCCACTGCCGTGAAGCGAACACCGTGCCTGCCGCCACCCACCAGCAGCTTGAGCATCTCGTACTGCGTGGCGTTGGTGTCTTGGTACTCGTCGACCAGGATATGGCCCATCTGCGACTGCCACTTTTGGCGGACCTCAGGGTGGTTTTGCAGCATCTTGAGCGGCAGGCTGATCAGGTCGTCAAAGTCCACGCTTTGGTAGGCGCTCAAGCGCTCCTCGTAGCGACCCATCACCACCGCAATCTGGCGCGCGTTGTCGTCGCTGGCCTGCGCCAGCGCCTGTGCCGCATTGAGCCCTGCACTTTTCCAGCCGCTGATGGTCCACTGCCACTGGCGCGCGGTGGCGGCGTCGGTGCTGCCACCGGCGTCTTTGAGGATGCTGGTCACATCGTCGGTGTCGAGGATGCTGAACTCGGGCTTGAGGCCCAGCACCGCGCCGTCCTGGCGCAGCATGCGCACCCCCAGCGCGTGGAAGGTGCACACCACCACCTCTTTGGCGGCCTTGCCGATCAGGCCCTTGGCGCGCTCGCGCATTTCTGCGGCGGCCTTGTTGGTGAAGGTGATGGCCGCCACGTTGTTGGGCGCCATGCCACTTTGGATCAAGCGGGCAATCTTGTGCGTGATCACCCGCGTCTTGCCCGAGCCCGCGCCTGCGAGTACCAGGCAGGGACCGTGCAGGTAATTGACAGCTTCTTGCTGCGCGGTGTTGAGCCCGTGGGCGGGGGAGGTGGACATCAGCAATCGGCGGGCGCGCTTGGCGCGTCAGCAAGGCGGTGGGCAGACAGGGCGGACGGGATGGCGAACGACTCGCCGGGCCTGCGATGTTAGCGAAGCCACCGCCGATAATCGCCGCGTGCTGCAAATACTGACCGTCACCTTCCCGTTTTTTGCCTTGGTACTCGCGGGTTACGTGGCGGCGCGCCGGGGCATGTTGCCACTGGCATCCATTCCCGGGCTCAACGGCTTCGTGCTGTACTTTGCGCTTCCCTGCATGCTCTACCGCTTTGGCGCCAGCACGCCGATTGCGCAGCTGCTGGACCCCAGTGTGGCGCTGACCTATCTGCTGTGCGCCCTCACCATGGTGGCGTTTGTGGTGGCGGTGACCTTGCAGCGGCCCGGCCAGGGCCGCATTGGCTGGAACGACGCATCATTTGGTGCGCTGGTGGGTGCGTTTCCCAATACCGGTTTCATGGGCGTGCCACTGCTGGTGGCGCTCTTGGGGCCGCGCGCCGCCGGGCCGGCCATCGTGACCATCTTGGTGGACATGGTGATCACATCCTCGCTGTGCATTGCCCTGTCGCGTCTTGGCGCGCATGGCGGTGCCTCGGTGGCGCAGGCGGGCAAAAGCGCGCTCAAGGGCGTGCTGGCCAACCCCATGCCCTGGTCGATTTTGTTGGGCGCGCTGGTGTCTGCGCTAGCGCTGGAGTTGCCCAAGCCGGTGGCGACCACAGTGGGTTTGCTGGCCGATGCGGCGTCCCCCGTAGCGCTGTTCACCATCGGCGCGGTGCTGGCCCGCTCGCAAATGCTCTCGCGCGAGGACGAAAGCCACGCGGTGCGCTGGTCCGAAGTGGTGCCGGTGGCCTGCATCAAGCTGTTCTTACACCCGCTTTTGGTGCTGCTGGCGGGCACCAGCGCGGTGGCCTTGGGCGTGCCGCTGGACCCGTTTGCCTTGCAGGTCATGGTGTTGCTGGCGGCGTTGCCCAGCGCCAGCAATGTGTCGCTGCTGGCCGAACGCTTTGGTGCCAACAACGGGCGCATAGCCCGCATCATTTTGGTCTCCACCGCGGCGGCGTTCTTCACGTTTTCGGGCGCAGTGGCGCTGGTGCTGAACTAGAGCGGGCACCACCGCGCGGCGCTATATCGCCAACGGATCGACGTCCATCGCCCAGCGGATCAAGCCCTTGCATTGCGGCAGCGCGCGCGTCTGGTGCAACACCGTCTGCCATCCCGCGAGGAACTTCTGCAGGGCAGCGCGCGATGCGCTTTCCACCACCATTTGGGCGCGCTCCACGTTGGCCACGCGCTGGATCGCCATGGGCACCGCCGGGTACAGCGCAATGTGCTGCAGCAAGCCCGCCCAGTCACTGCCCCACTGGGCCATGCCCTGCTCGGGGTCGAGCGCCTGGGCACGCGCCAGGTTCAAAAAGCCCTGCGCCGCTTCCTGGGTGCGGGCCTCGGCGCGCACCAAGGCCTGCGCGCTAAAGGGTGGCATGGCGGCCTGCTCCCGCTCTTGCAGCTGCTGCGCGGCGAAGGCCGGGTAGTCGTATGCCTTGAGCGCCGCGTACAGCGGGTGGGTCGGCTCAAAGGTTTGTATCCACACCTCGCTTTGCGCGTCCAACGTTGCGTCGCGCCCACTGCGCCCGGCGGCTTGCATCAGCAAGCCAAACAAGCGCTCGGGCGCCCGAAAGTCGCTGGAAAACAGCGCACCGTCCGGGTTGATGGCCGCCACCAGGGTGATGCGCCGAAAGTCGTGGCCCTTGGCCACCATCTGGGTGCCCACCAGCACATCGACCTCGCCGGCATGCACCTGCGCCAGTTGCGCCTCCAGCGCGCCTTTGCGCCGGGTGCTGTCGGCGTCGATGCGGGCGATGCGCACTGGCAGACCTTGCGGGCAGGCCTCAGTCACGCTGCCAGGTCGGCGCACATCGGCCAGCAGCTCGGCCAGGTGCTCCTCTATATGTTCGGTGCCCCGACCCAAGGTGAGGATGTCCGGGTTGCCGCAGTCAGGGCACGCCGCGGGCACCCGGTCGGTGCAGCCGCAGTGGTGGCAGCGCAGGGTGCGGTCGAGTTTGTGGAACACCCGGTATGCGCTGCAGTGGGGGCAGTTGCTTTTCCAGCCGCAGTCACCACAGTGCAGCACTGGCGCATAGCCGCGCCGGTTCAAAAAGACCAAACATTGCTCGCCGCGTGCGATCCGTTCCTTGATAGCGTCCACCAGCGGCACTGAAAACACCGCCCGGCGGGCCTGGTGGTTCATGTCCACCCGGCGCACCAGCGGCAGCGCGCCGGTTTGGCCGATGCGCGATGGCATGTGCAGCCGTTGGTAGCGGCCCCCCTCTTCGGCGCTTCGGCTGTGGTGCCAGCTCTCGAGCGAGGGCGTAGCCGATCCCAGGATCACTTTGGCGCCGTCCAGTCGGGCGCGGTATACGGCCAGATCGCGGGCCGAGTAGCGCGCGCCTTCGCCACTTTTGTAACTGGCGTCGTGCTCCTCATCGACCACGACCAGACGCAAGCCCGGCAAGGACGCGAACACCGCCATGCGTGTACCCAGCACGATGCGGGCTTGCCCATGGTGCGCCGCCAACCAGGCCTTGAGCCGCTGCGGTGGCGTCATGCCGCTGTGCATGGACACGATGGCCGCCTCACCATAGAGCGGCGCAAAGCGCTCGCGCACCCGGGCTTCGAGTTGGGGCGTGAGGTTGATCTCGGGCACCATCAGAAGTGCCTGCGCGCCCGGGTCTTGCGCCAAGGCACTGTGGACGCAGCGCAGGTACACCTCGGTCTTGCCGCTGCCGGTGGCGCCGAACAACAAAAACGGCCCGGCCTGTGCCGCAACGTCGTCCACCACCGTGCTTTGTTCCGGGCTTAACCTGGGCCAGTGTGCCAGCGCTGCCGCATCGGCAGGTGGTGTGTTCTGCGCGCGTTGCAAGCGCCGCTGAATCTGGGCCAGCGACAGATCTCTTAGCTGCGGTGGCAGCGCCGCAAGCGCCATCTCGCCAGTCGAGCGCTGGTAGTAACTGGCGGCAAAGCCCAGCAATTGCCGCCAGCTGCGGCCCAGGGGCGCAACGCCTTCAAGCACGCCAGCGATTTCGCGCAGCTTGTCGGGCTCCAGCGCCGCCGTATCGACGGGCTCGTCCCACACCACCCCCAAGGTTTCGCGCTTGCCCAGCGGTACCCGTACCAAGGTGCCGGCAGGCAGTGGCTGGGCGCTTTGGTAGGTCAGCACCGACCCCAAACTGGCATGGGCGGGGGTGGGCACCAAGACCGCTAGGCAGTGGCGCATGGCAGGTGCGGCGTACGCTGAAGGCGGTGCATTAAGGGCGTTGGCTTGGGGTTGTTTGTTGATGTAAATATTAGGAAAGTGGCTTAAGTCCTTGATTTACAAACCATTTGTCAGTAGTTCAAGTTTTCTGTGGATAACTTTGTTTATATCTCGGCTTGGAACCCGCCAAACCCTTGATCCGTAAGGGTTTCGTCACATTGCCTTCAAAAAATGCAGACTTCAATACCTATATGAATCAACAACTTACAAGGGCTACTCGGTGTAAGGCACCGCAGCTGAACTCGCGCTGTGGCTGTTGCGCCGCACCACAAGTTTTGTGCATAAGTAAGGCTGCCAGGTGCTTGTCGTGCCGCCAAAACGTGGTATAGAGCGGCTCCAAGGGCCTAAGCGCGCAGCGTTTTGGAGTGGCTGTGCACCGCCTCTACCAAGGCAGAAACGTTGTCGGGCGGTGTGTACTGGCTGATGCCGTGCCCCAGGTTGAAGATGTGCGTGGGGCCGGTGCCTGACCCCTGGTGGGGCTTGCCAAAGCTGTCGAGTACCTTGACCGCTTCGGCGGCAATTTGCTCAGGTTGGGCAAACAGCACATTGGGGTCGAGGTTGCCCTGGAGCGCTTTGCCGCTACCGTTTTCGGTGCCGCCAACGGTCCGCCGTGCATGCCCCAAGTTGACTGTCCAGTCCAGGCCCAACACCTCGCAATCGAGCGCGGCCATGTCTTGCAGCCACAGGCCACCACCTTTGGTGAACACGATTCTTGGCACCACCGCGCCATCCGGGCCGGTGCGTTTGAGTTGGGCCAGCACCCGCGCGGTATAGGCCAGGGAGCAGGCCTGGAACGCGCCATCGGCGAGCACGCCGCCCCAGCTGTCAAACACCATCACCGCTTGCGCACCGGCGTCGATCTGGGCGTTCAGGTAGGCGGCCACAGCGTCGGCGTTGACCGCCAGCATGCGGTGCATCAGGTCCGGGCGCTGGTAGAGCATGGTCTTGACTAGCCGGTAGTCGTCCGAGCCCTTGCCTTCGACCATGTAGCAAGCCAGCGTCCAGGGGCTGCCGGAGAAGCCAATCAGTGGCACCCGTCCGTTGAGCGCCTTGCGGATGGAAGTGACCGCATCAAACACATAGCGCAGCTTGTCCATGTCGGGCACCTCAAGCTTTGCCACCTCGGCCTCGTCGCGCACCGCGGTTGCAAAGCGCGGGCCCTCGCCCAGCGCAAACGACAGGCCCAGGCCCATCGCGTCGGGCACGGTGAGGATGTCGCTGAACAAAATGGCTGCGTCCAGTGGGTAGCGCTCTAGCGGTTGCAGCGTGACTTCGGTGGCGAAATCGGTGTTGGTGGCCAGCCCCATGAAGCTGCCGGCCTTGGCGCGGGTAGCGCAGTACTCGGGCAGGTAGCGACCGGCCTGGCGCATCAGCCATACCGGCGTGTGGGCGGTGGCTTGGCGCTTGCAGGCGCGCAAAAATGTGTCGTTTTGCAGGGGGGCGAAGGCGGTGGAGGGGGGCAGGGCGTTCATGGGTGCATTGTCGCACTGGCCGGTGCCGCATTGGGTGTTCCGCACGCTCGGCGGCAGCCCGCATTCAAGTTCGGCGCGCGTGCTCCACCTTCAGGCACTTGTCTTGCACCACCAGTAACCCTGCCTTGCGCGCCTTGTCGGTGGCCGCGTCGTGGCGAATACCCAGCTGCAGCCACACGGCCTGGGCGCCGATGGCAATGGCTTCGTCCACCACCGGCGGCACGTCGTCGCTGTTGCGAAAGACGTTGACCAGTTCGATCGTGTGGTGCTTGGCTGCCTCGGTGAGTGAGGGGTAGGCGGTCTCGCCCAGGATCTCGCTGGCCAGCGGATTGATGGGCACCACGCGCCACCCGTGTGCTTGCATGTAGCGCGCCACCCCAAAACTGTCGCGGTGCGGCTTGGGCGACAGGCCCACCACCGCGACGTTGCGGTGGTGCGCCAGGATGTGCTCGACGGCATTGTTGTGCGCTTGGATGGTGGTCATTGGGTGCTTCTCCGGGGAGCTTGCTTGGCGTGATTTGGCGGATGTACCGTGCGATTTCGGGCCACGCTGTCAGCTCCTGGAGCGCAGCGTGGCCACGGCGGCGCGTACTTCGCTGGTGCTCAGGATTTCTGACATCACCACCGGCGCGTGCCCAGCCTGGTACAGCACATACACCGGCACGCCGCTGCGGCCCAGGCGGGCCAGTGCGGCGGTGATGGCGGGGTCGCGCCGGGTCCAATCGGCGCGCAGCAGGGTCACGTTGGCGGCAGCGAAGTCGGCCAGTACCTCGGCGTTGGACAGCGTGGTTTTCTTGTTGAGCTGGCAGGTGATGCACCAGGCGGCGGTGAAATCCACAAACACCGGTTTGCCCGCAGCAATTTCGGCCTCTACCCGTCCCGCAGTCCAGGCCTGCCACAGGGCGACCCTCTGCCCAGGCGTGGTTGCCGCGCTGGCATCCAAGGGCGGCGCACCTGCATCGGCCTTGAGCACATTGCGGCCCACGGTGGCCACCAAGAGGGCGCACACCAGCACCGACACGGTCAGCAGCACCTTGCGGCTGCGGCCCTGCAGGCTGGCCGACCAGGCCAGCATGGCCAGCGCCAGCAGAATGGCCAGCAGGCTGGCCGCACTGTCGATGCCACCCAAGTGCCCCAGCACCCACAGCAGCCACACCGCGGTCGCCCACATTGGAAAGGCCATGAAGCGGCGCAGCGTGTCCATCCACGCACCGGGCCGAGGCAGCCAGCGGCCCACCTGCGGCACCCAACTGGCCAGTAGGTAAGGCAGCGCCAAGCCCAAACCCAGCGCGGCAAAAATGCCCATGGCCTGCGCCGCCGGCAGGCCGATGGCGTAGCCCAGCGATGCCCCCATGAACGGTGCGGTGCAGGGCGACGCAATCGCCACCGCCAGCACGCCCGACAAAAAAGCGTCGCCCAGCGGGTGGCGCAAGCGCACCGAGGCCCAGGCGCTGGGCAGCAGATGGCCCACCTGCAGCAAGCCGACCAGGTTCAAGCCCAGCACGGTGAACAGCAGCGCCAGCGCAGCCACCACGGCGGGTGATTGCAGCTGAAAGCCCCAGCCCAGTTGCTCGCCCGCAGCGCGCAAGGCCAGCATCAGACCGCCTAGCGCCATGAAGGACGTGACCACCCCCGCGGTGTAGGCCAGGCCCTGGGCGCGGTGGGATGTGCGACTGCCGTCCGTGGAAAAAGCCAGCACCTTGATGGCCAGCACCGGAAACACGCAGGGCATGAGGTTGAGGATCAAGCCGCCCAGCAACGCGCTGAGCAAGGCCAGCAGCCAGCCACCGTTGGCTGCCGGTGGGGCGGCGCTGAACTCCAGGCTGGTTGCGGCGCCGCCTGCAGCGGCGGTTTGAACGGCAGGCCAGGTGCCGCTGACTTGCGCCTCAGTGCGCAGGCTCTGCCCATCACGCGCCAGCACGAAGGCCAAGGTGGCGGGTGTCTCGGTGCGCAAGCTGCTCAGGGGAATGCGCACCGCCCACTGCGGCGCTGCGCCCTCAGACCACAGTTGTGTGCCTTTGGGGGGGGCGTCGGCGCTGCTGTCGGCACGGTTGGCCGTGCCGGACGTGCGCACGCTGGGGTCCTGCACTGTGGGCGCTTGGGCATTCTCGATGATCTCGGGCGTCTCGGGCACCACGTTGATGCTTTTGCCCACCCATGCAGCTGGCAAGCCGTCGACGCTGAGGACCAACGCATGGCCCTCCAGTCGCATGGACGAGGTGCCCTGCAGTGGTTGGGGCGCTGCCGCCCAGGCGGTGCTGAAGGCCGCGCTGTGCAGCGCTGTGGAGGTGCGGGTGGGCAACTCCAGCGCAAACCGGCCCTCTTGCGGTATGCACTCCAGCTTGCAGACCAGCCAGGACGCTTGCAGTTGCAAGGTCAGCGCGCCGCTGGCGGGCTGTTGGAAGTTGGGTGCCACCGCCAGCGGCACCGGCAGCAGCACCGTGCCTTCAAACCCGAAGTTGGCCAGCGTGCCAATCGGAATTTTCTTGGGCGTGGGCCAAGCGATTTCGCCAGCGCTCAGCCCCTGCGGCAGGGTCCACTGCATGCGGGTGGGCAGGCCGGAGTCACCGGGGTTTTTCCAGTAGGTGTGCCAGCCCGGTTGGTGGGTGATTTGCAGGCCCGCCCACAGGGTCTTGCCGGGTCCCACGCCTTCGGGCGCCAGCGCAACGAGTTCGGCGCGCACCTGGTCGGTGACCACCGTGGGCCCGGGCGCGCCTCCCGGCTCTGCCAGGGTAATTTGTGCATGCGCGGCTGCACAGGCGGTGAGCAGGGCAACGACAAAAGAAAGAGCTTGGATCACGGTGGGGGCTCAGGTAGAACGGCGAATTGCCAGCGTGAAGTCAGGCGCGCTGGACATGGCCGAATGATAGGGGCAGGCCCTAAGATAGCGCCATGCACACCCCTTCGAGATACTGGGCCGACTGGACCACCCGCGATTTCTCCCAACGCCAATCCGAGGGCACTTTGGCGCAGACCATCGCGGTGCTGCCACTGGGCGCGACCGAACAGCATGGCCCGCACCTGCCGTTGTCGGTGGACACGGTGCTGGTCGATGGTGTGGTGGCGTCGGCGGTGCAGCATTTAACGGACCCGGTGCCCGCGCTGTTTTTGCCCACCCAGGCGGTGGGCTTCAGCCCCGAGCACGCGGCCTTTGCCGGCACCTTGACGCTCAAGTCCGAGACCTTGCTGCGCCTGTGGACCGACATCGGCGAGAGTGTGGCCGCCAGCGGCGTCAAAAAACTGGTGCTGTTCAACGCCCATGGCGGGCAGGTGGGCGCCCTGGATTTGGTGGCACGGGATTTGCGCGCCCGTTTGGGCATGCTGGTGTTCTCGGTCAACTGGTACCAGCTGCCCTTGGTCGGTCCGCAGGGCGAGGATGTGAACGCGTTGTTTGGCGCGCACGAGCACCGCTTTGGCGTCCACGCGGGCGACATCGAGACCTCGATGATGCTGGCCCTGGCGCCAGAGCGCGTGGACATGGCGCAGGCGCATAACTTTGCCTCGGCCTCCGAGGAGCGAGCCCGCAGGTTTGCCATTGTGGGCAATGGCAAAAGCGCCAAGCTGGCCTGGCAGATGCAGGACTACAACCCCGCGGGAGCGGCAGGCAACGCCGCGGCTGCCACCGCGCACAAAGGTCAGGCGCTGGTCGACGCCGCAGGGCGCGCGCTGGCGCAACTCTTGGCCGAGGTGCACCACATGCCGCTGCCCACGCACCCTCAGGTGTAGGTCACCCAGTCGGCGTAGGCGCCGTCTTCCAGGTGCGGCACGCTGTTGAAGCTGACCAGCGTGTGCCGCGAGGGGCTGAAAGCCAGCTCAGAAACCCCGGTGTTGCGGATGCGCAGGTTCATTTCAATGGCGGCCTGCGCAGGCGCGTCCAGCACCTGGGCCACGGCGGTGGCAATCGGGCCGCCGCTGCTGACCAAGAGCACATTGCCACTGCAGTGCGTGCGCACCTGGTCCAGCGCGGCGTTCACGCCGGCCACGAACTCGGCGTGGCTGGGCATGCCCTCGGGTTGCGCGGTTCCCTGGGCCCAGCGCAACAGGCCGGTGCGCAGCAGCCGAAAGTGCTGGCGCACCGCCTCGGCGGTCTCGGGTTTGGGCAGGGGTTCGGGCTGCACCGCGCGGATCACCGCAGCGCTGTCGTACTCGTTGAGGCCGGGCCACACACTGGCTTGAAGCACTTGGCCGCTGCCCGTGGCAATGCCTTCCCAGGTCTGGATCTGGCGCGCCAGCGTGCCGTGCAGCACCGCCTCAAAACGGATGCCTTTGAGACGAAAATACTCGCCCAGCCGCTCGCTTTGGCGCAGGCCCAGGTCGCTGAGTTGGTCGTAGTTGTCCGCGCCGAACGAGGCCTGGCCGTGGCGCACGAGGTAAAGGGTTCCCATGGCTGCAATCTACGCGATGGCGCGCATGCGGGCCGCACAGGGATGGCACCTGCGGGACAGGCGGGTGCGCAGCACAGGGGCCTAAGGGGGGGCGGGCTAGAGCAGCACTTCGCCTCGGATGCAGGTCACGGTGTCGCCGCCAATCCAGACCTGGCCACCGTCGTCGCGCTCTGCAAACACCCGGCCCGCGATGCCGATGCAGCTGCCCTGCGCTGCAAGGTAGCGCGCGGGGGCGTAGCCCTCGGCCATCAACCACTGCGCCATGCTGGCATTGAAACTGCCAGTGACCGGGTCTTCGACCAATGCGGGGTGCATGGCAAAGAAGCGGATTTCGACGCTGGGCTGTTCATCGCCAGTTGGGGCGTGTGTCGGCATGTCACTGCTTCGCATGTCATTGCCAGGGTGGGTGAACTGGCGCGCTGCGACCGCGCCAAAGGCACGCGCTTCGCGGTTGGAGCGGGCCACCAACACCGGTCCCGTGGGCACCTCCTGCGCGTCGACCTGGACCGCCACTGAAGCAGCGTCGCTCCCGCCCGCGGCTTGCACCGCCGCGAGTCCGACACCGGTCACGCCAGCGTCCTGCAGCGCCTGCGCCATGGCATAGGGGTCGGGCCGCACCGACAGCACGGTCTCCACGTTGTCCACCAGAAAACCGAAGTGGCGCGGGCCGTTGTGCAGCTGCTGCGCGTCCACGATTTGGTGGGGCTGCAAGCCCAGCGCCTGCGCCAGTGCGTTGCGGTGTGCGGCCTGCGGCACCGTGCGCGACAGGGGTGGCGCGGCAAAGGCCAGCCGCTGGCCGCCAGTCGCTTCGCTGCGGCGGATCTTGACCAGCCCCACCTTGCACTGCTGCACGACGCAATGCGGATCACGCGGCACGCCACCGGCATCCAGCCAAGCGTGGCAGCTGCCCAGGGTGGGGTGGCCGGCAAAAGGCATTTCGTAGGCCGGCGTGAAGATGCGCACCTGGTAGTCGGCACCTGCTGCGGCCGCGTCGATGCTGGGCGGCAGCAAAAAGGTGGTCTCCGACAAGTTGGTCCAACGCGCAAATCGCTGCATCGTCGCCTCGTCCAAGCCCTGGGCGCTGTGCACCACGGCCAGCGGATTGCCCAGGTAGGGCGTGGCGGTGAAGACGTCGACTTGGTGGAAGGGTAGGCGGGACATAGCGTCAGCTCAGTTCGAGGTCCAATACGCCGAGCGCTGCCGGGCGTTGTTGCAATGCAGCGTACCAACGCTCGATGTTGGCGAGCCTGGGGCGGGGCTGTGGCAGGCCGAACCAGCGGTGCACCTCACAACCCAAGGGAATGTCGGCCATCGTGAACTGCGCACCAGCGATGAACGGGTGGGTGCCAAGGTGCGTGTCCACCATGCGCAGCAGCGGCTCTGTTGCAGCCACGGACCTGGCAATTGCCGCGATGTCGCGCTGTTCCGTTGGGGTGCGAATCCACTGCAAAAAGGCCTGACCACCGGCCGGGTTGAAGGTGGTTTGCTGCCAATCCATCCATCGTTCGGCTTCGAAGCGGGTGGCCAAATCGGCGGGGTAGAGTCTTTCAGGTGCATAGCGCGCGCAAAGGTAGCGGACGATCACATTGGATTCCCAAAGCACCAGCGCGCCGTCTTGCAGGGTGGGTACCAGTGCATTCGGATTCATCGCGAGGTAGGGCGCGGTGTTGACCACACCAAAGCGCATGCCGGCGTCCATGCGCAAAAAAGGAACGCCCGCTTCCTGCGCCGCCCACACCGCCTTTCGCACGTTGAGTGAACTCAGACGGCCCCAGAGTTGCACGGCAGGAGGTATCGGCGCCATCTCAGACCTGCCGCGCACGGATCGCCAGCGCCAGTGCGGCCACGCCGAGGTGGATCTCGTCCACGCTGGGCGTCACAAACGACAAGCGCAGGCTGCGCGTGTCCGGTGGGCCTGCAAAGAATGGCGCTCCCGGCACAAAGGCCACGCCCTGGTCTACCGCGTGCGGGAGCAGGTCCACGGCGTTCATGCCCTGGGGCAGACGCGCCCACAGGAACATGCCGCCGGCCGGGGTGTTCCAGGTCAGGTTGTGCTCGGGCTGGGATGCAGCTTCGGGGAAGTGGGTGGCCAGCGCTTGCAGCATTGCATCGCGCTGGGCTTTGTACAGGCTGCGGATGGTGGGTACATGGCGGTCCAGAAATCCATCTTGCATCACCGCGTGGATCAGGCGCTGGTTGAAGCCGGGGCTGTGCAGGTCGGCAGCTTGCTTGGCTTGCAGCAGCTTGGGGTACACCGCCTTGGGCGCGACGATAAAACCCATGCGCAGCCCCGGCGCCAGCACCTTGGAAAACGAGCCCAGGTAGATGCCACCCTCGGGGTTGCGTGCGGTCAGCGGAGCGGGTGGCGGGCGGTCAAACCACAGGTCGCCGTAGGGGTTGTCCTCCATGATGGGCAGGCCGGTGCGCGCTGCCTCTTGGCTCAGCGCGGCGCGGCTGGCCTCGCCCATGCTGCGCCCGGTGGGGTTTTGGAAGTTGGGCAGCACGTACAGGAACCGCGCCTGCGCCGACTTGGCAGCCAGGTCGGCCAGGTCCAGACCATCGGCCAGACCGGCCACGCCCACCACCTCGGGCTCCATCGGCGTGAAGGCCATCACCGCGCCCAGGTAGGTGGGCGACTCCACCAGCACTTTGCTGCCCGCGTCGATCAGCACCTTGGCTACCAGGTCCAGGCCTTGCTGCGAACCGGTGGTGATCAGCACCTGGGAGGCGTCCACATCCCAGCGCTGGCCAGCGGCGGCGCTTTGGTCGCGCAGCTGCTGCGCCACCATCTCGCGCAGCGGGGCGTAGCCTTCACTGGCGGCGTACTGCAGCGCCCCTGCCGGGTCGTCTTTGAGCACCTTGGCGCACGCCGCTTCGAACTCGGCCACCGGAAAGGTTTTGGCCGAGGGCAGGCCACCGGCAAAGCTGATGATGCCGGGCCGCTCGGTGACCTTGAGGATTTCGCGGATCACGGACGGGTTCATCTTGGCGGCGCGTTGGGCCAGGGTCCAGTGCGTGGAGTTGCTAGCAGGTGGCATGGTGGTTTCCTTGTGAGGTATGCGGGGCCGCGACTAGCTTGCCATAGGCGTGCGCAGCATGGGCACGATGGAGCCGGCCAAGGCCAACGCCATGGCGATATTGAACACGCGCAGCCGCACCGGGTCTTCCAGCCACTGGCGCATGCTGCTGCCAAACGCGACCCAGACCAGCGAGCAGGGCCCGCCGCCTGCGATGAACAGCAGCGCCAGCAAGCCGATGGACGCCAAGCCCGCCTCGGGCGGCAAAAAATTGCTCATGCAGGTCACAGCCATCACCCAGGCCTTGGGGTTGAGCCACTGAAAGCCCACCGCGCCCCAAAAGCCCATGGGCTGCAGTGCTGCGCCGGCCTGTGCCGGGCCCGCACGCGAGCGGGCCAGCTTCCAGGCAATCACCAACATGTAGGCCGCGCCCAGGTAGCGCACTGCGTCGAACAGGATGGGGAACTGCGCCAGCGCGCCGTGCAGCCCGAGGCCCACCGAGAACAGCAGCACCGCAAACCCGATCTGTACCCCCAAAAAGTGCGGCATCGTGCGGCGCACGCCGAAGTTGACCCCCGAGGTCATCAGCATGGTGTTGTTGGGGCCGGGCGTGATCGAGCTCGACACCATAAAGAGGGCGATGGGAATGAGTTGCTCTGGGCTCATGGGATGCGTTGCAGTGTGCGTTGGTTTTCAGCGCTGGCTCGTGGTTGCTGGGCTCGTCACCGCTTGGCGCTTGCCCAAAAATACCACCGCCACCACCGCAGCAGCGAACAACAGGGTGGCCGCTTCCAGTGGCTCGCCCAAGAGCGGCACCGCCGCCAGGATGCTGAAAAACGGTTGCAGCAGCTGGGTTTGGCTTACCTTGAGCGCGCCGCCCAGCGCCAGCCCGCGGTACCAGGCAAAAAACCCCGCCCACATGGAGAAAACGCCCACGTACAGCAGCGCCAGCCAGGCGCTGGCGCGCACGCTGTGCTCGGGCCACAGGAGTGAGGTGCTGGGCAGGGTCAGCGGCAGCGCCATCACGCACACCCAGCAGATGACCCGCTCCGCGCCCAGCGCCGGGGTGACTTGTGCGCCATACACATAACCCACTGCGGCGGACGCGATGGCACCGACCAGCAGCAAGTCGGCCCACTCCAGGCCGAAGCCCGGCCCATGCTGGTAGGCGCGCAGCAGCGAAAACGCCACCACCAGCGAGCCACCCAGCACCGCACACACCCAAAAACCCATGCGCGCACGTTGGTGCAGCACCCAGGCCGACATCGCCGCCGTGGCCAAGGGCAGCAGCGCGGTGAACACAGCGGCATGCCCACTCGTGACGTGGCGTAGCGCAAATCCCAGCAGCAGCGGAAAGCCAATGGCATTGCCCAGCATTGCCAAAAACAAAGGCTTGCGCTGTGCCGGCGTGGGGCGCGGCGAGCGTGTGAGCAGCAAGAACGCCACCGACAAGCCGCCGGCCAGCGCCGCGCGGGCAAAGGTCACGAACCAGGGCGAGAGCTGCGGGTCGGCGGCGCTGCCGGTGGCCAGCCGCGTCATCGGCAGCGTGACCGCAAAAATGGCCACACCCAGCACGCCCAGCCACATGCCGCGTGTCTCTGGCCGCAAGGAGGCGATGCGCGCTTTCATGCGCTGGCCATCCAGGCGGCCGTGGCGACCAAAAGTGCCGCCATGCAGCGGTTGAACCACCGCAAGCGCACGCCGGTGCCCACGCCGTTGTGCCATGGGCCAGCGAGCCAGTTGCGCAAGAGCGAGCCCACCAGCGCGTACAGGAGGTTGCTCACCAGCCCAAACCCCATCAGCACCGCCAGCACCACCGCAAAACGCGGTCCCAGGACACCGTGTCCGGCCAGCCAACCGGCCACCACGGTGAGTGCCAGCATCCAGGCCTTGATGTTCACAAACTGCAGCGCAACCCCTTGCACAAAGGTCACATTCAGGCGCGAGGCGTCGGCCTGCGCCAAGGTGCCGCTGCCCGCCAGCTTGTAGGCCAGCCACAGCAGGTAGCCGATTCCAGCGGCCAAGATGGCGGTGCGCAGTGCGGGCATCGCCAGCACCAAAGCGCCGACGCCGCTGGCGCACAGGCCCAACAACAGCCCCCAGCCCACTGGCACCGCCAGCACAAAGCGCAGCGCCCGGCGCAAACCAAAGTTCGCCGCCAGCGCGGTCGACAGCGTGGTGTTGGGGCCGGGCGTGAGGCTGGTGGCAGCGCAGAGCAGCAGCAAGGCGGTGAATTCGGTGGCAGACATGGGCGCAACTTTATCGACGTAAGCAGCACACTTGCAGTACAGTTCGCGGGAACATTTCTGAAACTGTGATGGTGCGGGGGGTGGCACACGCGACCTGGCGGACCAAGCTGGGGTCCTGGTGCTTGCGCAAGGGCTACGGCCCAGCCCCGCTTGCCAAACTCCCGGAAGATGGAAAGCAAAGAATGAAAAAGTCGTCATTCCCTTGGTTCAAGTTGCTGATTGCAACGGCAGCCATTGCAGTGCTGGTCGGTTTTGCGGCCAAGGACCTCGCGCCCAATGTGCCCGTCGCGTGGGTTTTGGCCTATGCCTTTGCGGGTGGCGTCCTCTTCGTCATCGCGATTCTTCTGGTGATGTGGATCAAGTTTCTGGTCAATCGGTTTTTGCTTAACGCTGGCGCAACCGATACAGATTGGCTTTGGTTCAAAAGCGACCCGCGCGGAATTCAATCCCTGCGGGGCCGCGACGTTTCGGATCAATCCAAAGACATTTAGGCCACCACGGCCCACGCCACAACTCCAACACCATGCCCACCACAGCCATTCTTCTTGGAGCTTCCGGCTCCGTCGGCAAAGCACTGCTGACCGACATCCTGCGCTCTGCGCACTTCAGCCGCGTGGTCGTGGTGGGTCGCCGTTCTATCCTTGCCCAAGCCAGTGCAAACGCCAGGCTAGAGGAGTGCCTGGTACCCGACATGCAGCCGCAGGCTCTGCGGCAGGCCGTGGCGGCGGCGTTGCAGGGCAGTGACGCGCAAGCCGTCGGCTTCAGTGTGCTTGGCGTGGGTGCGGGCACGGCGCAGATGTCGCTGGCGCAGCACCGCGCTATCGATGTGGATCTCAATGCAGCGTTTGCCGCTGGGTTGAAGGACTCGGGGCGGGTGCAGCACCTGGTGTTCATGTCTGCCATCGGGGCGGACATCACGGCCCGCGTCACCGGCTCGGGCGCCGCAGGCATGCCGCGCTATGCACGCGTCAAAGGCGAGGCCGAACACGCGGTGCTGGCCCAGGGGCTTGCGTGTGTGAGCATCCTTCGACCGTCGGTGATCATTGGGTCGGTGCACACGCCCCAGCTGCTTTCCGTCATCGCGCCCTGGGTGTCGCCGCTGGTCCCGGCCCAGTACCGACCGATCCGAACCACCGAGATCGCGCAGGCCATGGTTGCGCTGGCCCGCAACCAACCCAACGCGAATGCCATCTACACCTACCAAGAGATGAAGGCCCTTGCCGCGACCGAGGCTTAAACCCGTGCAGTGGTGTGCCCGGCAAATGGTGCGCAGATTGCTCCACACCGGTGTGATTGGCAAAGGCTTTCTTCCATGTCCCGAGGGTCCCCTATGTTGATGAAAAGCAGCACCCAGTCGCTCACCGAGCAGTTGGCGCAGCGCTTTGCGCAGCGCATCCGCGACCGTTTGCTGGCGCCGGGCGCGCGCCTGCCCTCGGTGCGCCAGTGCGCGCAGCAGCAGGGTGTGAGCCCTTCCACCGTCGTGGGCGCATACGACCAGTTGCTGGCGCAAGGCCTGGTCGAGGCGCGCCGCAACCGGGGCTTTTATGTGCGTGAAGGTAAGCTGTCGGGCACAGCGCAGGTACCCTTTGGCTCCGCCCCAGCCCAGGGTGCGCCCAGCGGCAGCGTGCCCGCGCAAGCGACCGTCCACCACCGCGCCCCGCTCAATGCGACCGCGCTGATCCGAGGCATGTTCCATGGCATCAGCGCGAAGCCACAGCCGGGCATGGGCGTGCTGCCGCCTGACTGGCTGCACACCACGTTTTTGGCCACGGCCGTGCGCCGAAGTTGCGGCACCGATGCACTCAACGCGCTGTCGTTGCAGTACGGCGAGCCGCTGGGTGACGGCGTGCTGCGCCGTGCCTTGTCGACCAAGCTGGCCGGTGTGGCTGTGCAGGCCGCGCCCGAGCAAATCATGACCACGGTGGGCGCCACCCACGCGCTCGACATCGTGAGCCGCACCCTGCTGCGCCCTGGGGACTACGTGATGGTGGAGGAGCCCGGTTGGGCCATCGAGTTCGCGCGGCTGGACGCCTTGGGCATGCGCATCTTGCCGGTGCCGCGTCGTGCCGAGGGACCTGACCTGGAGGTGATGGCACGCTACTGCGAAGCCCACCGGCCCAAGCTGTTTGTGAGCGTGAGCGTGTTCCACAACCCGACCGGCTTTTGTCTGAGCCCGTCCTGCGCCTACCGCATCCTGCAGTTGGCCCACCAGCACAACTTCCATGTGGTCGAAGACGACACCTACTGCCACTTCGCCCCGGAACATGCCACGCGGCTGTGCGCGCTCGATGGGCTGCAGCGCACAATTTATGTCGGGGGCTTTGCCAAGATTCTTGCGCCCAATTGGCGGGTGGGCTATCTGGCTGCGCCGCGCGATCTGGTGGAGCCGCTGCTGGATACCAAGCTGCTGTCCACGCTCACCACACCGGCACTGCTGGAGCGCGCGCTGGCCGGCTGCATCGAGCAAGGCCAGCTGCGCCGCCACGCCGAGCGCATCCGCAGTCGGCTCGATGCAGCGCGGGGCCGCAGCGTCAAACTTGCGCTGGCGCACGGCTGCAGTTTTGCCGCTGATCCGGTGGGCTTGTTTGGTTGGGTACAGACCGGGGTGGACACCGATGTGCTGTCCCAGCGCATGCTCGACGAGGGCTACCTGCTGGCACCCGGCGCGCTGTTCCACGCCGAGCGCGCGCCCAGCAGCCTGATGCGCATCAACTTCGCGACCACCCAGCAGCCGCAGTTCTGGCGCACTTTGCAACAGCGCATGGCGGAGCAGGCCTGAGACACGCTTTGCACCTTGGAGCGCCCATCAGCGATCTCGGCGGTAGCAGCGCCTTTTGGCGCCCTCAGGGCGCTACCGTGTGTTTTGCCCGATGCGCCAACAAACGCCGGCGGGATCAGAAAGACAAAAGTCCCGCATACCCCAAGGCTGGTCCTCCAGCTCGGTACAGCGCACACCGTATTTGGCTACGACGCCGCTGGCCTGCACATGGTCCCACCAAGCTTGTACGTCTTCGACCAGCAAGTGCAGATTGAAGTGCTCGGCGACACCCTCTGCGCAAAAGTCTTGCAGCAAGAAGCTCACGCTTCCAAAGCGAAAGTACGCCAGGCCCCCACCCTCGGAGGCCGTGGTGAAACCCAGATCCCGGTAGAACTGCTGGGATAGCCCGAAATCCTTGGCGGGTACGAAGGCCTTGATTTCGGTGACGTTGAGGCTGGACATACGGGTCGGGCAGGTTAACCAATGAAGTTGAACAACGAAAGCTTCTGTACCTGCGCGTAGGACTGCAGCGCGGCTTGGTAGCCGGTTTGCTGGTTGTTGAAGTCGGAGATGGCTTCGATCATGTCGAGGTCTTCTGCCCGCGAGCGGTTGCCTTCTTGCTCAATGTTGCGTTTGCTGTTGGTGTTGGTGATGCTGTCGGCACGCACCAGCAAGTCACCGGCCTGTCCTCGGATCGCTGAAACACGGGCCATGCTTTTGTCGATATTGTGCAGCGCCTGGGACACCGCTTGGGTGGCCGCATTGGCGTTGGCCGCTTTGCCGATGTCGTTGACGGCGGTGTCAATGACGCTGAACACACTGCGCCGTGGTGCCACCGTGATGACATCGCCCACGGCCGGGCTGCCCACCACCGTGGCACCAGCAGCTTTGTCGCTCACCGGTGGTGTGCCGGTGATATTGAAGCTCATGCCTGGGATGCCAGTGATGGCGATCTTGGCGGTCTCGCCGGTCTTGTACGACGCAGCTCCAGCAAAAACCGGGTTGACCCCCGTGGTCACCGCCGGGGTCTCCGTGATCTCGTAGGTGACTGCGGTGGTGCCCGGCGTGGTGGTGGAGTCCACTGTGGTGAAGGTCACGGTGTAGGTAGGATAGTCGGGCGCACCGGCGGTGGCTGCCGCCAGTGCCGCCGTGTTGGCCACGATGGCGGTGTCGGTGACGGTGATGTTGTCGGTCAGCAGGCCCCGGGTGGTGGGGATGGAGTTGCCCGGGCTGGTGAGGTTACCCACGGTGATGTTGAAGACGCCATCGCGCGCAGGCTGGTGCATGAAGGCACTTTCGCCGTCCAGAGTGAAAGGAATCGCGTACACGTCGGTCGACGACTGTCCTGGCAGGCCATCGAAGGTGTAGTCGGGTTGCGTTGCCGCTGGGCCCACAAAGGGTGAGAGTGCACTGCCCAGTGCAGCAAACAGCGGCAGCCCGTTGCTGTCTTTGGCGTTGGACAGCGTGAGCACCCGGTCGCGCAGGCCGTTGATTTGGTTTGCGATGGTGGCGCGTTCGGCGGCGGTGTGGGTGCCGTTGCCGGCACTGACCACCAGCGCACGGATGTTTTGCAGTGTCTCAGTCACATCGCCCAGGGTGCTCTCGGCGCTGGCAATGGCGTTGCGCTGGGACTCCAGCGCCCGCTGGTCGGTGGCGATGCGGGCAATGCGGTTGAGTGCGCGCTCGGCCTGGGCTGCACCGGTGGGGTCGTCGCTGGGGCGGTTGATTTTTTTCCCCGAGGTCAGGCTCTCTTGCAGGTTGGACAGATCGCTTTGGCGTGTTTGCAGATTGCGCAGTGTGCTGTCGTACGCATTGGCGGTACCTAGTCGGGAGAGTGTGTTGACGGTCATAGCGGTGCTCCTGTGCCTGGGGGACTATCGGGAGATGCCCTGTATCAGCGTGTCAAAAATGCCTTGCGCGATCTGAATCATCTTGGCCGAAGCCTGGTAGGCCTGTTGGTACTGCAGCAGCTTGGCCGCCTCTTCATCGAGGTTGACGCCGGAGATGCTGGTGCGGTTTTTCTCCGCATTGACCGCAATGTTGGAAGACACATCGGCCGAGTAGTTCGCGCTTTGGGAGCGGATGCCGATGGTGCCAATCAGGCTGGCGTAGCCGTCGGTCATGGCGGCGCCGTCGAACATGGTGACGTCGCGCAGGTCCATCATGGCCTTCGCGTTGCCGCCGCTGAGGTTGGCAAAGTTGTTTTGCTTGATGGAGACGCTGTCACCCTGGCTCGGTGCGCCGGTGAGTGTGAGTGAAAAGCCGGGGGCGCCGACGGGCAAGAAGTTGATGGGTTTGCCTGAGGTGTAGGTGCCGGTGGCCACGCTGGTAGCGGTGTTGTCAAGGATGTCGTAGGTGGTGCCGGTGGGCGTCACGGTAAACGAGATGGTGTAGTTGCCCATCGGTGCCGCAGCGGTGGTGGCCTGCGTCTTGGCTTGCAGGCTCGACACGGCCAGCGAACCCAGGTTGGTGGGCGTCAGCGAGACCGCGATTGGACTGCCCACAGCCAACGCGCGCGGTGTGGAAAACTCCCGGGTGATGTCGTTGGATTGGGTGCTAAAGGGCTTGAGCAGAAAGCGGTCGCCCGCATTGGGCGCGGTGGTGACGTCGGCACCCAGCGCCAGCCCGTCGATGGCAGTGCCGGTGAACGGCCCGGCCACCGGGTCGCCCGCCTGGCGAAAACTGAACACACCGGGCACCGACACGCCGTCGCCCGGCGCAAAGCTGAAGTCGGTGGCCACGCCATCGGAGCGACGGGTGACGACGCCTGTGGCGCCAGACGTGAACCGCACATCGTAGTCCGAGGCCGCAAAGCGGCTGGCATCGCTGATGCCGATTCGAATCGCGCCGGCCACTGCGTTGGCGCCGGTGTTGACAGTGGCTGGCGGCACCGGGACCAACACGTTGGCGGCGGTGAACTGGGTTGCGGTAAACAGGTTGCCGCCCACGTTGCCGTCCAGGTCCAGGCCCAGGCGGTGCTGCGCATTGATCGACTCGGTGACCGCCACCGTGATGCGACCCAGCAGGCTGCGCGCTTCCACCAGGTCGGTGTTTTGGAACTTGAGCAAGCCGCTCACCTCGCCCCCACCCAGGGTGCTTTCTTCGAGCGTGACCGACACACCGTCACGGACGATGGCGAGCTTGTTCCTCAGCGGATCGGCGAAGTCGTCTACGGTGAGCGAGACCTCCGCCGCTTTGCTACCCAGCACCAGCGCCTGGCTGCCGCCGATGAACACCCCGACCGTGCCGTCATCGGCGGGCACTTGCGAGGTTTGTACCAGGCGGTTGAGGTCGCGGATGAGCTGGTCGCGCCGGTCCAGCAAGTCATTGGGCGGTTGGCCGGAGCCCAGTGCACGTGCGATTTGCTGGTTCACATCGGCGATGTTTTTCGCCAATGTGTTGATGGTGCTGACGTTTTCTTGCAATTGCAGCGTCACGCCGTTCTGGATTTCGTCGAGACGCTGCGGTTCGGCAGACATGCGCCGTGCGGCCTCGTCCACCCGTGTCAGCAGCACGGTGCGTGCGGTCATGTCGGTGGGTGCGCTGGCCACATCGGAGAAGGCGTTCATCATGTCGTTGATCGCCGCCCCCAGGCCCTGCGCGCCGCCCTGAAACACCTGGCCCAGCTGCGCGAGAAACTCGGCCCGTATGGCGTCCGAGGCCTGCACCGATCCGGCGACTGCTGACTGGCGCGTCAAGAAGGCATCAAAGCTGCGCCGAATCGTTTCGACCGAAACACCTTTTCCGATATAGCCAGCCCCGCTGAACTGGCCTTCGATGGTCTGCATGATCACCTGCTGGCGTGAATAGCCTTGGGTGTTGACGTTAGCAATGTTGTTGCCCGTCGTTTGCAGCGCCACCAGGTTGGCTTGCAGCGCCTGGGTGCCAATGGTGAGAATGCCCATGCGCGCTCCTTAGGCCTGCGCCCGACGCAGTTGCAGCGTCGCATTGATGGACCGGCTGAGCTTGCTGGCGTACTCCGGGTCGGTGGCGTACCCGGCTTGTTGCAATGCACTGGCAAAGGATTCTGCCGACTGGGTTTGTCGTACCTTGGCGTAGCGCGGGCTTTCGGAGATCAGCCGAGCGTAGTCCCGGAAGGATTCTTCGTAGGAGTCGTAGGCGCGGAATTTCTCTACCCGCTTCTCGGCCACACCGTTGACGTACTCGGTGGTGGTGGTTTCTGCCACCTTGCCGCGCCACTGGCCACCGGCCTTGATGCCAAAGAGGTTGAACGACTGCGCGCCGCCTTCGCCCTTGATTTCTTGGCGGCCCCAGCCGGTTTCGTGGCCCGCTTGGCCCAGCATGAACTCCGCTGGGATACCGCTGGATTGCGCCACCCGCTGCGCTGCCGCCGCATGTTGCGCCACAAATGCGGCCTGCCGTGCAGAGGCCGAACCAGCGGGTGCCCCCGCCACCGAGGTGGCGACTGGTGATCCTGTGACGGAGGTGGCGGCTGGTGGTGGCTGGGTGTCCAAGGCAGTGCTGGCTTGGCCCATCTGGCGGCTCAATTGCTGTGCGATCAGGCTGGAGAGCCCACCGGCTTGCCCCGACATCTGCAATGCAAATTGCTGATCGAGCAAATCGCTGCCGAGGTCGCTGCCCGCGTTGTCGAGCATGCCCGACTTGAGCGTGGCCTCGCGCATGCTCTTGAGCAGCTCTTTCATGAACAGCGACTCGAACTGGCGGGCCGCCTCCTGAATGGACTCGGCGCTGCCCTTATCGGCGGCGGCCTTGAGCTTGCCCAGGGACTGGACGTCGGCTGCCAAGGCGTCCGTGCGGAGCGCGTTGGACTGCATGGCGCCCAAGCTCATGTCAGATCACCTCCAGCTCGGCGTTGAGCGCGCCGGCGGACTTGATGGCTTGCAAAATGGCCAGCAGGTCCTGCGGTGTGGCGCCCAGTGAGTTGAGCGCGCGCACCACGTCCGAGAGCTGGGCTGCTGCCGGAATCTGGATCAGCTGGCCGGCCTCTTGCCGGATGTTGATGCTGGTCTGCTCGCTCACCACCGTCTGTCCCCCCGAGAGCGGGTTGGGCTGGCTGATGACCGGCGTGCTGGAGATGGTGATCGACAGGTTGCCGTGGGCGATGGCACAGGCGCCCAGGGTGACGGACTGGTTGAGCACGATGGAGCCGGTGCGCGAGTTGACGATGACCTTGGCTGCCGCCACCGAGGTCTGCACTGGCAGCTCTTCCATTTCGGCGATGAAGCTGATGCGGTCGTTGGGGTTGATCGGCGCGCGCACCTGCACGGTACGCCCGTCAAAGGCCTGTGCTACACCCGCACCGAAGCGGCGGTTGACCGCTTCTGCTACCCGGCGCGCGGTCTGGAAATCGGAGGCATTGAGGCTGAGGTTGAGGCTCTCGCCCACCTGCAAGGCGGTGGGCACCGAGCGTTCCACCTGGGCACCTTCGGGGATGCGGCCCACGCTGAGGTGGTTGACGGTTACTTTGCTGCCGCCAGCGGATGCGCCGGCACCTGCCACGATCAGGTTGCCTTGCGCCAGGGCATACACCTCGCCGTCGGCGCCCTTCAGTGGCGTGCTGATCAGGGTGCCGCCCTTGAGCGATTTGGCGTTACCCAAAGAGGACACATTCACATCGAGCGCCTGGCCTGGCCGGGCGAAGGCGGGCAGCTGCGAGGTCACCAGCACGGCGGCCACGTTTTTCATTTGCAGCTGGGCCAACTGGGCCGGCGGTAAGGTCAGGCCCAACTGCTTGAGGTAGTTGGACAGGCCCTGGGTGGTGTAGGGCATTTGGGTGGTTTGGTCGCCGGTGCCATCGAGTCCGACCACCAAGCCAAAGCCAGTGAGCGCATTGCTGCGCACGCCTTCAATCGATGCAACTTCCTTGATACGCGTTGCATGCGCAAAGGGAAGCATCAGCAGGCATACCAGCAACGCGCACACGCGCAACCACACCGGGCGCACAGGCGTCGGCAAGCTGTCAAAGGTAGAAGTTGGGTGTGTCATGGTCCAAATCGGTGTGTGGGCGGACCCCAAAGGGGTCACTGGTCCCCGGCACCATTCTGGAAAACTTTAGAACGGGTTAAAGCTCAAAAAGAAGCGCGATAACCAGCCAACTGTTTGCGCTTCGCCCTGGGCACCGCGGCCGCGCGATTCGACCCGCACATTGGCCACTTGCAGCGAGCTGATGATGTTGTTGGGCTGCAAAAGGCGCGGATCGACGGTGCCGGAAAAGCGCATCACATCGACGTTTTGGTTCACGCCGATTTGTTTTTCCCCCACCACCATCAGGTGGCCGTTGGGCAGCACCTCGGCCACGGTGGCAGTGATGGAGCCAGTAAAGGTGTTGGCCGCTTGCGTGCCGCCTTTGCCTGAAAAGTCGTTGTCGGTCGAGACCGCCGTGGCCAGATTCTTGAGGTCCGCGCCAATGATGCTGTTGAGCGGTGCGGTGGTGATCGTGTTCTGGGCCGAGGTGTTGCGGTTGACCGTGGAGCTCGAGACCTGGCTGGCGGCCAGGCTTTCCACGATCTGGATGGTCACGATGTCGCCCAGCAGGCGTGCCCGGCTGTCCTCAAAGGCAGGCCGGTAGCTGGCGGTACTAAAGAGGCTGCCGGTGGCCGGGCGTGCTGGCACCGGCTGAGCGCTGGCGGTGGGCGTGGGGCGTGGCTCGGCAAAGTCCACCGCCACCTTTTGCGGCAGCGGTGCGCAGGCTGCGCACAGACCGGCCAAGGCGGCGACGCGTGCAATGCCCAAGGACAGGCTGCGCCAGTTCATAGCTGCCCCAGCTTTTGCAGCATCTGGTCCGAGGTCTGGATGGCCTTGGAGTTCATCTCGTAGGCGCGCTGGGTTTGGATCATGGTCACCAGTTCCTGCACCACGTTGACGTTGGAAGTCTCCACAAAGCCCTGCATCAGACTGCCCAGACCGTCTGCGCCCGGGGTGCCCGCATTGGGCTGGCCGGAGGCTGCGGTTTCTTGGTAAATGTTCTGCCCCTTGGGCTCCAGGCCGGCGGGGTTGATGAAGCTGGCGGTGGTGATGGTGCCAATGTTCTGTGGCGCCGCGTTGCCTGGCACCGAGGCGGTCACGGTGCCATTGCTGGCCACCGAGACGCTGGTGGCATTGGCCGGTACCGTGACGCCACCTTGCACCAGCAAACCGCTGGAGTTGACCACGCGACCCTGGTTGTCCAGTTGGAATGCGCCATCGCGCGTGTAGCCGGTGGTGCCGTCCGGCATGGTCACCTGGAAAAACCCGTTGCCCTGAATCGCGATGTCCAGGTTGTTGCTGGTTTGCTGCAAATTGCCTTGCGAGAAGGAGCGGCTGGTAGCCACGGTGCGCACGCCCAAGCCCACTTGCAAGCCCGTGGGCAGGGTGGATTGCTCCGACGTGTTGGAGCCCACCTGTCGCAGGTTTTGGTACATCAGGTCCTCAAAAACAGCATGCGCCTTTTTAAAGCCATTGGTGGAGACATTGGCAAGGTTGTTGGAGATCACGTCCAGCTGCATTTGCTGGGCTTCCATGCCGGTCTTGGAGATCCAAAGCGAGTTGATCATGGGCGGTGTCCTTCAGGTTTAGCCTTGCAGGCTGAGCAGCTGCCCGGCCGAGCGGTCGTTGGATTCGGCGGTTTGTAGCAAGCGCATTTGCGCTTCGAACTGCCGTGCGGTTTGAATCATGCCGACCATGGTTTCGATCGGGTTGACATTGGAGCCTTCAAGTGCGCCGACCTGGACGCGCGCGGTATCGTCGTTGTCCAGCGGGTTGCCTGAGAGGGCGCGGAACAGTCCGTCCTCGCTGCGCCGGATCGGATCTTCGGCGTTGGGGGTCACCAGCTTGAGCCTACCGATGGTGGTGGCAGGCTCGGAGCCGACCTTGGCGCTGATGCTGCCATCGTTGCCGATGGACACCTCGGCGTTGGTAGGCACCACGATGGGTGCACCGTCGCCAGATAGCACGACACTGCCCGTGCCAGTCAGCAGCGTGCCGTCCGGTGAGACTTCAAACTGGCCGTTGCGGGTATAGCCTTCGGTGCCGTCTTGCCCCTGCACCGCAAAGTAGCTGTTGCCCACGTTCATTGCGTCCAGGCTGCGCCCGGTGCGGGTGGCGGGACCGGCCTTGTCGGAAAAGCCCGCGCTGGACTCCACAGCAAACACCCGGGTGGTCGCACCCTCGCCGCGCAGGGGCACGGCGCGGTAGGTTTCGAGCTGCGCACGAAAGCCGTTGGTGGAGGCATTGGCCAGGTTGTTGGACAGGATGGCTTGCCGGTTGGCGGCGGCATTGGCCCCGGTCATGGCGGTGTAGATCAGGCGGTCCATGGGGCGTTATCCGGTGCGATGTGGCCGCTACGCTTTAGCGCAGGTTGACCAAGGTGGACAACACCTGGTCATGGGTTTTGATGGTCTGCGCATTGGCCTGGTAGTTGCGCTGCGCGGTCATCATGTTGACCAGTTCGGCGGTGAGGTCGACGTTGGATTCTTCGACCGCGCCCGAACGCAGATCGCCAAATCGGCCGGCGGTGGGCTGGCCCAAAATCGTGGGTCCTGAGCCAAAGGTCTCAAGGTACTCGCCGCGGCCAATCGGTGCCAAGCCCTGCACATTGCGGAAGTCCGCCAGTGCAATCATGCCGCCGGTTTTGAGGTTTTGACCGTTGGAGTAGGTGGTGGTGATCACGCCTTTTTCGTTGATGGTCAGGCCGGTGAATTCGCCTGAGGTGTAGCCGTCCTGCGACAAGTTGGACACCGCAAAGGTCACGCCATACTGGGTGGCACCATTGAGGTTGACATCAATGGCCTGGGGCAGAAAGCCGGTGGCTTCGTTGGGGTTGTCCGAGGGAATGGTGCCAGCCGCAAAGGTCAGGCCAAATCCCGGCCCCACACCGCCAATGAGCGGACCGCTGATCTTGCCGATTGCGTCAAAAGTGATCTGGCCCAGCGCGGTGCCGGGCAGGCTGGTGTCGGGGTAGACATCCCAGGTGTTGGGCGTGCCAACGGTTTTTTCGAAGTACAGGCTCAGCGAGGTCGGCACACCTTGGGCGTCGAACACGGTAAGCGAGGTGCCATATTTGGAGCGTGGGTCTGGGGTCTGGCCCGCTGCAATCGCTTGGGCCGAGTCCTTGGCGCGCGCATCCAGGTTGAACTCGGCAGTCACCACCGCAGTGGGCTTGGCATCAATTGGCGCGGTGGTGGGCAAGGTCAGTGGTATGGGGGAAGTGCCGATCGCCACGCCCAGCACGTCGGTGGGGTAGCCCATCACCGCCGAGCCGGCGTTGGTCAGCAAATTACCTTCTTTGTCGAGCTTGAACTGGCCGTCGCGTGTGTAGGCGGTGGTGCCGTCGTTTTTGGTCACCTGAAAAAAGCCGCCGCCGTTGATGGCCACATCCAGGCTGTTGCCAGTGATGGTCACATTGCCCTGGGTGAACTGCTGGGTGACCGCCGCCACCGACACCCCGATGCCACCATTGTTGCCGCCTGCGCCCGAGATGGTCGAGGCCACGATGTCGCTGAACTCGGCCCGCGCGGCCTTCATGCCCACGGTGTTGGCATTCGCAATGTTGTTGCCTATGACGTCCAGGCTCTTGCTGGAAGCGTTCAGACCGGAAAGCCCTGTTTGGAAGCTCATGGTGGTGTCCTCGTTTCGAATTAAAGAATGGCTTGGATGGAGCTGTGCGGGGCGGTGCCGCCGCTGCGCAGCGCCAAGCTGACGCCGTTTGCTGCGTTGTCGACGCCGGTGATGGTGTCGCGCCGCAAGGTGGTGGCGCTGACCGCCTTGCCCCCGTTGCTGGCTGATACGGAAAAGGTGGGTGCGCCCGAGCCGGTGTAGCCTGAGGCGTTCCACTCAAAACTGTGGCGGCCAGTCGCTTTGGCGCCGAGTTCGATGGTGTCGAGCAACTGGCCGCTCGGGCTGCGCACCTGAACCGTGACCTTGTCGGCGTTGGCAGGCAGACTAAGCGCGCCCTTGCCCACGCCGGAATGCACTGAGACGGCGTTGCCAGGGGTCAGCACCTCGCGACCGATCATCGAAGTGGCCTGCAGCAACTGCATCGAGGTGAACTGGTCGGAGAGCGATTTCACACTTTCGTTGAGCGTCTGGATGCCGGAGACCGTGTTGATCTGCGCCATCTGGCTGGTCATCTCGGCGTTGTCCATCGGATTCAACGGATCCTGGTTGTTGAGCTGTGCCACCAGCAGCTTCATGAAGCGGTCGGACTGCTCCTGGGCGCTGGTCTGGCCGGCGGCCGAGGTCGCGTTAGACAAAGTAGAGGAAGAAACGGCGGCAACCATGGTCTATGTCCTTTCGGCCTTACTGGCCCATTTGCAGGGTTTTGAGTAACAGCGTCTTGGCGGTGTTCATCACCTCGACGTTGTTTTGGTAGGAGCGCGAGGCGGAGATCATGTTGACCATTTCCTCTACCGGATTGACGTTGGACTGCGTCACATAGCCTTCTGCGTCGGCCGAGGGGTGCATCGGGTTGTGCACCCGCTTGAGGGGCGCGTCGCTTTCCAAAATCTTGCTGACCTTGACGCCACTGGAGGCCTCCGAGCCCATGGGCACGGTTTCGAACATCACCTGGCGCGCTTTGTAGCCTTGGCCGTCGGGCCCGGCGACCGCATCGACGTTGGCCAGGTTGCTGGCCACCACGTTGAGCCGCTGCGACTGCGAGCTGATCGCGCTGCCCGACACATTGAAAATGCTGAACATGGACATGGTTACTGGCCTTGAATGGCGCTCAAGATCGTTCTTGAACTGCCGTTAATGAATCGTAGGGTGGCCTCGTAGCGCACCGCGTTGTCGATAAAGTTGGCCCGTTCCCGGTCCAGGTCCACGCTGTTGGCATCCATGGCGGGCTGGCTTTGTGTGGTGTATTCCAGCGCCGGTCCGCTGCCGCCCAGGCTACCCAAGGTGGATTGCAGCGGGATGTGCTGGCTATGGCTGACGCTGTCGGCCCGGACCCCGGATGGCGGCGTAGGCTTGAGGGTCAGGCTGCTGGAGGTGCCCAAGGCGGCCTGCATCGCTTCTTTGAAGTTGACGTCGCGCCCGGCATAGCCCGGCGTGTCTGCGTTGGCAATGTTGCTGGCGATGACGCGCTGGCGGTCGGCACGGACCACGAGGGCCTTGCCCTGAAAGTCCAGCGCGGCGGTCAAGTTTGCAAGCATGGCAGCACCTCGTATGCGGTTGATCCCAGGCGGTAGCGGAGGGGCCCGGTCCTGGGGGCGTGCGACGATTATGGGAAAACTTGAGTCGTGCAAGCTTTGGAATAGCGGTGGGTTTTGCGCGTATTTGTGACGCTTTGCGCTCGGTTGCCTGCCTATAGTTCTGCGCATCGGTGGCCCTGGGTGGCAACCGCAAAACAGGAGCTGCCGCGATGCGTACATACCAGCAAACCACCAACCGTTCCTTCGCCGATCGGCCTTGCGCCTTGGTGCGGCGCTGGACGGCAGGCTTGTTCGTCGGGGTCGGGTTGCTCGCTGGTATTGCCCAAGCCCAGGCGCCCTCGCTTAGCGCCGTGGCCCAAAAATGGGCCGAGGCTGCAGCCGAGCAAGCCGCTCCCCACGGTGTGGCCTTGCGAATAGAGGTCGCAGTGGGCCAAGTGGACCCCCGTCTCAAGCTTACGCCCTGTGCCAAGTTAGAGCCCTACCTGCCCGTGGGCGGGCGCTTGTGGGGACGCAGCCGGGTTGGTCTGCGCTGTGTGGACGGTGTGACGCGCTGGAATGTCACCTTGCCGGTTGAGGTGAAGGCCTTTGGCCCGGCGTGGGTGGTGCGCGGCCAGGTACCCGCAGGTGCGGTACTGGAGGAGTCTGATCTGGTACAGGCCGAGGCCGATTGGGCCCAGGCCAGTCAGGCAGTGCTGGCAGAGCCCAGCGGCTGGTTGGGCCAGGTTGCTACTCGCCCCCTGGGCACCGGTGCGGTGCTGCGCGAAGGCATGGTCCGCCCGGCCCAGGTGTTTTCCGCTGGTGCACAGGTTCGGGTCGTGGCCCAAGGCCCAGGATTTGAGGTGACCAGCTTGGCACAGGCCCTCTCCGCTGGTGTGGTTGGGCAAACCGCGCGGGTGCGCATGGATAATGGCCGCATTGCCAGTGGCACGGTGGTCGATGCCCGTACCGTGCTGTTGGCCATCTAAGTGGGGCAGATGTGAAAAAAGCCCTCAAGTCCGCGTCAACCGGGCCGATACTGACGGTACGAGGCTACGCATACCGTGGTTTTGGAGCATGCTATGAAAATTGGTCAACCCACAGATCTCAGCGCGTCGGTCGTCCAGACCAACCCGCCTGCCGCCCAAAAGGCGAGCCTGGAGCCTGCTGCGTCCGCGAAAAGCTCGGCCGGTTCGGCTTCGGTGTCGGTGTCGGTCTCCAACCTGGCGCGGGCACTCGAAAAGCCCGATCTTTCGCAAGCAGCGGATGTCGACAGCGCCAAGGTGGCTGCGGTGAAAGCAGCTATCGAGGACGGCAGCTACGAGGTCAATGCCGAAGCGATTGCCGACAAACTTCTCGCCAATGCCCAGGAAATGCTAGTTCGCGCACGCTAAGCCGCTGCGCCTGCAGGTCCTGCGCGCCATTTGGGGCTGCCTAGGACCTGATATGACCACCCCCTTGCAAGACCATCTGGACCGCGTGGAGCACAGCTTCAACCAGGCCGCCACTGTTTTGGCCACGGGCGACGCGCCCGCACTGGCCGACGCCAGCGCAACTCTGCACGCGCTGGTGCTGGAACTGGCGCCGCTGCTGGGTGGTGCCCAGCCTGTATTGACGATGGACGCGGCGCAACGGCACCGTATTGTGGCCCTGGCCCAGGGCATGGGCGTGTTGCGTGAGAGCCTGGCGCGCCGCAGTGCCTACGTTCACCAGGCGCTGCAAGTCGTGGTTCCCACCCCCGCGCCTTCGACTTATGGGAAAAGTAGCAGTCCGTTTGGTGCGGTGGCGCCGCAATCGGGTCAGTTCAAGGTGCTGGCGGCATAGCGCTGCGAGCGCGCACCGCATCCACCGCGGCCCGCAGGGCCAGCAAGTAACTGTTCGCACCGAAGCCGCAAATCTGGCCGACCACAATTTCGGCGAACACTGAAGTGTGGCGAAAGGGCTCGCGGGCGTGGATGTTGGACATGTGCACCTCCACCACCGGGCAGCACAGCACTGCCAGCGCGTCGCGGATGCCGTAGCTGTAGTGCGTCCAAGCGCCGGCGTTGATCAGCACTGCGTCGACGTTGTCAAAGTAGCCCTGGTGGATGCGCTCGCACATCGCGCCTTCGTGGTTGGTCTGAAAGGTCTCGATCTCCACACCCAACGCTTGGCCCAGCGTCAGCAGGCTGGTATTGATTTCGTCGAGCGTGGTGGTCCCGTACTGCTTTGGGTCGCGCTTGCCGAACATGTTGTGGTTGATACCGTGGAGCATCAGAATTTTCATGGCGTGGTCCTGTGGGGTGGTGGGCGCGCGGCCGCGCTGGCGGCCTTGCCGGTGTTGATTTTGCCGCGTAAGTGCAGGCCGGTGCGCATGCGCGCAAGCCGCGCGCTGCACGCCCCATTCGGCAGTGCTCAGTGGGATCGCATTTTTGCGCGAAGGCGCGCGATCGATTGGCTGTGCAGCTGGCAGACGCGCGACTCGGTGACTTCCAGCACGGCGGCAATTTCCTTGAGGTTCATGTCCTGCTCGTAGTACATGCTCATCACGTATTGCTCGCGCTCGGGCAGCGTCTTGATGGCCTGCACCAGGCTGACACGCAGGCGCTGGTCGCGCAACATATTCAGTGGGTCGGCTTCGGTGTCGACAACATGGCGGTCCAGGTAGGTGTCGTCGTCTTCGGTGCGGCCCGACATGTCTTCGAGGTAGACCAGTTGGGTGCCTCGTACCTTGCCCAACAGGCTTTGGTAGTCGGCCAGGGTCAGACCGAGTTCGTTGGCAATTTCAGACTCGGCCGGGCTGCGACCCAGCTTGTGTTCGAGTTTGCGCATCGCGGTCTCAATGTCTTTTTGACTCTTGCGCGAGCCACGCGACATCCAGTCGTTCTCGCGCAGTTCGTCCAGCATGGCGCCGCGGATGCGCTGGGTCGCAAAGGTTTCGAACTGCACGCCCTGGGACGCCTCGAAGCGGGTGAGGGCGTCGGCAAGGCCGATCAGCCCGACCTGGATCAGATCGTCGACCTCCACGCTGGGAGGCAGCTTGGCCATCATGTGGTGGGCCAGGCGGCGCACCAGTGGCTGGTACTGCTTGATCAGTGCATTGCGGTCAAGTTGCCCCTTGGCGGTGTACATCAGTGGCTCCTGGCCTCGGGCCCTTGCGCAGAGCCGGTGGGTAGTGTTCGCGCTGGCGTGTGTTCACGCAAGGGCAGGGCATGTTCCAGCAGCCGCATGGCCAGGCGGCGCAGGTCCAATTCGGACTGCGGGCCTGGGCTGAGGTCCATTGCAATTGGGTTCACGTCGTAGTTCAAAAAGTTACGGGCGCACTCTGTGAGACTGTAAGCCGCGCTGGGTGCCTGCGCCTGCTGGTCCTGGGCGGTGGGCTCCATCATATGCAACAAGGTGGGCTCCAGGCCACCTTTGCGCAGCAAGCGCTTGAGCGCAATGTAGCTTGTCAATAGGGAGGTGCTGCGGGGCGCGACGGTCAGCAGGGGCCGCGCTGCAGTGCCGCCCAGTAAGTCCACCAGCATATCGACGCCTGCGTACAGCACGACCACGCCGTGGTGGGTGAATAGCTCGCCCAGGCGCTCTAGCGGATGCTGGCGGTGTTTGCTGTGGGTGCCAGCCAGGGGGCGCATGCGTTGCAGGCCCTGCGCCGAGGGCAGCACACTCCAGTCCCGCGGGCTGTACTCGCCTTGGGTGCTGCCGAAGCGGTACTCCAACAGCTCGCTCAGACCAGGGTTAGGGGCGGATTCGCTTTGGGTGGCATCGAGCACCGTGACCGGGTAGCCCAGGCCGACCATGGCGTTGCAGAGTTGCCAAAGCAAGGGCATCTCGCTGCTGTCATCGCCATGCTGGACCATGGCGACCAGGCTGGCGCCGCTGTGGCGCGACAAGCCCACGAGCCCCGTCGCCTGGTGGTGCAATGCCTCATGCATGCAGGGCCCCACCAACCGGTGTGAAGGAATGGGCGCCTTCGGAAGGCTGGCTAAACAGGAAACCCAAGTCGGTGATCTTGGGGTCGAAGGCGGAGTTGCCTGAAGAGCGCAGCGAGGCTCGCACCAGTTTGTTGGCGCTGGCGGCTTCCCAGTCCTCGGGGACACGCTGGCCGGTGGTTACGCCGCGCAACACCAATTGGTGGCGGATCGCTGCGTCCATCGCCGGGCCGAGTTTGACCGCCTCGTCGATCTTCGAAAAGATCACTTGCTGCCCCTTGGGGGACTTGAACTGGCCCACGGTGTCTTCCAGAGTGTCGCCGTGGCCGCCCGCGTTGAGCACCAGCAGCCGCTTGACCTCGGGTATCTCCAGCAGCTCCAGCATTTCGCGTTTGCGAGGGTCGCGCGGGGCCAGGCCGGTGGTGTCGATCAGTACCATCTTTTTTCCTGCCAGCAAGCCCAGCAGGTCTTGCAAGGCGGCGCGGTCGTGGGCCAGGTGGGCTACCACGCCCAGCATTTTTCCGTAGGCGCGCAGCTGCTCCTGGGCACCTACGCGGTAGGTGTCTAGTGTGATCAGGCCGACGCTGCTGGGGCCGTGCCGACGTGCGCACAGGCCGGCGAGTTTGGCCGCCGTGGTGGTCTTGCCCACGCCGGTGGCACCGATCAGTGCGAACACGCCACCCTCTTCATGCAGCTCGGGGCCCCCAGCGTCGGTGCGCAGATTGCGTTCGAGCACATCCATCACCCACTGGGTGGAATGCTGCGCGTCCAGGGTCTCGGGCATGCGCTCCATGATTGAGCGCGATAGTGAGGGTGAGTAGCCGGCCCGGATCAGCTTGAGCATCAGGTTGGCTTGGATGGGATTCTGGCGCGCCTGGCCCAGCCAGTGCAAGGTATTGAAGCGGTCCTCCATCATGGCTTTCATCGCATGGAGCTCACGTTCAATACTGAGCGGTATGCCGGCCTCGGGTGCTGACGTGGCCGCAGTTTTGCGCGGTGCGGGTGCTGGGGTGCGTATCTCCGGTGGGGCACTCGGACGCGCCAGCGGATCGGGCGCAATGTGGATCAGCCTGGGCGGCTCGGGCAAGGTGGCCTGGCGTTTCTTGGCCATGCGTTCGCGCACATAGTCCTGGAACGACAGGGTGCTCATGGCCAGCTGTGCCGCGTCTTCCTCGACCTGGCTTGCCACTTCGCGGTAGCTCGGCTCTTTGGCAGGTGCAGTGGGTTTGGATTTGCCGCTGGCTTGGTTGGGCGTGGATGCGCCGTTGTAGCCACTACCTGGGCCCGGTTCGATCTCGGCCAGGCTGTCTTCACCAGTGGCCAGCACCTCCACACCTGTATCGGTGGGGCGGTTCGACAAAATCAGTGTGCCCTCGCCAAAGGCCATGCGGGCCTTGGCCAATGCTTCGCGGGATGTGGCGGCAGTAAAGCGCTGGATGTTCATGTGGCACCTCGGAGAATCGGACCAATGCGGATGGTGTGGGTTTCAGGTATTTCGCTGTGCGCCAGCACCTGCAAACGGGGTGCGACGCGGCGCAGCAGCCGGGCCATGGCGCTGCGGATCGGGTCGGGCACCAGCAGGCAGGCAGGCACGCCAATTTCTTCTTGCTTGAGGGCAGTCTCTGCGGCGTGTTTAGAGAGCATGTCGGCCACGCCGGGGTCCAGCGCCTGGCCCTGGGAATTGCCCAAGGCCTGCACCAGCAAACGCTCCAGGCTGGGGTCGATGGCAATCACATTGAGCTCGCGGGTGGGGCCGTAGATCTGCTGCACGATGGCCGGCGACAGCGCCACGCGCACCCGCTTGGCCAGCTCAGCCGGGTCTTGGGTGCTGACTGCGTGTTCGGCGATGGACTCGACGATGGTGCGGATGTCGCGGATGTGCACCGACTCTTCTAAGAGCAGCTGCAAGACCTTCTGAAAGACCGCAACCGAGACCATTTTGGGGACGACTTCATCCATCAGTTTGGGGGCCAGTTTGGTGACGTGTTCCACGAGTTGTTGGGTCTCTGTGCGGCTGAGCAATTTGCTGGCTTGCACTTGCATCAAGTGTGACAAGTGGGTGGCCATCACAGTCTCGGAATCAACCACGGTAAAGCCGGCCATTTGGGCCGCTTCTTTTTGCTTGTCGTCGATCCAGTGCGCTGGCAGGCCAAACGCTGGGTCCTTGGTGGCCGTACCCAAAAGCGGCGTGGTGATGCCGCCGGGGTTGATGGCGAGGTACATGCCCGGAAAGGCTTCGCCTTCACCCACAATCACGCCGCGCAGCGAGATGCGGTAGGCGCTGGGCTTGAGTTCCAGGTTGTCGCGCACATGCACGGGTGGCGGCAAAAAGCCCACCTCTTGGGCAAACTTGCGGCGCACGCCCTTGATGCGGTTGAGCAAGTCGCCCTGACGGGTTTTGTCCACCAGTGCAATCAGTCGGTAACCCAATTCCAAGCCGAGCTGGTCTACCGGCTGCAAGTCGTCCCAGGAGGCCTCGCCGTCGCTGGTGGGCGGCGGCGCCACCACTGGCGCCTCGATGGGCTTGCGTGCCAGCATCCAGGCGCCATAGGCCAGCACCGCGCTGATCGACAGGAACACCAAGTGCGGCATGTTGGGAATCACGCCCAAGATGAACATGATGACTGCAGTGATGCCCAGCACCCGTGGCGACACAAACATTTGCGAGACGATTTGCTTGCCGATGTCTTTGTCCTTGCCCACCCGTGACACCACCATGGCGGCAGCCACCGAGATCAGCAGGCCCGGAATCTGCGCCACCAGTGCATCGCCCACCGCCAGCAGGATGTAGCTGTTGGCCGCCTGCGAGGCGCTGAGGTCGTGCTGCAGCATGCCGATGGCGAAGCCACCAAAAATGCTGATCAACAAGATCAGGATGCCGGCAATCGCGTCGCCACGTACGAACTTGGAAGCACCGTCCATCGAGCCGAAAAACTCGGCCTCTTCGCCAATTTCCAGCCGGCGGCGCTTGGCCTCCGGCTCGTCGATCAGGCCGGCGTTGAGGTCGGCATCCACCGCCATTTGCTTGCCCGGCATCGCGTCCAGCGTGAAGCGGGCGGACACCTCGGCAATGCGTTCGGCACCCTTGGTGACCACCACGAAATTGATCACCACCAGAATCGCAAACACGATCAGACCAACTGCAAAGTTGCCGCCGATCAGGAAATGGCCGAAAGCCTCAATGACCGCACCTGCGGCGCCGGGGCCGGTGTGGCCCTCGAGCAGCACCACCCGAGTGGAGGCCACGTTGAGTGACAGGCGCATCAGCGTAGTGAGCAATAGCACGCTGGGAAAGGCAGCAAAGTCCAGCGGCCGCACCATGTAGGCGGCCACCATCATCACCATCAGCGCCACCGCGATGTTGATGGTGAAAAACACGTCCAGCAAGGTCGGCGGCAGGGGCAGCACCATCATGGCCAGCACAGCCACCACCAGCATGGGGGCGGCCGCGCCCTGCACTACGCGGGCATTGTTGGAGTACCACTGCTTGAGGCTTTGCAGTTGGGGGTTCATGCGCGTGCTGCCTTGGCAAGTTTGTGGTGGGGATCGAGTTCAACCGGTACAACAGGTTGGGGCGGTTCGCCGGGCATCGGACCCAGTCCTTTGAGCGCGGCGCGCAACCGGTACACATAGGCCAGCACCTGGGCGACTGCGGTGTACAGCGCTGAGGGAATGTCTTGGTCTAGCTCGGCATTGGCGTACAGGGCGCGCGCCAGCATCGGGGACTGCAGCACGGGGATGGAATGGCTCTTGGCCAGGTCGCGAATCCGCATGGCCAGCAAGTCGGCGCCCTTGGAGATGACCTGGGGCGCGCGCATGGTTTTTTCGTCGTAGCGGATGGCCACCGCAAAGTGGGTTGGGTTCATCACCACGAAGTCGGCCTTGGGCACCGCATTGATGCTGGCACCTTGCGACATCTCGCGCTGGCGCTGGCGCATGCGCGACTTCATTTGCGGGTTGCCGTCGGCCTCCTTGCCTTCCTCCTTCACCTCCTGGTGTGACATCTTCATCTGGTCTTTGTGCAGGTAGGACTGCAAAGGCACATCCACCATGGCTGCCAGCAGCAACACCAAGAGCATCAGCCCGATGCCACCAGTGATCCAGCGGGTGATCTGGGCGATGGCCGAATTCGAGGGCTGCATCACCAAGGTCAACACCGTCTGCATGCCGTCGGTGAGAAACAGCGCTGCCACCGCAAACAGAATGCAGGTGAGCAGCACCATCTTCGCGGTGGTGATCATTTTTTGTTTGGAGAACATGTTGGCCAGGCCCGAGAGCGGGTTGAGGCGACTCAAGTCGGGCATCAGGGGCTTGAGGCTTTGCACCCACCCACCAGATGCCACAGCGGCCAAGATGGCGGTGGCCATCACCACAATCGCAAACACGGTGCTGCCCACCACACCCACAGTCACCGCGTCGCCCAAGCGGGTCAGCATGGTGGTGGCCTCCTTCATGGTGGCAGCATCGAAAGAGAATTGGCGCACCATGTCCACGCGCAGGTGGTCAAACAGCACCGGTGCGAGTACAAGCAGCGTCAGCGAGCCCACACCCAGCACCGCAAGGTGCGAAAGGTCTTGCGAGCGGTTGACCTGGCCGTCGTCGCGGGCTTTTTGAAGCTTGCGTTCCGAGGCCGGTAAGTTGCGATCTTGGCTACCAGAGTCCATGGTGAGAGACAGTTACGTTCTCACCATTGTCGCGAGCGACTTTCGAAACTAAAGACAGAAAAACGGGGCGAATGCCCCGGTAATCAAAACCCCATGCTGGCCAGCAGATCGTCCACCTGAGACTGGTTGGTCACCACCTCGGGGTTGTCGGTGGTTTTGACGACTGGGCCATCCAGCGCCGGCACATACGGTCCTTTGCTGGCAGCCGGTTTGGCCGCGGCCTCCGGTGGTGCGGTCTGGATCAGCAAAGTCACCAACTGCTCTTCGATATTGGCAGCCAGTTGGACCACTCGGGCAATGACCTGTCCAGTGAGGTCATGGAAGTCTTGGGCCAGCATGATCTCGGTGAGGTGAGCATCGACTTGCTGGCTGGCCTTCTCAACATCGCTCACGAAATTCATCACATGCCCCTTGGCCACGGCGGACACCGGGTCTTTGGCAATCAGCGCGCCTATGCGGCGGGTCTCGGAGGCAATGAAGTCGTGCTGGGCCTTGGCCTGGTCCACCTGGTTAAGTACCTTCTCGGCAGCCTCGCCGGTGAGGCGCGCTATGTAGGACAGGCGGCTCTTGGCGTCGGGCAGTTCACCCGCCCAGTCCTTGACTTTGTCGGCCAAGCCCAGGCCGTTCAGCGAATCGTGCAGTTGCCGCGTCAAGGCACCGAGCATGCGGTGCACATCGGCGGCGCTGGGCAGGGGGGGCTGTGTGGACGAGGGATCTGCCGCCATGTTTACTTGAGCCCCGCTTTGGTCAGGATGTGGTTGACCTTGTCTTCCAGCGTGGCCTTGGTAAATGGCTTGACGATGTAGCCAGATGCCCCTTGCTGGGCGGCCATCACGATGTCTTCTTTGCGGGCTTCGGCAGTCACCATGAGCACCGGAATGTGCTTGAGCTTGTCGTCTTTCTTGATTTCAGCGAGCAACTGAAAGCCGTTCATGTTGGGCATGTTGATGTCGCTCACCACAAAGTCAAAGCTGCCGTTGGTCAGCTTTTGTAGTGCCACCACGCCGTCTTCGGCTTCGTCTGCATCGGCAAAGCCGCTTTCCTTCAGCAGATTCCGAACGATTCGCCGCATGGTGGAGAAGTCATCAACAATTAAAAAGCGAAGTTCTTTAGGCATGGAAAACTCTTTCGCACTCGATTTGCAAGGTGCCGCAAGTATGACTGAAAAACACAGGCATCAAGGCGTGGTGCCAGGCACTGGTGGCGTGAGCGTACCGCCAGCTTTGATCTCCACGGGCGGGTTTCCGCCGTACAAAAGACGCTCCTCGGCCTCCTTGGTCATCACCAGGATGGTCATGCGCCGGTTGCTGGGGCTGTATGGGTCGTTGGGGTCGAGCAGCACGCTCGACGCCATGCCCACCACGCGCGCGAGTTTGTCCTCCGGCATGCCCGCAGCGATCAACTCGCGCCGGGTCGAGTTGGCCCGGTCGGCCGACAACTCCCAGTTGCTGTAGCCGCGCGCTCCGCCGCTGTAGCCCTGGCGGTCGGTATGTCCGTCCAGGCTGATTTTGTTGTCCACATCCAGCAAGGCCACACCGATTTCGCGCAGGATCTCGCGCAAGTACGGTTTGACCACCGCGCTACCACTGTCAAACATAGGCCGCTTTTGGTCATCGACGATCAGGATTTGCAGGCCGTCGGGCGTGATCTGCAGCTTGATTTGGGAGCTGAACTCAGCGAGTTTTTCGCTGTTGGAGATCACGCTGGCGATCTTGGCGCTCAGCGCGGCGAGTTGCTGGTCGTCCTTCTTGGCGCGCTCGGCTTTGGCCTTTTCTTCGGGCGATCTCGGAGCCTTCTGGTCGCTGTTGTCACCGCGCTTATTCTGTCCAACCACTTGGGTCAGGTCGTTGCCACCACCCAGAATAACGCTGTTACTCGAGCCCGAGCCACTGCCGCCTTGCAGCGCCACTTTGAGCGGTGACTGGAAGTAATCGGAAATGCCTTTCTTGTCGCCCTCGGTGGTGCTGCCCAGCAGCCACATGAGCAAGAAGAAGGCCATCATCGCGGTCACAAAGTCCGCATAAGCAATCTTCCAGGCGCCCCCATGCACAGCGTGGCCGCCCTTTTTGACCCGCTTGATGATGATCGGCTGGAGCTTCTTCGCTTCTGTGGCCATGGTGTGGGACGCGGGGCCTTATTTCTTCTTCACGTGGGCTTCAAGTTCCACAAACGAGGGCCTCTCCGTGGAGTAAAGCACCTTGCGACCAAACTCGATCGCAGTCGATGGGTTGTAGCCCTGCATGCTGGCCAGCAACGTGGTTTTGATGCATTGCAGTTCCTTGCCTGCTTCTTCCACCTTTTGTTCGAGCACACCAGCCAAGGGTTCGGCAAACGCGTAGGCCAGCAAAATGCCCAGAAAGGTACCCACCAGCGCCGCACCGATCATGCCGCCAAGTACCGCTGGGGGTTGCCCGACCGAACCCATGGTGTTCACCACCCCCAGCACCGCGGCCACAATGCCGAAGGCTGGCAGGCCGCCAGCCACGCGCTGCAGCGCCGCGACCGGCGCATGGGCTTCTTGGTGGTGTGTCTCAATCTCGCTGTCCATCAAGGACTCGATTTCATGGGCATTGAGGTTGCCAGAGACCATCATGCGCAGGTAATCGGTAATGAACTCGACCACATGGTGGTCGCTGCCCACGGTGGGGTACTTCTTGAACAGTGCAGACTCGTGGGGGTTCTCCACATCGTTCTCAATGGCCATCAGGCCCTCTTTGCGGGCCTTTTGCAAGATGTCGTAGAGCAGCGCCATCAGTTCCATGTAACGCGCCTTGGTGTACTTGCTGCCCTTGAAGCATTCCCCAAGACCTTTCAGGGTGGCTTTGACCACTTTCATCTGGTTGTTGGCCAGAAAGGCACCCAAGGTAGCGCCACCGATGGCAATCAACTCGAAGGGCAGGGCCTTCAAAACCACCATGATGTTGCCCCCGTGGGCGATGAACACGCCAAACACGCACACCAAGATGATCAACCAGCCGACGAGTACGAACATGTGGATTGGATTTCAAGAAGGCCCGAACGTTTGGGCGTTGACAATCATATCGTCGTACTTCGGCCGGGCTTGAATTTAGTGCAGCAAAATGCCGCCCGATGCTGCGCCTTTGCCGGCGCGCGCTGGTGGCGAACACAGCCCGCACTCAAAGTGCCGCGAGGTTTCGTAGGCCTCGCTCACAAAGTGGCCGCCGCACTTGGAACACCTGGTCATCGAGAGCATATTGTTGTCAATGAACTTCACCAGCCGCCAGGCCCGGGTGATCGACAGCAGCGGCTCGACCCCGCAGGCCGCGATTTGTTCGGTGTAAAGCTTGTAGGCCCGCATGATGGCGTCAATGTCTTCGAGCGCGCTGACTTTGCTGAGGTACTGGTAGGTGTTTTGGAACAGCGAGGCGTGGATGTTGGGCTGCCAGGTCAGGAACCATTCGGTCGAGAACGGCAACTGACCTTTGCTGGGTGAGCGGCCTGCCACTTCCTTATAGAGGCGCAGCAGGCGCTCGTAGGACAGGTCGGTCTCGCTCTCCAAGACCTGCAGGCGCGCGCCGAGTTGGATCAGGGAAACTGCGCGTTCGACTTGCTTGGAATCGCTGAGTACGCTTTTGGTGGCCATGGTGCTGCTCCGCTTCGCTGTCGTTTTACAAGGTTTCGGCAAAACGCCCGGCCATCAGAATGCTGGCGTGCAGCCGGGCGGTGGCGTCGTTGTCGACTTTGGATGTCGAGTGGTTGGTCAGCAGGCTCCAGACGGTGTCGTCGTCCACCCGGAAGCGGCACAGCAGCATGTTGCCGGAGGAGATTTTCAGGATCTGTGCCGGCGACAGGGCGGCAATCAGGTCGGCGGCGTCTTCGGACATGCCCAGGCGAAACAAGGCTTCGGCCTTGTCGCGACGGATCAGGCTTTGGGCCAACATCAGGTAGGTCATGTTGGCTTCGCGAATCTCGGCAAGAATTTGGTCGTTTGGCATCTTCAGCTCCTGGTGTGGTGGGCGATCCCCTTGCATCGCCATGGACTGAATTGTCAAATTGCGAGCCAAAAACTGAAATCAGAAGTCAGCTAATGCGGCTGTCAGCGTGCGCCGTCTGCGCCTGTAAGGCAAAGTCTTACAGGCGCGCCCTTTCTGCGGGCTGGAACCTTTAGCGTTGCAGCAGCTGCAGCACGCTTTGCGGAAGCTGGTTGGCCTGCGCCACCATCGCGGTGCCAGCTTGCTGCAGGATTTGGGTGCGCGAGAGGTTGGCAGTTTCCATCGCGAAGTCGGCGTCCTGGATGCGCGAGCGCGAGGCGCTGAGGTTCTCTGCGTTGGTATTGAGGCTGTTGATCGTGCTCTCAAAGCGCGATTGCAAGGCCCCGAACTTGGCCCGCTGCGACGAGATGACCGACAGGGACGAATCAACCACCGAGAGCGAGCGGGTGGCGGACTCCACCGTGGACACATCCAGACCCGAGGCGGGTTGCAACTCGCTGGCAGAGGCAACGGCGGTAAAGAAACTCACGGCCGCAGTGCCCGATGTCGAGGCGGCCCCGTTGGTGGTGCTGATGCCAAAGCTGCTGTTGGAGTCCATGGTAATGGACCCGGTGACTTGGGCCAGCCCACCACCGGCGGCCACTGTCAATCCTGCCACCAGGTCGATGCCGCCCGCCGGGTTGGGGATGCGACCCACTACAAATGCGCCAGCCGAGGTGTCGCTACGCAGCGCGATGTCGGCCCCCGTCTCGTTGACCAGGGTGATGCCGGTGCCTGCGGTGTTGATGCGTGCGGTCACACCGGTTTGCGAAGACTTGTCGTTGAACGCGGAAATCGCAGAGGCCAAATCGTCGGCGGTAGACAGGCCGGTGCCGATGTTGAAAGCCACCGTGACCGGTGTGCTCAGTGGGTTGTTGGACACCACGCTGAGGGAATAGCTGCCAGACGCGGTGAATTGGTCGATGTCGATCTGGGTTCTGGCGGTGGCGGTGACACCTGTGATGGAGGCCTGTGCATTGATGCCAGCCACCACCTTGCGGGCGTTGTCGCCCGCCACGATTGCCACATCGGCAGCACCTGTGGCACCGCTGATGCGCAAGGTGTCTGCGCTGATGTCGTTGACGCCAAAGCCACCGACAGAGGCCACTGCGGCGGCCCGGTTGGTGCCGGTGGTTGCCGTGCCCAGTGCCAGGTCGCCGGGACCACCGGTGGAGCTGGCCACAATGGAGCCGATGCGGTTGTTGCCGTACTTGGTGGTGCTGAAGTTGGCCGTGGTGGCGATGATGGTCTGGTTGGCGTTGGCCCCGACCTGAAAGGTCGCTGCAGTGAAGCTGCCGTCCAAAATGTTCTGGCCGTTGAACTGCGTGGTCTGCGCCACCCGGTCCAGCTCGGCAGTGAGTTGCCCGACCTCGGCGTTGAGCGCGGCGCGGTCCGAGGCCGAATTGGTGGCATTGGCCGACTGCACCGCGAGTTCGCGAATGCGCTGAAGAATGCTCGATGCGCTGCCCAACGCACCCTCGGCCACCTGGGCCAGGGAGATGCCGTCGTTGGCGTTGCGCGCCGCCTGGTTGACGCCGCGAATCTGCGAGGTGAAACGTTCGGAAATCGCCAGCCCGGCGGCGTCGTCCTTGGCACTGTTGATACGCAAGCCAGAGGACAGCCTTTGCATGGTGGTGGCCATGGCTCCCTGCGAGACGGCGAGATTGCGCTGCGCAGTCAACGACTGGATGTTGGTATTGATAGTTGAGGCCATCGCGGAACTCCTAAGTTAATGAAATCGGCTTCGCTGCCGATTTCCAAGCCAGCGCCAGTGCAGGCAACCAGTAACGATGGGGGAGATTCTGGAGAGCGCTGGCAACCCCGTTTAGGCAATAAGCGGTGGAAAACGGCGCCAATTGCAAACCGCAGTGCGAAACTTGATAGGGGTAAACCCTTAAATCCCGGAGGAGCTGGCAAAAGCCCGTGCTTTTCCGGTTTTGCGCCCACAAACCAGGTGTTAAGCGCCTTGGGATGGCGAAGTCACTAAAGTTTTTGCGTAACCACCCGAAAACCTTGCCAACGGTTCTGTCATGGAACTGTCGTCCGGATGGCCTCTCCAGAGGTGCCGGTCATGGCGGCCAGCATGGCGCTGGCGTTGAGATCGGCATGTCGCCGGATTCAGTGGGTCTTTATCAGGAGCAATCAATATGGCACAAACCATCAATACCAACCTCAACTCGTTGACGGCACAGCGCAACCTGACGACCAGCCAGTCGTCGCTGAGCACGTCGATCCAGCGTCTGTCCTCGGGCTTGCGCATCAACAGCGCCAAGGACGATGCGGCCGGCCTGAGCATTTCCGAGCGCTTTACCTCGCAGATTCGCGGCCTCAACCAAGCAGCACGTAATGCCAACGACGGCATCTCGCTGTCACAAACCGCTGAAGGCGCGCTGGGTGCTTCGAGCTCGATCTTGCAGCGTATCCGCGAACTGGCGGTGCAATCTGCCAACGCCACCAACTCCGCGTCCGACCGCGCTGCGCTGAACCAGGAAGTTGGACAGCTGACCCAAGAACTCAACCGCATCGCGGGTACCACCCAGTTCAACGGCCAAAACATTCTGGACGGCAGCTTCACCTCGGCCGACTTCCAGGTGGGCGCCAACGCCAACCAGACCATCACGGCCACGACCACCAACTTCACGACCTCCAAGTACGGCAACTTCCGCCAAGGCTCGGTGGTGGCAGGCAGCGTGACGGCCAACGTGTCCAAGGGCGACCTGAACAAGGGCACAACCGCCACCTTGACCACCTCCGCATCGATCGTTGCAGGCGGTGCTGCAACTTCGTTGGTCACCGCCAAAGAGGCTGCTACCACAGGTTCCTCGATTGTTGCGGCAGCCTCCAACACCATCGACGGTGCTTTGGGTTCGGCCACCTTCGCCATTGCAGCGGGCGACAGCGCCAAAACAGTGGCTGCGTCTATCAATGCCAAGACCAACTTGACGGGTGTGACCGCATCGGCCCGCACCGAAATCGAACTGGCCGACTTCCAAGCCAACGCCAGCTACTCGATCGAGATCGTGTCCAACAACACGAAGACCGCAGAAACCATCAGCTTCACCTCGGGTGCGTCGAATAACGCCGACGGTTTGGCCTCTGCCATCAACGAGATCAACGGCAAGTCGGCATCCACCGGTGTGAACGCCAAACTCAACGACGCGGGCGATGGCATTTTGTTGGTCAATGCCAGCGGCGAGGACATCCTGATCCGCAACAAGTCCTTGGCGGCCAATACCTTCGATACCAAGCTCAATGGCACTGCGTTCCAGGACAACATTGCCGGCGACGGTGGCACCTTTGCGCTGACCAGCGTGGCCTACATCACGGGTTCGCTGACGCTGGATTCCGACCGCAGCTTCAGCGTGGTGCCTGCTGCCACCTCGACCAGTGCGGCCAAGACCGGGTACTTCATCAACGCCGCCAATGCGTCGCAGCTGCAAACGGTGGACTCCTTGGATGTGGGCAGCGTTGAGGCCGCCACCCGTGCCCTGAGCATTGTCGACTCGGCCATTGGCGCGGTGTCGAGCCAGCGTGCCAAGTTTGGTGCTTTGCAAGCCCGTTTCGAGGCCACGATTTCGAGCCTGAACACCACGTCGGAAAACCTGAGCGCCTCGCGTTCACGGGTGCAGGACGCCGACTTTGCGCAAGAAACCTCCAACCTGTCGCGGGCCCAGATCCTGCAGCAGGCTGGCACAGCGATGGTGGCCCAGGCCAACCAGCTGCCCCAGGGCGTGCTGGCCCTGTTGCGGTAAAGGCGGGGCGCGACCAGGAGGGAACCCTCAAGTTCCCGTCCTGGCGGTCGATACCAAACACAGCGGGTTGCGCAAGCACCCGCTGTTTTTCCGTTTGTGGGGTAAATCGGGCCCATCTCTGCGGCTCGGCCGCGCACCAGCGTGGGACACTCCGGCGGCGAAACCACGCAGGAGACAGCTATGGCAACGATTTCATCACTGGGGATTGGCAGCGGGCTCGACAGCGAAGCCATCATCACCAAACTGGTGTCGCTCGAAAAGCTGCCCCTGACGGCGTTGCAAAACCGGGCCCAGATCGAGTCCGCGCAGATTTCCGAGTTCGCCAAAGTCAAATCGCAAGTCGCCGCGCTGGCCGACGCGGCGCAGGCCATGTCCACCAGCTCCGCGTGGACCGCACGCAGCGCCTCCTCCTCCAACATCAATGCCGCCACCATCAGCGCGACATCGTCGGCTACGCCCACCTCGTTCACTCTGGATGTCGATGCACTGGCTAAGCAGCAAAACGTGACATCGGTGGGCGTGAGCGCAGGCAGCAATGTGGGTGCCGGCACCATGACTCTGCGCCTGGGCACGTGGAGCGGCACTGCCGCCTCCACCGCCGCCGATGCGGCTGCAGCCGCTGCCGCATCGGCTGCCGCTGCGGCGCAAAGCGCGTTTGTGGGCGGCTCTGCCGAGGCGCTTACCTACGACGCAGCCAACACCGCCTGGCTGGCGGCGGTGGCCGCCAACACGCCCACCGTCACCAATCAGCAGGCCGAAGACGATGCGCTGGCGGCGAAAAACGCCGCCCAGGCCGCCCTATCCCCCGCCGACGTGACCCGCCTCGGGACCCGGGACAGCACTGCGGCAGCCCTGGTGTTGGCTAACAATGCCGCCGCCGCTGCGCGACCCACCTTCATCCCTTCGGGCAGTTCCAGTGACGTGGTGCTCACCGTGTTGGCGACCGACACCGTGGCCACCTTGGCCGCCAAGATCAACAGCGCCAACGCGGGCGTCGTGGCCACCACAGTCAACGACGGTTCGCAGGACCGTTTGATACTGCGCTCCAAAGACACCGGAGCCGCCGCCGGCTTTCGGGTGCAAACCTCCGAGGTGGACAACACCAACACCGACGCCACCGGCTTGTCGCGCTTTGCCTACGATCCGACGGCCGGCGCATACGGAGCCGCCACGGTTGGTAACCAGGTGCAGACCGCAGAAAACGCCAAAGCCCGCATCAACGGCCTGGCGGTGACCTCTGCATCGAACACGCTGAGCAGCAACATTCCAGGCGTGACCATCAACCTGCTGGCCACCACCACCACCAACTACAACAACGTGGGTGGCACCGAGAGCCGTGCGTCGGTGACCTTGTCAGTCAGCGAGGATGTGACGGTGGCGGTGCGCAATGTCAATAACTTCATCACCGCCTACAACGCGCTGGCCAGCAACCTGGCGGAACTGACCAAGTACGACCAGGCCACCAAAACCCCCGGGCTGTTCCAGGGCGACGCTTCCATGTTGGGCATCCAAAGCGTGCTGCGCAACATGGCAGGTTCGGTCTCCACCGGCAGTGCCTATGCGCGGCTGGCGGACGTAGGCATAGAGCGCCAGCTCGACGGCACACTGGCCCTGAACACCGCCCGCTTCAGCACCGCCGCCAACAACGGCACCGAGCTGCAAAAACTCTTTGTTACCAACAACAGCAATACCCTCACCGACGGTTTCGCCCTGAAGTTCAAGAACTTTGCCAGCGGCGCGCTGGCAACCGGCGGCAGCGTGGTCAGCAAGGCCGACGCTTTGCAGAAAAAGCTCGACACCAACACCGCCGAGCAAACCCGCGTGAACGACCGGGCCGCCGCAGTCGAGGCCAGGCTGCGCAAGCAGTACAGCGCGCTGGACGCGAAGATGGCTGGCCTGACTGCCCTCAATGCCTACGTGGCCCAGCAGGTCACCACCTGGAACCAATCCAAGAATTAGAGGGGAGGGCGCGCCGCACCTTGGGCGCTAGAGTCGCTTTAGTCTGCCAGCCTGCTGCCGATAATGGAGTGCAGTAGATAAGGAATTCGCAGCATGTTTACCTCCGTTAGCTCCCGCTCCGCCGCCGCCTACAAGCGCGCCAGCATCGAAGCCAGCGTGGACATGGCCGACCCGCACCAGCTGGTCAACCTTCTGTTTGAGGCCTTGCAGCGCGCCATCGGCGGCGCCAAGCTGGCCCTGCAGGCCGGCGATGTTGCAGCCAAGTGCAAGCAAATCGGCAATGCGGTCAGCATCCTGGAAGAAGGGCTCAAGGCCCCGCTCGACCTGGAAAAAGGTGGCGAAATTGCCAGCAACCTCGATGCCCTCTACACCTATTGTGTGCACCGGCTGGTGCAGGCCAATGCGCGCAACGATGTGGACGCGCTTGACGAGGTGGCGCGGCTGATCGAACCGGTGGCCAGCGGCTGGAAGCAGATCAAAGGGGAGGGCCCGGCATACCTCCGCCAGGTGTGAGACCGGCCTCGGTATGACGCAGCAATTGATCGACTACTACAAAGCCATCGAAGACAGCAGCGCCAAGATGCTGGAGGCTGCCCGGGTGCAAGACTGGGACGGCGTGGTGCGCTTTGAGGGCGCCTGCGCGGTGCTCATCGAGCAACTGCGCCAGCGCGCTTCGGTGGAATCCTTGGACGAGGCCTCGCGCCAGGAAAAGTCGCGCATCATGCGCCGCATCCTCCACAACGACGCACAAATTCGCTACCTCGCCGAACCCTGGCTGGCGCACTGCGAACAGAAGTTCGAGGCACAGCAGAAATTTCTGCACTGAGCCTAGTTCAGTTTGGCATGCAGGTCGTGGGGTCAGGCATCCAGCGCTGGACTACCTGGGTTATCCAACTGCGGTGTTTCAGAGCGCCTGCACCAAACCCTCCAGCGCCGACTCCAAATGGCGCGCAAACGCGGTGGTGTCGAACAACCGGCCAGTCGAGCGCACGGTCTGCAGGTGCGCGCGCAAGCGCGCACATTCGCTGGGTTGCTGGGCCAGCGCCACCGCTTTTTCTTCGTAGCTTTTCAGGTCGTAGCAAATGAGCTCAGGCAGGTCGGCTGCAGTCAGCAGCGCCCCGGCCATGCGGGCGGCAAAGCTGCGCCCGCACAAGGTCAGGAGCGGCAAGCCCATCCACAGCGCGTCGTTGGCGGTGGTGCCGGCATTGAAGGGGAAGGTGTCCAAAAACAGATCGGCGCAGGCGTAACGCGCCAAGTAGTCGGGTGGCAGCACCCGCCCGGCAAACACCAGCCGAGCAGCATCGACCCCATGGGCCTGGGCTGCAGCGCACAAGTTTGTTTGCGCCCAGGGGTTGTCGGCCAGCAGCCACAGCACGCTGTTGGGGGTGCGCTTCAAGATGTTCATCCACACCGCAAACACTTCCGGCGTGTACTTGAAGTTGTTGTTCAGCGAGCAAAACACGAACGCGTCTTCGGGCAGTCCGCAGTCAAAGCGGCTGGGGCGCGCTCCCACGGTGCGTTTGCGGTCACTCACCTGGTAAATGTCGGGCAAGTACAGCGGCTTTTCAGAGTACCAGCGCGCTGCCGACTCGGGAATCAGGAAGCGGTCGGCAATCACATAGTCGATCGACGGCAGGCCCGTGGTGGCTGGCAGACCCAGATAGGTGATTTGGATGGGTGCAGGCCGGTAGGCCAGCAAGTTGGCGCGGGCCCCTGAGGTCTGGCCTTGCAGGTCAACCAGGACGTCGATTTCGTCGGCGCGGATGCGCTGGGCCGCGTCGTAGTCACCCAGGTCGTGGATGCGCCGAAAGTGGTCCATCGAGGCGATCACCCGCTGGCGCAGCGCCGAGCCGTCTTCGGGGCTCCAGCAGTAGCCGTACACCTCAAAGCGGCTGCGGTCGTGCAGCTCGAACAACTCGGCCATCAGCATGGAAACCGGGTGCAGGCAAAAGTCCGAGGACACGTAGCCGATTCGCAAGCGACGGTGCCCGTAGTTGCGCGGCGCTGACAGCTGCGGCACCGCCGATTGCACTTTCTTCTCGACAAATCGCCGCGCTGCATCCAGCTGCGCCTGGGGGTCGTCGGAGATGCTCAGCATGGCCAGCGCCGAGGTGGCCTGCTGCATCGCCTGCAGGCTCACGCCGGGCAGCGTTGCGTACACCGGCCAGATGCATTGCTTTTGCTGCAGGTGCACCCAGTGGTGTAGCGCGTCGCTTTGATGCGGGTTGATCTCCAGGCTGCGGGCCAGGTAACGGCTGGCGTCGGCGAGTTGCTTGCGGGTTTCCAGCACCCTGCCCAGGTGGTTGAGCGCCATCACCAACAGCGGCGATTGGTCGGCCACGGCAGGGTCGGTGTGTTCTGCCACCCAGCGCCATTGGTCCAGTGCGCTATCGATCTGCCCCATACGCTCGTAGAGCATGCCCAGGTTGAGTCGGGGTTGCACAAACGCGGGGTAAATCTCGATGGCCTTGCGGTACGCGCCCTCGGCGCCAGAAAGATCGCCCGCGTTGGACAGTACCAATGCGTAATTGAAGTAGGCTGCGTGGGCGTATGGCGAGGTGTTGCGGGACAGCCAGGTCTGGTAGAGCACCGCAGCCAAGTGGCCAGCGCCTTCGGCCTCCAGCTGGGCGGCTTGGTCCAGCAGCGCGGCAAAGTCCATGCTGCCTTGCCAGGCCTGGGTGATGGTGTGTCCGAACTGTGCTGGTTTGCCTGCCTGTGTGTCCATGAAGGGCTGTCTCGTGTCGCGTTCCGGGATGGTGGGCATCGTACCGTGCGCCAGACGTGATTGGAAACCGCCGCACAGCCAGGCCGCGCCCCGAAGTAGGCCGGTTTCGTCCGCCAACTCTGCGGTTTGCACAGGGGGGTCCAACACTAGACTCGCGGGCATTCGGTGCGGACCCCTCGGTCGGCACATATGGGTTTGGGGTATGTTGAATAAAGCACTGTGGTTGGGCGTAGTGGTCTTGCTGGCGGGATGTGCGAAGCCAGCGCCCTACGTGCGTCCTGATTTGCCGGTGCCCACCCAATGGCCCGCTGCACTGGGGCAGGTCCAGCCCGATGGCGCTGGCAAGGTGCACTGGAAAACCTACTTCCCGGACCCCCGGCTGCAGGCGCTCATCGGGATCGCACTGAACAACAACCGCGACCTGCGCATTGCCGCCGCAAGGGTGCAGGAGGCGCGTGCGCAGGTGGATTTGGCCGCTGCCGAGCGCCTGCCCTCCATCAATCTACAGGGCGGGGCAACGCTCAGTGGTAGCCCGGGCGCCCTGCTGAGCTCGGGTACACCGTCCATTAACCGGCGCTTTGACGTTTCGCTCAACACCGTGGCCTACGAGATGGATTTTTGGGGTCGGCTGGCCAGTTTGAACGACGCCGCCAAGAGCACCTTTTTGGCCACCCAGGAGGCCCAGCGCGCGTTCGAACTCTCGCTGGTGGCTGAGGTGGCCAACACCTACTTCACCCAATTGCAACTGGAGGAATGGTCCCGCCTGGCGCGCGACACGCTGGAGTTGCGTGAACAGAGTTTTGCGGTCGTCAGCCGGGGCCGGGACCTGGGTGGCTCCTACGACTTCGAGGTGGCCCAAACCCAGGCCGCCATGGAGTCCGCCCGCGCCAGCGTGGACGCCATCGCCCACCAATGGACCACGACCACCAACCGCCTGCACTACCTGCTGGGTGAAGTGCCCAAGAACCTGCCTGCCGGCTGGGACCTGGAGCAGCAAGGGGTGGACTCGGTGCTGGTGGCCGGCGTACCCGGTGAGGTGCTGTTGCTGCGCCCAGATGTGATGGCCGCCGAGCAGCGCTTGCTGGCAGCCCAGGCCAACATCGAGGCTGCGCGCGCCGCGTTCTTGCCTCGGGTTTTGCTCACTAGCGGCGTGGGCCTGGCCAGCCAGGGCCTGTCGACATTGCTACAGAACGCGGCCTGGAACTTTGTGCCCACACTGACCTTGCCGCTCTTTGACGGCGGACGTCGGGACGCAAACCAAGATATCGCCCAAGCACGCAAAGTCGCTGCGGTGGCGGACTATGAGAAGACCATTCAGCTGGCCTTTAGGGAAGTGGCGGACCTGCTGTCGGCCCGAGCTGCCCTGGCCAAGCAAATGCGGTCTGCCAACATCGGCGAACAGGCCCAGCAGCGCCGCCTGGATATTGCGATGGCCCGCAGCCGCGTTGGCCTGACCGGCTATCTGGAAGTGCTCGATGGCCAGCGCGAGCTACTGGTTGCCCAGTTGACCTCGGCCCAGATTCGCAGGGCGCAGCTGGAAACCGCAGCGCAGTTGTACAAAGCCCTGGGCGGGGGCGCTTAAATGGCCCCCAACGCCGATCCGCAAAAGCGCTTGTTCAGGCAAACCCTGAAGTCCGCCCGCATTGGCATGGCAGATGCGCAGTACGAGCTGGGGCTGATGTACGCCAACGGCGTGGGGGTGGAGCCCAACATCGAGCAGGCGATGCACTGGGTGGCGCAGGCGGCCCAGCGCGGCCTGGCCGCGGCACAGTATCTGTTGGGTACCCGCTATGCCAGTGGAACCGGTGTTGCGCAAAGCGAACATCAGGCCGTCGTGTGGCTGGCCAAGGCCGCAGAGCAGGGTCATGCCAAAGCGCAATGGCGCTTGGGGCAGCTGTATGCGCGGCCCCACCTGGCGCAGGCCGCCGAGTTGACCCGGGCCGCTGCCGAATCCGGTCTGGCCAGCGCGCAACTGGCCTTGTCGCAGGCCTATGCCGAGGGCATTGGCGTAACCCAGGACACAGTAGCTGCATTGCATTGGTGCCGGATGGCAGCTGAGCAAGGCTTGGCTGCAGCCCAGCATGCGTTGGCCGAACACTATGCGCAGGGCAACGGCGTTCAGCGCGATTTGGCTCTGGCTTTGGACTGGTACCGCCGCGCTGCCGCCCAGGACCATGTGGCGGCCTATTCCGCCATTGCCCGCTTAGGCGGCGAGCGCGAGCAGACCGCAACCACGCCCAACCGCCGCCGTGCAGGGGGCCAGGAGCGCCGCCGCGCCCAAACCCGCTGGAGTACCGCCGCTGAAAACGGCAACGCCGATGCCAAATACCAATTGGGCTGGATGTACGCCCACGGCATCGGGCTGGAGCGCGACCCCGCGCTGGCGGCCCACTGGTTGGGCCAGGCCGCCGCCCAAAACCATGCGCAGGCGCAGTGCGCCTTGGGCGCATTGCACGAGCAAGCCCGCGACCCGCAGGCGCTGCAGTGGTACGAAAAAGCAGCCACCCAAGGCGACCCGGCGGCCCAGTGCGCGCTGGGTCGGCTGTACTGTGAAGGCACACTGGGCGCCCCCCGGCCGCTGGACGGCCTGGCCTGGAACCTGCGCGCAGCGCAGCAAGGCCAAGCGCAGGCGATGCTGCAACTTGGCACGCGCCTGCCAACCGATGCCGCGGCAGCTGCCCTGGCCTGCCTGGAGGCCGCCGCCCAGCAGGGTCAGGCACAGGCGCAGTACCTGCTCGCCCAGCACCATGAGCGCGGACAAGGCGTGGATAAGAATCTGTCCAAAGCATTCTTCTGGTATGAGAAGGCAGCGCAGCAGTCGTTGCCGGCGGCCATGGCTGCAATCGGGGTGGCCTTGCACAAAGGCCTTGGTGTAGCCGCAGATTTCACCCGCGCATGGGAATGGTTGCAAAAGGCGGCGACGATGGGCGACGCGCGGGCGCAATGGAACTTGGGTGCGGTGTACGCCAGCGGCGCGCCGGGCGTCGCGCGGGATCTCAAGCTCGCATTTATGTGGTGCCAGCGCGCCGCCGAGCAGGGCTTTGCGGCGGCACAGTCCAATCTGGGAGCGCTGTACGCGCTGGCAGACAACCCCACGCAGGCGGCACTTTGGTGGCACAAAGCGGCAGCGCAAGACGACCCCGAGGCGCTGTACAACCTGGCTTTGGTTACCGCCAGAGGCACCGGCGTGGTCCAGGATATGGAGGAGTCATTGGGGTATCTGCTGCGTGCGGCGCACCTCGGGTTGGCGCAGGCTCAAGCGCGTTTGGGCTTGCTGTACGCCACCGGCGAGGGCTTGGTGCAGGATCCGATTGAGGCCCACAAATGGTTCGCCATCGCCGCCGAGAACGGCGAGGCTTCGGCCAAGGTGAATGCGGCCCGCTGTGCTGGTATAAACAGCGGCCCCGCAGTTGCCGAGGCCCTTAGGCGCGCGGCTGCATGGAAAATCAAGCGTTTTTCGTGAATTTATCGGAGGCGGCCTTGGGTAGTATGGCAACTGGTCATTCTTGCCTGGTTACTTGAGCTGCCTGAGAGAAGAAAAGATTTCTCTCAAGGTTCATGAACCTGTGCCGATGATCAAGAAGGCTCGAAGTGCGCGCATTGGTGCCTGTCGGGCAGGCCCGCTATGGGCGGGTGCGTGGGTACATCGAACATAAAGTTCTAAGGATTTGAATATGGCTAGCAATCTAGGCGGATTAACCACAGCGCAAATTGCTGCGTTGACCACCGCGCAAGTCGCTGCTCTTACAACAGAAGACATTGTTGCCCTGTCGACCGCCCAAATTCGGGCGTTTACGACCGCCCAGATTCAGGCCTTCACCACGCGCAGCATGCAAGCGCTGGGCACCGAGGACATCGTCGCCCTGCGCACAGAACAAGTCGCCGCCCTTGAAACCGCAGATCTCGCTGCATTGGGCACGCAACAGACGGTGGCGCTAACCACCGCCCAGATCGTGGCCCTGACCACCCGCCAGGCGGCCGCCCTGACCACCGCCCAGATTGCCGCGCTGACCACCAGCCAAGCGGTTGCCATCGAAGCGGCTGACATCTCGGCCCTCAGAACCACCCAGATTCAAGCGCTGTCCACCGCCAATGTGGCAGCACTCACCACCAGCCAGATTCAAGCGGTCAGCACCGGCAACGTAGCCGCGCTCACCACCGGCCAGACGGCTGCGTTGACCACCGCCCAGGTGGTGGCCCTGACCACGGGTCAGGTGGCTGCAATTACGACTTCCAATGTGGCGGTGCTCAGCACCGCGCAGGCCGCTGCGATCGAGACTGCCGATGTGGCGGCCCTCAAGACCAGCCAGGTTCAGGCCCTCTCTACCGGCAATGTGGCTGCCCTGACCACCGCCCAAATCCAGGCGCTGACCACCGGGCAGGCGGCTGTGCTCACTACGGCGCAGATTGCAGCGCTCACAACCCGACAAGCTGCAGCCATCGAGACCGCCGATGTGGCGGCCCTGAGAACCACCCAGATTCAAGCGCTGTCCACCGCCAATGTGGCAGCACTCACCACCAGCCAGATTCAAGCGCTCAGCACCGGCAACGTAGCCGCGCTCACCACCGGCCAGACGGCTGCGTTGACCACCGCCCAGGTGGTGGCCCTGACCACGGGTCAGGTGGCTGCAATTACGACTTCCAATGTGGCGGTGCTCAGCACCGCGCAGGCCGCTGCGATCGAGACTGCCGATGTGGCGGCCCTCAAGACCAGCCAGGTTCAGGCCCTCTCTACCGGCAATGTGGCTGCCCTGACCACCGCCCAAATCCAGGCGCTGACCACCGGGCAGGCGGCAACGCTGACCACGGCGCAGATTGCAGCGCTAACGACCGCGCAGACAGTGGCTATTGAGACAGCTGACATTGCTGCCCTCAGGACCAGCCAGATCAGGGCGCTCTCCACCACGAACGTGGCGGTGCTCACCACCAACCAAATCCAGGCGGTCAGCACCAGCAATGTGGCAGCGCTGACCACCGCGCAGGTGGCTGCCCTGACCACCAACCAGGTGGTTGCCTTGACCACAGGACAGGCGCTGGCCCTGAATACGGCCGGTATATCGGCGCTGAGCACCGCCCAGGCGACAGCATTTGAAACGGTAGACATTGCAGCACTGCGGACTGCGCAGGTGGTGGCTATCAGCACGCAAGGTATCGCGGCGCTGCGAACCGCCCAAATTGCCGCACTGACCACGGCGCAAGTAGCGTCCCTGAACAGTGCACAGATCGGCGCATTGACCTCTGCCCAGGCCGTGGCGATTGAGACCACTGATATTGCTGCGCTCAGGACCAGCCAGGTGGTGGCCATCAGCACTGCCAACATCGCGGCCCTGACCACCGCCCAGATTGCGGCTCTGACCACCGCCCAGATTGCGGCTTTGACCACCGCCCAGATTGCGGCCCTGACCACAGCGCAGACGGTGGCCATTGAGACGGCAGACATTGCCGCCATTCGCACCAGCCAGATTGGTTCCTTGTCGACCGCCAATGTGGCGGCACTGACCACCAACCAGATCCAGGCGGTCACCACCGGAAACGTGGCGGCGCTCACAACTGCCCAAGTGGCGGCGCTGACGACCGCGCAAGTGGTGGCACTCAAGACCGGCCAGGTAGCGGCATTGACCACGACCCAGGTGGGCGTGCTCAGTACGGCGCAAACCGTGGCCATCGAGACCACTGACATCGCGGCCCTCAAGACCAGCCAAGTGGTGGCCATCAGCACCGCCAATGTGGCAGCCTTGACTACCGCACAGGTTGCAGCGCTGACGACCGCCCAAGTGGCGGGTCTGACCACCGCCCAGATTGCGGCCCTGACGACAGCGCAGACGGTGGCCATTGAGACGACCGACATTGCCGCCATTCGCACCAGCCAGATTGGTTCCTTGTCGACCGCCAACCTGGCCGCACTGACCACCAACCAGATCCAGGCGGTCACCACCGGAAACGTGGCGGCGCTTACGACTGCCCAAGTGGCGGCGCTGACGACCGCGCAAGTCGTGGCACTCAAGACCGGCCAGGTAGCGGCATTGACCACGACCCAGGTGGGCGTGCTCAGTACGGCGCAAACCGTGGCCATCGAGACCACTGACATCGCGGCCCTCAAGACCAGCCAAGTGGTGGCCATCAGCACCGCCAATGTGGCAGCCTTGACTACCGCACAGGTTGCAGCGCTGACGACCGCCCAAGTGGCGGGTCTGACCACCGCCCAGATTGCGGCCCTGACCACCGCGCAGACGGTGGCCATTGAGACGACCGACATTGCTGCCATTCGCACCAGCCAGATTGGCGCCCTGTCGACCGCCAATGTGGCCGCACTGACCACCAACCAGATCCAGGCGGTCAGCACCAGCAACGTGGCAGCGCTGAGCACCGCGCAGGTGGCTGCCCTGACCACCAACCAAGTGGTTGCCTTGACCACGGGGCAGGCGCAGGCTTTGAACACCGCCGGTGTGTCGGTGCTGAGCACCGCCCAGGCCTCGGCGCTTGAGACGGTAGATATTGCGGCACTGCGGACCTCGCAGATTGTTGCCATCAGCACACAAGACATCGCAGCGCTGCGGACTGCCCAGATCGCGGCGCTGACCACCGGCCAAGTCGCGGTGCTCACCACGGCACAGATCGCTGCCCTGACCACTGCCCAGGCCGTGGCGATTGAGACGGCGGACATTGCGGCCATCCGCACCAGCCAGATTGGCGCCCTGTCGACCGCCAACGTGGCGGCACTGACCACCGATCAGGTCCAGGCGATCACCACCGGGGATGTGGCGGCGTTGACGACCGGCCAGATTGCCGCATTGCGCACCGCGCAAGTGGTAGCGCTCAAGACCGCGCAAGTGGCGGCGCTGACCACCACCCAGGTGGGCGTGCTCAGCACTGCGCAAACCGTGGCGATTGAGACCACCGATATTGCTGCGCTCAGGACCAGCCAGGTGGTGGCCATCAGCACCGCCAATGTGGCGGCCCTGACCACTGCGCAAATTGCAGCACTGACCACTGCGCAAATGGCTGCATTGACGACCGACCAACTGGCAGCACTTCGGACTGCGCAAGTGGTGGCGATCGAGACGGCTGACATTGCCGCGCTCAGGACCAGCCAGGTGGTTGCTATCAGCACCGCCAATGTGGCTGCCCTGACCACTGCCCAGATTGCAGCACTGACCACCACGCAGGTGGCGGCACTCACCACGGCACAGCTTGCGGCCCTGACCACTGCGCAAGCGGTGGCCATTGAGACGGCGGACATTGCCGCCATTCGCACCAGCCAGATTGGTGCCTTGTCGACCGCCAACGTGGCGGCACTGACTACCAACCAGATCCAGGCGGTCACGACGGGGGATGTGGCGGCACTGACAACTGCCCAAGTGGCCGCATTGCGCACCGACCAAGTGGTGGCACTCCGGACCGCGCAAGTAGCGGCACTGACCACCACCCAGGTGGGCGTGCTCAGCACCGCGCAAACCGTGGCGATTGAGACCACCGATATTGCTGCCCTCAGGACCAGCCAGGTGGTGGCCATCAGCACCGCCAATGTGGCGGCCCTGACCACTGCCCAGATTGCGGCCCTGACCACCACGCAGGTGGCTGCGCTCACCACGACCCAACTTGGCGCGTTGACCACTGCCCAGGCCGTGGCGATTGAGACGGCGGACATTGCGGCCATCCGCACCAGCCAGATTGGCGCCCTGTCGACCGCCAACGTGGCGGCACTGACCACCGATCAGGTCCAGGCGATCACCACCGGGGATGTGGCGGCGTTGACGACCGGCCAGATTGCCGCATTGCGCACCGCGCAAGTGGTAGCGCTCAAGACCGCGCAAGTGGCGGCGCTGACCACCACCCAGGTGGGCGTGCTCAGCACTGCGCAAACCGTGGCGATTGAGACCACCGATATTGCTGCGCTCAGGACCAGCCAGGTGGTGGCCATCAGCACCGCCAATGTGGCGGCCCTGACCACTGCGCAAATTGCAGCACTGACCACTGCGCAAATGGCTGCATTGACGACCGACCAACTGGCAGCACTTCGGACTGCGCAAGTGGTGGCGATCGAGACGGCTGACATTGCCGCGCTCAGGACCAGCCAGGTGGTTGCTATCAGCACCGCCAATGTGGCTGCCCTGACCACTGCCCAGATTGCAGCACTGACCACCACGCAGGTGGCGGCACTCACCACGGCACAGCTTGCGGCCCTGACCACTGCGCAAGCGGTGGCGATTGAGACGGCGGACATTGCGGCCATTCGCACCAGCCAGATTGGTGCCTTGTCGACCGCCAATGTGGCGGCACTGACTACCAACCAGATCCAGGCGGTCACGACGGGGGATGTGGCGGCGCTCACAACAGCGCAGCTGGTCGCCTTGACCACGGCGCAGGTCGTGGCACTGAAAACTGCGCAGGTGGCGGCACTCACCACGGACCAGGTGGGTGCGCTGCGTACTGCACAGACGGTGGCCATCGAGACGGTTGATATTGCTGCACTGAAGACCAGCCAAGTGGTGGCCATCAGCACCGCCAATGTGGCCGCACTGACCACCGCGCAGGTGGTGGCCCTGACTACGGCACAGGTGGCTTCCCTGACCAGCGCACAGCTGGGTGCATTGACCACCGCCCAGGCGGTGGCTATTGAGACAGCTGACATCGCGGCGCTCAAGACCAGCCAGATCAGTGCCTTGTCCACCACCAATGTGGCGGCGCTCACCACCACGCAGATTCAGGCCATTACCACCGCCGATATTGCTGCCCTCACGAGCGCGCAGGCAGTGGCATTGCGGACCAGCCAGATCGTGGCCCTCACCACCGCGCAAGTGGCGGCGCTGACCACGACCAACCTCAACGCGCTGGGCACGAGCCAGATCGTTGCGTTTGAGACCACCGACATCGCGGCCCTCAAAACCAGCCAGGTGATTGCGCTGAGCACCGCCAATTTGGTGGCGCTGACCACCAGCCAGATTGGTGCCTTTACCTCCAGCCAGGCCGGTGCCCTGACGACCGGCCAAGTGGAGTCGCTGACCACCGCGCAGATCGGCGCGTTCTCGGTGTCCAACGGTGCCACCGGCGCCCTCAAGCTGGGCAGCCCCATCGTGCTGGACCTCGATGGCAACGGCGTGAGCACCCGCAGCATCGCTGAGGGCACCACCTTCGACTTGTTTGCCACTGGCAAGGAAGTGCAGACCGGCTGGGTCAGCAGCGGTGACGGCTTGCTGGTGCTCGACCGCAGCGGCGACGGCAGCATCAACGACGGCACCGAGTTGTTTGGTACAGCCACCCGACTGCGCGACGGCAGTAACGCCGCCGACGGCTATGCGGCCCTGCGCGAACTCGACGACAACGGCGACGGCGTCATCGACGCGAACGACGCAGCCTTTACCGAGCTGAAGGTTTGGGTGGATGCCAACTCCGACGGCAACACCGATGGTGGCGAACTGAAGTCGCTGCAATCCCTGGGCATTGCCAGCATCAGCGCCCAAGCTGATGTGGAACTGATCAAGGACAACGGCAACCTCATTGGCCTGACCTCGACTTACCAAACCGAAGATGGCGTGACCCACGAGGCGGCCGACGTCTGGTTTGTGGCTGACGCCAACCAAGCACCGCCGGTGTTGACCGATGTGGTGCAGGTGTGCCCGGTGTTGACCGATGTAGTGACCGTGTGCCCGCCGCCCCCTGCGCCCGTGGCATCCGACCTGCGCAGCCAAGTCAGCACCATGGCGCAGGCCCTGACCTCGTACGCCGCAGCCGATCCATCGGGCGGCGGTGCGACGGCTCTGTCGCAGTCGGGTGCAGCACCCTCGCCGGTGGCGATAGCGGTCAGTGGCATGGTCAACGCCATGCAGCAGTTCGATGCCAACGGCAACCTGCAAAAGCCTGCTGCACCAGCGGTGCCGCCTTTGAATGGCACGCAAGGCGCAGCGGCCCAGCTCAAGCCGGCACAGCAAGACCTGTTGGCCAGTGCGTCGGGCCTGAAACCGCCGGGCGTCTAAGCTTGCCTAGTAGACCCGTGCGCCGTCGGCGCGCGGGTTCTGCGCAGGCAATAGGGCGGACTTCGTCCGCCTTATTGCAGGTTTGGGCTTGGTAGCCCATGGTGCAATCGTGGTGTTCATCCGTGAAACCCGAGCACCATGGCAGAAAGATTTCCGCACACCACCGTCCAGTGTCTGGCTGCACTTGCGCAACACCACCGCCTGCCCATCAACCCCGAGCGGTTGATTGAGGACTACGCGTTGGCCGCGCAAGAGCCAGCACCTGCGACGGTGTTGCGCATGGCCGCTGACATCGGCCTCAAGGCCAAGCTCGACATCCTGACCTGGGACACCTTGGTCGCGCAAGGTGGCGTGTTTCCGCTGATGGCGCGTATGACCGACGGCAATTGCGTCATCGTGATGTCCGCCACAGCCGACGACGACGGCCGCGTCACTGTGCTCAATCCGCTGGCCGACAAGGCCGCCGTACCCCTGACGATCACCCGCACCACCTTTTGCACACTGTGGAACGGCGAGGTCTTCTTGATGAAGCGCCTGTTTGACTTGCCACAGGACGCGCAACCCTTCGGTTTTCGCTGGTTCATCCCGGAGATCCTCAAGCAAAAGTCAGCCCTGCGCGACATCGCGATTGCCGCGCTTGCGATGCACGTACTGGCCCTGGCCTCGCCCATCTTTTTTCAGTTGGTGATCGACAAGGTGCTGGTGCACCAAAGCCTGTCTACGCTGTGGGTACTGGCCATTGGCATAGTGATTGCCCTGGTGTTTGATTCGCTGTTTGGCTACCTGCGGCAGATCTTGACCATGTCAGCCACCAACAAGATCGACATGCGCCTGACCCGGCGCACCTTTGCGCACTTGCTTTCGCTGCCCATCGACTACTTCGAGACCACCACCGCAGGCGTCATCACGCGGCATATGCAGCAGGTGGAAAAGATCCGCGCATTCCTGACCGGGCGCATGTTCTTCACCTTGCTCGACGCCACCTCCTTGCTGATTTTTCTACCGATTCTGTTTGCCTATTCGGTGCCACTGGCCTTGATCACTTTGGCGTTCACGGTGGTGATTGCTGGCATCGTGGCGGCCATGGTGCCGACTTTCCAGCGCCGCCTGCAAGACCTTTACCAGGCAGAGGGCGAACGCCAGTCGATGATGGTGGAAACCATTCATGGCATGCGTACCGTGAAGGCGCTGGCCATCGAGCCGACGCAGCGCCGCCTGTGGGACCAGCGCTCGGCGCAGTCCATCAACATGCACTTTCGGGTGGGCACGCTGGCCATCACCGGCAACGCCATCACCGACTTTTTGGGCAAGCTGCTGCCGGTGGTCATCATCGTGCTGGGCGCGCAACAGGTGTTTGACCAGACCATGACAGTGGGCGCGCTCATTGGGTTTCAGATGCTGACCAGCCGGGTCACCGCGCCGCTGATTTCGATTGTGGGCCTGGTCAATGAGTACCAGGAGACTGCGCTGTCGATCAAGATGCTGGGCGAGGTGATGAACCGCCCCTCCGAAGGACGCGCCACGGCCGGCGGGCTGCGCCCCGACCTGGCGGGCCAGATTTCGTTCGACCAAGTCACCTTTCGCTACCCTGGTGCCAGCAATGCGGCGCTGGACCGCGCCAGCTTCACGATTCCGGCAGGCAAGATTGTGGGCATTGTGGGGCGCAGCGGCTCGGGCAAGACCACGCTGACCAAGCTGATCCAGGGCCTGTACCCAGTGCAAGAAGGCATTGTGCGGTTCGACCGCACCGACGCCCGCGAGATCGAACTGGCCCACCTGCGCCGCCAGATTGGCGTGGTGCTGCAAGAAAACTTTTTGTTCCGCGGCACGGTGCGCGACAACATCTCTGTCGCCCGGCCCGAGGCCACCTTTGAAGAAATCGTGGCCGCTGCCGACGCGGCTGGTGCCTCCGAGTTCATTGAGCGCATGCCGCAGGGCTACAACACCATGCTGGAGGAAAACGCCGCCAACCTCTCGGGTGGCCAAAAGCAGCGCTTGTCGATTGCGCGATCTTTGCTGACCAAGCCGCGCATCCTGATCCTCGACGAAGCCGCCAGTGCGCTGGACCCGGAGAGCGAGGCCATCTTCATCCAGAACCTCTCGCGCATTGCGGTGGGGCGCACCGTCATCATGATCTCGCACCGCCTGTCCACGCTGGTCAACGCGCACTCCATTTTGGTGATGCAGCAAGGCCGCCTGGTGGACCAAGGCAGCCACGCCGAGTTGCTGACCCGCTCTGAAACCTACCAGCATCTGTGGAACCAGCAGACCAGCCACCTATGAAGCGCTTTTTCCGCCGCACCCCCGGCGCTGCAAAGCCGGGCAAGACGATTGTTGAGTACCTGCCGGACGCCGACGAGATCGAGCGCAGCCCGGTGCCGCGCTACGCCCAACTCACGCTGCAGGTGCTGGTGCTGGCACTGGTCGTGTTCTTGCTGTGGGCGGTGCTGTCGCAGGTCGACCAGGTGGTGGTGGCGCGGGGTCGGTTGGTCAACCCGCTGCCCAACGTGGTGGTGCAACCGCTGGAGACCGCGATTGTCAAAAGCGTCGAGGTGCGGGTGGGCCAAGTGGTTAAGCAGGGCGACACGTTGGCGGTGCTCGATGCCACCTTTGTGCAGGCCGATGAGACACAGCTCCAAGCGCGCTTACAGAGCCTGGAGACGCAAATTGGCGGCTTGCGCGCCGAGCTGGCCGGCGACGCCGAATTGGCCAAGGTGCCCAACAACGCAGATGAAAAACTGCAGGCCGAACTCCTGCGCGAGCGCCGCGCCAGTTACCGCGCGCAGCAGCTGCGGCTGTCAGAAAACCTGTCCAAGCTGCGCGCTGCTTTGGCCACCAACCGCAACGACCAGCAGCTGGTGCTCTCGCGTCTGCGCTCGATCAAAGAGATCGAGACCATGCAGGAAAAAATGGTGGCACAAAAGTACGCCGCCCCCTTGCAACTGCTCGAAGCCCAGCAGCGCAGCCAAGAAGTGCAGCGCGATCTGGAGCTCGCCCGCAACCGCGAACAAGAAATCCGCCGCGAACTCGCGTCGCTAGAGGCTGAAAAGCTGGCGTTTGAGAAGAACTGGCGGCAGCGCTCCATGGAAGAGTTGCTGACCGTTACCCGCGAGCGCGACGCTTTGCAGCAGCAGCTGCAAAAGGCCGACAAGCGCAGCCAGTTGGTCACCCTGCTGGCGCCGCAGGACGCGGTGGTGCTGGAGATTGCCAAGCTCTCACCGGGCTCGGTGGTGCAGGCGGCAGAAACATTCTTTACGCTGGTGCCACTCAACACGGTCCTGGAAGCCGAGGTAGAAATCGACTCTGCTGACGTCGGCTATATCAAGCTGGGCCACCCGGTGCACGTCAAGTTGGATGCGTTTCCCTTCCAGCGCCATGGCACCTTGGATGCCACCGTGCGTACCATCAGTCAGGACGCCTTCAAGCGCAACCCCGGCGCGCCGGGCGCCGCTGACGCCTACTACCTCAGCCGCCTGACGCTCGAGGTCGGCGGGCTCAAAAACATGATGGAGTCGTCCCGGCTGCTCCCGGGCATGACGCTCAATGCCGAGGTCGTGGTGGGGGAGCGCTCCATCATGTCCTACCTGGCGTGGCCGGTCACCAAAGGACTGAACGAGGCGGTTCGCGAACCCAAGTAGCATCCACCGGCATGACGCCCGACATCCACCTCTACGGCATTGCCTACAACCCAGAAACCCTTGCGCAAGTGCAGGCCGAAGGTTTTCTGGTGCTAGACAACCTGGCCAACGCCCGGCCCGACTGGTACGAGTTCTGGCCCATCCGCAACCACCTGCGCAGCCACACCCTGGACGAAAACGCCTTCTACGGCTTTTTCTCGCCCAAGTTTGTCTACAAAACGCAGATGGGGCCGGATGGCGTGCGCGAGTTCATCCGCGCCGCGCTGGCTAAAGGCCCGGTGGATGTGGCACTGTTCTCGCCGCAACCCGACATGGGCGCGTACTTCTTGAATGTGTTTGAGCAAGCTGAGTTGTTCGATGCCGGCTGCCTGCAAGTCACCAAAGATTTCTTGCGCACCCAAGGCCTGGAGGTGCCGTTGGAGCACATCGTCATGGACTCCCGCCAAGTGGTTTTCTCCAACTATTTCGTGGCCCGCCCCGCGTTTTGGCGCCTCTGGCTCGGCCTCACCGAGGCGCTGTTTGTCGTCGCCGAAGACAGCGCGCACCCGCTGCATGCGGCGCTCAACTTCAACACCACCTACGGCGAGAACGCCCACCGCAAGGTCTTCATCTCCGAGCGCCTGGCCTCGCTGCTGTTGTGCCTGCACCCCGAGTTCCGCTCGGTAACTGCCAACAGCTTCGAGTTCGGGTGGTCCACCAGCCGTTTTCGCGAAGAACCCCATACCGCCTACATCAACGACGCGCTCAAAATGGCATTCCGAGAGACCGGGCATGCGCAGTACATGGAGGCGTTTCGGGCGGTGCGAGAGAAGTTTGCGGGGTAACCCCTGTGGCCCATCGGCGCGATGCGAGTGGAATCTTCATGCGGGCTCAATAGACGTCGACGGCACAACCCATGCGTATCCCAACCACTCTAGGTTCCGCGGTACTCCGTCTGTGGAATGCCAAAGACAAGCGGGAGCTCGTGATACAGGGCAACGATAGGGCTGTCTGGCGCAACCTGTTGTCTGGTTTTCCTCACCCGTATACCGAAGACGACGCCGCTTCCTGGGTCGACTTCGCGTCGAACTGCTATCCAAGCATTCACCTATGTATTGAAGTAAACGGCGCAGTCGCCGACGGCATTGGGATCATCGCAGGTACTGGAACCGAGCAGAAAACAGGTCAGTTGGGTTACTGGCTTGGACGCGCATATTGGGGTCAAGGCGTCGCTACGGCTGCAGCGCAGGCTATGGTGGCGCATGCCGATCGTTCATTACCGGTCGTTCGCCTGCAAGCCCCCGTGCTAGCTTGGAACCCGGCGTCCATGCGGGTGCTGGAGAAGGCAGGGTTCTACCGGGAATCGGTACTTCGCAAAAGCGTCTTCAAAGACGGAGAACTCATCGACAGTGTCATGTATGTGCGTGTCCGTGACGACACCTAACCCGGCGCTATAGTCGACGCGCTACGGCGTGGTGCCACCCGTGGCAGCTTGCGGTCTAGGTTAATCCGTTGAAACAAAGTTCCATCTATGCCCATAACGCCAAAGCAAATCGCAGCATCTCTTTCTGAATTTTGGTCACCGCGGGTCATCGCTGAAGTCGATGATTCGTACATCAAGGTGGCCAAAGTCAGCGGTTCATTGGCATGGCACAGCCACCAAAATGAGGATGAACTTTTTCTGGTCCTCAAAGGGCATCTGAAAATCGAGATGGAAGATCGGACTGTTGAACTCGGGGAGGGCGAGATGTTCGTGGTTCCCAAGGGCGTTCGTCACAACCCAATTGCAGAGCAAGAGTGCCACATCCTGCTCATTGAAAAGAAGACCACGCTTCATACCGGCGATACGGTGACAGAGAAGACTCGCTCGTTGGCAGATCAGCTACGCCCGACGTGAGAGCACGACAAGTACATCTGCGGGAGACTCGCACTTTGCTCGGTACGGACACGCAAAAGTAGATTGCCGGCTTCGGGCGTTTGTTGCTTGCCGGAAAATGCGCACCTTAACCCCCTTCCAACACGTCGCGGAGGTCTATTCGAATGCCAGACACGAATGTCCCCAAAGATGGAGATTTCGCTGCCTATCTCGGTGGCCTTGCGAACCAAGCGCAAACGCCCGTGCCCGATTCAGGTGTGCCGACGAGCGGTACCCTGGCGCAGGATGCGAAACCAGAGCGCCAAACTATCCAGCAGGTGCTTGTGGAGGGGCAAGAGCCCACGGACGAGTTCATGGAAGAATTCATTGCTCTGCGCCAAGCGCCGGAGCTCTCTGACGAAGAAATGGAGCGGCAGGCGCTATCTGCCCCTGGTGATGATGGTGACGTTCGCACGCCAGAGTAATCGACCATGAGCCAGATAGATAACTGGCAGCGCACCGCGGACCCGCGACTGCCGCAAGCGCGTTTGGCGCAAGCAGTGCGGTATGGTCAGCATCCTCGTTGGGCTGTATAAACGGCGTAAATCACGACCGCCATTCCGAAATGCTTCTCATCGCCGCTGTACTCATCTTCCTCACAGGCTGTGCGCATTCATACTTGGGTGAGCGCTATCTGCTTATGCGCCTCTTTAGTCGGGGAAACCTGCCGAAGCTTTTGGGCGGCACTGAGTTCACCCAAGGCACATTGCGATTTGTTTGGCATATCACAACAGTAGCTTGGTGGGCAATTGCATTGCTTCTTGTGCTCGCTCACAGTGGGCCGCTCTCAACGGCAGGAGTCCTGCATGTCATCGCCGGTGCGGCTGTGGCTTCAGCTACCCTGCCCATCTTCTTTACCCGTGGCAAACACCTGTCATGGGTTGTGTTTCTAGTTGTCGCGGCCCTTGTCCTGTACTCGGCATGACGCATGTGCGGGGCTTCAAGGTGTCACGAACATCGCCTGCCTCGATGACATTTTTTTGGCCATGTTTGCGCCCTGAAACCTAGCTTGGCCGATCTCATTGACCTGCTGTTGCGTCCGTTTGCGGTTGCCACGCTCTGGTTGTTGCGTGCGCTTCTTTGGTTCGGCTTGGAGCTCATGTTCAGCACCATCGGCTGGGGAATCGGCTGGTGCGTGTGCCGCGTACTCACGCTGGGTCGCCTACCAAGCGTCGGCATCAAAGACGAAGAACGTTACGACTTCTTGCCGCGCGTCGCCGTCGAACTTGTGGGACTTGCCAGCTTGGCCTTGCTGATCTGGGGGCTTGCGGCCATGCTCAATGCGTGAGTCTGCATCCACAGCCGCGTCTAGAAGGCGCACAGCTGCAAGTAGTCGCCCCGCCGTCCCCACTACCCCCGCCACGCCCTCGCCCAAGGCCGCACTTCCGACAGCACAAAGTCCACCCAAACCGGCTCCAGTTCAAAGTTGCGGAAGTTGTCTACCGTGTTGCGAATGAAGTGGTAGTCGGCTTCATAAAGGGTGGTGGGCCAGTTAGCCAGCAGGTGCTGCTGGTTGGGCACCACAAACATGTGGCCACCAACGCGGGCCATGGCGATTTGGCCTACGGTGGCGGGTGACCACAGCGTGACCGGCTCGGCGGTGGGCCGGTTCTTGGAGCCAAACTGGTACACATGCATTTTGAAAAACAGTGGCCTGCCCGGGTGCTGCTGGCCGATGGTGGCGATGGCGTCGAATGCGCCGGGCATGTAGGCGTCGTCGTGGTCCAAAAACGAGAGGTAGTCGCCGGTGGCAAGCTGCATCAAGAGATTGCGCTGACGGTTGCCAAAGGTGCCGGTGAATGGCAACGTCACGATCTTGACCTGCTCGGGCCTGAGCTTGCGCAGGGCCACCCAGTAGTTCAAAAACGCCAGCACCCAGGGGCGCTCGCCGTCGATGCCGATCAGCAGTTCAAAGTCGGTGGCGCCAGCGTGCAGCACCGAGTCCAGCGAGGTCAGCAGAAACGGGTGGGGAAAGCCCTCGGTGTCGGCGGGAGGCAAGCCGCAAATGGGGTAGATGACCGAGACCTTCATGCTGCAGCCTGGTAGACCATGCGCACATAGGCGTGTACACCCAGCTGGCCGTCGATCTCGCGGGTGAAAAACTTCACTGGCGTGGAATGGTCGTGCACGAAGCCCGACTTGAGGTAGGTCCGCACCGCGTAGTGGTTGTCCAAAAACACCCACAGGTCCAGGGCCGGAGCCAGCTGCCGGCCCTGTGCCACGATGTGCTGAAACACCGGTGTGGCCAGGCCCTGTCCGCGAAAGGCGCTGAACAAATCCAGGCCCACGGTGCACAGCTGCGCGCCGTCCGAAAGCGTCAGGCGGGCCAGCCCGATGTCCTCCGCGCCACGGCAAACGATGCGAAAACTTTGGGCGCCACCGGCCTCGAACCAGCGGCGCTGGCTGGCGGCGTCGATGGTGGTTTGCCGCTCCAGCCAGCGCTGGGTGAGTGGCTCGTTGCGGTGCGTGCGGATCTTCTCCAGATCCTGCGCTTCAACCGGCCTCAAGCAGATGTTCATGGTGCACTTTCCAATACTCGTAAGGCACGATCGGCGATGGCATGTCCGCGTGCCCATAGTGCTTGAGCGCCTTGATGTTCTGGTCGTAAAACAGCACGCGCGAGTAAGCCGAGGCGTCGGACATGAAGGCAATGCCGTGGGTTTCGCAGTAGGTCTCAATCGACTTGAGGTAGTACTTTTGGATGTGCTCGCCCGCGTGGTAGTGCGACAGGCCACCGGTCTCCAGCAGAAACACAGTGCCGGTGGAGGCCAGCACATTGCGCGCCACCCCGCCGTGCAGCAAGCCGTTGGAGACCGCCGCGTGGCGCACCGGATCGTCAAACAGCAGCTGGCACACGTAGGCATGGCGGGCGTCGCGGTAGAAGGGGTCCATGAACTGGGGCGAGACGATGCAGTAGTCGTCCTCCATCAGGAAGTAGTCGCCGAAGTAGTCGTCGCGCAACAGCGACTGGGTGACCGCGTAGTCCCAGCCGCCATAAGAAAAACCACCGTTCTCGCGGAACAGCATTTCCACCAGCGGGTTGCGCGCGGCCTGCTCCAAAAGTGGCTGCATGCGCTCGGCATCGAAGCTGCCGCTGACCACCATCATCACCTTATCGACCGCAGGTGCGCGCAGCGCCTCCATGATCTTGAGTTGCGCTTCCAGCAGGGCGTAGCCGCAGGCACCCGAGCGCCGAGCGCCCAGGTAGCTGGCCACCACAATGCGCAAACCCGCCATCAGCTCACCAGCCGGAGTTGATCAGGGCGCAGATGCGATCCACATCGGCCAGACTCACCTTGGTGTGCAGGGGCAGCACCAGGTAGTTGTCGTCCACGCTGTCCATGTGGGGGAAGTGGCCGTTCTCTTTGAACACCGAGTAGCGGTCGTTGCGGTAGTGCGTCTGGCCGGACTCGATGCCCGCATCGCGCAGCTTCTTTTGCAGCTCCAGACGGCGGTCCACGAAGATGGTAAACAGCCAGGCCGCATGCACCTTGCGGCTGTCATTGTCCATGGCAATGCGCACATTCGGGTTGCCCTGCAAACCTTCGACGTATCGCCGAAACAGGTCTTGCCGGTGCTTGAGCGTGGCCGGGAATTCTTCCAGCCCGGCCAGCCCGATGGCAGCGCCGATGTCGGTCATCTGGTACTTGTAGCCCACCTCGGTGATGTCGTTTTCCCAGACGCCTTTTTGCTTGTCCTCGCGGTTGATGCCAAACCAGCGCAAGCGCTTGGACTTGTTGGCCAGGCTGTTGTCTTTGAAGCTCAGCATGCCGCCGTCGCCGGTGGTCAGGTGCTTGATGGCCTGGAAGCTGTACATGGTGAACTCGGAGACGGTGCCGATGTACTGGCCCTTGTACTGTGCGCCCAGCGCATGGGCGGCGTCTTCGATGACGGGTACGCCGTACTCGCGCGCAATGGCGTGGATCTCGTCCATATCGCAAGGCAGGCCACCGTAGTGGACAACCACAATCGCCTTGGTCTTGGACGTCATCTTGCGACGGATGTCTTCGACGTTGATGTTCATGGTGGCCGGGTCGATGTCGGCAAAAACCGGCTTGGCGCCGATGTACAGAAGCGGAATGTTGGTCGCGGTGCAGGTAAACACCGGTACCACCACCTCGTCGCCGGGCTGGATGTCGGCTAGCAAATAGGCCAGGTGCAACGCATCGGTGCCCGAGCCCACCGCAATCGAGGTGCCCTCAATGCCAAACATGGTGTTGAAGTCGCGCTCAAACTTGTCGACCTTGGGGCCTTGGCCGATCCAGCGGGTTTTGAGGGTGTCGGTCACGTACTCGATGGCGCGTGCCGGCATATGCGGGTGGAACAGCACCACGCCCTCGCTGGTGTCCATGATGGGAAGGTCGTTCTTGGGATCGGACTTCATAGATTTCCTTGACATTAATCTGGGTCAACTTCCGGGCTGTTTGGCCCATAAAAAATGCGCCGAAAAGGCGCGCGTGAATGGGTCCTACACCTGCATATTCATGATATCAGTGTAGGCCTGCACCATGCGGTTGCGCACATGCAGCGTGGCTTGGAATCCGATCTGTGCTTTTTGTATCGCGACCATGGTTTCTTCCAGGCTGACCTGGGGGTTTTCCATCTGCACTTCGCGCTGCAAACGGCTTGACTCCATTTGCGCTGAACTGACCGACCGCAAGGCGCCTTGGAGGGCGCCGGCAAACCCACCTTCGGCTGCGTTGACCGCGGCACCACCCGCAGCGCGGCCTGCGCTGAGGGGGCGAATTGAGGTGGGCATGGCCACCGGGGTGAGCTTGAGATCCATCGCATCGTTCCTTGTAACTGCGTGGCGGCAATCCTAGGGAGCGTGCGGCGAAATATAAAGCGCAAGTACGAGGGAAAAAGCCGTCTTATCCAAGGCCTGGTGCTGCGCTTTACCCAAATAATGCTTCGCAGCTTGCGCCGACGCCGATGTGCTGATGGCCTCCAATTTTTCATTTGTTGTTTGCTGCCCACCATGCTTTCGCTCCCTGACACGTCACTCAACCGCCGCGCCCTGCTCGCTCTGCTGGCGGGCGGCTTGGGTGGCTGCGGCGGCGGTGGCGCGGCCTCCGGCAGCTCGGGTTCGGGCGGCTCCGGTGGCACGACGCCTACGCCGCAGGGGGTAGGAACGGTGGCGGCTATTGTTGCGGGCAGCCACCAGTCGGTGGCCTTGCGGCCTGCAGCGGTCGCGCCTGCAACCCCCACCTACAGCGCGCTGATGTCTGGCGACAACACCTGGGGACAACTGGGAAGCGGCACGCTAAACACCCCCCAATCCACCATGACCGCACTGGCCTTGACAGGCACGCCTGCGCCCACGTGGCGCGCCGTGGCAGCAGGGGGATTTCACACTTTGGCGATCCGTTCGGATGGCACCTTGTGGGCCTGGGGCCTGAACCTCAATGGCCAACTGGGGTTGGGCAGCAGCGTTGGCACCTACCGGATGGTGCCTACCCAAGTTGGGACAGCCAAAGACTGGCTGGCGATTGCCGCGGGCGAGGCGCATTCGCTGGCACTGGGTGGCACGACTACGGTGCAGTCGATTTTCAGCTGGGGCCAAAACACGGCGGGCCAGCTCGGCTCGGGCAACACCCTCAGCCGCAGCACGCCCACCAAGCTGACCGCCACCGCCAGCTTCAAAGCTCCGTGGATCGCGCTGGCGGCCAACCGCAGTTACAGCATGGCCTTGCAGTCCGACAACGTGCTGTTTTCCTGGGGTGACGACCTCGATGGCCAGCTGGGCCAACTCGGCTCCACCACGCCCTTGGTGCCCACCGCAGTGGCCTTGTCGGGTCAGCCTGTGATTGCGGTGTCGGCAGGCGAAGCGCATGTGCTGGCGATCGCCGCCGACAAAACCTTGCTGACCTGGGGCAACAACGCGGCTGGGCAGCTGGGTCAGGGCAACCTCATCAGCGTGAACCGACCCACCCAACTCGGCACCGATGCCGATTGGTTTGCTGTGTCTGCCGGTGGCAGCCACAGCCTGGCCATCAAGCTTGACCGCACGCTGTGGGCCTGGGGCGCCAACAACGACGGCCAGCTGGGTGACGGCAGCACCACGGGGTCCTTGGTGCCGATTCAGGTGGGCACCAACACGACCTGGGTGGCAGTCGCCGCAGGGCGCTCGCACTCTTTGGCGATCGACATCGACGGCCGCCTGTGGGTGTGGGGGCGCAATGCCGAGGGCCAGTTGGGCAGTGCGGCCGGCAGCGCGGTGCTCACCCCCAGGGTGCTGGCCTGAGGCCGCAGTAGCACAAAGTTTTTCATAAGACCGGTAAAAGCGGCGCTTATCGCCCTAATGTTTGACAGGCCGGGTCGAATAATCGGTTTGCGTCGTGAGGCCATTGGTGCCGCACCCCACTGGAAACCAAGATGTCAGCCACTGTCACCATCCCTGTGAACCCCACCCTTGGCCAACGCTTTGCGGCGATGGACCGAAGCCAGCGCCTCAAGCTCGCCCTGGGCGTGGTGCTGTTCGTTGCGATTGGCATCGCAGGTCTGGTCATGGGACGCCAGGCCGACTGGCGGGTGCTGTACTCCAGCCTGCCCGACAAAGACGGTGGCGCGGTGATTGCACAGCTCACCACGATGAATGTGCCTTACAAGTACACCGAAGGCGGCGGCGCGATTTTGGTGCCCGCCGACCGGGTGCACGATGTGCGCCTCAAACTCGCCTCACTGGGCCTGCCCAAGGGCTCGGTCAATGGCTTCGAGATGATGGAGTCCAACCGCTTTGGCATGACGCAGTTCCAGGAGCGTTTGACTTTCCAGCGTGGGCTGGAGGGCGAACTCACACGCTCCATCCAGTCGATTGCATCGGTGGCCAACGCGCGCATCCACTTGGCATTGCCTAACCAAAATGGCTTTTTCCGGGAACAGCAAAAACCGTCCGCCTCGGTGCTGCTCTCGCTGCACCCTGGACGCTCGCTAGACAAGGCTCAGATTGCGGGCATCGTCCACTTGGTGGCCTCCAGTGTGCCGGAGATGCCACCTACCGCGGTGAGTGTGCTCGATGACACGGGCAAGCTGCTGTCGGCCCCGCCGGACGGTAGCGCGCCCAACGGTGACGCCGAGCAACTGCAGTATGTGCAGCAAGTCGAGCAGCTCTACAGCCGACGCATCCTTGACATCCTCGAGCCCCTGGTGGGCAAAGACAATGTGCGCGCGCAGGTGACCGCCGAGCTCGATTTTTCGCAAACCGAGTCCACCACCGAATCCCACACCCCCAACCAAGCGGCCGATGCTGGCGCAGTGCGCAGCCAGCAACTGGTGGAGAGCACCAATGGCGTTACCGCAGCGCCCACCGGCATTCCAGGCGCCACCAGCAACCAGCCACCTGCGCAGCCTGCCGCGCCCATCAATGGACAGGGCCAGACTGTTGCGGCAGTGGGGCAGGCCAATGCTGCCAACAGCAGCTCCAAGAAGGAATCCATCATTAACTACGAGGTGGACAAAACCGTGCGGGTGGTGCGCGGAGCCACCGGCGTGGTCAAGCGGGTGAACGCGGCTGTGGTGGTGAACCACCGCAGCGTGACCGATGCCAAAGGCGTGACCACCAGTGTGCCTTTGACCGACGCCGAGATCGAAAAGATGACCGCTTTGGTGCGTGAGACCGTGGGCTTCAACCAGGACCGCGGCGACTCGGTCAACCTGATGAATGCGCCCTTTGCAGCAGAAAAGGTGAGCAACGAGGAGATTCCGCTGTGGCGCCAGGCCGATGTATTGGATACGGTGCGCAGCCTGGCCTGGCCCTTGGGCATGCTGGTGCTGGCGGCGATGGTGTTCTTTGGTGTGATCCGCCCGGCTCTGCGTGCTTTGGCGCAGCCGCAACCCTCGTCCACCGCGCTGACCGATGCGCAGCGCGGCGCACAGCTTGACGCGTTGGAGGCAGAAGAGCCCGAACGCCCGCAACTGACCGGACCGGGTGCCGTGCCGCAAGCCACGGAAGCCGAGTTGCGTCTGGAAGATGCCCGCAAGCTCACGCGTGACAATCCCGCAGCCGTCGCTAACATTGTCAAAACGTGGATGAACGGAGAGGCGGCGGCGTAACAGCGGCTCGCATCAGCACCTATGGCAAATGAAGACGGACTCACTGACGCGGCGATTCTGATGATGTCTCTGGGCGAAGCCGAGGCGTCTGAAGTGTTCAAGCACCTTTCGCCCAAAGAGGTGCAAAAGCTCGGCGAGGCGATTGCCAAGACGTCCCAGATCACCAAGGAGCGAGTGGACGACGTGGTCTACAAGTTCACCGGTGTGGCGGCTTCGCAAAGCCTGCTGGTGTCCAACTCGGGCGACTATGTGCGCTCGGTGCTTAAACGCGCACTGGGGGACGATAAGGCGGCCTTGCTGATCGACCGCATCCTGCAAGGCGGCGACGTGTCTGGCATTGAGAGCCTCAAATGGATGGACCCGCTGTCGGTGGCCGAGTTGCTGCGCAACGAACACCCGCAAATCGTGGCGGCCATTCTGGTGCACCTGGAATACGACCAGGCGGCCGATGTACTCAAGAATTTGACGGAGCGCCAACGCAACGAAGTGATGCTGCGCGTGGCCACCATGGAGGGCATCCAGCCGACTGCGCTCAAAGACCTCAATGAAGTGCTGTTCAAGGTGCTGGCTGGTGGTGACAAAATCCGCAAGGCCTCGCTGGGTGGCGTGAAGACGGCGGCCGAAATGATCAACCTGATGGGCACCGCCATCGAGGGCACGGTGATCGAGTCCATCCGCAGCCACGATGCGGACTTGGCGCAGAAGATCATGGACAAGATGTTTGTGTTCGACGACCTCACCAAGCTTGACGACAAAGCGATTCAGATGGTGCTCAAGGAGGTGTCGACGGACGTGCTCATCGTCGCACTCAAGGGCGCGCAGCCTGAGCTCAAGGACAAAATTCTGGCCAACATGTCCACCCGTGCGGCGGCCAGCCTCAAGGAAGATTTGGAATCGCGTGGCCCCATGCGCTTGTCCGAGGTCGAGGCGCAGCAGAAGGAAATTCTCAAGACGGTGCGTCGGCTTGCCGACGAGGGCCAGATCGTTATCGGCGGCGGGGGTGGCGACGACGCCATGATCTGATGTCGCGCAACCCATCCCACTTCATTCCCTCGGACCAGGTCGGCAAGGTGTCCGACTGGACCTTTTCTGCGGTAGACCAAGTGTCGGTCAAGTTTGCAGCCAAGCTCAAGGCGCAGGCCGAGGCCGAAGAAAAGTCCAAAAGCGACGCCGCCCACCAAGCCGGTTATGCGTTGGGGTACACCGAGGGCTTTGCCCAGGGCCACGCGCAGGCCACCTTGGAGGGCCAGCGCCACATTTCAGACTACATCGCCACGCAGGGGCAAGACGCTGCAGCCAAGTTTTTGCGGCGCTTTGCCACCGCCAGCGACCAGTTGCAAGCCGCGGAACAAGACCTGGCGCAGGGCGTATTGGAGTTGGCCTGCGAGCTGTCGCGCCAGGTGCTGCGCCACGAGCTGGCCACCAACCCCAATGCGCTGTTGCCGGTGGTGCGCGAGGCGCTGGGTTTGTTGGCATCGGACAGCAAGGCGGCAGCGGTGCGCCTCAACCCGGTGGACCTGGAGGTGGTCTCCCAGGTTTTGCAGGCGGAGTTCCCCCACCTGGGCTTGCGAGTGATGGGCGATGCCGCGGTGCAGCCTGGCGGCTGTTTGGTGGAATCTGCCGGGACCGTGGTCGACGGCACAGTGGAGCGCCGTTGGCAACGTGCTGTGGCCAGTTTGGGGCTGGAGTCTGCCTGGGAACCTGACCATGATGGAAATTGACAGCCCGGTGGCGGCGCCGGACTGGCCCCGCTTTTTTGACGCAGCGCGCCAGCGTGTGCAGCGTGGTGCGGACTTGGAGGTGCGCGGCACCTTGACCCGTTTGGCCGGTTTGGTGCTGGAAGCCAGCGGCATTCGGGTGCCTGTGGGTTCGCAGTGCGTGGTGCGATCGGCGCAGCGCGAGCCGGTGCTGGCCGAAGTGGTCGGCTTCGCGGGGGACCGCGCTTTTCTGATGCCTGCTGGCGATGTGCAGGGCCTTGCAAGCGGTGCCAGCGTGGCGCGTGCACCCGCCTATGTACCGGTGCCACGCTTACGCGACACATCGCACGCCGATGTCCACAGCGACACCGGTGTGCTGCTGCTGCCACTGGGCAATGGGCTGCTTGGCCGCGTGGTGGACCCGCAAGGCGTGCCGCTGGACCGCATGGGGCCCATCCCCGACGTGCAGGCCAAGCCGCTGGATCGCAAACCCATCAATGCGATGGACCGCGACCCGATTCGTCAGCCACTGGACACCGGTGTGCGCGCCATCAACGCCTTGCTCACGGTGGGCCGCGGCCAGCGCATCGGTTTGTTTGCCGGTTCGGGCGTGGGCAAGAGCGTGCTGCTGGGGATGATGGCGCGCTACACCCAGGCCGATGTGATCGTGGTCGGACTCATCGGCGAGCGTGGCCGTGAAGTGAAGGAATTCATTGAAGACATTTTGGGCGCTGAGGGACGCGCCCGTTCGGTGGTGGTGGCTGCACCCGCCGATGCGCCGCCCATGCTGCGCATGCAAGGTGCAGCCTATGCAACTGCCATTGCCGAGAGTTTTCGCGACCAGGGCCAGCACGTGTTGCTGCTGATGGATTCGCTGACCCGCTATGCGATGGCACAGCGCGAGATCGCACTGGCCATTGGCGAGCCGCCCGCGACCAAAGGCTACCCGCCCTCCTGCTTTGCCAAGTTGCCGCAGCTTGTGGAGCGCAGTGGCAACGGGCTCCACGGTGTGGGTTCGATCACCGCGTTTTACACCGTGCTGTCCGAAGGCGACGACCAGCAAGACCCGATTGCCGATGCGGCGCGCGCCATCTTGGACGGCCACATCGTGCTCTCCCGCACCCTTGCCGAGGCTGGACATTACCCTGCCATTGACGTCGAGCAGTCGGCCTCGCGGGTGATGCACAACGTGGTGTCAAGGGAGCATTTTGAGTTGGCACGGCGCTTTCGCGCGGTTTACTCCAAATACGAAAAGGGCCGGGACCTGGTGCAAATCGGCGCCTATGCGGCGGGCTCGGACCCGGCGCTGGATGAGGCCATTGCATTGCACCCGGGTATGCACCAGTTCTTGCAGCAGGACATGTTCGAGGCAGCTCCGATGCAGGGTGTGCTGGAGCAGTTGGACCGCGTGACGGCGACCGTCCATGGCTAAGCTGCACGCGATTGAACTTGCCATCACGCTGGCAACCCGCCAGCGTGATGCCTTGGCGCAAAAGTACGCACAGGCGCAGCGCAACTGCGACTTGGCGCGTACCCAACTGGCCCAGCTGCAAGGCTATTCCCAAGAAACCGACGAACGCTGGATTGGAGCGCAAGCCACGCCACGCTCGGCGGAACTGATTCGCCACCACTACCAGTTTTCCGACCGTCTGCTGCAGGCCGCCCAGATGCAGCAGGGTGTGATTGCCAATCTGGAGCGCCAGCGCGGGCAGGCGCACCAGCATCTGTTGCAAGCGGAGTTCAAACTGGCGGGCTTGCAGCAGGTCCTCAAAGCCCGACATGCGTTGCTGCAGCGGGCAATGCAGCGCAGCGAACAACGCGCAAGCGATGAATTTGCCGCGATGCGCCATCAACATCAGCCGGCGCAAACGCCGTTGTGCTAACACCTACCGGAGAACTCACCATGGCCATCGAAGTAGCACCCAAAGCACCAGCGGCGCCAAAAGCTGGCGCGACGCCGGACGCACGTGCCAGCAAGGGCCCGGGCAAGCCAGAAGCAGGCGGCAGCGTAGGGGGCGGATTCATGGCGATTTTGGCGAGCCTCGGCGAGCCAGCGCCAGAGCCACCCGTCACAGCAAGCTTGGCAGACGCCTCCGCGCAGGCCGACCTGCCCACCCCTGCTCTTGTCGACCCAGATGCCACCCTGAACGCGGGCGCCTCATCGGACTTAGCGTCCCTACCAATGGGTGCCGTGGTCGATCCGTCTGCGCCACCTGCCACTGCTGCGAGCGTGGCCAGCACCCTGCTGACCACACCATTGAACGCTCCCCTAGCGCCGCAGCTCGCTGCGCCTGTAAATGTGCCGATTGCTGCACCGGTTGCTGCGGCCTTTTCCTCAGTCGCAACGGCTGCCTCCAACGACGCTGACGGACGATTGCAAGCATCGCGTTCGGATGCGGTTGAGGCAAGTCCGCTTGGGCCGCGCAGCAAGGCTGGGCCAAGCGCATCCGCAAAGCCGCAGTCCAATACCACCACCACGGCGCTGCAGGCGACCACTGACCCAGAGGCACACGCCAGTCGACGTGCCCTGGACCCCCAGTGGTTCGTAGCCATGCAAGCGCAGCGCAGCCCACAGGTCCAGCCCGAGTCACCAGTTCCCGTGCCTAACTCGGTCGGACCTGAGAAGGGTGCTTCGGAGCGATACATCGCAAGCAAAGTCTCGAACGACGCGGCCGTTTTGCCCGCCAACTTCGAGGCAAGCCCCATCAGCCAAAACAGCGCAGCGGTGGGCGAGGCCACGACCCTTGCCCCCGCACAGCCAGAGACGGTGAAGTATTGGATGTCGCAGGACGTACAAAACGCAGAGCTCCAGGTAGATGGCTTGGGCGACGGCCCGGTGGAGGTGCGTATCAGCCTGCAGGGCAATGAGGCGCATGTGGCGTTTCACACCGATGAATTGGGTACCCAGATCTTGCTCCAAGGCGCTGGTGCGGACCTCAAGGAGTCCTTGCAGCGCGAAGGCGTGGTCTTGCTGGGTGTGTCGGTGGGCACGTCCGGCTCCCAGGATGGCCAAGGCGGTGAACGCAAGCCGCGTCAGAATGTGAAAATCGGACAGGTTGTCGCGGCCCAAAGCTCGCCAATCCAGGCCGCCGGACGGACTACCAGTGGGGTGCCAGGGTCGGTCGACTTGTTTGTGTGAAGGGGCAGGACACCCAAGACCCAAGAAAGGGTGCTTTATTCCCCCTTTACTGGTTATAAACCCGGCTGGTCAGGCCAATAATTGGCCTCAACTTTTACGCAAGGAACTACCGTGGCTGATCAACCCGACGCTGCCGAGGGCAAGAAGGCGCCGTTCAAGACCAAGAAGCTGCTGGTCATCGTAGGTGCATTGGTACTGGTGCTGGCCGTGGCAGCGGGCGGAGCGTTCTACTTTTTGAAGCAGCGTGCTGCAGCCGGTGACGAGGGCGAAGAAGAGGCGCCTGCCACCGCCCATATTCCTGACAAACCGCCGGTGTACATGCCCTTGGACAACATGGTGGTGAACCTGGCCGATCCGGGTGGAGAGCGGGTTGCACAGCTGGGCATCACTTTGGTGGTGGCTGACGAAAAGGCTGGCGCTGCAGTTCGTTCCTTTTTGCCGACCATTCGCAGTGGTGTCTTGATGCTGGTGTCGCAGCGGACTTCTGAGGAGCTGCTGACGGGAGAGGGCAAGGAAAAGCTGGCCAAAGACATCTTGCGCGAGGCCTCGCTCCCATTTGGTGGGGGGGGCGACGAGTCCGAGGACGAAGTGGCATCGGACGCCGGCAAAAAGAAGAAGAAAAAACCGGCCACTACCTATCCGGTAACGCAGGTGCTGTTTTCCAGTTTGATCATTCAATAGCAGTACATCGGAAACGTTAAGCCATGAGTGAATCCTTTCTCTCGCAAGAAGAAGTCGACGCGCTTCTGGAGGGGGTCACTGGCGAGAGCCAGAAGTCCGTCGAGGAGATTCCCGAGCACGGCGAGGTGCGGCCTTACAACATCTCCAGCCAGGAGCGCATCGTGCGCGGGCGCATGCCCACGATGGAGATCGTCAACGAGCGGTTTGCGCGCAACCTGCGTCTGGGCCTGTTCAACTTCATCCGCCGCAGCCCGGAGGTCTCAGTAGGCCCGGTGACGGCGCAGCGCTACAGCGCTTTTTTGCGCGAGCTGGCGGTGCCTACCAACTTCAACATCGTCGCCATTCGTCCACTGCGCGGCAGCGGCTTGGTGGTGTGCGAGCCATCCTTGGTGTTTGGTGTGATCGACACGCTGTATGGCGGCATTGGCAAGTTCCAGACCCGCATTGAGGGGCGCGATTTTTCAGCTACCGAACAACGCGTTATCAACCGCTTGGTTGATGTGATCACCGACGAATACAAGAAGGCTTGGAAGGGCATTTATCCGCTGGAGCTGGAGTACCAGCGCTCTGAAATGCAACCCCAGTTTGCCACCATTGCTACGCCCAGCGAGATCGTGATTTCAACCTCGTTCCACCTGGAGATTGGCGATATTGCGGGTGCCATCCATTTTTGCTTCCCCTACTCGACCCTGGAGCCGATTCGTGATGTGTTGTACTCCACGACGCAGGGTGATTCGATGGAAGTGGACCGCCGTTGGGTCAATGTGTTGACCCGCGAAATTCAGGCGGCCGAGGTCACCATCGTGGCCGAGCTGGCCAAGGCCGATGCCACCGTGGAGCAACTCATGGCGCTCAAAAAGGGTGACTTCATTGAGCTCGAACGTGAGCCCCGCATCCAGGCCAAGGTGGATGGAGTGCCTTTGTTTGAATGCAATTACGGCACCCACAATGCCAAGTACGCAATCCGGATCGAGAAGTCCTTGCGCGTCAACGATCTGAACTGGATGGGAGAAAGAAATGGCATCTGAAGACAAACCCGACAGCGGCGCCGACGACGGCATGGCCGATTGGGCCGAGGCGCTGCTGGAGCAAAAGGCATCGGACGGTGCCAGCGATACCAACCCCGGCGGTGTGCTCACCGGCGAAGCGCCCCGGCCCTTCGTCAACGCCGACGGCACCACCGCAGACATCAATATGGTGCTCGACATTCCGGTGCAGCTTTCGGTGGAGTTGGGCCGCACCAAAGTGCCGATCAAGCACATCTTGCAACTCGGGCAAGGTTCGGTGGTAGAGCTGGATGCTTTGGCGGGCGAACCGATGGACGTCTTGGTTAACGGTTACCTCATCGCCCAGGGCGAGGTGGTGGTGGTCAACGACAAGTTCGGCATCCGGTTGACCGATGTGGTGACGCCGTCTGAGCGGCTGCGCCGGGTTAGCCGCAACTAGTGCTTGCGCATGACGCAGTCCCTGATCACGGTCGTTGTCTTTGTGGTGCTGTTGGCCTGCCTGCCATGGGCGGTCTCCAAGCTAAAAAGTCGCTACGGTCTGACCCAACTTGGCCCAACACAGCAGTCCCGCGTGCTCTCGGCCTTGGCGGTGGGGCCACACCAAAAGGTGGTCACCGTCGAAGTCGGGCCCGATCATGCGCGGGTGGTTCTGGTGCTGGGCGTGACGCCGCAGTCGGTGCGCTTGTTGCACACGCTGCCGACCGCCAGCGCGACGCCAACCCTGGTCCAAGCTGCCAATTCCCCTGCGGGCAGGGTGGAGCCATGAAGCGCATCGTGCTGGCTTTGTGCCTGCTGCTGTGCCACGGCATGGCGCTGGCGCAAAACCAAGGCCAGTTGCCTTTGCTGGTGGGCACCGGCGCGGGTGGCACCAGTTACTCGGTGCCCATCCAAACGCTGCTGTTCTTTACCGCGCTGTCGTTTTTGCCAGCGGTGCTCTTGATGATGACCGGCTTCACCCGGATCGTGATCGTGCTGTCTTTGCTGCGGCAAGCCTTGGGTACGCAGTCCTCGCCGCCCAACCAAGTGATCGTGGGCTTGTCCTTGTTCCTTACGTTGTTCATCATGGGCCCGACCTTGGACAAGGTTTACCAAGATGCCTACCTGCCCTACACCACCAACGCAATCACCTTTGACCAGGCTTTGCAGCGGGGCGAGGCGCCGATGCGCTCCTTTATGTCCAAGCAAACCCGGCAGTCGGACTTTGCCCTGTTCGCCAAGCTCGCCAAGTTGCCGCCTCAAACCACGGTGGAAACTGCGCCGATGCGGGTGTTGGTTCCGGCGTTCGTGATCAGTGAGTTGAAGTCCGCGTTCCAGATTGGCTTCATGATCTTTATTCCTTTTTTGGTGATCGACATCGTCGTCGCCAGCATCCTGATGTCGCTTGGCATGATGATGCTGTCGCCGGTGTTGGTGGCCTTGCCCTTCAAGCTCATGCTTTTTGTTTTGGCGGATGGCTGGAACCTGCTGGTGGGCTCGCTGGCTGCCAGTTTTGTGACCTGATGCACGCAGAGTGAACCGGGTACCACCATGAATTCTCAGATGGTCTTGACCATGGGCCAAGAAGCGCTGTTGATGCTGCTGATGGTCTCGGCTCCAGTGTTAGGTACTGCCTTGCTGGTTGGCTTGCTGGTGAGCTTGTTCCAAGCAGTGACCCAGATTCACGAAGCAACCTTGGCCTTTGTGCCCAAGCTGATCGCGGTGGTGGCGGTGTTCGCCGTAGTAGGCCCCTGGATGCTGACCATGTTGGTGGAGTACATCCGGCGCATGATCGAAGCCATTCCTGGGTCGGTCGTCTAGCGGCGCAGCACGGGCGTGGTCACCTTTTCCGAGGCCGAGCTGGCGCAGTGGCTGTCACCTTTTTTTTGGTCTTTTTTGCGCGTGTTGGCGGTGTTCACCGCAGCGCCCGTGTTTTCTTCACGGGCCTTTCCTGTGCGCGCTCGCGTGGCCTTGGCTTTTTTGGTGGCGCTGGCCTCCCAGGCCAGCCTTCCAGCGGCGCCTGTCATCGGCTTTAACGATCCTGGCGCGCTGGGCGCGGTGTTGCAGCAAGTGGGTGTGGGGCTGGCAATAGGGTTTGCGGTGCGCGTCGTGTTTGCGGCGGTGGAGCTGGCCGGTGAAGTAATCGGGTTCCAAATGGGTTTGAACTTTGCCGCATTTTTTGACCCGGCCATGAACGGGCAATCCAGCGCGGTGGCCCGCTTCTTTAGCCACATCACGTCATTGCTGTTTGTGGTGATGAACGGCCACCTGATGGTGCTGATGGCGGTGAACCGAAGTTTTGAAGCGTTCCCGGTAGACCAGAATTTTTTGCAGGCGCTGTCGCAGATGAAGCTGCACACCTTGGGGACCGAACTGTTTGCCAGTGCTCTGTGGATCGCACTTCCGATGGTGGGCTTGCTGATGTTTACCAACCTGGCGTTGGGGGTGGTCTCGCGGGTGGCGCCTCAGATGAATATCTTCGCGGTGGGATTCCCGATCACGCTGGTGGTTGGCTTGCTCGGTATCGCCCTGACCTTGCCGATGTTGGACCAGCCCTTTATTGCGCTGATGGGCCGAGTGATCGACATTTTTGGAGGCGTTTGAATGCTCCCAAGGGCGCGTCGGCCCGCCGTTGGGAGCGTTGCAGCTTATACCAAGCCGTTACGGATGGCGTACACCGTGAGCTCGGCGTTGTTACTGAGCTTGAGCTTCTCGAGGAGGCGCGCGCGGTACACGCTGACGGTTTTGGGACTGAGCATCAGTTCTTCTGCGATGGTGGAGAGCTTGCGTCCCGACGCAATCTTCAGCAGGGTCTGCAACTCGCGCTCGGAGAGGCTGGCGTGTAGGTTGTCAGAGCTGGGCTCAGACAGGTGGCTCACCAGCATGTCAGAGACCGCTGGTGTGACATACCTGCGACCAGTGGCGAGGGCGCGCACCGCTTCGACCAGTTGGTTGGGGTCTCCTGCTTTGTTGAGGTAACCGTGGGCTCCGGCGCGCAGGCAGCGGATGGCGTACTGGTCTTCAGCAAACATCGACACCACCAGCACCCGCACCTTCGAATCCGCCTCTTTCAAACTCGACAACACTTCTAAGCCACTGCGGCCGGGAAGATTGATGTCCAGGATCAGCACATCGCAGGGGGTGTTGCGCAGGGCCTCTCGCACCTCTGCGTAGCTGCTTGCTTCGCCGGTGACTTGGATGTCCACCGCCTCGCAGAGCGTGTCCCGGATGCCGCGGCGCACCATGGCATGGTCGTCGCAAAGAATGACTTTGATCACCGAAAGTCTGCCTCTAAAGTGCCTGGCTCGTCCGAGGCCAGCGGAATGGAAAGGATCACCGTGGTGCCCTGGCCTGTGCCGCTGATGATGTCCATCCAACCGCCCACCACCTTGGCGCGCTCTTTGAGCCCGCGAATGCCATAGGCGCTGGATTTTTGCAGCGCGTCATTGTCAATTCCCCGTCCGTTGTCGGAAACCTCCAGCGTCAGAACACCTTCTGCATCGGAGAGTTCGATTCTGACCGCGCTGCATTCTGCATATTTGGAAATGTTGGTCAATGCTTCCTGGGCGGTGCGGTAGGCGGTGAGCTCGACCGCTTTGGACGCTTGCAGGCGGTCGTGGTTGGTGCTAAAACTGGTGCGCACCCCGGTGCGACGCTGAAAGCCCTGTGCAAGCCATTCGATGGCCGGCACCAGGCCCTGGTCAAGTATGGCTGGGCGCAAGTTCATCATGATGCGCTGGCTGGCGCCGATGGCGTGCTGCAGCATGTCGCCAGCCGAGGCCAGGTGGGATTGCACCGGCTCGGTCAATGGTTGTCGAGCTACCCATGACAGGTCGAGCTTGACGGCGGCCAAAGAGCCTCCGATGTCGTCATGGATTTCCCGTGCGATGGCGGCACGTTCGTTCTCGATGGCATTTTGCAAGTGCTGGGCAAACTGCGCCAGCCGTTGCTCAGACTGCGCCAGCTCCAGCGCCGCTCGGGCCTGGGCTGCTTTGGCCTCTACAACAGCGATGGCGCGGTCGATGACGCGGCGCAGGTTGCGCACATCGTCCTTGGGCAGGTAATCGCTGATGCCAAGCTGGATCGCGGCCACTGCGGCTGATTCCCCAATTGCGCCCGAAAGAAGGATAAATGGCGGGCAATGCTCCATGTCTTGCAACGCATGCCACGCGTCCAGCGCGGTAAACCCAGGCAGGCGGTAGTCGGCAACGATGACATGAAACTTTCGAGTGCGGGTTTGCTCTTGGAAATCCTCCAGTGCATCGACCCGCATGATCGAGAAGGGTCTTGGGTCCTTTTGCAAAGCACGGACAACCAGCTGATGGTCCACCTCGGAATCCTCAAGGTGCAGGATGTGCAGATGCTTGTCGGTTTCGTCGGGATGCACTGGCGCAAAGGACATGGCCGTGGATTATGTCGCGTTCGCGCAGAGCGACGCTTGCCCCAGGTTTCCCGGGCCAGTACTTTCCTGATAACCTCGGGTTAGATGAATGGAACAGCAAAAAATGGTTCGCCGACGGCTTGTTTTGCATGGCATTGATTGGGAGTTGTGGTGATGGAGTCATCTATGACAACGCCGGATTCGCCTTCTGTCCAAATGCCGGTGATGTTGGTTGCAGAAGTGCAAGACTCCTTGCTCGTGGTCGTGCACGACCTCAGCAGGTTGGATGGCTTGCTTGCACACACTATGGAAAAGCTGATGGAGCGCTTTACTTTCGCCAGCGCCAACCTGGCCCATCCGTCGTTAATGGAGTCCCAAGAGCTTGAACAGGTTCGCAGCGCTCTGCGCTCGGCGGTTACGGAGCTGCAGTTTCAAGACATGGCCTCCCAACTCATTAGCCACACTTCCAAGATCTTGCAGGGTTGCGCCTACCGACTCGCGTCTGAATCCATGGGGTCGGAAGACGGCGAAGCTGTTCCGTTTGTGGAAGAAGTCCCAGAACGCCCGAACCCGGTGACCCAAGACGAGATGGACGCAGGTTCTGTCGAGCTTTTCTAATTCACCAGACCCTATCCACCAGACCGATCCGCGGAGCCCTAGATGCCTGTAATTCTCGCAGTTGACGACTCGCCATCCATGCGCAAGATGGTGTCCTTCACCCTCACCGGTGCAGGCTACCAGGTGGTGGAGGCGGTCGATGGCCAAGATGCCTTCGAGAAGGCACAAAGCCAAACCTTTGATTTGGTGCTCACCGACCAAAACATGCCCCGCCTTGACGGCTTGGGCCTGACGCGCAAACTGCGCGACCACCCCCAGTTCAAAACTACCCCGATACTGATGCTGACCACCGAATCGAGCGACCTCATGAAGCAAGCTGGCCGCTCAGCAGGCGCTACGGGATGGTTGGTCAAACCCTTCGATCCTGCCAAGCTGCTCGAAGTGATCAAAAAAGTGATCCGCTGATCACTTGCATTAAGACCTATCCAAAAATTCCAGGAGCACGCAATGGCAGAAACACACCATGACAGCAGCGGTGCCGATTTCGACCTCAGTCAGTTCTATCAGATCTTTTTTGAGGAGGCGGGAGAAAACCTGGACCAGATGGAGCAGATGCTGCTCAATCTCCAGCCAGACAGCGCGGACGATGAGGAGCTCAACGGTATTTTTCGCTGCGCCCACTCGGTGAAAGGCGGCGCAGCAACCTTTGGGTTCTCGGACGTCGCAGAGTTGACGCACCAGATGGAGTCACTGTTGGATCGCTTGCGCCGCCATGAACTGCAGCCCAATGCGGCCATGGTGGACGTACTGCTGGAGTCAGCCGATGCCTCACGCAGTTTGCTTGCGCGCCATCAGGCCGGCGGCGAGGGTCCAGCGATGGAAACTGGCGATCTGGTACGACGCATTGCGGCTCTTGCGGCAGGTGCCGCAGCGCCAGCCCCTGCGGTAGCAGCACCTTCGGTATCGGTCGCGCCGGCGGCGCCGCAATCGGTTGCCGCTCCTGCATCTGGGGCGGCCAACCCGGCTGCTGCGAAGCCGAGCGGCCAGCGCAAGCTACGCATCCAAGTGGGGCCGATGGAGCGGCCCCAGCAAGCCGATGCCATCGCGGAGTTGTTCCGTGACATACCCGGCTTGGGCTCGATCCAGACCTTGGTGGCGCCCCGCCAGGATTCGAGGTTGTTTGAAGTTGAGACCGCGTCGACTGATGAGGATTTGCTGGACCTGTTCGCATTCCACGTGTCCCGTGAGCACATCGCCATCACCGAGCTTGTGCCCACGGAAGTTCCCGGTGCGGCGCCACCTCAGACCTCAGTTGCAATAAGTGCCCCGGCGGCTTCGTCCGATAGCTCGGATTTCGGTTTTTTTGACGGCGCGCCAGGGGCGCCGGGTGGGCCGTCCGCACCGGTCGTGCCGCACGCTTTGGCAGACACTTTGGGCTCTTCTGCCGAGCCCACGCAGTCAACGCCGGCTAAGTCCGCAGGGAAGGCGGCGGCACAGCAGTCAGGCGCCCAACCGGAGGCGGCCACGATTCGTGTTGCGATCAGTAAAGTGGATCAGTTGATCAACCTGGTAGGAGAGCTGGTAATTACCCAGGCGATGTTGGCCCAGAACAGCCGAGCACTCGACCCTGCGTTGTACCAGCAGTTGCTCACTGGCTTAGCGGATCTGGACCGAAACACACGGGATTTGCAGGAGTCGGTCATGTCGATTCGCATGATCCCAATGTCTGTGGTGTTCAGCCGTTTCCCGCGCATGCTTCGGGATTTAGCAGGCAAGTTGGGCAAGAAGGTCGACTTCGTAACCCAGGGTGAAGCCACCGAACTCGACAAGGGTCTGGTGGAAAAGATCACCGACCCTTTAACGCACTTGGTGCGCAATAGCTGCGACCACGGAGTGGAAATGCCAGCAGAGCGCGTTGCCGCTGGCAAATCCGAGACTGGCACCATCACCCTGGCGGCTTCGCACCAAGGTGGTTCCATCGTGATCGAAGTGCGCGACGACGGTAGGGGCCTGTCACGCTCCAAGATTTTGAGCAAGGCTCGTGAGCGCGGTCTTGATGTGTCTGACGCGATGACAGATGCGGAAGTGTGGCAGCTGATATTCGCTCCCGGCTTTTCGACGGCAGCGGTGGTGACCGACGTGTCTGGCCGTGGGGTGGGAATGGATGTGGTCAAACGCAATATCACCGCACTCAACGGTACGGTGGAAATCGAATCGACTGAAGGCCGCGGTATGAAGGTATCGGTGCGCTTGCCGCTGACCTTGGCCATCATGGATGGCATGTCAGTAGGTGTGGGTAACGAGGTTTATATCTTGCCTTTGTCCTCGGTCGTGGAGTCTTTCCAAGTCAAGGCCGAGTCGGTCAACACCGTCGGGCAAGGTGCGCAGTTGGTCAAGGTGCGCGACGAATACATGCCGGTCATTGAACTCGAGAAGGTTTTTCAGGTGCCGCGCGTTGGCTTTGAGAAGGTCAGCGACATCATGGTCGTTGTGGAGGCCGATGGCAGCCGGGTGGTTTTGTTGGTTGACGAGTTGCTTGGACAGCAGCAGGTCGTGGTAAAGAACCTGGAGTCCAACTACCGCAAGGTGCCCAACGTGTCGGGCGCTACTATTTTGGGTGACGGTAAGGTCGCCCTCATTTTGGATACGGGTGCGTTGGTGCGCCGATCCAGGCACTAAAGGAGCACGGCATGGGTGCAATGGAAAAAGTGGAAGATCTGGCGACAACGGGTGCACGGGAGTACCTGACTTTTCGCTTGGACCAAGAGGAGTACGGAATCGATATCCTTAAGGTGCAAGAGATTCGTGGCTACGAGCCTCCGACTCGCGTAGCCAATGCGCCCAGCTTTCTCAAAGGTGTGGTCAATTTGCGTGGAACGATCGTTCCCATCGTGGATATGCGCCTTAAGTTCAATTGCGCCAAGGCGGAGTACGACTCGTTTACGGTCGTCATCATCTTGAACTTGCGCAGTCGAATTGTTGGAATCGTCGTCGACTCCGTCAGCGACGTGATGGAACTCCCCGCATCTGCATTGAAAGCGGCCCCCGATGTAGATAGCGTGATCGACAGCAGTGCTGTATTGGGCCTAGGTTCCTTGGGTGAACGCATGTTGATTTTGCTAGACATCGAGCAATTGATGTCCGCACCCGATATGGGGCTGGTGGGAGCTTCCGATTAGTGCCTTGACCGCGACCCTGCGGGTGCGTGCCTGGCGCCATGCCGCGGTTGCAGCGGAGCTACGCAATTGAGCTCTGGAAACGTTTTTGGCGCTGACGATGTGTCGGGCATGCAAGGCCGCGAGTTCGAGTGGACTGACGCTGATTTTGATCGCGTGCAGGCGCTGATTTACAAGCGCGCTGGTATCAATCTGCACGATGGCAAGCACGCTATGGTTTACAGCCGGCTGTCGCGCCGGCTGAGAGACACTGGGTACCAGAGCTTTCGCGATTACCTTAGTTGGTTGGAGTCAACGGACGGCGATGAGTGGCAAGAGTTCATCAATGCGTTGACAACAAATCTAACGTCCTTTTTCCGCGAGCGCCACCACTTCGAGGCATTCTCCAATTTGCTACGCGCCAAGCCGGGTCATTCGCATTGGCGTATTTGGTGTAGCGCCGCGTCTACTGGGGAGGAGCCTTACTCGATCGCTATGACTGCATCCGAAGCCCTGGGTTCCAAGGGCGACTTTTCGGTTTTGGCCAGCGATATCGACTCCAAAGTGCTCGCCACTGCTTCCAACGGGGTCTACAAAATGGAGGCGCTTAAGGGCTTGGACGCCACCCACATGCAGCGTTTTTTTCTTCGAGGTAAAGGCGGCAACAGTGGGCTGGCGCGCGTGAAGCCGGATTTGCGCCAGAAGGTGGAGTTTTTGATGGTCAACCTCATTCGAGATGATTGGCCTTTCAGGGAGCCCTTTGACGTAGTGTTCTGTCGCAACGTCATGATCTACTTCGATGCCAAAACCCAACGGCGGGTGTTGGAGGGCATCCACCGCGTCATGAAGCCCGGCGGCTTGTTGTTCGTCGGGCATGCAGAGAACTTCAGCGATGCGCGCGATCTCTTTCTCTTGAAAGGAAAAACCGTTTACGAGCGTTGCTAGGCCGCAGAAGCGGCAAGGCCACGTGGCAGTGTTCGGATAACCTTTATGACACCTGAGGCCAAGACTTCCGTAGGTTTTTCCCAACTGCCATCGGGCTCGTCCGGAGGTGCGCTGAGAACGGGTGGCCGTATCTCGCGCGTGGACCAGTTGCGCCGTCAACCGCGCAAGCCGGGCGAGGCTTCGTTTTTCTTTGCCGACCACCACTTTCAATACGATGCTGTCAAGGTGTTGCCGGGTGAGTACTTTGTGTCCACAGAGGAGCTGGTGATCATGACTGTTCTGGGTTCGTGCATCGCTGCCTGCCTGTGGGATTCGCGTGCGCGCGTCGGTGGCATGAACCACTTCATGTTGCCGGATGGCGATGGTGGAGAAGGGTCCGGGCGCTACGGATCGTACGCGATGGAGTTGCTTATCAATGAGATGTTGAAGCTGGGCGCACGACGGGAAACGATGCAGGCTAAGGTCTTCGGGGGCGGTCAGGTCATGGCAGGCTTTACGACCATGAATGTGGGGGAGCGCAACACAAAGTTCGTGCTTGAATACCTCTCCACCGAGCGGATTCCAATTGTGTCCCAAGATGTTCTAGACATTCATCCCCGCAAGGTTTGCTTCTTTCCTGAGACCGGTAAGGCGTTGGTCAAACGCCTGGCCCATTCGCATCCTGAAACGTTGGCAGTGGAGGAGCGCCGTGGAAACGCGGCGACGGTGGCAAAATCCACCGCGGGTGGCTCGGTCGATTTGTTTTGAGGCACAGTTTTGAAAAAGATCCGTGTAGTTGTCGTCGACGATTCTGCCTTGGTGCGCAGCCTCCTTGCTGACATCATCAACAGACAAGGTGACATGGAATGCGTCGGCACCGCCAACGACCCCCTCATCGCTAGGGAGATGATCCGCGAGCTCGATCCGGACGTGATCACGCTCGACATTGAAATGCCAAAGATGGATGGCATAGAGTTCTTGGGGCGGCTGATGCGCTTGCGTCCTATGCCAGTGGTCATGATCTCTACGCTGACTGAAAGGGGCGCTGAGGTCACGATGCGGGCGCTAGAGTTGGGAGCAGTGGATTTCGTCTCCAAGCCCCGCATAGGCCTCACTGATGGGATCAACGAGCTGGCGGGTCAAATTGTCGACAAAGTGCGTGTGGCCGCTGCGGCACACATCCGACGCAACGTGGTGCAGGTGGCCGCGTCTGTATCGGCGCCGGCTCTGCAGCCGGGATTGGGAACTTTCGCCGGTCGGGTGTCCACCGAAAAGCTCGTGTGCATTGGTGCTTCTACCGGCGGTACCGAAGCGGTTAAAGAGGTCTTGATGCGCCTGCCTGCGGACTCGCCAGGTGTCGTAATCACCCAGCACATGCCCGCCGGATTTACCACCAGTTTTGCGGCAAGGCTCAACGGGTTGTGTCAGATCACGGTACAAGAAGCAACCCATGGCAGCCGTATCCTGCCCGGGCATGCGTACATCGCTCCTGGCGGGAAACAGTTTTCAATAGAGCGAAGTGGCGCCAACTACGTTTGCGTGGTTCAAGCGGGAGAGCCAGTCAACCGCCACATGCCATCTGTCGAAGTGCTGTTCAAGTCGGCTGCCAGGTGTGTCGGGCGCAACGCCTACGGGATCATGCTCACTGGCATGGGCAACGACGGCGCAAAGGCTATGAAAGAAATGCGCGATGCTGGCAGCTACAACTATGTGCAAGACGAGGCTACTTGCGTCGTGTTCGGCATGCCTCGGGAAGCTATTCTTCACGGTGCTGCAGACGAAGTTCTCCCGCTAACCGCCATCACCCCGGCGTTGCTTGCGCGACTGGCCAGCGTAGGCGACAGGCACCGGGTTTGAGATTGCTGGGGCGGCTGCGAAAGGGACATCCTGGGTCGCTGTGTTCGGCGCTGCAACCCCGTGGTCGCTGCATGTCTTCTTGGTGCTGGTAAAAAAAGATGGACACCGTTGAAAAAACTGTGTCATAATGCAAGGCTTCGCTGATCGCAGCGTAGTTGATTGGGGCAGTAGCTGCTCTTAGATCCTTAAAAATTTACAGCCGATAAGCGTGGGCGTTTGAAGGTAGTT
>NZ_JBIIGC010000013.1:0-110223 GCF_044236835.1 Rhodoferax sp.
TCATTAAAAACAACGGGCAACAGCAAACACGCACCACTGGCGGCGGTGCTTTGATGGATAGTTTTGACTGTCGTGCGTGGGTGAACTTTAACGGCACTGGTACTGTAGCTATCCGGGCCGGTGGCAACGCAACGTCTATTACTGACCATGGAGTGGGTGAATATTCACTCAACTTCACCACGGCTATGCCAGATCCAAACTATTCATTTGGCGGCAATGCTGGAAATAACTCCACGTTATCGAGCGGATTTTTATTGCAGCAAACAACAAGCGCGCCAGCAGTGGGTAGTTTTCGGTTTGGGGTACATCAAGTTGGCGTTGGTGCCGCTGACGTGCCTTACGTGTGTGTCCAGATTTTCAGGTAAGACCATGAACAAAGTAATTGTTTACAAACAAGACAACGGCGTGGTCGCAATTGTGCGCCCGTGCTTTGGCGACAAGCGGCAGATTCTGGTGAGTGAAGCGGTCTACCGCACAGTCACTGTGCCCGCGACTGACGACATGCCTGAGCATGATGCGCAAGAGCTAGTAACGCCAGCGGTCTACCGTGACGAAACCTACGATGAATACATCTTGGCCGTTGCTCTCAAGGATGTGCCTGCTGGCAAGCCTTTCAAAATCATCGACGCGGACCAGGTGCCGACCGACCGCAGTCAGCGCAACGCCTGGACTGTTGACGAGGTCGATTTGACCGATGGCACGGGTGCTAACTACGGCGCTGGCTCGAATGTTGACGTTGTGGCTTGGGACGAAACTTTGCAACCCGTTTTGAAAGAGCGAATCCATGATTAAGATTGACCAGAAACTGATCAACCCGGTCGAGAAAATCCAGCAACTCGAAACCCAAAACCCAATAACTCATCGCCAACTGCGCGAGTTTATTTTGGGTGGCGAAGCGGCCAAGCAAGTGCAAAAGAAGTTTGCGGCCGTAGAAGCTGAAATCAAAGAGCTGCGGGCAAAGAGCGGCTGAACCCGCGTCTACTTCAAAACACAGGCCGCTAACCAGCGGCCTTTTTTGCGCCTAAAAACCCCCAGAGGACTTTCATGCCAGAACCCACCTCCACCACTGCAGCGGCCGCCGCCACGTATGCAGCGGCTGGTCTATCAGTGCCGATGCTCACAGCCTTTGGGGTCAACCTGGGGTTGCGTGCTGACGTGCTCATTGCAGGCTTTTTTGGAAGCCTGGTCGCCATCATCCTGCTCAACAGCGTGCCCAGCGCGGGTGACACATGGCAGCACCTGGTGCGCACTACTTTCAAGCGCATGTTCGTGGCCGTGGCCAGCAGCGTGACGGCGGGCTACCTGACGCCGCTCGCGCTGCTGCTGGCTAGCCTTCCTGACGCGCTGCTACTCAGTGCCGCGTTTGGTGTTGGTGGCGGTGCGCAGCGGGTGTTGCTCATTCTGATCGCAAAGTTCGGGGTGCCCCCTGCATCGAATGATGGGAGCGCACCATGAGCACAACACTGCAACTGCTGCACTGGGTCGCGGGCTTCATTGTTCTGGCCGAGGCCCTCAACAAGTTGGAGCGCACTGCGCCGTTTGCGCCGGGCCTTACATCGCACGCGCGCCTGGTAGCTGGCCTCAAAGCGCTGGCCTGGGCTTTGCTGGCAGTCGGCGGGGGAGGGGCCTTGGTGTCCCCTTTCCTGACCGCCATTGGCGTGCATCCGGGCCTGTCGCAGTTCCTGTTTCACCAAGCTCCGTCACTGGCAGAGACCTGCGTGCTGGCGGGCTTTGCAGTGCTCATCGTGCGCACGCGCGTCAAAGAAGGCTAGCACCATGCAACTCTCCCCCCACTTCACCCTTGCCGAGCTGACTGCCAGCAACAAAGCGCGCGCCCTAGGCCTGGACAACACACCGGCGCCGGAGCTGCTGCCTCGCCTGATCCTTCTGGCCGAGATGCTTGAACGCATCCGCAGCACCCTCAACGTGCCAATCACGGTCACCAGTGGCTACCGCTCGCCACAGCTCAACCGCGCTGTGGGCGGCGTCACCAGCTCCGACCACACCCAGGGCCATGCCGCCGACATCCTTGCACCCCGCTACGGCACGGCATCCGATGTGGCCACCATGCTGGCACCGTTGGTGAGTGTCTTGGGCATTGGCCAGCTCATCCTGGAAGGCATTGGCGGCAAGCAGTGGGTGCACGTCAGCACCCACGCACCCGAGAAGTCGATCAACCGCGTGCTCACCATCACCGACCGTGGCGCGCAGCCTGGCATCGTGAGGCTGTCATGAGTGCGCTGGCTGCCCTCTTCAACCCCCGCACCTGGGCCATTGGCGCGCTGTTGCTGGTTCTGGCCGCGAGTCACTGGAAGGCCTACCACCTCGGCGGCGCGGTCGTGACTGCCGAGCGAACCGCCGAGGATCTGCAGCGCAGCCGTGCGGCCCTGCGTTACGTCGAAACTAAAACCGCACAGGTCGCAACCTTGGAGAAAGCTTATGTGGAAAACCAACGTCGCGCGGCTGCTGACGCTGCTGCTGCTGGCGGTGCTCTTGAGCGCCTGCGCGTCGAGCTCGCCGCCGCCCCCGCTGGTGGTGGTGCCACCTCCGCCGCCGGCACAGATCATGGAACCGGAGGACTTGAGCGCGAGCTACTCGGCCAGTGTGCAGGCGCTCTTGGAGCAATGGCTCAAGAGGCTGACCGATTGGCGGGAAAAGTTGTAGCACTCCAGGCGTATGTGCAGGCAGTGCGCACGTCTGCACCGTGATCTAAACGTCGCCCTATGCCCCCCCACCCCTCACGGGGTGGGGGGGCTTTTTTGCGTCTGTGTCTGCGGCCGCGACCTCAATTCCAAGCCTGGCCAGCCACGGCCAATCCTTGTATTTGTCGCCCACCTGGCGCAGGTGGGTGTACCGCTTGAGGCTGGTCCACGACCGGTGGCCTGACACGCAGGCCACCCTGGGTATGGTCCAGCCCAGCTCAAACAGGCGGCTGATCCCTTCGTGCCTTAGGTCATGGAAGTGCAGGTCGTCGATGCCCAACAGTACGCACGTGCGCGTGAATGCGGTGCTGACCGACTGGCTGTTGTACGGCCAGATCACCCCGTCTTTGGCCGACTGCTGCGTGATGAGCTGCAGCGCCTCGGGCGTCAGGGTGGTGCGCACGTCGTTGCCGATTTTTTCGCCCGGGTTCTTCATGTCCCGCACTGTGATCTCCATGTTGGCGGCGTCCAGGTCTTTGGCCAGCATGCGGCAGATCTCTTCCTGCCGGCGTGTGCTGAAGATGGCAAAGGCAACCAGCCGCGTCATTGGGATCATCGTTTTGCGGCTGCTGCCTTTGCGCTCGGTGACGCTGAAGTGATCCATTAGCCGGTCGAGTTCGTCCAGGGTAGGGCGGCGGGTGCGTTGCCTGGATCTGCCAATCAGCCCCATCTTGTCGAGTACCACCCGCGCATCGTCCATGGCTTGTTTGTCCAGCGGGTAGCCCCACGCTGGCTTGGCCACGCTGAATATCGACGCCAGGTGTGAGATGTAGTTGCCCCGTGTGGACGGCTGCGCATCGATCGACTGAGCAAACTTCACCAGCGCCTGGCTTGTGATCTCGGAGCAGCGCAAGCTGCCGATGTCGGCGGCCTTGATGGTGTCGAGCACCTGCGTCTTGGTTTTCCCGTGCGCTTTTTGGTTCTCCTGGTTGTACTGGTCGATCACGTCCTTGAGCTGCGGGTCTTTGGGCTGGGTCAGCGCGCCAGGCTGGGCCAGCTCGGTCTCGCGCTTTTTCAGCCAGGCCTGCGCAGCGGGCTTGCGATCAAACGTCTGTGACTCGGTGAACACCACCTTGCCAGCGTGCTTGATGCGGATCTGGGCCGTGTGGCCAACGGTGCCGTCCTTGCGCTTGCGTGAGACAATCGAGCCCATGGCGGTGCTACATGAAGTTTTTGTAGCACTCAATGTAGCACCAGCCAAACGAAATCAACGAAAAAGCAGCTAAAACAAGGTGAATCCAACAAGCGAAAAGCCCACCGCCACCATTGGTAAAGCTGCTGCTCAGACGAGAAATCGCATCAGCGTGGCGCCGATGATGGACTGGACCGACCGCCACTGCCGCTACTTCCACCGCTTGCTATCTCACCATGCCTTGCTCTACACCGAGATGGTGACCACCGGGGCTTTGCTGCACGGGGACGTGCCGCGCCACCTGCGCTTTGATGCGGAAGAACACCCGTTGGCCTTGCAACTGGGGGGAAGCGAACCCACCGATCTGGCGGCCTGCGCCAAGCTGGGCGAGGCCTGGGGATACGACGAAATCAACATCAACTGCGGCTGCCCGTCCGAGCGGGTGCAGCGTGGCGCATTTGGTGCCTGCCTGATGGCCGAGGCGCCGCTGGTGGCCGACTGCGTCAAGGCCATGGTCGATGCGGTGTCGGTGCCGGTCACCGTCAAGCACCGCATCGGCATTGACCGCAATGAGAGCTACGCCTTTGTGCGGGACTTTGTGGGCACTGTGGCCCAGGCGGGTTGCAAGACTTTCATCGTGCATGCGCGCAACGCTTGGCTGCAGGGCTTAAGCCCCAAGGAAAACCGCGAGATCCCGCCGCTGCGCTACGAGCTGGTGTACCAGCTGAAAAAGGACTTCCCGGCGCTGACGGTGGCCATCAACGGAGGCATCACCACCACCGAGCAGGTGCACGCGCATTTGCAGCATGTCGATGGCGTGATGGTTGGCCGCGAGGCGTACCACAACCCGTGGTGGCTTGCCGATTGGGATGCCACGTTTTTTGGTGCGCCGCCGTCGGCGCTCACCCGCGAATGGGTGGAGGAGCAGATGGTGGAGTACATGGAGCGCGAAGCCATCCAGCACGGCACGGCTTGGTACCCCATTGCCCGCCACATGCTGGGCCTGCGCCATGGCCAACCCGGCGCGCGCCGTTGGCGCCAGGTCTGGAGCGACCACCGGCTCAAACACCTCCCGGCCCGCGAGGTGATGCTGCTGGCCCATGCGGCTGCGTCCGATGCGGCGCCGGTGGCCGCTTGGGCTTCGGCATCTTCTGCAGACGTTCTGGCCTGAGGGGCTGCTCGCATGGCGAACCCCCCATCTCCTTCCGGCCCCCTGCGCGCAGATGCTGCGCCCGCTTTGCCTTTGCCCTTGCCCGCCGAGTGGACCCAGTTGCCAACTGCAGCGGGGCCCGTGGCGCTGTACCACGCTGGGCCTGACCCCGTGGGCCGGCATGTGCCGGGCTCGCAGGTGCAAGGCATGCAGGCACGCACGCCAGTGGGTTTGAACTTCCCGCCGCTGCTCTTGGTACACAGCGTTAACGCCGCCGGAACCGCTGCTGAGATGGCGCCCCTGTTTGCGCACTACCGCCAAACGCGCGCTGTGCACGCGCTGGACCTGCCTGGCTTTGGCCTGTCAGACCGGTCGGACCGGCCTTACACACCGCGCCTGATGACCGACGCGCTGCTGGCCTGTCTGCAGATCATGGCGCAGCGGCATGGCGCGCAAGCCTTTGATGTGGTGGCGTTGTCCTTGGGCTGCGAGTTCGCGGTGCGTGCGCAGCTAGAACAGCCGCAGCGCGTAGGCCGCTTGGCCTTGGTGAGCCCCACCGGCTTCAATGGCCAACCCCGCCGCTACGGACCACCGCAAAGCACCTTGGGGCTGGAGGGCCTGCACCGCTTTTTGTCGCACCCCTGGTGGAGCGATGCGCTGTACCGGGGTCTGACCCGGCCGGGGGTGATCCGCTACTTTTTGCAGCGCAGCTGGGGCGCCAAAAAAATTGATGAGGCACTATGGCACTACGACGTGCTGACCACTCGCCAACCGGGTGCCCGCTACGCCCCGCTGTACTTTTTGTCGGCGCACTTGTTCAGCAAAGACGTCAACGCGATGTATGAGGCGCTTCAGTGCCCCGTGTGGGTCTCCATGGCCACGCGCGGCGACTTCACCAACTACATCGGGCGCAGCACGGTGCAGGGTCGTGCCAACTGGCACTTCCACACCGTGCCGGGCGGCGCGCTGCCGTACTTTGAGGATCTGGCCGGCTTTGTGGCGCTGTTGGATCCTTTTTTGGCGGTCCGATGAACAGGCGGGTGATAAGCTGGCCATCGGCGGCGGCGCCCGCCACTGCCATCGCCTTTCGGGAAACCTTAGCGCGCTTCCAGCTCCCTCTGTAGTGCAATCCAGGCGGCGTCAAAGCTGAGCTTTTTCGCCATCGGCGATCCCGGCTCCACCACCCGCCAGAACGGGGCGAGGGGCTGCACACTGCCAGTCCGGTTGAACTCCTCCCAGCTGTGCTCCGCGACGATTCTGAGAAAAATGGAGGTGGACACCGGGCACGCCGCGTCACAGCCGTTTTTCTCGGCCAGCCGGCGCCGAAACGCCTGCACCGACAGCGTGGTTCCCGCCGGGATGGTCTTGAGTTCTGCCGCGACCTCCATCGGCGACGAGATGTACAGCCTGGCCCCCTTGGGCACACCCGCAAAATCTTTGTCCAAGATGACATGGTGCGGCGGCTTGGCCAGCATCTTGTCACCCCATGTCTTCTTTGCTCTGGGCATCACGCGCTCCTGTGTTGTCGTTCCCACAAATTTACGCCGAGGTCGGAGCGGTGCAAATAATCCCCGGAAAAACCCTGATGGAAGGGGATGGCAGGGAATGGTGTGGGATGGCAAGGGTGATGCGCGTCGTTTCCCGGTGCAGGCTGGGTTTCAGTGGTGTCGTGTGGCAACCCAAACCGGCGAATTTCCTTTGCGCATCACAGCGCGTTGACCGAGGGCAGCAGGGCCGCCAAGTACTGGCGTCCCAGCGGAGTTACGTCCAACGCGCGTTCGCCGTTATGGCGGCGCAGCCAGCCTTGTTGCAGGCAGTGCGCCAGCAGCGCTTTGGGTAGCTTGCCCGCCATGTGGTCGCGGCGCTCGGACCAGTCCAGGCAGCGGTAGGCTACGCGGTGTGCTGCGGACAGCTTGGCTTGGTCCATGCCATTCACCGCACATCCCAGCGCGTCCAGCCCCGCCATTCCCTGGGCGGTGAGCAGGTAGCCATCGCTGACGGGCGCGAGCCACTCTTTGGACAGCAGTTGCGAAAACAGCTCCACGCCCAGTTGGCCTGCCAGGTGCCCGTAGCAGCAGCGGGCAAAGCGCAGCCGCTGGCGCGTGGGGTTGGCCCAACCGGCGGTGTGGGTGCGGCGCTCGGCGATCAGCGCCACTGCCTCCAGTGCGTGGGCCACTTCATCGTCGGCCAACTTGTAGTAGCGGTGCCGCCCGCGCTGCTCGCACACCAGCAGCTCGGCCGCCATCAGCTTGCCCAAATGCCCGCTGGCTGTGGCTGGCGTGACGGACGCGGCCCGCGCCAACTCGCCCGCGCTGGCGTAGTCGCCCGCCAGCAGGTAGCTGAGCATGCGCGCACGCGTGGAATCGGCAATCACGGCGGCGACACTGGCCAGCCTGGGCTCGTAGGGTGTGGCTGATGGTGGGGCCGATGGTGGGGGTTTCATGCGGCTTCAATGTAGCCGGTGGGGGCCCGCAGGTAGCTGTCGTGCACCGGCTGGGGGAAGGTGCGCTCTTCCTTCAGGATGAAACGCTCGCGCTGCGCAAAGGCAAAGTTGGCTTGGGCCTCGTCGTCTACACGCAGACGCTGGCGGTAGGCCTCGTACGCCGCCAAGCTAGAGAAAGAGATCAGCCCCCAAGCCTCATAGTTGCTTCCCTCATGCGGTGCAAAGTAGCCCAGCAAATGCCCGCCTAGACGGGGAATGATGCGGGCCCAGTTGTTGGCATAGGCTGCGAACTGGTTTCTCTGGAAGGGGTCGATTTCGTAGCGGATGAAGCAGGTGATGGTCATGGAGGCTCCTCGACATGGTAGTGGGAGGAGTGTCAGAGATGCGGGGGTGGAATGCTTTGGTGGGTGGCGAAATGCGGGGCGGAACTTGCGGTGTAGCTCTGCGAAGCAAACCGTGCGTGGACCTACTCCGCCGCCTCCAACCCATTTGCAAAATGCGCCCGCATGCACCGCTGCGTGCGCTCTGCATCCCTCGCCAACAGCGCGTCCAGGATGGCCCGGTGCTCGGCCAATGACTCTGCAATGCGCCCAGTCTTGAGCAGCGAGTGGTGGCGGTTGAGTTTCATCACCTTGCGCAGGTCGGCCACCATTTGGTCGCGCCAGCGGTTGCTGGCAATGGACAGCAGGCGCATGTGGAACTGTTCGTTGATGGCGAAGAACCGGTCGGTGTTGGCGGCTCCGGCGGCGTCCGCTTGGGCGGCGGCTTCCAGTTGGGTGTGCAGCGCTTGCAGCTCGGCCAGTTCGGCGTCGCTGGCGGTGGTGGCGACCACGCCCGCGGCGTCGCTTTCCAACAGGCTGAGCAGGTGGTACACGTCGCGCAGGTCTTGGGTGGAGACCTCGGTGACGTAGGCGCCCCGGCGCACTTTCATGGTCACCAGGCCCTCGGCGGCCAGCACTTTCAGTGCTTCGCGCAAAGGGGTGCGGCTGATGCCGTACTCTTCGGCAATCTTGAGTTCATCGATCCAACTGCCCGGCTCCAGGGTGCGCTGAAAAATGCGCTGACGCAGCAGTTCGGCGACTTCCACATAGAGCGCGCGGGGCGAGAGGCTGGGGCGGATTTCGGATAGCAAGGCGGACATAGGTGCTGCAAATTGTAAGCTTCAACCCAGATTCTGAATGAATAATTATGAATAATGTACACTCGTCGCGCCTAACTCGGAAGCACCCATCCATGACCGATCAGACCCCCGAATTCAAGCCCGCCACCCTGACCGATTGGCAACAGGCGGCCGCCAAATCGGCCCCCGGTGGCAAGGTCGATGCGTTGAACTGGACCACCCCGGACGGCATCACCGTCAAGCCGCTGTACACCGCAGCAGACACCGCAGCACTGCCGCACGCCGACACCTTGCCGGGCTTTGAGCCCTACTTGCGCGGCCCGCAGGCCACGATGTACGCGGTACGGCCCTGGACGATTCGCCAGTACGCCGGCTTCTCTACTGCCGAAGAGTCCAACGCGTTTTACCGCCAGGCGCTGACCGGTGGCGCACAGGGTGTGTCGGTGGCCTTCGATTTGGCCACCCACCGCGGCTACGACAGCGACCACCCGCGTGTCACTGGCGACGTAGGCAAAGCCGGTGTGGCCATCGACAGCGTGGAAGACATGAAGATCTTGTTCGACCAGATTCCACTGGGCAAGGTGTCGGTGTCCATGACCATGAACGGCGCCGTGCTGCCGGTGCTGGCTGGTTATGTGGTGGCCGCAGAAGAGCAGGGCGTGTCGCAGGACCAGTTGTCGGGAACGATTCAGAACGACATTCTGAAAGAGTTCATGGTGCGCAACACCTACATCTACCCGCCAGCGCCGAGCATGCGCATCATCGGCGACATCATTGGTTACACCGCCAAACATATGCCCAAGTTCAACTCGATCAGCATTTCGGGTTACCACATGCAAGAGGCCGGCGCCAACCAAGCGCTGGAACTCGCGTTCACCCTGGCCGATGGCAAGGAGTATGTGAAGACCGCCATTGCCACCGGGCTGGATGTGGACGAGTTCGCTGGGCGCTTATCTTTCTTTTGGGCCATTGGCATGAATTTCTACCTGGAGGTGGCCAAGATGCGCGCGGCGCGCTTGCTGTGGTGCCGCATCATGAAGGGCTTCGGTGCCCAATCGCCCAAGAGCCTGATGCTGCGCACCCACTGCCAAACCAGCGGATGGTCGCTCACCGAGCAAGACCCCTACAACAACGTGGTGCGCACCACCATCGAGGCCATGGCGGCCGTCTTTGGTGGCACCCAAAGTCTGCACACCAACAGCTTTGATGAAGCCATTGCGTTGCCCACCGAGTTCAGCGCGCGCATTGCCCGCAACACCCAGCTCATTCTCCAGGAAGAGACCCACATCACCAGCGTGATCGACCCCTGGGCCGGCAGCTACATGATGGAAAAGCTCACCCAAGACATGGCCGATGCGGCGTGGAAGATCATCGAAGAGGTGGAAGCCATGGGCGGCATGGTCAAGGCGGTGGACAGCGGCTGGGCCAAACTCAAGATCGAAGCTGCCGCCGCCGAGAAGCAGGCGCGCATCGACAGCGGCAAAGACGTGATCGTGGGCGTGAACAAGTACAAGCGCAAAACTGAAGACTCCATTGAGGCGCGTGACATCGACAACGTGGCGGTGCGCAAGGGCCAGATCGCCCGCCTCAAAGCGGTGCGCGCTGGTCGTCATGCGGCCCAGGTGCAGGCGGCACTGGCGGCACTGAGTGCAGCCGCCGAATCGGGCGAGGGCAATTTGCTCGACTTGTCCATCCAGGCCATGCGCCTGCGCGCCACCGTGGGCGAGGTCAGCGACGCACTGGAGAAAGCCTTTGGCCGCCACCGCGCCGACACCCACAAAGTCAGCGGTGTGTATGCCGCGGCCTACGACAGCGCCACGCAAGGGGACACCATGGAGTACTGGAACGCACTCAAAGCCGACATCGCCACCTTCGCCGAAAAGCAAGGTCGCCGCCCGCGCGTGATGATCAGCAAACTCGGCCAAGATGGCCACGACCGCGGCGCCAAGGTGGTGGCCACCGCCTTTGCCGACCTGGGCTTTGATGTGGACATGGGTCCGCTGTTCCAAACCCCCGAAGAATGTGCCCGCCAGGCCATCGAGAACGACGTCCACGCTGTGGGCGTATCGACCTTGGCCGCGGGCCACAAGACGCTGGTGCCCGCCATCATTGCCGAGCTGAAAAAGCAGGGCGCCGACGACATCATCGTTTTCGTAGGCGGCGTGGTGCCGCGCCAGGACTACGACTTTTTGTACGCCGCCGGCGTCAAAGGCATTTACGGGCCCGGGACGCCGATACCGGTGAGTGCGCGGGATGTGCTCAGTCAGATAGAGAAGGCGCTCCGCTGATTGGTTTCGCAAGCGCCCCACCATCTATGCCCGCCGCCCATGCCCGCCGCAGCGTCCCTCGCCAAACCCGTTCGAGCTGAGCTTGTCGAAGCCCACCACCCATGCCCGCCGCAGCGCTCCTCTCCACACCCGTTCGCGCTGAGCTTGTCGAAGCTGCGCCATGCGCTACGCCCGTCAACCTGGTATGGGGTACGGCGAATAGCAACAGCGCACAGCAGCGTCTCGCGCCTGAGAAGATTCAGTGAACGGGGCTGGGCTGCATGACAAGCGCACTTCATGGAAGCAACGAGGCGACTAGATGAAGCCGTTCGTTGTTTATATGCTTCGCTGCTCCGATGCGTCCTACTACATCGGGCAGACCGATGATTTGGAAGCGCGCTTGCGCCAGCACGCGGTGGGTGAGATTGGATACACCGCGACCCGAAAGCCGGTGGAACTGGTATGGCGGGGCGAGTTCGAGACCCGAGACGCTGCGCTGGCGTTCGAGCGCCAAGTGAAGGGATGGTCGAGACTGAAGAAGGAGGCATTGATCGCCGGCGATTGGGATCGGATGCGGGAGTTGGCCCAGTCCAAATCTGCACCAAAGACAGAGCCCCGCATTGCAGGTCCTTCGACAGGCTCAGGACGAACGGGGTTGTTGGAGCAGGCGCCGGGCGTGGAGCATCTTTCTGCGGTAGGTCCTTCGACAGGCTCAGGACGAACGGGGTTGTTGGAGCAGGTGCTTGGTAAGGAGTTGGCAAGCGAGCAGCGCCGCGCCATCGCCAAAGCCATCACCTTGCTGGAGTCCACCCGTGCGGACCACCGTGCGCAAGCCGATGGTTTGCTCACGGACTTGTTGCCGCACACGGGGAAATCGTTTCGCCTGGGGCTCAGCGGCGTGCCGGGTGTGGGCAAGAGCACGTTGATTGAGGCGCTGGGTCTGTACCTGATTGACAAAGGCCACCGCGTCGCGGTGTTGGCGGTGGACCCCAGCAGCACGGTGTCGGGCGGTTCGATTCTGGGCGACAAGACGCGCATGGAAAAGCTCTCGGTGCACCCGCAGGCCTACATCCGCCCGAGCCCGTCCAGTGGCAACCTGGGTGGCGTGGCCGAGAAGACGCGCGAGGCCATGCTGGTGTGCGAGGCAGCGGGTTACGACATGGTGATTGTCGAAACCGTGGGCGTAGGCCAAAGCGAGATTGCGGTGGCGCACATGACCGACATGTTTGTGCTCATGCAGTTGCCCAATGCAGGCGACGATTTGCAGGCCATCAAAAAGGGCGTGATGGAGCTGGCCGATTTGGTACTCATCAACAAAGCCGACATCGACGCCGACGCCGCGCTGCGCGCCCAGGCGCAGATCACGTCCAGCCTGCGTTTGATGGGCTTTGTCGGTGACCCGCACGCGCTACACACCGAGGCGCATTGGCAGCCCCAGGTGCTGCAAGTCAGTGCTTTGCACGCGCAAGGTTTGGAAGGGTTTTGGGATGTGGTCACACGCTTTAAGACGCTGCAAACCGACAACGGCCAGATGGCAGCACGCCGCCAGGGCCAAGCCCAGGCCTGGATGTGGGAGCGCATCGACGCAGGCCTCAAGCACGCGTTCCATGCCAACCCCGCAGTGCAGGCACTCTTGCCGCAGCTGACCACGGCGGTGCAGTCCGGCCAGTTGGCCGCCAGCACGGCAGCGCGTCAATTGTTGGCTGCCGCTTCGATCGGTGTGGCGCCCGCTGGTACTGGCCCCGCCAACTCCCACCCAGATTCCACCGCGCGCGCCGATGCAGGCCGCACGGAGCCTTAGTTTCAGAAGGAAGGACACCGCATGCAAGACATTCTTCAACAGCTCGAAGCCAAGCGCGAACTCGCGCGCCAGGGTGGGGGAGACAAGCGCATCGCCGCCCAGCACAAGAAAGGCAAACTCACCGCACGCGAGCGCCTCGAGGTGCTGCTCGACGAGGGTACGTTCGAAGAGTGGGACATGTTTGTCGAGCACCGCTGCGTCGACTTCGGCATGGCCGAGCAGAAGATTCCGGGCGACGGCGTGGTCACCGGTTACGGAATGATCAATGGCCGCCTTGTGTTCGTCTTCAGCCAAGACTTCACCGTATTTGGCGGCGCCTTGAGCGAGGCGCACGCCGAGAAGATTTGCAAGGTGATGGACCAGGCCATGAAGGTCGGTGCCCCGGTGATTGGCCTCAACGACTCGGGCGGCGCCCGAATCCAAGAGGGCGTGGCATCACTCGGTGGCTACGCCGATGTGTTCCAGCGCAACGCGATGGCCAGCGGCGTGATTCCGCAGATCAGCATGGTGATGGGCCCCAGCGCCGGCGGCGCGGTGTACAGCCCAGCCATGACTGACTTCATCTTCATGGTCAAAGACAGTTCGTACATGTTTGTGACCGGTCCCGAGGTCGTCAAGACCGTGACGCACGAAGAGGTCACCGCCGAAGAGCTGGGCGGCGCCATCACCCACACCACCAAGAGCGGTGTGGCCGATCTGGCGTTTGACAACGACGTGGAGGCCCTCCTGATGCTGCGCCGCCTCTACAACTACCTGCCGCTGTCCAACCGCGAGAAGGCGCCGGTGCGCAAAAGCGGTGATGCTGCCGACCGCATTGACAAAAGCCTGGATACGCTGGTGCCGGACAACCCGAACAAGGCGTACGACATGAAGGAGCTGATCGTCAAGACGGTGGACGATGGCGACTTTTTCGAGATTCAACCCGAGTACGCCAAGAACATCCTGATCGGCTTCGCCCGCATGGACGGGCAGACCGTGGGCATCGTGGCCAACCAGCCGCTGGTGCTGGCCGGTTGCCTGGACATCAAGAGCAGCATCAAGGCGGCGCGCTTTGTGCGGTTTTGCGATGCGTTCAACATCCCGGTGATTACCTTTGTGGACGTGCCCGGTTTCATGCCCGGAACTTCTCAAGAGTATGGCGGCATCATCAAGCACGGGGCTAAGTTGCTGTACGCCTATGCCGAGTGCACCGTGCCAAAGATTACGGTGATCACCCGCAAGGCCTACGGCGGTGCCTATGACGTGATGGCATCCAAACACCTGCGCGGCGACGTGAACTTTGCCTGGCCCAATGCGGAGATTGCGGTGATGGGCGCCAAGGGGGCGGTGGAGATCATCTTTCGCGAGGACAAGGGCGACCCTCAGAAGCTGGCGGCCAAGGAGGCGGAGTACAAGGCACGTTTTGCCAATCCGTTTGTGGCCGGTGCGCGTGGGTTCATTGACGATGTGATTTTGCCCAGCGAGACGCGCAAGCGGATTTGCCGCTCGTTGGTGATGCTCAAGGACAAGAAGATTGAGAACCCTTGGCGCAAGCACGGGAACATTCCGCTGTGAACTGCTGCGTGTTTTTTCCTGCGGTGGTTTCTTGTTTTTATCTCCCACGGCGCGGTCGTGCTTTTCTCACGCACGGCGCGGGACGCCCGGGTGTTTTGCTCCGTGTCCCCCGGCCTTCGGCCTCCTCCTTTACCCACGCAAAACACCCGGGCATCCCGCGCCTGGGATGTGTGCATGCGTACCGTTTACGAGTCGCAGCAAAACTCCCTTCGCAGCAGCGGGCCCTGGGTGCCTGCCGCAGCGAAATAAAGGGGGAGGCCGCACAGCGGCCGGAGGACATTCGCGGAGGCAGGCACCCAGGGCCCGCTGCGGGCTCAGAAACACTTGTGAGCGAGCCACACGCTTGCTCCCCCCATCACGTTAGGAGAAATCGATGTTCACCAAAATCTTGATCGCCAACCGCGGCGAAATCGCCTGCCGCGTGATTGCAACTGCCAAAAAGATGGGCATCCAAACCGTTGCCGTCTACTCGGACGCCGACAAAGAAGCACGCCACGTCGCGCTGGCCGACGAGGCGGTGCACATCGGTCCCGCGCCCAGCCGGGAGAGCTATTTGCAGGCCGAAAAAATCATCGCTGCCTGCAAGCAGACTGGCGCGCAAGCCGTGCACCCTGGCTATGGTTTCCTGAGTGAAAACGCTGACTTCGCCAAGCGCGTGGAAGAAGAGGGCATTGTTTTCATTGGTCCAAAGCACTATTCCATTGCCGCCATGGGCGACAAGATCGAATCCAAAAAGCTGGCGGGCGCTGCCGGGGTGAATTGCATTCCGGGGGTCAACGACGCGATCGAGTCAGCAGACAAGGCGGTGGAGATTGCAAAAGGCATCGGCTACCCGGTGATGATCAAGGCCAGTGCTGGCGGTGGCGGCAAGGGCTTGCGCGTGGCCTACAACGACAAAGAGGCGCTGGAGGGATTTACCAGTTGCCGCAACGAGGCGCGCAACAGCTTTGGCGACGACCGTGTGTTCATCGAAAAATTTGTGGAGGAGCCGCGCCATATCGAGATTCAACTGATTGGCGACTCGCATGGCAACGTGCTGTATTTGAACGAGCGCGAATGTTCCATTCAGCGCCGCCACCAAAAAGTGATTGAGGAGGCGCCGTCGCCCTTTATCAGCGACGCCACCCGCAAATCCATGGGCGAGCAGGCGGTGGCGCTGGCCAAGGCGGTCAGGTACCAAAGCGCGGGCACCGTCGAGTTCGTGGTGGGCAAGGACCAGAGCTTTTACTTTTTGGAGATGAACACCCGCTTGCAAGTGGAGCACCCGGTCACCGAAGCCATCACCGGCTTGGACTTGGTGGAGTTGATGATTCGTGTGGCGGCTGACGAGAAGCTGCCGCTTACCCAAGCCGATGTGCAGCGCAAGGGTTGGGCGATGGAGTGCCGCATCAACGCCGAAGACCCGTTTCGCAACTTTCTGCCCTCCACCGGGCGCTTGGTGCGCTTCGCACCGCCTGCGCAAACCATGTGGCAGGGAGACACCGCGCATCTCTATGGCGTACGGGTGGACACCGGCGTACAAGATGGCGGCGAGATTCCGATGTACTACGACTCGATGATCGCCAAGCTCATCGTGCACGGCACAGACCGTCTGGATGCGATTGCCAAAATGCGCGAGGCGCTCAACGGTTTTGTGATCCGCGGTGTCTCCAGCAACATTCCGTTCCAGTCCGCGCTGCTGGCGCACCCCAAGTTTGTGGCGGGAGATTTCAATACGGGCTTCATTGCAGAGCATTACGCCAAAGGCTTCGCAGCCGAAGACGTGCCGCATGAGGACGCGGCGTTCTTGTTGGCGCTGGCAGCCTTCGTGCGCCGCAAATCGCGTGAGCGTGCTGCCAGCATCAGCGGCCAGTTGCCGGGCTACGCGGTCAACGTGGGAAAAGACTATGTGGTGGTCACCTTGTCGGCGAATGGCAAGAGCATCTACACCCCGGTGCATGTAGACGAATTCATGGGCGACAGCGGCTCGGCGCGGGTGCGTGTGGCCCAGCGGGTGTACGAGATACGCAGCCAGTCGCGCTTGAACGACATTGCCATTGTGGGCACGGTCAACGGCCAGCCCTTTACCGCGCAGGTGGAGCGCGGTACGCCCAAGAACCCGTTGGCGCTGCGGGTGCAGCACAACGGCACGCGGATCGACGCCTTGGTGGTGTCCCCCCGCATGGCCGAGCTGCATGCCCTGATGCCGTTCAAGGCGGCACCCGACATGAGCCGCTTTGTCCTCTCGCCTATGCCCGGTTTGTTGGTCGACGTGGCCGTGGTGCCGGGGCAAAAGGTGCAGGCCGGTGAGCGCATCGCCGTCATCGAGGCCATGAAAATGGAGAACGTGCTGTTCGCCCCGGCCGACGGTGTGGTGGGCAAAGTGCTAGCGGCCAAGGGCGAGTCGCTCACCGTGGACCAGCCGATTGTGGAATTCGCGTAAGCCCACTTGGGAGAACCTAGCAATGCAACGACCTTTCCAAGTGCTGGGACTCCAGCAAATCGCCATCGGCGGAACCGACAAGAGCCGCCTCAAAACCCTGTGGGTGGACTTGCTCGGCTTGCCCATCACCGGCACTTTCAAGAGCGAGCGCGAGAACGTGGACGAAGACATCTGCAGCCTCGGCGTGGGCCCCCACACCGTGGAAGTGGACTTGATGCAGCCCATCGACCCGGAGAAGAAGCCAGCGGTGCACACCACGCCCCTGAATCACGTGGGTCTGTGGATTGATGACCTGCCGGCGGCGGTGCAATGGCTCAGCGCCCAGGGCGTGCGGTTTGCGCCAGGCGGCATCCGCAAGGGCGCGGCGGGCTATGACATTTGCTTTTTACACCCGCGCTCGAGCGCGGAGTTTCCAGTGTCCGGCGAAGGCGTGTTGATCGAGTTGGTGCAGGCGCCACCCGAGGTGGTGGCGGCCCTATCGGGAAGTTAGTCACGCTATTGGCAAGCCCCAAGCGGCTTACCGCGGTGGGGCAGAGGGTTTTGGCGGATATTGGACAAAAAAACGATACAGTCCCCGCACCAAATACTTTCCCCGAGAACGCCCGTTATGAGTCTTCAGGTGCTCGCCCCCGGCATGTGGATCATGCGCAAGATGCGCTTCGGATCCAAACTCAGCATCGTTTTTCTCGTCGCTTTGGTGCCCATGCTGTGGATCGCATGGCAAACGGTCACCCGCACACTGGACGACATTCGCATCACCCGTTCTGAGGTGGCCGGCGTGGAGGTGGTGGAGCACGCGGCCGATGTCATTCGCAGCGTGCAAACGCACCGGGGCCAGACCAACCGCTTGCTCTCTGGCGACACCAGTGTGCAAGCCGCACTCAGCGAGACCCGCAGCACGCTGGCGAAGGCGGTGCAAACCTTAGACCAGTTGGTAGGCGATCCACAGGCACACGTCAACGGTGCGGAGTGGCAAGCGCTGCGAGCGCGCTTGGGTGCGTTGCCCCAGGAATCCGAGGGCAAGCCTGGGCCCCACGCCTTTGGTTTTCACACGGCTCTGGTGGAAGATTTGTCCCGGTTTGTGTATGGTGTTGCCGACCAATCGGGTCTGCTGTACGACCCCGACCCGCAGACCTATTTGTTGATGGACATGTCGGTGTCGCGCCTCATTGCTTTGCAAGAAAAGGCGGGCCGCCTGCGTGGCGCAGGTTCGGGGTACCTCAGCGGCGCAGAACTCAACGAAGTGGCTATCGCCCGCACCCAGTTGCTGGCGGGCGAGTTGCAGGCCTGGAGTCGCGACGTTTTGTATGCGCAGAATGTGCTCGGACGCGTGGGATTCAAAGAAGCCAGTGGCGCCGATGCCTTGGCTGCGGTGGACGCCTTCGTCACCCTGACCCAGCAGCGCTTTCAAGTGGGTGCGGCCACAGGCAACGCCGACACGTATTTCGCTGCCGGTACCCAAGCCATCTCGGCCGTGGCGCAGTACCACGACTTGGTCAACCAGACCATGGTGCGCCTGTTGCTCGAGCGCGAACAGTCACTCAACGTTAGCCTGTATGTGATGCTGGGCGTCAGCGTGCTGGCGATTGCGCTGCTGGTGTACCTGATGCTCTCCTTCAACCTGAGTTTTCTTGCCGATTTGCGCCAGGTGCTGCGCTTTATGGAAGAGACGGCGAGCGGCAACCTGCGCCATAAGGTGCGGATCCGAGGTGCCGACGAGCTGTCTGAAATCTCCCATTCCATGGATGTGATGGTCAACAACATTTCAGTGATGGTGGCCAGCGTGCGCAGTAACTCGGCGCTGGTCGCAGGCTCGGGCGAGGTGCTGGTGATGGGCAACCGCAACCTGTCCGACCGCACCGAGCAGCAAGCGGCCAATCTGGAGCAAACCTCGGCCAGCGTGCAAGAGCTGGCGTCGACGGTGCAGGACAACGCCAATGCGGCCCAAGCTTCGGACCGCGTGGCGCAAGAGGTGCGCAGTGTGGCCGAACAGGGTGCCGCGGGTATGCAAAATGCCATCGAGTCGATCGAAGCCATTGAGGCCAGCACCCGGCGCATGGACGAGATCGTTGGCGTCATTGATGGGTTGGCCTTCCAGACCAACATCCTTGCGCTCAATGCGGCGGTCGAAGCCGCCCGCGCTGGCGAGTCGGGCCGCGGTTTTGCGGTGGTCGCCACCGAGGTGCGCTCGCTGGCGCAACGCTCGGCTGCCTCGGCCAAAGAAATTCGGCAGCTGATCACCACGTCATCCACCCAGGTTGCGGCCGGTGTGCAGCAGATCCGCGAATCCGCCAAGAACATCACCGAGATCGCCAAGGGCGTGCGCGGTGTGGCGGAAAACATGTCACACATTTCAGCCTCCACCGCAGAGCAGAGTGCCAGCCTTTCTGAAATCACCACGGCCATCCGCCAACTCGACCAGATCACGCAGCAAAACGCGTCCATGGTGGAGCAGGCGGTCAGCCAGGCCACCGCCTTGCAAGACCGGGCGAGCGTGTTGGCCGATGCGGTGGCGGTATTCAAGCTGCAGCAGGGTTCAGCCGACGAGGCCCGCGCGCTGGTCGATAGCGCGATGGAACTGCGCCGCGCCACCGGTTCCCGTGATGCCTTCATCCGTGAAGTGACCGCCCAGCATTCCGGCTTGTTTGACCGCGACATGTATGTGTTTGTGCTCGACCGCCAGGGGCAGTATTTGGCCTTTGCAGGGAACCAAGCTAAGGTGGGCACCCGCGTGCAGGATGTTGCGGGTATCGACGGCAATGCGCTCATTGCATCCATCGTCCACCAGGCCGAAGCCAGTCCCGGTTGGGTGGAGTATGAAATCGCCAACCCGCTAACTGGGCGGGTGCAAACCAAGATGTCTTACGTGGTCAAGGTCGACGATGTCTACCTGGGATGCGGCGTTTATAAGAGCTTGATGCAAGCCCTCTGATCGCGGGGCTTTTGGCGCGCTCCGCCAAAGCGGTCTAGCTACAGCGGCCCCATCCCACCGAGCTCGTTACAACGTATTGGTTGCACCGCCCTCGTAGCTTAGGCGCTGCCTGGGGAGCATCAGGGTGCTGGCTTTGGCGCGGTGAATGGCGCCTGCTGGCGCTGTCGCGCTTTTGCCAATGCCGCCTCAATCACCGCCCGTTTTTTGTCCAGCACCGCTGGGTCAGTGAGCTGTGAGTGCTCTACTAAGTTGCTCAGCTTGCGCTCTGCCTTGGCTTGTTGGGCCTGAGCGTGTGACTCGGTTTCACGCTGGACGCGTTCGGTGTGCATTTGGTAGCGTGCGCGAGCCTGACCGGCCAGAGCAGGGCTCCACGCATCCCAACCGGTGCGTTCGTTCGAAACCGTCTCGGTGCCGATGCAATCGACTGGGCACACCGGCAAGCACAGGCCGCAACCGGTGCAGTAGGGCTCCAGCACCGTGTGCATACGCTTGTTGCTGCCCACAATGGCATCCGTCGGACAGGCCTTGATGCACAGGGTGCAACCGATACACCAGGCTTCATCGATCACGGCCACCCAGCGTGGTGCCTCAGTTCCAAACTCCGGGTTCAGCGGCAATACAGCGTCACCGGTGATGGCCGCCAGCCGGGCGATGCCCTGGGTCCCTCCTGGTGGACACTGGTTGATGGGCGCCTCACCGGCAGCTACAGCCTGCGCATAGCCCGCGCAGTCAGGGTATCCGCAGCGAGTGCACTGGGTCTGGGGCAGGGCATCTAGCAGTCGTTGCGCCAGCGAGGGCGCAGCCTGCGCAGCGGGGTTCACTTCACGGTTCGGCTGCGCGAGCGGGCGGGGGCCGAAGGCGCTGCGGCGGTGGGGGCTGGGCTGCGCTTGGCCGGCGCGGCGCGCTTTCGGGTTGTCGTGGTCACCACGGTTGCTGCTTTGGCCTTGGTGGGCTGCACTGCAGCATCGGCAGTAGCAGGGTGGTGGCCTTGGATAAAGGAGCGCACTTGCGGGTACACCATCTCGCGCCAACGTCGGCCCGAGAAGATGCCGTAGTGGCCAGCGCCCTTGGCTTCGTAGTGTGTTTGCAATGACTTGGGCACACCGGTGCAGATGTCGTGCACTGCTCGGGTTTGGCCTGAGCCGGAAATGTCGTCCAACTCGCCCTCGATGGACAGGAGCGCGGTGGTGCGGATGTCAGCGGGCTTGACCCGCTCGAGCGTGCCTTTGGGGTTGCGCACATCCCAGGTGCCATTGACCAAAGCAAAGTCTTGGAACACCACACGAATGGTTTCCAAGTAGTAGTCGGCGTCCATGTCCAGCACCGCGTTGTACTCGTCATAAAACTTGCGGTGGGCCTCGGCGCTGGTGTCATCGCCCTTCATCAGGTCTTCGAAGTAGTCGTAGTGGCTTTTGGCGTGGTGGTCAGGGTTCATGGCCACAAAGCCGGCATGCTGCAAGAAACCAGGGTACACCCGCCGACCCGCGCCCGGGAAGTTGGTGGGCACACGGTAGATCACGTTGTTTTCGAACCAGCTGTAACTCTTGGTCATGGCCAAGTTGTTGACTGCTGTGGGTGATTTGCGCGCGTCAATGGGGCCGCCCATCATCGTCATGGTCAAGGGAGTTGTCTCGCCGCGGCTGGCCATCAGCGATACCGCTGCCAGCACCGGCACGGTGGGCTGACAAACGCTCACCACATGGCAGTTGCCGTAACGGCTTTGCACATGGCGGATGAACTCCTGCACGTAATTGACGTAATCGTCCAAATGGAACTCGCCCTCCGACAGCGGCACCAAGCGTGCGTTCTTCCAGTCGGTGATGTAGACCTTGTGGTCTTGGAGCATCTGCTTGACCGTGTCCCGCAATAGGGTGGCGTAGTGTCCCGACAGGGGCGCCACGATCAGCACCGCTGGCTGGTCCTTGATGCGGTTCAAGGTCTCGGGGTTGTCGCTAAAGCGCTTGAAGCGGCGCAATTCACAAAATGGTTTGTTGATTTCAATGCGCTCATGCACAGCGACTTCCGCGCCGTCGACCTCGATGGTGCGCAAACCAAACTCGGGCTTGACGTAGTCCTTGCCCAGGCGGTGCATCAGGTCGTAGCTGGCCGAAATACGTTGCGAAAGCGGACTCTGGCCCCACAAAGACAGCGGGTTGGCATACACCTTGGCTGCCGACTGTGCCAAGTCGGAAAACGGCTCTAGCAGAGCGCGCTGGGTTTCGTAGATTTGGTACAGCATGGGGGGCTCTTTTCAAAGATTGTTGCAGTGCAATATAACAGCATTCCCACATTCAAAATAGAGTGGTTCCCCACTTGCGCGGCAACCAAATTGAGACCAATTTGGCTCAAACCACTTTGGCAATGGATTGGCACACGTAGGCAATGTTCTTGCTGTTGAGCGCGGCAACGCACATGCGCCCTGTGTCGGTGCCGTACACACCGAACTCAGTGCGAAGCCGCACCATCTGGTCCTTGGTCAGTCCCGAGTAACTGAACATGCCAATTTGGGCAGTGATAAAGCCCATGTCTTGCTTGACGCCTGCGGCACGCAGGCCGTCGACCAGCGCATGGCGCATGGCCTTGATGCGTTGGCGCATCTCGCCCAGCTCTTGCTCCCATTGGGCACGCAGCGCCGGGTCGTTGAGCACCGCTGCCACCACCGCACCACCATGGATGGGCGGGTTGGAATAGTTGGTGCGGATGGCGATCTTGAGTTGCGACAGCACCCGACTGGCTTCTTCCTTGTCTTGGCACAGCACCGACAACGCTCCCACGCGCTCACCGTACAGGCTAAAGCTCTTGGAAAACGAGGTGGACACAAAAAAGCGAAGGCCTGCAGCGACAAACTTGCCAATCACCGCGCCGTCTTCGGCGATACCGTGGCCGAAGCCTTGGTAGGCCATGTCCAGAAATGGAGTGAGCGACCGGGCCTGAACCACGGCAATCACTTGGTCCCACTGGGCCGGCGTGATGTCGTAGCCGGTGGGGTTGTGGCAGCAGGCGTGCAGCACCACGATGGTGCCGGCGTCGGCGGCTTGCAAGCCGGCGAGCATGCCCGCGAAATCGATGCCTCGGCTGTCTGCGTGGTAGTAGGCGTAACTGCCCACCTCGAAACCTGCGTTGGTAAACAGCGCGCGGTGGTTTTCCCAGCTGGGGTCAGAGATCAATACCTTGGCGTTGGGACTGACTTTCTTCAAAAAGTCCGCGCCAATCTTCAATCCGCCGGTCCCGCCAATGGCCTGCACCGTGGCCACGCGGCCGGATAGGACCGGCTCCGACTGGGCACCGAACACCAGGCCCTTGACGGCAGCGTCGTAGGCGGCGATGCCGTCGATGGGCAGGTAGCCGCGTGCGGTGGGTGTGGCCATCATGGCCCGCTCGGCGGCCTGCACACACTGGAGCAGGGGCAGCTTGCCGTTGTCGTCGAAGTACACGCCCACGCCGAGGTTCACTTTGTTGGGGTTGGTGTCGGCGGCGAACTGCTCGTTGATACCCAAGATCGGGTCACGCGGGGCGAGTTCGACAGCGGAGAAAAGAGACATGGACGCTTCCTGGGAAAAAGTGCAGAACAACAGTCAAATGCGTGTTGGGCGAGGGGGCATTTTAGCGGCCCAACTGCGGCCTAAATCAGTCCCGATGGTCTCGCAGCAAGCCAAACAGGCATGGGCGCGCAGGCTGGACTACAGTTGCTGTTTTGCCACCGGATGCCACTGCCGTATGACCACCCCCCCACCCTTGGCACTTGCCGAAGCAGACGACGCTGTCGCCCCCCGCACTGGCGAATTTGTACGCTTTCCTGACTCTCCGTTTGAGCTGTACCAGCCCTACCCGCCCGCAGGGGACCAGCCTGAGGCGATTCGCCAGCTGGTGGAAGGCGTCAACGACGGCGAGGTGTTCCAGACCTTGCTGGGCGTGACTGGCTCGGGCAAGACGTTCACCATGGCCAATGTGATTGCCCGCCTGGGGCGCCCGGCGATTGTGTTTGCCCCCAACAAGACGCTGGCGGCGCAGTTGTACAGCGAGTTTCGCGAGTTCTTTCCAAAGAACGCGGTGGAGTACTTCGTAAGCTACTACGACTACTACCAGCCCGAGGCTTACGTGCCCCAGCGCGACCTGTTTATCGAAAAGGACTCGGCCATCAACGAGCACATCGAGCAAATGCGCCTGTCGTGCACCAAAAGTGTTTTGGAGCGGCGCGACGTGGTCATCGTGGCCACGGTGTCGGCCATTTACGGTATTGGCCAGCCCGAGGCCTACCACAAGATGATCATGACGCTGCGGGTGGGTGACACACTGGGCCAGCGCGACATGATCTCGCAATTGGTGCGCATGCAGTACCAGCGCAACGACATGGATTTCTCACGCGGCACCTTCCGCGTGCGCGGTGACACCATAGACATTTTTCCGGCCGAGCACAGCGAGATGGCGATTCGGGTCGAGCTGTTTGACGAGGAGATCGAGTCACTCCAGTTGTTTGACCCACTGACCGGTCGCATTCGCCAAAAGATTCCGCGTTTCACGGTCTACCCCAGCAGCCATTACGTGACCCCGCGCGAGCAAGTGCTGATGGCGGTGGAGACCATCAAACAAGAGCTGGCCGATCGCCTCAAGGAGCTGCTTGGCCTGGGCAAGCTGGTCGAAGCGCAGCGTCTGGAGCAACGCACCCGCTTTGACTTGGAAATGCTCTCCGAGGTGGGCCACTGCAAAGGCATTGAGAACTACTCGCGCCACTTGAGTGGCGGCGCCCCTGGCGATCCTCCTGCCACCCTGACAGACTACCTGCCCAAAGACGCGCTGATGTTTCTGGACGAAAGCCACGTGCTCATAGGGCAGTTTGGCGGTATGTACAACGGCGACCGCTCGCGCAAGACCACCTTGGTCGAGTACGGCTTTCGGCTGCCCAGCGCGCTGGACAACCGGCCACTGAAGTTTGAAGAGTTTGAGACCAAGATGCGCCAGGTGGTGTTCGTTTCCGCCACGCCAGCCCATTGGGAAAAAGACCACGCGGGCCAGGTGGTGGAGCAGTTGGTGCGCCCCACCGGTTTGGTGGATCCGGAGATCGAGGTGCGACCGGCCACCACCCAGGTGGACGATGTGCTGCAGGAAATCCGCATCCGCGTCGAGAAAAACGAGCGGGTGCTTATCACTACGCTGACCAAGCGCATGGCCGAGCAGCTGACCGACTACCTGACCGACAACGGTGTGAAGGTGCGGTACTTGCACAGCGACGTGGACACGGTGGAGCGCGTGGAGATACTGCGCGACTTGCGCCTGGGAGCCTTCGATGTGCTGGTGGGGATCAACCTGCTGCGCGAGGGCCTGGACATTCCCGAGGTGTCGCTGGTGGCGATTCTGGATGCCGACAAAGAGGGCTTTCTGCGATCTGAGCGCTCGCTGATCCAGACCATAGGCCGTGCCGCTCGGAACTTAGAAGGCCGGGCGATTCTGTATGCCGACAAGATCACCGATTCGATGGAGCGCGCCATCGGCGAAACCGAGCGGCGCCGCAAGAAGCAAATCGCCCACAACCTAGAGCGCGGCATCACGCCGCGTGCCATTGTCAAAAAGGTGCGCGACCTGATCGACGGCGTCTACAGCGAGAAGGCCGGCAAGGAAGCCGAGCGGCTGGAGCGCGACGCCCAGCAGCGTGCCCAGGTGGAAGAAATGAGCGAGAAAGATGTCTCCCGTGAGATCAAGCGCCTGGAAAAGTTAATGATGGAACATGCCCGCAACCTGGAATTCGAGAAGGCGGCGCGGGTGCGCGACCAGCTAAAGATCTTGAAGGAGCAGACCTTCGGCGCGCCGGGCTCCGACAACCTGGTGGCCATCCTCCCGGCGGGGCAATGACCCTTTGGTGACTGGTCAGTCTAGGTACCCGATCAAAATACTCGGGCTAGTGGTATAGTTGACCGAGTTAGTCAACCAAACGGTTCCAAGTCGGAATCCAAGGAGTGTTCCATGCGTCTCACCACCAAAGGCCGTTTTGCGGTCACCGCCATGATCGATCTGGGGCTGCGCCAAGGGGGCGGACCGGTCACGTTGGCGGCAATCAGCCAACGCCAGCAAATTTCCTTGTCTTATCTAGAGCAGTTGTTTGGGAAGCTGCGTCGCCATGAGTTGGTGGAGTCCACCCGGGGCCCGGGCGGTGGCTATACCTTGGCGCGCAAGGCATCCGACATCACGGTGGCCGACATCATTGTGTCGGTCGACGAGCCCATCGACGCCACTCAGTGCGGCGGTAAGGAAAACTGCCTGGGTGAGGGCACCCGCTGCATGACACATGATTTGTGGGCATCCCTTAACGTTCGTATGGTGGAGTTTCTCGACTCAGTCAGCCTGCAAAAGCTGGTGGACGACCAGCTCGCCAAAGGCCTGGATGTGCAAGACACGCCCAGAGTAAAGCGCGCCATCGCCCCCATGCCGGTGTCCCATCCCATCCGCGTCAATGCCCCCAATTCGGTGTTCGCATTGGGTAACTCTTTTTCCGAGGGCTGACACAGCGCACAGCGCGAGCAGCGACCCAACGAACCCAACCGAGCCAATCCCACATTCTTATGGACACCACCCCGCATTTCCCCATCTACATGGACTACAGCGCTACCAACCCGTGCGACGAGCGGGTGGTGGACGCCATGGTGCCTTGGTTGCGAAACCATTTTGGAAACCCCGCCTCGCGCAGCCACGCATGGGGCTGGGAGGCGGAGGCAGCAGTAGAAAAGGCGCGTGAACAAGTGGCCGCCTTGATCGGCGCCGACCCGCGCGAGATTGTCTGGACCTCGGGTGCGACCGAGTCGAACAACCTGGCGCTCAAAGGTGCAGCGCACTTTTACAAGACGCGCGGCAAACACATCATCACCGTCAAAACCGAGCACAAAGCGGTGCTCGACACCTGCCGCGAGCTGGAGCGCCAAGGCTTTGAGGTGACCTACCTGGACGTGCAGAGCGACGGTTTGGTGAACCTAGACGCGTTCAAAGCGGCGATTCGACCGGACACCATCCTTGCGAGCGTGATGTTGGTGAACAACGAGATCGGAGTCATTCAAGACGTCGCCGCCCTGGGTGCGGTGTGCCGGGAAAAGGGCATCGTGTTTCACACGGACGCGGCGCAGGCCACCGGGCGCGTGGACATTGACCTGAGTACCTTGCCGGTCGATTTGATGAGCCTGACTTCGCACAAAACCTACGGCCCCAAGGGCATCGGTGCCTTGTATGTGCGGCGCAAGCCGCGCATCCGGCTCGAAGCTCAGATGCACGGTGGGGGCCACGAGCGCGGCATGCGCAGCGGCACTTTGCCGACCCACCAGATCGTTGGCATGGGCGAGGCTTACCGCATCGCCAAAGAAGAAATGGGCGCCGAGAACCTGCGCATCAGTGCCTTGCACAACCGCATGCTGGCGGGGCTCAAAGACATCGAGCAGGTGTTCATCAATGGCCACACGGAACAGCGGGTGCCGCACAACCTCAACATGAGCTTCAACTACGTGGAGGGCGAGTCTCTCATCATGGGTATCAAAGGTTTGGCGGTGAGCAGCGGCTCGGCCTGCACCTCGGCCAGCCTAGAGCCCAGCTACGTATTGCGCGCCTTGGGCCGCAGCGACGAGTTGGCGCATAGCAGCCTGCGCATGACGATTGGGCGCTGGACCACCGAGGCCGAGATTGACTACGCCATCGAGACCATCAAAAAGAACGTTGCCAAGCTGCGCGACCTGAGCCCCTTGTGGGATATGTACAAAGACGGCATCGATATCAGCACTATTCAATGGGCTGCGCACTGATTTCCCTGTATTGATCGAAGAGGTAAACCCAATGGCTTATTCAGAAAAAGTGGTGGACCACTATGAAAACCCCCGTAACGTCGGATCCTTTGACAAGGGTGATGCGTCGGTAGGAACCGGCATGGTCGGCGCGCCCGCGTGCGGTGATGTGATGAAGCTGCAGATCAAGGTCAACCCGCAAACTGGGGTGATCGAAGACGCGCGATTCAAAACCTACGGCTGCGGCTCCGCGATTGCGTCGAGCTCGCTGGTGACCGAGTGGGTCAAGGGCAAAACGCTGGACGAGGCCGCCGCGCTCAAGAACAGCCAAATCGCCGAAGAGCTTGCATTACCTCCGGTGAAGATCCACTGCTCCATCCTGGCCGAAGACGCCATCAAGGCCGCTGTGGACGATTACAAGAAGAAGCACCTGAACTAACGCCATGTCCGTCACCCTTACAGAGGCCGCCGCGCGCCACGTCACCCGCTACCTTTCCAAACGCGGCAAGGGACTCGGTGTGCGGCTGGGCGTCAAAACCACTGGTTGCTCCGGCTTGGCTTACACGCTGGAGTACGTCGACGAGCCCGCGCCAGAGGACCTCACCTTTGAGGGCCATGGTGTGAAAGTGTTGGTCGATCCCAAAAGCCTGGCCTACATCGACGGCACCCAGCTCGACTTTGTGCGCGAGGGTTTGAACGAAGGGTTTCGCTTCAACAACCCCAACGAGCGTGACAAGTGCGGCTGCGGTGAGTCGTTTCGGGTGTGAACCTGCAGGCGGATGACTTTGCACTGTTTGGCGTGCCCAGGCAGTTCGCGCAAGACCGCGCCGACCTGGATGCGCGCTGGAAGGCTCTGCAACGAGAGGCCCATCCCGACAAGTTCGTAGCCCACGGGGCGTCCGCCCAGCGCCTGGCGATGCAATGGTCGGTGCGTATCAATGAGGCCTACCAGCGGCTCAAAGACCCGCTCAAGCGCGCCGCTTATTTGTGCGAGTTGGCCGGAGCGCCCATCCAAGCCCACAGCAACACGGCCATGCCTGCCGATTTTTTGGTGCAGCAGATGGAGTGGCGTGAGGCACTCGACGAAGCGATTGAAGCCACTACCCTGCATCAACTGGCCGACGCGGTCCAGGCCAGCAAAGCGCGGCTACTGCAACAATGTGCAGCTTTGCTTGACGGGTCGCACGATTTCGCGGCGGCGGTGGCGCCGGTGCGCGCGCTGATGTTCATAGAAAAATTCGCGTTGGACTTAAGCCAGCGCATCGACCAGTTGGAATAAAGCTCACCATGGCGCTCTTGCAGATATCCGAACCCGGGCAGTCGCCCAACCCACACGAGCGGCGCATTGCAGTCGGCATTGATTTGGGCACCACCCACTCTTTGGTAGCTGCGGTGCGCAACGGCAGTGCCGAGTGTTTGCCGGACGCGCAGGGTCGCGTTATTGTTCCAAGCGTGGTGCGCTACCTGGACACGCAACGCAGACAAATTGGCCACGACGCATTGGCACACCAGATCGACGACCCGGGCAACACGGTCAGCTCAGTCAAGCGCCTGATGGGGCGCGGCTTGCGTGATGTGGTCGGCACCAGCGCGCTGCCGTATGCGCTGGTGGACGCGCCGGGCATGGTCAAGATTCGCACCATCGCGGGCGAAAAAAGCCCGGTAGAAGTCAGCGCCGAGATTCTGGCTACGCTGCGCTACCGCGCCGAAGACACCTTTAGCGACGACATTTTTGGCGCAGTGATCACCGTCCCGGCTTACTTCGATGACGCCCAACGCCAAGCCACCAAGGACGCCGCCCAGCTCGCCGGCCTCAACGTGTTGCGCCTGCTCAACGAGCCCACCGCCGCAGCGATTGCCTATGGATTGGACAATGCATCGGAAGGGGTTTTTGCGGTGTACGACCTGGGCGGCGGCACCTTCGACATCTCCATCTTGCGGCTCACTGCCGGTGTGTTTGAGGTGCTGGCCACCGGCGGTGATTCGGCCTTAGGTGGCGACGACTACGACCGCGCCTTGGGGCAATGGCTGTTGCAGGAATCGGGTCTGGCCATCGATGCCCCCGAAGACCAAGCCCGACTGATGGCGCATGCGCGGGAGTGCAAGGAGGCGTTAACAGATCAGGATATCGTGACTGCAGAGGTGGAACTTTCGGTGGGCTCCATCGATTTGGCGCTCAATCGCGACCAGTTCGAAGCGGTCACTGCGTCCTTGACCCAACGCACAGTGCAGGCGGCGCGCAAGGCGCTGCGCGATGCGTCGCTGGCGGTGGGCGACATCGATGGCGTGGTGCTGGTGGGCGGAGCCACCCGCATGCCGCAAGTTCGGCGGGCGGTGGCCGATTTTTTCGGCCAGGCGCCGCTTACCAACCTCAACCCGGACGAGGTAGTTGCGCTGGGAGCGGCCGTCCAGGCCAACCAGTTGGCGGGCAACAACCCCTCGGGCGATTTGCTGCTGCTCGACGTGATTCCGTTATCACTGGGCGTGGAGACCATGGGCGGCTTGGTGGAGCGCATCGTGCCGCGCAACCAAACCATTCCTACCGCCATGGCGCAGGACTTCACCACCTTCAAGGACGGGCAGACGGCACTGGCGCTGCATGTGGTCCAAGGTGAGCGCGATTTGGTGGCCGATTGCCGCAGCCTGGCGCGTTTTGAGCTGCGCGGTATTCCACCCATGGTGGCCGGGGCCGCCCGGATCCGGGTTACCTTCACAGTGGATGCCGACGGTTTGCTCAACGTCGCGGCGCGCGAGCTGACCAGCGGAGTAGAGGCGCGGATCGACGTCAAGCCCTCGTACGGCCTAAGTGAAGACCAGATCGCGCAGATGCTGCAAGACAGCTTTGGCACCGCCGAGCACGATATGCGTGCCCGCGCCTTGGCCGAGGCCCGTTTGGACGCTGAGCGATTGCTGCTGGCCACACGCACCGCATTGGCTGCCGATGCTGATCTGCTGACGCTCCAAGAGCGCAATCAGATCGATGCGGCAATGCAAGCGCTGCATGGGGTCCAGCACAGCGATGACCCCGCCGAGATCGAGCGACAGTCCAAAGCCCTGGCTGATGCCACCGAAGCATTCGCCGCCGCCCGCATGAACCGGGGCATTGCGCAAGCGCTGTCTGGCAAACACATTGCCGCTCTTTGAAAAAAACCACTTCACACCATGCCCACCATCAAAATTCTTCCGCATGCCGAGTACTGTCCCCAAGGCAGGGATGTGTTGGTACCGGTGGGAACCTCCATTTGCGAGGCCCTGCTGGACAACGGAATTGCCATCGAACATGCCTGCGACATGAGCTGCGCTTGTACTACTTGCCACGTCATCGTGCGCGAAGGCATAGGCTCGCTCAACGCGCCCGACGAGACCGAAGAGGATTTGCTCGACCGCGCCTGGGGCTTAGAACCCAATTCGCGTTTAAGTTGCCAGGCTATCGTGGCCCAGAAAGACCTGGTAGTGGAGATACCGAAATACTCCATCAATCACGCCAGAGAAAACCACTGAGGTCGCGCCATGCGCCAGATTTTTCTAGACACGGAAACCACCGGTCTTTTTGCTGAGCAGGGCGATCGGGTCATAGAGATTGGCTGCGTGGAGTTACTTAACCGTAAGTACACCGGCAACAATTTTCATGTGTACATCAATCCCGAACGCGACAGCCACGAAGACGCTTTGCGGGTGCATGGCATCACCACGGAGTTTTTGCGCGACAAGCCTAAGTTCAGCGCAGTAGCCGACGATTTTCTGGCGTACATCCGGGGGGCGCACATTGTCATTCACAACGCCAGCTTTGACACAGCATTCCTCGACGCCGAGTTGGGACGTTTGGGGCATAGGCCATTGGCCACGCATGTGCGTGGTGTGCTCGACACCCTGGCGCTAGCCAAGGAGATGTTTCCTGGCAAACGTAACAGCTTGGACGCGCTGTGCTCCCGCCTTGGGGTGGACAACTCGGGCCGCACTCTGCATGGTGCCTTGCTCGACGCCGAACTGCTGGCCGATGTTTACATCCATCTCACCCGCGGACAGGACGCGCTGCTGATGGACAGCGACGGCCCGGCCTCGCAAGGCCTTGCGCGACCGGAGGTTGATTTGCGCAGCTTCAATCTGCCGGTGGTTGCTGCCAACGCGCAAGAGTTGGCGGCCCATCTCGAGGTCTTAGCGCAGATCGACAAGTCGAGCGGCGGCAAAACCCAATGGCCGAAAACAGCCTGATTTGCTTGTATACTGCGAGGCTTCGCTCGGTTGGGGCGGTTAGCTCAGGGGTAGAGCACTGCATTCACACTGCAGGGGTCGCAAGTTCGAAACTTGCACTGCCCACCAACACATTCCATTGAAAAGCACCTGTCGGTTTCGCCAGGTGCTTTTTTTCTTGACGTTACAGCGTGGCCTCCACCAAAGCACGCAACTCCGCACTTACCTCGGGCATCACCCCAAACCACGATTGGAACGCTGGCCGTGCTTGGTGCAGCAGCATCCCTAAGCCGTTGACGGCAGGGTTGCCGCGCTGGCGCGCTGCGGCCAGCAGTGGCGTCTCCAAGGGCACGTAAATCGCGTCCGAGACCAGCGCGCGCAAGGGCAGTTGCTGCAAATCCAGGTCCAGGGGTTCGGTGCCGTGCATGCCTTGGCTGGTGGTGTTGACCAAAAGCGCTGCATCGGCCAGCGCGGCATGGCGTTGGTCCCAGGGCAGTGCGTGCACCGGCGCGCCAAACTCGTGCGCCAGTGCCAGGGCCTTGTCAGGTGAGCGGTTGAGCAGGCGGATCTCTTTGGCACCCCGGTCCGCCAGCGCCAGCACCACCGCGCGTGACGCGCCACCCGCACCGAGCACCACGACCGGTCCTGCGTCGGCCCGCCAATCGGGCTGGGCCTCCAATAGGCTCTGGATGTAGCCAAACCCATCGTGGTTGTAGCCCTTGAGCGAGCCGTCAGGCTGCACCACCACGGTGTTGATTGCGCCTACGCGCCGGGCGTTGGCATCGACGTCGTGTACCCAGCGCATCGCTTCAACTTTGTGGGGGATGGTGATGTTGCAACCGTGAAAGCCCAAGGCCGCCAAGCCTGACAGTGCAGCCTCAAGCCGTGTGGGGGCGACCGCCAACGGCAGGTAGGCACCAGACAGGCCGTGCACATCCAGCCAATGGTTCTGGATGATGGGTGAGCGGGAGTGCGCAATGGGCCAGCCCATGACGCCGGCGAGGCGGTAGTTGGAGGAGTTCATAGGCGGCATTTTGGCTGAGCCAAAAGCTCGACTTGTGCCACGCACGTGCTCAAGGCCAGCCAGACGCTCATCTACTTTGCGCGCAGTTACGCACGGTATGTGCAACCGCACGCCCTCGCAAAAATCAAAAAATGAACAATCCGGGTTACGATTCACCCTATGTTTTCGTTGCCCTGCCGAGGCAAGTAAACAGTGTGATCACGATGAATAAATGAGGTCCTTATGTCGTCCAAGAGTGATTTGAGCACCGAGTTGCGGGCCTTTCTGGCGCCCACGGACAGCGAGGAACCGGGTGGAGGTCCCGTCAGTAAGCACGGCGTGCGGGGCCCCGGAATTCGCTTGATGCGCAATTTGCGTTTTGCTGCCAAGGCGTTGCTGATTTGCGCCTTGTTTTTGGTGCCCATAGCGTGGTTGTCCCGCGCGTACTACAGCAACATGTCCACGCAGATTGGGTTTTCTGCGAAAGAGCGTGTGGGTGTGGAGTACAACCGCGCGATATTTCCTTTGATTAAGACCGCCCAGGAATGGCGCAACGCCGAGGCTTCCGGCAGCGCCAGCACGGTGCAGCAAATTCAGGCACGTTGGCAGTCAGAGCATGACAAGCTATTGGCCACAGATGCGCAGCTGGGCAATGAGTTAGACACCAAAAAGGCGATCGCTGGTGTGATTGCGGCACACGGCGGCGTGGCCCAGCCTGGGGGCACAGCGTCTTACACAGACGCTTTGGTCATGCTCTTGGGCCAGGCTACCGACGCGTCCAATTTGACGCTGGACCCGGACATCGACTCCTACTATCTGATGGATGCGGCGTACTTCCGTATCCCCGACCTGACCGAAAGCACGTCTCGGTTGGGCAACCTGGGGCGTGCCGCTTTCCAAGCTGGCACGCTGGACGCGGCGAATTTGCGCAGCTTGGTGCAAAGCCTGACCCTGGCACAGTTTCAGCTCAAAAACATGCACGACGGCCTGGCCAAGGCGGTGGCGTACAACGACAGTTTGCGCACCCCACTCGATGCCAAGCCGACTTTCGATGCAACCCAAGAGTTTTTTGACTACGCGCGCGATCATCTGATTGAGAAGCAGGACTTTTCCCCGACAGCGCTGGCCCGCTTTGGTCAGCTTGCAGAGCAGGCACAAGGGCTGCAGCACGGTCTTTTGGTGCGTCTGGTCGATTCGCTGGATACGCTCTTGGTGACGCGAATCGATGGCATGGTGGGCAGCCGCATCACGACCACGGTGGTGCTGGCCGTGGGCCTGGTGCTGGCCTTGTACCTCTTTTACTGTTTCTTTTTGGTCACGCGCGGCGGCTTGCTGCTCATTAGCAAGCACCTCGACAAAATGGCCGAAGGCGACCTGCGCCAGCGTCCGCGAAAACCTTGGGGCAGTGACGAACCCGCCGATGTGATCCACGATTTGCGCAAGGCCTACGACGCGCTGCACATCCTCATCCGCAAGGTTCGCCACTCGGCCCGCGCTTTGCACGAGGCGTCTGGCGAGATTGCCGCCGCCAGCGCCGACTTGGGCGCGCGCACCGAGTCGTCAGCCGCTGCGTTAGAGCAGCAGTCCTCCAGCATGGAAGAAATCAATGCCATGGCCAGCGCCACCGCCGAGCGCGCCTCCATGGCCGCCACCTTTGCGGTGGACAACGCCCACGTGGCCGAGCGCGGTGGAGCCGTGTTCTCCGAAGTGGTGAGCACCATGCGCGACATCCACACCTCGTCTGCCAAGATCAACGACATCATCACCGTGATCGATGGCATCGCCTTCCAAACCAACATCCTGGCGCTCAACGCGGCGGTGGAAGCAGCCCGTGCCGGCGAGACCGGCCGTGGCTTTGCGGTGGTGGCCAGCGAAGTGCGCATGCTGGCCCAGCGCAGCGCAGGCGCTGCCAAGGAAATCAAATCACTGATCTCAGCCAGCGTTGAGCGGGTGGAGAGCGGTACCCGTGTGATCGAGGCGGCTGGCCAGACCATGACCGAGGTGGTCACCAATGCCCGCCAGATCAACGCATTCCTCAGCGATATTGCGGTGGCTGCCAAGGACCAGGCCAATGCGGTGTCCGAGGTGGGCCGGTCCATTTTGGAACTCGACCAAAACACCCAGCAAAACGCTGCGTTGGTCGAGCAAACCAGCGCTGCAGCGGGCGCCCTCAACGGGCAGGCCGATGTGCTCCAAAGCGAGATCGCCAATTTCCAGGTGAAGTGATTCACTGCGCGCCTGCGCAACTCCGTTTCTCAAACCCATGAAGATTCTTTTGGTGGAGGACGCGCGTTCGGTCGTCAAGGTGATGACCGCGCGCCTGCTGAGCTACGGCCACGAGGTCGTGAATGCGCAAAACGGCTTGGAGGCGGTAACGATGTTTGCCGACATGCAGGCCGACTTGATCCTGATGGACATCGAAATGCCGGTGATGAACGGCTTCGTCGCCGTCAACAAGATCCGCGAGATTGAAGCCACGCAGCACTGGGCCTGGACGCCCATCATCTTCTTGACCTCTTCGGACACGGTGGACAACCTCATCACCGCCATCGAGGCCGGTGGAGATGACTTCATGTCCAAGTACGTGCCCGAGTCGGTGTTGGAGGCCAAGATGAAGGCCATGAGCCGCATCGCCAACCTGCGCCAGCGCCTTACGCAGGCCCACGCCCAGCTGCAAAAAATTGCTGACCACGATGGACTCACTGGGCTGCCCAATCGCCGCCGACTAGACCAACATGCCGACGCTGCCTGGCGCGCAGCTGCGCAAGCAGGCACGCCGTTTGCCGTGCTCATGCTCGACCTCGACAACTTCAAAAACTACAACGACCACTACGGCCACCAAGCGGGTGATGACTGTTTGAAACGTGTGGCCCAGGCTATCGAGGCCACTATCCAGCACAGCAACGCACGGGGCCTGACGGTGCAGGCATTTGCCGCCCGCTACGGTGGCGAAGAGTTTGCGGTGCTGGTTCCATCGGCCAAGCAAGAGCGCTGCCAGCAACTGGCCCAAGCGATCGTCAGTGCGGTGTCGGCGCTCGGCATTGCCCACGAAAAAAACAACGCCTGGGGCGTCACCACGGTGTCGATCGGCGGCCATTGGCTTCAGGCGGCCCAAGGCGACTTGCAGCAAGTGTTTCGGCAGGCCGATGCCAAGCTCTACCAGGCCAAGCAGCAGGGGCGCAACCGGGCACAGTTCTAGGCTTGGCCCGGTTTCCCACGCCCGGTGTTTGGTAGCTTGTGCGCTGCCTTAGCGCAGGATGTCACCCAGGCAGAAGTACTTCACCTCCACATAGTCGTCCATGCCAAAGTGCGAGCCCTCGCGGCCCAAGCCGGATTGCTTGACGCCGCCAAAGGGCACGTGCTCGGTGGCCAAAATGCCCACGTTGATGCCCACCATGCCGTACTCCAGCGCCTCGGCCACGCGGTAGATGCGCCCAACGTCGCGGCTGTAAAAGTAGCTGGCCAAGCCAAACTCGGTCGCATTGGCCGCATCGATAGCCTCTTGCTCGGTGGTGAACTTGAAGACGGGCGCGAACGGGCCAAAGGTCTCCTCCTTGGCGCACAGCATGTCAGCGCTGGCACCGCTGATGACCGTGGGTTCAAAGAACTGGCCTGTTAGCGCATTGCCGCCAGTTTCTACCTTGCCGCCCTTGGCGAGCGCGTCGGCCACATGGCGCTTCACCTTGGCCACAGCAGCGTTTTCGATCAACGGACCTTGTGTCACGCCGTCTTCAAAACCATTGCCGACCTTCATGGTTTTGACGCGCGCTGAGAACTTGGCCACGAACGCGTCGTAAACGCCCGCCTGCACATAAAAGCGGTTGGCACACACGCAGGTTTGCCCGGCGTTGCGGTACTTGCTGGCCAGCGCGCCCTCGACCGCCGAGTCGATATCGGCGTCGTCAAACACGATGAAGGGCGCGTTGCCGCCGAGTTCGAGCGAAAGTTTTTTGACCGTGGGTGCGCTCTGCGCCATCAGGATGCGGCCCACTTCGGTGGAGCCGGTAAAGCTCAGGTGGCGCACCACATCGCTGGCGCAGATGACCTTGCCCACGGCAATCGAGTTGTCGCTATCGGCCGTCACCATATTGAGCACGCCCGCTGGGATGCCCGCACGCAGCGCCAGCTCGGCAGCAGCCAGTGCGGTCAGCGGCGTGAGTTCGGCGGGTTTGATGATGACGGTGCAACCTGCAGCCAGCGCGGGCGCCACCTTGCGGGTGATCATGGCCAGCGGGAAGTTCCAAGGCGTAATCGCCGCACACACGCCAATAGGCTGCTTGATGACCATCAGGCGGCGGTTGTTGTCAAACTGCGGCAGCGTCTCGCCGTTGACGCGCTTGGCCTCTTCGGCGAACCACTCGACAAAGCTCGCGCCGTAGGCCACTTCGCCCTTGGCTTCGGCAAATGGTTTGCCTTGCTCGGCAGTCATGATGCGTCCCAGGTCGTCCTGGTTGGCCATCAGCAGGTCGAACCACTTGCGCAAAATGATGCTGCGCTCCTTTGCCGTTTTGCTGCGCCACGCGGGCCAAGCCGCATTGGCGGCGGCAATGGCCTGTTCTGCATCTATGGGGCCCAGGTTGGCCACGTCGGCCAGCAGTTTCCCGGTGGCAGGGTCGTGCACCGCAAAACGGCTGGCGCCCGCCACCCATTGGCCGTTGATCAAGGCGTCGGTTTTGAGCAGGCTGGGGTCTTTGAGTAGTGAAAGCGGGGCGGTTTTCATGTCCATGGTGTGGGTTCCTGGTGAAGTGCTTGCCCGCAGTTATAGGGGCCAAAGGCGCAAGCGTAACGACTTTTTGAAGCGTACATCGCGCCACCTGGCCCCCTTCGCGTGGTGCCACTTGGAGCGACACGCAGTCTGGGTGCAGGCGCTGGGCGCGCGCCCTTATCTGGGCGCTCATTGAATCGGATTCGCAAGAAACGATAATCACCGGCTGACCGCCCCCGGCGCCCCCTAGACCCGCACCCTAGCCAAGACATGACCCAGACCGCACTTCCCGGCACCATGAGTGTTGCCGACATCCGCAAGACTTTTCTTGACTTCTTCGCCTCCAAGGGCCACACCGTGGTCGCGTCCAGCCCCTTGGTGCCGGGCAACGACCCGACGTTGATGTTCACCAACTCGGGCATGGTGCAGTTCAAGGACGTGTTTTTGGGCACCGACAAGCGTTCGTATGTGCGCGCCGCCTCCGTCCAGGCCTGCCTGCGCGCCGGTGGCAAGCACAACGACCTGGAGAACGTGGGCTACACCGCGCGCCACCACACGTTTTTCGAAATGCTGGGCAACTGGAGTTTCGGCGACTACTTCAAGCGCGAGTCGCTCACCTGGGCTTGGGAGCTGCTCACCCAGGTCTACAAGCTGCCCGCCGAGCGGCTTTGGGCTACCGTTTACATTGACGACGACGAGGCGTACGACATCTGGACGAAAGAGATCGGCCTGCCCCCCGAGCGCGTGGTGCGCATTGGCGACAACAAGGGCGCCAAGTACGCCTCCGACAACTTCTGGATGATGGCCGACACCGGCCCCTGCGGCCCGTGCTCCGAGATCTTTTACGACCACGGCCCCGAAGTGGCCGGTGGCCCGCCCGGCAGCCCAGAGCAAGACGGCGACCGCTACATCGAGATCTGGAACAACGTGTTCATGCAGTTCGACATGCAAAGCGACGGCTCGGTCAAACCGTTGCCCGCACCCTGCGTGGACACCGGCATGGGGCTGGAGCGCTTGGCGGCCATCTTGCAGCATGTGCACAGCAACTACGAGATTGACCTGTTTGACCAGCTCATCTTGGCTGCATCGCGCGAGACCGGCGAAAAAGACCTCGGTAACAAGAGCTTGCGCGTGATCGCCGACCATATCCGTGCCACCGCGTTCTTGGTGAGCGACGGCGTCATCCCCAGCAACGAGGGCCGCGGCTATGTCCAACGCCGCATCGTGCGCCGCGCCATCCGCCACGGCTACAAGCTCGGCAAGAAGACGCCTTTCTTCCATAAGCTGGTGGCCGACCTGGTGCGCCTGATGGGCGAGGCCTACCCCAAACTGCGCGCCGACGAGCAGCGCATCACCGAGGTGCTGCGGGTGGAGGAGGAGCGGTTTTTTGAGACGCTGGCGACGGGGATGGAAATACTTGAGCTGGCTTTGAGTCCAGAGGCAAAGGCCGGTGCAGGTTTGGGAGACGGAAGCGGGTTTGGCAAGGGTATGGGCGCGGGCGCTGGACGTGGGGATGGCTCCGGCGGCGAGGACGAATTGTTCCACCTGCCCGGTGACGTGGCTTTCAAGTTGCACGACACCTACGGCTTCCCCTTGGACCTGACCCAAGATGTGTGCCGCGAAAACGGCGTTGAAGTGGACGAGGCGGGATTCAAGGCCGCCATGGAAGCGCAAAAAGCCAAAGGCCGCGCGGCAGGAAAATTCAAGATGGACCGCGCTTTGGAATACACCGGCGCGGGCAACACTTTTGTGGGCTACGAGCACCTGACGCAGACCACCACCGTGCTGGCGCTTTACGCAGGCGGCGCTTCGGTGCAGTCGCTGTCGGCGGGGCAGGACGGCATCGTGGTGCTGGCAAGCACGCCGTTTTATGCCGAGAGCGGCGGCCAGGTGGGCGATGCAGGAGCAGTGTTTTGCGACACCGGTTTGTTTGAGGTCGCAGACACCCAGAAGATCAAGGCCGATGTGTTCGGCCACCACGGCACGCTCAAGTCCGGCAGCCTGCAAGTGGGCGACGCGGTAACCGCGCATGTGGACGCCACTGTGCGCGCTGCCACCGTGCGCAACCACTCGGCCACCCACCTCATGCACAAGGCGCTGCGCAGCGTGCTGGGCGACCATGTGCAGCAGAAAGGCAGCCTGGTGGATGCAGACAAAACCCGTTTTGACTTCACCCACAACGCACCCGTCACCGACGCGCAAATCCGCGAGATCGAGGCCCTGGTGAATGCAGAGATTTTGGCCAATGCGCCCACCCACGCACGCCTGATGCCCATCGAAGACGCCAAGCAAACCGGCGCCATGATGCTGTTTGGCGAGAAGTACGGCGACATCGTGCGCGTGCTCGACATTGGCAGCACCACCGAGTTGTGCGGCGGCACCCATGTGGCGCGCACCGGCGACATTGGCTTTTTCAGCATCACCGCCGAGGGCGGCGTGGCTGCGGGCGTGCGCCGGGTGGAGGCGGTGACTGGCATGGCGGCGCTGCACTATGTGCAAGGCATGGAGGCCACCTTGGGTGGCGTGGCCGGAACCTTGCGGGTGACCTCGGGCGAGGTGCCCGCGCGGGTGGAGGCCATGCTGGCCCAGGTGCGCGACTTGGAGAAAGAACTCGCCGCCGTCAAAGGCAAATTGGCCTCGGCCCAAGGCGACGAACTCTCCGGTCAGGCGGTGGTGGTGGCCGGAGTGCAGGTGCTGGCCGCGCGGCTGGAAGGTGCCGACGCGAAAACCCTGCGCGACACCTTGGACAAACTCAAAGACAAGCTCAAAACTGCGGTCATCGTGCTGGGCACAGTGGACGGCGACAAGGTGCAGATCGCAGCAGGCGTCACCGCGGACACGCTAGGCAAGGTCAAGGCGGGTGAACTGGTCAACTATGTGGCCAGCCAGGTCGGCGGCAAAGGCGGCGGCAAAGCCGACATGGCCATGGCCGGCGGCACCCAGCCGGCCCAGCTGGGTGCTGCACTGGCGAGTGTGCAGGCTTGGGTGGCTGGCAGGCTCTGATCAACTGCGGCGGGCACGCGTTGACCCGTCAAGCGTCAGACTGAGAGCACTGTGCTGATTCACTTCTGGATGAGTTCGCGGCGCTTCATCAGGGCACTGCGGTTCGGTTTGGAATCAGACCAATGGAAGTGGAGGCTTGGCGCCGCTGGTACCGATCTAGACCCGAGGACGCTTCTACTTGGGGTTCGCTACTGGCTTACATCCTTTCTCATCGGCTGACGTTCTAAGTCGCGTCGCAAACTTGGTTTCCCAGCGTACAGATGCTGGGTGGTTTTGCTGTTTCACTCTTAGGGCCAACATCGGTGGAGTGACCTGGTGCCCCCGATTACCATCGACCTGTTGTTGCAGTTTCTTCCATTTGGAGCTTGCGACTACCAACCGTTGGAACACCATGTCTCTTTCTTTGGAGTCACATCATGCGTCTGCTTTTTGTTTGCGTCCTGGCCGTGGTAACCCTTGGCTTATCCGCATGTGGTTACAACACATTCCAGAGCACGGACGAACAAGTGAAGGCCAGTTGGGCAGAGGTACTCAACCAGTACCAGCGCCGCGCAGATCTGGTTCCCAACTTGGTTAACACGGTCAAAGGCGAGACCAAGTTTGAACAGGACACCTTGACCAAGGTGGTTGAGGCACGCTCCAAGGCCACTTCCATTCAGGCCACACCAGAACTCATCAACGACCCGGCGGCCTTTCAACAATTTCAGCAGGCACAGGGCCAATTGACGGGTGCCCTGTCCCGTTTGCTGGTGGTGTCAGAAAACTATCCCAATCTCAAAGCGAACCAGGCATTTCGCGATTTGCAGGCCCAGTTGGAAGGAACAGAAAACCGTATCACGGTCGCACGCAACCGGTACATCAAGTCGGTGCAGGAGTACAACGTGACGGTGCGTTCCTTTCCGTCCAACCTCACCGCCATGGTGCTGGGCTACAAGGAAAAGGCCAATTTCACTGTGGAGAACGAGAAAGAAATCGCCAAACCACCGTCAGTGAGTTTTGACCTTCCAGCGGCTGCACCGCAGGGCACTGCGTCAGGAGTTGCAAAGTGATTTTCACTGGGGCGTTACGCCGCAGGTGCAGCGCCGTTTTGTTTTCCTTTGCAGTGTTTTCAGTGCTTGCACTTGGCAGTGCGCATTCACAGGTGCCAGTACCTGCGCTGGTGGGCCATGTCACCGACCAGACCGGGACGCTCACACAAGAGCAGACGTCCACCCTTGAGAAGACTTTGAGCGCCTTTGAGGCGCGCAAGGGAACGCAGTTGGCAATCCTGCTGGTGCCCACCACGGCCCCGGAGGCGATTGAACCATACGCCCTGCGTGTCGCCGAGCAGTGGAAGCTGGGTCGAAAGCAGGTAGACGACGGTGTCATTTTGGTGGTCGCAAAAGACGACCGCACGGTGCGCATAGAGGTCGGCTACGGCTTGGAAGGCGCACTCTCGGACATCGTGAGCAAACGCATCATCAGCGAGACCATCGTGCCGCGATTCCAACAAGGCGACTTTTATGCGGGGCTGCAATCGGGCACCGATCAGATCATGGGTGTCATAGACGGCGAGCCTTTGCCCGCGGTTCAACGCAGCTCCAAAGCCGCAGACCAGGGCCTGCAGCAGTTCGTGCCGCTCTTGTTCATCGTGGCCTTGGCGCTTGGCAGTGTGCTGCGCCGTGTCTTTGGGAAGGTGGGCGGCTCGCTGATCACTGGCATTGCGGTGACCGGGCTTGCGTGGTTTGTCATTGGAACCCTGCTGTATGCCGTTGTGGCAGGGCTGGCTTCCATGGTCGTCACCCTGATGGGCGCAGGTACGGTGCTTCGCGGTGTGGGTGGCCTGTACGGTGGTGGCCGTGGCGGATCGGGCGGCAGTGGTGGTTTTGGCGGTGGTGGATTCCGAGGCGGTGGTGGTGGATTTGGTGGCGGTGGCGCGTCTGGAAGGTGGTGACCATGAACTTCCAACGCATCGTGAGTCATCTGCTGTTTACCGATTGGCAGGTACGCCGGGCCTTCAGCCGCGAGTGCCTTCAAGCAATAGAAGCCGCCATCCATGCAAGTGAAAGCCTGCACGACGGTGAGCTTCGCTTCGCAGTCGAGGGCGGGCTGGACGGTCAGCGTCTGCTAAGAAACCAATCACCCCATGAGCGCGCCGTCGAAGTCTTTTCTCAGTTGAAGGTGTGGGACACCGAGCGCAACAACGGCGTGCTCATCTATGTGTTGCTGGCCGACCATGCTGTTGAAATCGTGGCCGACCGGGGGATTCACGCTAAGGCAGGTCAAGAAACTTGGCAGGCCATCTGCCTTGCAATGCAAGTGGAGTTTTCAAAGTCCGCGTACCAACGCGGTGCATTGGCGGGTATCGCGGCGGTTGCAGAAACGATACGGACTCATTTTCCGCCCAGCGGAGCCTACGGCAACGAGCTTCCTGACGCCCCTGTTTTGCTGACCTGAAAACTACCGCAGCACAGCCATGAACATGGATCAACATGGGCAAAAAACGCAATCGCTCCTGATTGCCTCAGTCCTTTTCGGTTCAAGCCCGCTAGCGGTAGGACTGGTACACCGTGCTGGTTCCGTCTTTGGCGACCAGCAGCACCTCAAACGGGTCCTTGCGGCCCTTGTAGATCGCCCCGTCCATGCCAGGAGACCCGACCGGCATGCCAGGAACCGCAAGGCCAAGGGCTTTAGGCTTTGCCGCCAGTAGACGCTTGATTTCGCGTGCCGGCACATGCCCCTCCAAAGCGTAGCCGCCCACACTGGCGGTGTGGCACGAGCCAAGGCGCTGCGGAATTCCAAGCCGCTGCCTTGCCTGGTCGTTGCCCGAATCATTCACCATGACGTCAAATCCTGACTTTTCGAGGTGATCAACCCAATCCTTGCAGCATCCACAGGATGGGTCTTTCCAGACCTCAACTTTTGGTCGGGGCGTAGCGCCAAAACTTGCGTTTGCAGCGGTAGCCAAAGCGAACAGCAGCAGGGTTCTGCGGTGCAGGGCGAATGGTTCTCTCATGGCTGATTCCTTGCGCTTGTTTGTACGTGGCGGTAACGGCAGCTGGGGTTGGCCCCTTACGTGGCTCCCGTGGAACTTGAGACGGGTGGCGCACGCCGCGCCATTAGCCGCGCGACCAGCGCATGCACTCCCGTGTCGCGGACGGTGGATGTTGGGGCAGCGCTCTGGGTCTGCAGCAGCCTGCGCAGGGTCTCGATGTGGGGCGTGAGGGTGCCAAAAAAGCGGGCCTGGCCGCCGCTTGCGATCAGCAGGGTGGGGAAGTTGTCTACCTCCAATGGGTCCACCAAGTCGGCCTGGTCTTCGATGTCGATCCAGACGAATTGCGCATGTGCATATTCAGCTTGCAGCTGAGAGAAAAGCGGCTGGTACTCGCGGCAGGTGCTGCACCACTGGGCGCACAGGCAGGCCACCAGCAGGGCGTCGGGCTTGGGCGGGCTTGACATGGCGCAATGATGGCAGAAAAGGGCTTGCTTCCCGCCCCGGCGCAACGCCGGGCGCGCAGGCCGGCCGTTTTACACTACGCGGCTCGCCTGAGCGCGGGCACGACACCACCACAAGGTCCCCATGAGTGCATTTTTGGAAGAAACCGTTTTGAGCGTCCACCACTGGACCGACCGCCTGTTTAGCTTCACCACCACCCGCGACCCGACGCTGCGTTTTTCCAACGGCCACTTCACCATGATCGGCTTGAAAGTCGATGGCAAAAACCTGTTGCGCGCCTACAGCATCGTCAGCGCCAATTACGAAGAGCATCTGGAGTTCTTAAGCATCAAGGTGCCCGATGGCCCGCTCACCTCGCGGCTGCAGCACATCCAGGTGGGCGACAAAATTGTGGTGGGGCGCAAGCCCACCGGCACCTTGCTGATCGACTACCTGCTGCCTGGAAAAAACTTGTACCTGCTGGGCAGCGGCACCGGTTTGGCGCCGTTTTTGAGCGTGGCGCGCGACCCCGACACCTACGAGCGTTTTGAGAAAGTCATCGTGGTCCACGGGGTACGCGAAGTACAGGAGCTGGCCTACCACGACTACCTCAGCACCGAGCTGCAGCAGCACGAGTTTCTGGGCGACATGGTGCGCAAGCAGATGCTGTACTACCCCACCGTGACCCGCGAGGCCTTTGAACACCAGGGCCGCATCACCGACCTGATTGCCTCGGACCAACTCACCGCTGATTTGGGACTCCCCGCGCTGGACCCCGTCACCGACCGGGTCATGATTTGCGGCAGCCCCGGCCTGAACAAGGACATGCGCGCCATCCTGGATGCGCGTGGTTTCAAGGAAGGCTCCACCACGACTCCGGGCGACTATGTCGTCGAGCGCGCGTTCGTCGAACAATAAGCTAGCCCAAGGCCCGCATGTCCCACTTCCACTTGTACGCCATTGGTAACGCTTTGGTGGACTCCGAGTACCAAGTCTCCGAAGCCCAGTTGCAGGCCATGGGCGTGCAAAAGCGCCACATGACGCTGATCGACGCGCCCCGCCGCGCTGACTTGCTGGCCGGCGTCCATGGAATGCACGCCCGGCGCACCGGCGGCGGCTCGGCCGCCAACACCGTGGTGGCGCTGGCCCAGCTCGGCGGCAAAGGCTTTTACTCCTGCCGCGTCGCCGACGACGAGCTCGGTGCGTTTTACTTCCAGGACTTGCTCTCCCACGGTGTGGCCACCAACCTGTCGCACGACCGCTTGCCCGTTGGGCAAACCGGCAGCTGCATGGTGATGGTCACCCCCGACGCCGAGCGCAGCATGAGCACCTTTCTGGGCGCCACGGCCGACCTGGACCACAGCGCCCTGCAGGCCAAAGACATTGCCAAATCCCGTGTGTACTACATGGAGGGCTACCTCTCGGCTTCCCCCACCGGCCTGGACGCGGCGCTGCAAGGCCGCGCGGTGGCCCGCGCGCACGGCGTGGCGCTGGCGGCCACCTTGTCGGACATGAGCATGATCCAGTTTTGCCGCCCCGGCCTGGAGGCCATGCTGGGTGGTCCCGGCGACGGCTTGGATTACCTGTTCTGCAACGAAGAAGAAGCCCAGGTCTGGTGCGGCACCCAAGACTTGGCGGCGGTGTGCCACCAGCTGCGCGTGCTGGCCCGCGTGGTATGCCTCACGCGCAGCGCCAAGGGCTGCATCGTGATCGAAGGCGATACCCAAACCGAGGTACCGGCAGCGCCAGTGCAGGCGGTGGACACCAATGGCGCGGGCGACATGTTTGCCGGGGCGTTTTTGTATGCCGTGACCCAGGGTCACACGGTGGCGCAAGCCGCGTGGCTGGCCAACCTCGCTGCGGGCATGGTGGTCTCGCGCTACGGCAATCGGCTTGATGCTGCGGAAGTCGCGCAGGTTCAAGCCCGGTTCGCCCAGTACCTGGCCTGACGGCTGCCTGCGGGCGCGGATGTGCGGCGCGGCCTAAGCGCGCCGCTCCTCCAAACGGTACGGCGGCAGGCCCGCCAGCATGCGTCGGCCATAGGCTTGTAACAGCAGGCGCTTGTCGTAGCAGATGACGCGCGCGCGGTCGTCTTCGGTGCGGATGGCTCGGCCAGTCCACTGCAAGAGCTTGATACCGGTGGCTGGAACCACCAGCTCGTTGAACGGATCGCGCCCCAAGCTGCGCAGCCACTCCGCGCGCGCTTCGTCCACCGGCTCGCTGGGCGGTGTGAAGGGCAGCTTGGTGATGAACACCGTCTCGCACAGCGCGCCAGGCAAATCCAAGCCCTCGCCGAAGGATTGCATGCCAAACACAATGGAGGGCATGCCCGCCGCGACGTGCTCGGCATGGCTTGCCAGCAAGCGCATACGCGACTGGCTTCCCTGCACCAGCACGTGGGAGCGCAAGTCCTCGGGCAGCGCTTCGGTGGCGGCGCGCATTTGTGCCCGCGAGGTAAATAGCACCAAGGCGCCACGCTGCACGGTGCGCAGGTCCTGCACCAGCGCGGCCACCATTTCGGCGGTGTAGGCCTGGGCCTGCTTGGGGTCGGCGCGGGTGTGCACCACGGTCAGCGTGCCTTGGGTGGCGTAGTCGAACGGGCTGGGCACCGCCAGCGTCTTCACTTGCGGGAGCTGCGCGAGGCCCGCTTCCTGGAGGAAGTAGTCAAAGCTGCCGCAGCTGGTGAGCGATGCCGACGTCACCACCGCGCCACGCACCCGGCTCCACAAAAACTGCAGCAGCAAGTCGCCGGGCACCGTAGGGCAGGCGTGGGCGCTGAGGTTCACATAGCCGCCGTCGGTTTGTGCCTGCAGCCACTTGGCCAAGGGCTGCGCGCCATGCTCCAGTAGCAATGTGGACGTGGACAGGACGCTGCCCAAGCGCGGCGCCAGCGTGCCCAGCTTGGCGTACAGGGTCGCGCACTGTGTGGCCCGGCTGGGATCGTCCTTGGCGATGGCTTTGACCTCGGCGCCCAGCGCCTCCAGTGTCGTGGACAGGCCACTGGCCTGCGCCAAGATGTGGGCCAGTGGCTCGGCCAGGCCCGTGGGCAACACGCCGTGGGCGAAGCGCACGCTGCCGTCAGCGCCTGGACCTTCGGTGTACTTGCTCGGGCCGCTGGCGCTGTCCATTGCGCTGCGCCCCGCTCGGTCTCCACCCTGCGCGCCTTGGTACCCACTGCGCTGATCGGCACCACCCGCCAAGACCAATTCCATGGCCAAACGGGCCAGGTCGGTGAGCGCCGTTTTGAGTTGACTGCAGACGGTCTGCACCTCACTGCCCAGGTGCAGATTGAGCTTGGTTGCAACCTCTTGCATCGCTTTGGGTAGAACGTCGAGCCAGCGCAAGCGGCTGAGGTCCATGCTGCTGGAAAACTGGTCCAGGGCCACGGCGGGCAGGTGGTGGCCTTCGTCAAAAATGACCAAGCAGTTGTCCAGTTCAGGCAGGGTCTTCATGCCCAGCGAGGCCAGCACCAGGTCGTGGTTGGCCACGATCACCTGCGCCTGGGCCAAGCGGCTGCGGGCGTTGTAGTAGCTGCAGTCTTTGTAGCGCGGGCAGTGGCGGGCGGTGCAGCTGTGGCGCTCGGCGGCCACGCCCGCCCAGTCGAGTGGGTCGGGTGCCTGGGGCAGCGTGTCGCGGTCGCCGTCCCACTGGGCTTGTGCCAGCAGGGTGGCCATGCTCCCGTAGAGGCGCTCGCGGCGCGCTTCGGTGTCGCCGTGCATGGCCACGCGCAGGTGGCGGTCTTGGCCCTCGTCTTCAAAAAAGTCGTCTTCGGTGGCACCGTCACCCACCAGCCGTTCGAGCTTGAGTTTGCACACATAGCGGCCCCGCCCCTTGGCCAGCGCGTAGTCAAACGGCAGGCCCAGTGTGGCCGCCAGCGCGGGCAGGTCTTTTTGCATCAGCTGCTCTTGCAAGGCCACGGTGGCGGTAGAAATCAGCACCCGGGTCTTGCGCGCCAGTGCCATGGCGATGGCGGTGCTGGCATAGGCCGCGCTCTTGCCTACGCCGGTACCCGCCTGGATCACGGCAATCGCGCTTTGGGGCGCGGGGTGGTCGCCCAGGTCCACCTGCGACAAGCTGGTCGCAATGCATTCGGCCATGGCGTGCTGGCCTAGTCGTGCTCTAAAGCCCGGCGTCGCGGCTACGACGCGCTCGAACGCTGATAGCGCCGCACTGGCCAGGTCCGATGGTGTGGGCGCTGCGTTAGTCATGCCAATGCACTCAGTCCCACTGCAGCCGCCGCGTGCTGCTAAACACCCGGTGCTCTCCAGTCAGCGGATCGGTGAACGCCAGCGAATGGGCCAAGAGCTGCAGCGGCTTGCCATAGTCGGGCGGCCCCTCCGGCGTGAGTGTGGGGTAGATGCCGTCGTTGACGATAGGCAAGCCCAGCGCCGCCATGTGCACCCGCAACTGGTGACGTTGGCCTGTGTGGGGCTCCAATTGGTAGAGCGCCAGCGTGCCGCGGTGGTCCAGCGGCGTCATGGTGGTGATGGCGTTCGGGGTGCCTGATACCTCTTGCTGCTGCATGAAATGCTGCGCCGGGGCGATGCGGCTTTCGCGCCGAAGCGGCCAGTGCAATGCCGGGTTCCAAGGCGCAACCGCGTGGTACATCTTGTGCACTGTGCGCTCGCGAAATAGCGCGTGGTAGGCGTTGCGGGTGGCTGGGTTGACGGAGAACAGCACCAGCCCGGCGGTGTCGCGGTCAATGCGGTGGATGGGCGCGAGCTGCGGCAGGTTGAGTGTGTTTTTCAGCCTTATCAGCACGGTCTCCTGCAGGTACTTACCAGACGGGAGTACCGGCAAAAAGTGTGGCTTGTCCACCACCAGCAGGTGGTCGTCCTGGTACAGCACCACCGCGTCAAAAGGGATGGCCACCTCGTGCGGCAGTGTGCGGTAGTAGTACAGGTGCAGGCCGGGTTCAAATGGCGTCTGGGGTGCCAGCGCCTGGCCTTGGGTGTTGATCACATCACCGCGCAGCATCCGGCTGTGCCACTGGTCAGCTGACACCGCGGGAAACCGCTGTACCAAAAAATCAAGCACTCCAAGCCAAGGCCCCTGCGGCGTGACCACGCAACTGGGTCCCACACCACGGCGTGTGGGCGGTGGGTTGGGGCGGTAGCGGCTCACCGTGGCTGTGCGCTGCGCTCAAACACCAGATCCCACACGCCATGGCCCAGACGGATGCCGCGGTTTTCGAATTTGGTCAAAGGCCGGTAGTGTGGCTTGGGCGCGTAGCCGCCCAGCTGCGGGTGGGTGATGGCGGCGCGGTTGTGCAGCATCGGCTCGGCGCTCAATACCTGAAAGATTTGCTCTGCGTAAGGCTGCCAGTCGGTGGCGCAATGCAGATAGCCGCCCACCTTGAGCCGCTGCGCCAGTTTGGCCACCAGCGGCGGCTGGATCAGGCGGCGCTTGTGGTGCTTGGTTTTGTGCCAAGGGTCGGGAAAAAAGATATGCACGCCGTCCAGGCTGTGCAGCGGCAGCATATGGTCGATCACCTCAACCGCGTCGTGCGCACAGATGCGGATGTTGTTCAGACCGTCAGCGCCTATGCGCTTAAGCAACGCGCCCACGCCGGGCTCGTGCACCTCGCAGCACAAGAAGTAGGTGTCGGGCAGGGTGGCGGCGATCTTCGCGGTGGCCTCGCCCATCCCAAAGCCAATTTCCAGCACCACCGGCGCCGCTGCGGGTGCACCCAGCAGGGTGTGCAGGTCGCAGGGCGTGGTTTGGTAGGGCACGAGAAAAAGCGGCCCCAATTCGTCGACGGCCTTGGCCTGGCCGGGGGTGGTGCGGCCGGCGCGTTTGACAAAGCTCTTGATGGTGCGCATGAAGGGCTTGGGCGCGTCGACAGAGCGGGTATCGGCGGGGGTGTCAGGGGTGGTCATGGGTCGGTGCATCAGGCTGCGCACATCTGGCTGCGCCACTGGCGGGTCCAGCGGGCCAATGCGGCAGCAGTATTGTCGCCGCTGCCCACCCCCTCCAGGCCCAGCACCTGTGCTGCTGCTGCCAGGCTCTGCAAGGCCAATTCCGGCGTGTGCGTGGCGATGGCTTGCGCACCGTTTTGTTTGGAGAGCTTTTCGCCGTTGGCGGCGCGCACCAGCGGGGTGTGCAAGTACTGCGGTTGAGGCAGTTGCAAGGCCGCTTGGAGCTGGATTTGCCGCGCGGTGTTGTCGGCCAGGTCCTCTCCACGCACCACGTGGCTGACACCTTGCGCCGCGTCGTCCACCACCACCGCCAACTGGTAGGCAAACAGGCCGTCGGCGCGCTTCAAGACAAAGTCGCCCACCGCCTTTTGCACATCTTGGTGCTGTGGGCCCAGGCGGCGGTCGGTCCAGCGCACCACGCCTGCCTTGCTGCGCAGGCGCCAAGCGCGTGCGACACGCCCTTGCAGGCCGTTGCTGCAGGTACCGGGGTAAATGGGCTCGTGGTGGCGCGGCGTGGGCTGTCCGCTGGCTGCCAGCACCGCTTCGATTTCCTTGCGCGAGCACGCGCAGGGGTAGGCCAGGTCCTGCGCCAGCAGCCTGCTCAGCGCCGCTTCGTAGTACGCCAGGCGCTGGCTTTGCCACACGGGCGGCAGGTCCGGGTGCAGGCCGCAGTCGGACAGTTGTTGCAACAGTGCGCGGTCTGCGCCAGGGACGCAGCGCGGGGTGTCTGTGTCTTCAATGCGCACCAGCCAGCGGCCGCCGTGGGCACGGGCGTCTAGCCAACTCGCCAGCGCCGCCACCAGCGATCCCGCATGCAGCGCGCCAGTAGGTGAGGGCGCGAACCTCCCGATGTAGGCGGGGGCGGTCACGCGGCATTCCAACGGGTGGGTATGGGCTGGGGCCGGACAGTGTGCGCTTGACGTCGCAACCCAATTACGCGGCTGACAAGGCCAGTTCCAGGCCGGACACAAAGGCGTCTTCGACCCGGTGGCCCAGGCACCAGTCGCCGCACACGCCAACGCCCAGCTTGGCGTCCCACAGGTGCGAGACGCCCAAGGGCTTTTCGGTCTTGGCGTAGAGCCAGCGGTGCACCTGGGCGTGCGCCGGTTCGGCATGGATGCCGGTGACTTCGGCAAAGGCTTTGATCATTTTGGCGACCACCCGCGCGTCGTCATCTTGCAGGTGCTCTTGCGACCACGCGGCGCTGGCTTGTACCGTCCAGCGCTCAATCGCGCCGCGGCCCGGCTTGCTGGACTCGCGCGCCAGCCAGGCGATGCGGTGGTGGGTGCTGCGCGCCGCATTCCATTGCGGCCCCAGCGTGGTCAGCCCCGGTTGGACTGCTTGCGGAAAGGCGAGCATCAAGGTCCAGCACGGAGCCACTTGCGAGCTCTCGGCCTGGCCTGCCAGTGCGGCACAAGGCGCGTGGGTGCGCAGTAGCGTTGCGGCTTGTGGGCCGGGCGTGGCCAGCAGTACCGCATCAAACCCGCTGTGCACCTGACTGGTGTCACCTGGGCCGCTGGTTTGTAGTTGCCATTGGGCGGGGTTGAGGGCATCTCTCGCCAGGGCCGTCACGCAGGTCTCCAGCAGCAAGGCGCCAGCAGCCACCAGCGGCTGCGCCCAGTGGGTGACCAATGCGTTCATGCCGGGTTTGGGCACCCAGTGGGGGTCGCGCCCGGGCAGGCCGGCTGCTGCCACGCGGCCATGGGCGTCCAGCACCCGTACGGTGTTGGCGCTCCAAGGACGGCACACACCGGGTGCGGTTTGCAGCGCGGTGGCAAAGCGGGCATCGCGCACGGTGAAGTACTGCGCGCCGTGGTCGAAGGTGCCAAACGGGCTATTGCGGGTGGACATGCGCCCGCCAGCGCCGCGGCTTTTTTCAAACACGGTGACCCGGTGCCCGGCTTGCACCAGCGTGCGCGCGCAGGCAATGGCCGCCATACCGGCACCAACGATGGCGAAGTGTTTGGCGTGTGTCATTTGGGTTGCTTTCAGGGTTTGGATTTGTTGAGGGCTTTATACACGGGCGGCGGCGCCTCAGGCGCTGGCGTTGGCGGAGAGCAGGGCGGCGCGGGTGGTGGGGCTTTCTAGTTGCGCCAGCCACCACCGCAGGGCCCGCCCCAGGGCGGGCGCCTTGCCGCCGCGCCAGGCATAGTGGATGGGGGCCAGGCCGCGCTCGCGCTCGGTTTTCTTGACGACCAGACGGCCCGATTCCACATAGCGGCCAATCATGCAGCTTGGCAAATAGCCGCCGCCCAAGCCGCGCAGTTGGGCGTCCAGTTTGGCCTGCATGCTGGCCACGGTGAACACGTCTTGCCCGCTCAGCAGGCCAAAGGTCAGGCCCCCGCCGCGGACCACCGAATCAGCCACAGCCACTGCGCGGTGCTTTTGCAGCGTGTCATCGCTGATGGGCTCGGGCGCGTTGGCTAGCGGATGGTGGGGCGCGACGGCATAAACAAACTGCACTGCACCCAGCGGCTTGCAGTGCACGCCTGCTGAGGTGGCAGCGTCCGGTCCCACGCCGATAGCCAGATCGGCCTGGCCGGAGGTGAGCGCCTCCAGCGTGCCGGACAGGGTTTCATCACGCAGGCGGATGCGGGTGGGCGGCGACTGGCTGTAGAAGCTTTCGCACAGTTCCATGACCGTGGTCTTGGAGACGATGGTGTCTACCGCCACCGTGAGTTGCGACTCCCAACCCGTAGCCACCCGCTTCACGCGGTTGGCCACCGCGTCGATTTCTAGCAGCAGCCGACTGCCTTCGCGCAGCAGTTCGGCACCGGCGGGGGTCATCTTGGCTTGGCGGGAGCTGCGGTCGAACAGCAGCACGTCGAGCGCGTCCTCGATCTGGCGCACCCGGTAGGTCAGCGAGCTGGGCACCAGCCCCAATTCACGGGCGGCGGCGGCAAAGCTGCCGCAGTGGGCGATGGTTTGCAGCATGCGCAGGGCGTCGGGGGTGAGTACGTCGCGTGGGCTCTGCATGGTTGGTGGATTTTCGTTGAATCATTTTGAATGATGCCATCAATCTGCCACCGCTTTTGGGCCAGAGCTGCGGGCTACAGTGGCGCCCATGCTGACATTGCGCCCATCCCAAGACCGAGGCTACGCCGACCACGGCTGGCTCAAATCGTTTCACAGCTTTTCGTTCGCGGGTTATTACGATCCCGCGCACATGGGCTGGGGCAACCTGCGGGTGATCAACGAAGACCGCATCGCGCCGGGCACCGGTTTCGGCACCCACGGTCACCGCGACATGGAGATCATCAGTTACGTGATGGCGGGTAACTTGGCCCACAAGGACAGCATGGGCAACGTCAAAGGCATTCCGCCGGGTGATGTGCAGCGCATGAGCGCCGGCACCGGCGTGCAGCACAGCGAGTTCAACCACGCGCCCGATGAGACGACGCACTTTTTCCAGATCTGGATCACGCCCAATGTGACGGGCATCGCGCCCGGTTACGAGCAGAAAAACTTTTCCGCTGCCGAGAAAGATGGCGTGCTGCGCTTGGTGGCCTCGCCCGACGCGGCGCAGGGCTCGGTCAAGATCCACGCCGACGCGCGCATGTACATCGGCCACCTGCAGGGCAGCCAGCGCGCCGACCTGCAGCTGGACCCAGCGCGCAAGGCCTATGTCCACCTGATGCGCGGTGCGCTGCAGGTCAATGGGCAGCGCTTGGAAACCGGCGACGCCCTGCTGGTCGAAGGCGAAAGCCAGCTGACCTTCTCAGAAGGTGACGCGGCCCAGGTAATGGTGTTTGACCTTAGCGCCTGACATGCGGGCAGCGGTGCCCACACCGATTGATTTTTGAGTTTGGTGGCTTGCATGGTGCAGGCCGCAATTGCAACCCTAAGGAGCTTAGACATGGCAAAAGTAGCAGTGGTTTTTCATTCCGGTTATGGCCACACCCAGCGGGTGGCGCAATTTGTTGCCGACGGCGCCGGCGCCGAGTTGCTGGCCATCGATGCCGACGGCAACCTGACCGATGCGCAGTGGGCCACGCTGGACGCGGCTGACGCCATCATCATGGGCTCGCCCACCTACATGGGCATGGCGTCCTGGCAGTTCAAAAAGTTTGCCGATGCCACCAGCAAGCGCTGGTTCACCAGTGCCTGGAAGGACAAGGTCGCCGGCGGCTTTACCTGCTCGGCCAGCCCCAGCGGTGACAAGCTCTCCACCATCCAGTACTTCATCACCTTGGCCATGCAGCAAGGCATGGTCTGGGTGGGACAGCCTGCGATGAACGACGGCACCATCAACCGCATCGGCTCCAACTCCGGTGTGATGGCCCAGGTCGGTCCGACCAGCCCGGCAGAGGATATCCCCCAGGGGGACCTCGACACCGCCAAGGCCTACGGCAAGCGCGTGGCCGAAGTGGCCGCCAAGCTGCGCGGTTGATTGAGCAGGCTGGGCCGCGGCTGCGTGCTAGCGCGCAGCTGCGGCGCGACCTGCGCCGCAGCTTTATTGGTTCGGAGGGTTCGTGCTTGAACCCTGTTTGCTTTGCAGGATCAAGGTCTGGCTGCTGCCGGCGCGTGTTGCTGGCGCAGCCAGCTGGGTGTTGACCGCGCTGGTCACCAGCGAGCGGATGCCGTGGGGTTGGCAGTAGGTTTCCATCTCCAACAAAAACTTGCTGGCCTGGGTGAAGCTCAGATTCTGTTCTTTCTTGCCCACACCGTCGATGATCCTCGCGCCGATCGTCCGCTGGGCTTCCAGCGCCGACATCACCAGGTCTTGCGTGGCCCGGATGTCGGGCGCAAACAGGTAGGCCTCGGAGAAGTTGTCCATCGTCGCTGTGGTGAAGCCAAACGCCGACGCCGTCACGGAAATTGCTGTGGCGCTGGCCTCTGCCAAGCCCATGACAGCGGCAGCCAAGCCGCCAGCGAGCGAGGTTTCTTTGCGCGCAAATCCCAGATGCTGCGCGCCAGCGCCCAGCCGGGTGAAGTAGGCACTGCAGTTCGATTGCACCAAGGCCATGCCCTCGGTCAGAAAAACGAGGTTGGCTTCGTTGCTTTGCGGGTTGGCAAGGGCATTTTTGTACGCGGTGCGCACGCCCGCATAGTGGTCCAGACCCTGTGCCGGTTTGGCGCTGCGTTTGAAGAGGCCCCCAGATCGTCCCTCGCTGGACTGGATGAAGTCGTCTTCGATCAAGGAGCTGGGTGGCTCAATGGAAGCGCATGCGACCAGAGAAAGTGCGGTCGCGAGCAGCACGACTTTGAACATTGCACGGATGGGGCTTGGGTGGGAGCTTGGCATGTGGGGGCATCTTCTGTCGGGGTGAGTCGGACAGGGACTGTCGGCGGCGGGGCGAAGCGGCTCCAGGCACACTGTTTAACCCTGTGCATTGAGCGCCGCGGGCGTAGCGCCAGCCGCAGAGCCATTGAAGGCGACCATGCAGACGCAAACGTGCGTGCCTCTACCGTCAGCGGCGCAGGGTGGTAAACGCCCGAAACTCCCAACCGCGCATGGCAAGCAGCATGGTGTAACCCGTGCGTTGTGCCTCCGGCATTTTTTGGTCTGCCAAATGCTGCTGCGCGAAGTCCTGGGCGACGCGCTGCATACGCTCTATGAACGCCGGGGCCACAGCATGGCTGATCGAGCCGTGCACCAGCAGCAGCCCCTCATTTGCGCCGTCGAAGCCTCCAGAAAAATAGTCGATCAGGGCCTTGTCCCGGAAGTACTCCATCACCGGCCCATGGGGGCGCCAGCGAAAGGCTTTGGCCAGCTTCAAGCGGTAGCGGTTGTGGGGACGTAGCTCGATCAGGCCAATCCGGTCGAGCTTGGCCAGGGCGGCCACCACTTCGGCGTCGGTCAGGCGGTAGGCCTGGGTGATCTGCTCACCGGTCCATTGGCTCAGCACACAGATCGCCACCAACAAGAGCTTCTTATCCGCCACCACCATCGCCTCTTGTTCGCGGGTCAACTCCAACAGCAGTACCTGGTGGTCGGCCACCTGGCGCGCCAGGTCAGCAAAGTCGATTTGCAAGGCCCGGCAGACGGCGTCCACCTTCGACAGAGACATATCTCCTTTGGCAAACATGCGCTTGACGCTGGACTCCGCCATACCGAGGGCCCGTCCGAGGTCGGCGTAGGTCATGCGGGCCGCCTTGAGCTCCTTTTTCAGCGCTTGGATCAAGTCGGTTGTGCCGCCCATGGATGCCACCTCGGTATCGAATGAATGTACTTGCAGGATAGCGCAACGCTACTTGGGTTCTTTTCCGGTGCTTTTCGTTTTGGCGCTGCTGACACTGTGGCTTTCAATCACTAGGAGAAACCGGTATGCAAGCAAAGCTCTCTCGCACCGAATGGCAACTGTTAGCGGCTACCGTGTGCGCCGCTGGCGTCGCAGTATTTGGCCCCGCGCTGGCCCAGCACCCCCACTACCACGCATTCGCCGACCACCGCGCGGCCTGGGGCGTGCCCTCGGCGCTCAATGTGCTGAGCAACCTGCCATTCGCACTCGGCGGCTTGTGGGGCCTCGCGCGGGTCGGCCGCCATGCCCAAGTGCAGCCCCTGGACCGGCGTTGGGGGCTGGCCGCATTGTTTTTCGTTGGGCTGGTGGCGACCGCCCTGGGATCTGGCGTGTACCACTGGGCACCTACCGACGTCGGCTTGACCTTGGATCGCTTGGGTATGGTCGTCGCGTTTGCGGGCCTTGCAGGTATGGCTGCGGCGGATCGCATCAGCGAGCGCAGCGGTGTTTGGGTTGCGGCTGGGCTGGCGGCTGTCGGGCCGCTGGCGGCGTGCTGGTGGCTTTATGCAGGCAACTTGCTTCCTTGGGCGGTGTTGCAAGGCGGCGGGTTGCTGCTGATCACCGCGTTGGCGTTTCGCCGCCCGGCCGAAGGTGCTTGGAATTTGCCGTGGGCCAAGGTGGTGGGCTTGTACCTGCTGGCCAAGGTGTTTGAAATGGCCGATCACGCGGTGCTGGACCTGACCCTGGGACTTATCAGTGGCCACACCCTCAAACATGTGGTGGCTGCCGCTGTGGTGTTGCCGCTGTTTGCAGCCATGCCCAAGTTGCTTGTCCCGGCGCAGCGCGTGCCCAGCGCCGCTCGGCCAACATCGGTTTAAATCGCGTCTGTCGCACACTGAGAAGACTGCTATGCAACAGCCGCTACCCCCCAGCAAGCCCGAGAGCGCCGCGCCCGCGCTGGCGTCCCACGAAACGCACCCCAACCAGTTTGCGCTGCTGTCCCAGCGCCGCTTTGGCCCGTTTTTCTGGACCCAGTTCTGCGGCGCGGCCAATGACAACCTGTTCAAGTTCGCCTTCACTGTGATGGTGACCTACCAGATCTCGGTGGTCTGGCTGCCACCGGCGATGGCGGGCTTGGTGATTGGCGCCTTGTTCATCTCCCCGTTTCTGCTGTTCTCGGCCACCAGCGGCCAGTTGGCCGACAAGTACGACAAGCGCAGCATGATGGCCTTCGTCAAAAGCCTGGAAATCGCCATCATGCTGCTGGCGGCCTGGGGGTTCTTTCACGCGCATGTGCCGGTGCTGTTGCTGTGCACCTTTTTGATGGGCCTGCATTCCACTTTGTTTGGTCCGGTCAAGTTCGCGTACCTGCCGCAGGTGCTCTCGGAGCGGGAGTTGACCGGTGGCAACGGCATGGTCGAGATGGGCACCTTCGTGGCGATCCTGCTGGGCAATGTGGTGGGCGGTCTGCTGATTGCCGTGCCGCAAGTGGGTGCGGTTTATGTTGGCGTCGCTTGCGTTGCCATGGCGCTCGTGGGGCGCTTGGTGGTGCACTGGGTGCCAGCGGCACCCGCCACCGACCCTGCGCTTGCCATCAACTGGAATCCGTTCACCGAAACCTGGCGCAACCTCAAGCTGGCGCATGGCAATGTGGTGGTGTTCCGCTCCTTGCTGGGCATCAGTTGGATGTGGTTTTTCGGCGCGGTGTTTCTGAGCCAGTTTCCCAGCCTGGCCAAGGATGTGCTGCATGGCGATGAGCACGTAGCTTCGCTTTTGCTGGTGCTTTTCTCGGTGGGCATAGGCACCGGCGCGTTGCTATGTGAAGTGCTGAGCCGCCGCCATGTGGAGATCGGTTTGGTGCCCATTGGCGCTTTGGGCATGAGTGTGTTTTCGATTGACTTGTACTTCGCCAGCCGGGGCCTGCCGCCCTCGGCAGCCTTGGGTGTGGGCGCGTTTCTCGCGCAGCCGGCGCACTGGCGCGTCATGGCCGATCTGGTGCTGCTGAGCCTGTTTGCCGGTCTGTACAGCGTGCCCATGTATGCGCTGATTCAGATGCGTAGCCAACCCACGCACCGGGCCCGCATCATCGCCGCCAACAACATCTTGAACGCCCTGTTCATGGTGGCCAGTTCGGTGCTGGCGGGTGCCTTGCTGTCGGCTGGCTTTAGCATCATCGAGATCTTTTTGATCACTGGCTTGGCCAACCTGGTGGTGGCGGGTTACATCTTTCTGGTGGTGCCCGAGTACCTGCTGCGCTGCTTGGCATGGCTTCTGTCGCGCCTGGTGTACCGCTTCAAGGTGGTGGGAGACCAGCACATTCCCACCCAAGGTGCGGCCATTTTGGTGTGCAACCATGTGAGCTTTGTGGACGCGGTGCTGCTGATGGCGGCCAGTCCGCGGCCCATCTATTTTTTGATGGACCACCGCATCTTCAAGTTGCCCTTGTTAGGCCTGCTGTTCAAGTTGGCCAAAGCTATTCCCGTCGCGCCGCAAGGGCAGGACCCTGCGGCCTATGAGGCAGCGTTCGATGCTGCGGCCAAGGTGCTGCGCGAGGGCGACTTGCTGTGCATCTTCCCCGAGGGGGGCATCAGCAAGGACGGTTCTGTGCAAGAGTTCAAGGGCGGCGTGATGAAGATTCTTGCGCGCGCGCAGGCCGAGGGGGTGGACCTGAAGGTGGTTCCCATGGCCTTGACCAACTTGTGGGGCTCGTTCTTCAGCCGCATTGAGCGCGGCTCGGCGATGGTGCGACCGTTTCGTCGTGGTGTGTGGAGCCGGGTGGGATTGCAGGTGGGCAAGCCCGTGGCGATGGATGCGGTCAGCCCGGCGGCCTTGCAGGCGCGGGTGCAGCAGTTGCTGGCGCAGTGACCTGCAGGCCGGCGTCCAGGGTGCGGCGCTCGTCAAAGACGAAGCAGTCGCCCCGGTAGTGGGCGCCGCCCACCTCCTCAAAGTACTTCAGGATGCCGCCCTCAAGCTGGTAGACCGAGTCCAGCCCGAGTTCGCGCATCAGGATGGCGGCTTTTTCGCAACGGATACCGCCGGTGCAAAAGCTCACTACGGTCTTGCCTTGCAGGTCCGCTTGGTGCGCGCGCAAAGCCTGCGGGAACTCGCTGAACTTGGTCAGCCGCCAGTCGATGGCACCTTCGAAGCTGCCGGCGTCGACCTCAAAGTCGTTGCGGGTGTCCAGTGTGACCACCGGGCGGCCGCTGTCGTCGTGCCCCTGGTCCAACCAGCGCTTCACTGTGGCGGCTGCCACCGCCGGGGCCCGGCCCTCGGCAGGGCGCACCGTGGGGTGGTTCATGCGGATGATTTCGCCCTTGACCTTGACCAGCATTTTCTTGAAAGGCTGGGTGGCAGACCAGCTCTCTTTCGGGGCGATGCCGGCAAAGCGCCTATCCTCTTGCAGCTGGGCTACGAAAGCGCGCACCTGCTCAGCGCGACCCGCCAAAAACAGGTTGATGCCCTCGTGCGCTAGCAGAACCGTGCCCTTGAGTTCCAGCGCCACCGCCCGGGCTTGCAAGGCCTCGCGCACCGCGTGCGGATCGGAGAGTTCGACGAAGCGGTAGCAGGAGATATTGAGCACGTTCACGCGGCGGATTTTACGTGCCGCCTGGGGCGGCTCGGCGGTGCGCAAAACCTACAATGGCTGCATGTTTGTCCATCTGCGTTTGCACACCGAATTTTCCGTGGTCGACTCGACCTGCCGCATCGACGAGGTCGTTGCAGCTGCCGTGCAAGATGGGCAGGCGGCCATCGCTGTCACCGATTTCAACAACCTCTTTGGCGCCATCAAGTTCTACCGTGAGGCGCGCGGTAAAGGTGTCAAGCCGATCATCGGCGCTGAAATCGTGCTCGAAGGTCTGGGAGCCGATCCGGCGGCGCTGACCCGCATCGTTTTGCTGGTGCAAAGCAAGCAGGGCTACCTCAACCTGTCCGAACTCATCACCCGCGCCCACACTCAGCATGTGGTGAAAGGCCAAGCGGTGGTCAAGTTTGCGTGGTTGCGCGAATGCAGCGAGGGCCTGATTGCACTCTCGGGTGCGCAGGCTGGGCCGGTGGGTGGCCCGCTGGTGCAGGGCGATGTGGCCCGCGCCCACGAGGCGGCGCTGCAATTGGCCGGCGTGTTTCCACACCGCTTCTACCTGGAGTTGCAGCGGGTGGGGCGCGCCGATGACGCCGCCCATGTGGCCGCTACCGTGCAGTTGGCAGCGCGCATTGGTTTGCCGGTGGTGGCCACCCAACCCATTCAGTTCACCGCGCCCGACGACTTCGAGGCCCACGAGGCCCGCGTGTGCATTGCCGATGGCGAAATCTTGGGCAATCCCAAGCGGGTACGTCGCTTCACCCGCGAGCAGTACTTCAAGTCCAGCGCGCAGATGCAGGCGCTGTTCCACGACATTCCCTCGGCGCTGGCCAACACGGTAGAAATTGCCAAACGCTGCAATCTCACCTTGGTGCTGGGTAAGCCGCAGCTGCCCGAGTTCCCCACGCCTTTGGTCAACGGAGAGCGCATGTCGGCCGAGGCCTACTTTCGCCATGTGTCCACGGAAGGCTTGCACAAGCGGCTGGAGCGCCTGTACCCGGACCCCGCGCAGCGACAGCTGCAGACGCCGCGCTACCTGGAACGCTTGGAGTTTGAGATCGGCACCATCGTGAAGATGGGTTTTCCTGGCTACTTCCTGATCGTGGGCGACTTCATCAACTGGGCCAAGAACAACGGCTGCCCGGTGGGGCCGGGGCGTGGTTCGGGCGCGGGCTCGCTGGTGGCCTATGCGCTCAACATCACCGACCTGGACCCGCTGCAGTACAACTTGCTGTTTGAGCGTTTTCTCAACCCTGAGCGGGTGTCCATGCCCGACTTTGACATCGACTTCTGCCAGACCAACCGCAACCTGGTGATCGACTACGTCAAGGACAAATACGGCAAGGATGCGGTCAGCCAGATTGCCACCTTTGGCACCATGGCCGCGCGCGGTGTGGTGCGCGATGTGGGCCGCGTGCTCGACATGAGCTACACCTTTTGCGACGGCATCAGCAAGCTCATCCCCAACAAGCCCGGCACCAGCGTCACGCTGCAGCTGCCACCCAAAGACGGCAAGAAGAGCGACAAGCTCACCTACGCCAGCGAAGCCGAGCCCGTGTTGGCCGAGCGCGAGGCCAAGGAGGAGGACGTCAAAACCCTGCTGGAATTGGCCCGCAAACTCGAGGGCATGACCCGCAACATCGGCATGCACGCCGGTGGCGTGCTGATCGCGCCGGGCAAGCTCACGGATTTTTGCCCGCTGTACCAGCAGCCCGGCAGCGATTCGGCGGTGAGCCAGTTTGACAAGGACGACGTGGAGGCCATTGGGCTGGTGAAGTTCGACTTCCTGGGCCTGGCCACCCTGACCATTTTGGAGATCGCGCGCGACCTCATCCGCCAGCGCCACCCCGGTATGGAGCAGTTCACCTACGAAGACCTGCCCTTGGACGACAAGGCGGTGTACCAGTTGTTCTCCGAGGGCAAGACCGAGGCGGTGTTCCAGTTTGAAAGCCGGGGCATGCAAGGGATGCTGCGCGACGCCAAACCCACCCGGCTGGAAGACCTGATTGCGCTCAACGCGCTGTACCGGCCGGGCCCGATGGACCTGATCCCCAGCTTCGTGGCGCGCAAGCACGGCCGCGAGACGATTGAGTACCCCCACCCCTTGGTGGCCGACATGCTGTCCGAGACCTACGGCATCATGGTCTACCAAGAGCAGGTGATGCAGACCGCGCAGATTTTGGGCGGCTACTCGCTGGGCGGTGCCGACATGCTGCGCCGGGCCATGGGCAAAAAGAAGGCCGAAGAAATGGCCGAGCACCGCAGCATCTTTCGCGCCGGTGCCGCCAAAAACAACATCAGCGAAGCCAAGGCCGACGAGGTGTTCGACCTGATGGAGAAGTTTGCCGGCTACGGTTTCAACAAATCGCATGCCGCTGCCTATTCCTTGCTGGCCTACCACACGGCCTGGATCAAGGTGCACTACGCAGCGGAGTTCTTCTGCGCCAACATGACGGTGGAGATGGACGACACCGACAAGCTCAAGGTGCTGTTCGAGGATGCGCAGAGCATGGGCCTGCGCTTTGAGCCGCCCGATATCAACCGCGGCGTCTACCGCTTTGAGCCCATTTCCGACACCCAGATCCGCTACGGGCTGGGCGCCATCAAGGGCACCGGCCAGCAGGCGATCGAGGCCATCGTGGCCGCGCGCGAGGGGCGCGGGCCCAGCGGGCAGTCAGGCGCGTTCACCAGCTTGTTTGACTTTTGCTGCCGCGTGGAGCGTAGCCGCCTCAACAAGCGCTGCGTCGAGGCGCTGATCAAGGCAGGCGCGTTCGACACCTTGCAGCGCAACCGCGCTGCGCTGGTGGCCTCGATCGACCGGGCGTTTGACTTCGCGACCGCCGCCGCCGCCAACGCCAACCAGGTGGGCTTGTTCGATCTGGGTGAAGCCGACAGCCACGGCTCCAGCACCCAGGAGCCCGACTTGGTGGAGGCCCTGCCCTGGAGCGTGAAAGAGCGACTGACCCAAGAAAAAACGGCGGTGGGCTTTTACTTGTCAGGCCATCTGTTCGACGAGGTGGCCACCGAGGTGCGCAAGTTTGTGAAGCGCCCCATCGAAGAACTGCAAGACACGCGCGAGCCGCAGTTGCTGGCGGGCATTGTGGGCGATTTGCGCATCATCAACGGGCAACGCGGCAAGTTGGCGCTGTTCAAGCTCGATGACACGTCGGCCACCATCGAAGCGCGGGCCGATGAAAAGCTGATCAACGAGCACAAAGGCCGCCTCAAGGATGACGAACTGGTGGTGGTGTTAGGCAAGGCCCAGCCCGACCGGTTTTCGGGTGGCATGCAGTTCACGGTGCAGCAGCTTTGGAGCCTGGAGCAAGCGCGCTGCCGCTTTGGCAAGTACCTGCGGGTGGCCGTCAACGGCCGCGCGCCCGACGTGGCGCGCTTGTTGCAGGAGTTTCCAGCCCAGCGCGAACTCTCCGAACAAGGCGAGCTGGTGCGCGGCTTGGGCATTCGCCTGCACCTGCAGCGCCAGCTGCCCGCCGCTGCCGACGGCGTACAAGGTGCCGAGGCCGTGTTGGCGCTGGACGACAGCGCCCGCTTTTTTCCCAGCGACGCCGCCTTGGCCGGTTGGCGCGCGCAGGCCGACCAAGGCCAGGCCACCATCGCCTACGACTAAGGCCCCACCAGGGTCCGGGGCGAAAACACAATCAGCATCGACGGCGGCACGCGGTTGTTTTCATCGCGCGGCAGCACGGCGGTTTTGTCGATGGCGTTGAGTGCGGCAGTGTCCCAGTCGGGGTTGCCGCTGGACTTGACCACCTTGCGGCTGGTGATGCTGCCGTCGGCGGCGGTAAAGATTTCAATCTCGGTGGTCGGGTTGCCAACCACCGTTTCGGTGTAGACCACATTGGGCTTGATGCGGGCCACCACGCGGGCAACGTAGCTGGCCGAGGGCGCAGACGCACGCAAGGCGCTGCTGTTGGCGTTGTTGCCGGTGCCGCCTGCGCCGGCCAGGCCGGCCATGCGCTGGATGTTTTGCTGGCGCATTTCCTCGAGCTTCTTGCGCTCTGCCAGTTCCTTGGCTTTTTGTTTGGCCGCGTCGCGGCGGGCTTGCTCGCGTTGCTCCTTGGCGCGCTGTTCCTTGTCCTGCTGCACTTTCTCGCGCTGGGCTTTCTCACGCTGTTCTTTGTCCCGCTTTTCCTGCGCTAGCTGCAACTTGCGTTGTGCCTCTTGGGCTTGCTTTTCTTCGCGCTTGCGGGTCTCCTCTTTCTCTAGCGCAATGCGCGGGTCGGGCTTGGGTGGTTCCAGGGGCTGGGGCACTAGCGCAGGGGTGGGCGGCGTGGGTTTGGGAGGGGGCTCAGTCGGCGGCGGCGCTTCTTCGGGCGCGTCGGGGGGAAGGTCTGGCAACGCAGGTGCCGCTGCTTCCTGGGGCAGCGCCGACCACAGTTCAGCCGCCACGGTCACCGGCGTGGCCTCACGCTTCCAGGCGATACCAGCGGTCAATACGCCCAACAGCAGGCCGTGGGCCAGCACCGCCAGCACCAGCGCGCGCAGCATCCCTGGCGCGGGCGGTGGTGCGAACTCGAGGTGCTCTCGGGCGTGGGCCATGGCAGGCTTAGGCGCTTCCTTAGTTGACGACTTGCACCGACAGGCCCACGCGGGCCACACCGGCGCGTTGCAAGGTGTCCATCACCCGCACCACGTGCTCGTAGCGGGTGCCTTTGTCGGCACTGATGACCACTGCGGCGTCCTTGCCGGCGGATGCCGCAGCGCCGCTACCGCCGGAGGGGGTGCCGCCGCTACCGGTTTGGGCGCGCAGAACGGCAGCGGCCAGGGCTTCTAGGTTCATTCGGGTGGTTTGGTCCTTGGTTTTGAGGTCGAGTTCGCCGTCCTTGCCCACCAGCACCTGGATGATCTGGTCGGGCGCGCGTTCGGCCTTGCCCACACTGGGGAGCTGGATCAGGCTGGGCGTGATCAGCGGCGCGGTGACCATGAAGATGATGAGCAGCACCAGCATCACGTCGATGAAGGGCACCATGTTGATTTCGTTGATGGCGCGGCGGCTGCGGCCGCGGTGCAGGACTGCTGGCATGCGTAGGTCTCCGGTGGCGCACTAGCGGGGGGCTGGTGCGGCTTGCGCACTGACGTTGCGCTGCAAGATGTTGCTGAACTCTTCAATGAAGGTTTCTTGCTGAATGGCGATGCGGTCCAGGTCGCGCGCGAAACGGTTGTAGGCCACCACCGCAGGGATGGCGGCGAACAGGCCGATGGCGGTGGCTACCAGCGCCTCGGCGATACCGGGCGCCACGGTGGCCAGAGTGACTTGTTCCAGCGAGGCCAGGCCGTTGAAGGCGTGCATGATGCCCCAGATGGTGCCAAACAGCCCCACAAACGGCGAGACCGAACCCACCGAGGCGAGGAATGAGAGGTTGGATTCAGCAGCGTCCATCTCGCGCTGAAAACTCGCGCGCATGGCCCGGCGGGCCCCGTCCATCAGGGTGCCCGCATCTGTAATACGCCGCTCGCGCAGCTTTTGGTACTCGCGCATGCCGCTGGCAAAAATGCGTTCCATGGGCCCACCCTCGCTGGCGCGTTTGGTGGCGGTGTTGAACAACTCGTTGAGCGTGGCACCCGACCAAAACTCGCGCTCAAACTCCTCGTTGCGTGCCTTGACTTTGGAGAGCGCAAACAGCTTGCGAAAAATGGCGGCCCAGCTGGCCACGGACATCACCAACAGCAGCAGCATCACGCCTTGGACCACCAGGCTGGCATTGAGCACCAGGTGAAGGATTGACATGTCTTGGTTCATAGTGGGTACGGTGTTGTGGGGCGGAGCGGAGCACCTTCAGGCCAGCAGCGCGCCCAGGCGCGCGACCGCAGTCTGCAGGTGGTCCATGGAACTGGCGGTGGAAAAACGCACATAGTGTGCCGTCTCGGCGCTGCCGAAGTCGCGCCCGGGCGTGATGGCCACATGGGCACGCTGCAGCACCTCGAAACTGAAATCCCAACTGTCTTTCAGCCCTAGCTTGGCGCACGCGGCGCTGCAATCGGCCCAGGCATAAAACGCGCCGTCGGGCACCACGGGAACGCGCAAGCCCAAGGCATTGAGCGCGGGAATGAAGTAGTCGCGGCGGGCTCGGAACTCCGCGCGGCGGGCCTCGTAGATGGACAGGCTCTCTGGCTCGAAGCAGGCGAGGGCGGCATGCTGGGCGATGCTGCTGGGGCAGATGAATAGGTTCTGCGCTAAGCGCTCAATCACCGGCACCAGCACCTCGGGCACCACCATCCAGCCCAGGCGCCAGCCAGTCATGTTGAAGTACTTGCTAAAGCTGTTGATGCTGATGATGTGCTCGTCAATGGCCAAGGCCGTCTGGCCCAACCGCGCATCGAAGCTCAGCGCCAGATAAATCTCGTCAACCAAGGTGATGCCGCCGCGGCCGCGCACCAGTGCATGGATGCGGCGCAGTTCGTCGGGGTCGATGGAGGTGCCGGTGGGGTTGGACGGTGAGGCTAGCAGCACGCCACGGGTGCGTTCGCCCCAGTGTGCATGCACTTGGGCGGCGCTGGGCTGGAAGCGCTGTACGGGGCCGGCAGGCATAGGCACGGCCACGCCGCCTGCGGCACTGACAAACTGGCGGTTGCAGGGGTAGCTGGGGTCGGGTACCAAGATTTCGTCGTTGGCGTCGATCAAGGCCATGCAGGCCAGATGCAAAGCGGCGGACGCCCCGGCGGTGACCACGATGCGGCTGGCCGGCACCTGCACACCAAAGCGGCTGGTGTACCAAGCGCTGATGCGCTCACGCAATTGCGGCAGGCCCGTGGCAGGGGTGTACTGCGTGTGGCCGGCGCGGATGGCGCGCTCTGCAGCCTCTTGCACCAAGGGCGGGGCGCTGAAGTCAGGTTCGCCGATGTTGAGAAACACCACCGGCGCGTCGGTGGTGCTGGTTTGCTGGGCCAGTGCGGCAGCGGCCTTGGCCACCTCCAGCACATAAAACGGCTCGATCCGTTGTGCGCGGTCTGAGATGCGCAGGGCGGATGGTGCTGCCAAGTCCATGCGCGGGCTCAGGCCGTGCGGCGGTCGGCGTCCACCTCGGCGGCACGCAGGCGCGGCGCCAGCCGGTTGAGCACACCATTGACGTACTTGTGGCCGTCGGTGCCGCCGAACTCTTTGGCCAGTTCCACGCACTCGTTGATGACCACACGCCAGGGCACGTCGAGGCAATGCATGAACTCGTAGCAACCAATCCACAGCACCGCCCGCTCAATCGGCGAGATTTCCGCCAGTGGGCGGTCTAACAAGGGGGTAAGTAGCGCGTCAAGCTCGGTGGCCTGCGCTACACAACCGTGCAGCAGCGCGTCAAAGTGCACCGCATCCGCCTTGCCGAACCCGGCGAGGTCGCGGGTGAACGGGTCCACCTGGTCGATCGGGTTACCACCGACAATGCTTTGGTATAGGCCTTGCAAGGCAAACTCGCGGGCGCGGCTGCGGGGGTTTTTGCTGGCGGCCTTGCGGGCGCCGGTGGCGGTCAGCCCGGTGCGGGCTTGACGCGGTGGCCTAGCCTTGCCAGCAGGGTGCACAGTTTCACCCATCAGAGCGACTCCAGCAGGTTGGCCATCTCGACGGCCACGCGCGCAGCATCGACGCCCTTTTCGGTTTGGCGGGCCACGGCTTGCTCCAAGTTCTCGGTGGTGAGGATCGCATTGGCAATGGGCAACTGGTAGTCCAGCGCAACCCGGGTCACTGCTGCGCCGGATTCATTGGCGACCAGCTCGAAGTGGTAGGTCTCGCCGCGGATGATGCAGCCCAGCGCGATGAGTGCGTCGTAGCTCGATTTTTCGGCCAGGGCTTGCAGCGCCACCGCCACCTCGAGTGCGCCTGGGACGGTGATGTGGTCGATGTCTTTGTCGGCCACGCCCAACTGGCGTAACTCGGCCAGGCAGGCTGCGGCCAGCGCGTCGGTGATGGCCGCATTGAAGCGGGCTTGCACGATACCGATCTTGAGCTTCTTGCCATTGAGGCGCTGGTCGCCTTGGGCGGCATGGCCTTTGTCTGCTCCAAACATGGGAATCTCTTTTTTCAGGTGGGGGTGGATTGGCGGATGTAGCCGGTGATCTCTAAGCCGTAGCCGGCCATGCTTGGCATGCGGCGCGGGCTGCCCATGAGGGACATCTTGTGCACACCACACTGGCGCAAGATTTGGGCGCCAATGCCGTAGGTGCGCAGGTCCATGCGCCCACGCTGCGGCGCTTGCGCCGCCTGCGCGGTGCCTGCAAATTGGGCCAGCAATTGCTCGCCGCTTTCACCACAGTTGAGCAAAACCACCACCCCTTTGCCCTCGGCGGCCACATGGGCCAAGGCGGCGTCCAGGCTCCAGGAGTGCATGGTGCGGCCGCGCTCGAGGGCATCGAGCACGCTCAAAGGCTCATGGACGCGCGCCGGTACGTTCTCATCTGCGCCCCACTGGCCGCGCACCAGCGCTAGGTGGATGCCCTGGCCGGTCGTGTCCCGAAACGCGTGGGCGGTGAACTCGCCAGCGGCGGTCTGCAGGCTGCGGCTGCCAATGGGCTGGATGAGCGACTCCACGCGGCTGCGGTATTCGATGAGGTCGGCGATGGTGCCGATCTTGATGCCGTGCAAGGCTCCAAAAACTTGCAAGTCCGGCAGGCGGGCCATGGTGCCGTCGTCGTTCATGATTTCGCAAATGACCGAGGCGGGCGAACACCCGGCCATGGCGGCGAGGTCGCAACCGGCTTCGGTGTGGCCGGCGCGCATCAGCACACCGCCATCGACGGCTTGCAGGGGGAACACATGGCCTGGTTGCACCAGGTCGTCAGGAACTGCCTTGGCGGCCACCGCTGCTTGCACCGTGCGTGCACGGTCGGCGGCGGAGATGCCAGTGGTCACGCCCTCGGCGGCCTCGATCGACACGGTGAAAGCCGTCCCCTTTTTGTCGCCGTTGCGCGCGGCCATGGGTGGCAGCTTGAGGCGCTCGCAGCGCTCGCGGGTCAAGGTCAGGCAGATGAGGCCCCGGCCAAAGCGCGCCATGAAATTGATGGCGTCGGCGCTGACATGGTCGGCTGCAAGCACCAGGTCGCCCTCGTTCTCGCGGTCCTCCTCGTCCACCAAGATCACCATACGGCCTGCGCGCAGCTCGGCGACGATTTCTTCTACCGGCGCGATGGGTGCGATGGGGGCCACTGGTGGGTTGGCGGGGACAGGGGGCACGGCGGCAATCACAGATTCGGTCATGGGTGGTGGCAAAAAAGGTTAGGGCGCAGCCGCGGGCGCGCTGAGCATGCGCTCCACATACCGAGCGATCAGGTCGATTTCGAGGTTCACTGCGCTGCCCACTTGCAGCGTGTGCAGGGCGGTGTTATCCACGGTGTGAGGAATGAGGTTGATGCTGATTTCGCAGCCATCGGTACGGTCGCTCACCTGGTTGACGGTGAGACTCACCCCGTTGACGGTGATGGAGCCCTTGAAGGCCAGAAACTTGGCCAGTGCGGTCGGTGCAAGCAGGCGCAGCTCCCAGCTCTCTCCCACTGACGCAAAGTGGGTGACTTGCCCGATTCCGTCCACATGGCCCGAGACCAGGTGGCCGCCGAGCCGGTCGTTGGCCCGCAGGGCTTTTTCCAGGTTGACGCTGCCCAGTGCGTCCAGGCCGGCGGTACAGGCCAGTGACTCGGCGGAGATGTCAATGCAAAAACGCTGCGCATCGGTATCCAGTTCGGTCACCGTCATGCAGGCTCCGTTGATTGCAATGCTGTCACCTAGTCCGACACCATCGAGGTAGTGCGAGGGGCAGGTGATGCCAAGTCGCTTGCCATGGGCTGCCGATGCGCCCAAGGCGCTGACCGTGTCGATGCGGCCTACGCCGGTGATGATGCCTGTGAACATCGGCGCATTTTCGCAGGCTTTGGGGCCATCCCCGGGCATAGGGGTAGAAACGGCGACTAAAAGACATCGCGCCCGGCGACGCCCGCCCGTATCCGCAGGTCAGGGCCTACCAAGTCCACCGACTTGAACTGCAGCGGTAGGGCTTGGCCGAGCGCAGCCAGCGGTCCAAAGCTGGCCATGGGCGCACCGTCGCCCAGCAGGCTCGGGGCGAGGTACACCAGTAGCTCGTCCACCAAGCCGGCACGCAGCAAGGAGCCGTTGAGTTGGTGCCCTGCTTCGATATGCAGCTCGTTCACTTCGCGCTGAGCCAGGTCAGCGAGCATGGCCGCCAGGTCCACTTTGCCAGTGGCTTGGCCGTCGGGTCCGTGCCCCGGCAGCCGCACGATGGTGGCTCCGCGTGCCTCCAGTGCCGCGTCCAAACCGAGCTCGGGCGCGGCGGCGTACAGGGTGACTTGGCGGTCGGCAACGTTGAAGAGTGCCGCATCGGCGGGCGTTTGCAAGCGGCTGTCCACCACCACCAGCTGGGGTTGGCGTGGCGTGGGCACGAGTCGCACATCCAGGCGGGGACGGTCTTGCAGCACAGTTCCCACGCCGGTCAGTACCGCGCAGGCGCGGGCCCTCCAGGCGTGGCCATCGGCGCGCGCTTCTGGTGAAGTGATCCACTGGCTGGTGCCATTGGGAAGGGCGCTGGTGCCGTCCAGGGAAGCGGCCACTTTCATGCGCACCCAAGGGGTTTTGCGCAGCATGCGGCTAAAAAAACCAATGTTGAGCGTACGCGCCGCCTGCGCGAGTGGGTCGCCCACGGGCAGCACCTCGACCGCAACGCCAGCGGCGCGCAGCCGGGTGAACCCTTGGCCTGCCACTTGGGGGTTGGGGTCGGTGCCGCATGCGACCACCCGCGCGATGCCAGCGCGCACCAAGGCATCACAGCAGGGGCCGGTGCGACCCTGGTGCGAACAGGGTTCCAGTGTGACGTAGGCGGTGGCGCCCCGCACTGCATGGCCGCGCAGCTGCGCATCTTGCAGGGCCACGACTTCGGCATGCGCGCCGCCCGCGCGCTGGGTGTGTCCTTGGCCGAGCACCTTGCCGTCGGTGCTGGCAATCACGCAGCCAACGCGGGGGTTGGGTGAGGTCAGGTTGATACAGGCCGTGGCCAGTTCGAGGGCCTGGATCAGCAGGGGATGGGAGGTAGTCAATTGGGGTCGTCGGCTACGGGGCACAAGGGGTCCGGCGTGGAGGTGGGTGTGCACACTCTAATGCGCCCGGTTCGGGCGACATCGATGCTGCGGGTCTGCCGGAGTTCGTCGGCCTCAGAAACGTCGCTGCGCTTGAGCGACAGCGTGCCCGAGAGCACGGATGCAAAGCCGGAGGGTTCAAACTGGAACACCGCGGGACCCGAGATCGACAGGAAGCCGGGAACCGCAGGTTGTTGCGCCAGCGTGATGTTTTGTTCCGACGGGTTACCCGATCCATCGAGGTCAACAAACGACACGACGCCGCTGGCCCAGCTGGGGCCGGCGGGCACCACCCGGGTGCGGGTGCCGCGGGCCATTGCTTCGGAGCGTGCGTTGTTCAGCGCCGCAGCCAGGTTGCTGGCGGCAGATGACAAGGCTGCGCCACGCCGGAATTCGATAAAGCTTGGCACGGCGATCATCATCGCAATGGCGATGATGGCCACCGTCACCAGCAGCTCAATCACGGTGTAGCCAGCGTGGCGCTGGCTGGGTGCGTGGCTCACCAGCATGCGTTCGGGTTGGTGCCGGTGCAAGCTCTGACACCCGTGCTGTTGACCGAGAGAATTCCGGCTTCGGGATCATTGAACTGGGGCAGTGCTTCTAATTGCACGCAGATGCGTAGGCTGTTGTTGGGCGGCGCACACTCCTTGGCCTGCAGCAGGTAGGCGGAGCTTGCCGCATTGCCGCCAGAGAACACCTTGAAGCGCGCTCCCACGGTGCTGGTGCCGTCGACAAACGCGCCGTAGCTGCCGTACTGCCCTAGGTGGCGCTCTTGCTGTTGCAACAGGTCAATCAACGCCGCGCGGCCTTCGGCGCGCTTGCCCTTGCGCACGCTGTCGTTGTAACTGGGAATGGCCAGCGCGGCCAGTATGCCTACGATGGCGACCGCCACCATGAGTTCGACCAAGGTAAATCCGCGCTCACAGTTTCTCGTCATGGTGTTGCTTCACTCCGGAGTTCTGCATAGTTGGGAATCTGGCGCCAGCTTAACCTGCCGATGATGGTGTCATTGGAGAACGCGCCACCCGCGCCGTCACCCACGACCACTTGGATACCTTCGGAACCTTGCAGAAAGATTTGGCCCTTGGTGGTTCTTTTTCGCCTGCCGGTGCCGTTGGCTACAGAAATGTCGACCTCACCCAGCTCCAGAACGTAGGGCTCGCCCAAGAGGCCCACCTGGGAGATGTTGCGCTTGCCGGTGCCCGTGGCCAGGTTCGCAAAGTATTGGTATCCCGAGCCGGTTCCGCACGGGTCGGTGAATTGGTCTGGCGGAATCAGGCTGCCAAACACCAGCTTGGTGCCCAGGACACCGAAACCGCTGACCTGGCGTTCGCCCCGGTTGGGGAACTCCACATACCAGCCAGAGCGAAAGGTCGCATCGGTGTCTGAGGTGGCCCGGCCCCATGTGAAAGCATCGGTGCTCACCGCGCCGGTGGAACTCGTCACCGTACCCTTCTTGAGGCGGCCGCGCCCCGAGATGGCACTGCTGGGGGTGGCGGAGTCTGCGACGGGGCTGCCGGTGTCGAGCAGGGCATACACCGCTTGCTTCTGGGTGGTACTGCTGACCACGTTGTCGGCGGTCTCCAGGTACTTTCCGGTGCCCACCAACACAATCACTCCGCCGTTGGGCCCGCGGGTCAGCGCAGGCGCAGCGCTGATCGGTTGCACCACGCCGGAGTCGTCCTTGGCGACAAAGAATGGCAAGGCAGCGGGGGTTGCACCGCCGGTTTTGAAGAAGGACAGGGTGTCTAGGTTCCAGCCGGCTGTGCCGTTGCCCGCGAAGTTCAGCTTCCACACGTTACCCTGCAGATCGCCCAGGTAAATCTGCTGCACTTCACCTGCCAAGCCGCCGGTGGCTGAAAAGTTGACCAATCCAGAAGGCATGGTGGTCGAACCCGCAGGCAACGACACCTTGTAGTAGTTCACCCCCTCCTGCCAGGCGACTGCGGCGCCTTTGCTCAGGTCGAGCAAGAACAAGGCGGGCTTGCCGGTGGTGCTGAAATAGCCGTCGTTGGCATTGTTGTTGACCCCGCTGGGCACCACGGCGAACCATTTGAAGGTGGGCGTGCTGGCGCCGGGCGCGCTGGTGCGGAACTTCAGGATCTGCGGACGGCCGATCACGTTGCCCAGGTCGGGGTCATCGCGGTCGGTGAACTCCCACATAACCTTGGATGCGTCAAAGCTGTCGGGGTTGGTCACATCGAGTGCAAAGACCCCTTGGCCCCCAGCGCCAGTGCCAGAGACCAGAACCGTTTTCCAAGCGTTGGGCGGCGCGCCCACTTCAGCCTCGCTGACCGCGGGCGTACCGTCCACATAGCTTTGGTGCCCACCGGCGTTGTAGCTCGGCGAGGTGAGGGCTGGCAGGTTCTTCACCACCCAACTGGGGATGTAGGCAAACAACTCCTCGCCGTCGGCCGCGTTGAAGGCATGCAGCATCCCGTCATTGGCACCCACAAACAAGGCCTTGGTGCGGCTCTTGTTGTCGTCAAAGAATTTCTTGTAATCCGCGCCCGCTTGGTTGGCCGTGGGCGCACCAGAGTAGGCGACGCCGGAGTTCAGAATGTCGCCCAACAGGCCGCCGCGCTTGCGAAATGCCGTGCCATCGACCGTCGTGCCCTCCAGCGTGCGCACTCCGCGGATGTAGTTGAGGCGGTCCTGACCCCGTAGGTCGGCGCTGGCACTTGGCGTGGCCTTGCTCAAGGCGGTTTGTACGTCGGTGTCGACCTCGTTCCAGAGGAATGCGGTGGCCGTGGCGCTGGCGGTGGGACTGCTTTTGCCAACGACGACATTGCGCCAGGATGCGTCTGGTTTGGCCGCGATGCGTGCGTTGAGTTTGCCCGCAGCGTGCCATTGGTGGGGGTCAGACAGGGAACCGTTGGAAACACTCACCACATTGTTGGTGAGCCGCACGTACTGCGATACCAAGTCCCCGGTCCAGTCTGCCGCATCGAACAGCGCTTGGTACACAAAACCACCCACCGAGGTCAGCCGTTGGGTGGAAATAGCACCACCGGCCACGCTGAAACCATCGCGGGCGATGGTGGCAAAAATGTTGTTCAAGGTGCGTAGGACCGCCCGCCCATCGCTGGCCAGAAAATGGCTGCCAGCTTCACCGGGCTGGGTGGGGTCAAAGTAGTTGATGTTGGACTTGTCCCAGACAGCGTTGTTTGCCAGGTACTTGGTGCTTGCACTGGCGTCGGTGGTGTCCGATAGGGCCGCAATGCCGGCGCCTGCGGGGTCCTTTGTTAGATAGGGGTTGCCAATGCCGGACTCGTCGGCAAAGCCACCGTACTTGGCAGCGAGAAAGAGCTGGCTTTTGCGACGGGTGTCGGTTGCGCTGCTCGACGCGTTCTGGTTCACGTCGAGCACGTAGGTCTTGACCCGCATGCCGGGGCGCTGCTTGCTGGGCTGTGCGGTCCAATCGCTGCCGCGTATATCGTGGGTTCTGGCCCAGTACGCCATGCCTGCGATGTAGAAAGCGGCTGAGCCCGCGCCGGTGCCCAGGGTGCCAAGATGATTGCTGGCGCTGGCATAGAAGTCGGTGTAACGCTGGTAGTTGCCGGTGCTTGGGTTGGGGTTGTAGGTTTTGACAGTGCGGCTGCTCGACTCGGGACCCACTTTGTATTCAATGGCCGCCCCCGCTTCGAAGGCCCCCACCACCCGGGTCCAGTAGACAAAATCGGGCTCGTTGTTGGCCACACTGGCGGGCCGGACCTCATCGTTGGTGTTGGCTCGGGTGTTGCCCGGGATGTACTTGTCGGCGTGCGTTCCGATGTCGGCAATCGTGAACAGGTTGTTGCGCAGGCAGGTGTAGTCCCCGCTACTGGAGCCTCCTGCGTGCGGATCGGTCCAGGTTTCGTACACCGGAAATCCGTCCTTTCGCGCAAGTATGGTGCTGTCGGAGGTGTTGAGGGCGTGCAAAGTGGGGCTGGTCGCTTCTGTGGTGCCAATGGTCGGGCCTAGCCCCTGCAAGTAGCGCAGTGCCTCGTAGTACAGCTCACCCACCGGGTCGAATGTTTTGTACATCCCAGTGGGGTTACCGGTGCGGCCAAACTTGTTGATGTAATTCACCACGCCGCTGATGCCCGAGGCGTCGCCCAAGGGGTTGGCTACAAAGACGCCGGTTTGGTCGCTCCACTCCACCTGGGGGTTCTTGGCGGGCATCTGCACGCCGTAACTGTCAAACTGGGTGGGGCCCACGTACTTCATCGGCGCACGCAAAACACCGCCATAGCGCGCATTGTCGCTCTGGTTGAGGTAGCCAAACACCGCCACCCGCATCGCGTCGCTGTACTTTTGGAGGTTGCCCACCGGCTTGTAGTTGCCTGCGGGGTATTTGACGCAGTAGTTGTCGCCATTGAACTGGCGCGTATCCTGCAACTGGTTGCCCACCGCATTGCATACCTGCACGCGGGTGAAAAAGAATCTTTCAGTGGCCAGTGCTGTGGTGCCAGCGGTGCCACCTGCCACGCCCAGGTTGGCGTTGTTGCCGGGGTTGGTGCAGTTGCCGGTCCGGCTGGTGCCAAAGTGAACCCTGTCAAGACAATTTGCGATGAATATGTCGCCCGTGTGGGTGCCCCGCAAGCTGGCAGGAACAGCACCACTTGCATGGGTACTGACCAGGCGTTTGGACGGGAAGTAGCTGTCGTTGTACATCTCGTTTCTCTGCAATATGGCGCGCTGCAGGATGGTGAGATTGGCCGTGTCGATCCAGCGGTCTCCGCCGGTGAGCCCCATGCGCAGGATGTCGACTGCTGAGCTGGTAGCCCAGTTCATGAAGTTGCCACTGAAACCGGTGCCCCCACAGAGGCGTTTGTTGGCGGCTCCCGATCGGTCGAAGCGTTTGTAATTGCTGTAGTTGACGTCCGTGCTGGCCACTTCAGTGGGTGCGTTGTTGTAGACGTAGCAGCTCTCCGTGTCAAAGTAGCCCACGTACTCGGTGTCAGGGTTGTAGGTGAAATCGTTGGTGGCGCTGAATGGGCTGGTATAGAGCGCCCCGACGGTGGGGAACTCCACCGACAGCGCCAGCGTCAACGTGGGTTTGTCGCGGGTGCCACGGGCGTAGAGCGGCTCCGAGGCCAGCGGGATGGTGGGGTGCGCCGAGGGCGTGGATTGGCCGATTGCCAACCAGGAGAGTGCAACCAGGGGTAGCACTGCTATCCATGCCAGTTTTCTGGGTGCCATGGCGCGCACGCGGGCAAAGGTTAGTGCGAGCTTGCCCATGCCTTTATTCCTTCCTATAGACCATTTGTGTGACCGCATGGATGTCGGCACGCGGCCCAAATCCGATGGCGGTGACGCGGTAGATGTAGCGCTTACCTTTTCCGATCGCCAAGTTGCCCCCGACGTCCGGGTCGTCGAGGATTTCAATGACGTAGCGCGGTGCCTGCGCGGGCTGGATGCCGGTGTCACCAGCGTTGAAGGACCGCCCGGTAAACGCGCCGAACTCGGTGTAGGCGCCGTCGTCTGAGCGCAGGTCCACCTCCAGCCAGGCGGGTTTGCTGCCGGCGCTTGGTAGGCACAAGCCGCTGCCGGAGGTGTCAGCAGCGCCACAGCCCGCAACAAACGCCAATTGGTTGTCGGTCACAAAAACGCCTTCGCGGGTGCCGGTGGTGATGTCCACTTGGGCGTCCATCAGCCCCAATTCTGCCGACTGCCAGGCCAATTGCAGCGCGGTGTCGTTGCGGGCCCCACGCTCGCTCATCAAAGCGATCTGTGCGCCTCCGATGCCCAGGATGGACACGATGATCAGGATCATGACCACCACCAGCAGCGAAGCGCCGCGCTGGGTGCTCGGGTTACGAGGTGGGATTGGCGTGGACGCGGTTGTTTGCACGGTCTTTGGTACCCGTTGGGGCTTACTGGGCGTTGCGCACATTGATAGTGAAAGTGATGACCTGGCGTAAGCGGCCATCGTCGTCAATCAATGCGCCCTTGCGCGGAAATTCCGAACCCTGGGATGTGAGCTCTGAGTCCCCGTTGGATGGCGGATCGATGCAGTCGGTCGCGATCGGTGCGGGTTGCCCGTTCAGGTCTTGCGGTATCAAAAGGTCGGGTCGCAGGTAGCCCAGCGGGCAGCGGGTGGACAATGTGCCAGCCGCCACGGGTGCCGATCTGGGCGGGCCACGCAGCACCAGGCCAATGCGCAGGCTACGTACCCGCATCCAGTTGCTGTAGCTGGCGGCCGAGTCGGGGTCGCTCGCTACCACCATTTGGCTTGCGTTGAGGAAACGGTCGGCAACGCCATCTGGATTGACCGTGGTGAACGCCGTATTGGGTGCGCCGACGGCACCGTCGAGTCCGTACAACACCTGGAAGCTCTCCACCCCCTCCACCAGCGGCTCGCTCTTCCAGGTGTTGTCGCTGCGGCTGAAGTACGAGCACATCAAGGCGGGCTCGGCGCTGTTGGGCGGTTTGGCCACATGAAACACGCTGGTCATGCGGTCGTTGGCGGTAGTGGGCACGGCGGTTTCAGCGAGGCCAGCGCAGTTGACCATGGCGCCGTCTGCCACGGTGGAGCCAGGCGCCACAGCGCTGGTTTGGTAGCGCACGATCAGCACATCGCTGCCGTTGCTGCACGCCGTGTCGGCCGTGCCTACGCAGTTGCTGTCGCCTTGGCTGGCGCCAACGCGGCTCACAAAGTCCGAGCCAAGCAACAGCGTGTCCGTGGTTGATGCGATTTTCAGCAACTGGTTGTTGGCGCCCAAGATGTTGGGTGTCACGCCACCTCCGCCCAGGCCCGTGAACCCGGTCAAATCGGATGCGGCGGCAAAGCTGGCGTCCTGGAACGCGGCTTGCACCGCCACGCGCTGGATCGTCTCGGTGACGAAACGGGCGTTATCCCGCAGCTGCGAGGACACATCCACCGAGCTAAAGCCCTGTCGCGCCACACTCAGCGAGGCAATTGCGGCCAGGGCAATCAGGCCGCTCAAGGCCAGTGCCACCATCAACTCGATCAGGCTAAAGCCGGCGAGATGGATTCTGCGAGCTGCTGTGCGGACTTGCATAGACAGATCAGAACGCAGCTGGGAGCACCACTGCGGGTGTGTTGGCCAGATCGAAGGCCTGCGCTGCCCCGGCGGCGCTGTTGAGCGCGCGGCGCGTCCATCCCATTTTGACGACCACGACGGTGCCGGTGTTGCTGCAGTCCCATTCCGGCATGCCGGTGTTGGTGTACGGACTTGCGTCAAAGCAGATTTCTACCCGGGTGCCAGGGATCTCATGGTTCAGCCGGTACAGCCAGTCGCGCACCTGCCACTGTGCAATGGCTGTGCGGGCAGCGGCGTCCGAAGTGGTGGTGCAGTCCCCGGTGAAGCAGTCGGTGGATTGCGCAGCCAAGGTGTCGAGGTCGTCCACTGCGGCCTGGTAGCTGATGAGGTAGGGGTTGTTTGCTGCCGTGGTCACCCCGGCGATGCTGGGGTTGCCCTTCATCATCTCGATGATTTCGCGACCGTAGCGCGAGGCGGACGACTGGTTCAGGGCCTCGCGGTTGGCCTTGAGCGCGGCCGCCTGCAAGCCGACGACTCCCAAAATGCCGACCGACAAAATCACGACGGACACCAGCACTTCCAGCATGGAAAAGCCGTCGTGCCTGCGCCGACCTCGATCACCCTTGCAGTTCAAATTCATGGGCGGATGTTAGAGCCCGGTTCGCTGCCATGACCGGTGTGGTGCAACCGCACATCCGCCAAACTCAACCGCCCAGCCGTGGAATTGGTCACGCCGGACAAATTGCCATTGCACTCTGTCGAACACTGTGCTCACGGTGCGCCGACTTGCTTGCCGACAGTGGATGCCTTCCGGAGGTCCACGATGCAGCAGCCAACCACTCCCCGCATTCTTCTCAACAAGGCACACGTTTTGGCCCGCTCACAACGCTTGGAGCGGGTGCGAGGTTTCACTTTGGTGGAGTTGGCAGTCGTGGGCACCATCGTCGCGGTTTTGCTCACGGTGGCCATACCCTCGGTGGCGGCATTCAGAACCCAGTTGCAGCTCAAAACGGCAACGAACAATCTCTTCAACAGCGTGTTGTTCACCCGCCGTGAGGCAGTGATGCGCAATATGCGCGTGGTGCTGTGCAAGTCGCGCGATGGTGCGACGTGCACGCATGCGGGTGGTTGGGAGCAGGGTTGGCTGGTGTTTCTGGATGCAAACAACAACGCCAATGTGGACCCTTCTGAGTTGGTGCTGCAGCGCCAAACCGAGGCACCCCAGGTTCGCATTGTGGGCAACTCGGCGGTGGCGAACTACGTCTCCTACACCGGCATGGGGGTGAGTGCGCACCTGTCGGGCGCGTTCCAGTCGGGCACCTTCACCGTTTGCAGCCCCGCTGGCCGCGAGGTGGAATTGCGCAAAGTGGTGATCAGCCCCGGTGGCCGGGCCCGGGTCGATGCCGCGTCGGTGGGAAATTGCGCCTGAGCCTTATCGGCTGACCTCGTCTACCAGGGTTTTGAAGGCGTCGATGTCTTCAAAATTGCGGTAGACGCTCGCGAATCGGACGTAGGCGACCTTGTCGAGCTTTTTGAGCTCGCGCATCACCAGTTCCCCAATGCGGTTGCTCTGCACCTCGCGCAGCCCCAGGTTGAGAAGCTTCTCTTCGATTCTCTCCACGGCCGTGTCAATTTGCTCGATGCTCACAGGCCGCTTGCGCAACGCCAGGTTCATGGACGCGAGTAGCTTGGCCCGCTCGTACTCGATCCGGCGCCCATCTTTCTTGACGATGGACGGGAAGTTGACGTCGGGGCGCTCGTAGGTGGTGAAGCGCTTTTCACAGGCGCCGCACTGGCGCCGGCGGCGGATGAAATCGCCGTCCTCCGACACCCGGGTTTCGACCACCTGGTTCTCCGGATGACCGCAAAACGGACATTTCATCGCGCAGTGCCCTAGCGGTAGACCGGGAAGCGGGCGGTCAGGGCGTGTACCTTGGCACGTACCGCCTCGATGTTGGCGGCGTCGCGCGGGTTGTCCAGGACATCGGCGATCAGGTGGGCGGTGGCACGGGCCTCTTCGTCTTTGAAGCCGCGTGTGGTCATGGCCGGGGTCCCGATGCGCACGCCGCTGGTCACCATTGGTTTTTCCGGGTCATTCGGGATAGCGTTTTTGTTGATCGTCATATGGGCTTGGCCCAAGACGGTCTCGGCTTCCTTGCCAGTGATGCCTTTGGCGCGCAGGTCCACCAACATCAGGTGGCTTTCGGTGCGCCCACTGACAATGCGCAGCCCGCGCGCCACCAGGGTTTCGGCAACGATCTTGGCATTGCGCCTAACTTGCTGCTGGTAGCGCTTGAAATCGGGACCTTGCGCCTCTTTGAAAGCAACTGCCTTGGCAGCAATCACATGCATCAAGGGTCCTCCCTGCAGCCCGGGGAAGATCGCGCTGTTGATGGCCTTTTCGAACTCGGACTTCATCAAGATGATGCCGCCGCGCGGCCCACGCAGGCTTTTGTGGGTGGTAGATGTGACTACATCAGCATGCGGCACGGGGTTGGGGTATTCACCGGCAGCAATCAGGCCCGCGTAATGGGCCATATCCACCATGAAGATCGCGCCGACCGCCTTGGCCACCCGCGCGAAGCGCTCGAAATCAATTGCCAGCGAGTAGGCACTGGCGCCAGCAATGATCAGCTTGGGGCGGGTCGCGTGGGCGGTGCGCTCCATGGCTTCGTAGTCAATTTCTTCCTTGTCGTTGAGACCGTAGGACACCACTTTGAACCACTTGCCGCTGATATTGAGCGGCATGCCATGCGTCAGGTGGCCGCCTTCGGCCAGGCTCATGCCCATGATGGTGTCGCCAGGCTGCAAGAACGCCAGGAATACGGCTTCATTGGCAGAGGCGCCACAGTGCGGTTGAACGTTGGCGGCATCTGCGCCGAAAAGCTGCTTGATGCGGTCGATCGCCAACTGCTCAGCGATATCGACGTTTTCGCAACCGCCGTAGTAGCGCTTGCCAGGATAGCCTTCTGCATACTTGTTGGTGAGCTGGCTGCCCTGTGCGGCCATCACAGCAGGGGACGCGTAATTCTCGCTGGCGATCAGCTCAATATGGTGCTCCTGGCGGGCGTTTTCAGCCTGGATGGCGGCCCACAGTTCGGGGTCTGTCTGGGCAATCAGGGTCTGGCGGTCGTACATGGCGGTCTTTCAGGGGAGATGTCGGTGGCGGTTCGCAGGATTGAGCGGCAGCGTCGTGGCTGCCAGGCCGAGAAGCCACCCGCCGGTGGCCCGAAGCGGCGAGAGTCTAACCGAGCAAGAACTAGCTGCCCACCAAGCTGGCAAGTCGCTCGCCGCCCGTGGTTTGGGAGGGCGTCGGCGTAGCCGTATCGGGAGTTGCTGGCTGGCCCGCCGCCACGCGCTGGATGCGGGCGTACTCAGCCATCACCTTGGCTGCGTACCCGCCGTCGTCCTCCAGGTTGGCTGCACCCACGTAGAGTTTCAGGCCACCTTCTACGGATCCAGCTCGGGCGATGCACTCTTTTAAGACCCTGACACCCACGCGCAGATTGCTCAAGGGGTCGAAAGCTGCCAGCTGGCCACCGAAGCTCTCGTACTTATCGCTGTGCACTTTGGTCATCACTTGCATCAGCCCTTGGGCGCCCATGGGACTTTGGGCAAATGGATTGAAGCCAGACTCAATGGCCATCACGGCCAAAATCAGCTCGGGGTCCACGTTGACTTTCTTGCCGGTTTCGAACGCCTCCACGACCAACGCGCTCAGGGGCTCTGGCGCGACCCGGTACTTCCGACTTAGCCAGTAGGCCACTGCGGCCTGTGGTTTGGGTAAGTCCTTGGGGTTGGCAGCGGTTGCGCGTTCGCCCGCATCGGCGTCCTGGGCGAAACCATCCAGCGCAACTTGGCGATCTTGCAGCCAGCTAATGAGGGCAGTTTCGCTGGCCTCGCGCAGCTCAGGCCGGGCGAGCAGGGTGATGGCCACAAAAACCACGCCCAAACCTAGCAGCGTGAAGCCACTGTGGGTGAGTGCAAAGAATCCACGGGTCAAAACACCTGGGAAGACCTTGGTGATCTTTTTGAACGGATTGGCAACTGTCATAGCACCTCCTTCGTTGGCAGGTTTGTGCTGCACTCAGACCGCAGGGGCTGGCAAGAGAGCAACGCAAGCGTGCCGGGTTGGGTTGGTACGCTATCAATGTCCTGCGGCGTCGTCTTGACATATGCAGCGACTTGAACATGCCGGGTTCGGCAGCGAAGCGGCCCGGGGGCCGCGCGAGTCGGCTTGGGGCCGATGCCCGGGATTCTAGGTGGGCGCAATATAACGAGTCAACAATAAAAATTAGACTAGTTAGCCGGTTTTTGATCTATGGAGAGTCGCTGTCGTCGGTTAACGAGCCTGCCCATGCGCTGTTGGCGGGTGACCAGTCACGGATTCTTGGCGTGCTGATGCCAGTCTTTGCTCTCGCGCCGCAAGCCACAAAATTGCCCTTGTCGTCCTCACATTGTGTTAATCACTGCGCAAATCACTGCGAAAATGCGCGGTCTTTCGTTTTTCGGACTCGAGCCCACTGTGACGACCGCCCACCCCACAAAAACACTTGCCATGCACAACCTGGATGATTTGACAGGTGGGGCTTTCACTGCAGCCACGTCAGCGGAACGTTCTGCCCGGATCAAAGCTTGGGTTGACACCGAACCGGCAGCCGAGCACCTCGCCGAAGTCTTCCGAGAGCTCAGCAGCAAGGACAAAGGCGCGGCGAAGCTGGTGCGTGAAAAACTCGACGAAGCCAAGCGCGCCAAGGGTCAGGAAGCGCTGGCCACCGACTGGGCCAGCAAGGCCGAGGCCTTGCTGGCAGTGGGCAAGCTCAACATTGCCGATGCGATGGCCTGGCAGCGCGATGCCGCAAAAGCAGGCGCGCCCTTAAGCAAGGAACCTTTGGCCTCGCTCAAAGCCCGCATCGCCGAGCGTGTGCGCGGAATCGAAGACCTGCAGCACCAAGTCCAAGTACAGCGCGAGGCAGCCGTCTTGCTTGCCCAGCGTATTGAAGTCCTGTCCACCAAACCATTGGCCGATGCGCGTAGCGCCATGGACAGCCTGCAGACCGACGTTCAGCGCTGGCAAACGCAAGCCTCTGAGTTGGTGCTCAACCCGAATTGGGCCAGCGTGGACTTGAAGTTCCCGCCTTTGCTGGACGCATCGCGCGCGCAGTTGTTGGTGGTTTGGGGTGCGTTTCAGGGTGCGTTGGCGTTGGCTGTGGCCGCGGCCGACGATCCCAACGCGCCCTTGCCATCGGTTCCCGCCTGGGCCGAAGGGTTGCGCGCTGCTCGCGAAGCAGGCAGCGAGGCCTCGACCAAGTCCGCCAAGCCGCAGGTGGATCCGAAGTTGCGTGCCCAGGCCCATGCCGCGGTCAGCGAGGCCTTGGAGAAGCTTGAGCAAGAGGTCGCACAGGGCCACGGCAAGGCGTCTGCAGGTGCCTCGGCGGCTTTGCGCCAAGTGCTCAAAGAGCATGGCAAGCTGTTGGACGCCAAGACGGAAGGCCGTGCCAACAATGTGTTGGCTGCCGCAAGCGAGCTCGAGGGGTGGCAGCGCTGGCGTGCCGACCAGCTGCGCGAAGAGTTGGTGGCCAAGGCCGAGGGTTTGCTGCAGCGACCGCAAGGTCAGGCCATGGGGGGGCGCAAGATGCAAGAGCAGCTGCGCGCCTTGCGCGAGCAATGGAAGCAAACCGACCAGGGCGGGGTACCCAACCACGGCCTGTGGAAGCGGTTTGACGCCGCCTGCAACGATGCGCACAAGGTGGTGGAGGCCTGGTTGGAGCAGGTGCGCACGCAGGCGGCCGAGCACAAGGCGCAGCGGCTGGCGCTGATTGCGGAAGTTCGGGCCTGGGCCGAGGCCAACCGCACTGCTTTAGACAATGACTGGAAGGGTTTTGGGCGGGTGTTGCAACAGTTTGGCGAGCGTTGGCGCGATGCGGGCCATGTAGGCGAAAAGCTGTTTGCCGAGCTCCAACCCCAATGGAAAGAGGCCATCTCATTTGCTGCCGCGCCCCTGGAGGAACTCCAGGCCCAAAGCGTGGCCCAGCGTCAGGCCATGATCGAGGAAGCCCAGACCTTGGGCGCTGCGACGGTCTTGCGTCTGGATGCTGTCAAGTCCCTGCAGCAGCGCTGGCAGGCCGAGGCCCACCGCGTCCCACTGGAGCGCCGCCTGGACCAAAAGTTGTGGGACGCATTTCGCCAGCCTATCGATGAAGCCTTTGGCCGCAAGGCGAGCGAGCGTGAGCGCACGCAGGCTGCCTTGGGTGAGCGTGACAAGGCCGTGCTGGATGCCGCCAAAGCGCTGGGAGTGGCCACCGCATCTGGCGATGCAGCCGCGATCCGTAAAGCAATTGCTGACCTAGATGCCGCAGTGCGCGCGCAAGAAACGCCAGCCGGCGCTGCGGCGTCCCCAACGGCTACGCCGTTGCCAATGCCTGCAGCGCCCACTGCGCCCCTTGCTGCAACATCTCCAGCAGCCAAGCCGGTGCGGGCGGTACGCGGTGATGACCGCCCCGGAATGAGATCGGAGGCACCAGCGACAGCGCAAGGACGCGGTGCCAAGCCCATGGGGCGCAGCGAGAGCCCCCGTGGTGATCGGCCCGGTAAGCCTGCGTTTTCCCAGCGAGAAGATGCCCGTGGTCGCGGCCCGGGCTTTGCTGAACCGGCGCGCTTGGGCGACTTCGCGTTTCGTGCCCAGCGCGAAGCGATGGACAACGCCCATCAGGCGCTCAAAAAGCTCGCGTCCCAAGCCCATGGCGAGGCCCTCACCCAGTTGCTGAACTGCTGGCAAAGCCGGGATGCGCAACAGTTTCCCAGTCTGCAGGATCTCGGTGCGCGGGTGAACGCGCAGGCCCGGGCGCTTTGGCAACGTGCAATTGCGGGCGATTTGACAACCACCAAAGGGGTTGACCCGGCAACCGCGTTGCTGCGCTTAGAGATCGCCACCGAGTTACCGACCCCAGCCCAACAACTGGCGCAGCGGCGCATGCTTCAGCTGCAGTTGTTGACCCGACGCAACGACCCCGCACCGGCGCAAACTTGGGTGGAAGATACTGCAGCGGTGTTGGCAGGGCCGTTTGATCCGGCGGACGCGAGACGCCTGCAAAATGCGATCAAGTCGATGCTTAAGATTTAGTGGGCCGTTGCGCTGGTAGCGCGGGCGGACCGTGGTAGCTTTGCGGGATTGAGGTGATGCAGTTGCCAAGCGGATTGGTTGTGGCTTAGGGAGGTTCAATGAATTCGGTAGAAGACCTGTTGCGCCGGCTCGAGCAGCTCAACGCGATCGGCGCGGCGCTTTCGAAGGAGCGTGATATCACCCGGCTACTGGAAAGTATTCTGGTGGCGGCCAAGAACATCACCCATGCCGATGGTGGAACGCTCTACCGCGTCACCGACGGCGGAGTCGCCTTGCGCTTTGAGATCATGCGAACCGAATCGCTCAACATTGCCATGGGTGGCACCTCGGGCAAAGCCATCAATTTTCCCAACTTGCCGCTCTACACCGAGTCGGGCGCACCCAATGACTCGCTGGTGGCAGCGTATTCGGTGATTCACCGCCAAACCGTCAACATCGCCGACGCCTACAACGAGCCGGACTTTGATTTTTCGGGCACCCGCAAGTTTGATCAAAAGACGGGCTACCGGTCTAAATCCTTCTTATCGGTGCCCCTGAAGGACCACGAAGGCGAGGTGATCGGCGTCCTGCAGCTGATCAACGCGATGCCACCTGGCGCCCAGACAGCGCAGCCTTTTTCTGCAGCGGACCAAAGTCTGGCGGAGTCGCTGGCCTCGCAAGCTGCCATTGCGATCACCAACCGCAAGCTGATGGTGCAGTTGGAAGAGCTTTTTGAGTCGTTCATCAATCTGATCAATCTGGCCATCGACGAGAAGTCGCACTACACCGGTGGCCATTGCCAGCGGGTTCCGGCGCTGACCATGATGCTGGCGGAGGCGGTCAATGCCACCACCACTGGCCCCCTGGCGAGCTTCTCGATGGATGACCGCGACCGCTACGAACTCAAGATCGCAGGCCTGCTGCACGACTGCGGCAAAGTCACCACGCCAGTGCACGTGGTGGACAAGGCGACCAAACTGCAAACCCTTTGTGACCGCATTGACCAGATTGACACCCGCTTCGAAGTGCTCAAGCGCGACCAAGAGATTTCCGCCCTGCGTGCGCAGCTCGCGTTGCGGGACTGCAAGGACGCCAGTGCCGAGGCGGCCCTGTGGAGCCAGTGCCGTACCGCGATGGCGTCTCTGGACGCAGACCGTGCTTTTCTGCGCGCCGCCAACCAAGGCACAGAAGCGATGAGCGACGCGGATATGCAGCGCGTGCGCGACATAGGTCGCAACAATGTTTGGCGCAATGTGGCCGGCGTGGAGTCCGACTTTCTAAGCGCAGACGAGATCGAGAATCTGACGATCCGCAGCGGCACACTGACTGCTGCCGAGCGCGACACCATTAACTACCACATCGTTGCCACCATCAAGATGCTGGAGCAGCTTCCTTGGCCCAAGCATCTGCGACGGGTGCCGGAGTACGCCGGCGGTCACCATGAGCGTATGGACGGAAAAGGTTATCCCAAAGGCCTGACTCGAGAACAAATGTCGATCCAGGCGCGCGTGATGGGCATTGCCGACATATTTGAGGCGCTTACCGCGCGCGACCGGCCGTACAAGCAAGGCATGAAGCTCTCCCAGGCCATGGGCATCATGCGCAAGTTCAAGTACAACGGGCACATTGACCCCGACCTTTTTGACGTTTTTGTCAAAGAGGGCGTTTACCTGCTCTATGCGAAGCAGTTCCTGGACCCTTGGCAGATCGACGAGGTCAATCCGCAGGCTTTGCTGCAGTAGCGGGCGTCAGCCGCGACCACTCGCAGCGCGCCTGCGGCAGCAACTCCAGGCGGAGCACATCGCCCCGCAGCGGTTGCTGTGCTGCATCCCAATCGCTGAGCACACTGCGCATACCGCCACCTGCCACCGCATGCACTGCCGGTTGGTGCGTGTGGCCGTGCACCATCTGCTGGCAAGACAGCTTGGCAAGTTGTGCTTGCACGGCGGCCTCGGTCACGTCGGTGTAGCCACCTACGTCGCGCTTGTGCGATTCACTCTGTGCGCGCATGCGCTGCGCCAATGCGCGCCGCTGCGCTAACGGCTGGGCCAAAAAGTCTGCGCGCCATTGCGGGCTGCGGCTCACCGCACGGAACTGTTGGTAGGCGGTGTCATCCAAGCACAGCGCGTCGCCATGGGTGAGGGCGATGCGCAGGTCGCCGCCGTCGAGCACGGTGGGGTCGTCCAAGCGGCGCGCATGGCAGGCCGCGAAAAACTGCTCGCCCAAAAGAAAGTCCCGGTTGCCCACCATGATGTGCAGCGACAGCCGCGTTGACGTGGCCAAGAGCAGTTCGACACAATCCTGGGCGAAGGCGTCACCGGCGTCCAACGCGTCGTCGCCCACCCACACCTCGAACAAATCGCCCAGAATGAAGAGCGCATCGGCAGGCGTACCCAACAGGTAGTCGCGCCACATCGCAAAGGTGGCGGGTTCGCTGGCTTGCAGGTGGATGTCAGAGATGAAATCGATGCGCCGCCATGCGGGGGGCAGCGCGATGTCCATCGGGCGGTCCTGGCAGGCTTAGAGTGCGATGGCTTTTTCGATGCGCACGTCCTCAAGCGGCACATCGTCATGGAATCCCTTGCGCCCGGTCTTGACGGCGGTGATCTTGTCGACCACGTCGGTGCCCGCTGTAACGCGCCCAAACACCGCATAGCCCCAGCCGCTGGAGGTTGGCGCGCTGTGGTTCAAAAAGCCGTTGTCGGCCACATTGATGAAGAACTGCGCGGTGGCCGAATGCGGGTTGCCGGTGCGCGCCATGGCGACGCTGTAGGTGGTGTTCTTGAGGCCATTGTTGGCCTCGTTGGTGATGGGCTCGTCGGTAGACTTTTGGCCCATGCCTGGCTCCATGCCGCCGCCTTGCACCATGAAGCCGGGGATGACCCGGTGGAACAGGGTGTTGTCGTAATGGCCTTTGGCCACATAGGTAAGAAAGTTGGCCACCGACTTGGGTGCTTTTTCCTGGTCTAGTTCGAGGGTGATGACGCCGTAGTCGGCAACATGCAGTTCAACTTGGGGATTGCTCATGGTTGGGTCGAGAGAGTGACAGATTGGATGAGGATGGGCGTGAGCGGCACGTTTTGGTGCATGCCGCGGTTGCCAGTGGGCGCGGCGCGAATTTTATCGACCACGTCCATACCGGAGACGACCTTGCCGAATACCGCGTAGCCAAAGCCGTCCGGCTGGGGCGCGTTCAGGCCGGGGTTATCCACCACGTTGATGAAGAACTGGGCAGTCGCTGAGTTGGGGTTGGAGGTGCGTGCCATGGCGATGCTGCCACGGTCGTTACGCAGGCCGTTACGCGCTTCGAGTGGGATCGGTGCGCGGGTGGGCTTTTCTTTCATGTCGGGGGTCATGCCGCCGCCTTGCACCATGAAGTTGTCCATGACGCGGTGGAACACGGTGCCGTCGTACTGTTTGTCTTGCACATACTGCAAGAAGTTCGCCACTGTCTTGGGCGCTTTGTCGGAATAAACCTCCACGGTGAAGTCACCCAGGCTGGTTTGAAACCGGACCTTGGGCGCGCTTTGCGCATGCACTCCACTGAAGGCCAGGGCGCCAGCGCATAGCAAGAACAGTGCGCGGCGCTGCAGGGGGAACCATTTCATTGCAGGCTTCCTTCAAAAAAAATCTTCCATTGATCGTTGTTGCGCACCCAGTATTGGCGCTTGGTCCGGCCGGTGCGCGTGCCCTGTGGCACTTCGCCAAAGGTTACCACCATGGTCTCGGCCGTATCGGACCAGTGCAACAGGGAAAGGTCCTTGAGTTCAATCGTGCGGCCGCGGGTCTTGGCCAGCTCGTCCTTGAGTTGCGGAATCCACTGCTCCAGTGCCCGGCCATTGCTTCTGAAGTCGGGCGCATAGAAGGAAAGCACCTGATTCACATCGCCCAGCGTTTTGGCATTTCGCCATGCACGCAGCGCCGCCTCAAATGCGCCGCCGCTTTGCCGTACTGCGCGTGCGTCTTCCCACTGCAGGCGATCGGCAATCACCACCGGGGTGCTGCGCACCTCCACGGTTCGCAGGATGTGGTCCAGGTCGGGGTTGGTGAGAACCACGCATCCATCGGTGGCCAGGGGTGCCCGCGCGAACTGGTTGGGCGGGGTGCCGTGAAGCCAAATCCCACTGCCGGTTTTGCCACGCTTGAGGTCGAGGACGTTGGGGTAGTTGATGGGTAAGGCGCCCGCACCGTAAAAGTCTTTGAGTGACTTCTTGTCCAAGTTACTGGTGATGTAGTACACCCCCAAGGGCGTTCGCTGGTCACCCTCGATGGTCTTGGATAGGCCCGCTTTGCCGACCGAGATGTAGTAGTCGGAAATCAGCCGCATTCCCGCTGGCGAGTTTTCGAACAGGTACAGGCGCGAGCGCGATGCGTCCACTGCGATAGCGTGTTTGGTCTTTGCCGACAAGGCCACAAACTGCGAGGGCACCGTGCCTGGCAGGGGGCGTTCCCTGATGGCCTGGATGCGGCGCTGCGACTCTTCGCGCAGGTCTGTGAGATTGGGCCCGGCAATGCGGGCGAGGTCCTCTGGTACATCGCCCACGGTGCGAACGAAGCGGGTTCGAGCGGCCAGCAAGTCGCCATACACCAGCTGGGCGAGCTGGAAATGCGGCAGTTCGGTGGCCAGCTTTTGCGACTTGACCAACGCTTCGCTGTTCTGCCCGGCGCCGATAAGCTGGTAGATTTCTATCAGCCGCGCTTCTGCCAAGCCCGCAGTGTTGGCCGGGGCCTGTGCCAGCGCCGGTTGGGGCGCGCTGCCCAGGCACCATACGACCGCCCCAGTCAGCAACCACTTGGGCCAGCCGCTTCGGCACTTATCCACCGACCGACTCCTTGACGATGTACCAGCGGCCACCGCCTTTTTGCAGTTCTAGCGTCTTGCGGCTTGATACCGCCAAGCCATTGGCGCGGTAGTCTTGCCGAAACTTCACCGTAGCTTGGTTTCCATTGGTTCGCACACTCAGGTTGTCGAGCTTGACGCTGATGGTGGCTTTGCTGGTGATGCGCTGGCGGCGTTCTTTTTCCCACGCGGCACGCGAGAGGGAGCCGGGTGCATCAAAACTTTTGCCGTAAAAGGCGAGGTAGGTTCTCACATCTTTGGCGGCCCAAGCCGCAGCCCAAGCCCGCACGGTGGCTGTCACTTCGTTCTCATCGTTGGCGGTGCTTGCCGAATCAGGGGCAGCGGACGTGCTCTCCGTCCCTGGAGACACGGCCACTGGCGGGGCTGCATTGGTGGTAGCTGCTGGAGCGGTTGCCATTGGTGCAGCGGCCGGGCTGGGCATTGCGGCGCTGGAGGTTGCGGAGCCAGCAGGCAAGGGGTTGGCGGTGTTCAGGTTGACAGCGGCGGTGGCGGTGGCCGCTTTCGCTGCGGGCAGTCGCGGCGCTGGCAGCGTGGGCGGTGGCTTGCCTGCGCTGCTTTGCGCGCCAGACAAAGCGGGTGCTGCGGCGCTGGGCATGCTGGGGCGCTGCCCCCGGTTGGCTCCTACGCTGAACAACTCCCGAATCAGGTCCAGCTTAGGTGCGGCGCTGGCGCTGGCAGCGTTCTCGACTTGAAGTGCTCTGCTGTAGGCCTGGCTGGCTAACCTGGCGTACACATCGCCCAGGTTTTCGTGGGCCGTGGAATAACTTGGGTTGGTGCGTATGGCCATTTCCAAGGCGGTACGTGCCCGGTCCAACTGGTTTTGGCCCGCATACAGCACCGCCAGGTTGTTGTAGGGCTCGGGCAGCTCGGGGTAGTCTTCAGTGAGACGGGTGAAGGTGGCGATGGCGTCTTGGGTTTTGCCCGCATCGCGTTGGATGACGCCCTTCAAAAAGCGCATCTGGGGGTCTTTGGGCTGGGTGGCCAGAAACTGGTCCACTTTGGTCAGGGCTTCTGACAGCTTGCCCGCGCGCATCAGCTCGGACGCATCGGCGTATTCGTCTGCATAAGCACAGGGCAGCATCAGCAATGCAGCAACAGCGAGCCACCGTCTGAGCCACGATCCGTCGAGATGCACGCGCTTCAAGCCTCCTGGGTTGGTTGGCCCTGCAATTGAGCTGGGTGCAGGGCCTTATACTGCGGCGGATTGTATCTGAGGGGTTTGTACTATCCCCTCTGAGACGCCCCCCAAATCCCTCACAAATTCAACGAAAGCTTTCGCGCGCTTGCAGGTTTTTGCGACTGGACTTGAACAAGAAAAACGATCCGATGCGTCTGCGAATCTACAACACGCTAACCCGTGCCCTAGAGCCGTTTACTCCACTCACTGAAGGGCATGTCCGCATGTACGTCTGCGGCATGACCATCTATGACCTGTGCCACATCGGGCACGCCCGCATGATGATGGCATTCGATGTGGTGCAGCGCTGGCTCAAAGTCAGCGGCTACCGTGTCACCTACGTGCGCAACATCACGGACATCGACGACAAGATCATCCGCCGCGCGCTTGAGCGTGGTATCAGCATCCGCGCACTCACCGAAGAGATGGTGGCCGCCATGCACCAAGACATTGGCCTGCTGCGCATCGAACCACCCACCCTGGAGCCGCGCGCCACCGAGTACGTGCCGCAGATGCTGAAGCTGATCAGCACCTTGCAGACCCAAGGCTTGGCCTACCAGGGCCCCACAGGCGATGTCAACTTTGCGGTGCGCAAGTTCGCAGGCTACGGCAAGCTCTCGGGCAAGTCCCTGGACGAACTGCGCGCCGGTGAGCGGGTGGCGGTGGACGCCAGCAAAGACGATGCCTTGGACTTCGTGCTGTGGAAGGCCGCCAAGCCCACTGAACCTGAAGACGCCAAATGGGACAGCGCGCAATGGGGCCACCCGTTTGGCGTGGGCCGACCCGGTTGGCACATCGAATGCTCCGCCATGAGTTGCGCCACCTTGGGCGAGACCTTCGACATCCACGGCGGCGGTGCCGATTTGCAGTTCCCGCACCATGAGAACGAAATCGCCCAAAGCGAAGGTGCCACCGGCAAACCATTGGCGCGGTTTTGGATGCACAACGGCTTTGTGCGGGTGGACAACGAGAAGATGTCCAAAAGCCTGGGCAACTTCTTCACCATCCGCGAAGTTTTGGCCAAGTTCGATCCGGAGACGGTGCGCTTTTTCCTGCTGCGCACCCACTACCGTAGCGCCTTGAATTACAGCGATGTACACCTCAGTGACGCCCATGCAGGCTTGCGCCGACTCTACGCGGCCATCGACCAAGCCGGTGACTTGCCAGCCGACGGTGGTATCGACTGGAGCAATCCGGTTGCGCAGCGCTTCCAAGCGGCGATGGACGAAGACTTTGGTACGCCCGAAGCCATCGCCGTGCTGTTCGACCTGGCGTCCGAGGTCTACCGCAGCAGCAGTGCAGACCTTGCGCTGTTGCTGAAGCAACTTGGCGGCTGCCTGGGGCTGCTGGAGCAAGCGCCCAAGGCCTTTTTGCAGGCCGGTGCCGGCCTGTTGGAGGCCGACATCCTGGCCCTGATCGACCAACGCACTGCGGCCAAGGCCGCGAAGAACTTCGCCTTGGCCGACCAGATCCGCGACAGCCTGCGCGCCCAAGGCGTGGTCCTCAAAGACGCCGGACAAGGCACCACCTGGGAGGCGCTGCGCTGATGGCTCCAGCAAGCACCCCAGACGCCGTGCCGGTGACGCCAGATTTTTGGCAGGACGCTTGCAAGCACCTGATGAAGAAAGACCGGGTGATGAAGCGGCTCATCCCGCAGTTTGGCAACGCCTGCCTGCAAACCCGGGGTGATGCATTTGTCACCCTGTCGCGCAGCATCGTGGGCCAGCAAATTTCGGTCAAGGCGGCGCAGACCGTGTGGGACCGCTTTTCGGCCTTGCCGCGCGCGATGACGCCAGCCAATGTGCTGCGCCTGAAGGTCGACGACATGCGCACCGCCGGCTTGAGCGCGCGCAAGGTGGAGTACCTGGTGGACTTGGCCCTGCATTTCGACAGCGGTGCACTCAATGTCGCGCAGTGGGCCAGCATGGATGACGATGCCATCATCGCCGAGCTGGTGGGCATCCGCGGCATTGGCCGCTGGACCGCCGAGATGTTTTTGATTTTCCATTTGATGCGCCCCAACGTGCTGCCACTCGACGATGTGGGTCTCATCAACGGCATCAGCCGCAACTACTTCTCCGGCGACGTGGTCAGCCGCAGCGACGCGCGCGAGGTGGCAGCCGCTTGGCAGCCATATTGCAGCGTCGCGACTTGGTATATTTGGCGGTCTTTGGACCCGCTGCCGGTGGCGTACTGAGCGGGCGCAAAGCCCCCGTCGCAGGACCCCACCGTTCACAGGAGCATTGCATGGGAAAAAGAGTATTTCTGGACTTTGAGCAACCCATTGCCGAGTTGGAAACCAAGATTGAAGAGCTGCGCTATGTGCAAAACGAATCGGCGGTAGACATCTCCGCCGAGATCGAACAACTGGCGAAGAAAAGCCAGCAGCTCACCAAAGACATCTACAGCGACCTCACCCCCTGGCAGATCACCAAGATCGCCCGCCACGCCGAGCGGCCCTACACGCTGGATTACGTCGCCGAAATCTTCACCCACTTCACCGAGCTGCATGGCGACCGCCATTTCGCTGATGACCTCAGCATCGTCGGTGGCTTGGCGCGTTTTAACGGCACGCCCTGCATGGTGATTGGCCAGCAAAAAGGACGCGACACCAAGGAGCGCGGTCTGCGCAACTTTGGCATGAGCAAGCCCGAGGGCTACCGCAAGGCGCTGCGCCTCATGAAGCTGGCAGAAAAATTCGGTCTGCCGGTGTTCACCTTTGTCGATACGCCTGGCGCCTACCCCGGCATCGACGCCGAGGAGCGGGGCCAGTCGGAGGCGATTGGGCGCAACATCTTCGAGATGGCGCAGCTCGAGGTGCCCATCATCACCACCATCATCGGCGAGGGCGGTTCGGGCGGCGCACTGGCCATCTCGGTGGCCGACCAGGTCATCATGCTGCAGTACTCCATCTACTCGGTCATCAGCCCGGAGGGCTGCGCCTCCATCCTTTGGAAAACCTCCGACATGGCGCAAGAGGCGGCCGAGGCCCTGGGCATCACCGCGCACCGCCTCAAAGCACTCGGCCTGGTCGACAAAATCGTGAGCGAGCCTGTAGGCGGCGCGCACCGCGACACCAAGCAGGCCGCCGCGTTCCTCAAGCGCGGCCTGGCCGACGCCTACCGCCAAGTGGCCGACCTCAAGGTCAAAGAGTTGCTGGATAGGCGCTACGAGCGCTTGCAAAGCTATGGCCGCTTTACCGACACCAAGTCGTCTTCCAAGTAACTGCCTGCGCCGCCGGCCATGACGGTGTCGGTGCAGGCGGCGATGGCCGCCTTCGAGCCGGCCCTGCCCTTGGGGGTGGCGTTCAGCGGCGGCGCTGATTCCACTGCATTGCTGTGTGCCTGTGCGGCCAAGTGGCCCGGCCAGGTGGTGGCGCTGCATGTCAACCACGGTTTGCAAGCGGCAGCGGCTGACTTTGAGCGGCAGTGCGTTGCCACCTGCGCGCAGTTGCAGGTGGAGCTGCGGGTGGCGCAGGTGCAGGCCGGCGCTGCCCAAGGCCAAAGCCCCGAAGACGCTGCCCGCCGCGCACGCTACCAGGCGCTGGACCGCCTGGCCGCCGAGCCCGGTGGTGCAGGTCCGCTACCCACCATCGCCTTGGCGCAGCATGCCGACGACCAGGTGGAAACCTTGCTGCTCGCCTGGGGCCGTGGCGCGGGGCTTGCGGGCCTGAGCGGAATGCGTGCGTCTTGGCAGCGTGGCGGTGTGCGCTATGTGCGGCCCTGGCTGGGCGTGTCCGGTGCCGATATCCGGTTGGCGCTGTCCGGGTATGGGGCCGCGTTTGTTGAAGACCCCAGCAACACCGACTTGCGCTTCACCCGCAACCGGCTGCGCGCACAGGTTCTGCCCGCGCTGGCCGCAGCCAACCCGCAGTTTCGAGACACCTTCGCCCGCAGCGCGGCGCATGCGGCGCAGGCGGTGGAGTTGTTGGACGCATTGGCCGCAGACGACTTGCGCGGCGTGGCCCGACCAACGGACGGATTGCCCCGGATCCGCGCGCTGCAAACGCTATCGCCAGCGCGCCAAAACAATGTGCTGCGCTATTGGCTCAAGACCGCGTTTGGCGTGATGCCCAGCACTGCGCAAATGGCGGAGTTGCAACGCCAGTTGGCGGCCTGCGTTACCCGGGGACACCGCCTGCATTTGAAGGTCGGAGCGGGCCTGCTGGAGCGCAGTGGCGAGGTACTCGCTTGGTACAATCCCGCGGCTCCGACACACTCCTAAGTACCAATGGCCCTGATTGTTCACAAATACGGCGGCACATCCATGGGGTCCACCGAGCGCATCCGCAATGTCGCCAAGCGCGTTGCCAAATGGGCGCGCGCCGGGCACCAAATGGTGGTCGTTCCTTCCGCGATGAGCGGTGAAACCAACCGGCTCCTGGGCCTGGCTTCCGAGCTGGCCCCTTCCCGCCAAGACGCCGCCTACGCACGCGAGCTCGACATGCTCGCCGCCACCGGCGAGCAAGCATCGAGCGCATTGCTGGCCATTGCCTTGCAGGGCGAGGGCATGCAATCGGTGAGCTACGCTGGCTGGCAAGTACCTATCCGCACCAACAGCGCTTACACCAAGGCCCGCATCGAGTCGATCGACGACGCCAAAGTGCGCCAAGACCTCAACGCAGGCAAAGTGGTCATCGTGACTGGCTTTCAGGGCTTGGACGAGCTGGGCAACATCACCACGCTGGGGCGCGGTGGGTCGGACACCTCGGCAGTCGCCGTAGCCGCTGCGATGAAGGCTGCCGAATGCCTGATTTACACCGATGTGGATGGCGTCTACACCACCGACCCACGCGTAGTGGCCCAAGCGCGCCGGCTCAAGACCGTGAGCTTTGAAGAGATGCTGGAGATGGCCTCCATGGGCTCCAAGGTGCTGCAAATTCGCTCGGTCGAGTTTGCTGGCAAATACCGGGTGCCCCTGCGCGTTTTGAGCAGCTTCACCCCCTGGGACATCGACATCAACGAGGAGGCCGCCTCCGGCACCCTGATCACTTTTGAGGAAGACGAACACATGGAACAGGCCATTGTTTCCGGCATCGCATTCAACCGCGATGAAGCCAAAATTTCGGTGCTGGGCGTACCCGACACACCGGGCATCGCTTACCAAATTTTGGGTGTGGTGGCCGACGCCAACATCGACGTCGATGTGATCATCCAAAACGTCAGCAAAGACGGCAAGACCGACTTCAGCTTCACCGTCAACCGGGGCGACTACGCCCGCGCGGTGGAGTTGCTCAAGACCAAGGTGCTGCCCAAGCTGGGCGCCACCGAGATCATGGGTGACACCAAGATTTGCAAGGTCTCCATCGTCGGCATCGGCATGCGCAGCCACGTGGGCGTGGCCAGCAAGATGTTTAGGGTCTTGAGCGAGGAGGGCATCAACATCCAGATGATCTCCACCTCCGAGATCAAGACCTCGGTCGTCATCGACGAGAAGTACATGGAGCTGGCGGTGCGCGCCCTGCACAAAGCCTTCGACCTGGACCAGCCCGAACGCTGAGTGCGCCCAACAAGTCGTGACATAATCCAACCCGCTGGAAACGTGACCGAGTGGCCGAAGGTGCTCCCCTGCTAAGGGAGTATGGGGTGTAGAGCCTCATCGAGGGTTCGAATCCCTCCGTTTCCGCCAAAAAATGGTTTTAGGTAGTCCAATGCGGACCACCAGAGACCCCTAAAAGCCCCTCTACCAGGGGCTTTTTTGTTTTCTGCCGTCCGATGCGGTTGATTGACATCCGACGTCAACCGGGGGCATATTTGGGGGCATAAATCGGTACTTCCCGATGCCCCCAGAAATGTGCCCCCAAAATGCCATTGACAGAGCTGCAATGCAAGAAGGCTTCATGCCCTGATGACCGTCCGTACGTTCGCCTTTCAGACGAGCGGGGCATGTACTTGGAGGTCACATCAACGGGCGGAAAGTACTGGCGGCTCAAGTTCCGTCACCTTGGCAAAGAAAAACGCCTCGCTCTTGGCGTGTATCCCGATGTGACGTTGGCGGTGGCCAGGAAGGCGCGTGACAAGGCCCGCGAGTCCATTGCAGTGGGCGAAGACCCGTCTCAGATCAAACGAGAAGCCAAGCTGACGCGGGCACTCGATGCCGCAAACAGCTTCGAAGTGATTGCGCGGCTGTGGTGGGACCATTGGAAGGGGCCGAAGAGCCCAAGGCACGCCGATTACGTCATTCGCAGGCTGGAAGCGGATGTCTTTCCTGCCATTGGGTCCAGGCCAATCGCCAGCATTACGGCGCCCCATTTGTTGGCAATGGCGAAGGGGATCGAGGCGCGTGGCGCTGTCGATATCGCAAAACGATCATTGCAGACTTGCGGTCAGGTTCTGCGGTACGCAGTTGCTCACGGAATCATCGAACGCAACCCAGCAGCGGACGTCAAACCATCCGATGCGCTCAAGCCCCGAAAAAAGGAAAACTACGCGCGTCTTGACGCCAAGGAGATGCCCGAGCTGCTGCGCAAGATCGAAGCGTATCAGGGCAGTGCTTACACACGGCTCGCCATCAAATTGATGGCGCTCACCTTTGTGCGCACAGGGGAGTTGATCGGTGCGCGTTGGTCAGAGTTTGACTTGGAGGCGGCGGAATGGCGCATTCCTGCTGAGCGCATGAAGATGCGTACGCCCCACATCGTCCCGCTCTCACCGCAAGCTGTCGAGGTGGTTCAAGCATTGCAAACTATGGCGAATGGGCGTGAGCTTGTCTTCCCTGGCGAGCGGGATCACGAAAAGCCGATGAGCAACAACACCATCTTGGGCGCGTTGAAGCGAATGGGGTACGCCGGACGTATGACTGGCCACGGATTCAGGGGCGTGGCGTCCACTATCTTGCATGAGCTGGGGTATGCCCATCACTTGATTGAATTGCAGCTGGCTCACCAGGAGCGAAATTCGACGGCGGCGGCATACAACCATGCAACTCATCTAAGGGATCGGCGGGCCATGATGATGGATTGGGCGAAGCACCTTGACGGTCTTCGCAAGGGAAACGTTTTTCAACTGCATGGCACGGCCGCGTGAACTCTTCGACCGATTCCGAAGCATGGTGCGGCTAACCGCGTCGGGGTCTAGCTCGCACCTTCGAGCGCGCATCCGTTAAGCAAAGAATCTGAGCTTGTGCCATCGGCGCGTGCGCCGACCGTGCCCGGCGTGAACCGAGTCTTGGGTCTCGGCCTATCAGGCTTGGTCACTTGTCAACTCGCGGGGGCTGCTTATGCAACCCCCTGGCGCATGCTATTTGCCCATCCCCCGAAAGCTCCCGAACCGTGAACGGCTCGGGGTAAACCACCCGTCTGTCTCGCCTAAAAACTACCTTGCCAGTCGCTTTGCTTGGTGGCACGCCAGTTTCAGAACGGCGGAACTGACGAATACCAAAACATGCCATCAAGCCCTTCACCCCCACCAAGCGCCCGAACAGTTATGCCGGGGACTTGGTGGGGGTGACAGACAACGGGCTTGAAGGCCTGTTTTTCATTTCCAAAAGCACCCCACCCCTAATCCCCGCCCCGCTGGCAGGGACTCTCCCCCTATCCGTTCCCCCAAGGGAAGACGCCGAGAGCCGAGCGAGAGGGTAACTTTTTAAAGCCCTCCGAACTCAACTTCAAAGGGGCTTTCGTATGTGCATTCGTCAAACCATCACCAACAAAATCATCAGCATCTTGGAAGCTGGCACCGCCAAGGGCGGGCCACGCTGGACGCAGTGCGCGGGTCAGGGCTTGCCGCGCAATGCAAAAACACAGGAACCATATCGGGGAATCAATGTGCTGCTGCTGTGGTCCGAGGCAGCCGAACGTGGTTACAGCTCTAATCTTTGGCTCACGTACAAGCAAGCGGAAACCATGGGCGCGCAGGTCCGCAAGGGTGAAAAATCCGTGATGTGCGTTTTCTTTGACAAGATCAAAAAAGAGTCTGACGACGGCCAGGAAGAAATTTTCTATCCCATGGCAAAACCGTTTTGGCTATTCAATGCGGCGCAGATTGACGCCTTACCAGAGACTTTGACCGCACCACCAGCCACGCAAGAATTTAGCCCGGTGTTGGAAGCGGAGCAGGTACTTGCCAAGACCGGCGCGACAATTCGTCACGGCTTTGACTGCGCTTTTTATGTGCCGAGTCGGGACGAAATTTGTTTGCCGAATCGGGAGCGTTTCACCAGCGAAGTGAATTACTACGCCACAGCATTACATGAACTGGCCCACTGGACCGGGATCGAGTCACGCTTGAATCGCACGTTTGGAAGGTGCTTTGGCGACGATGCCTATGCCATGGAGGAACTGGTGGCCGAGCTGTCGGCAGCGTTCAGCATGGGTTCATTGGGCCTGGTGAACGGCACGATTGAGAACCACGCGAGCTATGTGGATGGCTGGCTCAAGTGCCTAAAGGCGGACAAATCTGCAATTTTTACCGCCGCCAGCCAGGCTGCGAAGGCATCTGATTTCATCCTTACGTCGCAGGCAAATGCCTGATCAAAATGGGTTGCGCTGCCCAGTGTGCGTAGGCCGGAATTCACTGACCATCAATTCGGCAATTGGTGACCAGTACGCTGGTCATGACCACCGGCAGCTATCGACCCATAGCGGAATTCCGTGGCTTCAGACTCATCGCCAGAAAGCTGACATTCAGGATTGGTCCGTCAGGAGGGTAAGAAGCCCTGAAATACTCCGATAGACCGCACCTTTTTTGTCGAGGTTTCTTCGGTTGCGGCTTTACGAGAGGACTGCGTCCTCGCGACTACGCCTTTCACGATGCACAAAGAGATCCGGCTTCGCCGGGTAAAGCTCATTCAAGCTAAGTAAGTCGCTGATGCGGCCGGGCGCCACCCACGATGGCGCGCGGCAAGACCACAGGCTAGCGATCGAGAACGCGACCCAGAGGGCCGTTCAGGTTTGAGAATGACACGATGACCCCATCCAGCACGAAGTCGAGCGCGCGTCCATAACCCTGCTGGAGGCTTGCGGTGTCGAAGCCGAGATCTTGGAGTCGCGGAAGAGCATTGGCGAACGTGTCGTGGGCATCGGCGATCCGCAAGTCGTGCGCTACGAATAGCGCGGCGATTTTTTCGTTGCTTTCCCTCCAGCCCGGCGGTTCATCAGCGCTGGCGAATGCTGTGGAATCTTCGTCGTGCGCGTCGAGCCGCTCAGAGATGTTGAGGATGGCCTGCAGCAATTTGATGCTCCCTAGATCAGCCACCTCCTTTTTAGGGCAGCCCCCAGCTTCGAGAATTCGCTTCAAAAAGCCATTGGGGATTTTTTGCCAGATCTCATGGAGGCTTTTGCAACGAGCGAGGAAGTCCTGCTCGGACATCGACAACGGCGCTACTTGTGCCAATCGGCTCAACTGAGGGTAGTGAAGCCATCCATTGGCCTTGATGTCCGCCGCAGAAAACCCGACAAGGTCCTCGGCAGATTTTCCTTGCCCAACATTTGCGCCCAATCGCGAGAGGTGATCGCCCAACGTCAAAAGCTCCACCAAAAGCCGCCTCGTCTTCGACGCGACGTGTTCTTCATTCAGATCAAACTGGGCGACCGTCGCGGGGCTCAGCGCGAACGAGCGCGCATGAAGTATTTCCTGGTCAGGCTTGGGCTTATAGAGCTCTCGAAGCGAAACGCGGACGAGATTCCGGCCCACGCGTCTGCAATCTGTGAAGCTCCACTGGTTGCGATAGGACGGGCTGCAATGCCACTGGTCATGATGAAACACAGGCGTGGTGTCGTAGAACCCGCTCTTTTCATATCGTTCCAGAAAGCGGTCGTCGAGATGAATGATGTGGACTGCTCGATCTGCGTTGGCGCTGGAGTGCGTCACCAATCCCGTCACCCCAGGCCAGTCGATGTTGTCAGCCGTGCGCTCGGGACATAATTCGCAGGAAACAGCGTCGACGGTCGCCCACACCTGCAAGAGCAGGCCTCCATCCTTCTCGCTTATGTCGATTTCATACCACCCCGCCTCCGGCTTGATATCGATGTGCCGCTGCCCATTCATCAGTTGCCTTAACTCCGCGCTGTCGGGCAACTGCGCCTGATAAAAAAATGTTCGCACGCCCCTCGCGCCACGCAGCCATAGATACTTTCTCAGATGAGAGTTCGACATGCGCCATGTGACGTCACGGGAGGATGTGTAGTGATATTCGCGCGCAACCTCGCCATCTGCGACAGCAAACTCCGGCACGCCCAGATCGTCGTAGACAAGGCGTTGTTGGTCATTTCCAATGCATCTGGGTGAGAGGCCAAGGGCCATCCACACCTTTTCGGCGAGGTGGTAGGTGTAATACGACCCATCGCCCCAGGACGCGACGATGTAGTCATACCCAGACATGCTGGGCGCAAATTCTGCCGAGGAGCCCTTGGTGCCAAGTACGGGCTCCGAGAATGACACCACACCGCCTACGCATTCGTCGAATATGGTCAGTGGGCTTTCAATCGCTTCGGGCACGACGGCCACGAGCATGTGCACATATTCGGCGTTGGGCCCATGAGGGTCGACTTCGACGTCGCTGGTCACTTCGACTCGCTCGAGAGGGTCGAGACCGACAGGGCTTAGCAGCGTTCGGAGACGGGCTGGCAGGGTGCCCCCACGGATAGGGAACAAAGCGAGGTGGTCAATGAGGGGCATGGTGTCGGCAGTCTATCTGCCGTGGCAGTGTTTGAATTTCTTCCCCGATTCGCATGGACACTTGTCGTTGCGGCCAGTCTTTCCGGGGCGGCTGGAAACGGGCCGTTCGTCGTCGTTGACGAACTGGGTCACGCGCTCATTGAATTGCTGCAGCTTGTCTGTGTCGAAGAAGTTGAAATTTTCATTCAGCCCTTCGTAGTACAACCTTTGCTCCGCAGGCCACTCGGCGCACGGCATCAGGATGAAGTCCTCGCCAGTGTTGTTGCGAACGAATTTTGGGTTCTCGATTCCGATCCCGACGACCTTGGCCAGATGATCGAACTTGTTCTTCGCCGCACCGCACGCGATCTCCAGCATGAACTGGCGCTTGCCTCGATAATCTAGCGCTGTGCGCAGGGCCTCCGGCATACGAAGTTGGAGAAGCACATATCCCGCGTCGTCATGGAATGACGGGAGGAAAGTGACCTGGCGAGTCATTCCGGAAGGCTGGTCAGGAAATCTCTCGGTGGCGTGCAGCATTCTTTCGGACAACGCGCGGCGGATGAACCGCGGTTCTCTCACCATCTCGAAGATCGCGCTTTCTCCCCGGACGATGTTCGAATTTCCGCCAAGCGTGCCGTCAAGGCTGTTCTGGCAAGTTCGTTGTATCAGCTCGTCCCAGAAGTATGATATTTTGTCAGCGCGCTTTGTGCTTTGATAGGTCGGCGACTCGATGAAGGTTGCCCATTCGCCTTCGCCAATGTGAATTGATGCAACGTCTTCATCACGCGTGCCAATCAGATATTGGCCCGCCTCGCTGTCGAAGTTGTAGAGGTAATGGGCCAGCAGGTCTTCTTCACCACAGTAGCTCAGGGCGGCATATCGAGAGATGGCTCGCATCTTCTCGCGGAAGTAGCATGAGAGATCCGTGATCGTGTCGAGTTCGCCCAGCACAATCGGCATGTTGTGGCTGTCCAAGACATGCACCGGCGAAGCTCGCTCGAGGTCAACGTGAAATGGGACGGACGGCTCCGTCTCCATGTCGGAATACGTGATCGCCAAGCTTCCGTAAACGTTCATGGGAGAAGCATTTTTACAGGCGTCCTTCGCGCCGTGCGCGACGATAATTTTATGGAAAACGGCCTTTGCTGGATCGATGCCGATTGGAAATGGTTGGGCGCGCTTGCCGTCGACATAAACCGGCCTGCCAAGGCGTAGGTAGCGCTCAGCGCCGTGGGCCGTCTTCACTTGACGGTCGATGACATTCCTACGCCACCGGTCCCACAGTACTTGAGGGTCTTTGTCCGATTCTTCGGGAAGCACGTTCTCGCGGTCAAAAAAGATGAAGACGTCGTCGCCAAAGACGGCCAGCAGATCGCACAGCTCATGACCATCGTCTTTGAACGGATTTGGATACGACCACAGCTTTAAAAAAGTGTTCTCACAGAACTTCGCGAGCAGCCTTTCAGTTTCGGTGACGCCTACGGACGGCTTTGACATCGACGAGCTCCTTTGAATTTTTTACCTACGGTCATGTTCGACTCTTAGGACAGGTTAGCTCTTGCCGGTACGCAGCGACGTGCGCTCATAGCTCGAAGGCCCAAGAAGCAGGATTGAGCCAGCCAGCTGCATGCAGCTCCGCGATGGACTTGCCATCATCGATGTTCCTCAACAACCGACGGACGATGGCTGGGAAGGTGGCGCCCAGGGCCGAGTCCGGGAGCTCGCAGACCGCATCAACCATTGGCTTTCCATATTTGGCGAGGTGGTTCTGACGACATTTCAAGATGTCGTTAACTTGAGCGGCGGTGAGGTGGACCGTGATACGACGCGAGAAGTCGTCGTTGCGCTTCCCTGGTGGCCAGAGCCGCATCTCGGCATAGTCGCTTGATCCAATGCTCCCAATTTGCGCGAACACGCCTTCCACGACAGCGCGGACAAGCATAGGCATCTGCTTCTCCCAGCTGTAGCGCAGGCTGTCTTTGAGGCTGGGCGCTTGAAACAGAAATTTTAGGCTTCGCACTGCCTGCGCTTCCCTAGCGGCCATTATTCTGAGCTCTTTACGCAAGTTGACCCGCTTCTGCCGAACCTGATCTGTCCTTTCGACTGCCTCAAGTGCCTGGATCTGCTGAAGGAGTTCGTCTGATTCAATCTGGCGGATCACGACGCGACCATTGGGATGGTCGTCGAGGTCCAAGGCGAGTTCTTCCACTGCAAGCTCGAATCTACGATCCGTGAACGGCAGCACTCCCCCTTTGGTGAACCATGTCGCCAGCAGAGGCTCTGGCTGCGCGCCGCCCACTGCACCGAAGTGCTTTCGAGCCACGGTGGGCTCAAGGGTGACCCGGCGAACAAGCTCTGACCATCCCAACAGAGTCACCTCGAACTTGTTGGCCTTTCTGCGTGCCTCGTTCGTCGTGCGCAGATGCTCCTGCAACTTGGTGTCGTCTTGTGCCGTGGTGACGATGTAGAAATGCTTAAGCGGTGGCTTGAAGGCCTCGGCATCTCTAATCTCGCTGCCAATCTGTGCAACCGTCACCTTGCTGACCGGCCACTTCGTGCGGCGCTTGCACTGGATGCCCACCGGATAAAGCGCGTTGTGACGCGCCACAATATCTACTCCATCCTGGCTCTGCCCCGAACGGCCGTGACGAACTAACGAAGCGTCGCTCCACATTGTCTGGAAGAGATCCGCGCACATCTCCTCAAACTGATCCCAAGACTTCGGAGGTGCGTACTCGAATTGCGTGTGATCGACCATCTCAATCTTCCTCGGTTCGTACTAAATGTCGTACTTAGTGCCTTCAGTAGGCATGCTGATTTTCACGCCACCAGCAGGCAGTCCAGCTATCGCGGCAATCGAGTCTTTAGGTCGAGGATATCAGTGCGAAAAGTTGAATGAAGGATTGGCCTCCCGATACCGGTCGTTCACCAACGACCGCAACTGGCCCACAGATGACATTGATCGCCTCCAGAGCAACTCACTCTGATCAACACAAGAAAAAAACCGCTGTTGGTGGTCAGCAATTTCCGGAACAGATGGTCAAGTCAACCGGAATACGGACTGATGTTAGCGGCTGTCCAAAAGCGCGCCTAAATGGCTTTTGAACGCGCTTTTTGGGCGAATCCTGAAAAAGCTGCCTTATCCTTCGGAGCGAATGAACCGAACAGACCTTGTGCAATTTCTCTCCGAACGGTTCAGTCAGCTGACACAGGGGGATGCTGAAGCCGCCGTTTCGACCATCTTGGAGGCGATGACTAGCGCAACGGTGCGTGGGCAGCGCATTGAGATCAGGGGTTTCGGTAGTTTCTCAGTCATTGACCGTGCCTCGCGGATGGGTCGTAACCCGCGCAGTGGCGCTCCAGTGGAGATTCCTGCGGCGCGCGTGCCGCATTTCAAGGTAGGTAAGGCGTTGCGGGAGGCTGTCGATCTGCCCAGTGAAGAGGTTGCTCCCGCAAAGAGTCAGGGTAAATGAAGGTCGGGTATGGGGAAAATCGTAAGCCAGCTATGCCGCCGATTGTGGTCTTAGGCTTGTGACAGTTCTAAGGCTGGAGTGGGCCAGTTGCTGGCAATTGCCAATGACCGCTTTAGGGAAGTGACTTTGATGCTTCCATCTGGCGTACTGTGCCGAATCGAATCTTCAGCTTGAGGCTAGGAGCGGACCTTCTGATGCCACCAACCAATGGGCAGGTTTCCGGTTAGGAGTGGTTGTTCAACGACGGCAGGTGTGTGGGAGCTCAACTCGGAGTGATATCTGCCACCACGTGTTGGCCCCACGGTTTGGCCGGCGCCTTCATGAGTTCGGTTTCAGATAGCGGCTTCAACCATTCTTCCACCGCAGCCATCAGCTCCTTGTAGGCGGGTTGCTCCAGCGGGAGGTGTGATCCGTTGCTCAGCTCGCGGAATGTTTTGGGAGTCTCGATCCGATCGAAGACTGCCTGACTGAGTGCTGTCGGCGTCCAGTCATCCGCACCCGGGTGAACCAGCAGGAGGGGACAAGGCAAGGCAAGAGCGCCGACTTTACACGCATGCAATGTCCTAAAGAACCTTGTCGGAACCTTCAGCCCTCCCAGCAGCGGATCGCGACGAAAGTACGCGGCTACCTCTACGTCCCGCGACATCTTGTCCAGCGGCGCGGCCAGCCGAAGCGGAAGAACCACCCTGTCAAGGATAGACGGCAAAGCACTGAATCCCACTATCGACGCGTGGCCGAGCCACTTCCACCGCGCGGAACGAGCAAAGATCACACGGTCGCCCATGTCCAGCAGCGTGGTGGCGATGACGCCGGCAACGGATCGGGCGCGGGTCGCTGCGAGAGCCGCAGTCAAGCCGCCGACAGATAAACCGAAAAGGACCACAGGTCCCGAGACGCGGTTGGCGACCTCGGCCACCACTGCCGGCCACTCTTCGTACTCCCACCTGAACCCTGGTGCTGGTGTGCTCAGTCCGTATCCGGGCAGATCCGGCGCGATCGCACGCCACCCCAGCGCAGCGACGGCATCACCCAGCGGCGCAAGAATTCGGCCATGCCCGCCGCCACCATGGACCAGGACGATCGTGCCACGGGGTTGGGCATCTGGTTCCCAGGTGTCCAAGTGAATGGCATGGCCCCGGATCGGCATGCTTGATTCCTTGGGCTCGCGCAAGATTGAGATGCCGAAACGCCGCGCAACCAGCGCCTTGTAATTGTTCCACGATGGAAGCTGTGAGTAGCTTTTCATTTGTTGACCGCCAAGCCAGCGGATTAGCCGAGATGGGAGTGATAATATCGAGCCATTGCTCAACTTTCAACTCGGATTCTGCATGGCGACGACAGGCAGTCAGAGACGCTCGCAAGCCCTTGTCCGCAAGCCGAAACAAGACCGTGCACGTAATACGGTCGCCGTGTTATTGGAGGCCGCTGCTCGGGTTCTCGTCGAGCGCAGCTGGGACGGTTTCAATACCAACGCGGTTGCAGCTAGGGCAGGCGTCGCCATTGGCTCGCTGTACGAATATTTCCCCAACAAGCAGGCCTTGGTCGACGCAGTCGCTAACGAGCACCTCTCGAAGGGCGAGGCATTGCTTGAGAAGGCCTATGCCGACGATCGATCGTCCATGACGCTGGAGCAATTCGTGCATGCGCTCGTTCAAGGCTTCATCAAGATTCACCACGACGATCCTGCCCTTCACCGCGCCTTGTCTGGTACCGTTCCGCTTTCGTCGCACGTCACCGCGCGTGCCCGACAGCTTTTGGAAGCAACGGTCATGCGCGTCGAGCATCACCTAAGTGGCGTCGTACGCCAGCCGAAGCTCGTCGCGACACTCTTGGTTGAGACCACGGACGCCGTGGTCCATCGCTGGGTAATCGACCATGATGGTAAGCCGGTTACCGAGCACAGCTTGTCGATGGAACTCGAACGGATGCTTGGTTCCTATCTGCGCTCTCTGATTGAGCCCGGGATGTGACTCGGGTGACCTCTGCGCCAAGTTCACAGGGAGCTGGCCCTGGTCGCCGCGGAAGGCTTTATGCGCCATTGGCGTCGACTGCTGCCGGCAGATGCGTGGCCTGAGTCCCGGGGCATAGCTGGGCGCCAGCGGGTAGATTGGACCGCAGCTTTATGGCGGCAAGATCGGGGCGCACAAGGGCGGCCCAGGGTCGCATCCGGACCATCGCAACGGAGTGATCAACGTCGCCTACCGCTGCACGGCCGTCCATCGTACCTGTCCGTTGATCCCTCATCGAATGTCAGCTAACGGGCCATGAAGCTGAGGTGCTAGAAGACTGCTTTTGGGTCGGGAACTGCCCTTCAAGGCCGCTAACCGAAAGACGGCTCCCAACCCATTGCCGACCTAGAACGGCACATCCCCAATATCAATGTTTGCTGGCAGTGATGGCGTTGTGACGGTGCGGTCTAGGCGTGCAGCCTGCTGAATCTTCTTCGCCTAGCCGTCCAGAACCTCAAATACTGCCAAGGCCTGGGCGGCCGTCCAATGCGTTGGCAACTTCCACATGGTGGAACTGTTGCCTTCTTCCTGTGATCGCTGTCCCATCACCAGATTGCGCCGTGTCATGGTGTTTTGCCTTTGCGGGGCGCAGCCGCACGGCTTGCCGCCTTCTTCTCTGAACGCGCCTTCGCCTCCTTTAGTCGGTAAGACTCGCCCTCAATGGCCACAATCTCGCAGCGATGCACCAACCGGTCAATTAACGACACCACGCAGGCGGCATTGGGAAACACCTCGTGCCATTCCTTAAAAGCCCGATTGGTGGTGATGACGGTGCTCTTGTGCTCGTAACGCCGACTGATTAGCTCGAACAGTAAATCGGCGTGCCGGTTGGAATACGACAAGTACCCCACCTCGTCGATCAGCAGCAAATCTGGTGCCGCGTAATGCTTGAGGCGGCGGCGCAAGGCAGAGTCACTGTCCAGTGCCGCCAGCTCGCCCAGAAATTGCCCGGCAGTGATGAACAACACGGTGTGGCCCTGAATCAAGGCCTGATGGCCCAGATTGCAGGCCAGCATGGACTTGCCGACCCCGTTGGGCCCCACCAGCATCACGTTGCTGGCGTCTGCCATGAACGATAGCGTCATCAGTTCCTGGATGGCCTGGCGGTCACAGCGCCTGGGCCAATCCCACTCATAGTCTGCCAATGGCTTGAACTTGCCGATATGGGATGCGCGCAAGCGTCGCTCCAAACTGCGCTGGTCACGCTCAGTTTCCTCCCACCCCAGCAATTCAGTCACCCAAGCCAGTCGGGCGGGGTCACACACCAGCGTGTCCCAGTGGGCCAGCAGTCCGGCCAGTCGCAGTTCCTTGGCGCGGGCTTGGAGTTGCGCCATGTTGGCGCTGACTGATGTGCTGTTCTTCGGTGTGCTGCTCTTCATTGGGTGTCCTCTTCAACATCGGTGTCAGGGGTGGGTGCTTGCAAATCGTCATAAGCATCCAGCCGGTGCGGCTGAACCGTCACATCCATGCGCTGGGCTCGCTCGGAGAGTTGCGGCACGATCAGTGGGGCATCCTGTCGTTCCTGGCGCGCACGCTCCAGAGCATGGCGTACCGCGTTGTAGTGAGGAACATCCCGGCGCAAGGCTTCGAGCACCGCCTCTTGCATGGCCGGTGCACCGTAGTGATCCAGCATTTGACCCAGCACCCGCGTCATGGAGGCCAGGTGGTGGCCTTTGGCGGCGGCGCTGGTCATCAGATCCGCCATGGCAGGTACCGATTGGGTCAGTTGGCTCATTCCCCTGTGCTGGCGGGCACCGCGTTTTTGCTGTACCAGATCCTCCACGTGAACCGCAATTTCGACCTGAACACCCTTGTCATAGCTGCGCGCATGCTCGGCAAGCACCACTTCGCCATCGAGCACGCGGACCCAATCCGCGCTGGCCAACACCGTCACGGTGCGCTGTACATGGGTGTGCGGGATGGAATAGTCGTTGAGATCAAAACGCACATAGGGCGTCTTGGCCACCGATACCTCTAGACGAGCATCCACCGGGTAGGCGTCCATGGGCAGTGCCATCAGCTTAGGCTTCTCGGTCTCAAACGCCTGGGTCACAGTTAACTGCACACCTTCTGGCCATGGCCGGGTAGTCGCAGGTCCATCGGTCCAGGCTTTGGCCTGAGCGTTGAGGTCCGCCACGTCCGCAAACACACGGGCGGCAAAGAAGTTGTCGCGGATATAGCGGATTGAGCGTTCCACTCGTCCCTTCTCGTTACCGCGTGCGACCGCCACGGGGCGCGGTTCAAACCGGTAGTGGGCCGCAAAGGCCAGGTATTGCGGATTGAACCGGATGGCATCGCCCATGCGCTCCAGTACGGCGCTCTTGAGGTTGTCCGAGAGAATGACTCTGGGAACACCGCCCCATGCCTCAAATGCTAGAACATGGCCACGCAGGAAGCTGTCCATCTGGGCATTCAGGCTGAAGTGCAAGAAGATGCGCCGGGAATACGACAGCACCATCACGAATGCCATCAAGGGCCGCTTGGCTTTGCCAACCACCACATAGCCCATATGGGCCCAGTCCACTTGGGCTTGTTCACCCGCCAGGGTACGCAGTCGCAAGTAGGCCTCGGCTGCAGGCCGCGGGCGCAGTGGCGCCACCAGATGGCGAAAATGCGAACTGCCGCCACCATAACCACGCTCCTGAACCATGGCGTACAGGCGACTGGCCGCCAGCGTGGGGAACTTTGCCAGCGTCTCCTGGATGAACGGCATGAATGGGTCAATCAGGCGGACTGGCACGGCGGCAGGTGCACGCAGCACACTGGAGACTGCCAAGACGCGCCGCACGGTGTCGCGGTGAACGTGCAATTGGCGGGCAATGGTGCCGATTCGCCATTGGTCGGCTAGGTACAGACGCAGGATCTGGGCGCGCAGTTCAGGGGTAACAACCATTACGCACCCATCTGCTGTGGCGAAGAAAGCCTTGGCGCACCAGGCCTGGACAGGGTGATTTGCACCAGTGGCAGCGCCAGACTGGCGCAGCTAAGCCGCTGTGGGTGGTGCCGACCACAATTGACTCTGATGTTGACGATGTACATAGCGATAGGGACTGTGAATCTGGCGGGAGTGCCGAGGTTGATTCGTTGACCGGCAGTACAGCATCGGTAGGGGCGGCCTGGGAACCGTGATGCGTCACTATCTTTGCTGAGGCTGCGCGGCGTTTGCGCCATTGGTGCATGCGCGCTGCGTGTTTGTGACGTCCGGTGCGACTTTGCTGGTAGCGATTACTGGCCTCGCGTTGGCGGCTTCGACGGGTGATATTTGCACAGCCATTGACGCAGTAGCGATGGCCACGGTCACATTGGCTGCAAATCAGGACTTGTGTCTGGCAACGTGCGCATAGGAAAAGTCTGCCGGTCTGTTCGTGCAAGACACCTCCGGCAGCACCTCAGTATTGGCTGGATTATGAAACTCGCCCATCCGGGTGGCCCTCGGGCCACCCGGATGAATTCAAGTGATGGATCGTTGAATCGGGATCAATACCGCGCTCAAAAGCCAGAAAAGTGCGCTTCTGGACAGCCATTCACAACTGAACCGCCCCGGGTTTTGAGGAGGCTCCAACACCTGAGAAGATGGAGCCATGAGAAAGTCAACGAAGTTTTCCCCCGAAGTCCGCGAGCGCGCTGTGCGCATGGTGCAGGAGCACCGTGGCGAATA
>NZ_JBIIGC010000002.1:0-296070 GCF_044236835.1 Rhodoferax sp.
GCCGCACTGCATCGCCAGTTAACTGGCGATGCAGTTCCCAAGAGCAAGACAGATACGCAGTTCAGTTAACCTTGCAAACCACGGACTTCTGGAATTTAGATTGGTACGGGGATTGGGGGCAGGTCAGCTGAATTTGCTTGTTCTCATGTCCATCATTCTCCGGGTGGATGGACTTCTTGGAAATTTGGCTGGTACGGTTTATGGGGGGCAGGTCAACCAGATCTACTCTAGTTGCGCATCAATATTTAGAATGATGAATCGGACCCCAAGAGCTTGATCTACTTGTCCTTGGAAAACTTAGACGGTTTGCGATCAGGTATCTTCTGCCCCGCCAGAACCCATCCCAGCCAGTCCACAAAAGCCCCGCCCTGTCTCAGGTGCGGGGCTTTTTATTGGCTGCGAACTGACCCAAAAGCCAGGATCCATGCGGGCCGTTGGCGGTGGCGATTCGAACTGTTACTGAGCCACAGCTGCCAGAAATCAGACGCTGCTTTTCGGACGGAAGCGGTCAGTTGCATCCCATGTGACGCCGATACATCTCGGGGTTATGTCCCTCGGGGATGTTCTTGCACGGGTCGTCTGCGTATCCGCGAAGAACGTTGTACCGCTTAATCTGTTCAGGCTGGAGGTATTGCACAGTTTTGTAATGTTGGGACAGATGGATGAAGCGCAGCGTTGTTCTTGCTGCCTCAGCTTCTGACAGTAAACCGCGCAGTGACGCCTCGTCCACTGTGCCCCTTGCAAAGGCAAGCTCTAACGCCATTTCGGCCGCGATCAGGCGCTCGCCAGTTGGTATCGCAGCTTTGCGAATGTCGTCAAACAGCGCCTGGGTCTTGGCGACCTGATCCTGCGTCAGCGGGATTTTGTCCTTCAGTTCCAGTAGATGCGTTGGCCCAGGCATGCCGTTCAGTTCGGCTGCCAGAGCCAGTCCCCAGCCACCGCCACGGCGAAGTTCTCTGATGTCGGCGTCGGACAGCGCCTTGACAGCGCGGCTTTGCATGCCAGCGTAAGGGGTCGAAGACCCATGGGTGTGTTGAGCCAGGCTCGACAACGGAGCACAGACGGCAAGCACGAGTAGCAGCGCAATTGGTTGCACAGATTTCTCCAGTAAGCAAGACTTTGGTGGGGCGCTACGGACTGCTCAATCTGAACTGAACGCCACGCGGGGATGACTCAATGCTTGGGGGCCGCACCCGCCGCTTTGGCATTGGCGTCCAACCCCCCTTTGGCTTTCCATTCGGCAAAGCCGCCTTGCAGAATTTGGACGTTTTCCCATCCGGACACACGCAGTGCAAAGCCAGCCTGGGCAGAGAGCGTGCCGGTGTTGCAGTAGATCAGGACAGGTTTATTCCTCGGGATGTCTGCGCTTTTGGCCAGCACCTGACGCCATTCGATATTGACGGCCCCTGGAATGTGCTCCTTGTTGTATTGGGCCGCATCACGTGCATCAATAATCAGCATCTTTGCGTATTCCCCGCGAGGAATTTGCTCTGGAAAGATGGCGCCGCCACCGTAGTCCACAAACTCGAGGTAACCCGACAGTTCGTCTATCAGCTTGGTTTTGTCGTTCGCCAGGGCGGGCGCGACCGCAAAGAACAAGACCAGTGCGGCGCCGAGGAGTTTTTTCATGGTTGCATCTTTTATAAGCGATAACTAATATTAGTTCCTAACCGACCCCACCGACAAGAATGCAATGATCGAAAAAGCCCACCATTGGGAGAACGTCTATAGAAACAAGAGCTTCGATGCGGTGAGTTGGTACGCTCCTCACTTGGCAGAGTCGCTGCGCCTCATAGAACAACTGTGCCTGGACAAGACAGCGGCCATTGTGGACATCGGGGCGGGCGAGTCCACATTGGTGGACGATCTACTGCAGCGGCACTACCTCGATCTCTCCGTGCCGGATATTTCAGCAACGGCGATCGAATTCACCAAGCAACGGCTCGGCACCAAAGCCGCTCAGGTGAGCTGGCATGTGGGCGATATCACGCGCTATGACTTTGCCAGCAAACAGTTTGACTTGTGGCACGACCGTGCGGTTTTCCATTTCTTGACTGAACCATCGGCAAGGCGAAGTTACATTGAATTGGTCCGTCGGTCGATGCAGCCTGGGGGCTACGTCCTGATGGCAACCTTTGGCCCCGACGGACCTCGGCAATGCAGCGGGCTCGATGTGGTCAGGTTCACCGATGAGCAACTGCACCATGAGTTCGGTGACGGCTTCGAGTGGTTGGGAAGTGAGATCAATCATCACCAAACCCCCTCGGGTACCCACCAGCAGTTCCTGTATTGCTGGTGTCGCAGAAGCTACTGATTCCATGCGAAGGACTGCTGTGGGGTGGTCAGTAACAACATGAACATCAGAACCCTGGACCGCGGCAACGAGCAAGAAGTGGCGAAACTGTTCCATTCAGTGTTCTCGTCATCCGAAGGTGAGGGCGAAGGCAGATTGATCGGCCGACTGGCCACAGCGTTAACCGCGCGTACAGACAATCAGGAAGTCATCGGCATGGGTGCCTGTGAACATGGAAAGCTGATAGGAGCGATCTTTTTCACCCGCCTGCGATTCAAAGAACCCGTTGAAGCCTACATGCTTTCTCCGGTTGCGGTAAGCACCGCACACCAAGGAAAAGGAGTTGGACAAGCCTTGATCAGGCATGGGCTGAATTCGCTGAAGAATCGATCTGCCTCCTTGGTCGTGACCTATGGTGACCCCGCCTTTTATTCCAAGACAGGGTTTGAGGTGCTATCGCAGGACCTTGTCCAAGCACCCCGGCCACTGTCCATGCCGCAAGGCTGGTTGGGGCAGCCGTTGTTCGGTGATGCCATTCCCATTCTGAAGAGCCGTCCCGCTTGTGTACCGGAGTTTGACGATCCTGCATATTGGTAGTTTCAAAGTACCGGATAACTCGAACTATTCGAGTTTCCCAACCACTTCATTGCACGCGCAGGATGCCGCCCGCCCGCCCGCCTGACTGACGGGGAGTCGGCGTCAGCGCCGCTATCAGCAACTTGCCCGTATGCACCACGCCTTGGTCGAACCGGCCTTTGAGGATGGACACGCCAACGGGGTTGGGCGCGTTGGCGATCACCGTCAGGCCGCAGCCGGTGACCGCACCGGCGACGATGGCGACTTTGAACTCATCGCTCAAGCCCGGCACCAGCGAGGTACAAGGAACTGAATTTACTGCTCTTGGAATCTCCGTTGTTGTCTGAGCCACATAGACTTGGCATCGCCCCGGTAATGGGCGCAACGCTTCAGCCAAAGCATCACCCCTTTATGGAATTTCACCGTACCCACGTCTACCGTGCAAAGTGACGCCTGCCCCCTTGTGCATGGACTCTCCAAGCGCGGAAAACTGATCGATGGTTTGGCTTCGTGGGAAAACGCCTGCATTCGTATATCCAGCGACTGTTGTGGACTGTGTTGTTGTCCGTCCCGACATTCAACCGGGTGAAAGTTTGAGGATCTTGACCCCCGACAGTGCCTTGCTCGCCTTCACCGCCGCCCGCGCTTGCCAGAGGTCGTACGTAGCTTGCTGGGCCAGCCACACTTCAGCGGCCCCGCCGTGATCGCGCCCCAGCCAGCGCTCGATGCGCAGCGCCATCGATGGGCTGATCGCAGAGCGCCCGTTGAGCACATTGGACAGGGTGGTGACGCAAGACACTGCACACGCATGACACCAACTGTTTTCATCGCAAAGCGATTTGCATCAGCACGCCCCAGCCCAGTACATAAATCAATGTGAACGCCGCCAACCAGCGCCCCGCTTGGGTGGTCCCAGAGCGCTGTAGCAACCAGCCCGCCATGGGTAGCAGCTGGTGGCCATGTACGCCCAGGAAGTGCGCTGGCCTGGCGTCTGCCTGGTTGATGTGCCAGCCCACAATCGGCAGGCCAGTGCCTGCCGGGGGTTGTTGTCCGCCCAACAAGAAGCCGCTTGCCGTGGCCAACGCAAAGGTCAGTACCAGACCGACGATCACCGATTGCACATAGACGGAGGTGCGCTCTGAGTTATGGCGCCAGATCAGCCCTGCCAATACGACTTGCGTGGCAGTGAGCGCCACCGCTGCGAGCGCCATCAGACCGAAGAGCGCGGCATGCAAGGGGTCCCCCACGTTGTGGTGGGACCCTTGTCCCAATGCGGCTTGCAAGCTGATGTAGCCGACCTCAAAGGTCGATGTGATGACCACCACCCAGGCCAAGCCTCGGACTGCAGGTGTGGCCCTGGCACTTTTGGGCAGCAGTCCCACAAACCAGGCCGTGGTTGCCGCAAACGCTGCCGTCGACAACATGAATTTCAGCGGTTTGGCCCAGATGGCCACATCCCGCCATGTTCTGTCGTCCAACACCAGCAATGCGCTCGTGGGTGCAGCCAGCAACAGCATGGTCACTGCAAACACCGTCAGCAGAGGCTGCCGCGACATCAGCTCGCGCAATCCGATCAGAGCGCTGCTGCGAAGGAAATACCAAAAACCAAGGAGCTGAGTTGCCATGAGAACCTGCAATGTTGACACTGTCTACAAGTGTGGCGCACAATGGTTGACGCTGTCAACATTTCAATGGACCATCCCACCATCCAATACCCATGAGTAACGCACAGCAGCCACCTGTTTCGCTCAAGGAAGCCTGCATACAAGCGGCACGCGATGTGATCGCCCAGCACGGGGTGGAGGGCTTGAGCATGCGCGACGTGGCTCGCATGCTGGGCATTTCGCACCAAGCGCCGTATCGCCATTTCGAGAGCCGTGATCACCTGCTCGCGGAAATCATCCGTCGGTGCTTCGTTGAGTTTGCACAGCATCTGGACCAACGACCGCGTTCGGGCGATCCGGAGGTGGATCTCGGCACGATGGGGCGTGCCTACCTCGACTATGCCGCGCGCAAACCCCTGGAATACCGTCTGATGTTTGGTACGCCATGGCCTGAGCCAGCCGATCACCCTGAACTGGTTCGACATGCGGTGGTTGCCTTCAACATGCTGCGCGACCACTTGCGCAGCATGCAGGGCGGCGGTGTTGATGGCCAAGTGCTGGCCGATCAGCAGGCGATGTTCATTTGGTCCGCGCTGCATGGAATGGCCAGCATCACACAGTCCAACGTCATGCGGCACCTGGGCCTTTCCGCGGGGGTCGAGTTGGATCTGCAGCGTGACCTGCTGGGGCGCATTGGTCAGGGGTTGCGCTGGGTACAAGTTCCAACATCGCCGCAAAACTCGCGGCCCAAATCAACCCAAAGAGCGAAAAGGCCGCGTGTATGAACCGATGTATTCACCAGTTTGCACTTGTGCTCGCGGCGGTCGGCCTCAGTGGTTGCGCAGCATTCAACTACACCCAGCCCGACAGTCCCCAAGCGCAATCGGCGGCGGCGGCTGTCATGCCTAAGCCACGCGTGGCGCTGGTGTTAGGCAGTGGCGGTCCGCGCGGTTACGCACATCTCGGGGTCATCAAGGTTCTGGAGGAGGCTGGCGTTGAGGTGGACTTGGTCGTTGGCTCCAGCGTGGGCGCGTTGGTTGGCGCCTTCTGGGCGTTTGGTTACAACGCCGATCAACTGGACCAAATTGCCCAAAGCGGCGGGCCCCTCACTTTGTTTGACGTGTCACCCTGGGCTGACCGTGGCTGGATTCATGGGCAGCGCTTGCAGGACTATGTCAACAATCGCCTGGGTCACGCGGCGCTGGAAGATCTCCCGCGCCGATTGATCGTTGTTGCCACGCGCACGAGCGACAAGCAGCCCGTGTTCTTTCAAAGAGGGAATGTCGGCGTCGCGGTGCGGGCTTCCAGTGCGGTGCCCGGAGTCATCTCTCCAGTGGGTATACAGGGGGTGGAGTACGAGGATGCGGATGTGTCATTACCGGTAGCCGTGCGGGCAGCACGTGATGCGGGAGCGCAGTTCGTGATCGCGGTGGATGTCTCGGCGCGCGCGGGAAGGGCGCCGCCCGGTACATCTGAGAAGGCGTTGAAGCGGGATGCACAACGACGAAGTCGGATTGATCCGGAAACGCAACATGCGGATTTCCTGATCCACCCGGACATGGAGTACGCAGCAGGACCGCGCCCCAGCTATTTTCGGCAAGCGCGGCGCGCTGGCGCGACCACGGCCGCACAGGTTCTGCCAGATTTGTTGGCGCGGCTTCGCTCCGTGCAATCTTCTGGCGTCCCTGCTGAAAGTAGCCGTCGCCTGAACTGACTGCAATCCGACAACTAAGAGGAAGTCAGGCCAGCTTCACGCCCCACAGCGCTTGATCGGCTTGCACCACGGCCAGCGCCTGTCCGGGGCATGCATGCCGATTCTTCCAGGCCTGTCAGAGCAACCTAAAAGCCATTCCCGCTACCAAAGTCGGCGGCAGCGCTGCCAGCAGCAACTTGCCCGCATGGACCACGCCCTGGTCAAACCGGCCTTTGAGGATGGACACGCCAGCGGGGTTGGGCGCATTGGCGATCACCGTCAGGCCACCGCCGGTGACCGCACCGGCGACGATGGCCACCTTGAACTCATCGCTTAAGCCCGGCACTAGCGAGGCCAGGTAGGTGAGGGCGGCGTTGTCGGTGATGGCGGTGAGCACCACGGCGCCGTAGAACACGGCGTCTGCACTCAGGCCCATGAGCGCTGGTTGCAGCCACCACGCCTGCTGGCCACCCAAGACCACCAACCCCGCCAAGAAGAAGGCCACCAGCAGCGCCTCGCGCAAGATCAAGCGGTCTTGGTGGTGCGCGTAGGCCGAGGCGTAGCCAATGAAAAAGAGCAGCAGGCCCATGAAGATCACGGGGTGGTGCGCAAAGAAGACCACACCCAGCAAGAACGCCGCATGCACCAGCACCACCACCGCCGGCACCGTCATGCGTGCCGGGGCGGGCTCGCCCAAACCCAAGAGCTCACGTCGCATCAAAAAAGTGACGGCGAGCGCGTTGACCAGCACGGCAACCGCCGCCTTCCATCCAAACGTTTGGAGCATGAAAGGCAAGTCCCACTGCCAGGTGCTCGCGACCATGAGCACGGGCGGCGCGGCAAAGGGCGTAAGCGTTCCGCCAATGGAAACGTTGACGAACAGCACGCCCAAAGTGGCGTACTTCAGCCGCTCGCTGACCTGGGCCGAGAACACCGAGTCCCGCAGCATCAGCGCAGCCAGCGTCATGGCGGCGGGCTCGGTGATGAACGAGCCCAGCAAAGGCACAGCCGACAACAGCAAACAGTAGTGAACCATCGCGGTGGGCAGAGGCACCAGCCGCGCCAGCCGGTGCACCAGCAGACCGCAGGCTTGCAGAATTGGGCGCGTGCCAGCCACCACCATGATGGCGAACACGAACAGCGGCTCGGTGAAGTTGCGCGACTCGAGGTACTGCAGCGTGTCGGCCTTGCCGGCCAAAGTGAACATGGTGACGGCCAGCACCATGGCCCAAAGTCCAAACACCACCTCGACTTCGCCCAGCAGGTGCCATACCCCGGCGTGGCGCGGGTGCTTGTGGGCGAGTTGCTCGAAGTACTTGGTGCTGAAGGTGTGCAGTACTGCCAGCGCAAAAAGGCCAGCTGCGATCCAGGGCAGGAAGGTGTGGTTCATGGGGACAGGTCTCCAATGGCAAACGCCAAACGGTGCGGCGGCCCGACCTGCACCCAACCTGCCACCGCGCTGCTGCCCGGCGACACCCGGCGCGAGCTTAGCACTTGTGGCAATGCGCCCAGCGCGTGGAGGCTATTGGAGCGGGGTGGGACGGGGCTGTGTGACGAGCTTGCGTGCGGTGCCCGGTTTCCCACCGGCAATGAAGAAACGGAAGACTTTGACATGGCCTGGTGTCGTGGCACCCACGCTTCGTTAAGGGGTCAAACCGCCAACGGTAAGGGCAGAAAAACTCCTTTTGCGGTGCTCGAAAGCCTGGACTCCAGCTAACAAATCAACCCGCGCAAGCCCTAGCAAGCCGTCAACCAAACGGGCTACGAAGTGGAGCTGTTGGCGGCCCCCAGCACACACCCCCTGCCCAAGTTTGAACCTTTCGAGCCGATGGCGACCTTGGTTGGGCAAAAAGCCCGAAGGCAACCCAGCCAAAAAATCCAAAGATCAGCGCCAAGGCGAAGTACTGCTGGACGCCACCCGGCATTTCTTGTCCGACAACCACCCCCTAGTGCAAAGACTGTGGCCCTGCCAGGAAGCCCTCTGCGCTGAGCACCGTCCGGATGGCGGTGCGCATGGACGCAGGCGCCTGGTAGTTCGGATGGGCCTTGATCATCGCGGACACGTTGCCCATGCGCACCAGTGCATCAAAGTTGCGCTGCACTTCGTCCTGTTCTATGGGGTGCACAGCCCTCAGCGACTTGGGCGCATCGGCCCCGCTGGCCCGGACATGCCGCACCGCTGGGATTTGCTTCTCGCACTGGCAGGTGGCGGTGTCCGACGCCAGCCCACAAGACCGGGCGGCAAACGCGTCAAGCTTGCCCCGCGCCCGGGCCAGGCGCTGCCGGTGTGCATCCGAAGAAACATCCAAAACTGCAGCCGCTTCCTCAGAAGAGAGGCCAAACACCGTGTCAAGCACGTACGACAAGCGCTGATCGCGGTCCAGGCTCATCAGCATCTTTTGTGTGCAGCCCAATGCGATTTGCTTGGCCTCCAGCTTTTCATCGGGTTGCAGCGTGCGTCCGCCAAAGGGTTGCATCTGCGCCTCGTTGAACGCCATGCCCTGTTCCAGGCTTTCGTGGAGGGCATCCAAGGACACTTCGGGTGACTCCCGGGTTTTGATGGACGCGGTCAGCAAGTGGTTTTTGGCGACGCGGAACACCCAGGTTGTGAACGCGGAGTCCGACCGGAATGACCCCAGGTGGGTGACCACCTTGAGCAGGATTTCTTGGGTGGCGTCTGCTGCATCGTCGCGGTTGCCCAGCATGCGCACGGCGAGGTTGAAGATGCCCGGCTGGATGAATCCGATGATGCTGTCCACGCTGGAGAGGCTGCCGGCCACCGCCTCTTGAATCGTTTGTTGACTGGGTTCTTGGATTTTCATGTTGATCCCGGTTCGTCGGCCTCAAGGTGCTTGGCGCAGGCGTCACCGGGCCTGAAAAAACGTACCAGATGGCAAACCGTTCTTGCTGTCCTTGGTGGGCGTGAGGATAGGCGTGTCAAACCACTCGATTTTGGCGCTCTGGCCGTAGGTCTTGGTGACCCGGTCTTTCCAGGCCTGCGTGAACCACGCTTGCGCGCTGGCCTCGTCCTTCCAAAGGTAAACGCCCCCGAAAGTACCTTTGTCCGAGCGAGTGAAGTACTTGCGCAACAGGCCAGGGATGGCTTGGTAGGTGGGAACTGCATCTTTGAATGCTGCCACCATTTGGTCTGGCGTGAGGCTAGCGGGCACCGGTATCTCAACTAAGGTGGCCACGCTTGCGCTGTCGTCATTGGCAGGCGTTCCACCGGGGGTGTTGTCGATGGCGATGGGTGCCGAAAACGTCCGCACAAACGCCTCGCTGCCGCGCTCGCGCTTCACCCGTTCAAACCACGCCGGGTTGAACCAGCTTTGCGCGCTGCCTGCATCCTTCCAGAGGTAAATGCCGCCGTAGTCGCCGGATGCGCGTTCAAAGGAAAACGCTTTGAAGGCCAGCCCCGGCGCATTGGCGTACTGCGGCACCGTGTCGCGCATTTTGCTGGTAACCAGGGCTTTGGGGGCGTACCAAGGTTTGGCCACCCGAACGATGACCACCGTGGGCGTTGCAGCGTCCGGTTCACTTGCCGCCATGGAGGTAGTCGAAGCGAGCACCGCCAGGCCCACACCGGTGGCAGTCAGTACCTTGTTGACCCTGGTTTTACGCGTTGCATGCGACAGATTCAAAGAGTTCATGTTGGTCCTTGGTTTGCGGCCAGACATTGACCGCTCAACCAGTTAGACACTTGGTGCACAGGTTTTGTGACTGAAGTTGCGGCGCGTGGGCCGGAAGTGAAGACGCTGGCTATGCCGTGGCGCCCGAGGCTTTGCTTTTGCGATAACTGACCCGGTCCCTTAGACGATCAAGGCCACCGATTTCACTTGGCACCACACCGAGTCGCCTGCGCGCAGCCCCAGGTTGTCGATGGCCCGGCGTGTTACCCGCGCCAGCAGCAGTTCGCGGCCGCAGCGCACGCGCACGATGGCTTGGGAGGGGTGGGTATCGGTGTCGATGGCTTCGATGCTGCCTTGCAGCCGGTTTTGGATGGTGGAGTCCTCGTGCGCGGACAGCGCCAGGCTCACGTCGCGGGCCAGAATGCGCACCCGCACGCTGTGGCCCACCGCCAGGCCGGGGTCGCGCACCCACAGCGTGCCGCCGCCGAAATGCACCTGGGCCAAATGCTCGTGGGGGCTGCGTGCTGCGATGTGGCCTTGCGTTACCAAGCCCGCTTCGTCGCCGATCGCCAGGGCAACTTCTTGCGACACCATGGCTTCGCGCAGTGGCGCCGAGCTGCGCACGCTGCCGCGCTCCAGCACGACCACATGGTCGGCCAGGCGGGCCAGCTCGTCCACCGAGTGCGTGACGTAGAGCATCGGGATGTGCAGTTCATCGCGCAGCCGTTCCAGCCAGGGCAAAACCTCCTTGCGCCGCGCCACATCCAGCGACGCCAGTGGCTCGTCCATCAGCAGCAGTTCGGGCCTTGTGGCCAGCGCCCGGGCAATGGCGACGCGCTGGCGTTCGCCGCCGGAGAGGCTGTGTACTGCTCGGTCCAGCAGGTGCCCAATGCCCAGCAACTCCAGGGTTAGATCCAGTCCACCGGAGTGGCTGGTTTGCTGGACCCTGCGCAGGCCAAAGTGCAGGTTCTGCCGGACGTTGAGGTGCTCAAACAGGCTGGCTTCTTGGAACACGTAGCCTATCTCGCGCTGCCAGGTCGGCTTGAACCACTTGCGCGCGCTGTCCTGCCACGTCGCGTCACCCAAAGTCACCCGCCCCTGGGCTTTCTCCAAGCCGGCCACACAGCGCAGCAGCGTGGTCTTGCCGCAGCCCGATGGACCGAACACCACGGTGATGCCTTGTGTGGGCAGTGCCAGGTCGACCTGCAAGGCAAAGTCCGCCCGCGCTAGCGACAACTGGATGCTCAGGCCCGGCGCGCCACTCACGGCAGCACCCGATCTTTGCGGCCTTTGAGGCGCGCCAATGACAGCAGCACCACAAAGGAAAACACCACCATGCCAGCAGCCAGCCAGTGGGCCTGGGCGTACTCCATGGCCTCCACGTGGCCGTAGATTTGGGTGGACACCACGCGCGTCTGGCCAGGGATGTTGCCGCCGATCATCAGCACCACGCCAAACTCGCCGACCGTGTGCGCAAAGCTCAGCACCGTGGCCGTTAAAAGGCCGGGCAGGGCCTGTGGCAGCGCTACCGACACAAACGCGTCAATGGGCCGCGCCCGCAGCGTAGCCGCGACTTCCATGGGCCGCTTGCCCATGGCTTCAAATGCGTACTGGATGGGCTGCACTGCGAACGGCAGCGAGGCGATGACCGAACCAACCAGCAGCCCGCCAAACGAAAAAGACAGCACGCCCCATCCCATGGTTTGCGTCCAAGCGCCCACCCAGCCCTGCGGCCCCAGCAGTACCAAGATGTAAAAGCCCAGCACCGTGGGTGGTAAGACCAGGGGCAGCAGGACCAGCGCACCAACAGGGCCGCGCCAGCGCGACTGTGTTTGCGACAACCACCAGGCCAGCGGCGTGGCGATCAACAGCAGCAGCCCTGAAGTGAGCGCCGCCAGTTGGACCGTCAGTGCGATGGCCTGCCAAGCCTCGGGGGTGATGCTGCCGTGCATGGGTTGGATGGGTCTGGGCTTGCCAATGCTCAGGGTTCGTAGCCAAAGGCGCGGATCACCGCCTTGGCCTTGTCGCTTTGCAGGTATTGGAGCAGCGCGGCGGCGGCGGGCTGGTTTTTGCCGGGCAGAAGCAGCACCGCGTCTTGCAAGAGGGGCGAGTGCAAAGACGAAGGCACCACCCAAGCGGAGCCCTCGCGGAGCTGGCCGTTCTCCAGCACCTGGGACAAAGCAACGAAGCCGAGCTGCGCGTTACCAGAAGCGACAAACTGGAAGGCTTGCGTGATGTTGGAACCCTCCACCAATTTGGGAGCGGTGCGTTCGCGCAAACCCATGTTGGTCAAGGTTTCTAGGGCCGCAGCGCCATACGGTGCGAGCTTGGGGTTGGCGACGGCGATGCGCGCAAACTGCCCGCTGTGCAGCACCTCGCCTTGCGCGTCAACGAAGCCCGGCCTCTTGCTCCACAACACCAGCCTGCCGGTGGCGTAGGTGAACCGCGAGCCTGCCACCGCAAGCCTTTCGCCCTCCAGCTTGGCCGGCGTTTCGTCGTCCGCGGAGAGCAGGATGGCAAAGGGCGCACCGTTGCGGATTTGGGCGTACAACTGGCCCGTGGCCCCGAAGGCCATGACCACCTTGTGGCCGGATGCGCGCTCGAAGTCTTGGGCAATGGCCTGCATCGGTGCGGCAAAGTTGGATGCCACCGCGACTGTGACCTCGGCGGCGACCGCCTGGGAGGGCAGGGCGGCGCCAAGGGCAGCAGCGAGGATGCTTGTAAGTGCAGCAGCCAAGGCATGGCCTCGGACGTGGACCCAAGCCGGGGCCCAGCCAGCCGCCCAGGCAATTGTGGCCGTGGTCAATTGGCGAAGTGCATTGGGGTCCACGCGGAAACTCGGTAGGTCACAATCAGAAATCGGAAGCTGCACGCTATTCTATGAAGGAATAGCGAACTTGCAATGCAACGATCGCCATGCTGCGGCACCGCCGTGTCCAAGCGCGCTCGTGCACCGAAGCCGAAATCTCGCTGCCATAGGACGTTGACACCATGACCCAAGCCACCATCCCCTTCGACGACGTACTCGGCGCCCCAGCGGTCGACAAGCGTTTGGAGGTGCTGCGGTCCATGCACCGCGCCGGCTCCATCTCCGAAGCTGCGCGGGCCAATGGGGTGAGCTACAAAGCCGCCTGGCAGGCCCTGGAGACCCTGAGCAACTTGGCCGGCGTGCCCTTGGTGGAGAAGGCCGTGGGCGGTTCGGGCGGGGGTGGTGCCCGGCTCACACCGGCCGGGCTGCAGGTGCTGGAGGCGGCCGACTTGCTCAGCTCGGCACGCGAGCAGGTATTGGCGCAGCTTGGGCGCTCGGTACGCGGCGCGGGCTTGAATTTGCGGGCCATTTCTGCGGTTGGTCTTCGCACCAGCATGCGCAACCAGTTGCCCTGTACCGTGCATGAGGTGCGCAAAGCCAAAGGCGCAGCGACCGTGTTGCTGGTCTTGCCAGATGGTCAGCAGCTCGCCTCGCGCATCACGCTGGAGAGTTTGCAGCTGCTGGGCTTGCGCTCTGGGGACAAGGTGCTGGCCTTGTTCAAGGCCACCGCCGTGACCGTGGCCCCAACGATTGTGGGTGTCGGTGGCGTCAACCTGCTGCGGGGCAAAGTGGTGCGCCGTGGCAGCGGTGCCGCTGGGGTGGAGGTGTCCTTGCAGATCACGCCGGGGCTGGCACTGGTGGGCTTTGCCGACCCCAGCACGCAACCCAAGTTGCGCCAAACCGCGATGGCTGCGGTGGAGCCCAATGCGGTGGTGATTGGGCTGATGGGTTGAGCACCGCCGACGGACGCAGCGTCCCAGATGATTTATGCGTACTGGAGTTCTCGCACCTTGCCGGCAAACACCCGGTAGCTGAAGATGGTATAGCCGACGATGGCGGGCACAGTGACTGCGCACCCGATGGCGATGACCGCCAAGGAGGACGTGGCGCTGGCTGCCTGCCACACCGTGAGCCGATCCATCACCACATAGGGAAACAGGCTGTAGGCCAGGCCGATGGCGCCGAACAGAAACACCGTCACCACCGCCACAAAGGGCACCCAGCACAGGTGGGCCCGTACCAACTTGGAGTTGAGCATCGCGCGCGCTACCACCAAGGCGGCCAGGGTTGCCAAAGGAATGGGCAGCAGGGCAATGAACTCGGGCATGCTGAACCAGCGGTTGCGCACCGTCTCGCTCACCACCGGCGTCGCCAGGGACACCAGCGCCATGCCCAGCACCACGGGTGGCCAGGCCCATTTGGCCCAGCGCACGGCCAGCACTTGCAGGTCGCCTTCGGTTTTCATCACCAGCCAACAGGCACCCAGCAGCACATAGGCGGCGGGCAAAAGCAAGGCAATCACCGCGGCGAAGGCCAGCGCGAGGTCGCCGGGCGCAAACCCGGTGATGTAGCGGCCCAGCATCCAGCCTTGCGAGGTCGCCGCGATGCCGCTGCCGGCCCAGAAAGCGAAGTTCCACAGCGGCTTCCACTGGTCTTGCGCCTTCACCCGAAAGTCAAAGGCCACGCCGCGCAGCACCAGGCCCACCAACATCAGCGTGACCGGCAAGTACAGGGCAGTCAGCACCATGCCGTGCGCTTTGGGGAAGGCAATCAGCAAGATGCCCACACCCAGCACCAGCCAGGTCTCATTGGCGTCCCAAAACGGGCCGATGCTGGCGATCATCGTGTCGCGCTGCTCAGGTGTGGCGCGGTGCAGCAGCAGGCCCACGCCCAGGTCGTAACCATCCAGCACCACATAGGCCAGCATGGCCACACCCATCAGCGCCAGAAACACCACCGGCAGTGCGGTGGCCCAGTCGATTGCGCTCATGCTCCGGCCCCCTGCTGCGTGCCCGCTTTGGCGGCAAGGCTTGGGTTGTGTGCTGGGGGCGGGCGGTCTGCGCTGCCGGGGGCCAAGCCCGGCTGCCCCGGCGGGTCGTGTGGCATGGGCACCGGCTTTTCTGCCATGTGCTTGACCACGCTCACATAGGCCAGCAAGAGTGCCGCATACACCGTGAGGTACAGGGCCAGCGTCAATGCAATGTACGAGCCCGGTACTGTCGAGGCCACTTCGTCCACCCGCAGCAAGCCCTGCACGATCCAGGGCTGGCGGCCCACCTCGGTCACGTACCAGCCCGCCACGGTGGCAGTCCATCCGCTGAACGCCATGAGCGAGAGCCCAGCCAACACCGGGCGCGGCAGCGCGTCGGCCTGCCATGCGCGGCGCTTGAGTAGCCACAGCCCGCCCCAGCTGGCCAGCAGCATCAAGATGCCGGTGCCTACCATGGTGCGAAACGCCCAGAAGACGGGTGCCACCGGCGGGTGCTGTCCTTCGAACTCGTTAAGGCCCTTGATCTCGCCGTTGGGGTCGTGCGTAAGGATCCAGGATGCACCTTTGGGGATTTTCAGCGCGTAGTGGTTGCGGCGCTCCTCCTGGTCGGGCAGCGCGAACAGCAACAGCGGCGCGCCGCGCTGGGTGTCCCAAACGCCTTCCATGGCGGCCACCTTGGCGGGCTGGTGCGTCAGGGTGTTCAGGCCGTGCAGGTCACCCACCAGGATTTGCAGCGGAATCAGCACCGCACCCACCGTCAGGCCAAAGCGCAGTGTGCGCGGCGTGCTGGGATTGGCCTTACCTTGGAGGATCTGCCAGGCGCTCACACCCGCCACCAAAAAGGCCATGGTCAAGCCGCTGGCCAGCAACATGTGCACCAACCGATACGGGAAGCTGGGGTTGAAGACCACCTCGAACCAGCTGGTGACAAAAAACTCACCGCCGCGGATCTCCACGCCGGCAGGTGTGTGCATCCAGGAGTTCAGCGCCAAGATCCAAAACGCACTCATGGTGGTGCCAAAAGCTACCAAGCCCGTAGCGACCAGATGCACCCGCTCGGACACCTTGCCATGGCCGAACAACATGATCCCCAAAAAGGTGGCCTCCAAGAAAAAGGCGGTGAGCACCTCGTAACCCAACAACGGCCCCGCCACATTGCCCACCCGCTCCATAAAGCCCGGCCAGTTGGTGCCGAACTGAAAGCTCATCACGATGCCGCTGACCACGCCCAGCGCGAAGCTCAGGGCGAACACCTTGGTCCAGAACCGGTAGGCCAGCAGCCAAGCGACGTCGCCCGTTTTGTGCCAGCGCAGCCGGAAGAACAGCAGGGCCCAGCCCAGCGCAATCGTGATCGTTGGGAACAGGATGTGGAAAGTGATGTTGGCCGCGAATTGCATACGGGCCAGAACCAGCGCGTCCATGAACTTGAATCCTTGTGTGGTGCGAAATACCCTGAACTCAGCCCCGTCCGCCGGGTACGACTTTGAGTTTGTCTTTGAACTCCAGCAGCCGCTGCACCTTGGAGCCCATCTTCATGAGTTGCGCCAGTGTGGTCGCGTCAATGCGCTGCACATCCTCGAACCAGCTGGTCATCAGCTCGATCAGGTCGTGCATGCCCTTCATGCGCTTTTGTGCGTGGCGGTCCTCGGGCGTGGTGGGCTCTTCCAGCAGGGCATTGCGCAGCATGGTCAGGGTGGGTTCGATTTCGCGGCGACGCCGCTCCTCGGCCAGGGTTCGGAACACCTCCCAGGCGTCACCCGGCGCCTCAAAGTACTCGCGCCGGTCGCCGGGCTGGTGCAGCAGCTTCACCAGCCGCCAGGCCTGCAGCTCTTTCAAGCCCATGCTGACGTTGCCGCGGCTGAACTCCAGCGCCTCTGCGATCTCGTCGGCGTTGAGCGCTTGCGGCGCGACATAGATCAGCGCATAAATCTGCCCCACCGTGCGGTTGATGCCCCAGCGGCTACCCATCTCGCCAAAGTGGGCGACAAAGCTACGGACCAGGGGTGTGAGTGCGTGGGGCATGGGCTTGGCAGGTTGTTTGGGATGGCGCGAATTCTATTCAAAGTTTCAGAAATTTGTGAAACTTCAGGAATAGGCGGATGCCCTGCGCTGGGTAATCCGCACCGGTGAACGCTTTGCAGCGGGTGGCCGCTCACGGATGGGCCAGCGCCTAATACGGCAGCCCGACGTAGTTTTCCACCAGCGCGGCCTGCGCCTTCTCGGACGAGAACAGGTAGGCCAGCTCGGTGGCTTGGAGTTGCTGGTCGTAGGCCGGTTGGTCGGGGTAGGTGTGCAGCAGGTTGGTCATCCACCACGAAAAGCGCTGGGCCTTCCAGACGCGGGCCAGGGCCTGCTCGGAGTAGCGATCCAACCCGGTATCGTCGCCCTTGCGGTAGTGGGCGACCAGCGCCTGGTACAGGTAATGCACATCTGAGCCTGCGGTGTTGAGCCCGCGGGCACCCGTGGGCGGCACGATGTGGGCTGCGTCGCCGGCAAGAAACAAGTTGCCATAGCGCATGGGCTCGGCCACATAGGAGCGCAAGGGCGCAATCGACTTTTCGATCGACGGACCCGTTACCAGTTGCCCCGCAATCGACGAGGGCAGGCGGCGCTGGAGTTCATCCCAAAACGCGGCGTCCGACCAGTCTTCCACCCGGTCGGTCAGTGGGACCTGGATGTAGTAGCGCGACAGCACCTGCGAGCGCAGCGAGCACAGCGCGAAGCCGCGCGCATGGCGGGCGTAGATCAGCTCGGGCGACACCGGCTTGGTGCGTGAGAGCACGCCCAGCCAGCCAAAGGGGTAGACCTTCTCGTACTCCCTGAGTACATCGCGGGGAATGGATTTGCGGCTCACGCCGTGGAAGCCGTCGGCACCGACCACATAGTCGCAATCGATGCGCAGGGTCTCGTCACCTTGGCGGTAGGTCACATAGGTCCCGGTGCTGGACTTGAGGTCGTGCAGCTGCACGTCCTCTGCGTTGTGGACGACGACGCCTTGCAGCAAGTCGCGCGCCGCGTACAGGTCGCGGGTGACCTCGGTTTGGCCGTACACCAGCACCGAGCTGCCACCGCTGAACTTGTGCAAATCGATCCTGTGTTGCTGACCGCCGTGGGCGATGAAAAAGCCATCGTGCACTTCGCCTTCTCGGTCCATGCGCTCGCCGCATTGGGCCTGGCGCATCAGCGCAGCAAAGCCCCGCTCCAGCACGCCAGCGCGTATGCGCGACAGCACGTATTCACGGCTCTGCCGCTCCAGGACCACGGTTTCTATGCCCTGGAGGTGCAGCAACTGGGACAGCAGCAGGCCCGAAGGCCCACCGCCCACAATGCAGACGCTGGTTTTCATAAGGGGTGTCTCCACTCTCTTGTTTTGGCACGCCAAAGCGTGCTGCATGGGCGGCAGGATAGGCGCAGCCGCCCAATGCAGCCATGCCACAATTTGGCCAATACTTGCACCGATCGAACATGCCCACGTCCCAGCTTTCACGCCCTACTGATGTGCTGCTCGCACATGGCTTGTTTGGCGAGTCCACCCAATTGCCCGATGTGATGCACTGCGAAACCATTGCTATGCGATCGGTGTTGCACGAGTGGGAACTGGCGCCCCACCGGCATGCCAGGCTGCACCAAATCCTGCTGGTCCACAGCGGCAGCGGCGTGGCCCATTTGGATGGCGAACAAATTGCCTTTGGCGACCGCAGCTTGGTCAATGTGCCGCCGGGCGCGGTGCATGGCTTTCGTTTCAAGCCCGGCACCCAGGGCTTCGTGGTCACCTTGGCCGACGAGATCATGGACCGCATTCTGGGCAGCGCCCCTGGCGTGCGCCACCTGCTGGGTCGCCCTGCGCTGTGCAACGCATCGCAAAGTGTGCTGGATGCGGGTGAGCGGATCTGGTTTGAGTTTGGGACCACGGGTGAGGCGCGCTCCGTGGTGTTGCAAGGGCTATGCGCTACTTTGCTGGGCCTAACCGCGCGGCATGTGGGCACGCCGGCCCCAGGGCCACAGGCGCCTTTGGCGAGCACGGTACTGCAGCGCTTTGAAGCCTTGGTGGAGGCGCACTACCTGCAGCGCTGGGGCGTGGCGGACTACGCCCGTGCCTTGGCCATCTCGCCCACCCACCTCAGCCGCGTGGTGCGCGCCGCCACGGGCGCACCCGCCTCGCAATGGATCGATGCCCGCACCGTGCGCGAAGCGCGCCAGCGCCTGGCCTACACCCACCTGCGCATCACCACCATCGGCTACGCGCTGGGCTTTGCCGACCCCGCCCATTTCAGCCGGGTCTTCACCCGCATTGCGGGTGTATCACCACGGGCGTTTCGCCAGAGGCTGGCGCGGTGATGCCGCGTCCTATACTTTCACAATGAACGATCCAGTACAAAAGCGCCGGGCCGGTTCTGCGGTCGCAAAGAACGACAAGCCAGCAGGCCGCACCAACGATCCCGAGCGCACCCAGGCCAACATCTTGCGGGTGGCCGAGGCGGAGTTTGGCGAGAAGGGCCTGGCCGGCGCGCGCATCGACGAGATTGCCGAGGCCACCCACACCAGCAAGCGCATGATTTACTACTACTTCGGTAGCAAAGAAGGCCTGTACCTGGCCGTGCTGGAGGCAGCGTACCGGCGGGTGCGCGATGTTGAGACCGAACTGAATCTGCACGACCTGGACCCTGAGGAGGCGCTGCGCCGACTGGTCGCCTTCACCTTCGACCACCACCTGCACCACGAGAGCTACATCCGGCTGGTGATGTCGGAAAACATCCACCGGGCGCATTACCTTGCGCAAAGCCAGCGCATCCAGGAACTCAACATCCCAGCCATCGCCGCCATCCGCGATTTGTATGAACGCGGGGTGCGAAGCGGACAGTTCCGCAAGGGGCTCGACCCGGTGGACATCCACGCGTCGATCTCGGCCTTGAGCTTTTTCAACGTCTCCAACCGCCACACCTTCGGGCGCATTTTCAAGCTCGATATGCAGTCGCCCGCATACATCGCCCAACGGCGCGACAGCGTCGTCGAGATGGTGGTGCGTTTCGTGCGCAAGTTACCTGCCTGATACGCCGCTGGGCGCCTTGGGGTGGGTTTTCCCTGAGCATAAAACTAACTAGTTCGTACAAAAATGCGGGGAAGGAGATTCCACTGCAGTGAAAAAGTTCATCCACCTTCTGGAGCGCACGCTGTCAGCTGCCATGGCCCTGTGCCTGGCGCTCATGGTCTGCATGGTGTTTGGCAACGTGGTGTTGCGCTACGGCTTTAACTCCAGCATCGTGGTCTCAGAAGAGCTGTCACGGTGGCTGTTCGTCTGGATGATCTTCATGGGGGCGGTCGTTGGCTTGATCAACGCCAGCCACCTGGGTACAGACATGTTGCTGTCACGGCTGGGGTCAAGGGGGCGCAAGCTGTGCTTTGCAGTGGCCCATGGCCTGATGTTGCTGATGTGTTGGTTCATGTTTCGCGGGGCGCTGGAGCAAACGCGCATCAACATGGAAAGCAGCAGCGCCGTGATGCAAGTGTCGATGGCCTGGCTGTATGCGTCCGGGCTGGTGTTTTCGGTTTTGGCGAGCGTGGTCATTGCTTACGACCTGTGGCGCTTGCTGCGAGGCAGTCTGGGTGACGATGAACTGGTGCAGATCAGCAGCTCGGATGACGTGCATCCGTCCGGGCATTCGGCCCCAAGCGCTAGGGAGCAGGCATGACCATCGCCATCTTTTTGGGGGCGCTGCTCGCAGCCATGGCGCTTGGCTTGCCGATCGCCTTCTCCTTGTTGGTCACAGGCGCGGCGTTGATGTGGCAGCTCAACCTGTTTGATCCCCAAATACTGGCGCAAAACTTGATTGAAGGCGCCAACAGTTTCCCCTTGCTGGCGGTGCCCTTCTTTATGCTGGCTGGCGAGATCATGAATGCGGGCGGCCTGTCGCGGCGCATCGTGCACTTTGCCATGACCTTGGTGGGGCATTTGCGCGGCGGGCTGGGCTATGTCGCCATCATGGCCGCTGTGCTGATGGGTGCGCTATCCGGTTCGGCGGTGGCAGATGCCGCCGCCTTGGCTGCGCTGTTGTTGCCGGTCATGAACCGCGCCGGTTACGACCGGGCGCGCTCGGCGGGTTTGATCGCGGCGGGCAGCATTGTGGCCCCCATCATTCCGCCCAGCATCGGCTTCGTGATCTTTGGGGTCACGGCCAACGTATCGATTTCCAAGCTGTTCTTGGCCGGAATTGTTCCCGGCCTGATGCTCGGTGCCGTGCTGGCTTGCACCTGGTGGTGGTTGAGCCGCGGTTCGTCGGCCACGCCGACCCCGCGCGCCAGCCGGGCGCAGGTGCTTGCCGCGCTCCGGGACGCGACGCTGGCCTTGGTCCTACCGCTGATCGTGATCGCCGGACTCAAATTTGGTGTGTTCACACCCACCGAGGCGGCGGTGGTGGCCGCCGTGTACGCGCTGCTGATCTCGACCTTGGTGTACCGCGAGCTGCCTTGGCGCAAACTGCCAGGGTTGTTTGTGGCAGCGGCGCAGACCACGGCAGTGATCATGTTTTTGGTCGCCGCTGCCATGGTGTCGGCCTGGCTGATCACGGTGGCCAACCTGCCGGGCGAACTCATCTCCTTGCTGCAGCCCTTGCTGGACAACCCGACCTTGCTGCTGATGGTCATCATGGTGATCACCATGCTGGTGGGCACCGCCATGGACATGACGCCCACCATCGTGATCCTGACCCCCGTCTTCATGCCCTTGGTCAAAGCAGCGGGCATTGACCCGGTGTATTTCGGCGTGCTGTTCATGATCAACAACGCCATCGGCTTGATCACGCCCCCTGTGGGTACGGTGCTCAGTACCGTGGCCGGTGTGGGCAAGTTGCGCATGGACGAGGTGACGCGCGGCGTATGGCCCTTCATGCTGGCGCAGTTCGCGCTGATGTTTTTGCTGGTCCTTTTCCCTAGCTTGGTGATGGTGCCCGCACGCTGGTTTTACTGATGCTCTTGGGGGTTGCGGTAACGAGGGTTCGCCACCGCAACCAAGCCCACCTAAAGGCGGCCCGAGACCATGAACGGAGACACACCATGAAGCGACTCGTACTCAAGACCCTGGCCGCCGCACTGTGCTTTGGCGCAATCGGCTTGGCCCAGGCACAAACCAAGACCCTGAAGTTCGTCAACCAAAACGCCAAGGGCCACCCCATCGTGATGGGCATGGAGAAATTTGCCGAAATCGTTGAAGCCAAGTCGGGCGGCAAACTCAAAGTCCAGGTGTTCCCCGGCGGCGCCTTGGGCAGCGACCAGGCCAATGTGTCGGCCTTGCAAGGCGGCACCTTGGAGATGGCGTCTATGAACTCGGGCATTTTTGCCAGCTTGGTGAAGGACTTTGCCATCTACGATTTTCCGTTTTTGTTTGCCAGTCCGGCTGAAGCGGACACCGTCGTGGACGGGAGCTTTGGTCGATCGATGCACGCCAAGCTCGAAGAAAAAGGCTTGGTGGGGCTGGGCTACTACGAGCTGGGCTTTCGCCACATTACCAACAGCAAACGCCCACTGACAAAGGTGGAAGACATTGCAGGCCTCAAACTCCGCGTGATCCCCAACCCGATCAACGTGGATTGGGTCTCGGCCTTGGGCGCCAACCCCACACCGCTGCCTTTCCCTGAGCTTTACGCCGCCTTGGAGCAAAAGGCAGTGGACGGTCAGGAGAACCCAGTTGCCACCATCAACGGAGCCAAGCTCTACGAAGTGCAAAAGCATCTTGCATTGACCTACCACCAGTACAACCCGCAGTCCGTGGTTATCAGCAAAAAGGTGTGGGATGGCCTGAGCGCAGACGAGCGCAAGGTGGTGCAGGACGCGGTGAGCGAGTCGGTCAAATACCAACGTGAGCAGTCCCGCGCGATGGCCGGCAGCTTGCTCGATTCACTCAAGAAGGGTGGCATGCAAGTGACCGAATTCCCTGCGGCCGAGGTGGCCAAACTGCGCGAGAAGATGAAGCCCGTGATTGCCAAGCACTCCGCCAGTGTGGGCGATGCCACCGTGAGCGCCATGATGGCCGAACTAGCACGCATCCGGAAATAAGCGAACTGCAGCACCACCCATGCACACCACGGCACAGCGGGGCACCATGATTGACGGCGATACCGAGCTGATCGTGCACCTCGGCTTTCCGACGCACAGCTTCAAGGCGCCACTGATTTACAACCCCTACTTCGAGTCGGTGGGTGTCAACGCCGTGGTCGTGCCTATGGGTTGCCGCCCAGCCTCCTTCGAGGCCACCCTGCGCAGCGTGTTTGCGCTGAGCAACATCCGCGGCGCGCTCATCACCATGCCACACAAGGTCTCGGTGATGGGCTTGCTCGACAGTGTGTCGCGCACGGCGCGCGTAGCCGGTGCCTGCAATGCGGTCAAACGGCTGCCTGATGGTCGCTTGGTGGGCGACATGTTCGATGGGGAGGGCTTTGTGCGTGGCTTGCTGCGCAAAGGCGTGGGTTTGCACGGCGCCAGTGCGCTGGTGGTGGGCTGCGGCGGTGTGGGATCGGCGATTGCGGCCTCGCTGGCTGGCGCCGGTGTGCGGCAGCTGGCCTTGTTTGACATCGACCCCGCGCCAGGGCGCGCCTTGGCGCAGCGCCTGTGCGAGGCCTACCCAGGCTTGCGTGTGGAGACCGGCAGTAATGACCCGGCTGGTTTTGACCTGCTGGTCAATGCCACGCCCTTGGGTATGGGCCCAGCTGACCCCCTGCCGGTGGATGTACAACGGCTTGCCGCCCACACGTTTGTAGCCGAGGTGGTGATGCGTACCGAAATGACCGCCTTCCTTTTGGCGGCGCAGGCAAGGGGGTGCCGCATCCAGGTGGGTGCCGACATGCTGTTTGAAATGGTTCCAGCCTATCTGGAGTTTTTTGGATTTCCCAGCGCGACGCCCGAGCAGCTACGCCATGTGTCGCGCTTGTACGACCACGACGCCGCTGCCGCGCTGGCGTGCGCGGGCTGAGCGCATCACCAGGAGCTTGCATGGCGGAACTACTTTCCCCTTTACAGGACGCTCGCGAGCCCGCGCAAGCCAGCGGCAGCGAGGCGGCCAATCCACTAGGGCTCGACGGTCTGGAGTTTGTAGAGTACGCCACCGACAAGCCCCAGGCCTTGGGGCAGGTGCTGGAAATGATGGGCTTTGTCCCCACGGCGCGGCACCGCTCGCGCGAGGTGACGCTGTACCGCCAGGGTGCGATCAATTTGGTGGTCAACGCCCACCCACACGAGGCGCGCAGTGCCAGCGATACCGAGGGACACCCCAGCATCCATGCCATGGCCCTGCGGGTGCGCAACGCCCGCGCCGCCCGTGCGTACGTGCTGGCGCGCGGTGGCTGGGAGGTGCCCAGCCATCCCGATGCCATGGAGCTCAACATCCCGGCCATCCATGGCGTTGGCGGCAGCCGCATCTACCTGGTGGACCGCTACCAGAAGTTCTCTATCTACGACGTGGACTTTGATCCGATCCCCGGTGCGCAGCCCCAGCCGCCCTGTTTGCCCGGCTTACAGGTGTTTGGCTTGGTGCAGTACATCGGCATGGGCCGCAGCTTCGACTGGCTGGAGTTCTACCAAACGCTGCTGGGCTGCTCCGCCGTGCCCGAGGGCCAGCGCTTTGGCATCCTGCCCGCCGGGCGCTTGCTGCGGGTGCCGGGGCTGAGCGCGCAGACGGGCTTCATGCTGCAGCTGGTAGAGCCGACCTTCGACGCTCCGGATCCGCAGGAGCGGCTGCAGCGATTGGGTCTGGGCGTGCCCGATGTGTTGGCAGCGGTGCAGGCGCTGCGCGCACGCGGCGTGGAGTTTGTGGAAAACGACGCCCTGCGCAGCGATGCGCGCGGTGCACTCACCAAGACCTACCTCGGCAGTGTGGCTTTCGAGCTGGTCCCATCGGTGGCGCCGGTGCTGCCATGACCCACCGGCGCAGCGTGCAAGAAGCCTTGCGCGGCTTCGGTATGGACACAATCACCTTGGCCGGCCCACTGGAAGCCAAGCTAGAAGCCATGCAGCAGGCCGGCTTTGGTCAGGTCATGCTCAAGGCCAACGACTTGGTGGGCCACCCACAGGGCTGGAAGGCGGCGGTGCACGCGGTGCGGCGCAGCGGTTTGCGTGGAACCGGCTTTCAGGTGCTGCGCGACTTTGAAGGTCTCAGCGGCCACCTGCATGACTACAAGGTCGATATTGCCAAAACCATGCTGGAGATGTGCGCCGAGCTGGCGTGTGATGTGCTGCTGGCCTGCTCATCGACGTCCATCCACGCAAGCCAGGACCCAGACCAGATGGCCCGCGACTTGCATAAGCTTTCGATGCTGGCGGTACCGTTTGGTATTCGCATTGCTTACGAGGGGCTGTCGTGGGGGCGTAGCGTGAGCGAGTACACCACCGCCTGGGATGTAGTCTGCCGCGCCGACAGCCCAAACTTGGGCCTGTGCATCGACTCTTTCCACATCCTTGCTGCCAAGACACCGCTCGATGCGCTAGCCGACATCGACCCCGACAAAATCTACCTGGTGCAACTCTCCGATTTCCTGTGGCAAGAGGCCCGCACCATGGAGGAACGCATCGCCACCGCGCGCACCTACCGGGTGTTTCCGGGCGAGGGCGTGCACACCGACCCCATCATTGAGATGGTGCTGATCTTGGAGCGCATGGGGTACCGGGGTGACTACAGCTTTGAGGTGTTCAACGACGATTTTGTGCAAATGCCGCTGCCCATGGTGGCGCAGCGCGCCTGCAACTCCGCGCTGTGGCTCGCCGACGACGTGCTGCGCCGCTCCATGCCCCTGCCCAACCAACTGAAACTGCGCAGCGTGCACAGCGCGCCCTGACTTAGACCAGAGGCAGACGACCTTGTGGGGCCGCCAGCGCTTGTGCCGCGCTGCGCATCGCATCCAGCACAGCCAAGGCTGAAGGAGAAAGGGCGCTGCCTTGGCGCAGCGTAAAACCAATTTGCCGGGTGGTGGTGCCCATGGGTGCAGCCAGCTCGGCCAGGCTGCCGTTGGCGATTTCGAACACCAACTGGTGGGGCGAGATGGCGGTGACCATATCGCTGCACTTGAGCAATTGGCGCAGCATGGCCAGGTCGCCTGTTTCCACCGACGGCGTTGGCGGCGCAAGCCCGGCGTCGCGAAAGAACGCGTCCACCAGGCGGCGGCCAGGCGCGTTGGGGCGGGGCAGGATCCATTGCTGGCGCAGCAAGTCCTGCAGCTTCACTGTTTTCTTGCGCGACAGCGGGTGGCCGCTGCGGGCAACAATGCCGATGCGGTCACTAAACAGGGTTTCGGTCACCAGGCCCGGTGCGGTATCGGCGGCGCGCAGCGCGCCGAACACCACGTCGATGTCACCGCTGCGCAGGCTGGCAATCAGCTGTTCGTAGTGGCTCTCGAATGTGACCACCCGCAAGCCCGGGTGCTGGCCCAGCGCCTGGGCGATGGCGGTGGGGACCACGTAGGTGCGTCCCAGCGGCAGGGTGCCAATGGTGACCACCCCGGCCACGCTGCCGGAAATGGCCGCCAAGTCCGACTGCATGTGGCGGACCTCAGAAAACACCCGCTTGGCCCGCACCACCAGGCGCGCAGCGGCGTCAGTGGGCACCATGCCTTGCATCATCCGCTGGAACAGGGCTTGGCCCAGCGTGGCCTCCATGCGGGTGAGCGCCATGCTGGCGCCGGCCTGGGTGAGCCCGATGTGCGCTGCCGCTGCCGAGAGCGAACGGTGCTCCGACAGCCCAATGAGCAACTCCAACTTGCGGGCGTTGAACACCAGGCCGATCACAGCATTGTGCAAACCGGAGCTTGCGGTCAGGCCGCGAAGGAACTCATCGGCGCCGGCCTGGGCCTCCTCCGCAATGCGCTGCGCGCGCGCCAGCACCGCCTGACCGCACGCATTGAGCAGCATGCCGCGCGGCTTGCGCTCGAACAAGGCCACGCCCAGCGCATGCTCCACTTCCGCCACTGAGCGCGTCACCGCCGATGGCGCTTTGAACACTTGCTGGGCCGCGCGCGCGATGCTGCCCTGGGACGCGACAGCCATGAACGGGCGCAGGTGGTCTAGAACGCCAAGCGCGCTGGGATGGGCGGGGGAACGGTCGGACATGGGGTGGGGAGCAATCTCCGGGTTTCTACCACGGTCATCACAAAATAGGAATCCAAGCTCACCAATAATGACGGAGCGTACGCACGGTGCGCGGGACAATGCGGGCCGTCAGGGTCACGTTATTTGTTGGAGACACACGCATGGTGATCGATTGCCACGGCCACTACACCACGGCCCCCAAGGCCTTGGAGGACTGGCGCAACGCGCAGATTGCAGGCATCCAAGACCCGGCGTCTCGCCCCCGGTCTTCGGACCTGAAGATCAGCGACGACGCGCTGCGCGAAAGCATCGAGACCAACCAATTGCGCCTGATGCGCGAGCGCGGCAGCGACCTCACCTTGTTTTCGCCGCGCGCCAGTTTCATGGCCCACCACATCGGGGACTTCGAGGTGTCGGCCACTTGGGCTGCCATCTGCAATGAGCTGTGCTTTCGGGTGAGTGAACTGTTTCCAGACCATTTTGTGCCGGTGGCCATGCTGCCCCAAAGCCCCGGCGTGGACCCCGCCACCTGCATCCCCGAGCTGGAAAAGTGCGTGAGGGAGTACGGTGCGGTCGGCATCAACCTCAACCCCGACCCCAGCGGTGGCCACTGGACCAGCCCGCCGCTGACCGACCGCCACTGGTACCCCTTGTACGAAAAAATGGTGGAGTACGACCTGCCCGCCATGGTTCATGTGAGCACCAGCTGCAACGCCTGCTTCCACACCACCGGCGCGCACTACCTGAACGCCGACACCACGGCCTTCATGCAGTGCTTGCAGGGCAACCTGTTCAAGGACTTTCCCACCCTCAAGTTTTTGATTCCCCACGGCGGCGGCGCGGTGCCCTACCACTGGGGGCGTTTTCGTGGTCTGGCGCAAGAGCTAAAAAAGCCGTTGTTAGAAGAGCATCTACTCAACAACATTTTTTTCGACACCTGCGTCTACCACCAGCCAGGCATTGACTTGCTCAGCACGGTCATCCCGGTCAAAAACGTGCTGTTCGCCTCGGAGATGATCGGCGCGGTGCGCGGCATCGACCCGCAAACCGGCCACCACTACGACGACACCAAGCGCTACATCGAAGCGTCTTCCCGCTTGAGCGCCCAGGACAAGCACCTGATCTACGAGGGCAATGCCCGGCGGGTGTTTTCGCGCTTGGACGCGCGTTTGTCGGCGCGCGAGCAACCGTCCGCAGTCGGTGCATGAAGCAGGACAGCATGGCACACACCACCACGCTTTGCGGCATTTCTTCGATGGCCACCCAGGCGGTTCTGGCCGAGCTGGCAGGCGACTTCCTGCGCGACGCTGGGGTCACCCTGGCGCTCGAGTCGATGGGCGGGGTGGATGCGGCCAAACGCGTGCGCGCGGGCGAGGCTTTCGACCTGGTGTTTTTGGCGCGTGACGCCATCGATGCGCTCGCCGAGAGTGGCCATGTGCTCACCGGGAGCCGGCTCGATCTGGTGCGCTCGGCTGTCTCGGTTGCGGTGCCTGCTGGTGCGCCAGTGCCCGACATAGGCACCGAAGCTACCTTGCAGCGCGCTGTGCTGGCCGCCTCGCGCATTGGCTATTCCACCGGCCCCAGCGGCGTGGCGTTGACTGCACTGTTTGCGCGCTGGGGGGTACTGGCGCAGTTGCAGGACCGCCTGGTGCAGGCTCCGCCGGGCGTGCCTGTGGGCCGTTTGCTGGCGCAAGGTGAGGTGACGCTGGGGTTCCAGCAAACCAGCGAGTTGCTGCAGTTGTCAGGCATCACGCTGCTGGGGCCCATGCCCGCTGAGGTGGCCATCGTGACCACGTTTTCCGGGGGCGTGTGCGCGGCGTGCGACCAGGTGCCAGCGGCCCAGGCGCTGTTGCAGTATTTCGCCTCGCCTGCCACGCTGGCCGCCAAGCGGCGCCAGGGCATGGAGCAGGCGCTGGCTTTGGAGGAGAGAGAGCATGTTTGAACTGGGCGTTGTGTACCGCAACATCATCCGCGCCGAGCGCGGCGTGGCCGACGCGCTGGCGAAGCTGGGTTCTGCCACTGTGCACGAGGCCATGGGCCGGGTCGGGCTACTGCAGCCGTATATGCGGCCAATTTACGCAGGCGCGCAAGTTTCGGGCACCGCGGTGACCGTCCTGCTGCACCCGGGCGACAACTGGATGATGCATGTGGTGGCCGAGCAGATTCAGCCCGGTGACATCGTGGTGGCCGCCGTTACCGCCGAATGCACCGATGGCTACTTTGGCGACTTACTGGCCACCAGCTTCCAGGCGCGCGGTGCGCGTGCACTGGTGATCGACGCTGGGGTGCGCGATGTGAAGACACTGCAAGCCATGCAGTTTCCGGTGTGGAGCAAGTGCATCTCCAGCAAAGGCACGGTCAAAGCGACCTTGGGCTCGGTCAACATTGCGGTGGTCTGCGCTGGCATGTTGGTGACTCCCGGCGATGTGGTGGTGGCTGACGATGACGGTGTGGTGTGCGTGCCTGCTGCGCGTGCCGCGCAAACCCTGGCCGCGGCGCAGCAGCGCGAGCGCGCCGAAGGCGACAAACGCGCCCAGTTGGCCGCCGGCGTGCTGGGTTTGGACATGTACCAGATGCGAGCGCCCTTGGCGGCGGCGGGCTTGCGCTACGTCGACTGAACCTGCAATCCCACCACTACCTCTACCGGAGATCCACCCTTGTCTGAGTTGACCCCAAGCGCGTCACCCCCGCACGACTGGCTGGCGACCTTGTGCGACATCAGCGCCGCCATTGGCGCGGTGGTGCTGCTGTCGATCGCCGTCATGACCACCACCAGTGTGGTGGGCCGCGCTTTTTTTATGCATCCCATCCTGGGTGACGTCGAGCTGGTGCAGCTCGGTGGCGCGGTGGTGGTGGCGTCCTTCCTGCCGTACACCCAGTACCGCCGCGCCAACATCATCGTGGACTTCTTCACCACTGGCGCCTCCGAACGAACCCAGGGGCGGATGGACGCCGTTGGCGTGGCCTTGTACACGCTGGTGATGGCCTTGGTGCTGTGGCGCGTGGCGGTGGGTGCCGTGGACATCCACGCCGCCAAAGAGCGCTCCATGCTGATGGACTTGCCCCTGTGGCTGCCCTATACCTTGATGCTGCCGGGCCTGGCGCTGTGCGTGCTCATTGGTGTGCTGCAGTTGGTGCGCATGTTGTCTGGCAAAGCGCAGGTGCGCGCATGAGCACCATGACCATTGGGCTGCTGATGTTTGGCGCCATGCTGACACTGATGGCGGTGCGGGTGCCCATCGCGATTGCGATGTTCGTGCCGGGCGCGGTGGGCTACCTGTTGCTGTCGGGTTGGATGCCTTTGCTGTCGCACCTCAAGGGCGCGGTCTACGGCCGCGTGTCCGTCTATGACCTGTCGGTCATTCCCCTTTTCATGCTCATGGGTGGCTTGGCCGTTCAGGGCGGTTTGGCCAAGGCGTTGTTTGACTTTGCGAATGCTTTGCTGGGCCGCTTTCGCGGTGGCATGGCGATGGCCGGTGTGTTGGCCTGTGCCGCGTTTGGTTCTATTTCGGGCTCCACCGTGGCCACCACCGCCACCATTGCCCAGGTGGCCTACCCGCAGATGCGCCGCATTGGCTACTCCGGCCGGCTGGCAACGGCGGCGCTGGCCACTGGCGGCACCATGGGGGTGCTGTTGCCACCTTCGGTCACGCTGGTGGTGTACGCAATTTTGACCGAGCAAAACATCACCAAAATGTTTTTGGCGGCCTATGTACCGGCGCTGCTGGCCGCGGTGGGCTATTTGCTCGCGATTGGCTTCATCGTGCGGCTGCACCCCGAGCATGCGCCCGCAGCCCAGCCCGCAAGTGCTGCACAGGTACTGCGCGCTGCTTTGCAGGTTTGGCCCATCGTGGCGATCTTTGGCGTGGTGTTTGGCGGCATCTATGGCGGCTTGTTCACTGCCACCGAAGGCGCTGCCATTGGCGTGGTGCTGACCTTTGCCATCACCTTGGTGCGCCGCGAAATCAATTGGGGCAAGTTCGTCAACGCGGTGCGCAGCACGGCGCAGACCAGCGGCATGATCTTCTTGATCTTCATTGGCGCCGACATGATCAATGCGGCGCTGGCCTTGTCGCAACTGCCGTCGCAACTGGCCGATATCGTGGGCCATTTGCAAATTTCGCCAGTGCTGATCATGGCGGGTGTGATGGTGTTCTACATCATCCTGGGCTGCGTGATGGACGAGATGAGCATGATCTTGCTCACCGTGCCGACCCTGTTTCCGGTGATCATGGGCCTGGACTTCTACGGCTTGGGACCGGCGGACAAGGCCTTGTGGTTTGGCGTATTGATCCTCACGGTCTGCGCCATTGGAATGATTTTTCCGCCCGTGGGGCTCAATGTGTACATCATGAACGGGCTGGCCCGCGACGTGCCCATGGTGGAAACCTACAAGGGCGTTGTGCCCTTTCTTATCACCGACGGCATTCGCTTGGCGCTGCTGCTTATGTTCCCGGCGCTGGCCTTGTGGCTGGTGCATTTTTTGACCTGAAACCACAAGGAGACTTCACTATGAAAATTCGCAGCACATTGGTCGCAGCCGCCCTGGCCTGTATGGCAAGTTCCAGCGCGCTGGCACAGGAGGTGACCCTCAAAGTCCATTTCTTCCTGCCCGCCAGCTCGTTTGCCAACACCTTGTTGATCACGCCTTGGTGCGACAAGGTGGCCAAGGAATCGGCCAACCGCCTCAAGTGCCAGATTTACCCCTCGATGCAGCTTGGCGGCACGCCGCCACAGCTCTACCAGCAGGTGAGCGATGGTGTGGCCGATATTGTGTGGACGCTGCCGGGCTACACCGCTGGCAGGTTCCCGAGCATCGAGGCCTTTGAGCTGCCTTTCATGATGCAAAACCCCGAGGCCACCTCCAAAGCCTTGTGGGATTACGTGCAAATCCACAGCGCCGCCGAGTTCAAGGACGTCAAACCCCTGGCTTTCCATGTGCACGGTGACGGCGTGTTCCACATGAACGGCAAGCCGGTGAAAACCATGGCCGACCTGCGCGGCCTCAAGCTGCGTGCCCCCACGCGCATGACCAACAAGTTCATCGCCATGCTGGGTGCAACCCCGGTCAGCATGCCGGTGCCCCAGGTGGGTGATGCGCTGTCCAAGGGCGTGATCGACGGTGCGGTGGTGCCCTACGAGGTGGTGCCCGCCATCAAGATCCAGGAGCTGGTGAAGTTCCACTCCGAGACCGACCCCAAAGAGCCCGCGTTCTACACCTCGACCTTCATCTTCGCGATGAACAAGGCCAAGTACGACGCGCTGCCAGCTGACTTGAAGAAGGTCATCGACGCCAATTCCGGTGCTGCCCTGTCGGCGGCGGCAGGACGTGCCTTTTTGCAAGCCGATGTGGAGGGCAAGAAGCTGGTCAACCAGTCGGCGATCAATGTGATTCCCGCATCGGAGCTGGTGCAGTGGAAGGCCTTGGGCAGCAAGCTCTCCAGCGAATGGGTGACTGAGATGAACGGCAAAGGACTGAACGGCACCAAGATGCTGGACGACGCAAAGGGCCTGATCTCCAAGTACTCCACTGCCAAGTAAACCGCCCCGCAGGGCCTGCCCTTGCCAGCGGGCGGGGCGGGCCGTCCACATTCTTTCCAGGTAATCCACCATGGGCCGACCCACAACGGGCGATTTCCGCAAGACCGACGGCTGGCTGGACTGGTACGCCGGTCCCAGCAAGCCACGCTTTGTACTGCCCACTGGCAGTGTGGATGCGCACTGCCATGTGTTCGGCCCCGGCGCGGAATTTCCATACGCGCCAGAGCGTAAATACACGCCCTGTGACGCTGGCAAAGCGCAGCTGTTCGCGCTGCGCGACCACCTGGGCTTTGCCCGCAATGTGATCGTGCAAGCCACCTGCCACGGCGCCGACAACCGGGCGCTGGTGGACGCCAGCCGTGCCAGCGCCGGGCGCGCGCGCGGCGTGGCCACGGTGCGGCGCAGCGTGACCGACACCGAGCTGCAGCAGCTGCATGACGCCGGCGTGCGCGGCGTGCGTTTTAACTTCGTCAAGCGGCTGGTGGACTTCACGCCCAAGGACGAGTTGCTGGAGATCGCCCAGCGCATCGACGCTTTCGGCTGGCATGTGGTGGTGTACTTCGAGGCGGTGGACCTTCCCGAGCTGTGGGACTTTTTTACGGCGCTGCCCACCACGGTGGTCATCGACCACATGGGCCGGCCCGATGTGTCCAAGCCCTTGGATGGCCCGGAGTTCACGCTGCTGCGCCGCTTCCTGCGCGAGCACCCCCATGTGTGGAGCAAGGTGAGTTGCCCCGAGCGCTTGAGCAATGGCGGCCCCCCGGCCCTGCACGGCGAGCAGGCCGCCTACCGTGATGTGCTGCCTTTTGCCCGCGCCATCGTCCAAGAGTTTCCCGACCGCGTGCTCTGGGGCACCGACTGGCCCCACCCCAACCTCAAGGGGCACATGCCCGACGACGGCCTGCTGGTGGACTTCATTCCCCACATTGCGCCCACCGCAGAGCTTCAGAAGAAGCTGCTGGTGGACAACCCCATGCGCCTGTACTGGCCCGAGGAGCTTTGACAACCATGCCACTGGACAAACCCTACCAAGACGTGCCCGGTACCATCATTTTTGATGCCGAGCAAAGCCGCAAAGGCTACTGGCTCAACCAGTTCTGTTCCAGCCTGATGAAGCCCGACAACCGCGCGCGCTTCAAGGCCGATGAGCGCGCCTACCTGGACGCCTGGCCGCTGAGCGAGGAGCAAAAGCAAGCGGTGCTGGCGCGCGACCTCAACTGGTGCATGCGCACTGGCGGCAATATTTACTTTCTGGCCCGCATCGGTGCCACCGACGGTCTGAGCTTCCAGCAAATGGCGGGCTCCATGACCGGCATGACCGAACAAGAGTACCGCGAGATGATGCTGCGCGGCGGCCGCTCAGTAGAAGGCAACCGCCACTTGGGCGAGGACGGCGACGCCCAGCCCCAGCACCAACCCCAGGGCGCGGCCGGTCGCGCCCTGCGCAATCCAGGAGGCTAAAGGCATGGCACGCATCACCGCATCGGTTTACACCTCGCACGTGCCCGCCATCGGCGTGGCCGTGGACCAGGGCAAGCAAAACGAGCCTTATTGGCAGCCGCTGTTTGCCGGCTACGAATTCTCCAAACAGTGGATGCAAGACAACACGCCCGACGTGGTGTTTTTGGTTTACAACGACCACGCCACCAACTTCAGCCTGGACCTTATTCCCACCTTTGCCCTGGGCTGTGCCGACAGTTTCGAGATCGCCGACGAAGGCTGGGGGCCGCGCCCCTTGCCCACGGTGCAAGGCCACCCGGAGTTGGCGGCCCACATCGCGCAGAGCGTGATCCAGCAGGACTTTGACCTCACCCTGTGCAACCGCATGGTGGTGGACCATGGGCTGACGGTGCCCCTGAGCCTGCTGTGCGGCAACCCGCCCATGCCGGGTGGGCGCTGGCCGTTCCAGGTCATCCCTCTGCATGTCAATGTGGTGCAGTACCCTGTGCCCAGCGGGGCGCGCTGCCTGGCCTTGGGCCAGGCCATCCGCAAGGCGGTGGAGAGCTTTGATGGGGACCTGGATGTGCAGATCTGGGGCACGGGTGGCATGAGCCACCAGCTGCAGGGCGCGCGCGCCGGACTCATCAACCGGCAATGGGACAACGCCTGGCTGGACCGAATGGTGGCGGACCCCCAGGCCTGTGCCGCAACACCCCACATCGACTACGTGCGCGAGGCCGGCAGCGAGGGCATTGAGCTGGTGATGTGGCTGATCGCCCGTGGCGCCATGGCCGATCTGGCCCCGCCTGCGTCCGGCAAGGTGGCAGCGCCGCGCGTGCGCCACCGTTTCTACCACGTGCCGGCCAGCAACACCGCCGTGGGCCACCTGATTCTGGAGAACGACTGACATGCAACAGCCCCTCAAAGTGGCGCTGGCAGGGGCCGGCGCATTTGGCATCAAGCACCTGGACGGCATTCAAAACATCGAAGGTGTGGAGGTGGTCTCGCTGGTCGGTCGCGATCTCGACAAGACCCGCGAAGTCGCCGCCAAGTACCGCATTGCCCACGTCAGCACCGACCTGGCCGACAGCCTGGCGCTGCCCGAGGTGGACGCTGTCATCCTGTGTACCCCCACCCAGATGCACGCTGAGCAAGCTTTGGCCTGCCTGCGCGCGGGCAAGCATGTGCAGGTGGAGATTCCCCTGTGCGATGTGCTGCGTGATGGCCAGGCGGTGGTCGCCCAGGCCCGCTCTAGTGGCCGTGTGGCCATGTGCGGCCACACCCGGCGCTTCAACCCCAGCCACCAGTGGGTGCACCAGCGGGTAGCGGCGGGCACGTTCAACATCTTTCAGATGGATGTGCAGACCTACTTCATGCGCCGCACCAATACCAACGCCCTCGGCCAGCCACGCAGCTGGACCGACCACTTGCTGTGGCACCACGCGGCCCACACGGTGGACCTGTTTGCCTACCAGTGCGCCAGCCCCATCGTGCGCGCCAACGCCATCCAGGGACCCATCCACCCGACCCTGGGGATTGCGATGGACATGGGCATCCAGCTCCAGGCAGCCAATGGTGCGATCTGCACCCTTTCTTTGTCGTTCAACAACGACGGGCCTTTGGGCACCTTCTTTCGCTACATCGGCGACACCGGAACCTACCTGGCACGCTACGACGATCTGTTCACCGGCAAGGACGAGAAGATCGACGTCTCGGGGGTGGCGGTGTCGATGAACGGCATCGAGCTACAAGACCGCGAGTTTTTCGCCGCCATCCGCGAAGGCCGCGAGCCCAATGCCAGCGTCGCCCAGGTGCTGCCGTGCTACGAGGTGCTGCACCAACTGGAGCAGCAACTGGCGCAAGTCTGAAGGGGCGTGGCTGGTAGAGTGTCGGGGACCGCTGGATTTAGCGGTCCCGACGTCTTCCCCCACAGAGCGCGCGATGTACATCCCAGACCACTTCTCCATCAAAAACACCGATGCCCTGCACAGCATCATCCGCACCCATCCACTGGGCGCCTTGGTAACCCAAGGCCCGCAGGGGCTCGACGCCAACCACATTCCGTTTGAGCTGGACGCTGCGCGCGGCGTATTGACGGCCCATGTGGCGCGGGCCAATCCAGTGTGGCAGCAGTGCGGTGCGGGCTGCGAGGTGCTGGTGGTGTTTCGCGGCGAGGCGGCTTACATCTCGCCCAACTGGTACCCCAGCAAACATGTGTCACACCGCCAGGTACCGACCTGGAATTACGAGGTGGTGCATGTGCACGGGCAGATGACGGTGCAGGACACCGAAAAGTTTGTGCGCGGTGTGGTGGGTCGCCTGACCCGCACCCACGAGGCCACCGAGCCCAAGCCCTGGAAGATGGGGGACTCCGCGCCGGAGTACATCGACGGCATGCTCAAAGCCATCGTGGGCATCGAAATCCAGATCAACCGCATGGAAGGCAAGGCCAAGTTGAGCCAAAACCGCGAGGCAAACGACCGCCTGAACGCAGCGGACACCTTGGCCAGCCATGGCGACCTGGCACTTGCCCAGGCCATGCGCAACGCCGGTTAGGCCCATCCCACGCCGGGCTTGCACGGTGCTGTCACCTCCAACGGTTACTATCGACCGAGGTCAAGCAAAGGAGTTCGGTATGGCGGTTACCCCCGGTCGTGTGTTGCGCAATCTTGGTGTGTTGGTCCTGGGATTGGTGCTGCTGTTTGCGGGCTACACCGCCTTCACCCTGAACTGGAGCTACTCCACCGGCGAGCGCGCCGGCTTCTTGCAAAAAATCTCCGAGAAGGGCTGGATCTGCAAGACTTGGGAGGGCGAGCTCACCTTGGTGTCCATCCCCGGAACCACACCGGAAAAGTTTTTGTTCTCGGTGCGCGACCCTGAGGCGCACAAGGCAATCAGCGCGGCCATCGGTACCAAGGTGTCCATCACCTACGAGCAGCACAAGGGCATCCCCACCAGTTGCTTTGGCGAAACCGAGTACTTCGCGGTGGGCGTGAAGCCCATCGCGTACTAAGCGGCGCTGACGGGAGGCCTTTAGCTTGGCGCTTGCGCCAAGCGGAGACGGTGGCGGGCAATCTGCAGCCGCACTTGCGCTGGTGCGGTGCCGCCCAGGGTGTTGCGGGCGTTGAGCGAGCCGCGCAGGCTCAGGCAGTCAAACACATCGGCTTCAATCTGTGGGTGGAACTGCTGCAGTTCGGCCAGCGGTAGCTCCGACAAGTCCACACCCTTTTGGATGGCGGTTTTGACCGCATGGGCGACCACCTCGTGGGCGTCGCGAAAGGCCAGCCCCTTTTTGACCAGGTAGTCGGCCAGGTCGGTGGCGGTAGCGTAGCCCTTGCGCGCGGCGCGCTCCATGGCTTCGGGCTTGACGGTGATGCCACCCACCAGTTCGGCAAAGATGCGCAGCGTGTCCTTGAGGGTGTCCACGGTATCGAACAGTGGCTCTTTGTCTTCTTGGTTGTCTTTGTTGTAGGCCAAAGGCTGGCCCTTCATCAGCGTGATCAGGCCCATCAGGTGGCCCACCACACGGCCGGTTTTGCCACGGGCGAGCTCGGGCACATCGGGGTTTTTCTTCTGCGGCATGATGCTCGAGCCGGTGCAGAAGCGGTCGGCCAGGTCGATGAAGCCAAAGCTCTGGCTCATCCACAAAATCAGCTCCTCGGACAAGCGGCTGATGTGCACCATGGCCAGCGTCGCTGCTGCGGTGAACTCAATGGCAAAGTCGCGGTCGCTCACTGCGTCCAGGCTGTTTTGGCAGATGGCAGCTTGGCCCTGCGCGTCCACCATGCCCAAGGTCTTGGCCACCATCTCGCGGTCCAGCGGGTAGCTGGTGCCCGCCAACGCGGCGGCGCCCAGCGGCAGGCGGTTGACGCGCACACGCAGGTCATGCAATCGCTCAGCATCGCGGCTGAACATCTCCACATAGGCCAGCAGGTGGTGGCCAAAGCTCACCGGTTGCGCCACTTGCAGGTGGGTAAAACCTGGCAGGATGACCTCGGCGTTTTTCTCTGCAATGGCCAGCAGTGCGTTTTGCACATCGGTCAGCAGCTCACCAATCAGATCGATCTCGCCGCGCAACCACAGCCGCACATCGGTGGCGACCTGGTCGTTGCGGCTGCGCCCGGTGTGCAGGCGCTTGCCGGCATCACCCACCAGTTGGGTTAGGCGTGCTTCGATGTTGAGGTGCACATCTTCGAGGTCAAGTTTCCATTCAAACTGGCCCGATTCAATCTCGTGCCACACGGTGGCCATGCCGGTCTGGATGGACTGGTGGTCGGCCGCGCTGATGATGCCCTGGTGGGCCAGCATGGCGGCGTGGGCCAGGCTGCCGGTGATGTCGGCCTGCCACAGGCGTTTGTCAAAGAACACGCTGGAGGTGTAGCGCTTGACCAGGTCGCTCATAGGCTCGGAGAACAGCGCGGACCACGCCTCGGATTTTTTGTCGAACTGGTTGGCGGGGCTTGTCATGGGGGTGGGGTTGGAGGTGGTGGTTAGGTTGGTGGTGTAGGCGGCCCGGCGGGCACCTACTGGCCGGGGGACTTGGGCGGTATGTTCGTTTGAACAGTGCGCAAGTAGTTTTGCAGGACGCCGCGCCAGATCCGTGGCACTTGGTAAATGAAGTGGCCGTCCATGCGAGGCAGCGGGGGATGCAGCAGCAAGGTGGCATTGCCGCCGCCTGCGGTGAAAGCCTGGTGCGCAGCGCGCACGGTGGCGGCTGAGTAGCGGCTGTCGTTCTCGGCAAAAATCCACAGCGTGGGAATGGACGTGGCTTTGCCGAATTCGGCAAAACCATTGACCATTTTTTCGTTGATGTAACCCGGTGTCGCCCGGCCATCGGGGCCCCGTACGTCGCTACGTCCGCCTGAGAAATTGACCAGACCAATGACTCCCGGCAAGTTCAGCGTGGCCACTTGCATCACGGCATAGCCACCCGCCGATTGCCCACTGAGCACCACGCGGTTGGTGTCGATGAGCGCGAACTGCTTCAAAAAATCCAGCACGGGCAGGATTTCGCGGGCATGGACTTGCGCCTTGTAGGTGGGGTTGAAATCGTCGAGCACGTTCTCGTAGGTGTACAGGCCGTCGGACAAGCCCACGCCACGGCGTGCCGGAAAGGCGACCGCCCAACCGGCCTGCAGGAATTCGCGGGCGACGACCATGTCCACCATGCGTTGGCGAAAGCGGACCGGCGGGTGCTCCACCAGGACATCGCCGTGGTTGAAAATCGTGACCGGAAACGGGCCCGCGCCGTCCGGGTACAGGATGGTGATTTCCCGCGTCTGCGCGCCTAAGGACTCCGGCATCGCGTAGCGCAGCACCTGCTCGCGCCAGGCCACTGCTGCGGGGGCGTGCCCGATGCCGCTGGGCGGCTCCCGGCCATCAAGCCACTGTGCGATGACCTCGGCAGTTTGGGCTTCGAGACCCTCGAGCGTGTTCTGGCTACCGCGACCACACACCGTGTTGCGCTCGGCCTGCGGGTAGCCGGCCAGCACCATCCGAAAGCCATTGCGTTGCGCCACCATCGCAGCGTCGGCAAAGGACACGTAATCGCACTGCGTGCCCGGTGACTGCAACACCATCACCTGCCGCTTCAATGACTTCCAGTCATAGGCGCGGTAGTTTCGAAAATCGGGGCTGACAAACACCAGCCGGCCCGCGCCAGGCAGGCGCTGGCTCACTGGCACCAGTTCGCCGGCATCTTCGCCAAAGCCGGCGAGGTGAATCGGTAGTCCGGGGAACTCCTGCTCGAGCTGGAGCATGACCGCGCGCACGTCGGCTGCAATCTCGGGCAGTGGACGATTCGCCAAGCTGCGGCGATTGGCATCGCTGGGGATATCGGCAGCCACAAACACCACGCCGTGGTTCGTCAGCAGCGGGCCCACACGCGACCACGGTAGCACGGGGGCGACGCGGTCCACCTTCGGATTTTGTGAGAGTTGGGGCGCGTTGAAGCTAGAGACATACAGCAGAACATGGCGCGCGCCGCCGCCCTGCGGTGCGGCGATCGACAGGTTGATCGTCGCAACCTTGCCGGTGGGGCCGGTGCGGGTGCTGACGGTTTGCAATCGCCACTCGACCTCTTGCGCGCCCGCCAAGCCATACAGCCCCAACCACAGCGCCAACGCCGCCGCCAGCAACAGCCCCAAGCGCTTGCAGCCTGGCGCAGGCGCATCAGCGGCGTCCAAGGGGCAGGCTGCGCTCACTGCCACAGCCCAGCGCCACAATCGGGTAAAAACATCACAACACGCTCCCCTATGAAAAACGCCCAAATGGTATCGGTTTTCCAGGACGCGCCAGCTGCCGGGGCGGGTGCTTCTGGCGTTGCCGCGCCGGTGTTGGATGTGTGCCAGTTGGGCCTGGTGTTACGCACCGTTGTGTGGGTGGAGTGCGTGGTGGTTGTGGCCTGCATGTTCGGCGCCATGCACTTTGAGGACTGGTTGTTGCGCACCGCGCTGGTTACCGGCGGCGCCCTGCCTGCCACCCTGGCTTGGCTGCTGGTGGCCTGCTCGCTACGGCACCGGCTGGCGGCACTGGGACTGGGCTGGCAGTCTGCCGTCGCGGTGGTGCTGGGTGCGTTGGCTGGCGTGCTGGCGTGTGCGATGGTTGCGCTGTCGCAAGCCGGGGCGCCCGCACCGTGGCTGGCCAGCGCCAGTGCTGGCGGTCTGCTGTCGGCTGTGGTCGTAGTGGCCCTGGTTTTGCGTGCGCGCAGCCAACGTGAGGCCGATGCTGCCGCCCAGCTGGCCGATCTGCAGTCCCGTATCCGCCCCCATTTTTTGTTCAATACGCTCAACAGCGCGATTGCCCTGGTGCGTGCCGAGCCGGACAAGGCCGAGCTGCTGTTGGAAGACCTTAGCGATCTTTTCCGCCATGCGTTGGTGGACCAAGGGGCCTCGGTTGGCCTGGAGCAGGAAATCGCGTTGGCCCAGCGCTATCTGGCCATTGAGCGGGTGCGGTTTGGCGATCGATTGCGGGTGACTTGGCAGGTCGATCCCGACGCCGGTGTCGCCCGGGTTCCATCTCTGTTGCTCCAACCCTTGGTGGAAAACGCGGTGCGTCACGGTGTGGAACCCAGTGCCTCGGGTGCAGATATAGGGATCACGGTGCAGCGCCGCCGCTCGGTGGTGGTGATCACCGTTACCAACACGGTGCCGGCCGGTCCCGGCCCCGGCGGGGCTGGGGTCGCGTTGCGCAATGTGCGTGAGCGATTGGCTTTGCTCCACGATGTGCAGGGCCAGTTTTCCAGCGGCTTGAAGGACGGCGTGTTCCAGGTCCGTGTGGAGGTTCCGCTGTGACAGCGCAGCCCGGTGTTGAGCGCCCACTGCGGGTGCTGGTGGTGGATGACGAACCCCTGGCGCGCGCACGCCTGAGTACGCTGCTGCGGGCTTGCCGCGACCCGAGTGCCGAGACGATGGCACAAGCCGACAGCGCGGCCCATGCGTTGGCATGTTTGCAGCAGCAAGCCACCGACCTGGTGCTGCTGGACGTCCACATGCCTGGCATGGATGGCCTCTCCCTGGCCCGCCAGATCGCCGACATGCCGTATCCGCCCGCCTTGGTGTTCGTAACCGCCTACGCCGAACATGCGGTGGACGCCTTTGAACTGGACGCGGTGGACTACCTGACCAAACCGGTGCGCCAGGATCGTCTGCAGGCTGCGCTGCACAAGGTGCTGCGGTTTCTGAATCAGCGCGAAGCTGCGCCCACGCAAGTCAGCGATGCCGCAGTGCTGGTGATCCAAGATCGCCACCGCACCGAACGCTTGCCGGTGGCTGAGGTGCTGTACTTCAAGGCCGAGCTCAAGTACATCACGGTGCGCACGGCGGCACGCAGCTACGTCATCGAGGGCTCTTTGGGCGAACTGGAGGCGCGCTACGGCGATACCTTCATTCGCGTGCACCGCAATGCCTTGGTGGCCAAGCGCGCAGCACGCGCGCTGCAACGCCACCACGATCCGAACGAAGGGGAGGGTTGGGCCTTGACCCTGGAGGGGGTTGATGCCCCCTTGGTGGTATCGCGTCGCCAGTTAGCCGCAGTGCGTGAGATGTTGCTGGGGCACCAGGCAGTTGCCAAATAGTCCAAGCAGCCCGACCGCCGCAACCCGCTCCTGCAGCGCGCTGGCGTAGCAGCGGGGCGCAGCGTTTCAGCCCGTGTTGCGCAAGCCGGCCGCAATGCCGTTGATGGAGATGTGGATACCGCGCTTGACCCGTTCGTCGGTGATTCCTGCGCGGTAGCGGCGCACGAGCTCCACCTGCAAGTGGTGCAGCGGGTCGATGTACGGAAAGCGGTGGCGGATCGAGCGCTGCAGGGCCGCGTTTTCGCTCAGCCGCTGCTTCTCCCCCGTGATGACGGAGAGCGCATGTGCGGTGGCATGCCACTCGTTCTCGATGGCAGTGAAGATGCGCTTGCGCAGCTTGGCGTCGGCCACCAACTCGGCGTAGCGCGAGGCCAGGGCCAGATCGCTTTTGGCCATCACCATGTCCATGTTCGAGAGCAGCGTTTTGAAGAAGGGCCACTGCTTCACCATTTTTTGTAGCAAGGCCAAGCGCTCTGCGCTTTGTTGAGGCGTATCGCACTGGGTGAAGGTCGCCACGGCCGAGCCAAACCCGAACCAGCCTGGCAGCGTCAGGCGGCTTTGGCCCCAGCTAAAGCCCCAGGGGATGGCGCGCAGGTCTTCGATGCGCTGCGAGGGCTTGCGCGAAGCAGGGCGCGAGCCGATGTTGAGTTCGGCAATTTCGCGCAGGGGCGTGGCGCTGAAAAAGTAGTCGCTAAAGCCCGGCGTCTCGTAGACCAACGCGCGGTATGCGGCCATGCTGCTGGCCGACAGCTCGGCAGCCGCATCCAGAAAGGCCTTGCTGGCCGATTTGGTCGGTTGCAGCAGCGTGGCCTCTAATGTGGCGGCCACCAGGGTTTCGAGGTTGCGCCGCCCGATCTCGGGGTTGGCGTATTTGGATCCGATCACCTCCCCCTGTTCGGTCAGCCGAATCTGCCCGCGCACCGTGCCCGGAGGCTGCGCCAGGATGGCCTGGTAGCTGGGCCCGCCGCCACGACCTACCGTGCCGCCGCGGCCGTGGAACATGCGCAGCTTGATTTTGTGGCTGGCCTCCAACTGGTTGAACAACTCCACGAGTGCGATTTCGGCCCGGTACAACTCCCAGTTGCTGGTGAAGATGCCGCCGTCTTTGTTGCTGTCGGAGTAGCCCAGCATGATGTCTTGCTCGCCACCGCTGCGCTGCACCAGTGCGGCCACACCTGGCAGCGCGTAAAACTCGCGCATGATGGGTGCGGCATTGCGCAGGTCTTCGATGGTTTCAAACAGTGGCACCACGATCAGGTCGCTCGCTGCCTGTGTGTCCAAAGTGCTACGCACCAGCCCCACTTCTTTTTGCAGCAACAGCACTTCCAACAGGTCGCTCACCGTTTCGGTGTGGCTGATGATGTAGTGGCGAATCGCCTCGTGGCCAAAGCGCTGGCGCATGTCTTTGGCCATCGCAAAGATGGCGAGTTCTGCGCGAAGGTGGTCCGAGTATTGCGCACCATGCACACGCAAAGGGCGGGCATCGTTGAGCAGTTGCAACAGCAGCGTGCGCTTGGCGGTTTCGTCCAAGGCCGGGTAGTTGGCCTCCACCCGCGCAGTGGCCAAGAGCTCGGCAACCACCTCCTCGTGCTTGTCTGAACTTTGGCGCAAATCGACGGTGGCCAGGTGGAAACCAAACACCTCGACGGCGCGGATCAAAGGGTGCAGCCGTTGCCCCACCAGAGCGCCCGCGAAGTGGGTCTTGAGCGAATGCGCGATGGTTCGCAAATCGGCGCAAAAGTCTTCTGCGCGCAAGTAGGGGTTTTGGGGCGGAACCGCATGGCGTGCCGCGCTGGTGCCAGTGAGTTCTTGCAGCGTGGCGGCCAAGCGCGCGTACATGCCGATCAGCGCCTTGCGGTAGAGCTCGTCTTGGCGATGTGCATTGCTGTCTGGTGATGCATCGGCCAGCGCCTGCAGTTCGGGGGTGCAGCGGTTGAGCATGGCTGAAATTGACAGCTCGCTGCCCAGGTAGTGCACTTCGGTCAGGTAGTGGCGCAAAGCCACCTCGGACTGGCGGCGCAGCGCGTACTCCAGCGTTTGGGCGCTGACATTGGGGTTGCCGTCGCGGTCGCCACCGATCCACTGGCCCATGCGCAGGAAGCTGTGCACCGGTTGCTGTCCCAAGAGCTGTTCAAGCTCGGCGTACAGCTTGGGGATTTCGCGCAAAAACGTCGACTCGTAGTAGCTCAGCGCGTTCTCCACCTCGTCGGACACGGTGAGCTTGCTGTAGCGCAACAGGCGGGTTTGCCAGAGTTGCATCACCCGGGCGCGGATCTGCGCCTCGTTGGCCGCCAGTTCGCGGGGGGTGAGCGCGTCTTTCTTGCCCTGATAAGCCGCTGCGCGCTGGCGGATGTCGTCGCGCGCGGCCAGCAGCTGGGCGATGTCGCGCTCGGCGTCCAGAATGCTTTTGCGCTGCACCTCGGTGGGGTGGGCGGTCAGCACCGGCGCCACATAGCTTTGGGCCAAGGTGTTGGAGATCGTCTTTTGCGTGATACCAGCCCAGCGCAGGCGCTGCAGCGCTACCTCCAGGCTGCCTTCCTGGGTTTCCCCAGCGCGCTCGTGCACTGCGCGGCGGCGGATGTGGTGGCGGTCTTCGGCCAAGTTGGCCAGGTGACTGAAGTAGGTGAAGGCGCGGATCACGCTCACCGTCTGGTCGCTGCTCAAGCCCTTGAGCAGTTTCTTGAGTGCCTTGTCCGCCGCTTGGTCGGCTTCGCGCCGGAATGCAACCGACCATTTGCGGATTTGCTCGATCAGCTCGTAGGCCTCCACGCCCTCTTGCTCACGGATCACATCCCCCAAGATGCGGCCTAGCAAACGGATGTCTTCCACCAGGGGCCGCTCCTTGGTTTTTTGGCCGGCAAGCGACGCGGTGGAGGGGCCTGTTGCAGGGGGGGTGGCAGCGGCGTTTTTCATGGTGGGCCATGCTAGCATCGCCGACGAACCTGCCGTTACCGCGCCGTTACCGCGTCCCATCCACGCCTTCACGCCATGACCTCCAAGCAACATTTCACGATCGCAACCCGCGAAAGCCGCCTTGCCCTGTGGCAGGCCGAACACGTCAAGGCTTTGCTTGAGCGCGCGGGCCATGTGGTCACGCTTTTGGGCATGACCACGCAGGGCGACCAAATTCTGGACCGTGCCTTAAGCAAAGTGGGTGGCAAGGGGCTGTTCGTTAAAGAGCTGGAGGCGGCGCTGGAGGACGGACGTGCCGATCTGGCAGTGCATTCGCTCAAAGATGTTCCCATGGAGTTACCGGAAGGCTTCTCGCTTGCTTGCGTGATGGAGCGCGAGGACCCACGTGACGCATGGGTGTCTGGCCGCTACGCGAACTTGGAGGCGTTGCCCCAAGGCGCGGTGGTGGGCACCTCCAGCTTGCGCCGCATGGCGCTGCTGCGTGCGCTGCGCCCGGACCTGCGCATCGAGGCCTTGCGTGGCAATTTGGACACCCGACTGCGCAAACTCGATGAGGGCCTGTATGACGGCATCGTGCTAGCTGCAGCCGGCCTCAAGCGGCTGGGCTTGGCTGAGCGGATTCGCAGTGTGTTTGAGACCGACCAGATGCTGCCCGCCGCAGGGCAAGGCGCGCTTGGTATCGAGGTGCGCAGCCACCGCTCTGATGTGGTGCAGGCGCTCGCGCCCCTGATGCACCCGGCCACCTGGCTGGTGGTCTGCGCCGAGCGGGCGGTCAGCCGTGTCATGGGGGGGAGTTGCTCCATGCCATTGGCAGCGCATGCCACCTGGAGTGGACCCGTCTTGCACCTGGAGGCAGCCTGGGGCGATCCCCAGGGACAACACGCCTTGGTAACAGCCCAGGGCAGCGCGTCGGTGCACGACACCCAAAGCGCGACGGCGCTGGGCGAAGCGGTCGCTGGCGATCTGCAGCGGGCTGTGGCCGCGCTGGATGCCGACCGCTAGCGATGCGCCTGCTGCTGACCCGTGCCCAGGCGCAGGCCCAGCCCTGGACACAGGCCCTGCGAGAACGCGGACATGCGGTGCAGGAACTGGCCTTGATCGCCATCCACCCGGTGCCCGACCCGCAGCCCGTGCTGCGCGCCTGGCAGGCTTTGCACACCTACGACGCTGTGATGTTTGTCAGCGCCAGCGCGATCGACCATTTTTTTGCTTTGCGGCCTGCGGGCACGCCCTTCACTGCTCGCGCCTGGGTTACCGGCCCTGGCAGTGCGGCCGCGCTGCTGCGTTGCGGACTGGATCCTCAGCAGGTTGATGTGCCCGACGCGGCCCAGGGGCAGTTCGATTCCGAAGCGCTGTGGCTGTTGGTCGGCAGCCGGGTGGTGCCGGGCTACCGGGTCTTGGTGGTGCGCGGTGGCTCTTTGGCGGATGCAGACCACCCAGAGGGCGACGCACAAGGCGCCGGCCGCGATTGGTTTGCCCAGCAAGTGCGTGCAGCGGACGCAAATGTGGACTTTGCAGTAGCCTACTTGCGGGGCCTGCCTGTGCTCGATGACAGCGCGCGCACCCTTGTGCGGGAGGCTGCGGGGGACGGGACGCTGTGGTTGTTTAGCAGTTCAGAGGCGATTCGCAATCTGGGCTTGCTGTGTCCCGCGCAGCGCTGGCAGGACGCCCGTGCATTAGCCACGCACCCCCGCATCGCGCAAACCGCGCGAGCACTGGGATTTGGCGTCGTCTGGGAGTCCCGCCCCACGCTGGCGCAGGTGCTTGCGTCGATAGAATCCCTGCCATGAAATCCGAGCCCGCAGCCCCTGAAGGAACCACCGAGGCGTCTGCGGCCAACCTTTCGGGCCCTGCCGAACCCGCGAGCCCTGCGCCAGGGTTGGCTAGCGGGCCAGCGCCGTCACCCCTGCAAGCACCCTTAAACGAGAAGACCCTCAAAACTTTACTGGCGGTCGTGGCGGTGGTCGCAGTGGTAGGTGTGTTGGGCGCCTTCATGGCATGGCAGAGAGTGGGTGACATGCAGGAGCAGTTGGCCCGACGAAGCGCCGACACCGCCAACTTGGCCGCTCAAGCCCATGCGTTTGCCAAACAGGCGCAGGATCTCTCCCTGGACACGGCCGCCAAGCTGTCTGTGGCGCAGGCGCGTTTGGCCGAAGTGTCTTTGCAGCGCAGCCAGCTGGAAGAGTTGATGCAAAGCTTGGCCCGTTCGCGCGATGAAAACTTAGTGGTCGATATCGAATCCGCCTTGCGCCTGGCGCAGCAGCAAGCCCAGCTCACCGGTAGCCTCGAGCCTTTGCTGGCCGCGTTAAGGAGCGCCGAGGGCCGTATTGCGCGCGCCGCGCAGCCCCGCTTGTCGCGCTTGCAGCGGGCTATTGGGCGGGACATTGCGCGCGTCAAATCCACCGCCTTGGCCGACACACCGGCGCTCTTGGCCCGGCTCGACGACCTGGTCAAGCAGATCGACGACTTGCCGGTGGGCAACGCGGTACCAGCGCAGGCCACCGAGTCACCCAAGCGCCGCATTGACGAGCCGGCCGGTGCCTGGTGGGCCCGCTTGGGCGCGACGGTGCGTGACGAGCTGCGCGCGCTGGTGCGGGTGGGCCGCATCGAACACCCCGAGGCTGCACTGCTTGCGCCCGAGCAAGCATTTTTCCTTCGGGAGAACCTCAAGCTGCTGCTGCTCAATGCCAGGCTCGGTTTGCTCTCACGCCAAACCGACGCGGCCCGTTCCGACTTGGCCAAAGCGGGTGTTTTGCTGCAACGTTACTTCGACAGCGGCTCGCGCAAAACCCAGTTCGCGGTTCAGGGCCTGGCGCAAGCGCAGGGGCAAATGCAGTCGCTGGAAATCCCACGTATCGACGAGACACTGGCGGCGCTGGCCACCGCCGCAGCAGGGCGCTGAAGATGCGGCTGGCGCTGTGGCTGTTGGGCTTGTTTGCGGTGGCTGCGGCCACCGCGCAGTTTGCCGGCAGCAACCCGGGCACGGTGACCCTGTACTGGGCGCCTTACCGGGTGGACTTTTCGCTCAATTTGGTGTTACTGGTGCTGCTGGCGTGTTTTGTTTCAGGGCATTTGTTCTTGCGTGCGGTGACAGCCATGTTCGCCATCCCGCGCCAGGCCAAGCGCTGGCGCTTGCAACAGAAGGAGCGCGCGATGGGAGAGGCCTTGCTGGAGTCCCTCTCCCACATGGCCGGTGGTCGCTTTATTCGGGCGCGCAAGGCGGCCGAGCTGGTCGCCACATTGGAGGCATCCATGGACCGCACCGGCGACGCCTTGCCCCACGCAGATGCTTTGCATGCCATGGCGCATCTGCTGGCGGCCGAGGCCGCGCACGCGCTGCAGGACCGCACGGTGCGTGACGGGCATTTGCAGCAGGCGCTGGAGCGTGCCACAGCGCGCGACGCAGCCGAGTTGCGTGATGGCGTGTACCTGCGGGCGGCGCGCTGGGCTTTTGACGACCGGGATCCCGCCAAATCGCTCGAGTGGTTGGACCGCCTGTCGCAGGGGGCGTCGCGTCGCACCGTGGCTTTGCGTTTGCGCTTCAAATCCGCACGCCTGTCGCGCCAACCGGTGTTGGCCTTGGAATACGCCCGGGTGCTGACCAAGCACCGTGCCTTTTCCGAGATGGCTGGCAAGAGCATTGCGCGGGGCCTGGCACTTGAACATGTCATGGCGGCGCACGATCCGGCCCAACTGACGCGCGCCTGGCAGCAGCTGGATCTGCCCGAACGGCTCATGCCTGACGTGGCGATGCAAGCCGCTGAGCGTTTACTCGAACTTGGAGGCGGTGCCGAGTTGTCGCGGCAATGGGTTGCGCCCATTTGGGAACAGTGGGTGCAAGCGCAGGGCTCGCCTGGGAGTGACCCGGCAGCGGCGCAGTGGGTGCGCATGGTGCGTATTCTGGAGCGCGGTTTTGGCGAGCAGGGCGACCCGCCCGATGCACACTGGCTTAGTCGGATCGAGGCTGCGCAGATGGCGCGGCCCCGCGACCCGGTATTGCAGTACTTAGCTGGCATGGCCTGTATGCGTCTGAGCTTGTGGGGCAAGGCCCAGCAACTGCTCAAACAGTCTTTGTCGCTTCTGCAAGACCACCGGCTCAAGCGCGATGCGTGGCATGCTTTGGGGCGCATGGCCGAGCAGCGCAACGAGCCCGATGTGGCCTCCCACGCCTACCAACAGGCACTCAAAGAGTCCGCCAAAACCTGAGGTTTTTTGCGGGTGTTGCCCCGGGTTTGGTAGGGTGACGCGCGCTGCTTTCAGGGCTATTATGTTTTTATGGCCACACTCACCGACCACCTCATCAAGCTCACCGACCACCGCGAGCGCGACCTACTGGAACTCACCCTGGCCAAGGCCTTGATCGACTTGCTGCCTGTGCAGCGTGTGATCATTGCCAAGTTGCTCAGCGAAGACGGTGTGGATCGCTGGATGGAGGTCGTGACGCTGGATGTCCGCGGCGGAGGCAAAGTGGTAGACCCCTTGCGAGTGGAGTTTGCGACCTTGCCGCTGCTGGAGGATTTCAAGCAACGCGCGCAATGCCTGCGCGAGCGCGCCCAGGTGGTGTTCGCCTGGGCGGGCGAAGACGGGCCACGCATCACGTACTTGCCGCTGCTGGATGGGTCCCGCGATGGTGCCGACTGTGTGGTGGAGTTTCATTCTGGTGGGTTGCTTTCGGCTGGCGAGCTCGAAGCGATCGGGCGCCTGCAGCATGTGTTTCGCAACATGTTCCACCTGCTTGCCTACAGTGACCGCGATGGTCTGACCGGGCTGCTCAACCGCAAGTCTTTGGACGACACGTTTTACAGCGCAGTGCTCGACGAACTTGAAGCTGGCGCCGCTGGCAGCGCGCGGCTACTCGAGGTGCAAGTCAAGGCGGGCCAGGAGCGCCGCCACCGTGTGCCGCCGAACTACTGGCTGGGCACGGTCAGCGTCGACGGCTTCTCAGCGATTTCCGATAAACATGGCCATCTGATCGCCGAAGAAGTCTTGCTGTTGGTCGCGCGTGTTTTGGCCAACACCTTCCGTACCTACGACCGCCTGTACCGGTTGGGTGGCGAGCAGTTTGCGGTGTTGATGCATTGCCCGGATGAAGCCCTGGTGCTCGCAGCGTTTGAGCGCTGTCGCGCGAACGTGGCCAAGTTCAACTTTCCGCAGGTGGGCACGGTCACTGTCTGCGGCGGCTTCACCAGGGTGTCAGCCGATGATTCTCCCAGCACTGCGCTAGAGAGAGCCGAGCGCGCAGTGGACTACGCCCAGCACCAGGGCGGCGACCGAGTGGCTGGGCACGCTGATCTGGTGCGCCGAGGCCTGCTCAATGGGGCGGCCAAGGTCGGTGCGATTGACATCATTTAGTGGCGCACTGCGCACAATACATCAGGGCCCGAGGGCCCTTATGTATTGGCACGCGCTTCTGAGCCCGCCGGTTTTTCCGCCGCTAGTGTGAGGTGGCGCTGGTTGCGCCACCACTCCCCACGCGATAGTGGTGTGCTTAGCTCTGCGCTGGCGGCTCGAAGGGCAATGCCAAGTCAACAAGTGAGCGTTTCGTTTCCACCAGGATAAGTGGGCCGGTGTCCACTTCGACCAAAGGAGGGCGCTCGCGCGGCACGTGAATCGTCGCTGGTTCCGCTGCGATTGCTGCCTGCACTGAAGCCACCTTTGCCGGATCCGAGTTAACCCACTGCAGGCCAGCGCCGGTGGCGATGGACTGCAGGCTGTCCAACGGCAACGCGAATGTGCCGACGGCGGGCATGGCGGTGGCGGGTGCAGCCGAAGAACTTGCCGCCGGGCTGGCCTTTGTGCTAGCCGAGGTGTCGACGACTGATGCCGGGCTTGTGCCAATGGACCCAGCGGCAGATACACGGTGGGCGCTGGCGTCGCCTGCGTTGTTTGCGCTTTCGGTGCCGGGTGTGTTCGCGTGGTGCATGGCCGCTGGCTGCGTCGCCGCATCATTGCCGTCTGCTAGCGTTGCCTGTGGTGCTGGCGCTTGGCGGTCTTCGCGCTCGCTGCGGTTGCCGCGCTCGCCGCGAGGCGTGCGCTCGCGACCGTACCGGTCACGGCTTCGCTTCTCGCGGGACTCGTTCATTTCGTTGCGCTCTGATGACCCAGCACCCGCCTCGGTGGCGTTTGCTGAAGCGTCCGCTGAAAACTCCAGCGCTCCTTGCGCAGCGTCCCCGTTAGAGGTTTCTTGGGTTGGGTTGCTCGGGCGTTGGCCTGGCTCGCCTCGTCCGCGCGATCCACGGCTACGGCCGCCGCGACCACCTTCACGTCCCTCACGGGGCTCGCTCGCGTTGTCGGTGCGGGGTGCCTCATTACGTGCCACTTCGGCCCGGTCTTGGGGTGTTTCGATGCGCACGTCGTCGCGTGGCTCGACGGCCTCATTGCGACCTTGGCCCGCGCGATTGCCACGGTCTTGTCGTGGTACACGCTCTTGGCGTGGCTCGCGGGCCGCAGTGTCTTGCACCGCGTCGGTCGTAATACTGTTTTGGCGCTCGGCACTGCGGCCACCACGTCCGTTGCGGCCACGTCCCTCACCGCGACCTTCGCCGCGACCCTCGGATCGACCTTCAGTGTTGCGTCCGTCACCGCGTCCGTCGCCACGCCCCGCGCGACCAGCAGGGCGGCCACTGTCGCGCGCGCTGCGGCCCTCGCGCTTGTCGTCTGCCTTGGCGACCGGCGTGCTTGCAGCGGGCTTGGCCTGCGATGCAGGTGCCTCGCCGCCTAGCAGGCGCTTGATCCAAGCCATGAAGCCGGTTTGGGGCGCCGCCTGGGCGGGAGTGGGCGCGGATTTGGCCACCGCCACTGGGGCGATCGGTGGCGCTTCGGGCTTGGGCGGAACGACCGGTGCCGGTGCATCGGGCAGCACACCTTTGATCACCGGACTTTGCTTGTTTGTAGGCTCTTGTGAGCGACGGGTGACGCCGGTGGCATCCTCCATGTCGTCGGCCATCTTGTAGCTGGCTTCGATGTTATCCAGGCGCGGGTCGTCGTGCTTGAGGCGTTCGAGCTTGTAGTTGGGCGTCTCCAGCGTTTTGTTGGGCACCATCAGCACGTTGATGCGCTGCTTGAGTTCGATCTTGGCGATTTCGGTACGCTTCTCATTCAGCAGGAACGAAGCCACGTCCACCGGCACCTGGCACAGGACGGACGCGGTGTTGTCTTTGAGCGACTCTTCCTGAATGATGCGCAAAATTTGCAATGCGCTGGATTCGGTGTCGCGGATGTGGCCCGAGCCGCCGCAGCGCGGGCAGGGGATGGACGCGCCTTCGGACAGCGCTGGGCGCAGACGCTGGCGGCTCATCTCCATCAAGCCGAATTTGCTGATGGTGCCGAACTGCACGCGGGCACGGTCCTGGCGCAGGGCGTCGCGCAGGCGGTTTTCGACTTCGCGGCGGTTGCGCGACTCTTCCATGTCGATGAAGTCGATCACGATCAGGCCGCCCAAATCGCGCAGGCGCATCTGGCGGGCCACTTCGTCGGCGGCCTCCAGGTTGGTGCGGGTGGCGGTCTCTTCAATATCGCCACCCTTGATGGCACGCGCCGAGTTCACGTCCACCGAGACCAGCGCTTCGGTGTGGTCGATCACGATGGCGCCACCCGAAGGCAGTTGCACCGTGCGGGCGTAGGCCGACTCAATCTGGTGTTCGATCTGGAAGCGGCTGAACAGCGGCGCGTTGTCGCGGTAGCGTTTGACCCGGGCGGCATGCTCGGGCATGACGTGGGCCATGAACTGCTGGGCCTGTTCGTACACGTCGTCGGTGTCAATCAGGATGTCGCCGATGTCGTTGTTGAAGTAGTCGCGGATGGCGCGAATCACCAAGGAGGATTCTTGGTAAATCAGGAACGCGCCTTTACCGCCTTTGGCTGCGCCGTCAATGGCGTTCCAGAGCTTGAGCAGGTAGTTCAAGTCCCACTGCAACTCCGGAGCGCTGCGGCCGATGCCGGCGGTGCGGGCAATGATGGACATGCCGTTGGGGTACTCCAACTGGTCCAGCGCTTCTTTGAGTTCGGCGCGGTCGTCACCCTCGATGCGTCGGCTTACGCCACCGCCGCGGGGGTTGTTGGGCATCAGCACGACGTAGCGACCTGCCAGGGATACAAAGGTGGTCAAGGCTGCACCTTTGTTGCCACGCTCTTCCTTCTCGACTTGGACCAGCAGTTCCTGGCCCTCGCGGATGGCGTCCTGGATGCGCGCCTGGCTGGCTGACACACCCTGCTGGAAGTACATCTTGGAGATTTCTTTGAACGGCAAGAAGCCGTGGCGGTCTTCGCCGTAATCGACAAAGCAGGCTTCCAGCGAGGGCTCTACACGGGTTACCACCGCTTTGTAGATGTTGCCTTTGCGCTGCTCGCGCCCTTCAATTTCGATTTCGTAGTCGAGGAGCTTTTGTCCGTCGACGATGGCCAGGCGGCGCTCTTCTGCCTGCGTGGCGTTGATCAGCATCCGTTTCATGGAGTGCGTCCTTCATCATTGTGTACCTGCCCCAAAGGGCCAACGATGCCTGTGCAGACGAACCGAAACGCGGTGGAATTGCCGAAGCTTTGCTACGTCAAACGTGACGTCGCAGCGTGGGCGAGTGGATGGGAACGAGGGTGCGTGTTTGCGTGCGCGCGGCAGTGGGGCCGTTGCGGTGCGCCGTGGGGGTGCGGGCTGCGGGCTGGTGCAGTGCTGCCAGCGGTGCGAGAACACACCGTATGCAGAGGGCTACCAGATTCAACAACACAAACATCTCGTTTTTATCCGCCTGCCAACGGTGGGTTGGCAGACTTGGGGTATTCCGTAGCAGGGTTTCAATTTGTCTGATGGACCGGACCGCCTGGTGCACCCAGCGCATGGGGCGTGGGGTGTGCAACGGCGGCGGTGCGGCGGCATCGACCTTCCAGCGAGGCTGCCAGTGGGGTGGACTAAACTCCAACTAAATCAACCACTTACAGCGTCACGCTAGTGAAACACATTATAGGGGTCAATCCTGAGCCCCCCGGCCAGCAAGTGAAAACGGTCCTCGTCGATGGCGAAGGGGCTGGCCAGCGACTGGATAATTTCTTGATGCGCTGCCTCAAAGGCGTGCCCAAGACGCACATTTACCGAATCATCCGCAGCGGCGAGGTGCGCATCAACAAAGGTCGGGTGCGGGCCGACACACGGGTTGCGGCCGGCGACTTGGTGCGCTTGCCGCCGGTGCGGGTTGCCCAGAGGGACGTCCCGCTGCCAGGTCCGGCCAGCACCTTGGGCCGGGGCCGCGTAGCGGTGCCGGTGCAGAGTTTTCCCGTGCTGTTTGAGGACGACTACTTTCTGGCGATTGACAAGCCCGCGGGGGTTGCGGTGCACGGCGGGTCGGGGGTGGCGTTTGGAGTGATCGAACAGCTGCGCATGGCCCGGCCTGGTGCGGTTTTCTTGGAGCTGGTGCACCGTTTGGACCGCGAGACATCGGGGGTGCTGCTGGTCGCCAAGCGGCGCAGCGCACTCAAGCACTTGCAAGACCAGTTTCGCCAGCGGGAAACCGGCAAGACTTACCTCGCTGTTGTGGTGGGCCATTGGCCCACTAACAAAAAGGTGCTGGACAAGCCCTTGCACAAATATCTGGTGCCCATGGCGGATGGGCCGCAGGGCGGTGAGCGCCGGGTAAAGGTAGTGGCCAAGGACCACCCGGATGGCATGCCGTCCTTGAGTTTGGTGAAGCTGCGCGCGACCAACGTCCCCACTGCAGGCGGCCTAGCACAGGCGTTTAGTTTGTTGGAGGTCACCATCAAGACCGGACGCACCCACCAGATTCGGGTCCACTTGGCGTCTGAGGGCATGCCCATTGCGGGCGACGACAAGTACGGCAACTTCGACACCAACAAGGCCTTGGCGCGGGCAACGGGGCCGGGTAGTCTGGCTCGCATGTTCTTGCATGCCTGGCGCTTTGAATGTCAACATCCGGCCAGCGGCGAGCGTATGGAGATCCGGTCGGAGTTACCGCCGGACTTGCTGGGTTTTTTGCGCGTGGCGCTGCCTGGGGCGTGCGTGTGACGGGGGCTCGCCGGTTTGACCTGATCGCGTTCGATTGGGACGGAACCCTGTTCGACTCGACCCAGCTCATTACCCGCTGCATCCAGGCGGCGGTGGCCGATGTGGGCGGCACTGTGCCCAGCGACCGCGCCGCCGCGTACGTGATTGGCATGGCGCTTCTGCCAGCGCTGGCCCACGCTGCGCCGGACGTGCCCAAGGAAAAGTACCACGAGCTGGGTGCACGCTACCGCCACCACTATGCGATGCACCAACACGACACCAGCCTGTTCGAGGGCGTCTTACCCATGCTGCATGCGCTCAAAGCGGCCCAGTATCTCCTGGTGGTGGCGACAGGTAAGAGCCGCGTGGGGCTCAATGCGGCGCTAGCGCATGTGGACCTCCAAGGCATGTTTGATGGGTCGCGAACAGCAGATGAAACTGCTGGCAAGCCCAGCCCGCTGATGTTGAACGAACTGATGCATGAATTCGGGGTGGCGCCCGACAGAACGCTGGTGGTCGGCGATACCACGCACGATTTGCAGATGGCGCGCAATGCCGGTTGTGCCAGTGTTGCCGTGGCCTATGGTGCCCACGACGCGGGTGGCTTTGCGCCGTACGCGCCTCTGCACGTGGCCCACACCGTGGCAGACTTGCAAGCATGGCTGTTGAGCCACGGATGAAGGATCGCAGGCATGGAATACAGTGGTTTGGATGGAGCAGCACCCGCATCGCGGGCCCTGGTTTTGTGCCAGTCCAGCGAGTTACAAGAAGGCGCCGAAGCGGTTCCTTTTGATGTGAAGTACCTTGGACAAACGTGTTTGGCGTTTGCCATTCGTTTCGAAGGCCGCGTGCACGCCTACCTCAACCGCTGCTCCCACGTGCCCATGGAAATGGACTACCAGCCCAACCGTTTTTTTGATTCCAGTGGCCAGTATTTGATTTGCGCAACGCACGGCGCGATGTACAGCCCGGAGTCCGGCGCGTGCCAAGGCGGTCCGTGCCGTGGCGGCTTGGTCAAGATCAGCGTCTCGGAGCACGATGGAGTGGTCCACTGGCATACTGCGCACAACCTTCAACCGGTAGATTTTTAAATGACCGACTCCAATCCTTCTCCCAGTGTTTCGGGCGATGCCGATAATGCCCACGCACCAGGCTGGGAGCGCGCGGTGCTCGAAAAACTGGCCATGGCAACGCTTGAAGAGCAGCGCCGGGCGCGCCGATGGCGCAACGCCATCCGCGTATCTTGGTTGTTGTTGGTCGTTGTCCTGGCGTGGATAGCGCTGCACCGTGGCGGCACGCCCACCGATGTCTCCAAACCGCACACCGCCCTGGTGGAGATACAAGGAGAAATTGCCAGCGGCGGCGAGGCCAGCGCCGAGCTGGTGGTCTCTGCCATCCGCAGCGCGTTCGAGGACGAAGGCGCGCAGGCGGTGGTGTTGCTGATCAACTCGCCGGGCGGCAGTCCGGTGCAGGCCGGCATCATCAACGATGAAATCCGGCGCCTGAAGGCCCAGTACAACAAGCCGGTGTACGCCGTGGTGGAAGAAACTTGCGCTTCGGCCGCGTATTACGTGGCGGTCGCTGCAGATCAGATCTTTGTGGACAAAGCCAGTGTGGTGGGCAGCATCGGTGTCTTAATGGACGGCTTTGGCTTCACGGGACTGATGGACAAACTTGGGGTCGAACGCAGGCTCTTGACCGCCGGTGAAAACAAAGGATTCATGGACCCGTTCAGCCCCCAAACCGAAAAGCAGCGCGCCTTTGCGCAGGCGATGTTGGACCAAATTCACCAGCAGTTCATTGAGGTCGTCAAGACGGGACGTGGCGATCGCCTCAAAGTAACTCCCGAGACCTTCAGCGGCCTGTTCTGGACCGGTAAACAGGCGGTGGAAATGGGCTTGGCGGACCAGCTTGGAAACGTTGATTACGTGGCCCGTGAAGTGGTCAAGGCCGAGGATGTGATCGACTACTCGGTCCGCGACAATGTGGCCGAGCGCTTGGTCAAGCGTTTTGGCGCGTCCATCGGCGAGTCAGCGGTGCGTGCGCTGCGCCACATGGAGCCATTGCGGTAAATCGTTTCGGTAAGCTGTTGCGGCGAAGGCGCGCTGCATTCACTGCCCAATACAGAAGACGGTTGGAGTCCGGTTGTCCAGCGACCATCCTCCAACACGCCATTGGGCAATGCTTGCACTGCGGTGCGTTTCACTCTCCAGCGTGATGCCGCTTGAGGTAGATAAACGGGTTGTAGGCTGCAAGTTTTGGGTGAGCGCCAGCAAAAGCGCGCTGTTGCGGTAGGGCGTTTCAATCACGATTTGTGTTTGGCCGGTTTTGCGTGCCAGCGCTTCCAGCGCCTTGATTCTTGCGACCCGCTCGGCCGGCGCGCTGGGCACATAGCCCACAAACGCAAAGCTTTGGCCGTTCATCCCGCTGGCGGCCAAGGCCAGCAGCAGCGACACCGGGCCCACCAAAGGAACCACCGCAATCTCCAATGCATGGGCGGCCCGCACTACAGAGGCACCCGGGTCTGCCACCGCGGGCATACCGGCCTCGCTGACCAAGCCCATGTCCATGCCGCTCAAGGCTGGACTGAGCAAATGGCGTGCATCGAAGCTGCTGCTGTGGTCACCCTTCTTGTGGATCGCATGCGGTAGCTCGGCGAAATCCATGGACTGCAAGGGCACAGCAAGCGTCATAACCTCGCCCACGCGCTTGAGGTAGGCGCGGGTTGACTTGGCGTTTTCGCATACCCAATGGCGCAGACTGGCCGCCACTTCCAGCGTGTTGGCGGGCATAGACTGGACTATTGGGCACTGGCTGTCGCAGCCAAAATCCAGCGGTGCGGGCACCAGGTAGAGCCGTCCCTTCATGTTGGAGGGCGCAGCACATGGACCCCGGCAGCTCGGAGCATGGCGCTGGTTTGGATCAGGGGCAGGCCGATCAGGGCGGTCGGGTCCGTGTTTTCAATGCGCTCGAGCAACGCGATGCCCAGGCCTTCGCTTTTGGCGCTGCCGGCGCAGTCGTACGGTCTCTCGGTGTGTAGGTAGTAATCGATTTCCGCATCGCTCAAGTTGCGAAAGGTCACACGCACGGGGACCACCGCTTCGGCGACAAACGCCGTGCTGCTGCACACGACCGCCACTGCGGTGTGAAAGACCACGGTGTTGCCCCGCATTTGGCGCAGCTGCCGCACCGCGTTGTCGTGGTTGCCGGGTTTGCCCAAGGGAACTCCGTGGAGGTCGGCTACCTGGTCGGAACCGATCACGACGCTGTCGGGGAAGGTCTTCGCCACGGCCTGGGCCTTGGCCAACGCCAAGCGGGCGGCGAGTGCCAAGGGTAGCTCGTTGGACAGCGGTGATTCATCGACTTGGGGTGCCACCACACTGAAAGGGAGTTGCAGCCGTTGCAGGAGCTCGCGCCGGTAAATCGAGGTGGAGCCCAGGATCAGTGGTCTTGGCATCGTGCTTTGCATGGCGCCATTCTCTTACACTGCCTGCATGAAGAATCCACAAGACCCAGAGCGCCTGCACATCGCGGCTTTTGCTCAGTCAGAGGGGCAGATAGAGGGCGCGCAGCCTTTGTTACGGTTTGCACGGCTGATGGAACTGGGCGGGCAGACCGTGGGCATGAATCCAGTCGTTTTTTCGGCACAGGGCAGTGTGCGCGACGATCCTGCCGGCACGCCCGAACCTTGGGTTCATCTGCATGGCTCCGCTACTTTGCAGCTGGTGTGCCAGCGTTGTCTGGGACCAGTCGACACCGTGGTGGCATTCGAGCAGGATTTTCGATTCGTAGCGACCGAGGCGCTGGCCGAAGTGGAGGATGAGGAGTCCGACGAGGATGTTTTGGTGATCAGCACCGCCTTCAACCTGCTGGAATTGGTCGAAGACGAACTGCTGATGGCAGTACCGTTGGTGCCCAAACACACCACCTGCCCAGAGGCTGTACGTCTGCAGGCAGCAGACCCAGGCTTTGTTGACAAGCCCCCCCAGCGTGCCAACCCGTTTGCTGCGCTGGGTGCGTTGAAGAAGCCGGGTGGGGACGGGTCAGACAATTGATCTATAATTGCGGGCTTCGCGCCACTTAGCGGGCGTGCCCGTTACCAACCTTTGTGTGTGAGTTTTCGCCGCACTTTTGCCTAGGAGCCCGTCATGGCAGTTCAACAGAATAAGAAATCCCCGTCCAAGCGCGGCATGCACCGTTCGCACAACGCTCTGGTTGTTCCCGGCATTGCAGTCGAGCCCACCACCGGTGAAACCCATTTGCGCCACCACATCAGCCCGACCGGTTTCTACCGCGGACGCAAGGTTTTGAAGACCAAGTCCGAAGCCTGAAGGCGATCGCCCAGGTCAAGCCCGAAGCTACATGCGTTGTAGCGACGGGCTTTTTTTTGGGGATTTGCCCTTGTCGGTCCTTTTTTCAGTGACGTGTCCATGATCACCATTGCTGTCGATTGCATGGGTGGGGACCACGGCCCCAAAGTCACATTGCCCGCCTGCCACGACTTTCTTGCGCGCTACGCCGATGCCCATCTCATCGTGGTCGGTGGTCAAGATGCCATGCGCGGTTTCGCACATCCGCGCGCCACTGTGGTTTCGGCCAGCGAGGTGGTGGCCATGGATGACCCCATTGAAGTGGCGCTTCGCCGAAAAAAAGATTCGTCTATGCGGGTGGCCATTGCCGCCGTCAAAGACGGTAGGGCCCAGGCGGCGGTGTCCGCGGGTAACACCGGCGCATTGATGGCGATTTCGCGCTACCTGCTCAAAACGCTGGACGGTATCGACCGCCCGGCAATCGCGGGGCAAATTCCCAACGCCTCTGGCGGCGCCACCACGGTGCTTGATCTGGGGGCCAATGTGGATTGCAGTGCCCAGCATTTGCTGCAGTTCGCTGTGATGGGATCCGCTTTGGTGTCGGTGCTCAACAACGTGGAAGCGCCCACCGTGGGGCTGCTTAACGTGGGTGAAGAACTCATCAAGGGCAACGAGGTTATTAAGAAAGCCGGCGAGTTGCTGCGTGCTGCAGGCAAGTCGGGTGACCTCAATTTTTTTGGCAACGTCGAGGGCAATGACATCTTCAAGGGCTCGGTCGACATCGTGGTGTGCGACGGCTTTGTGGGCAATGTCGCGCTCAAGGCCAGCGAGGGTCTGGCTGCGATGATCGGCGGGTTCTTGAAGGCGGAGTTTTCCAAGACCTTGTTCTCGAAGTTGTCTGCGGTGGTGGCCAGTCCTGTTTTGCAGGCGCTCAAAGGTCGTGTGGATCACCGCCGCTACAACGGCGCTGCGTTGCTGGGCTTGCGCGGTTTGGTGTTCAAGAGCCACGGCTCGGCCGACAGGGTGGCCTTCGGAAACGCTTTGAACCGCGCGTATGATGCGTCCCAGAATCATTTGCTCGATCGCGTTCAAGTACGCATTGCGCGCGCCGCGCCCCTGCTGTCTATGAGCGAAGCTGCGTCGTAGCAGCTTGGGTGTCGACCTCTCCTGTACCGCATGAGACGCTATTCACGAATCACTGGCACCGGCAGCTACCTACCGCCTCATCGACTAACCAATGCAGACTTGGTGCTGCAATTGGCTGCGCAAGGCGTGGAGTCGTCCGACGACTGGATCGTGGAGCGCACCGGTATCCGTGCCCGTCACTTTGTTGCAGACGGCATCTTTAGCAGCGACCTCGCTTTGGAGGCCTGCAAGAAGGCCCTGGAAGCTGCAGGCCGTTCGCCTCAGGATATTGACTTGATTGTTGTGGCAACCAGCACGCCCGACATGGTCTTTCCGTCCACCGCCTGTATCTTGCAGAACAAGCTAGGCGCCAACGGTGGCGCGGCCTTCGATGTGCAGGCGGTGTGCAGCGGTTTCGTTTACGCGCTGGCGGTTGCCGACTCCATGATCCAGTCCGGCGCTGCCCAACGTGCTCTAGTGGTCGGTGCTGAGGTGTTCTCTCGCATCCTTGATTTCAAGGACCGCACGACGTGCGTGCTGTTTGGCGACGGCGCAGGTGCCGTGGTTTTGGAGGCCTCCGATCGTCCCGGCCTGTTGGCCAGCGATTTGCACGCCGACGGCAAACATGTGGACATTCTTTGTGTGCCAGGTCACGTGTCCGGCGGCCAAATTCTGGGCTCGCCATTGTTGCGGATGGATGGCCAAGCGGTTTTCAAACTCGCAGTTGGCGTGCTGGAAGACGCGGCCCGTGCCGTATTGCAAAAGGCTGAGTTAGCCCAGTCGGATATTGATTGGTTGATCCCCCACCAAGCGAACATCCGCATCATGCAAAGCACGGCGAAAAAATTGCGCCTCGGGTTGGACAAGTTGGTTGTGACGGTGGACCAGCATGGCAACACCTCCGCGGCGTCGATTCCCCTGGCCCTGGACTGGGCGGTGCGCCAAGGCAAGGTTCTGCCCGGCCATACCGTGATGCTCGAAGGCGTCGGCGGTGGGTTTACCTGGGGAGCGGTCCTGCTTAGGATGTAAGCCCCAACAGACCACGGTTCACTTACAGGTAGCCATGAAACCATTTGCAGTTGTATTTCCCGGGCAAGGTTCACAGTCCGTCGGCATGCTCGACGCCTGGGGCGACCACCCGGTGTTGTTGGACACACTGAGCGAAGCCTCTGACGCTTTGGGACAGGACTTGGGCGCGTTGATTCGCAGTGGCCCCGCAGAGGCCTTGGCGCTAACAGAAAACACCCAACCGGTCATGCTGGTTGCAGGTGTGGCGGCCTACCGCATTTGGATTGCCGAGACCGGTGCTGTGCCGGGCGCGGTGGCTGGGCATTCTTTGGGTGAGTACGCTGCGTTGGTCGCGGCAGGTTCGCTGTCGTTGGCGACCGCAGCGCCCTTGGTGCGCTTACGCGGGCAAGCCATGCAAAGTGCCGTTCCGGTGGGCGCGGGCGCCATGGCCGCCATCTTGGGTCTGGAAGCATCCCGTGTCGCTGCGGTGTGCGATGAGGTTACGCGCTCTTTCGGTGCAGGTTCGTCTGAAGTCGTGGAGGCAGCCAACTTCAACGACCCGTCGCAAACGGTGATTTCCGGCAGCAAGGCCGCTGTGGATAGCGCCTGTCTGCAGCTTAAGGCGGCCGGTGCCAAGCGCGCGTTGCCGCTCCCGGTGTCCGCCCCGTTCCACTCCAGGCTGATGCAGCCAGCAGCCCAGGAGCTGCATCAGTGCTTGCAAGATGTGGAGATTGCCACTCCTTTAATTCCATTGGTGAACAACATCGACGTGGCGTGCGAGGTCGATCCACAGCGCATCCGGGACGCCTTAGTGCGCCAGGCCGCCGGGCCAGTGCGTTGGGTGGAGTGCGTGCAAGCACTCAAGGCACGTGGCTTTCACACGATCGTCGAGTGTGGCCCCGGCAAGGTGTTGGCCGGCTTGACCAAGCGGATCGATGGCGAAATGACTGGACTCGCGCTGTTCGACCCGGCCACCGTCGCCCAAGTCCGGGAGGCATTGCAATGACGTCGCTTGTGTTTGAAGGTCAGGTCGCTTTGGTTACCGGCGCTTCACGCGGTATCGGAGCTGCCATCGCGCTAGAGCTGGCACGCAAGGGCTTGAAGGTCATCGGTACCGCCACCTCCGAGACTGGCGCGGCCAATATCAAAGTGGCGTTGTCGGCCTTCCCTGGGTGCGACGCGCGCGCACTAGATGTGACCGATGGTGCCGCCATCGAGGCCCTGGTAGACGAGGTGGTCAAAGAGCACGGCGGATTGCAGGTGCTGGTCAATAACGCTGGCATCACCCGTGATATGTTGGCCATGCGGATGAAAGACCAGGACTGGGACGCCGTCATCGACACCAACCTCAAAGGCGTTTTTCGGATGAGCCGGGCGGTGGTGCGCCCGATGATGAAGCAGCGCTACGGGCGCATCATCAGCATTACCTCAGTGGTAGGTGCCTCGGGCAACCCAGGTCAAATGAACTACGCGGCATCCAAAGCCGGTGTCGCTGGCATGACGCGCGCACTGGCCCGTGAACTGGGATCGCGCAACATCACGGTCAACTGCATCGCGCCTGGTTTCATCGATACTGACATGACAGCGAGCTTGGGTGAAGAGCAGCAAAAGGCCTTGATGGCGCAGATTCCATTGGGCTGCTTGGGCAAGCCTGCTGACATAGCGCACGCCGTCGCCTACCTTGCTTCCCCCCAGGCTTCGTACGTGACTGGCCAAGAGTTGCATGTGAACGGCGGCATGTACATGTAGTTTTCGCCTACCGGTTGGTCCGCCCGGTGGTCCGGCTAGGGAAGTCTCTCTAGCGCGGGTAAAATTGCGGATTCTTTTACAACCCTTAGAGGGAACCCATGAGCGATATCGAAGCACGCGTCAAAAAAATTATTGCTGAGCAACTCGGTGTTGAAGAGTCCCAAGTCACCAATGAAAAAGCCTTTGTCGCTGATTTGGGTGCAGACTCCCTGGACACGGTTGAGTTGGTGATGGCTTTAGAGGACGAGTTCGGAATCGAAATTCCAGACGAAGACGCCGAGAAGATCACCACAGTGCAGAACGCGATCGACTACGCCAACACGCACAAGAAGGCCTAAGCCGTACGTGCTTGGACCTGGATACGCAAGGCAATTGGCCAGGGCGTACGGGTCCTCGCAGTACCGGTTTTCGTTTGCCGCGCTTGGAGCGGCGTTCTTTTCACTAACTGCACTTCCTGCGAGCGCCTATGTCCCGTCGTCGTGTTGTTGTAACTGGTTTGGGATGCGTCAGCCCCGTGGGCAACACGGTGCACGAGGCGTGGTCGAATCTTCTCATCGGCAAACCAGGTATTGACTTGATCACCAAGTTCGATGCGTCTGCCTTCTCTTGCCGGGTTGCGGGCGAAGTCCGGGGCTTTGATGTGGAGACTTACATGGCCGCCAAAGAGGCGCGCACCATGGACACCTTCATTCACTACGGCGTGGCAGCCTCCGCGCAGGCGGTGGCCGATGCAGGCTTGCTGACCCGGGATTCGCTCAGCGAGGAAGAAGCAACCCGCATCGGCTGCGTTATCGGTTCCGGAATTGGTGGCCTGCCCTTGATCGAAAGCACGCATTCCGAGTACACCGCCCGGGGTCCGCGCCGCATCTCACCGTTTTTTGTACCGGCATCTATCATCAACATGACTGCCGGGCATGTGTCCATGCGCTTCGGATTCAAGGGCCCCAACCTCTCCATCGTCACCGCCTGTACCACTGGTCTGCACTGTATCGGCCAAGCAGGACGCATGATTGAGTATGGCGACGCAGACGTCATGATCGCGGGTGGCTCCGAAGCTACGGTCTCGCCCCTGGGTATTGGCGGCTTTGCGGCCATGCGCGCGTTGAGCGTCCGCAATGACGACCCGGCCACCGCCTCTCGCCCTTGGGACCGTGATCGTGACGGCTTTGTGCTGGGCGAGGGCGGCGGCGTCATGGTGTTGGAGGAGTATTCGCGCGCCAAAGCGCGTGGTGCCAAGATTTATGCTGAACTGGCCGGATTCGGCATGAGCGCAGATGCAGGCCACATGACTGCGCCCAATATGGATGGTCCTCGCCGCGCCATGCTTAGTGCATTGGAAAATGCCGGAGTCAACGTGGACCAAGTAAATTACCTCAACGCGCACGGTACATCGACGCCGCTGGGCGACTTGAACGAAACCAACGCCATCAAGGCTGCATTCGGTGACCATGCGCACAAACTGGTGGTGAACTCGACCAAGTCCATGACCGGCCATTTGCTCGGCGGTGCAGGCGGTTTGGAGTCGGTGTTCACGGTGTTGGCGGTGCACCACCAAAAGAGCCCGCCCACCATCAACATCTTCAACCAAGACCCTGACTGTGACTTGGACTACTGCGCCAATACCGCCCGGGATTTGCCGATCTCGGTGGCGGTGAAGAATAACTTTGGGTTTGGTGGCACCAACGGCACCTTGGTGTTCAAGCGTATTTGACCCGTTACCCCCATGGACCTGCCCCCAGCGGTGCGTTATACATTCGGGCGGTCGAGCGTTCATTTAGGCGCGGTAGTGGCTTGTTGGGTGCTCATGGCGTCGGGTGCTCTGGCTTTTCTGCTCCAGCAAAGCACTTCGTGGCGCGGCACTCTGTTGCTGTGCGCATGTGGGATGGCCGGTCTGGTTTCGGTCATTGGATGGCGCAACACCCGCGCTGGAGTTTTGCAGTGGGACGGACAACTCTGGTCTCTGACTCTGCCAGCGGGCGATCTGGTACAGCGCGTATCGTCTGGGAATGAGTTTGTGCAAGTCCGGCAGGTGCTGGATTTGCAAACTACGTTGTTGGTTTGCGCCAAGAGCCAGCTGGATCGAAGGCAGTGGATCTGGTTGCAGCGCAATAGCTGCCCGGAACTATGGATGGACCTGCGCCGCGCATTGGTGGCCAACCAGAGTCGCAATGGCTATGCAAACACCAGCGCGTCGATGCCTCGATAAAGCGGGACGGCACCGCTGTGCTCTGTTTTTGGCTACCCGAAATGCGGCGATGTAGCCGCACCGCGCGGGGCATTCCCCCTGGTATTCAGCGGTGCGTGCGCCAGACGAATGCCCCGGTCAGCATAAGGTAGAGCCTGCATGGATAGGATTGGGGCTTTGATGGCGTCAGCCTCGCCGCTTGTGCGGTGACAAACTGCCCTTATGTACTCCTCTTCAATAACTGGAAGCGCGTTATGAAATCCCTGTTTTTTAGAGCGATGCGGTGCTTCAGCCTGGCCCTTGGTATCGCAATGAGCGCTGGGTTAGCACTTGTGGTCTCCACCCCTGCCGACGCACAAACGCGCGGTTTGCCTGACTTCACCGAACTGGTCGAGCAGGTTGGCCCGTCGGTGGTCAACATCCGCACCTCTGAGAAAGTCAGTGGACGCGCGGCGCCAGGTGCGCCCAATGACGAAGAGATGCTGGAGTTTTTCCGGCGCTTCGGTATCCCCGTCCCCCCCAATGTGCCGCGCCAAGGCCCCCGCCAGAACCGGCCGCAGCCTCAGGAAGAGGAGCAGCCGCGTGGGGTGGGCTCGGGCTTCATCTTGTCGGCTGACGGGCTGATCATGACCAATGCACATGTGGTCGAGGGCGCCGATGAGGTGCTGGTGACATTGACCGATAAGCGCGAGTTCAAAGCTCGCATTATTGGTTCCGACCGGCGCAGTGACGTTGCCGTGGTCAAGATTGATGCCCTTGGTTTGCCCGCCGTGAAGGTCGGTGATGTCAACCGCTTGCGGGTTGGTGAATGGGTGATGGCCATTGGCTCCCCGTTTGGCCTGGAAAACACCGTGACTGCCGGAATTGTCAGCGCCAAGCAGCGCGACACGGGTGATTACCTTCCTTTTATTCAGACCGACGTCGCTATCAACCCCGGCAATTCGGGTGGCCCCTTGATCAACATGCGCGGCGAGGTGATTGGCATCAACAGCCAGATCTACTCGCGCTCGGGTGGCTTCATGGGCATTTCGTTTGCCATTCCGATTGACGAGGCGGTGCGCGTAAGCGACCAGTTGCGCAGCAGTGGGAAGGTCTCGCGGGGGCGCATTGGGGTGCAGATTGACCAAGTGAGCAAGGACGTTGCCGAGTCGATTGGCTTGGGCAAGCCAGTAGGCGCACTGGTGCGCGGTGTCGAGCCAGGTGCGCCTGCGGACAAGGCAGGCATTGAGGCTGGCGACATCATTACCAAGTTCGACGGGAAGGTCATCGAAAAATCGAGCGACCTGCCTCGCATCGTCGGCTCTACCAAACCCGGTAGCAAGAGCACCGTCACCGTGTTTCGGCGTGGTGCTTACCGCGACTTCAATGTGATGGTGGCCGAGATCGAGTCAGACCGTCCGGTGGCCGCGCGTGCGCCCAGCAAAGAGGAGAAGCCCAAGTCGTCCCCGCTGGCGCAGTCCTACGGGCTGATCGTTGCGGAGCTCACCGAAGCGCAGAAGAAAGAGCTGGGTGTGAAAGGCGGCGTTCGGCTCGAATCGGCATTGGAAGCTGCGGCCCGCGCGGGCTTACGTGAGGGCGATGTCATATTGGCGGTGTCGAACATCGAGGTACTCAGTGTGAAAGATTTCGATGCTGCGCTAGCCAAACTTGACCGCGCCAAGCCATTCAGCGTCTTGTTCCGCCGAGGCGAGTGGACCCAGTACGCTGTGATCCGTCCCGCGCGATAGACGTTGGGCGGGTAACCCCATCTCTTAGTCGGGTATGGGGTTGTTGGACCGTCAGGCGATGGTGATCGGTCGCGAAGCGGGTTATCTTGCCTGACCTGGCCCCAAGCGCCCGGTAAAGCTGGGCCTGTGTTTTGGTTAGAATGCCGGGCCTTGGCGGCCAATTAACGGTATATGGCCCACCGATTAATCCACGATATGGGATGGACGGACCGCATCAAGAGCGATCCACAGCTCGCCCACACCCGGTTAAGTTAACGTTTTTGTAATTGTGGATAAACTGTGCATAAATTGAACTGTGGTGGGCTTGCAACTTCACCCTTTGAGAAGCAGCATGCTGTCGCGTTCACTCTTTTTGCCTACAATGAAGCTCCAACTTTCGCAGTTGCCAAAAGATTGTTGGTTCAGGGCGCGTCTTCATAGGACGCGCCCTTTTTTCTTGTCTGTCTGTTTTATTTCAATCACTTGAAGCGCTCCGTTGATGAATCACATCAGAAATTTTTCGATCATTGCCCACATTGACCACGGCAAGTCGACCTTGGCCGATCGGCTCATTCAGCGTTGCGGAGGACTGGAAGCGCGCGAGATGGAGGCGCAAGTGCTGGACTCGATGGACATCGAGAAAGAGCGTGGGATAACCATCAAGGCGCAGACTGCTGCACTGCATTACATGGCGCGCGATGGGCAGGTTTACAACCTCAATTTGATTGACACCCCGGGCCATGTTGACTTCTCGTACGAGGTCAGTCGTTCACTGTCGGCGTGCGAGGGTGCGCTGTTGGTCGTAGATGCCAGCCAGGGCGTGGAGGCGCAGACGGTGGCCAACTGCTACACCGCACTTGATCTCGGTGTCGAAGTGATGCCGGTGCTCAACAAGATCGACTTGCCAAATGCCGACCCGGACAACGCTCGAAGCGAAATCGAAGATGTGATCGGCATCGATGCCACAGACGCAATTGTTTGCTCGGCCAAGACGGGACTGGGGATCGACGAAATTCTAGAAGCCATCGTTGCACGGGTACCGGCACCACGGGGTAATCCGAGTGCGCCCTTGCGAGCGATGATCATCGATAGCTGGTTTGACAGCTATGTGGGGGTCGTCATGTTGGTGCGGGTGGTGGATGGCCGCTTGGGCAAAGGAGATCGCATCAAGTTGATGGCGTCAGGCGCGACCTATAACGCCGACAACCTGGGCGTATTCACACCGGCAAACGCGCCACGTCCATCTCTCGAGGCCGGTGAGGTGGGTTACATCATTGCCGGTATCAAGGAGCTGCAGGCTGCCAAGGTCGGCGACACCGTCACGGTCATCAGGCCAGGCAGCGGGGGCGCCGCCTTGACTGCTACTGAGGCCTTGCCGGGTTTCAAAGAGATACAGCCGCAGGTGTTTGCAGGTCTCTACCCGACCGAGGCGAGCGAGTACGACTCGCTGCGCGATGCTTTGGAAAAGCTCAAGCTCAATGACGCTTCTTTGCAGTACGAGCCGGAGGTGTCGCAGGCGCTTGGATTCGGTTTTCGGTGTGGGTTTCTTGGCCTGCTGCACATGGAGATCGTTCAGGAAAGACTGGAGCGGGAGTTCGACCAAGACTTGATTACGACCGCGCCTAGTGTGGTCTACGAGGTAATGAAAATCGGAGGCGAAGTGGTGCTCGTGGAGAACCCGTCAAAGATGCCCGAGATTGCGCGCACCGCCGAAATTCGTGAGCCCATCGTCACAGTGCACTTGTATATGCCGCAGGAATATGTTGGCGTGGTGATGACACTGGCCAACCAAAAGCGTGGCGTGCAAATGAACATGGCCTATAAGGGTCGACAGGTGGTGTTGACCTACGACATGCCCTTGGCCGAGATCGTGTTGGACTTCTTTGACAAGCTCAAAAGCGTCAGCCGGGGCTATGCCTCGATGGATTACGAGTTCAAGGAATACAGGGCGGCGGATGTGGTCAAAGTCGATATCTTGCTCAATTCCGAACGGGTCGACGCACTATCGATCATGCTGCATCGCTCCCAATCCCAGTTCCGGGGGCGAGCGGTGGTGGCCAAGATGCGAGAGATCATCTCTCGGCAGATGTACGACGTGGCAATACAAGCGGCGATTGGTGCCAACATCATTGCCCGTGAGACAATAAAAGCCCTGCGAAAGAACGTGTTGGCCAAGTGCTATGGCGGTGACATCTCTCGCAAACGTAAGCTCCTTGAAAAGCAAAAAGCAGGCAAGAAACGCATGAAACAAATTGGCTCGGTGGAAGTACCCCAAGAAGCTTTTCTGGCAATTTTGCAGGTGGATGACTGATGCAGGCGATCACCTCAGCCATCCTTCTCGCGTTTGTCTTGTATGCAGGAGCGTGGTACCTCGGTGCGGTGGAAGGCAATTTCGCCTTGCTCTTGCTGCTTGCAACCTGCGTCACTGGCGCCTACTGGCTGGCGGAGCGTTTTCATTTTCTTCCAGCACGGCAAAAGGCCGCAGCGCTGCTGGATGCGCAGGACGCGGAGCGCCGCGCTGGGCTGCAAAAAATGGGTATCAGCCAAGTGGATGGCGACTTGCGCGAGGCCAAAGCCAGACTGCTGATGCAGCCTTGGTGGCTTGATTGGACTGCCGGTCTGTTTCCGGTCATTTTGGTCGTCTTTCTATTGCGCTCGTTTCTGTTCGAACCCTTCAAAATCCCCTCGGGGTCCATGATCCCCACGCTGTTGGTGGGTGACCTTATCTTGGTCAACAAGTTCACCTACGGTGTACGGCTTCCGGTTATTCACACCAAGATCACTGAGGGCAGCCCTCCACAGCGGGGCGATGTCATGGTGTTTCGGTTCCCGCCCAAGCCGAGCTTGGATTACATCAAGCGGGTCGTGGGGGTTCCTGGCGATACGGTGGCCTACCTCAACAAGCGGCTGACAATCAACGGGCAGCCCATCGCTACCCAGGCCGTGCCAGAGTTTTTTGACGAAAGTGCCCTGCGCTACTTCAAGCAGTTTGAAGAGACCCTGGGCCCGCGACCACACCGCCTGCTGATCGACGACGACAAGCCTGTAGACGTACCTGTAGCCGACCAGTTTGATGGCCGTGCTGGCTGTAGCCACACCGTCGAAGGCGTCACCTGCAAGGTTCCGCAAGGCAGCTATTTCGTGATGGGCGACAACCGTGACAACTCGCTCGACTCGCGCTACTGGGGCTTTGTGCCAGCAGAAAACATCGTCGGCAAAGCCTTCTTTGTTTGGATGAACTTTGGCGACCTCAAACGCATTGGCGCTTTCCATTGACAGTAGTCAGCCTGCAATCATGAGTACCTCATCAAAGTCGAAACAACGGGGAATCTCCTTCTTGGGCCTCCTGTTTGTGGCAGGCCTTGTGGTGTCAGTGACGGTCATCGGCGTGCAGGTCGCGCCAACGGTGGTCGAGTACTTAGCTGTGCAGAAGGCAGTGACTCGGGCTGCAGCGGGCCAGTCGGTGACGGAAGTCCGCGATATTTTTGATAAAGCCGCGGCGGTGGATGGAATCCGGTCTATCGCCGCCAAGGATCTAGATGTCACTAAAGAGGTTGACAAGGTAGTGGTCAGTTTCAGTTACGAGCGTGAGATCCACCTGATGGGGCCCGCTTATTTGACGCTGAAGTACCAAGGCAGCTCGGAATAACGTGGCCGACAGTCTTCTGGAGTTGCAAGACCGCCTCCAACACCGGTTCGCCGACGTGACTTTGCTGTCGCGGGCGCTGACGCACCGCAGCTTTTCAAGCACGCACTACGAACGACTTGAGTTTCTGGGCGACTCGGTGCTCGGACTGGCGATATCCGACCTGGTGTATTCGCGCCTAGGCGCATTACCAGAGGGTGATTTGTCTCGCGTGCGGGCCAACCTAGTCAAGCAAGACACGCTGTGCGCCTTGGCGATGGATCTGGGCTTGGCCGGGGTGCTCAAGCTGGGTGAGGGCGAATTGCGATCGGGTGGCCAAAAGCGCCCGTCTATATTGGCCGACGCGCTAGAAGCGGTCATCGGCGCGGTGTACTTGGACGCTGGCTTTGCCAGTGCGCAGGCGCTGGTCCACCGACTCTTCAACGCGGTGGAGATCAACCCCCAGATGGACGCCATCGGAAAAGACGCCAAGACCGAGCTGCAAGAGTGGCTGCAGGGCAGAAAAATGAAGCTGCCGCAGTACAAGGTCGTGGGTACCATTGGTGCGGCACATAAGCAGAGTTTTGATGTGGAGTGCGAGATTCCCGAACTTCGCCTAGCCGAGCGCGGCATCGGTGGCTCGCGCCGCGCTGCCGAACAGGCCGCCGCCAGCGCGATGCTGCACACCTTGAAATCCAGGACCCACAGTGAACCCACCTAAGCCTAGCAGCACCCGCAAACCGAGCCAGCCGCAGGCGCCAGAGCTGCCCGTTCCCGCGCTTGCTGATGCACAGCCTGACCTGGATAGCATGCTTGAAGGTCTGCTCAAGGGTTCGGCCCGGCGGGCCGATGCGGGCACCCCCAGCGCGGACCAGCGCTGCGGGCTGGTCGCCATCGTGGGCAAGCCCAATGTGGGCAAGTCGACCTTGCTGAATGCCTTGGTCGGCCAAAAAATTAGCATCACGTCGCGCAAGGCGCAAACCACGCGCCACCGCATCACCGGGATGCGCACCCAAGGCGATAAGCAGTTTGTGTTTGTGGACACACCGGGTTTTCAAACGGTGCACAGCAATGCGCTCAATCAATCGCTCAACAAGACGGTGGTGGGCGCGGTGGCCGATGTGGACTTGATTTTGTTCGTGGTGGAGGCCGGCAGTTTCACGCCCGCCGATGCCCGCGTGCTGGCCCTGATCGGTGAAGGTATTCCTACCGTGCTGGTGGCGAATAAGCTCGACAACGTGCACCGTCGTGGCGATATCGCGCCGTGGCTGCAGCAGATGCAGGCCAAGCATGCGTTTACGGAGTTTGTGCCTATGTCGGCCAAAAGCCCCAAAGACGTGGAACGCTTGCTGGCGATATGTGCCAACTTCCTGCCCCAGCAGGCGTGGTGGTACGGCGAAGACGAGCTGACCGACCGCAGTGAAAAGTTTTTGGCCAGCGAGCTGGTGCGCGAAAAACTGTTCCGCCTCACCGGCGACGAGTTGCCTTACACCTCGACGGTGGTGATCGACAAGTTCGAAGAAGAGCCGCCCCAAAAGAAGGGCCAAAAGCGGCTGCTGCGAATCGCCGCCACCATCGTGGTCGAGCGCGATGGTCACAAGGCCATGGTGATTGGCGATAAAGGCGAGCGCATCAAACGCATCGGCATGGAAACCCGGGTCGAGCTGGAAAAGCTGGCTGACGCCAAAGTATTTTTGGAACTGTGGGTCAAGGTGCGCTCGGGCTGGGCCGACGACGAGGCCCGGGTGCGCAGTTTTGGCTACGAGTAAGCGCATAGCGGACGAACCAGCCTATGTGCTGCACCGCTACGACTGGAGCGAAACCAGCCTGATCGTGGAGGTGTTCACCCGCCACCACGGCCGCATCGCGCTGGTGGCCAAGGGCGCCAAGCGCCCCAGCTCCAGCTTTCGTCCGGTGCTCTTGCCCATGCAGCCGCTGCGCCTGGCGTTTGGCGGCGACGCCGAAATCCGCACCCTCAAAAGTGCCGAGTGGCAAGGTGGCCACACGATGCCGCGCGGTGATGCGCTGCTATCAGGCTACTACCTCAACGAGTTGCTCTTGGCCCTCCTGGCCCGGGATGATCCGCACCCGGCCTTGTTCGATATCTACTCCGATGTGGTGCAAGTGATTGCCAGCGAGCACGGCGAGGCGCTGCAGGCCGCCTTGCGGACCTACGAGCTTCTGCTCCTGCGCGAGATTGGGCTCCTGCCCCAGTTGGATGTACAGACCATGACCCTGGCGCCTTTGCAGCCCAGCACCCGCTACACCTTGGTGCCCGAAGGTGGTTTGCGCCATGCGTCTGACGCTGATCGCGCCGCGTTGGATGGCTCTCAGTGGGCGTATTTGCAGGCCGCCTTGGACCTTGGCGCCCCGTTTGCTGCCACGCTGCGGGCCTGTGCCGCCGTGGCGTCCGAACTCAAACCCCAGTTACGCGCCTTGCTGCACTACCATTGCGGCGTTACCACCCTGCGCACCCGCCGGATGATGCTCGACATCCAGGCCCTCTAAGCATGCACAGCCCTTCTACTGCCCTGTCGGTCAATCTCAACAAGGTCGCTTTGGTGCGCAACACGCGCCACCTCGGCATTCCCAGTGTCACCCGCGCAGCGACGTTGTGCCTGGAGGCGGGTGCCAATGGCATCACCGTGCATCCGCGACCCGATGCGCGTCACATCCGCGCCAGCGATGTGGTGGAACTGGCGCAGCTTTTGCAAGACTGGCCGGACCGCGAGTTCAATGTCGAGGGCAACCCGTTTCACAACCTCATGGACTGTGTGAGCGACCTGCGCGCGCGCGGATTGCCGGTGCACCAAGTCACTTTTGTGCCGGATTCAGAAGGCCAGTTCACCAGCGACCATGGTTGGAGTTTTCCCCAGGACACCCAACGCCTGGCCCCGCTGGTTGCGCAGGCCCGCGCGCTGGGCCTGCGGGTCAGCCTGTTCATGGACGCCGAGCCCCAGGCTATGGAAGCGGCCAAGTCGGTGGGTGCCGACCGCGTGGAGTTGTACACCGAGCCTTATGCGGCAGCCTGGGGTGGCGCTGCGCAGGCTGTCCAGCTCCAGCGTTTCGCGCGGGCCGCGCAGGCAGCTCAGGCGGTGGGCCTGGGCGTCAACGCCGGCCACGACTTGAACCGCGACAACCTGGCGGCCTTTGCGCAGCAGGTGCCAAGCGTGCTGGAAGTGTCTATCGGTCACGCGCTGATTGCCGACGCGCTGGAGCTGGGCTACAGCGCCACCATCGCCGCCTACCTGCGGTGTTTGGGCCGCTGAACCGGACGCAGGCGGGCCCGTGATTTACGGTATCGGAACCGATGTTTGCGATGTGCGCCGCATTCGCGCCAGCCTGGACAAGCACGGTGAGCGCTTTGCCGCCAAAGTGCTGTCCGAGCAAGAGTTCAAGACCTGGAAAGCGCGCAGTGCCCGTTGGCCCGAGCGCGGCGTGCGCTACCTGGCCACGCGCTTTAGCGCCAAAGAGTCATTCAGCAAAGCCATCGGGCTGGGCATGCGCATGCCCATGACCTGGAAGCTGTGCGAAGTTGCCAACCAGCCCAGTGGCAAGCCGGTGCTGGTGCTGCATGGCGCCCTCAAAGACTGGTGTGCGCAACGCCACCTGACGACCCACATCACCGTGACCGACGAGACCGACTACGCCGCCAGCTTTTGTGTGGTGGAAGTCGCCAGCGACACCTAAGCCCTCCTTTGCCATATGACCTTCCATGCGCCCTTGATCATTGATATTGCCGCAACCACGCTGAGCAAAGTGGACCGCACACGGCTTAAGCACCCCCTGGTTGGTGGCCTGATCCTGTTTGCGCGCAACTGGCAGAACCGTGCCCAGCTCAGCGCGCTGTGCCAGAGCATCAAACGGATTCGCTCCGACTTGCTGATTTGCGTGGACCACGAAGGTGGTCGGGTGCAACGCTTCAAGACCGACGGATTCACCCACTTGCCGCCCATGCGCGCCTTGGGCGAGATGTGGATGCTGAGCCCCAAGCTCGGCAAAAAGTCCGGACCTCTGGACGCCGCGAACGCCGCCACCGCCTGCGGCTATGTACTGGGCGCCGAACTGCGTGCCTGCGGCGTGGACCTGAGCTTCACGCCGGTGCTGGACCTGGACTACGGCGAGAGTGGCGTGATCGGGGACCGGGCCTTTGCGCGCGACCCGCGCTTGGTGAGTTTGCTGGCCAAGAGCCTGGTGCACGGCCTCTTGCAAAGCGGCATGGCCAATTGCGGAAAGCATTTTCCCGGCCACGGTTTCGTGCGCGCCGATTCGCACACCGAGATCCCGGTGGACCGCCGCAGCCTCAAAGCCATTTTGGCGGACGACTCGGCGCCTTATCGATGGCTTAGCACCGTGTTGCGCAGCGTCATGCCAGCGCATGTCATCTACCCCAAGGTCGACTCCCGCCCTGCGGGTTTTTCGCCAAAGTGGTTGGGGGAGATTTTGCGCGGCCAACTGGGTTTCAACGGTGCGATCTTTAGCGACGATCTGTCCATGGCCGGAGCCCGCCTGATTGACGGACGGCAGGTGAGTTACACCGAGGCGGCGCTGGTGGCGCTCAACGCGGGTTGCGATATGGTGCTCTTGTGCAACCAGTCCACACCCGAGTGCGAAGGCGCGGGTACCGCGGTTGACACACTCATCCAGGGCCTTACCGAAGCGCACCTCAAAGGCCAGTGGTCCGCCAGCGAGGCCAGCGAGGCACGCCGTCAGGCCTTGCTGCCCCAGTGTGAAGCGCTGCCCTGGGACGACCTGATGGTGCACCCCGACTACATGCACGCGCTCGATTGGATTGCCTGACGCAGCGCGGCCCGCAGCGTGCAAAGCCTTGGCACCGACGCCTTGGTGTCAGGGCGAGCGGTGCAGGCGCGGAGCGGAGAGCGCGGCAATTTGGTCAACACAGGCTTCGTCAAGCAGCTTGTGCGGCGGCTTGGACTCGGCTAGCAGCGCGCGCAATTGCTGCACGTCCTTGACGGTCGGAGCGACCTTGATTTGCGCTAGTGCTCCAGCGGTGTTGCCGCTGTGTACCAGTGTAGCGACCTTGTTGGCCCAGATGCTGTGGCGTGCCATGGGGAGGTCCTTTGCAAAAAAGAAGCGGTGAATGGACGGCAGCGTTGCCAACCGCGCTACGCGGCCCACAGCCGCTGCCCTGTGGCCTCAAGGTGTGTCAGATAGACGCGCACCTCAAACTCTAGCTGGTGGTAGTGCGGCTCCATGTGGGTGCAAAGTTGGTAGAACGCTTTGTCATGGTTGCGCTCGCGCAGGTGGGCCAGCTCGTGCACCGCGATCATGCGCAAAAACTCGGCGGGCGTGTCCTTGAACAGCGACGCAATGCGGATCTCGCGCTTGGCCTTGAGCCGCCCGCCTTGCACCCGCGACACCGTGGTGTGCGTTCCCAGCGCGTTGTGCACGACATGCAGCTTGCTGTCATAAACCACTTTGCTGACCACGTCGCCGCCTTGCATGAACTCGGCCTTGATAGCCTGCAAATGCTGGTACAAGGCGCGGTCGGTCCGAACGCCGTGGGCTTGTGGGTATTTGCCCAGCAGCCAGTCACTGGTACGGTTCGCGGCCACCATGCTCTGCACTTGGTGGACGGTGTCTTGCGGGTAGCCCTGCAGGTAGGTCAGAGTGGGGGAGGGGCTTTGCATGGGGTGCTGCGTCAATGCTTGGCCACCCGCATGGCCACCAGGCCCGCAATGGCGATGGTGGCGGCACCGGCAAAGGTGGTGAGTTTGGGCACCTCGGCAAAAAAGAGAAAGCCCCACAGCGGCGCCCACAGGATACCGGTGTATTCAAAGGGGGTAACGACGCTGGTCTTGGCGACCCGGTAGGCATTGGTCAGGAACAAAGTTCCCACCGCAGCGACCACGCCGCAGGCCCCGATGAGCAGTCCGTCAGCCAAGCTGGGCAGCGTCCACGGTCGAACCAGAAATTGCAGACTCGGGTGGTGCGCCGATGTGACGCCCAGCAGCGACAAGGCCACCGCTGCGGCGCCTGCGCCGATCAGGAACACCAGGTTTTGGTAGAAAGCCATCACCGAGGCCACCAGGCTGACGCCCATCTTGCGCGCCATCAACATCGACACGCCGTACAAGGCAGCCGCCAACAGCGACAAAAGCGCTGCTGGCTCAAACAGCCCACTGCCGGGTTGCAGCATGATCAGTACGCCGCCAAAGCCGAGCACCACCGCCGCCCACACCTTCCAGCCCACGCGTTCGCCCAGCACCGGACTGGCTAGGGCGGTTAAGAACAGGGGCACGGTGAAGTACAGCGCCACCGCATCGGCCAGCGGCAAAGCGGGAAACGCCATGTAGTAGGCGGTGTAGGCGCCCAACATGATGGTGGCCCGCAGCACCAGTGCACCGGGTTGGGTCGCCACCAATGCGCGCCAGCCGACCTCCCGCAGCGCCAGCGCCAGCAAAATGGGCACGCCGACACAGGACCGAATAAACACCACTTGGGTCAGCGCATAGGAACCGCTGACCTGCTTGATGATGGCGTCTTGCAGGGAGAAAACGAATACGCCCAGGCACAGATAGGCAATGCCCCGGGCGGACTCGTTGCGCATGCGCTCAGGCTTCGCGGCGCAGGGCAGGGAATAGGATCACGTCGCGGATGCTGGCGCTGTCGGTAAGCAGCATCATCAGCCGGTCGATACCAATGCCACAGCCGCCGGTGGGCGGCATGCCGTACTCCAGGGCACGCACAAAATCGTGGTCGTAGTACATCGCTTCATCGTCGCCGTTGTCTTTGGCGGCCACCTGGGCATGAAATCGCGCGGCCTGGTCTTCGGCGTCATTGAGTTCGCTAAAGCCGTTGCCGAACTCGCGGCCGGTGATGTAGAGCTCAAAACGCTCGGTGACCCCCGGCTTCGTGTCGCTTTCGCGGGCCAATGGCGAAATCTCTACCGGATGCTCGCAGATGAAGGTGGGCTGCCACAGCTTTTCTTCCACCGTTTCCTCGAAGTACAGCACTTGCAGTGCTGCCAGACTGCGGGTGGAGAGTTGATGTTTGGCCTCGGTGAGCCCGAGCTTGCGTAGCGCTTGGACCAGCCACTCGGTGCTGAACACCTGCTCGCCGGCCTCGGTGTACTTTTGGATGGCCTCAACGATGGTGAGGCGCTCAAAGGGCTGGGACAGGTCGACGGGCTTGCCGCCATAGGTCAAATGCAGCGAACCACCGGCCTTGATGGCGGCATCGCGCACCAGTTGCTCGGTGAAGGTCATCAGGTCTTGGTAGTTCCAGTACGCCGCGTAGAACTCCATCATGGTGAACTCGGGGTTGTGGCGCACCGAGATCCCTTCGTTGCGGAAGTTGCGGTTGATCTCGAATACGCGGTCGAAGCCGCCGACGATCAGGCGCTTGAGGTACAACTCGGGCGCAATCCGCAGGAACATCTGCTGGTCCAGCGCGTTGTGGTGGGTGGTGAAGGGCCGGGCATTGGCGCCGCCGGGAATCGGGTGGAGCATGGGGGTTTCCACCTCCAAAAAGCCGTGCTGCACCATGAATTCGCGGATGCCACTGACTGCCTTGCTGCGCGCCACAAAGCGCTTGCGCGAGGCCTCGTCGGTCATCAAGTCGATGTAGCGCTGGCGGTACTTCACCTCCTGGTCGTGAATGCCATGGAACTTGTCAGGCATGGGCCGTAGGCTCTTGGTAAGTAAGCGCACGCGCGTGGCATGGATGGACAGCTCGCCTGTCTTCGTTTTGAACACGGTGCCCTCAGCGGCCACGATGTCGCCCAGGTCCCAATGCTTGAACGCGGCATACAGCTCGGCACCGATGTCTTCGCCCTTGACGTAAATCTGGATGCGCCCACCGCTGCTGCCGAAGGACGCATCTTGCAAGGTGCAAAAGCTGGCCTTGCCCATGACGCGCTTGAGCATCATGCGGCCGGCCACTTTGGCGGTGGCGCCCATGCCAGCCAAAATCTCGGTGGCGTGTGAGTCGAATTGCGCGAACAACTGCTCGGCGGTGTGGCTAGGCTGGTAGTCGTTGGGGAAGGCCACCGCGCCGCCAGCGGCCTGCTGCTGGCGCAGCGCCTTGAGTTTTTCACGGCGCTCCTGCACCAATTGGTTTTCGTCAGCGGGGGCTGCTGCAGGCGCTGCGGGGTGGGTGGGTTCAGACATGCGGTGTTGGGTCCAGGGAGCTCGGGTCCGGAGGTGGAGCAAACCTGAAAACAGCCTGCCCGTAAGCCCCAATTCTAAGAGGGACGCTGCCGCTATCATCCGGCCAGACTTTATCCTCGGCACCATGCTCTACCAAATCGTTTCCCTGCTGCTAGAAGTGGCTGCTGGCATCCTTACCGGCGTGTGCATGCTGCGTTTGTATATGCAACACCAGCGCATTCCGACGTCGGCACGGTCGGGCAACCCCATGGGTCCCTTCATCTTCGCCAGCACCGACTGGCTGGTGCTGCCACTGCGCCGGGTGCTGCCCGCACTGGGCCGCTGGGACACCGCCAGTTTGGTGGCGGCTTGGTTGGCGCAGACCGCGCTCTATGCGCTGCTGTGGCTGATGACAGGTGCGGACACGAATGCGCTGTCGATCGCGGTGATGGCGGTTTTTGGGGTGCTGCGCACGGTGATATCGGGCTTCTCGGGTCTGGTCATCGTGTACGCGGTGCTGTCCTGGGTGCAGACCAGCTCGCACCTCTCGGACTTGCTCGAGCGTTTGGTCGCACCGCCGCTGACCGTCATTCGCAGTGCGGTGCCGCGTTTGGGCGGGATTGACCTGTCGCCTTTGGTGCTGCTTTTGATGTTGCAGGTGGCGACGATTTTGTTGGGCGGGCTCCAGGCCCACGTGCTTGCTGCGCTTTAAAGCACCGCGTCGGCCGGTTGGCGCTGCAGCATCGCCAGCGCCTCGGCGATGGTTTTGCGCAGATCGCGCCGGTCGCTGATGAAGTCAATCGCGCCTTTGGTTTGCAAAAACTCGGCGCGCTGAAAACCTTCGGGCAAGGTCACGCGCACGGTCGACTCGATCACGCGGGGGCCGGCAAAGCCGATGAGCGCCTTGGGTTCGGCAATGACGATGTCCCCCAAAAATGCAAAACCTGCACTCACACCGCCCATGGTCGGATCGGTTAGCACGCTGACGTAGGGCAAGCGTTTTTTTGCAAGACGGGTCAGGGCTGCGTTGGTTTTCGCCATTTGCATCAGACTCAAGAGTCCTTCTTGCATCCGCGCCCCGCCGGTGGCGGTAAAGCAGACAAAGGGCACTTTTTGCTCGACTGCAGCTTCCACGCCACGCACAAAACGCTCGCCCACCACCGAGCCCATACTGCCGCCCATGAATTCAAACTCAAAGCATGCTGCCACCAGGCTGATGCCATGCACTGCACCGCCCATGACCACCAAGGCGTCGGTCTCGCCGGTGTTCTCCAAGGCCTCTTTGAGGCGATCAGGGTACTTGCGGCTGTCCTTGAACTTCAGAGCATCCACCGGCAGCACCTCTTGCCCGATTTCAAAGCGACCTTCGTTGTCCAAAAACACGTCGAGCCGCGCGCGCGCTCCAATGCGGTGGTGGTGGCCGCAGCCGGGACACACGTTTTGGTTTTGCTCGAGGTCGGTTTTGTAAAGCACCGCCTCGCAGCTTGGGCACTTAATCCACAGACCCTCTGGCACGCTGCGGCGCTCGGTCGGGTCGGTGTGCTGAATCTTCGGTGGCAGCAGTTTCTCAAGCCAGCTCATAGGTGTTCTCCAGGCGTGCGGTGCAGTATTGGCGTGATTATGAGTCCAGCGCGGTGCGAATTTCTTGCAGGAAGTCGCGCGCAGTGCCAGCCACCATGTCGCGCGGCTGATGCTCCAGCAACTGGATGATTTTGCTGCCGATCACTACTGCATCTGATACCTTGGCGATGGTATTGGCAGTTGCCGCGTCGCGGATGCCAAAGCCCACGCCCACAGGCACGCGGATGTGCGCCCGAATGCGCGGCAGCATGGCCTCGACCGAGGCGGTGTCCAGCGCCCCCGAGCCGGTGACGCCTTTGAGGGACACGTAGTACACATAGCCGCTGGCGACCTTGGCGATCTGCGCCATGCGCGCGTCGGTGCTGGTGGGGGCCAGCAAAAAAATCAAATCCAGTCCGTGCGCGCGCAGGTTGCTTGCAAACGCTTCGCACTCCTCAGGTGGATAGTCCACGATGAGCACGCCGTCCACGCCCGCTGCGGCTGCGTCGCGCACGAAGGCGCTTTGCACATTCGGCGCGGCGTGTTTCTGGTCGTAGCGTTCCACCGGGTTGGCATAACCCATCAGCACCACGGGCGTGGCGGTATCTTCCTTGCGAAAACTGCGCACCATGTCCAGCACCTGGGCCAGGCCAATGCCAAAGGCCAGCGCCCTGTCCCCGGCGCGCTGGATGACCGGACCGTCGGCGCTGGGGTCCGAAAACGGCACGCCGAGTTCGATGATGTCCGCGCCGCCGGTCACCATCGCGTGCATCAGTTCGGGCGTGACATCGGCAAACGGATAGCCGGCGGTGACGTACGGGATCAGGGCCTTGCGTTGCTGGCTGTGCAAGCGCTCCAGTGTGGCTGTGATACGGCTCATGCCTTGGCTCCCGCGGCGGTGTGGGCTGTGATGCTGTCAACCAACGTGATGGGACGCTCCAGCACCACGCCACCCTTGACCGACTGGCCTTGGCAGCTGGGGCGGCAAAAGAAGTCACCGTTGCTTAGGTCGGCCACTGTGCCTATGTCTTTGTCACCCCGGCCGGACAGGTTCACCAGTATCGACTGGTCAGGCCGCATCGTCTTGGCCAGTTGCATCGCGTGGGCCACGGCATGGCTGGACTCCAGCGCCGGGATGATGCCTTCGGTGCGGCACAGGTAGTGAAACGCATCCAGCGCCTGCGCGTCGGTCACGCCCACGTACTCGGCGCGGCCGATGTCGTGCAAGAACGCGTGCTCTGGTCCGACCCCAGGGTAATCCAGGCCGGCGCTGATGCTGTGGGTTTCGGTGACCTGGCCGTTGTCATCTTGCAGCACATAGGTACGGTTGCCATGCAGCACTCCGGGGCTACCGCGCTGGATGGAGGCCGAGTGTTTGCCGCTGTCCATGCCTTCGCCGGCGGCTTCCACGCCGATCAACCGGGTGGCATCGTGCTGGATGTAGGGGTAAAAAATGCCCATGGCATTGGAGCCGCCGCCCACACAGGCGATCACCGCGTCGGGCTGGCTGTGCTTAACACCTGCCATGGCCAGCATCTCGGGCATTTGCATCAGGCACTCGTTGCCAATGACGCTTTGGAAGTCCCGCACCATCATGGGGTAGGGGTGCGGTCCGGCGACGGTACCAATGATGTAGAAAGTGTTGTCCACATTGGCAACCCAGTCGCGCATGGCTTCGTTCAACGCATCTTTGAGGGTGCGGCTGCCCGATTCAACCGGCACCACTGTGGCACCCAGCAGCTTCATGCGGTACACATTGGGGCTTTGGCGCTTGACGTCTTCGCTGCCCATGTAGACCACGCATTCCAGTCCGTAGCGGGCGCAGATCGTGGCGGTCGCCACGCCGTGCTGGCCCGCGCCGGTCTCGGCGATCACGCGCGGCTTGCCCATGCGCTTGGCCAGCATCGCCTGGCCGATGGTGTTGTTTATCTTGTGCGCGCCGGTGTGGTTGAGGTCCTCGCGCTTGAGGAAGATTTGCGCCCCACCCATCTCGCGGCTCATGCGCGCTGCGTGGTACACGGGGGAGGGGCGGCCTACAAAGTGCGCCAGTTCGGATTGGAACTCGGCCAGAAAGGCGGGGTCGTGCTGGTACTTGGCGTAGGCATCTTTGAGTTCGTTGATGGCATGCGTCAGCGTCTCAGAGACGAAGCTGCCGCCGTAGCGGCCAAAGTGGCCGCTGACATCGGGTTGCTGGTAAGCGTACATGGTTCAGGTTCCTGCAAGGCGTTGGTCGGCTGCTCGAACGGCAGCGACGAACTGGTTGATTTTTTTGGGGTCTTTGATGCCCCTGCGGGGGTTGCCGCTGGCGTCCACCGCTTCGACCCCCGAGCTGACATCGACGGCCAGCGATTTACAGCGCGGCCGGATCTGGGCGATACCGTCGCCCACGTTTGCAGAGTCGAGTCCACCACTCAAGACGAGGTGAGCGTTGACGCTTGGAGGAAGCAGTGACCAATTGAACACCTTGCCGCCGCCGCCATAACCCTCGACGTGCGCATCGAGCAATAGGGCTTGGGCGTTTGGAAATCGTTGCGCATATTCTATGAGGTCGAACTGGGGAGCCTCCGCCCCCAAGGGAATGCGCGCGGCCCGCAGATAAGGGCGGCTTGCGGCACGGGCAGCGGCCTCGCATTGCGCGGCTGTTTCGTCTCCATGGAACTGCAAGGTGGCACCGGGCACCAGGGCGCAGGCGGCGGTGACCTCGGCCACACTGAAATTCACACACAGCAGCACCGGAGTGACAAAAGCTGGCAGGCGGCGGGCGAGTTCGCCAGCACGCGCGGGGCTGACACAGCGTGGACTTTTGGCATAGAGCACAAAGCCGATGGCGTCGGCACCGGCGGCTACGGCGGCGTCCAGATCGCTCTCGCGGGTGAGTCCACAGATTTTGATGCGGGTTCTTGTCATGGTGTGTCTACGGGTTCAAGGCAGGCCATCGTACGCTGGTGTGCGCTCCGGCATGCCCCACTGCGGCTCGTAGCGCGGCCCCAAAAAGTACAAGCCATCGGGTGAGAAGGTGGGGGCAGCAGCTTTGCGATCGCGCGCCGCCAGTACCTCGGCCATCCACGACACTGGCTTGGCCCCTTGGCCGATTTGGACCAGGCAGCCCATGATGTTGCGGATCATGTGGTGCAAAAACGCATTGGCCTCGAACTCGATACGCCAGTACGCGCCGCGTTTGGCCAGATCGATGGCCAGCATCTTCTTGACTGGGCTTAAGGCCTGGCATTGCGAGGCCCGAAAGGAACTGAAATCGTGCTCGCCCAGCAGCACATCAGCGGCGGCCCGCAAGGCGTCAGGGTCTAAGGGTCGAAAGGTCCAGCCCACCCGTCCGATTTCAACGCTGGGGCGAATCGGCGACTCCAGCAACACGTAAGCGTAGCGTCGGCTGGTGGCGCAGGCCCGGCAGTGAAAGCCGTCCCTGGTGGGCATGGCCCACTGGACCGCGATGTCGCGGGGCAGGTTGGCGTTGGTTCCACGAATCCACGCATAGGGCGTTCGGTCCCGCGTGGTGTCAAAGTGCACGACTTGCATCAGCGCGTGTACACCGGCATCGGTGCGGCCAGCGCAGACGGTGGAGATCTTTTGGTCGGTGAAACTTCCCAGCGCCAGCTCAAGCCGGTCTTGCACGGTCAGGCCCGAGGCCTGACTTTGCCAACCCTGGTAGTTCTGGCCGTTGTAACTCAGGCCGAGTGCCACTCTCATTGCGCGTGCGTCATGCGTTGAACAGCCGGCGCGGGCCGGCGGTTCAGCTCAGTGTGGCCCGTGCGCGTTCGGCCTTGGCCTTGAGCGCGCCGGAGGACTCGGCCAGCACCTCGTCAATCAGGGCACGGGCGCCATCAGAGTCCCCGATGGACAAGAACTCTTCGGCCAGCGCCAGCTTGGTTTCAAGGGGGTCTTCGCTATCGCCAGACGGGTTACTGGAGTTGGGGGCGACGTCCAAGTCCAAGGACCCCAAGTCAAACTCCAGCATGCCGTCTTCTTCCGAACCATCTGCTGCGCGTGCCTGTGTGTCTTGCGGTGCTACATGGGGTACTGGCACTGGCACTGGCGCTGGCGCTGGCGCTGGTGGCGCACTGGGCAGGGTTGGCTCGCTTGGCGCAGTGTTTAGGCTGGGTGCGATCAGACCTGGCTGCTGGTCGGGCACAGGAGGGGTGACAGTTTCAGCTGGTTTGGTGGTCGCTGGCTCTTCCAGGTCCAGGTTGAGGTCAAAGTCCAGATAGGGGTCTTTCTCAGGTTCTGTCGTCGCACTCGGGCTGGCTGGTTCGATACGCTGTTCAACCACAGGGGCAGTCGTTTGGACCGGCTCCACTTGGGGTGCGCGTGCGGATTCAGGTGCGGGTTCAGGTTCGGGCTGCGCGGCAACAATGGCGGCAGGCGCAGCTCCAGGCGCGTGGTAGAGCGGGTTTTCCGGGTCGATGGAGCGGCCCATTTCGCAAGCGTTGGACCACTCCAGGGTCCCTACACCGCTCAGCTGGAGAACCTGCAGGGCCCGAGAATGAAAGCCACTGACGTCGCGCCGCTTGCACAGGATTTCAAGCAGCTTCATGTGAATGGCTAGGCGCTGCGGTTGGTCGCGCAGTGCCTGCTTCAGTATTTCCTGTGCCTGTAAATCGCGTCCATAGGCCAGGTACACCTCTGCCTCTGCAATCGGATCTACCTCGTCTACGGGATCGAGTGGACTGGCGCTGGGTGGCAGCGCGCTTGCAGCGCTTTCAGGAACGTTGTCGGGAGCTGCCTCTTCTTCTCGATGGACCATAGGTGCAAGGGGTGCCTGGGGACTTTGCTCGACGTGGTCCAACGGTGTGGTGCGCCGCCTGCGGCTCGCCTGCATGTACAGGCCGACCCCGACCAAAACGGTGACCAGGCCCACCAACGCGCCGGGCACCCAAGGGTCCGCCAGCATCTCGTCGAGGATGCCCCGGGCCTTGGTTGGCGCAGCCGCAGGGGCGGGCGCCGTCGCAGCGCTTTCAACTGTTACGGCGGCAGCGGCTTGGGAGGTCACCTGCGCTGGTGCGCTGGCCGCAACACTGACAGGCGGGGGTGCGGTACCAGCCGATACCGTAGAAAGCTTCTTGAGATCATCGACGTTGCGCTCCAATTCGGCAGCACGTGCGGCGGCCTCCTTATCTGCCAGCTCCTTGGCCAAGTCCACGCCTTGGGCCGCTTTTGCTATGGCCGCTTTGGAGAGTGTGAGCCGATCGGGAGTGCCGGTCGACGCAGCGGGGTTTTGATTTACTGCCTCCACTTTGCCACCAGCCTCGCGGCTGGCGGCCTTGACGTTGGCCTCTGGTGCCTGGCCTGCCAAGTCACGGCGAAATGCGTCGAACTCCCGACTTTGCGCAAGGATGATTTGGCTGGCCTGCTCTGGGGGCACAGCCCGTGCCTGTGCATCGTTGGGTAGATTTAAAACCGAGCCTGCCAGCAGCCTGTTGACGTTGTTGTCAATAAATGCTTCCGGATTGGCCTGCACTAGCGCGACCAGCATTTGGTCCCTTGTCACATCGGCGGGCTTGGACTGCATTGCGATACGGCCCGCTGAGTCGCCAGCTTTCACCGTGACTTGGCCAGCGCGTGCGGCGTTAGAAGACTGCGCGCCAGCCACACGCGGGGCTGCGGAAGCCGGTGTGGGCGTGGGCGTGGGGTTAGCAGCAGGTGGCGTGACGGCCGGTGCAGTTTTTGGCAACACCGGCGCCGCTGCTCTAAGAGAAGGTGGATCGAGCAACAAGGTGTAGTAGCGCACCACCCGCCCGGCAGACCAACTGGCTTCCAACAGCAGATCCAGGAAGGGGTCAGTGACGGCGCGCTCGCTCGTGATCAGGATAAAAGAGCGCCCATCGGCGCGCTGCACCAAGTTCGCCCGCACGCCTGACATCAAGGCGTTGTAATCAAGTCCCGCTGCAGCGAAAGCATTTTGTGAGGCGACGTTGGCTCGAAGCGTTGCAGCATCGTCGGCACCCAAGTCTGAAACTTCAATTTCAGCGCGAAGCGGCTCCCCGATGGCTGACTGAATCGCAATGCGCCCTAAAGAAAGAGCGTGGGCTTCGGTTGCAGCAACGAACGCCGCGCAAACCGCTAACGCAACCAGGGCCGTTTTATGCCAACGGTGTAACTGAAGAGTCAAAGCTATAGCCTCCGGTGGTCAGCAGATCGCCTGTTCGGTGCACACCCGGCACCGCTAGCCCTGACGCAAAAACAAAAAAAACACCATAACACCATTGCCCAGCACTGACAAGCCAGACGCTGGGTGCCTGGAGAGGGCCCTGCAGCACCGGCTGCAGCGCTTACGAATCCAACAATATTCTCAGCATCCGGCGCAAGGGCTCGGCAGCGCCCCATAGCAACTGATCGCCGATGGTAAACGCACCTAAGTACTCTGGCCCCATCGCCAGCTTGCGGATGCGGCCTACCGGGATGGTCATCGTCCCTGTGACGGCAACTGGCGTCAGATCGCGCAGAGTTGCCTCGCGGGTGTTCGGCACCACTCTGACCCATTCGTTGTCAGCAGCAATCATGGCCTCTATATCGGTCAATGGGACGTCTTGCTTGAGTTTGAATGTCAGCGCTTGGCTGTGGCAACGCATTGCCCCCACCCGGACACAAAAGCCGTCGACTGGAGTCTCGGGGCGACCGAAAGCGGGTCCCTGACCGAGGATTTTGTTGGCCTCTGCCATGCCTTTCCACTCTTCTTTGGACATGCCGTTTCCCAGATCCTTGTCAATCCAGGGAATCAGCGAACCACCCAAGGGCACCCCAAAATGCGCGGTCTCCGAGGCGCTCAGGCTACGTTGCTTGCCGATGACTTTGCGGTCGATCTCCAGAATGGCGCTCTTGGGGTCGGCCAGCATGGCCTGGACCTCGCCGTACAAACTGCCGTACTGGGTCAGCAATTCACGCATGTGCTGCGCTCCGCCGCCCGAGGCTGCTTGGTAGGTCTGGGTGCTCATCCATTCCACTAAGCCGGCTTTGTAGAGCGCGCCCACGCCCATGAGCATGCAGCTCACGGTGCAGTTTCCGCCCACCCAGTTCTTGCCGCCCTTGGACAAGGCGTTTTGGATGACGGGCAGGTTCACCGGGTCGAGGATGATGATGGCGTCGTCCTGCATGCGCAGGGTGGAGGCGGCATCGATCCAGTGGCCTGACCAGCCGGCGGCGCGCAGCTTGGGGAAGACCTCGGTGGTGTAGTCGCCACCTTGGGCGCTGATGATGATGTCGCAGCTCCGCAGCGCGTCGACATCCAAGGCATCGCGCAAGGTGGTCTCGTTTTTGGCCATTGCCGGGGCCTTGCCACCGGCATCAGAGGTGGAGAAGAACACGGGCTCGATGAGCGCGAAGTCGCCTTCTTCTTGCATGCGGTCCATCAGCACCGAGCCGACCATGCCGCGCCAGCCCACCAAACCTACACGATTGCCTACTTTCATTGCTTTGCCCTTTCAGATGTTGGATCGATACGATTTGAATCTGCCCGGCTCGTCTGCCGGGTGGGCGCGACGAACCGGGCTGCGTTAGCCGGTAATGGTTTTCTTGGTGGTGGCGACAGACGCCACCGGCACGCATCCGCGCGCACCCACGGCCGCATCCGCGCGGCGGGCTGGGGTGGCTGGGGCGTGTGATTGCATGGCTTGGATTCTAAGCGGCAAGATTACAGGGCCTTGACAACCGCGTCGCCCATTTGCGCTGTGGACACCCGGGTGCACCCCGCGCTGTAGATATCGGCGGTGCGCAAGCCCTGTTCAAGGACCCGCGCCACTGCCGCTTCGATGCGCAGCGCCGCAGCTTCCTGGTTGAGGCTAAAGCGCAGCATCATGGCAGCACTCAGTATGGTTGCCAGTGGGTTGGCAATGCCTTTTCCGGCGATGTCGGGTGCGCTGCCGTGGCTGGGTTCGTACAGCCCTTGGTTGCTGGCGTTCAGGCTGGCCGAGGGCAGCATGCCGATGGAGCCGGTCAACATCGAGGCTTCGTCGGACAGGATGTCGCCAAACATATTGCCGGTGACCACCACGTCAAAGGACTTGGGCGCTTTGACCAACTGCATGGCGGCGTTGTCCACGTACATGTGCTGCAACTCCACATCCGGGTACTGCAGACCCACCTCGGTGACCACGTCCTTCCAGAACTGGAAGGTTTCCAGCACATTGGCTTTGTCAACGCTGGTCACTTTTTTGTTGCGCTTGCGGGCGGCAGTAAACGCGAAATGGGCAATGCGCTCAATCTCCGGGCGGCTGTAGCGCATGGTGTCAAACGCTTCCTCGGCGCCAGGAAAGTGCCCATCCACAGCAGTGCGCCTGCCACGGGGTTGGCCGAAGTAAATGTCGCCGGTGAGCTCGCGGATGATGAGAATGTCCAAGCCAGCCACCAACTCCGGCTTGAGGCTGGACGCAGACACCAGTTGCGGGTAGCAAATGGCTGGGCGAAAGTTGGCAAACAGGCCGAGGTTTTTTCGCAAACCCAAGATGGCTTGCTCTGGCCGAAGGGAGCGCTCCAGGGTGTCGTACTTCCAGTCGCCGACTGCGCCGAACAGCACTGCATCCGAGTCTTTGGCCAAGTCCAGCGTGGCCGGTGGCAACGGGTGGCCATGCACCTCGTAGGCGGCACCACCAACCAGCGCGGTCTCCATCGCCAGGGGCAAGGACAAGGCCTTAAGCACCTTGACGGCCTCGGCCACGATTTCGGTTCCGATGCCGTCACCAGGTAGGACTGCGATTTTCATAATGGGTTGCTGTGGGTGAGAGGGTGAGGTGTCCGTGTTCAGGTCTGCAGGGTGCGCGCCAGCCAAGGCCTTTGGGCCAGCCGCTGTGACTCAAAGGCCCGTATCTTGTCGGCGTGCCGCAGCGTCAGGCCGATGTCGTCCAGGCCGTTGATGAGGCAGTATTTCCGAAACGCTTCCACCTCAAAGGCAATGGCGTCACCCTGGGGCTTGACGATGACTTGCCGCTCCAAGTCGATGGTGAGCTGGTAGCCCACGAATGCCAGCGCATCGTTGAACAACTGGTCCACCTGCGTTTCGCTGAGCACGATGGGCAGCAAGCCGTTCTTGAAGCTGTTATTGAAAAAAATGTCTGCATAGCTGGGCGCAATGATGGCGCGAAAGCCGTACTGGTCCAGCGCCCAAGGCGCGTGTTCGCGTGAGGAGCCGCACCCAAAGTTCTTGCGCGCCAGCAGCACCGAGGCACCTTGGTAGCGCGGCTGGTTGAGCACAAAGTCGGGGTTAGGGCGACGGCTGTTGGGGTCCTGCCCCGGGTAGCCCGCGTCCAAATAACGCCACTCGTCGAACAGGTTCTCACCGAAGCCCGTCTTGCGGATGGACTTGAGAAACTGCTTGGGGATGATGGCGTCGGTGTCCACGTTCTCGCGGTCCATCGGGGCCACGATACCGGTGTGTTGGGTAAAGGATTTCATAGCGTTACCTAACTGAACTTGCGCACATCGACGAAATGGCCATGCACTGCGGCGGCCGCGGCCATGGCGGGGCTCACCAAGTGGGTGCGTCCACCGGCGCCTTGGCGGCCCTCAAAGTTGCGGTTGCTGGTCGATGCGCAGCGCTCACCGGGTTCGAGCCGGTCGGCGTTCATGGCCAGGCACATGGAGCAACCGGGCTCGCGCCACTCGAAGCCCGCCGCTTTAAAAATCTCGTGCAAACCTTCGCGCTCGGCCTGCTCTTTGACCAGCCCGGAGCCTGGCACCACCATCGCGAGCTTGATGTTTTTGGCCACACGCTGCCCCAATGTCTTGACCACTGCTGCCGCTTCGCGCATGTCCTCGATGCGGCTGTTGGTGCAAGAGCCAATGAACACCTTGTCGACAAAGATGTCGTTCAGCGCCTTGCCCGGTTGCAAGCCCATGTACGTCAAAGCGCGCTCAATGGCGCCGCGCTTATTGGCATCGCGCTCCTTGTCCGGGTCGGGCACGCTGCCGTCAATGCCCAGCACCATCTCGGGTGAGGTGCCCCAGGTCACTTGCGGCGCAATCTGTTCAGCCTGTAACTCGACCACCGCATCGAAATGGGCATCGGGGTCGGAGAACAAGGTGCGCCAGTTGGCCACCGCTTGCTCCCACTCCACGTCGGCCGGGGCAGTACCTGGACCCAGCGCATGGCCGGGCGCGAGGGGGCGGCCCTTGATGTAGTCGACGGTCTTGTCATCCACCGCCACCAAACCTGCACGCGCACCGGCTTCGATGGCCATGTTGCACACCGTCATGCGGCCTTCCATGCTCAAGGCACGGACGGTCGAACCGCCAAACTCGATGGTGTAACCGGTCCCGCCTGCGGTGCCAATCTTCCCAATGATGGCCAGCACGATGTCTTTGGCCGAGCAGCCTTTTTGCAGCACGCCCTCCACCTGGATGAGCATGTTCTTGGCCTTTTTCGCCAGCAGGGTTTGGGTGGCCAGAACGTGCTCCACCTCGCTGGTGCCAATGCCGTGGGCCAATGCCCCAAACGCGCCGTGGGTGGAGGTGTGGGAGTCGCCACACACGACGGTCATGCCCGGCAGGGTGGCACCGTTCTCCGGCCCGATCACGTGCACGATACCTTGGCGCTTGGACAGAAAGGGAAAGTACGCCGCCGAGCCGAACTCCCGGATGTTGGCGTCCAAGGTGATGACCTGCTCTTTGCTGGTGGGGTCGGTGATACCGTCATAGCCACGTTCCCAGCCGGTGGTGGGGGTGTTGTGGTCGGCGGTGGCTACCACCGAGCTGGTCCGCCACACTTTGCGCCCCGCCACTCGCAAACCTTCGAAGGCCTGGGGGCTGGTGACTTCGTGCACTAGGTGGCGGTCGATGTACAAAACTGCGGTTCCGTCGTCTTCGGTGTGGACAACGTGGTCGTCCCAGAGCTTGTCGTACAGGGTGCGGCCCCGTGTGTGTGCATCCATGCTGTGTGTCCGGTAGTGTTTGGGCGGTCTGCGATTTTATGCGCCCAAAAAAGCAAACCCGCCTGTGTCGCCCCAGGCGGGTTGCTGCGCTGGGCTGGCTTAGCGTTGAGCGATGGGCAGCACGTCACGCTTGGCAGAGCCGGTGAACAGCTGGCGCGGGCGGCCGATCTTGTACTCTGGATCGCCAATCATCTCGTTGAGCTGTGCAATCCAGCCTACCGTGCGGGCCAAGGCAAAGATGGCGGTGAACAGGCTCACCGGGATGCCGATGGCGCGTTGGACGATGCCCGAGTAGAAGTCCACATTGGGGTAGAGCTTGCGCTGCACAAAGTAGTCGTCTTCCAAAGCGATTTTTTCCAGCGCCATGGCCAGCTTGAACAGCGGGTCGTTCTCCAAGCCCAAGGCCATGAGCACCTCTTTGCAGGTTTCTTGCATGAGCTTGGCTCGGGGGTCGTAGTTTTTGTAGACGCGGTGGCCAAAGCCCATCAGCTTGACGTGGGAGTTTTTGTCTTTGACCTGGTTCATGAACTCGCCCACTTTGCCGATGCCACCCATGCGCTGGATGTCTTCGAGCATGTTCAGGCAGGCCTCATTGGCACCGCCGTGCGCCGGGCCCCACAGGCAAGCCACGCCAGCGGCAATGGCAGCAAACGGGTTGGTGCCCGACGATCCACACAGCCGCACCGTGGAGGTGGACGCGTTTTGCTCGTGGTCGGCATGCAAGATGAAGATGCGGTCCAAGGCGCGCTCGATCACCGGGTTGACGTGGTAATCCTCGCACGGGGTGGCGAACATCATGCGCAAGAAGTTGCCCGAGTAGCTCAATGAGTTCTTGGGGTACATGTAGGGCTGGCCAGCGCTGTACTTGTAGGCCATGGCCACCAAGGTGGGCATCTTGGCGATTAGGCGAATGGCGGAGATCTCGCGGTGCTCGGGGTTATTGATGTCGGTGCTGTCGTGGTAGAAGGCCGACAGCGCGCCCACCAGCCCGGTCATGATGGCCATGGGGTGCGCGTCGCGCCGAAAGCCGCGCAGGAAAAACTGCATTTGTTCGTTGACCATCGTGTGGTTGGTCACGCGCTTGGTGAAGTCTGCTTTGCCAGCGGCGTCCGGCAGATTGCCGTAGAGCAGCAAGTGGCAGGTTTCCATGAAGTCGCATTGCGTTGCCAGCTGCTCGATGGGGTAGCCGCGGTACAACAACTCGCCTTTGTCACCATCGATGTAGGTGATCGCCGATTGGCACGAGGCAGTGGAGAGAAACCCCGGGTCGTAGGTGAACATGCCGGTTTGCGCATAGAGCTTACGGATGTCGAGCACCTCGGGACCGACGCTGCCCTGGTACACCGGCAGGTCCACGCTCGGGGTGCCGTTGCTGAACGAAAGAGTAGCCTTGTTATCCGCCAGTTTCATTTTTTGCCTTTCAAAGAGGTTCTCTCAACATTGCCAAAACTTCGCGCACATCTTCGCGATCCAGACTTGCATCGACCTGACCGACCGACTTGCGACCCAAATGCAGATCCAGCAAATCGTTGTCACCCAGCTCCATCAGCGCCAGCAGAGCATCGGCCTGCGTGGTCGTCAATTGCCCCTCAAAGCGCTTGAAAAAGCGCTCGATAAACAAGTCGTTCTCCAGCAAACCGCGCCGGCAACGCCAGCGCAGCTTGCTAAGTCCTCGCTCATCGACCAGTGCCTCGATCACAGGAATTCCAAGGCCAGCATCACACGGCGCGCAGCACCATCATTTCCTTGATCTTGCCAATCGCCTTGGTGGGGTTCAGGCCCTTGGGGCAGACATCGACGCAGTTCATGATGGTGTGGCAACGGAACAGCCGGTAAGGATCTTCCAAGTTGTCGAGCCGCTCGGAGGTGGCTTGGTCGCGGCTGTCGGCGATAAAGCGGTAGGCCTGCAGCAAACCGGCGGGGCCCACAAACTTGTCGGGGTTCCACCAAAAGCTGGGGCAGCTGGTGGAGCAGCTCGCGCACAAAATGCACTCGTACAAACCGTTGAGCTCTTCGCGCTCCTGCGGGCTTTGCAGTCGCTCTTTTTCCGGTGGCACAGTGTCGTTGATCAGGTAGGGCTTGATCGAGTTGTACTGCTTGAAGAACTGCGTCATGTCGACGATCAGGTCGCGGATCACGGGCAGGCCGGGCAGGGGCTTGAGCACAATCTTGCCGGGTAGCGTGAGCATATTGGTCAGGCATGCCAGGCCGTTTTTGCCGTTGATGTTCATCGCGTCCGAACCGCACACGCCTTCGCGGCAGGAGCGGCGAAAAGAAATGGTGGGGTCGATGGCCTTGAGCTTCATCAGTGCGTCCAGCAGCATGCGTTCCGAGCCGTCGAGCTCGACGGTGATGTCTTGCATGTAGGGCTTGCTGTCCTTGTCCGGGTCGTAGCGGTAGATGGAGAAAGTGCGTTGGGTCATGTTCGGTCTCTCGCTTTAGAAGGTACGGACTTTGAGTGGCACGGAGTCCACCGTCAAAGGCTTCATCTGCACCGGCTTGTAGCTCAAGCGGTTGCCCTCGCTGTACCACAGGGTGTGCTTGTGCCACTGCGCGTCATTGCGGCCATTGGGGAACTCGGGGCTGTCGGGGTAATCGTCCACCGTGTGGGCACCACGGCTCTCGTGGCGCGCCGCAGCCGACACGATGGTGGCCTGGGCCGCTTCGATCAGGTTGTCCACTTCCAGCGCCTCGATGCGCGCGGTGTTGAACACCTTGGACTTGTCTTTGAGATTGATGGCATTGACGCGTTCGCGCAGCGCGGCGATTTTGACCACACCTTCATCCATGCTCTTTTGGGTGCGAAACACACCGGCGTGCTGCTGCATGGAGGCGCGGATGTCGTTGGCCACATCTTGGGCGTACTCACCGCTGTTGGCATTGTCGAGCCGGGCCAAGCGCGCCAAGGTGCGGTCGGTGGCGTCTTTGGGCAGGGGTTTGTGCTCTTTGTTTTTGTTGTTGACCTGAACGATGTGGTTGCCAGCGGCACGGCCAAACACCAGCAGGTCCAAGAGCGAGTTGGTACCCAGGCGGTTGGCGCCATGCACGCTCACGCAAGAGCACTCGCCTACGGCGTACAGCCCATTGACGATCTGGTTGTGCACTTCCCCGTTTTGAATCACCACTTGGCCGTTGATGTTGGTGGGAATGCCGCCCATTTGGTAGTGGATGGTGGGCACCACGGGAATGGGTTCCCGGGTGATGTCCACGTTAGCAAAGTTATGCCCGATCTCGTACACCGAGGGCAGGCGCTTCATGATGGTTTCCACGCCCAGGTGGTCCAGCTTGAGAAGCACGTGGTCTTTGTTGGGGCCGCAGCCACGGCCTTCCTTGATTTCCTGGTCCATCGAACGCGATACAAAGTCGCGCGGCGCCAAGTCCTTCAGGGTGGGCGCATAGCGCTCCATGAAACGCTCGCCGTTGCTGTTGAGCAAGACCGCGCCTTCGCCACGGCAGCCTTCGGTTAGCAACACGCCAGCACCGTGCACACCGGTCGGGTGAAACTGCCAAAACTCCATGTCTTCCAGCGGTATGCCAGCCCGTGCTGCCATGCCCAAGCCGTCGCCGGTGTTGATGAACGCATTGGTCGAGGCCGCATAGATGCGTCCTGCGCCGCCGGTAGCCAGCAAGGTGGTTTTGGCCTGCAGCACATGCAGCTCGCCGGTTTCCATCTCCAGCGCGGTGACACCCACGACGTCGCCGTCGGCGTCGCGGATCAGGTCAAGCGCCATCCACTCTACGAAGAAGCTGGTTTTGGCCGCCACGTTTTGTTGGTAGAGCGTGTGCAGCATGGCGTGGCCGGTGCGGTCGGCCGCAGCGCAGGCGCGCTCTACGGCCTTTTCGCCGTAGTTGGCGGTGTGGCCGCCGAAGGGCCGCTGGTAGATGGTGCCGTCTGGGTTGCGGTCAAACGGCATGCCCATGTGCTCCAGGTCGTACACCACTTTGGGTGCTTCGCGGCACATGAACTCGATGGCGTCTTGGTCGCCCAGCCAGTCGGAGCCTTTGACGGTGTCGTAGAAGTGGTAATGCCAGTTGTCGTCGTTCATGTTGCCCAAGGAGGCGCCGATGCCGCCTTGTGCTGCCACCGTGTGGGAGCGGGTGGGGAACACTTTAGAAAGTACCGCGACATTGAGCCCGGCGCGGGCAAGCTGGAGCGATGCGCGCATCCCAGAGCCACCGGCTCCGACGATGACGACATCAAATTTGCGCTTGGATACGGAATAAGACATGAATGGAAGCCTATGAAGGTGGGGTGTGTTGGACGCTTAGACGCGCCACAGAACCTGGATAGCCCAGCCAGCGCAGCCGACCAGCCACGCAATGGAAAAGACTTGCAAACTCAGGCGAAGGGCCGCCGACTTCACATAGTCCATCCAGATGTCGCGCACCCCGACCCACACGTGGTAGAGCATCGCGACGATGACGGTGAACGTCAAAACCTTCATCCACTGCGTGGAGAAAATGCCGGCCCATTGGTCGTACCCGATGGGGCCCTTGGCGAAGATGACCTGCGCCAGCACCACCACGGTGAAAAGCGCCATCAAGACCGCGGTCACCCGCTGCGCCAGCCAGTCGCGCAAGCCGTAGTGCGCACCGACAACGATGCGCTTGGATCCGTAATTCACTGCCATGGTTTTTATTCCTTGTTTGTCTGAGTTCAGTACACGCCAAACAACTTGAGCCCCAGCGCCAGCGTGAGCACGCTGCCCAGTCCCAGGGTCACCAGCGCCGAGCTGCGGCCAAACTCTTTGCTGACCGCGTGGTTGATGTCCATCCAGAGGTGGCGCAGACCAGCGATGAAGTGGTGCAGGTAAGCCCAAATCAGCGCCAGCGCCACCAGCTTGAAGCACCAGCCCGGCACCACGCCTACGCCCACTGCAAAAACGTTGGTGAATTTGGCAAACGAGATTTCGCTGGAGATGGAGGTGTCAAACATCCAGATGATGAAAGGCATCAGCAAAAACATGATGGCGCCGCTGATGCGGTGCAGTATGGACACCACGCCAGCCGGCGGTAGCCGGTAGCTTGGCAAGTCGGTGAGTGCGTGGATGTTGCGAAATTCCGGTCGCTTGCTGCGTCCGGGGGATGCAAGGTCGGTCATGGTTGGCCTTTTTTTATGTGTACGACTGCGAGTTCGACCCGAGAGGGTGGAGAAATTCTATTGCACTGCATCAATCTGACGCTTCACTTTCAATTTTGATCTCGTCAATTTAGCGTATTGCGGTAGTAGTGGGTGTCCGTGCGGTAAATGCCGCGGCGCAGCTCCATAGGCACATCGTTATAGGTGTAGGCGGTGCGCTCTACGCTAAGCAGCGGGGCGTTGGCCTCGACCTGCAGCAATGCGCACTGGTCTTCGTCGGGCAGCACGGCGCGCACCTTTTCTTCGGCGCGTACCATGCGCAGGCCAAATTCGGTCTCAAAAAGCGCGTACATCGGACCACCGTAGCTGCGCAGGCGCTCGGCAGTCAGTCCCTTGAATGGCGCGCCCGGCAACCACAGGTCTTCCAGAATCGTGGGCACCGACTGGAAGGCCAGCACCCGGCGTACCTGTAGCACTGAGTCACCCGCGCGGATCTCCAGGGCCCGTGCAATATCGGCCACCGCCCGGATGCGTTTGCAATCGACGATATGCCGTTGCGCCGGGCCTTCGCTTTGCAGGTCGCCGCTGTTGGGGAAGAGTCGCAAAAACCGGTACTGCACTTGCTGTTCGGCGTGGGTGGCTACGAAGGTGCCTTTGCCTTGGCGGCGCACCAGCAGGTTTTCTGCAGCCAGTTCGTCAATGGCTTTGCGTACCGTGCCTTGGCTGACCTTGAAACGCGCTGCCAACTCGATTTCACTGGGGATGGCCGCACTGGGTTTCCACTCGCCAGACTGCAGACTTTGCAGCATCAAGGACTTGATCTGCTGGTACAGCGGGCTAAAGGCCGGGGTGAGGCCGGGGCCGGTGGGTGCCACCGGGCCGGATTCGGAGGGCGCTGGCGTGCCGGCTCGGGCGGGGCTTTGGGTGTTCATGGTCGAAGCTGAGTCGGGTCCGGGGCGCATCCGAATGGGGTAGGGAGGCTGTGAAAAACCGATCTCAATCATATCTTATATAAGACATAAGACAAGTTGACCCTGCCGCCCTATCGAGGGTAAACTCCAACCCGTTTTGGCAAGGCCGCTGCCCCCGCGTGAGCCCACGCCCTTGCCTCGGTTTTTATTTCACCCACCTGGAGTTTTTTATGAGCAAGAAGCCCGTCCGCGTTGCAGTCACCGGAGCCGCTGGCCAGATTGGTTATGCCATTTTGTTTCGTATCGCATCCGGCGAGATGCTCGGCAAGGACCAGCCGGTTGTGCTGAGCCTGCTGGAGGTCCCGGTGGAAAAGGCCCAGCAAGCGCTGCAGGGCGTGATGATGGAGTTGCAAGACTGCGCGTTCCCCCTGCTGGTGGGCATGGAGGCGCACAGCGACCCCATGGCTGCCTTCAAAGATGTGGACTATGCGCTGTTGATTGGCTCGCGCCCGCGCGGCCCCGGCATGGAGCGTGCCGAGCTGCTGGCCGTTAACGCCGAGATCTTCACCGCCCAGGGCAAGGCGCTCAACGCGGTGGCTTCGCGCGACGTGCGGGTGCTGGTGGTGGGCAACCCCGCTAACACCAACGCCTACATCGCCATGAAGAGCGCCCCCGACCTGCCCCGCAAGAACTTCACCGCCATGCTGCGCCTGGACCACAACCGTGCGCTCAGCCAGTTGGCCTCCAAGATCAACAAGCCGGTGGCCGAGATCGAAAAAATGGCCGTGTGGGGCAACCACTCGCCCACCATGTACGCCGACTACCGTTTCGCAACGGTTGGTGGCCAAAGCGTCAAAGACATGATCAACGACCACGACTGGAACGCCAACACTTTCTTGCCCACCGTGGGCAAGCGCGGCGCGGCCATCATCGCGGCGCGCGGTGTGTCGTCTGCGGCCTCGGCTGCCAATGCCGCCATCGACCACATGCGCGACTGGGCGCTGGGCACCCAAGGCAAGTGGGTCACCATGGGCGTGCCCTCGGACGGCCAGTACGGCATTCCCAAAGACACCATGTTTGGTTTTGCAGTGACCTGCGAGGGCGGTGAGTACCGGGTGGTGGAAGGCCTGCCGGTCGATGCGTTCAGCCAAGAATGCATCAACAAAACCCTCAAGGAGTTGCAAGACGAACAGGCGGGTGTGGCCCACCTTCTGTAAGCCACTCTTTGCGTCTTTGCCAGTGGCACATCCGCGCGAAGTCCTTCTCGGTGCCCAGGCGCGTGCCGGTGTGCTGCCGGTGTGCGACCACTACAGCGGCGTTGAAGCGCGGATGAGAAAAAGCCTGCAGCTGCAGGCAGATATGGTGCAGGAGTTCGGCACCTGCGTGTTCGATGTCACCCTGGACTGCGAAGACGGTGCGCCGGTTGGCGGCGAGGCCGACCAGGCGGCACTGGTTGCTGCACTGGCGTTGCAAGTCCACGCGGCGGCACGCAGCCAGCGTCTGCCGGCCGCGCCCAGGGTGGGCGTACGCTTGCACGCGGTCCACCATGCGGCTTTTCTGCAGGATGTGCAGGCAGTGGTTGGCACTGCCGCCAGCGCCCTGAGTTTTGTGATGGTTCCCAAGGTGGAGTCGGTGGCCGATGTGGACACAGCGGTGGGCGCCATCGACGCCGCGGCGCGCCAGCCTGGCCGCCAGGGGCCCGCCCACATGCTTCCCCTGCATGTGCTGGTGGAGTCGCCTGCCGCTGTGCAGCAGGTGTTTGCGATTGCGGCCCACCCCCGGGTCGAGTCCATCAGTTTTGGATTGATGGACTTTGTCTCTGCCCACGGTGGCGCCATTCCGGCGAGCGCCATGGGCTTCGATGCCAGCAGTGCCAGTGGTTTCGATGGCAGCGGTGCCGCAGACCGGGGCGCAGCGGCGCACGCACTAGCGCCCGACCAGTTTCACCACCCGTTGGTGGTGCGTGCCAAAGCCGAGATAGCCAGCGCCTGCCATGCCCACGGCAAAGTGCCATCGCACTGCGTGGTCACCGAGTTTCGTGATGCGGCGGCGGTGGAGCGCGCCGCGCGCTTGGCCGCCAACACCTTGGGCTACACGCGCATGTGGAGCATCCACCCCGACCAGATTCGTCCCATCTTGCGCGCGTTCACCCCCGCACAAGCCGAGGTGGAGCTTGCAGCGCGGGTGGTTCTGGAAGCCCAGCGCCAAGATTGGGCGCCCATTGCGGTGGGTGGCACCTTGCATGACCGCGCCAGCTACAGGTACTTTTGGCAGGTGCTAGAGCGCGCCCACCAAACCGGCTGCACCATGCCTGCCGAGGTGGTTGCCTTGTTTGCCCCGGTGCCCTCAGTCGTCGAGGTTTGCGCATGAGTGGCGCAGCGGGCGAACCCTGTATGTTTTTTTGTTGAACCAGGAGAGATCTATGTTGAAGTCCTACCGTGACCATGTCGCCGAGCGCGCTGCGCTCGGCATTCCACCGCTGCCGCTGTCGGCCAAGCAAACTGGCGAACTCATCGAGCTACTCAAAGCGCCCCCCGCCGGCGAAGAAGCCACGCTCGTCGACCTGATTACCCACCGCGTGCCCGCCGGTGTGGACGATGCAGCCAAGGTCAAGGCCAGCTACCTGGCTGCGGTGGCCCACGGTACAGAAAAGTGCGCCCTGATTTCCCGCCAGCGCGCCACCGAGTTGCTGGGCACCATGCTGGGCGGCTACAACATCAGCCCGCTGGTCGATTTGCTAGACGATGCCGCAGTGGCCGCGCAAGCGGCAGATGGCCTGAAGAAAACCCTGCTCATGTTCGACCAGTTCCATGACGTGAAGGAAAAGGCCGACAAGGGCAATGCCCACGCCAAAGCGGTGCTGCAAAGCTGGGCCGATGCTGAGTGGTTTACCAGCCGGCCTGAAGTGCCCCAGTCGATCACCGTGTCCATCTTCAAGGTGACGGGCGAAACCAACACCGACGACCTCTCGCCCGCACCCGATGCCTGGAGCCGCCCGGACATCCCGCTGCACGCGCTGGCCATGCTCAAAAACAAGCGCGACGGCATCACCCCCGAAGAAGACGGCAAACGCGGCCCTATTAAGTTCATCGAAGACCTGCGTGCACGCGGCAATTTGGTGGCCTACGTGGGTGATGTGGTGGGCACCGGCTCGAGCCGCAAGTCGGCCACCAACTCGGTGCTATGGTTCACCGGTGAAGACATTCCTTTTGTTCCCAACAAGCGCTTTGGCGGCGTCTGCTTGGGCAGCAAGATTGCGCCCATCTTCTACAACACCATGGAAGACGCAGGCGCGCTGCCCATCGAGCTGGATGTGGGCCAGATGAACATGGGCGACGTGGTTGAGCTGCGTCCCTACGAAGGCAAGGCCCTGAAAGACGGCAAGGAAATCGCCAGCTTCCGGGTCAAGAGCGAGGTGCTGTTTGATGAAGTGCGTGCCGGTGGCCGCATTCCCTTGATCATTGGCCGGGGCCTGACCACCAAGGCGCGTGAGGCGCTGGGCCTGCCGCCGTCCACCCTGTTCCGCTTGCCGCAGAACCCGGCGGACACCAAAAAGGGCTTCAGCCTGGCGCAAAAAATGGTGGGCCGCGCCTGCGGTTTGCCCGAAGGGCAGGGCGTGCGCCCCGGCACCTACTGCGAGCCCAAGATGACCTCGGTCGGCTCGCAAGACACCACTGGCCCCATGACCCGTGACGAGCTCAAAGACCTGGCCTGCCTGGGCTTTAGCGCCGATTTGGTGATGCAGTCGTTCTGCCACACCGCCGCCTACCCCAAGCCGGTGGATGTGAAGATGCACCACGAGCTGCCCGAGTTCATCAGCACCCGTGGCGGCATCTCGCTGCGCCCCGGCGACGGCGTGATCCACAGCTGGCTCAACCGCATGCTGCTGCCCGACACCGTGGGCACCGGCGGCGACAGCCACACCCGTTTCCCCATTGGCATCAGCTTCCCAGCGGGCTCGGGGCTGGTGGCGTTTGCGGCCGCTACCGGCGTGATGCCGCTGGACATGCCCGAGTCGGTGCTGGTGCGCTTCAAAGGCAAGATGCAAAACGGTGTGACCCTGCGTGACCTGGTCAACGCCATCCCGCTGTACGCCATCAAGGCCGGCTTGCTCACGGTGGAGAAAAAGGGCAAGAAGAACATTTTCTCGGGCCGCATTTTGGAGATCGAAGGTCTGCCCGATCTGAAAGTGGAGCAGGCCTTTGAGTTGTCCGACGCATCCGCCGAGCGCTCGGCAGCTGGCTGCACCGTGCACCTGAACAAGGAGCCGATCCAGGAGTACGTCACCAGCAACATCACCATGATGAAGTGGATGATCGCCAACGGCTACGCCGACGCCCGCACCCTGGCGCGCCGCATTGCCGCCCAAGAGGCTTGGCTGAAGAACCCGCAGCTGCTCAAGGGCGATGCCGATGCCGAGTACGCGGCGGTCATTGAGATTGATCTGGCCGAGATCCACGAACCCATCGTCGCCTGCCCGAACGACCCCGACGACGTCAAAACCCTGTCCGCAGTGTCGGGCACCAAGATTGACGAAGTGTTTATCGGCAGCTGCATGACCAACATCGGCCACTTCCGCGCCGCGTCCAAACTCATGGAAGGCAAGCGCGACATTCCGGTCAAGCTCTGGGTGGCACCGCCCACCAAGATGGACGCCAAACAGCTCAGCGACGAGGGCCACTACGGCGTCTTGGGCGGCGCCGGTGCCCGCATGGAAATGCCGGGTTGCAGCCTTTGCATGGGCAACCAGGCGCAGGTGAAGGAGGGCGCCACCGTGTTCTCCACGTCCACCCGCAACTTCCCGAACCGCTTGGGCAAAAACAGCAATGTGTTCCTGGGCTCGGCCGAGTTGGCGGCCATCTGCTCCAAGCTGGGGCGCATCCCCACCAAGGAGGAGTACCTGGCCGACATGGGTGTGCTCACCGCCGCCAGCGCACAGGTCTACCAGTACCTCAACTTCGACAAGATTGACGAGTACGTGGACGACGCCAAGGGCGTGACGGCCTAAGCCACTCTCAGCGCAGAAAGCAAAACGGCCCAAGGAGCGATCCTTGGGCCGTTTTTATTCCTGTGGTAACTACACCTTGGGCGGGCGGTACAGCGCGCAGAGCTTGTTGCCGTCCGGGTCGCGCAGATAGGCCAAGTACAGCGGGCCGGAAGGGCCCTCGCGCCAGCCGGGTGGGTTCTCGCAGGTGGTGCCGCCGTGGGCCAAACCGGCGGCATGGAAGGCATCGGCCTGTTCGGGCGAGGCCATGGTGAAGCCGGTGGTGCTGCCGTTGCCATGGGTGGCGGGTGCGCCGTTGATCGGCGTGGTAATGCCAAACAGCCCAGTGGGGCTGCGGTAAAAGTAGCGACCCACCTCGCCGTTGTGGTGGTAGACGCCGGGCTTGTGACCCAAGGTGCCCAGCACCGCGTCGTAAAACGCACGGGAGGATTCGAGGTCGTTAACGCCTAAGAAAATGTGGCTGAACATGGTGGCTCCTTGTGTTTATGCGATGGGCGTGCAGAGTTCTACCAGAAAGCCATTGATGTCTGCCACATAGGCAATCGTCTGTCCCCAAGGCATGACCTCCAAAGCCCGCATGGGCGTGGCCCCAGCGGCCACGGCACGCGCAAGCGCCGCAGCCACATCGGGCGTGGCCAGCGCAATCTCAAAGCAAGGCGCGCCCGCGCTGGCCGCTTGCGGGTTTTTGCCCAACTGCTGCATCAGGCTATGGGCCGAAAACGCCAGCACCGTGCTGCCCGTATCGAGTTCGCCATAGTCCCCGCCCTCGTGCAGAAAACGCGTTTTCAGGCCGAAGGCTGCTTCGTAGAACTTGAGCGTGGCGGGGACGTCGGGGACGTAGAGGATGGTGTAGGCGAGGTGCATGGGGGCTCCAAGATGCGTTGAAGAAAATGCAGCTTAGCGGGCGCAATGGTGGACCGGGACACCCTGTGGGCTTAACGCTAGCCGCGGCGGTGAGGAGTATGTCTAACCTCAAGCATATAAAAGGCCTAGTAACGGCATCGCTTGCTGCATAGACAATACGACGACGGCACGCCAAAAACTAGAGCTCACCTGGATTGAGACAGACCAGCGCGCCCGACTTAATCGCTACAGGTTTGTCGCCCGTTTTTTCTAAGTCTGCCCCATGCCGAGTTGGCTGTGCAGCGGGTAGCGGAGCGTGTGCGCCAGGGTGGGCACCATATCCCCGAGGCCACAATTCGCCGTCGTTTTGCAGCGGGGCGGGAGCTGCTGCGCACGGTGTACCAACCCTTGGTAGACCAGTGGGCGGTATATGACAACGCGGGTGACGAGCCCCAACTGATGGACTGGAGCGGTAAGACATGACAAACCCTCACCAGGTCGACGAACCGACCCCGGCTTATGGACAGAGCTCGACAGGGGGCAATGCCGATTTCAAAGGCGCATTGACCGCCATTCGCCGGGCTGCGCAACGTGCGCGCCAGGTGGCGCAGCAAACTGGGACGGATTTGATTGTGATTCGTGCAGGTCAGGTGGTGCGGCTGCCGCCAAGCAAGAGCAACTCTGCGTGATAGGCACCACCAATGCAGTTGATCCGCCGTTCGCGTTATTGAAAATTTGCCTTATGACCCGTTAGAGAGCGAGTCTGGATCCGAACGTCCCGCCCCCACCCACCCCCATCACCAACCTCTGCGTAGCCCGCGTAGCCGCAACATAAAACACCCGAGCCGCCTCCTTCTCATCCACCTCCGGCTCAGGCATATGTCCCACGCCCGGCAGAGCCACTACGGGAAACTCCAAGCCCTTGCTGACTTTCATGGTCATTACCTGGATGGCGTTCGCGCCAGGTTGGTATTCGCCGCTCTTCTTGCGTACACGGTGCGGTAGCTTGCGTTGGACCAGCGCGCTGGCGCACAGGTCCATCGTTTTCCAGTCTGAGCACAACACTGCCATGTCGCCCCAGGCAAAGCCTTCTTTATGTGCGCTGGACAGTTGGTCGGCTATCGCAAAGGCCTCGTCGCGCAGGTTGGGGAGTTGGATGATGACCGGGGCTTGTCCCTCGCGCCCGCAGCTCACCGGTTTGAGGAGAGGTATGCCGTCGTCGTCTTTGTCCTCGGCGGTGAGCAGGTCGGCGGCCACCAGGCTGGCGGTTTGGAGAATTTGCCGTGTGTTGCGGTAGTTGATTTTCAGAATGGTGGTGCGCCCCTGCGCCTGGATGCCCACGCTCTTGAAGCTGAACTGCTTGCTGCGCGCGCGTTCGTAAATGCTTTGCGCGTCGTCATAGAGCACCAGCAGGCTGTTGGTGGCGGGGTCCACCATTTGGGTGACGAGCTTGAGCCATTCGGGTGCGAAGTCGTGACCCTCGTCGATCATGACCGCTTGGTATTGCCCGCTGGTTATCTGGCTGCGCTCTACACCTCGGATAACGCGGTCCACCAATTGCTCCGAGAACTGCGGGCCCTGCGGCGGCAGCGCCTGCCCCGCGTGCTTAAGCTGCGCATAGCACCATTTATGAAAGTGCCACACATGCACTTTGGCGCCCAGGCCTTTGGCGTCCATCACGCTGGCCAGCTTCACGCCCAGCGGCTCGTTGAAGCACAGCACAAGTATGGGCTTGCTGGTGGGGGTGCAGGCTTTGGCCAGGTACTCGGCGCGGTAGCCCAAGATCATGGTTTTGCCAGAGCCCGCCACGCCGTGGATGACACGGTGCCCATCGCCCAAGCTGCGGGCCAGTTGCTCTTGCTGCAGGTCCATCACACGCATGATGTCGGGGAGTTGGGCGTCGGCGTTGTTGTCATCAAACAAGCTGCCCGAGGTTTGCACCCGCACCTCGGGAAACATGATCCAGCGCACCCGATCCATCTGCGGCAGGCTGATGGCGCCGCGCATGCCAAAGGGGAACATACTCCAGAGCTGGCTTTGCAGCGCTTCTGCGTCCACGCCCTCGGTCATCTCGTCTTGGCACAGCACGCGGTGCGGCTCGATAGCGTGGTGCAGTTCAGCCGCTTCAAACTGCTTGCGTGTGATGTTGGCGAACACCACGCCGTAGCTCCACGGAAACGTCAACTTGCCAGCGTGCGCGCCGTCGGCCTGTACGAGTTGCTTGTCGCGCTCCAGGGCTTTGACTACTTGGTGCGCGTACTGCCGCGCTTGCTCTAGCGGGTTGATGACGGTCTTGGGACCGCCGTCGCCCAGAATGTCCCAGTCCTGCTTGTTGGCGCGCAGGATGGTGTCTTTCTTCCAGTCTTTGACTTCCAGCACCAGAATGCCCCGGCGCGGGTGCAGCACGCAAAAGTCGGGGTGGGTGTTGCGCGGGCCCATGGGCACGTCGTACCAGAGCCAGTAGTCGTCGTCGAGCTTTTGCTCCAGCCGCTCGGCCACCCTGCGCTCACCGCTGGTCATGCGCGATACGCACGAACCGATTGCCGGAATCAATGTCGCCATGAAGTTGTCGCCGCCCCGTAGGTGTTCTTTTGGTCGGCCGCTATCATGCCCGCATGCGGCAAGAAACTCCAGCAGGTTGCGACGTCATCCAGCGGTGGGGCCAGCGTCCACTGCGTCAGCTTGGTAGGCGTTCTGCCGCTGTCACCGGATCAAATGCGGCATACGTTTGCACCCAAACCGAAGCCGACGCCCCCAAACCATCCCCGTACTGGTACTCAAAGTAGCGCTGAAAGCTGAACGCAATCGTGGCAATCAGCGCGGTGGCGCCTAGAAGCAAAGACAGCGCCACGCCGAAGATGGTCAGCCAGCTCGACTGGCCCGCCTTGGCGTCGGCGGGCGCGCTTGCGTTGAAGCGGTGGTTCCACCGTTCAGTATCCATCAGGCCGTACACGATGGCGGTGAGCCCGCAGGCGGCGATGGCCATGCCCAGCAGTGGCGTGAGCAACCAGCTCAGGTGGTCGTCCACGCCCAGTTCTTGGGCGCGGCGCACACCGTAAAAGCCCAGCGCGCTGGGGACCAGCAGCGCCACCGAGATGTGGTCGTACTTGCCCAACAGGTAGACCCGGTGCAGGCCGGTGGGGCCCAGAAAGAAGGTCAGCCACACCGCCAAGGTTTTGTTTTTCATGGGGCCGATTGTGTGGGCGGGCCAGAGTCCGCCAAGCCCAGAGGGCACTCCATCAATACCACGTCCAGCCAGCGTTCAAACTTCCAGCCGCAAGTCGACAAAACGCCCACATGCTGGAAGCCGCAACTGCGGTGCACGCCCACTGAGCCGTGGTTGGCCGAGTCGCCAATCACCGCGATCAGCTTGCGCACCCCGGCGCGCTCTGCCTGGGCCATCAGCTCGGACAGCACCAAGCGCCCCAGTCCTTGGCCGGCTGCGCGCGGCGCGAGGTAAATGGAGTCCTCTGCCGAAAAGCGGTAGGCCGGGCGCGGCTTGAACCAGTTGCAGTACGCAAAGCCGCACACAGCCGCTGCGTCCTCCACCACCAAGTAGGGCAGGCCTTTGGAGAGCACGTCTTCGCGCCGGGCTGCCATCTCTTGCAGGGTGGGCGGCGTGGTCTCAAAGGTGCCGGTGCCGTGCAGCACATGGTGGGCGTAAATGTCGGTCACTGCGGCCATGTCGGCGGCGGTGCTGGGGCGGATTTTTTTCATGGGAGGAAGAAGATATACTCGCGGGCTTCTCAAAGTGTCACTGGCCGGGTGGTCAGTTGCGTGTCTCAACTTTGAATTTCATGGCTGGCAGTTCATGCCGGTCACCCAAAGGATAAACCATGGTCGTCATCCGACTCGCTCGCGGCGGTGCTAAGGCACGCCCGTTTTTCAATATCGTTGTCGCTGACAAGCGCACCCGCCGCGATGGCCGCTTCATCGAGCGCATCGGCTTTTACAACCCGATTGCCACCGCCAACGAAGAAAGCATCCGCATCGCCCAAGACCGCCTGACCTACTGGCGCGGCGTGGGCGCCCAGGCCTCCCCCACGGTGGAGCGCCTGATCAAGCAAGCGGCTCCTAAGTCCGCCTGACCTGCGATTGTCCTTGGCGCTTTTGGCAGCCCGGCACACGCCGGGTCTTGCCAAAGCCAGTTTCTCCCTCCCCATGCTGCCCGGACTTGAATCCGCGGAACTCCCAGCGGACGCTGTTGAGGTCGGGCGCATTGCCGACGCGTGGGGTGTCAAGGGATGGTTCAAGGTGCTGGCCTACAGCGCCGAGCCCGAAGCCCTTTTTTCCTCCAAACGCTGGTTTTTGTTGCCCGCAGAGAAAGGCGCCCGGCTTTTTGATGGCTGCGCCAAGCTGGCCATCAGAGAGGCCAAAACGCACTCCGGCAGCGTGGTTGCCAGCGCCCACGACATTGACGATCGCAACGCCGCAGAAGCGCTGCGCGGCGCACGCGTGTTTGTGGCGCGGTCCAGCTTTCCCAGCGCCAATGCAGACGAGTTTTACTGGGTGGACCTCATCGGCCTAGAGGTCGTCAACCGCGAAGGCGAACCGCTGGGTACCGTGCGCGAGTTGCTATCCACCGGGCCGCAAACGGTTTTGGTGCTGGCGTACCAAGAAGACGGCACGCCCAAAGAGCGGATGATTCCCTTCGTATCTGCGTATGTCGATGGTGTGGACCTCCAGGCGCGGCGTATCACCGTCGATTGGCACCTCGACTACTAAGGCGCGTCCCATGCGCTTTGACCTGCTGACCCTGTTCCCCGAGTTGTTGGAGCCGTTCTTGCGCGTGGGCATCAACCGGCGCGCTTTTGAGTCGGGCCAGGTGGACGTGCGCCTGACCAACCCGCGCGACTTTGCGCACGGCAACTACAAGCGGGTGGACGACCGTCCCTTCGGTGGCGGACCGGGCATGGTCATGCTAGCCGAGCCGCTGCAGGCGGCGCTGCAGGCGGTGCAGGCAGATCGTGCCGATGGCGCACCCGTCGTGTTGTTTTCTCCGGTGGGCCGGCGCTTGGACCACGCCCAAGTGGTGCGCTGGGCTGACAGCGCTGGCGCGGTGCTGGTGTGCGGGCGCTACGAGGGCATCGACCAGCGCTTTATCGATGCGCATGTGGATGAGCAAGTCAGCCTAGGCGACTTTGTGCTCTCCGGTGGCGAGGTCGCTGCCATGGCGCTGTTGGACGCGGTGGCCCGTTTGCAGCCCGGCGTGCTGGGTGATGCGGATAGCCACCTGATGGACAGCTTCAACCCCGAACTCGACGGCCTGTTGGACTGCCCGCACTACACCCGCCCTGAACAGTGGAACGGCACCCCAGTTCCGCCGGTGCTCTTGTCGGGCCACCACGAGCAGATTGCGCGTTGGCGCCGCGAACAACGCCTGGCCCTGACCGCGCAGTATCGGCCTGATTTGCTGGAACAGGCCCGCGTGCAGGGGCGGCTGGACGCGCAGGATGAACGTTTTCTGGCCAGGCACGGTCTCCGCGGCGCGACGTAGTGCGCGGCCAACCCTTGTGCGTGTGGCGATGCCCGTCCTAAGATGGGCTGCGCTCACACTGCTCAAGTCCATGAAAGAAGAACCATGCAACATCGAACCGTCTTGGTGGCCCTCGCTGCCTACCTTTTCTGCATTGCGGCGTCAGCTAGCGGCGCGCATGCCGGTGGCCACGGCCACGACGCCACCTTGATTGGCGAGGCGGGCAAGGCCTCGGAGGTTTCGCGCACTGTGAAGATTGAGATGCGCGACACCATGCGCTTCTCGCCCTCGAGCTTGTCTGTCACGCAAGGCCAGACGCTGCGTTTTCTGGTGAAGAACGAGGGGAGGCTCAAGCACGAGTTTGTGCTGGGCACCGCAAGTGATTTGCAGGCCCACCACGCCCAAATGAAGAAAACTCCCCAGATGGCACATGCGGATGACAACATGCTGAGCCTTGCGCCAGGACAGTCCGGTGAGCTGGTATGGAAATTCTCAAAGTCCGGCGTCGTGCACCTCGCCTGTTTGGAGCCCGGTCATTACGAAGCGGGCATGCAAGGAAAGATCGTGGTGGCACCCAACTCTGCCGCTGCTCCGAACGGTAAGCCGTCCCACGGTGGAGGGCATGCACTGCATTAGATGGTGGCGCCCCGCGCCCCGTCTGCCCACTTCATACCAAGTGCACAAGGCGGGCTGCTTTACGCAGTTGGCTCGCTTGCTTCATTGCGCTGGATGTGGTCTCACCTTGGCGTGCGTGCCGTAAGTCACGCCGCACTTACAGCGGGAAGACGCGGGTGCTGGTGCGCCCCATTTCCGCTCTATCATGGGCCCGCCGTCCGCGCCGGGCGGCGCCCACGGTTGGGGTTCAACCACGCACCGCACCCCATGTCCCGATGAAGGCTAGCTTGACTCTTTTGGCTTCCGGCAACGCCAACCCGGGCGAAGCCGTGCCGGAAGCTGTGTTTCGGGCCATGTTTGCATGGATGCCGGAGGCATTGATGGTGGTCCGGTGGGACGACGGCGTGGTCCTCGATGTCAACCCCAGCTGGCAGTTGCTCACCGGTTACTCCCGCGACGAGGTGGTGGGGCGCTGCCCCAGTGATGTCGGGTTTTGGACGCACGCTGCGGGTATGCGGGAACTGGCGGCTGGGCTGGGGCCAGACAAGGCCGTGCAAGATGTGCCAGTCGCACTGCGCTTGCGCGATGGTGGCGTGGGTCAACTTGTTCTCACGGCCAGCTTGGTGCAGGTTGCGGGGGACACCTTGGCGCTGTGCTGTTTACGCCGCGTCGCGCCGCAAGCACAGGCACTGCCCGAAGCCCGCGACGCGCAGGACCGTGTGCTGGAAGACGCCAACGCCCAGCTTGAGCATCAGGTGGAGCTGTACCGCTTGACAGAGTCGGTTGCCAATGTCGGCTACTGGTTGTACTACCCCGGTGACTCGGAGGTGTATATGTCGGCGGGCTATGCCAACGCGGCCGGATTCGGGGATAGGCGCAGCGCGCCCATTGGAGACCATCTGCGTGGTTTGTCGCCAGAGGACCGGGCGGTGTTTGATGCAGCGGCCCAGGCCATGGATGGACGCACCATCGAATACCGCTGGAACCACCCCGATGGCCATGTGCTGTGGGTGCGCTCGCGCATGTACCGGCAGATGGAGCAGGGCGTGGTTCGGGCCCATATCGGTGTGTTGCAAGAGGTCAGTGCCGAGAAGGCAGCGATCAAAGCCGCTCGCGACCAGCTCACCTTCATCCAAAAGATCACAGGCCGTGCGCCCGGCATGTTGTTTGAGTTCCAAACCTGGGGCGAGGACCGTTTGGAGTTCCATTTCGCCAGTGCGGGCGCCCATGATCTTATGGGCGTTACGCCCGAGATGTTGCGCAGCGATGTCAACCACCTGTTTCGGCGCATAGACCGCAGCGACATGCAGCGGCTCATTGGAGATGCGATTGCGTCGGTGCGCGCTGGCACCCTGTGGCAGTCGGAGTTTTTGATGCGCCCGCTCCAAGGTGAACCCCGCTGGCTATTGATCAACGCCGCACCCGATGTGCAGCCAGACGACTCGGTGCTGTGGTTTGGCGCAATCACCGACATCACCTCACAGAAGGAGGCACTGGACCGCTTGCAGGAGAGTGAGGCGCGGTTTCGCAGCCTGACCGAGTTGTCATCTGACTGGTACTGGGAGCAAGACGCGGGTTTTCGTTTCGTTCGCTTCGACGGTAGCCCGAAAAATGCCAGCGCACTCCCCACGCAAGACTACCTGGGCAAGACGCCGTGGGAGTTCGATGCCAGGGGCGTTTCCGAGGAGGCTTGGTCGCGACACCGCGCCCAGATTGAGGCGCACGAGGTGTTCCACGACTTCGAGACACAGCGAAGGCGCGCCGACGGCAGTTGGATGTGGATCACCCTCAATGGTGCGCCGATGTTCGATGCGTTGGGCGAGTTCAAGGGCTACCGCGGGACCGGACGGGACATCAGCGCGCGCAAGCAAGCGGAGGCTGAGATCGAGCGGCTCGCATTTTTTGACGCCTTAACTGGGTTGCCCAACCGACGTATGTTGATGGACCGGCTTAAGCAAGCGATGGACTACAGCGCGCGCCATATCACCCACGGCGCCTTGCTGTTCATTGATCTGGACAACTTCAAGATCCTCAACGACACCCTGGGCCACCACATCGGCGACGAACTTCTCAAGCAGGTGTCGCAGCGCCTGCTAAGTTGTGTGCGTAGCGTGGACACCGTGGCCCGTCTGGGCGGCGACGAGTTTGTGGTGATGTTGGAGGACATCGGCGAAGTGCCTTCAGACGCGGCGGCACTGGCAGAAGCGATTGGCCGCAAGGTCTTGGTTGCGCTCAACCAAGAGTACGTGCTGGGCGGACAACGCCACCACAGCTCACCCAGCATTGGCATCACCTTGCTGTTCCAGCATCTGCACACCCTAGACGAGTTGCTTAAGCGTGCCGACCTGGCCATGTACCAGGCCAAGGGGGCGGGCCGCAACACCCTGCGGTTTTTCGATCCCGAGATGCAGGCTGCCGCCACCGCGCGCGCCGGCATGGAGAAAGACCTGCGGATTGCACTGCAGAACGACGGATTCGCTTTGTATTACCAGCCCGTGGTGGATGCGCAGTCCCGCGTCACCGGCGTGGAGGCGCTGCTGCGTTGGCTGCACCCCCAGCGCGGTTTGATTTCACCCGCCCAGTTCATCCCGGTGGCAGAGCAAAGTGGCCTGATTTTGGAGCTGGGCCACTGGGTGCTGGAGGTGGCTTGCGCCCAGTTGGTTGCCTGGAGCGCGCAGCCCGCAACCAGCGACCTGACCATGGCAGTGAACGTCAGCGCCCGTCAGTTTCGCCACCCGGACTTTTGTAGCCAGGTGTTGGGCCTGCTGAAGTCCACCGGAGCCAACCCGCACCGTCTCAAACTCGAACTCACCGAGAGCCTGCTGCTCAGCGATGTGGAAGATGCGGTGCAGAAGATGGGAGAGTTGCGCGCGGTGGGTGTGGGCTTTTCACTTGACGATTTCGGCACCGGCTACTCCTCGCTGTCGTACTTGAAGCGATTGCCACTAGACCAGCTCAAGATCGACCAGTCCTTCGTGCGCGATGTGTTGATTGACCCTAACGATGCAGCCATTGCGCGCACGATCCTCACGCTCGCGCACAGCCTAGACTTGGGTGTGGTGGCCGAGGGCGTTGAGTCCGAGGGGCAGCGTCAGTTCTTGCTGCAAAACGGCTGCAAGTCGTTCCAAGGCTACCTGTTTGGCCGGCCGGTGCCCCTGGATCAACTGCAGCTTGGCGGTTAAGCGTTCTCGCCAAGGTGCGGTGGCGGCCAGCCTGTTCAGGCGGCTGGCGTGCGTGCGGTGCGCGACAGAGTGGCCTGGCGCACCGCAGCCTTTTCGGTTGCGGCGGCGAATTTGCTGTACTTGCCCACAATGCCCACCAACTGCGCGTACACCTTGGGGTTGGCAGCCAGACATTCCTGCTGGTCCAAGAAGTCGGCCTCACCACTAAAGTTGCCTACCAGACCGCCGGCTTCAGTCACCAGCAGCGAACCCGCCGCCACATCCCAAGGTTGCAGGCCCTTCTCAAAAAATCCATCGGTGAAGCCGGCCGCCACATAGGCCAGGTCCAGCGCCGCAGCGCCCGGGCGGCGTAGGCCAGCAGTGCGTTGCATCACATCGCCCATCAGGGTCAGGTACTCGCCGAAGTCGTCGCCCTGGCGGTAGGGAAAGCCGGTGGACACCAGCGACTCCTTGAGCGTGTTGCGTTTGGAGACACGCAGGCGGCGGTCGTTCAAAAAGGCGCCACGCCCTTTGGTGGCGGTAAACAGGTCGTTGCGGGTGGGGTCGTACACCACCGCTTGCTCCACTTTGCCGCGTACCGCCAGCGCGATGCTGACGCAGTAAATCGGCAGTCCGTGGATGAAGTTGGTGGTGCCGTCCAGCGGGTCGATGATCCAGACGTACTCGGAGTCCCGTGCGCCGTGCTGGCGACCTGACTCTTCAGCCCAAATGCCGTGGCCTGGGTAGGCGGTGAGCAAAGTCTCGATGATGGTCGCCTCGGCTGCCTGGTCCACTTCGGTCACAAAGTCGTTGGCCTTTTTCTGCGAGACCCGCACCGACTCGATGTCCAGCGCAGCGCGGTTGATGATGTTGCCAGCGGCGCGGGCGGCCTTGGTGGCCACGTTGACCATGGGGTGCAGATTGAGCGACATAGATTTTCTAAGAGGCTGCGCAGACTCGTACCGGTGCACAGCGGAGGAACGGAAGGTGGCGCCAGGCGATGCGGGCGACGACAATCGGCGCATTTTACCGACAGCGTATGCAGACCCGATTTGTCCTCATCCAACCCAGCCACGCAGGCAACGTGGGTGCCGCGGCACGGGCCATGAAAACCATGGGCTTTGACGATTTGGTGCTGGTAGCACCCCGCTGGGCCAATGTGCTGCGCCGGGAGGAAACCATCCAACGCGCCAGCGGTGCCCTCGACGTGCTAAACAAATGCCGCATCGTTGACACCCTGGATGACGCATTGGACGGCATGACCCACCTGTGCGCCACCGCAATGACGGCGCGCGACTTTGGCCCACCCACCAGCACACCGCGCCAGCACCTGCACACCCTGGCTGGCACCGAGCAGGGCGGGGTGGCATTTTTGTTTGGCTCGGAGCGCTTTGGCATGCGCAACGAAGACGTGTACCGCTGCCACGTGGCCTTGAGCATTCCCAGCAACCCCCAGTTCGGCTCGCTCAACATCAGCGCTGCCTTGCAGGTGGTAGCCTACGAGTGGCGGTTGGCGCTGGGTGGTTTTGCGGTGCAGGCGGCAATTTCACCGAGTGCTTTGGCCGATGCGGCGCAGGTCAGTGGCATGCTCACGCACCTGGAGCAAGCGCTGGTGGCGCTCGAGTTCTTGGACCCGGCGGCGCCAAAGAAGTTGATGCCGCGCCTCAATGCACTGTTCAACCGTGCCAATGTCACGCAAGAGGAAATTCATATTCTGCGGGGTATTGCCAAGGCGGTGTTGCAGCGTTCGGTGGGGCGTGCTGCAGGTCCGCAGTCCAGCGTTTAGACTGGCACCATGTTTTCCCGTATTCGCTCCGACATCCAATGCATCCTCGACCGCGACCCCGCAGCGCGCACCACCTGGGAGGTCATCACCTGCTATCCGGGCTTGCATGCGGTCGTGCTGCACCGGCCAGCCCACTGGTGCTGGATCCACGGTTTCAAGTGGTTGGGTCGGTTTATCTCACACATCGCGCGCTTCCTCACTGGCATCGAAATCCACCCTGGCGCCAAGCTCGGGGAGCGGGTGTTTTTTGACCATGCCATGGGCGCGGTGGTAGGGGAAACGGCTGAAATCGGCGACGGCTGCACCATCTACCAAGGCGTCACCCTGGGCGGCACCTCGCTCTACAAAGGCGCCAAGCGCCACCCCACGTTGGGCAAAGACGTGGTGGTGAGTGCGGGCGCGAAGGTGTTGGGCGGTTTTGAGGTGGGCGATGGCGCCAAGATCGGCAGCAATGCGGTGGTCATCAAACCCGTGCCTGCGGGTGCCACGGCGGTGGGCATTCCGGCGCGCATCATCCAAAGCAAACCGGGCGAGAGCGCCGATGTGACCGCGCCTGAGCGCAAGTTCAGCGCTTACGGCATCACCCAGGAAGACGACCCAGTGAGCCAGGCGCTGCGCGGCTTGATCGACAGCGCCGCAGGCCAAGACCACCAAATCGCACTGCTGTGGAAAGCCATCGAGACACTGTCCGCCAGTCGCCTGGACGCCGATTGCATGCCAATTGATGCAGCGCGCAAAGAGTGCTTCGAGGCAGAAAAGCTGAACCAGTTAGTGGGCAAGTGAATTCATGGGCGGGTGCGCCCTTGAACATTGCGACCCGTCTGAGCGCGGCGCTCAGTTGGAGCGTGGCGGCCGCACCGCCGATTTAGGCCGAAACGCCTTGCAAACTGCGTCCACGGTTTCCAGGTACGGCCCGCCGATGAGGTCGATGCAATAAGGCACTGCAGCAAAAATGCCCGGCACCTTGCTTACGCCTTGGGCGTCTTTGAGGCCCTCGAGTGTTTCCGCAATCGACTTGGGCTGCCCGGGCAGGTTGATGATGAGCGTGCTGCCGCGGATGACGGCCACCTGGCGCGACAGAATCGCGGTGGGCACAAACTCCATGCTGATGCGGCGCATCTGTTCGCCAAAGCCCGGCAATTCTTTGTCGGCGACAGCCAGTGTGGCCTCAGGTGTGACGTCGCGCACCGCAGGGCCGGTGCCGCCAGTGGTGAGTACCAGGGCGCAGCCTGCGTCGACCAGTGCGATCAGTGTTGCGCTGATGGTCTCTTGGTCGTCAGGAATCAGCCGCGCGTCAAGCGACAGTGGATTAAGCAAGGCACTGTGCAGCCAGCTTTGCAAGGCGGGTAGGCCCTTGTCTTCATACACACCAGTGGAGGCACGGTCGCTGATAGAGACAATGCCGATTTTCACGGCGTCTGGGCCTGCTGGGGCGAGGGGCGTTTCGCTCATGGGGTCAACTCAGGCGTCTTGGCCACGGTAACTGCTGTCGTTATCCGCCGCAGCCAGGGGTTCCGGCGAGGAGTTAGCCGCGACGAGCTGCTCACGCACCAACTGGAATATGTCGCGGTAGGCGCGTCCATGGCGTGGGGCCAAACCAGGCTTCTCGGGCTTGGCATCCTTGCGGGCCTGGCGTACCAAGGCGCGCAGGTTCTGGCTGTCGGTGCTGGGGCTGAGCGTGAGCCACTGGCCCAAGGCGTCGTCATCGGCCAGCAGGCGCTCGCGCCAAGTCTCGGCTTGGTGCAGCAACAAGGTTTCCTGGGCCGAGGGTAGGTGTTGCTCGTGAAGTGCTTCCCGTACGGCCTGCAGTTGCTCCGGCGTCAGCAGCCGCATCTGCTTGCCGATGAACTGCATCTGTCGGCGCAACCCCTCAAAATTGCTAATACGTTTAGCCTCTGCCACCGCGTCGATCAGCTTGTCTGGCAGCGCCAGTTTGTGCATGAGGTCGGCGCGCAAGCTCAGCAAGTCTTCACCAAGCTTTTGAACCTCGGTACTTTCACGCTTGAGGTCGGTGCGGGTGGGCTCATCTGTGCCCTTGAGTTCGCGCTTGAATTCCAGGTCAAGCGCACTGCCCTCGGCAACGAACTGGCCCTTGACGAAATAGCCTCTTTTGAGTTTGCGTGACATAGCCAAGTATCATAGCCGTCGCTATGAAGACACCTCTATCCTCCTCCGACACGCTCTCCAAAACTGCATCGAAAACCGCATCCCAAGCGGGCTCTGCCAGCAGCGGTTTCGCCTACACACTGCCTTTCTTCGAGTCACTGGTGGATACCGCATTGGCCGAAGCCAAGAAGATCGGTGCCACCGATGCGGGCGTAGAGGTGTCTGAGGGTTGCGGATTGAGCGTGTCGGTGCGCAACGGTGAGTTAGAGAACGTCGAGCGCAACCGCGATAAGTCCATGGGCGTAACGGTGTACGTAGGCCAGCGCCGCGGCAATGCCAGCACCTCCGATTTTTCGCACATTGCGATTGCGCAGACGGTCCGCGCTGCCTATGACATCGCGCGCTTTACCGCCGAAGACTCCTTCGCCAGCCTACCCGCAGAGAAAGACATCGCGCCGTTGGCTGACCGCAGCCGCAACCTTGAGCTGTTTTTTCCATGGGCCCTCACCAGCGAGCAGGCTGCCCAGCTGGCCCTGGAGTGCGAGGCCGCAGCCTTGTCGGTCGACAAGCGCATCACCAACAGCGAAGGTGCCGCGGTGTCGGCCCAGCAGTCGCAGTTCTTTAGTGCGCACACCCACGGGTTTCGCGGCGGATACGCTACTTCGCGCCACTCGCTTTCGGTGTCGCCGATTGCAGGCAAGGGCGACGACATGCAGCGCGACGCTTGGTACAGCTCCATGCGCAACAGCGACGAGTTGGCCTCGCCCCAAGCGGTGGGTCGTTACGCGGCAGAGCGGGCGCTTTCCCGTCTGAAAGCACGCAAGATCGCCACGGTAGAGTGCCCGGTGTTGTTCGAGTCGCCGCTGGCGGCGGGTCTCTTGGGTGCGTTTGTTCAAGCCGTCAGCGGAGGTGCGCTGTACCGCAAAAGCAGTTTTCTGCTGGGTTCTCTGGGCAAGCAGGTGTTCCCCAAGCACATCGACATTGCGGAAGACCCTTTTGTGCTGCGCGGCAAAGGCAGCTCACCATTCGATGATGAAGGCGTGCGCGTCAAGGCGCGCCAAGTCGTTGAGGGCGGACGGGTGCAGGGCTACTTTTTGAGCAGCTATTCGGCGCGCAAGCTGGGGATGCAAACCACGGGCAACTCTGGTGGGTCGCACAACCTCACGTTCACCTCGCGGCTGACTGGTGCAGGCGACGATTTGGATGCCATGCTCCAGAAACTTGGCACTGGCCTATTTGTGACCGAACTGATGGGCCAAGGCGTGAACTATGTGACCGGCGACTACTCGCGCGGGGCCAGCGGCTTTTGGGTGGAGAAGGGTCGAATTGCCTACCCGGTGCACGAAATTACGATCGCCGGAAATATGAAATCGATGCTCAAAGGCATTGAAGCCGTGGGCGCAGATACCTATAACTACGGTGCCAAAACGGTGGGCTCGGTGCTTATCAATCGGATGAAGGTTGCGGGAAGCTAGTTTCCCGCAATCGATCGACCAGCCCAGCCTGCCAGTCTTTAGCCCGCCAGCGCGGCTTTGACGGCGGCCGACACTGCCGACATTTCTGCCTTGCCCGCCAGCCGGGCTTTTGCCACACCCATGACCTTGCCCATGTCCGCCGGGCCCACAGTGCGGTCCAGTTCCTTGCCAATTTCGACAACGATGGTTTGGACTTCGGCCAACACGTCGTCAGCAGACAAGCGCTGCGGCAAATAGGTTTGCAGCACCTTCAGTTCGGCCTCTTCTTTGTCAGCCAGGTCTTGGCGCGCTGCCGATAGATAAGCTGCAATGGAGTCTTTGCGCTGCTTGATGAGCTTGTCCACGATGGCAACCACGGCTGCATCGTCGAGGACGACACGCTCGTCGACCTCTTTTTGCTTGCAGGCTGCCAGCAGCAAGCGGATGGTGCCCAGGCGCTCTGCGTCTTTGGCGCGCATGGCAGCTTTCATGTCTTCGGTGATTTGGTCTTTGAGTGACATTGCGTGGTCCTGCTAAGGAATTGCTCAATGAAAAAAACCCGCCTGAGCGTCCTCGGGCGGGCTTCGTGGTCCGTGGAAGCGGGCCGGTGTCAGTACATCTTTTTGGGCAACTGCATGCTGCGAATGCGCTTGTAGTTGCGCTTCACCGCAGCAGCCTTCTTGCGCTTGCGCTCGGCGGTGGGCTTTTCGTAAAACTCGCGGGCGCGCAGGTCGGTCAGCAAACCCAGTTTTTCGATGGTGCGCTTGAAGCGACGCAGGGCAACGTCAAACGGCTCGTTTTCTTTAACACGGATCGTGGTCATAGCGAATGGATATCCAATTGATGCGCTGTCGCCCTTCGTGTGGGGAAGATCGGGCCCCACGCAACGCGTTCAGCAAAGTGCCCCGTCTTTAACTAGTATTGGCCGACGGGAGATTGCCAGCAAAGCGCGGGATTATAGCGCCCCGGTGGTAGTAACGGCCGTTAAGCGCGCAATTTGGCGTGCAGGCCTTGTGCACAGGCAAAGGCACTCGCCCAGGCCCACTGAAAGTTGTAGCCGCCCAGCCAGCCGGTGACGTCGACCACCTCGCCGATGAAGTACAGGCCGCTTTGCTGCGACTCCAGGGTCTGGCTCGACAGGCAACGCGTGTCCACACCACCGGCGGTGACCTCGGCCTTGCGGTAGCCCTCGGTGCCGTTGGGAGTGATGTCCCAGCGGGCGATCCGTTCTGCCAGCGCGGCCAGCGACTTGTCTGCAGCCTCGTTGATCGGACGTTGCCACGGTTGGCCCCCTGCGGCCCCTTGCGCGACCCAAGCGTCTGCCAAGCGCGCGGGCACCAAGCTGCCCAGAACATTGGCAATGAGCTTGCGGGAATGGACCTTGGCCTGCGCCAGTTGTGTGGCCACATCGCTCCCGGGCGCAAGGTCAAGCCGAATGGGTGTACCGCTTTGCCAGTAGCTTGAGATCTGTAACACCGCCGGGCCACTCAGGCCGCGGTGGGTGAAGAGCAAGTCTTCCAAGAACTGGGGGAAGTCCTTTTTGGTGCCGGTGGAGATTTCTACGGGCAATGACAAGCCGGAGAGCGAGGCAAACGGTGCCCAAACGTCTGCATCAAACGTCAATGGCACCAAGGCCGGGCGGGCAGCTACCAGACCCAGACCAAACTGCTGCGCGATGCGATAGCCCAAATCCGTGGCGCCGATCTTGGGGATGGACAAGCCTCCGGTGGCAACCACCACTGCGCGGCAGGTGGTGGTGCCCCGGTTGGTATCCAGGGCGTAGCCGGATTGCCCATCGACGTTGGTGTGGCGCAGGGCGAGCAAGTTGCAGGGTTGCCAGCGGGTCACGCCACCGGCTGCGCATTCGGCCAGCAGCAGGTTGATCAGGTCTTCGGCGGAACGGTCGCAGAACAGCTGGCCTTTGTGCTTCTCATGAAAACCGATGCCGTGGCGACGTACCAGGGCGACAAAGTCCTGCGGCGTGTAGCGTGAGAGCGCCGACTTGGCGAAGCGGGGGTTTTCGCTCAGGAAGTTGGCGGCGCTGACGTTCACGTTGGTGAAGTTGCTGCGTCCGCCACCGGAGATGCGGATTTTTTCGGCGACCTTGTCGCTGTGGTCTACCAGCAGCACCTTGAGGCCCAATTGGCCTGCCACACCGGCACAGAACAGGCCGGCTGCGCCCGCGCCGATGACGGCGACATCGAAGGTTTCCATGCCCAGCGCAGTGCGGCCTCAGGCGGCGCTCGCTGAGTTGGGTGCCTCCATGCAATACGCGAGCAGCTTGTTGCCTTCCGGATCGCGAAAGTAGCCGCAGTACCAGCCGCCGCCGCGCGGGCCGACGGCCCCCTCGTCTTTGCAACCCAGGGACAGCGCTTTGCTGTGCATGCGGTCCACCGCCTGTGGCGTGCCCACGTCGAGCCCAACCATGACGCCATTGCCCACGCTGGCGGCTTGGCCGTCAAATGGCTGCATGAGCGCCAGAACCGGCTGGCCGGGCACAGCGCCCCAAGCGATGCCGCGCGGTGTTTCCCACATGCGCTTGGCGCCAATGTCAGACAGCAAGGCGTCGTAGAACGTGGCGGCCCGTGCCAGGTCGTTGGTGCCCAGTGTGACGTAACCAATCATGTCGTACTCCTCAATGCAAAGTGATCGCAGTTTAGCCACCCACCCGGCGCATGGCTTCGTCCGCGGGTTGCGCGCCGGACGCCAATGCCAACAGACCGCGGATGACCTCGCCCACCACGATCACGCTGGGGCTGGACATGTGTTCGCTTTGGATGCTGTGGTGCAAGGCGTCCAGGGTGCAGCAGATGTGGCGCTGGTTGGACAGGGTGGCGTTTTGGATGATGGCCACCGGTGTGTGTGCGGGAAGCCCGCAGAGCAAACCCTCTTGGATGTGGGATGCGCCGCCGATGCCCATGTAAATCACCAGCGTGAGGTGGGCCTGTTGCGCTGTGTTTGCCAAGGCACACCAGTCGATGCCATCGGTGCCTGGCTTGGCGTGGCCAGTGACAAACACCACGCCTTGCGCGTGCGCACGGTGGGTAAGCGCCACATTGAGTGAGCTAACCGCCCCCAGCGCGGCGGTGATGCCGTTGACCACAAGGACCGAAATGCCCGCAGCCTGCAGGGCTTCGACCTCTTCGCCACCGCGGCCAAAAATCAAGGGGTCGCCGCCCTTGAGCCGCACCACGCTTTCGCCCTCGAGTGCCGCGGTGACCATCAGCTTCTCAATAAAGGACTGCGGCGTAGATTTGCAGCCGCCCCGTTTGCCCACTTGTACGACCCGCGCCGTGGCGGGCGCGAAGGCGACGATCTCGGGGTTGACCAAATCGTCGACCAGCAACACGGTGGCGCTTTGGATCGCCTTGAGCGCCTTGAGGGTGAGCAATTCGGGGTCGCCCGGCCCGGCGCCAACCAAGGTGACTTGGCCTCGCGAAGGTGTCTGCGTTGGGGTGGTGTGCAAGTGCGTTTTCATAATGACTTGGACATTTGCACGATACAGGCCACCTGCTGCGCGATGGGCTGGGGCACGGGGCTGCCGCCCGCTAGCACCGACCGGATGTAGCGCGCGGTGGCATCAGCGTCGGTGGTTTGCGGCAGGTCGGGCAGGGTGGGCAAGCTGCCGGCTTGCGGCTCAGTCGGCGGCTGGGGCAAGCCGGCCACGAAGGTTTGCATGCGCGGTGTGCGGCGCGGGTCGGCTACCGCCTCACCCTCGGTGCCGCGCAGCAGCAGCGCGTGGGTCTGCATCAGCCCGAGGGTGGCCGCCATGGACACCGCGTACTCGGGGTGGGTGTAGCTGGTGACCAGCAGCGAAGTGCCCGTGCAGGGGGTCATCAACTTAACCAGGCTGTGGGCCGGGTTGCGCAGCTGCACCACGCGGCGCACATCCAACAGCTTCTGCAAGCCCGGACACAACAAGGCGGTGGGTACGAAGGCAGCGGTGCCGGGGGCGATGGGCGCAACCGAGGAACAGGCCGACACGCCCAGTGCCGTGAATACATCGGCGGTAAACACCCGGCTGGATTCAGTGGCCACGCCGTGCACCAACACCGGCAGGCCTTCGCGAGCCAACAGCAGCGCCAGCAAAGGGGTGAGCACCGGCAATTTGCGCGCACCGTTGTAGCTGGGGATCACCACCGTGGGCATGCCGCTTGCGTGCGCGGGAAGCGGCTGCAGGCGGGCATGGATGGCGTCCAGAAAGCCGCACATTTCCTCGGGCGTCTCGCCCTTGATCCGCATGGCCAGGCAAAAGGCGCCCACCTCCAGGTCCGTGACTGCACCGTCCAGCACCTGGCCCAGCAAATCGGCGGCCTGTGCCCGGGTGAGTGGCCGCGCACCCTCTTTGCCCCGTCCGATTTCCTTGATGTATTTGCCGATTGCCATGGCCTAATTGTCGTGCAGCGCTCGCCAATGAGACCCCGTGGGTCGGGCTAAGCCCCTGGCTTGCGCCAATAGTGGTAGCGCCATGCGACCTTGAAGCCCAAGTGCTGGTAGAGCGACAACGCGCCAGCATTGGACTCCTCGACTTGCAAGAACACGCGCTCAAGCCCTCGGCTGCAGGCCAGTCGTGCCAAGCTGCTGATGATGTGGCGGGCCAGGCCTTGGCCGCGCGCCTGGGGCACGGTGCGCATGCCGTGCACACTGGCCCAGCCCCGGCTGAACGAGGCGGTGCCTGCGGCCAGCGGACCGTTGGGGCCGCTGATGCTGGCGTACACCACCGTGGTGCTGCGTGATAGTGCTGCGATGCGGTGCGCGCCGTCCGTGGGGTCGAAACCGGCGGCGAGGTAAACGGCCTGCCAGGCGTCGTTTGGCGACGCGCTGACCACCACCTGCGGCATATTCGCCGGGCGGTTGGCGAGGGCGTGGTCTAACACCGCCGTCGTTTGGCCGACCAGGGTCAGCGTGGGTTGCTGTGCCGCGTAACCAGCCCGGTCCAGCGCCAAGTGCAGGCCGGCCAGCCCCGCGACATCGGCCACCCGAAAGCGTGGTGGGAGCTGGCGTTCGGCATAGCAGGCTTCGATGTCGGCGACCTGCATTGCTTGTGCGTGCAGCGTATATGTACCCGTGTGGGCAAGCGGCACCGCGCTGGTGGCTCGGCCGATGGTGCTGGGGTCGATGGGCACCAGCCAACCTGGTAGCGCTACGGTGTGTTGGGGGGCGACGGCGTCCAACGTGGCGCGCTCCAGTGATTCGACGTCGATGTCCATGCCCCTACTCTAAACTCCGAGCTCTTTGGGCAATGCAGGACGAGAAAACATGGTGGTGCTGGGAGTGGAGTCTTCATGCGACGAAACCGGTGTGGCCTTGGTGCAAGCCGATGACGGTTCCGAACGCCTGCCACGCCTTCTGGCCCACGCCTTGCACAGCCAGATTGCAATGCACCAGGCCTTTGGTGGGGTGGTGCCTGAGTTGGCAAGTCGCGACCACATTCGCCGGGTGTTGCCACTGACCCAGACGGTGCTGCAGCAGGCGCAGTGCGCGCTGCAGGCGGTCGATGTGGTGGCCTACACCCGTGGACCGGGGCTGGCGGGTGCGCTGCTGGTGGGTGCTGGTGTGGCCTGTGCGATGGGCGCCGCTTTGGGTAAGCCGGTGTTGGGCGTGCACCACCTCGAAGGCCACTTGCTGTCCCCGTTTCTGAGCGCGGATCCGCCGCAGTTTCCCTTCGTAGCGTTGTTGGTCTCCGGCGGGCACACCCAGCTCATGCGGGTGGATTCAGTAGGGCGTTACCAGATGCTGGGCGAGTCTATTGACGATGCGGCAGGCGAGGCATTCGATAAGTCGGCCAAACTCATGGGCTTGGACTATCCCGGTGGGCCATTGTTGGCCCGCTTGGCCGAGGCGGGCGACCCCAAGGCGTTCGCGCTGCCGCGCCCGCTTTTGCATAGTGGCAATCTGGACTTTTCGTTTGCTGGCTTGAAGACTGCAGTGTTGGTGCGGTCCCAAAAAATGCTGGCCGCTGCCCGGGCTGTGCAGTTCACCGATCTGCCCTTGCAGTCGCAACGCGACCTGGCCGCCTCGACCCAAGCAGCTATCGTCGAGGTGTTGCTCAAAAAATCCCTGGCCGCACTGCAGACCACCGGCCTGCGCCGTTTGGTGGTGGCAGGTGGTGTAGGCGCTAATGCCAGCCTGCGCCAGGCACTCAACGCTGCATGTGATCAGCGCGGCGTGCGGGTGCATTACCCAGAGTTGCACTTGTGCACCGACAACGGCGCCATGATTGCCATGGCTGCCGCCATGCGTTTGCAAAGCGCTCAGCAAGAAGCCAGCACAGCGTACGCCTTTGACGTCAAGCCGCGCTGGCCGCTGGATGCTTTGTAGCGCCCACCGGGGGCCTGCGGATTTGGGTGCGCCGCCGCACTCCATCCGCTGGTGGCCTTACAAAACGTTGATTTCGGTCGCCTTGCTCATCGGCACTACTTTGGCGAGCTTGAGGGTCAGCACGCCGTTGTCGAGGCGCGCTTCGCTGGTGGCGGCGTCGATGTCTTGTGGCAACTCGTAGGCCGCGCGGTAGTGGCGCGGCGCGCCCTCTTTGCTGTAGATACGAACCACAGCACCTTCGATGGAAATGCCCAACTGCTCTTTGGAAACACCGGGCAGGTCCAGCTTCAAAGTGAAGCTGTTTTCGTCTTGGGTGTAGTGCGTTTGTGCGGCGCGCGTGCCCATACGTGCGTCGTCTAGAAAGCGCTCAAGGGTGCGCCCGGCGGAGGCGTACACATTGCGGTGGAGGTGGGGATGGGCAGCAGCAAACAGCATGGTAGGGTCCTTGTACACTTCGCGGCGCTCACCGTGAGCACCGCATGGGTCGGAGTTGGTCTCGCTCCCCCGAAATTCAAGAGAATCTCACCATGTTTATTGTTGTAGTGCGGGCCTTGAAATCCGTGTCGGCGGCGCTATGTCTGCCCCTCGTTCTCCTGCTGCTTTGTACGCCGCCGATGGCCCATGCGCAGACTGCACCTGTGCCGGTCAAACTCGCCATGATCGAGGGCTTGAGCGGTGCCAACGGTAACGGCGGCGAGGCCGTGTATCGCAACCTGGTGTGGGCCGTGGAGCGCGTCAATGCGCGTGGCGGCGTGCGGCTTGCTGGTGTGGACACGCCGCTGCTGCTGACCCGCTATGACAGCAAAGGCCAGACCGAAGAAGCCCTGTCTGCATTGCGAGCGGCAATTGACGATGGTGCGCGCTTTGTGCTGCAAGGCAATTCTTCGGCGGTGGCGGCGGCCCTCATCGATGCGGTCAACAAGCACAACGAGCGCGAGCCGACCAAGCGGGTCATTTTTCTGAACTACGCCGCCGTCGACCCGTCGCTTACCAACGAGCGCTGCAGCTTCTGGCACTTCCGTTTCGATGCGCATGCCGACATGCGCATGGCGGCGCTGATGGAGGTGATGCGCGAGGACAAGGCGCTCAAAAGCGTGTACCTCATTGGCCAAGACTACAGTTTTGGGCAGGCGGTGCTGCGCGAGGCCAAGCGCCAGTTGTCCGTGCAGCGCCCGGACGTGCAAATCGTGGGCGAAGAGCTGCACCCCTTGGGCCGCGTCAAAGATTTCCTGCCTTACGCCAACAAAATCAAGGCCAGTGGTGCGCAGGCCGTTATCACCGGCAATTTCAGCAACGACCTGACGCTGCTTATCAAGGCGGCCAAAGATGTTGGATTTGCTGGAAAGTTCTACACTTTTTACGGCAATGCCTTGGGTGCCCCGGCCGCCATCGGCGACGCGGGCATCGGCAAGGTGGTGGCGGTAGCAGACTGGTTGCCCAATGTGCCTACCGCTGGCAGTGAGTCGTTCTACCGCGCATTTCGTGCCCGCTTCCCCCAACCTGAAGACGACTACGTGCACATGCGCATGCACATCATGATCGAGGCTTTGGCGCAAGCGCTGGCGGCGGCCGACAAGCCTGTGGCCACCATGGACATGGTGGCAGTGGCGCGGCAGCTCGAGCGCGCCAATGTCAGTTTTTATGGGCAGACCGCAACAATGCGCCCCGCAGACCACCAATTGCAACAACCGCTGGTTGTGGGCTTGATGGACCGGGTCGGCACTCCTGGCGTCAAGTTCGATGTGGAGGGGTCGGGTTACGGCTTTCGGGTGGTGAAGTCGCTCAGTCCGGCAGCGGCCGAGTTACCCACCACCTGCAGGTTGGCGCGGCCCTAGTCTTGATTGTCAGCCCGTGCCTGCGTGCCGGGCTATAATCCCGCGGCTTGGCCCTTCCAAGCGCACGTTGGGTGCAGTTCCAGTGCCCAACGCAAGTTCTACCACCGAGGTCGCGCACCAGTTGCAGCCCTCACCACAGGAAATAAAAATGATTGCATCCAGCATCAAAGCCGCTGTCGTTAAAGACAACGCACGTCAAGCCGGCGACACCGGTAGCCCAGAAGTACAAGTGGCGCTGTTGACGGCCCGCATCAACGAGCTCACTCCCCACTTCAAAACCCATGCAAAAGATCACCATGGCCGCCGTGGTCTGTTGCGTATGGTGAGCCGCCGCCGCAAGTTGTTGGACTATCTCAAGGACAAAGACGCCGACCGTTACACGGCACTGATTGCCAAGTTGAGCCTGCGCAAGTAAGCGCACAGAAATGAAGAAGACGCCTGAGTTAGGACACTAGCTCAGGCGTTTTTCACATCGGAGACAGCAATCGCAGTGCGAAGCTGTGTCATTCCAGAGCAATTTGCAGTAAGTCTCTCTGGAATGGCATCGTGGACTGTGGCGTTGAATCCGGGCTTGGGCGGGGTGGCCTGCACCCCCCATTCACTTCCGAAATCAATGGAGATAGACCATGACAATGTTTAAAAAGGTTAGCAAGACTTTCCAATGGGGCCAGCACACGGTGACCATGGAAACCGGTGAAATCGCACGCCAGTCCACTGGCGCCGTCATGCTGGACATGGATGGCACCGTGGTGTTAGCCACCGTGGTGGCCAAGACCGAAGGCAAGGCTGGACAGGACTTTTTTCCGCTGACTGTCGACTACCTGGAGAAGAGCTACGCCGCAGGCAAGATTCCTGGCAGCTTCTTCAAGCGAGAAGGCCGCCCCAGCGAGTACGAAACGCTCACCAGCCGTCTGATCGACCGCCCCATTCGGCCGCTGTTCCCAGAAGGCTTTTTCAACGAGGTGCACGTGGTGGTGCATACGCTGTCGCTCAACCCCGAGGTGGATGCCGACATTGCAGCGCTGATTGCGGTGAGTGCCGCGTTGTCCATCAGTGGTGTGCCTTTCAATGGCCCAATTGGCGCGGCCCGTGTGGGCTACATCAATGGTGAGTACGTGCTCAATCCCGGCCAAACCCAGCGCAAGGATTCGGCCATGGACCTGGTGGTTGCAGGCACCGAAGCCGCTGTGTTGATGGTGGAGTCGGAGGCGCAGCAGCTTTCGGAAGAAATCATGTTGGGTGCTGTGGTGTTTGGACACACCCAAGGCAATATCGCAGTGAACGCCATCCACGAACTGGTCCGTGAAGCTGGCAAGCCGCTGTGGGACTGGAAAGCCCCGGCCAAGGACGAGGCCCTGATCGGAAAAATCGACGCACTGGCCAAAGACAAGCTGGTTGCCGCCTACCAAATCCGCAACAAGCAAGCCCGCACGCAAGCATGCCGCAGTGCGTACTCCGAAGTCATGGCTGCGTTGAAGGCAGAAGGCGCTGCATTTGACAGCGTGGCAGTGGAAGGCCTGCTCTTCGAGATCGAGGCCAAGATCGTGCGCAGTCAAATCCTTGCGGGTGAGCCCCGCATCGACGGCCGCGACACGCGCACCGTGCGCGCCATCGAGATCCGCAACAGCGTGCTGCCGCGCACCCACGGCTCGGCCTTGTTTACCCGTGGCGAAACCCAGGCGCTGGTGGTCACCACGCTGGGGACCGAGCGCGATGCCCAACGTATCGACGCCCTCAGCGGCGATTACGAAGACCGCTTCATGCTGCACTACAACATGCCTCCGTTTGCCACTGGAGAAACCGGTCGCGTGGGCACGCCCAAGCGCCGCGAAATCGGCCACGGCCGACTGGCCAAGCGTGCTTTGGTGGCGTGCCTGCCCTCGAAGGAAGAGTTTCCCTACACCATGCGTGTGGTGTCCGAGATCACCGAGTCCAACGGCTCGTCGTCCATGGCCTCGGTGTGCGGTGGTTGCTTGGCGCTGATGGACGCGGGTGTACCCATGAAGGCGCACGTGGCAGGCATTGCCATGGGTCTCATTAAAGAAGACAACCGGTTTGCGGTGTTGACCGACATCTTGGGTGACGAGGACCACCTGGGCGACATGGACTTCAAGGTCGCCGGTACCACCAATGGCATCACCGCCTTGCAGATGGACATCAAGATTCAGGGGATCACCAAAGAGATCATGCAAGTCGCTTTGGCCCAGGCCAAAGAAGCCCGCATGCACATTCTGGGCAAGATGCAAGAGGCTATGAGCGAAGCCAAGACTGAGGTGTCTAACTTCGCGCCACGCCTGTTCACCATGAAGATCAACCCCGAGAAGATCCGTGACGTGATTGGCAAGGGCGGTGCAGTGATCCGTGCGCTGACGGAGGAGACCGGCACACAAATCAACATCGAGGAAGACGGCACCATCACCATTGCTTCGAGCGACCCTGCCAAGGCTGAAGAAGCCAAGCGCCGCATTGAGCAAATCACCGCTGAAGTGGAAATTGGCAAGGTCTACGAAGGCCCGATCACCAAGATTTTGGACTTCGGCGCCTTGGTCAATTTGCTGCCTGGCAAAGACGGCTTGCTGCATATCAGCCAGATCGCCCACGAGCGTGTCGAGAAGGTCACGGACTATTTGTCCGAAGGACAGATCGTCAAGGTCAAGGTCTTGGAGACCGACGAAAAGGGCCGCATCAAGCTGTCCATGAAGGCCTTATTGGATCGGCCTTCTCAATCGGGCGAATAGGCACCGATTGCACGCCTTTGAGCGCGTTGGCCGACCCTGCCTGTCAGCCGCGCGCGAGGCAATGAGCCACCATGCAAGCCATTGAAATTTCGTCCTTCGGTCCCGCCGAGGTATTGCGCCTGGCGCAGCGCCCCGTGCCTGTGCCGGGTGCGGGCGAGCTGCGTATCCGTGTGGCCGCCAGTGGCGTGAATCGGCCTGATGTGCTGCAGCGCTCGGGACTGTACCCGGCGCCTGCGGGTGCATCGGACATCCCGGGGCTGGAGGTTGCAGGCTCGGTCGAATCTGGTGATGCACAGGCCATGGCTTTGGCAGGTTTGAAGGTGGGCCATCGGGTGTGTGCGTTGGTGGCAGGCGGTGGTTATGCCCAGTGGTGCGTGGCACCGGTTGCGCAGTGCTTGCCTGTGCCCGCAGGTTGGAGCGATACCGAGGCGGCCAGCCTGCCAGAGACGGTGTTTACCGTATGGAGTAATGTGTTTGACCGTGGCCGCTTGGCGGCGGGAGAAACCTTGCTGGTGCAGGGCGGCTCCAGTGGCATTGGTGTGACTGCGGTGCAACTGTCCAAGGTCTTGGGCGCGCGGGTGATTGCGACCGCTGGCAGTGACGCCAAGTGCGAAGCCGTTTTGGCTTTGGGCGCGGACCACGCCATCAACTACCGGACCCACGACTTTGAGGCCGAAGTCAAACGCCTCACCGAGGGACGCGGGGTGGACGTCATTTTGGACATGGTCGCGGGCCCCTACATCGCCAAAGAGGTCAATTGCTTGGCCGAGGACGGCCGACTGGTCATCATCGCGGTGCAAGGTGGCGTGCAGGCCGAGTTCCACGCAGCCACCGTGATGCGAAAACGTCTCACGATCACCGGCTCCACGCTGCGGCAGCGGTCAGTGGCCTTCAAGCAGGCGATTGCGCAGTCCTGCCTGCAGCACGTTTGGCCTTTGCTCGCATCCAGGCGCATCAAGCCTGTCATCCACAGCGTGTTTGCAGCCAGCGATGCGGCGCAGGCACACCGGCTGATGGAGTCCAACCAGCACATTGGAAAAATCGTTTTGGCGTGGGACACCCAATGAGAAACAACCTGATTGCCGCCAACTGGAAGATGAACGGTGACACCGCCAGCAATGCGGCCTTGTTGGCCGGCTTGCGCTTAGCAAATCCGAACCGTTCGTGCGAGGTGGTGATTTGCCCGCCGGCAGCCTACCTTGGCCAAGTCCAAGCCTTGCTGCCGGAGATGGGTTTCGTGCTGGGCGCGCAAGATGTGTCTGCCTTCGAGAGCGGCGCCTACACCGGCGAGGTGTCGGCCGCCATGTTGCGTGACTTCGGCGTGCGCTACGTGATCGTGGGCCACTCGGAGCGCCGCAAGCACCACGCCGAGAGCGACGAGTTGGTAGCGCAAAAGACCAAGCGCGCTTTGGCTGTTGGCATCACCCCGATTGTGTGTGTGGGCGAAACATGGGCCGAACGTGAAGCAGGCTTGGCTGAGCAAACGGTAAAGCGCCAACTCGCTGCAGTGATTCACGCCAATGGCCACTGCATCAGTGAGATTGTGGTGGCCTACGAGCCGGTGTGGGCGATTGGAACTGGCCAGACCGCCACCCCCGAAGTCGCGCAGCAGGTGCATGCGCTCTTGCGAGCACAGCTGCGGGCAGCGACGGAGCGCTCCGATCGCATGCGCATTCTGTATGGCGGCAGCATGAATCCGGGTAACGCGGCGCAGCTGCTGGCGCAGGAGGACATAGACGGTGGGCTCGTGGGCGGAGCGTCGCTCAAAGGAGCAGATTTTTTATCGTTGGTCTCGGCAGCGGGCTGAGAACAGATTGGGTTTTGATTCAGGAGTGAAGTATGAGCAATGTAGTGATCACGATTATTCTGGCGGTCCAGATGCTGTCAGCGCTGGCCATGATTGTTTTGATTCTGGTGCAACACGGCAAGGGCGCTGACATGGGTGCTGCCTTTGGCGGTGGTAGCTCCGGCAGCTTGTTCGGCGCCAGTGGCAGCGCCAACTTTTTGTCCCGTACCACGGCCGTTCTTGCGACCGTGTTTTTTGTGTGTACCTTGGCCTTGGCGTACTTTGGCAACCTGCGCCCCGCAAGTACCGGCAGTGTGTTGCAAGGTAGCTCTGTGGTGCCTGCAGGTACCGCGTCGGAGGTGCCTGTGGCACCCACATTGCCCGCCTCTGGAGCCGCGCAAATTCCAGCCAAGTAATTGCCTTGTCCCCCTCAATCGCCAGGGGAATTCAGGGTAAACTCTAGGGCAGTCGGATAAGCAAACAGCGTCAGCTTCCTCACGCAAATTCGACATCAAAAGCCGCCGTCGTGGTGAAATTGGTAGACACGCTATCTTGAGGGGGTAGTGGCGAAAGCTGTGCGAGTTCGAGTCTCGCCGACGGCACCAAAATTTCTTGCTCCGTTCGTCCTGCCGGGATGGGGCATTTAACGGTGAACAGACCACAAGATGAACCTTCAAGAGTACCTCCCCGTTCTTCTGTTCATCTTGGTGGGCATTGCCGTTGGTGTGGTGCCCCAGGTGCTGGGCTACATCCTCGGTCCGAACCGGCCGGACGCGGCAAAAAACTCCCCTTACGAATGCGGCTTTGAGGCCTTCGAAGATGCGCGCATGAAGTTCGATGTGCGCTACTACTTGGTTGCCATTCTTTTCATTTTGTTTGACTTGGAAACTGCGTTCCTGTTTCCGTGGGCCGTGGCTCTGCGCGACATCGGTTTGCTTGGTTTTCTCATTGGTATGGAGTTCGTCGTCGTTCTGACGATTGGGTTTGTGTACATGTGGAAGAAAGGCGCCCTCGATTGGGAGTGATGCAATGATTGAAGGTGTACTCAAAGAAGGTTTCGTCACTACCAGCTACGACTCGGTGGTGAACTGGGCCAAGACCGGCTCCATCTGGCCCATGACCTTTGGCTTGGCTTGTTGTGCCGTCGAGATGATGCACGCCGCAGCTGCGCGCTATGACATCAGCCGGTTTGGCTCCGAGGTGTTTCGCGCCAGTCCAAGGCAATCCGACTTGATGATTGTTGCGGGCACGCTATGCAACAAGATGGCGCCTGCTTTGCGCAAGGTGTACGACCAAATGTCGGAGCCGCGTTGGGTCATCAGCATGGGGTCCTGCGCCAACGGTGGCGGCTACTACCACTACAGCTACTCGGTGGTTCGCGGTTGCGACCGCATAGTCCCGGTTGATGTGTACGTCCCGGGTTGCCCTCCGACGGCGGAGGCTTTGCTCTACGGCATCTTGCAGTTGCAGCAAAAGATTCGCCGCACCGAAACGATTGCACGGGCCTAAAGCATGAGCACCTATTCCGTTCGCCCTGAGGCCACCCGCGACGCGGTCATCGCCGCCTTGGGTGACAAGGTCAAGCGCATCGACATCGCCTTGGGCGAGGTGACTGTGCTGGTGGATGCCGCGCACTACCACGCGTCAGCGCTAGCCCTGCGCGACGCTGCTGGTTGCGCGTTCGAACAACTGGTGGACTTGTGCGGTGTCGACTTTTCAGACTACAAGCAGGGCGACTACAGCGGCGCACGTTTCGCCGTAGTCGTGCACTTGCTGTCGGTGAGCTTGAACCAGCGTGTGCGGCTGAAGGTGTTTGCCGCCGATGACGACATGCCGATGGTGGCTTCGGTCAACGACATTTGGAATTCCGCCAACTGGTTCGAGCGCGAGGCTTTCGACCTGTTTGGCATCGTCTTCGATGGCCACAACGACCTGCGTCGGATCTTGACCGACTATGGTTTCATCGGGCACCCGTTTCGCAAGGACTTCCCCACGTCAGGCCATGTCGAAATGCGTTTTGATGCGGAGCAGGCGCGTGTGGTGTACCAGCCCGTCACCATCGAGGCCCGCGAGATCACCCCACGCATCATTCGTGAAGACAAGTACGGAGGCCTGCACTAGGCAGATGACTGCATGGCTGAGATTAAAAACTACACCCTGAACTTTGGTCCGCAGCACCCGGCAGCGCACGGTGTTTTGCGCTTGGTTCTGGAGCTCGATGGTGAGGTGATCCAACGGGCCGATCCACACATTGGCCTGTTGCACCGCGCGACTGAAAAGCTGGCGGAGAGCAAGACCTACATCCAGGCGCTGCCCTACATGGACCGCCTGGACTACGTGTCCATGATGTGCAACGAGCATGCCTATTGCCTGGCCATCGAGAAGCTGCTGGGCATTGAGGTGCCGGTGCGGGCCCAGTACATCCGGGTCATGTTTGCCGAGATCACCCGCTTGCTCAACCACCTGATGTGGCTGGGCTCGCACGGCAACGACTGCGGCAGCACCACCATCCTGATCTACACCTTCCGCGAGCGCGAGGATCTGTTTGATATGTATGAGGCAGTCAGCGGTGCACGCATGCACGCCGCTTACTTCCGCCCGGGCGGCGTGTACCGCGACCTGCCCGACACCATGCCGCAGTTCAAGGCCAGCCGCATCCGCAACGCCAAGGGTGTTGCAGAGCTCAACAAGAACCGCCAGGGCTCCTTGCTGGATTTCATCGACGATTTTTCCAGCCGCTTTTGGACTTGCCTGGATGAGTACCACACACTGCTTACCGACAACCGCATTTGGAAGCAGCGCACGGTCGACATTGGCATTGTTTCGCCGCAGCGCGCGCTCAATATGGGCTTTACCGGCCCCATGCTGCGCGGCTCGGGTATCGCATGGGACTTGCGCAAGAAGCAACCTTACGACACCTATGCCCAGCTTGACTTTGATATCCCAGTGGGCAAGACCGGTGACGTCTACGACCGGTACCTGGTGCGCATGGAGGAGATGAAGCAGTCCAACCGCATCATCAAGCAGTGCGTTGATTGGCTGCGGGCCAACCCCGGTCCGGTGATTACCGACAACCACAAGGTGGCAGCACCTTCGCGCGAATCCATGAAGTCCAACATGGAAGAGCTCATCCACCACTTCAAGCTGTTCACCGAGGGCTTCCATGTGCCCGAGGGCCAGGCTTACGCTGCGGTGGAGCACCCCAAGGGTGAGTTCGGCATCTACATCGTGAGCGACGGTGCCAACAAGCCTTACCGTTTGAAAATCCGTCCTCCGGGCTTTGCGCATTTGGCCGGACTCCACGAAATGGCCAAGGGCCACATGATTGCCGACGCGGTCGCCATCATCGGCACCATGGACATTGTTTTTGGAGAGATTGATCGATGATCTCTGATGCAACCAAGCTGCGCTTCGCCAAAGAAGTCGCCAAATACCCCACCGACCAAAAGCAAAGCGCCGTCATGGCCTGCCTTGCCATCGTGCAGCAAGAGCAGGGCTATGTCAGCGCTGAAAGTGAGCAGGACGTCGCCGAGTACCTGGGCATGGCACCGATCGCGGTGCACGAGGTGACGACCTTCTACAACATGTACAACCAGCGACCCGTGGGCAAGTACAAGCTCAACGTGTGTACCAACCTGCCATGCCAGTTGCGCAATGGGCAAAAGGCGCTGCACCACTTGGAGAGCAAGCTGGGCATCCACATGGGGCAGACCACCGCCGATGGCATGTTCACCTTGCAGCAAAGTGAATGCTTGGGTGCCTGTGCCGATGCGCCAGTGCTCTTGGTCAATGACCGCTCGATGTGCAGCTTCATGACCGATGAAAAGCTCGACCAGTTGGTCGATGGTTTGCGCGGCGCGCAGGAGCCAACATGAATTCCCACGCGATGCTTTCGCAGTTCCAGGCGACCGGAGTGCAAACCTGCTTCCATGGCCGCCACATCAACCCGCAAATCTTCGCTGGTTTGGACGGAACCAACTGGCGTCTGAAAGACTACGTGGCGCGTGGTGGCTACCAGGCCTTGCGCAAGATTTTGGGCAAGGACGGTGCGGCGCCTGCGCCTGACACCGGGGCACTCGGCATGACACCAGACCAGGTGATCGCCACCGTCAAGGAATCGGCCTTGCGCGGCCGCGGCGGCGCAGGCTTTCCCACGGGCCTCAAGTGGAGCTTCATGCCGCGGCAGTTCCCAGGACAAAAGTACCTGGTGTGCAACTCCGACGAGGGCGAGCCCGGAACCTGCAAGGACCGCGACATTCTGCAGTTCAATCCGCACATCGTGATCGAAGGCATGGCCATCGCTGCCTATGCCATGGGCATCAGCGTGGGCTACAACTACATCCACGGCGAGATTTTTTCTGCCTACGACCGCTTTGAAGAAGCGCTCGAAGAGGCGCGCGCTGCCGGTTTCCTGGGCGAGCGCATTCTGGGTAGCGCGTTCAATTTCCAACTGCATGCGGCCCACGGTTTTGGTGCCTACATCTGTGGTGAAGAAACCGCGCTTTTGGAATCGCTGGAGGGCAAAAAAGGCCAGCCCCGTTTCAAGCCTCCGTTTCCTGCCAGTTTCGGCCTGTACGGTAAGCCGACCACCATCAACAACACCGAGACTTTCGCTGCCGTGCCCTGGATCATTCGCGAGGGCGGACCAGCCTACCTGGCCTGCGGCAAGCCCAACAATGGCGGCACCAAAATTTACTCGGTCAGCGGCGATGTAGAGCGCCCAGGCAACTACGAGATTCCCATGGGCACGCCGTTTGCGACCTTGCTGGAACTGGCCGGTGGCGTGCGCGGCGGTCGGGCGCTGAAGGCGGTGATCCCCGGCGGCTCGTCCTCTCCGGTGTTGCCTGCTGCCACCATGATGGAGTGCACCATGGACTACGACTCCATCGCCAAGGCCGGCTCCATGCTGGGTTCGGGCGCGGTGATCGTGATGGACGACACCCGCTGCATGGTCAAAGCCCTGCAGCGCCTGAGCTACTTTTACATGCACGAATCCTGCGGCCAGTGCACGCCCTGCCGCGAGGGCACCGGTTGGCTCTCACGCATGGTGGATCGGATCGAGACCGGCCACGGCAAAGCGACCGACATGGACCTGCTCGACAACGTGGCCGAGAACATACAAGGCCGCACCATTTGCGCCTTGGGCGATGCGGCGGCGATGCCGGTCCGCGCCATGATCAAACACTTCCGCCATGAGTTTGTCCACCATGTGGAGCACAAAACCTGCATGGTTCCAGCCTATGTTTAATCGGGTTGAACAATGATTGAAATAGAACTCGACGGCAAAAAGGTGGAGATCACCGAGGGCAGCATGATCATGCATGCGGCCGACAAAGCCGGTACCTACATCCCCCACTTTTGCTACCACAAGAAGCTCAGCATTGCGGCCAACTGCCGCATGTGCCTGGTCGATGTCGAGAAGATGCCCAAGCCCATGCCGGCGTGTGCAACGCCGGTCACGCAAGGCATGGTGGTACGCACCAAGAGCGACAAGGCGGTCAAGGCGCAGCAGTCGGTGATGGAATTTCTGCTGATCAACCACCCGCTGGATTGCCCCATCTGCGACCAAGGCGGCGAATGCCAGTTGCAAGACTTGGCGGTGGGTTACGGCGGATCGTCTTCCCGCTACGAGGAAGAAAAGCGCGTGGTATTCCACAAGGATGTGGGGCCGCTGATTTCCATGGAGGAGATGAGCCGTTGCATCCACTGCACCCGCTGTGTGCGTTTTGGACAAGAAGTTGCCGGCGTGATGGAGCTGGGCATGTCGCACCGCGGTGAGCACGCGGAGATCGAGACCTTTATCGGTGGCTCGGTGGACTCCGAGCTGTCCGGCAACATGATCGACATTTGCCCGGTGGGGGCGCTCACCAGCAAGCCCTTCCGTTACAGCGCGCGCACTTGGGAGTTGTCGCGGCGCAAGTCCGTTAGTCCGCACGATTCGACCGGTGCCAATCTGGTGGTGCAGGTCAAGAACAACAAGGTCATGCGCGTGGTCCCGCTGGAAAACGAAGCGGTCAACGAGTGCTGGATCGCCGACCGCGACCGCTTCTCCTACGAAGCACTGGGCAGTGACGAGCGGCTGCTCTCGCCCATGCTCAAGCAGGGTGGCCAATGGGTGTCGGTCGACTGGCAGACGGCCTTAGAGTACGTCGCCACTGGCCTGCAGCAAATCAAGTCCCAGCATGGTGCCTACGCCATCGGTGCTTTGGTGAGCCCGCACAGCACCTTGGAGGAGTTGCACCTGGCCAGCGCCTTGGTGCGCGGCCTGGGCAGCGAAAGCATCGATTACCGCCTGCGCCACGCTGAGTTTGTGCCAGCCTCGGCAGTGCGTTATCTGGGCACATCCATCGCGTCGCTGTCGCAATTGCAACGCGTGCTGGTGGTGGGCTCCAACCTGCGCAAGGACCACCCGCTGTTTGCCCAACGGATTCGGCAAGCCACCAAGGCGGGCTGCGCAGTGAGCGTGGTCAACGCGGGCTCCAACGACTGGGCCATGCCGCTGGCGAACACGGTGGACGTGGCCTCTGGCCTCTGGGCCCAGGCTTTAGCCGACATCGCGTGTGCCATCGCTGCCGAGTTGTCGGTGACAGCTCCTGCCGCTGGCACCGCCACAGCGAAAGCGACCGCCATTGCTAAATCGCTGCTTGGCGGTGAGCGCAAGGCCATTTTGTTGGGCAACTCGGCGGCTCACCATGGCCGGGCATCGACGCTGCTGGCCTTGGCCAATTGGATTGGCCAACACACCTCGGCCACCGTGGGCTACCTGACAGAGGCGGCCAACACGGTGGGCGCGCAGTTGGTTTGCGCATTGCCGGGCGCGCAGGGCAAGACGGCGGCCGACATGCTGGGCGGTCAGCTCAAGGCCTTGCTATTGCTCCATGCCGAGCCTGAATTCGACACCGCCGCCGGCGCGAAAGCGCGCGCCCAACTCGCCGGTGCGGAGATGGTGGTGACCTTGAGCCCCTTCAAAGCCAATATGGACATCAGCGATGTGCTCCTGCCCATTGCGCCTTTCACCGAAACCTCCGGCACCTTTGTGAACGCAGAAGGCCGGGTGCAGAGTTTCCACGCGGTGGTCAAGCCCTTGGCCGAGACGCGACCCGCCTGGAAGGTGCTGCGCGTGCTGGCCAATTTGCTGGGCCTGTCCGGCTTTGATTTCGAGTCGTCGCAGGACGTGCTGGCCGAGGTCTTCCAGCGCGATGGTGCGGTGCCCACCCACATCGATCCCAAGTACCTTGGCAACCGCACCGATGCGGCCATCGACCTCAGCGCCCCACAGGCCCAGCCGGTGGTTGCTTCCATCTACCAGTTGGACGGCATGGTGCGCAGAGCCACTTCTCTGCAGCTGACGGCAGATGCGCGTTCTGCGACGGCGCCCAGCCAGACGAGCAAGGAGCCCGCATGATCGACGCGCTGTACAACTTGGGTCTGGGCTTGGTCGCTGCCACTTGGTGGAGCGGCATGGTCTGGCCGGTGGTGTGGACACTGATGAAGATCGTGGTCGTGGTGCTGCCGCTGATGGGTGCGGTGGCGTACCTGACCTTGTGGGAGCGCAAGTTCATGGGCTGGATGCAGGTGCGCGTCGGCCCGAACCGGGTAGGGCCTTTGGGCCTGTTGCAGCCGATTGCCGACGCGCTCAAGCTCTTGACCAAAGAGATATTGGTTCCCGCTGCGGCCAACAAAGGGCTGTTTTTCATCGGCCCCATTCTTACCATCATGCCGGCCTTGGCAGCGTGGGCAGTGGTGCCATTTGGTCCGGATGTGGCCTTGGCCAATATCAACGCCGGGCTGTTGTTCATCATGGCCATCACCTCCATGGAGGTTTATGGTGTAGTGATCGCGGGTTGGGCCTCCAACTCCAAGTACGCCTTCTTGGGCGCGCTGCGGGCTTCGGCGCAGATGGTGAGCTACGAGATTTCGATGGGCTTTTGCTTGGTGATCGTGCTCATGGTCACCGGCAGCATGAATATGACTGCGATCGTGCTTAGCCAGGGCCAAGGCAACATGGCGGAAGCGGGCCTGGGCTTTTTGTCATGGAACTGGTTGCCCTTGTTGCCGGTGTTCGTGGTCTATGTGATTTCTGGGCTGGCCGAGACCAACCGCCACCCCTTTGATGTGGTCGAGGGCGAGGCTGAGATTGTGGCTGGCCACATGGTCGAGTACTCCGGTATGTCCTATGCCATGTTCTACCTCGCTGAGTACGCCAACATGTGGCTGATTTCGATACTGGCAGCGGTGATGTTCTTGGGCGGCTGGTTGCCACCCGTCGCGGCGCTGGACTGGATTCCTGGTTGGATCTGGCTGGGGCTCAAAACCTTTGCCGTGGTCAGCCTGTTCATCTGGGTGCGGGCGACATTCCCGCGTTTCCGTTACGACCAGATCATGCGTTTGGGCTGGAAAGTGTTCATCCCGATCACGCTGGTGTGGCTGGTGGTGATCGGTGCCTGGATGCAGACCCCCTTGAATATCTGGAACTGAAGGAGATGACCATGCCTTCACACAACACCGCGCGCGTTCCGACCGCGTTTTCATACAAAGATTTCTTCTACAGCTTCTTGCTCATTGAGTTGTTCAAGGGGATGGCGCTGACTGGCCGCTACCTGTTTCGCCGCAAGGTGACGGTGCAATTTCCCGAAGAAAAAACCCCCTTGTCGCCACGCTTTCGCGGTTTGCACGCATTGCGCCGTTACGAGAACGGTGAAGAGCGCTGCATTGCCTGCAAATTGTGCGAAGCGGTGTGCCCGGCGATGGCCATCACCATCGAGTCCGATGTGCGCCAAGACGGCTCGCGCCGCACTACACGTTATGACATCGACCTGACCAAGTGCATTTTTTGCGGTTTCTGCGAGGAAAGCTGCCCGGTGGACTCGATTGTGGAGACCCACATCCTTGAGTACCACGGCGAAAAGCGCGGTGATTTGTACTTCACCAAAGAGATGCTGCTGGCCGTGGGCGACCGCTATGAAGCAGAGATTGCTGCCAACAAGCTGGCCGACGCCAAGTACCGCTGATGCGCTGCCAGAAAGTAAGCCAACCATGAGTGTCACAACCGCTTTGTTTTATGTGTTCTCGGTGGTGCTGCTGTTTGCAGCATTCAGGGTCATCACTGCCAAGAACCCCGTGCATTCGGCACTGTTTCTGGTTCTAACCTTTTTCCAGGCCTCCATGATCTGGATGCTGCTGCAGGCCGAGTTCCTGTCGATTGCCTTGGTGCTGGTGTACGTGGGCGCGGTGATGGTGCTGTTCTTGTTCGTCGTGATGATGATGGACATCAACGTCGAAAACCTTCGAACGGGTTTTTGGAAGCACTTCCCGCTCGCCGCGGTGGTGGGCATCGTGATTGCCGCTGAAATGGCGGCGGTGCTGCTGGTGGGCTTCCAGGACCTGCCAGTGGCAGCGGCCGCCGACGCGGCGAAAACCCCCAACACCAAGGCGCTGGGCATTTTGCTGTTCACCCGCTACGTCTATCCGCTGGAGGTGGCCGCCGCGATTTTGCTGGTGGCCATGATCGCAGCGGTGGCCTTGACCTTGCGCGCGCGCAAGGACAGCAAGTACGTCAGCCCAGGCGACCAGGTGCGGGCGCAGGCACGGGACCGCATGACCGTGGTCAAGCTCGCGCCCACCCAGGCCGAGCCAGAAGCTGTTGCGCCCAGCGCGCCTGAGGGGAAACCATGACTTTGACATTGGGACATTTCTTGTCGCTCGGGGCGATGCTGTTTGCGCTCTCGGTGGTCGGCATTTTTCTCAACCGCCGTAACCTCATCGTGCTGCTGATGGCCATTGAGCTGATGTTGTTGGCGGTGAACACCAACTTTGTGGCGATCTCTTATTTCCTCAACGACATGCAGGGCCAGATGTTTGTGTTTTTCATCCTGACCGTGGCGGCAGCAGAGGCTGCCATCGGCTTGGCGATTTTGGTTCTGCTGTTCCGCAACAAATCGAGCATCAGCGTCGACGAGCTCAACACGCTCAAGGGCTAACACGATGTCGCAATCCCTCTCTGTTTACCAACTGGCCGCTGTTCCGCTGGCGCCGCTCGTCGGTGCGGTGCTTGCCGGCGTGCTGGGCACCCAGTTTGGCGGCAACCACCTGGGCCGCAAGGCCAGTCACACCCTGACCATCCTGGGTGTGTTGGTTGCTTTCATTCTGTCTGTACACACTCTGATCAGCGTCGTGCAAGACGGCGCGCGCTACAACGAAACCCTCTACACCTGGATGGTGGTGGGCGGCCTGAAGATGGAAATCGGCTTCTTGGTCGATGGCCTGACCGCGATGATGATGTGCGTGGTCACCTTTGTGTCGTTGATGGTCCACATCTACACCATCGGTTACATGGAAGAAGATGAGGGCTACAACCGCTTCTTTGCCTACATCTCGCTGTTCACGTTCTCGATGCTCATGCTGGTCATGAGCAACAACCTGCTGCAGCTCTTTTTCGGTTGGGAAGCGGTGGGCCTGGTGTCCTACCTTTTGATCGGTTTTTGGTACAACAAACCGTCTGCGGTCTTTGCCAATATGAAGGCCTTTTTGGTTAACCGGGTGGGTGACTTTGGTTTCATTCTCGGCATCGGTCTCATCGTCGCGTACACCGGCTCGCTCAACTACACCGAAGTGTTTGCGAAGTCGCAGGAACTTTCCGCTTTGGTGTTTCCCGGTACGCAGTGGATGCTCATCACGCCCATTTGCATTTGCTTGTTCATTGGCGCCATGGGCAAGTCGGCGCAGTTCCCACTGCATGTGTGGTTGCCTGATTCCATGGAAGGCCCGACCCCCATCTCGGCCCTGATCCACGCCGCCACCATGGTCACTGCCGGCATCTTCATGGTGGCGCGCATGTCGCCCTTGTTTGAGCTCAGCGATGTGGCACTGAGCTTTGTGCTGGTCATCGGCGCCATCACCGCCTTGTTCATGGGCTTTCTGGGCATCATCCAGAACGATATCAAGCGGGTGGTGGCCTATTCCACTTTGTCTCAGCTCGGCTACATGACCGTCGCTTTGGGTGCATCCGCGTACTCCGTGGCAGTGTTCCACCTGATGACCCACGCGTTCTTCAAAGCGCTGCTGTTTTTGGCGGCAGGCTCAGTGATCATGGGCGTGCACCACAACCAAGACATCCGCTGGATGGGCGGCTTGCGCAAGTACATGCCGGTGACCTGGATCACGTTTTTGTTGGGTTCCCTGGCGCTGATTGGCACGCCGCTGTTCTCGGGTTTTTACTCCAAGGACAGCATCATCGAGGCGGTGGCCGAGAGCCACCTGCCCGGTGCGGGTCTGGCCTACTTTGCGGTGCTCGCCGGTGTTTTTGTGACTGCGTTTTATTCGTTCCGCCTGTACTTCCTGGTGTTCCACGGCAAAGAGCGGTTCGACCAAAACCCCGACGCCCACCACGGTGACGCCCACCACGATGATGGACACAGCCACCACGGTGACCATGGCCACGCCCATGTGCCACACGAGTCGCCCGCCGTGGTGTGGCTGCCGTTGGTGTTGCTGGCCATTCCTTCGGTGCTGATCGGTTACTTCACCATCGAGCCCATGCTGTTCGGTGAGTTTTTCAAAGACGCCATTTGGGTTGACCACGCCAAACACCATGCCATGACCGGGTTGGCCGAAATCTTCCATGGCCCGTGGGCGATGGCCTTGCATGGCTTGAGCACTGCGCCTTTCTGGTTGGCACTCGGTGGTGTCGCGTCCGCGTACTACATGTACATGGTCAACCCCGCGTTGCCTGCGGCCATCAAGCGGGGTGTGATGCCGCTGTTTACCTTGCTTGAAAACAAGTACTACCTCGACTGGTTCAACGAAAACGTTTTGTCGCGCGGCGCGCGCGTGTTGGGCACCGGCCTGTGGAAGGGCGGCGACCAGGCGGTGATCGATGGTGGCCTGGTCAACGGCGCATGGCATCTGGTCGCCCGGATCGCAGGCGGTGTGCGCAAAGTGCAGACCGGCTTTCTGTACCACTACGCGTTGGTCATGATCCTGGGCATCTTCGTGCTCTTGACGTATTTCGTTTGGCTCAAGTAGGAGAGATAAAAACATGGGATTGTTGAGCCTTGCGATCTGGACGCCCATTGCGTTCGGTGTGGTCCTGCTGGCCCTGGGCCGTGACGAGCAGGCCCGGGCCGTGCGTTGGGTGGCCTTGGTGGGTGCGCTCGTCAGCTTTTTGCTCACGCTGCCGCTGTACGGGCAGTTTGATGCCGCTTCGTCGTCCATGCAGTTTGTTGAAAAGGCCTCTTGGATTGCGCGTTTCAACGTCAATTACCACCTCGGCTTGGACGGAATCTCGTTTTGGTTTGTGCTGCTGACCGCCTTCATGACCGTGGTGGTGGTGATCGCTGGCTGGGAAGTCATCACCAGCCGCGTCAACCAGTACATGGGCGCCTTCCTGATCCTCAGTGGACTGATGATTGGGGTGTTTTGCGCCCTGGACGGCATGCTGTTCTACGTCTTCTTTGAGGCGACCTTGATTCCCATGTACCTGATCATCGGTATCTGGGGCGGCCCCAACAAGATCTACGCGGCCTTCAAGTTCTTTCTCTACACCTTGCTGGGCTCCTTGCTCATGCTGGTGGCCTTGATTTACCTGTACACCAAGTCAGGTGGCAGCTTCGATCTGGCGACCTGGCACGCACTGCCACTGGGCAGCACCGCGCAGACGCTGATCTTTTTTGCCTTGTTTGCGGCTTTTGCCGTCAAGGTGCCGATGTGGCCGGTACACACTTGGTTACCTGATGTGCACGTGGAAGCGCCCACCGGTGGCTCGGCGGTGTTGGCCGCCATCATGCTGAAGCTGGGTGCGTATGGCTTCCTGCGGTTTTCCTTGCCTATCGCACCTGATGCTGCGCGCGAATGGTCCACCCTCATGATCGCCCTGTCTTTGGTCGCCGTGGTGTACGTGGGCCTGGTCGCCCTGGTGCAGCAAGACATGAAAAAGCTGGTGGCCTACTCCTCGGTGGCCCACATGGGTTTTGTCACCCTGGGCTTCTTTATGTTCAACCAGCTTGGCGTCTCTGGCGGCTTGGTGCAGATGATTGCCCATGGCTTTGTGTCTGGCGCCATGTTCCTGTGCATCGGGGTGCTGTACGACCGGGTGCACTCGCGTGAAATCGCAAGCTATGGTGGCGTGGTCAACACCATGCCCAAGTTCGCCGCGTTCGCCCTGTTTTTCGCCATGGCCAATTGCGGCCTGCCTGGCACCGCCGGTTTTGTGGGCGAGTGGATGGTCATCCTCGGCGCGGTGCAGTTCAACTTCTGGGTGGGTCTGGCCGCAGCCAGTGCCCTGATTTTTGGTGCGGCCTACACCTTGTGGATGTTCAAGCGGGTGTACCTGGGCCCGGTCGCCAACGACGACGTCCGGGGCCTGAGCGACATCAACGCCCGCGAGTTTTTGATGCTGTCGCTGCTGGCGGTTGCGGTGCTGTGGATGGGGGTGCACCCCAAGCCCTTTACCGACGTGATGGATGCGTCTGTCGCCCATCTGCTCCAACAGGTTGCTGCGTCCAAGCTGAACTGAGAGAACTACGATGATTGACGATAACAGTTGGATCACGGCCTACCCAGAGATTGTTCTGCTGGTGATGGCCTGCACCATCGCGCTGGTGGACCTCGGTGTGAAGTCCGCGTTGCGCACCCAAACCTATGTGATGACCTTGCTTACCCTGGCCGTGGTGGCACTGCTGCAGGCCGACTTGGCTGCCGGTGGCGCCACTGTGTACGGCTTTGGCAACATGGTGGTGAGCGACCCCATGGGCAACTGGCTCAAATGCTTTGCCACCGTTGCAGTGATGGTCACCCTGGTGTACGGGCGCGTGTACGCTGGCCAGCGCGAGATGCTGCGCGGCGGCGAGCTGTTTACCCTGAGCCTGTTTGCGCTGCTTGGCATTTTTGTGATGGTGTCGAGCAACAATTTGCTGGTGAGTTACATGGGGCTGGAACTGCTCACGCTCTCCAGCTATGCGCTGGTGGCCTTGCGCCGTGACGACGCCGTGGCCACCGAAGCGGCGATGAAGTATTTCGTCCTGGGCGCCATGGCGTCGGGCTTTCTGCTCTACGGCATGTCCATGCTCTATGGCGCTACCGGCTCGCTCGACATCAGCACCGTGTCCCAGGCCATCGCTACTGGCAATGTGCGCGAGCAGGTGCTGGTCTTCGGGCTGGTGTTCATCGTGGCCGGTCTGGCCTTCAAGCTCGGTGTGGTGCCCTTTCACATGTGGATTCCCGACGTCTATCAGGGCGCGCCCACAGCGATCACCCTGATGATCGGCGGTGCGCCCAAGTTGGCGGCCTTTGCCATCACCATGCGCTTGCTGGTCGAGGGCATGACACCCTTGGCCGTGGACTGGCAACAAATGATGATGGTGCTGGCGGTTGGCTCCTTGTTGGTGGGCAACTTTGCCGCCATCATGCAGACCAACGTCAAGCGCATGCTGGCTTTTTCTACCATCTCGCAGATGGGCTTTGTGCTCCTGGGACTCATGTCTGGCGTGGTCCCCGGCGGCAACGAGTCTGCCGCCAATGCCTACAGCGCGGCCATGTTTTATGTGGTCACCTACGTCCTGACCACACTGGCAAGCTTTGGCGTCATCTTGCTGCTGTCGCGCGAGGGTTTTGAGAGCGAGGAAATCTCTGACTTTGCCGGGTTGAACCAGCGCAACCCCCTCTACGCTGCGGTCATGGCCTTGTCCCTGTTTTCGTTGGCTGGCATTCCGCCCATGGTGGGCTTCTTTGCCAAGCTCTCGGTACTCGAGGCGCTGATCGCCACCGGTAGCACCCTGTCCTTGGTGCTGGCGGTGTTTGCGGTGCTGATGTCCCTGGTCGGAGCTTTCTACTACCTGCGTTTGGTCAAGGTCATGTACTTCGACCCGCCCACCAACACCCTGCCTGTGGAAGCTCCCACCGATGTGCGCGTGGTGCTGTGCATCAATGGCGCGCTGGTGCTCTTGCTGGGCATGGCTCCGGGTGGCCTGATGGCAGTGTGTGTGCAGTCGGTCCGCCAGATGCTGGCCACCTGAGACCAGCTGACGTGGGCGCGTCCGACACCCGCTTGGTGGAGACCAAGACCTCCGGACAAGAGTTATTCAAAGGCCATTTCCTGCACGCCTTGCGTGACACGGTCCAGCTACCCGATGGCGGTCAGGCGGTGCGCGAATATGTGGTGCATCCCGGCGCGGTGATGGTGGTACCACTCTTGCAAGACGCACATGGTGCAACCCGGCTGGTGCTGGAGCGGCAGTTTCGTTATCCCGTGGGCCAGGTGATGATCGAGTTTCCTGCAGGCAAACTCGATCCCGGCGAGAGCGGTCTGGCCTGTGCCCAACGCGAGCTGCGCGAAGAAACCGGTTATGTGGCGGGGCAATGGGCGCGCGCTGGGGTGCTGCATCCCTGCATTGCCTACTCCACCGAGTTCATTGAAGTCTGGTTCGCACGCGATCTGCACTTGGGCGAACGCCAGCTGGACCCCGGCGAGTTCCTCGAGGTCTTTACGGCCACGCCACAAGAGCTGCTGCTGTGGTGTGGCCAGGGAAAAGTGACGGATGCCAAAACCCTCACCGGTGCGCTGTGGTTGCAAAACGTGCTCTCGGGCAGTTGGTCGCTGGACTGGCAGGGGCCCCTGGCGCCCGCCGGCGCGGGAGCCAGCACGCCATGAAAGTGCTGGACCTGCAGTGCGGTGCGGGCCACGCCTTTGAGGGCTGGTTTGGCTCCGAGGACGACTTTGTAGCCCAGCGCGAGCGTGGCATGGTGCAGTGTCCGCTGTGCGCAAACGCCCACATCGTCAAAAAACCCAGTGCGCCGCGCCTGAACCTGCACACCGCGCGCGGAAGTTCCCAGGCCGATGAGCCTGTCGCGCCACGCGAGGCACCCACTGCGGAGCACCTGGCGCAGGAGGTGGCGTCCCACGCGGGGCCTGCGGTGGCCCCGGAGGTGGTGGCACGCTGGATGCAACTGGCCCGCCAAATCGTCGCCCAGACCGACGACGTTGGCAACGCATTTGCCGATGTGGCCCGCAAGATGCACTACGGCGAAACCCCGGAGCGCGCCATCCGCGGCAAGACCACCGCCCAGGAGGCGCGTGCCTTGGTGGACGAAGGCATTGACATCGTGCCCCTGGTCTTGCCCGAGGCCCTGAAAGAGCCCTTGCAGTAAACCGCCAGCACCGCCTGATTTTTAGGGGTACAAGCCCCGCAACTCGCGCGCATGCAGGATGCGCTTGCAGGCCACGATGAAGGTGGCGGTGCGCAAGCTCACCTTGTGGTCCTGGGCTACAGCCCACACCCCGGCAAACGCCTCCTTCATGATGCGCACCAGGCGGGCGTTGATCTCGTCTTCGCTCCAGAAAAAGCTGGAGAAATCCTGCACCCACTCAAAGTAGCTCACTGTCACGCCGCCGGCGTTGGCGATCACATCGGGCAGCACCAAGATGTTGCGCTCTTGCAAGATGTCGTCCGCCTCGGGCGTGGTCGGGCCATTGGCCCCTTCAATCACCAGCTTGGCCCGGATGCGCCCGGCATTGGCTGCAGTGATCTGCTGCTCCAGCGCCGCAGGGATCAAGATGTCGCAATCTACATCCCAAAAGCTGTCGTCCGCCAGCACCTCGGCACCCACAAACCCCGCCACCGATCCGTGCGCAGCCACATGCGCCAACAGCGCGGGGACGTTCAAGCCCGCCGCTTGGTAAATGGTCCCGCCGTGGTCCTGCACCGCCACCACTGTGGCACCGGCCTGCGCAAACAGCTTGCCCGCGATGCCACCCACATTACCGAATCCCTGAATCGCCACCCGCGCTTTGCTGACATCCAGGCCCATGTGGTGGGCCGCTTCCACGCCCACGGTGAACACGCCGCGTCCTGTGGCTTCGCGCCGCCCCAGCGAGCCGCCCAAGTCCACCGGCTTGCCGGTGACCACGCCGGTGGCGGTGGCACCTTCGTTCATCGAATAGGTGTCCATCATCCAGGCCATGATTTGCTCATTGGTGTTGACGTCGGGCGCCGGAATGTCTTTGGTGGGCCCGATGATGATGCCGATCTCGCTGGTGTAGCGCCGCGTCATGCGCTCCAACTCGCCGCGCGAAAGTTGCTTGGGGTCCACCCGGATGCCACCTTTGGCGCCACCGTAGGGCACGTTGACTGCGGCGTTCTTGATCGACATCCATGCCGATAACGCCATCACTTCGGACAGCGTCACATCCTGGTGAAAGCGCACACCGCCCTTGCCGGGTCCACGCGAGGTGTTGTGCTGCACCCGGTAGCCTTCGAAGTGGGCCACGGTGCCGTTGTCCAAGGCGATCGGCACGTCGACGACCAAGGCGCGCTTGGGGCGCTTGAGGGTTTCAGCCCAGCGTGCCAGGTGACCCAGGTAGGGAATGACCCGGTCCACCTGCTGCAAGTAAATGCCCCAAGGCCCCAGGCGGTCGGCCTGCAGGTAGGAGGGCAGGGGGTGTTGGTAGGGGTTGGCTGCGCGCGCGAGTGTGGCGTCAGGATGCGTTTGGGACATAAGGGACTCCAGGTTGGGACCAAAACCCGCGCACTGTAGGCCTGCACCCAGCGCCTGTCCAAGGCCAAGACAACCTCGAACTATGCAAAAAACTAATGACGTCGGGCTGCGACCCGCTGGGCCGCCCTAAACCCGCACGTTGAGGATGCGCCCCAAGAGGGCACCGCGCGTGTCGCCTGCATAGGCGCTGCTGGCGCTGGTGGGCTGGGTCTGCAGGGCACGCACTTCGCGCTTGCGCTGCTGGGCTTCTTGCTCGGCCGCATCGGCCTGCGTGCGCAGTTCGCTGGCCTGCGCTTCTGCTTGGTCTGCCCGGCTGCGGGCACGCTCAATCCGAGCGCGGTTGAGCACCGATTGCAGGCTGTCAGTGGCGCTGTTGGTGGAGGTGATGGCGACCACGGTGCTCAACCTGTGGGCAGTGGCTATGTGGCCTGTGCGTGCGGGCCGGTGTGGCCTTACGCGGTGACGTTGAGCCGGGTGCCAATCGTCTGGCCCTGGCCGTTGGTGGTGGGCTTGGGCTTGTCTTCTACGTTTTTTTGGATTTGTTCGCGTTCCTGAACGCGGTCTTTGCGCAGCTGCGCGAGCTGGGCTTCTTCGTTGCGTCGGGCCTTGAGCGTGGCCAGGGAGGGTTGGCTGTTCGAGACTTTGGATGCATCCATCGTGAACTCCGTAGGTGGGTTGCCAAGACGGTCGAATTCTACAAGTGCACGGTGCGGCCTTCAAGATGAGAAGGGCATGCCGCCGTCCCGAAAGGGCGCGCTGGCCCCGGGGCACCAGCGTCGCGTTAGGCGTTGAACTGCAGCGCCGCCAGCCCGGCGTACACGCCGCCTTGGGCCACCAGCTCGGCGTGGGTGCCTTGCTCGACCAGGCGGCCCTGGTCCAGCACCACGATGCGGTCGGCCTTTTGCACCGTGGCCAAGCGGTGCGCGATCACCAATGTCGTGCGGTCGCGCATGGCCGACTCCAGCGCGGCTTGCACCATGCGTTCACTTTCGGCGTCGAGTGCGCTGGTCGCTTCGTCGAGCAGCAGCAGCGGCGGGTTCTTGAGCATGGCGCGCGCAATGGCGATGCGCTGGCGCTGTCCACCCGAGAGCCGCACCCCGCGCTCACCCAAAAAGGTGTCGTAGCCCTGGGGCAGCGCTTCGATGAACTCGTGCGCAAAGGCGGCATGGGCGGCGGCGCGCACCGCGTCGTCGCTGGCGTCGGGGCGGCCGTAGCGGATGTTCTCTAGCGCGCTGCTGGAGAAAATCACCGCATCCTGCGGCACGATGCCAACCCGCTGGCGCAGTGCCTCCAGCGACAGCGCGGTGGTGGGCACGCCATCGAGCACGATGCGCCCGGTTTGCGGGTCGTAAAAGCGCAGCAAGAGCGAAAACACCGTGCTCTTGCCCGCCCCGCTGGGCCCCACGATAGCCACGGTTTGTCCCGGTTGCACATCCAGCGAAAAGTTGTGCAGCGCGGGCCGCTGGGGCCGCGACGGGTAGTGGAATTCCAGCGACTCAAAGCGCACGCTGCTGCCGCGCACCGGCATGGCGGCGGCCACCGGTTGCGCCGGTGAGGCAATTGGCGAGCGCGTACCCAGCAACTCCATCAGCCGCTCGGTGGCGCCCGCTGCGCGCAGCAAGTCGCCATAGACCTCGCCCAGCACCGCAAAGGCGCTGGCCAGAATGATCACGTACAGCACGGTTTGCCCCAGGTGCCCGGCACTGATGCGCCCGGCCATCACCGCCTGGGTGCCTTGGTACAGGCCCCACAGCAGCGCAGCCGAGGTGGCAATGATGATGAAGGCCACCAGCACCGAGCGCGCCCGGCTGCGCCGGATGGCGGTGTCGAACGCGCGCTCGGTGCTGTCGGTAAAGCGCTGCGACTCGCGCGACTCGGCGGTGTAGCTTTGCACCACCGCAATGGCGTTGAGCACCTCGCCTGCGATGGCGCTGGAGTCGGCAATGCGGTCCTGGCTGGCCCGCGACAGCTTGCGCACCCGTCGGCCAAACCACACGCTGGGCACCACGATGAGCACCAGCACCAGCGTGACTTGCAGCATCACCACCGGGTTGGTCCACACCAGCACGCCCAATGCACCTGCGCCCATCACCGCGTTGCGCAAACCCATACTCAGCGACGAGCCCACCACGGTTTGCACCAGCGTGGTGTCTGCCGATAGACGCGAGAGCACTTCGCCGGTTTGGGTGGTCTCAAAAAACTCCGGGCTTTGGTGCAGAACGTGGCGGTATACCGCGTTGCGCAAGTCGGAGGTCACCCGTTCGCCCAGCCAGCTCACCACATAGAAGCGCCCCGCAGAAAACACGCCGAGTGCCACCGCCACCAGAAACAACTCGGCAAAGTGGGTGCGCAAGGCCAGCATTTGTTGGCCGCGGTCCGTCTGCACCAAGCCGCCATCAATCAGGCTGCGCAGCGCCAGTGGAAAAGCCAGTGTCGCAGCCGCCGCCAGCACCAAAAGCAGCAGCGCCAGCGCAATGCGCAGCCGGTAAGGCCGCAAAAACGGCAGCAGACCGGAGAGGGCTTTGGGGTGTTGGGCTTGGATGCGCTCAGGTGTCATGGTGTGTGGGGTTAGAACAAGGCCGGTTGGCGATTCACAGCTTGAGCGGCGCCGCGTACCCGGTCATCTCCAGGTAGCCGCGCCCGACCAATCGCCCGGCGCTGTCGCGCAACTCCGACAGCCCCTCCCAGTAGATCGCGCCGGTGGAGGTGGTGCTGTCAAGCTCCTGATTGTCCACCACCGCACGCACGGTGTATGTGCGCTGCGGCGTGTGCACCGACCACTCCACCGGATAGAGCGTGCCCTTGGGGCTGCGCCACAACCGCAACGGATGAAACGCCACATCGCCCGGGCCCAACACCTGTGGCTGCGGGTTGTTTGCCCCGCTGCTGCGCACCGAGCCACCGGCCCACACCGCATTGCCCTGCGCGTCGCGCAGCCGAAACACGGTGAGTGCGCCGCCGTCTTGCAAGTTGATGCCAATCCAGTCCCAGCCGACCGCTTGCGCATCCATGATCGCATTGCTCCACTCGTGGTCCATCCAGGCCAGACTGCCCGCTTGCAGCGCCACGGTCTGCGAGGGCAGCTGCAGCTGGCCGCGCGCTTGCAGCTGCGGGCGGCTGTAGTAGTAGCTGGCCTGCGCCGGGTCGGGGCCTTTGCGCGAGAGGCCGCGGTCGCCTTGCAGCAGCAGCGGCTGGGTTTGCAGGCAGCGCACGTCCAGGGCGATGTCCGCGCCGCGCACCCGCGCCACCAGCTCCGCGCCCTCGCGCCGCAGCGACCAATCACCCAGCGTGATGGCGGTGTCCTCCAGGCTGGCCCAGGCGGTGTCGGTGGCAACGGCGCCCGGCGCCTGCCCCGACCAGCGGGCGATGCGCTGGTCGTGCCACAGGCGCTGGCCTTGCACATCGGTGATGGCGGCGTGTGCAAACAGCAGCTGTTTGGCCGCCAACTGCGAGCGCATGCCCTGGGTTGCCGGCACCCTGCTGCGAAAAAACGTGACCTGAAAGCCGTGCGACGCCTCTCCCTGTTCGGTGGTGGCAGCGCCGGTGAGGTACCACCACTCGGTGACGAACTCCGGGTGGGCACCCGCATCGCGCGGAAACACCAGCGTGCGTGGCGCCAGCGCTGCAGCGGCGCTCTTTTGCGCGGTCAACGGGCTGGGCGCTGCTGCGCGCGCTGCTTGCGCAGCTTGGTGGGGCAACGAAGCGTCCTTGCTCCATGCCACACACGGCACACCGCCGCACAGCGCCGCCGCCGCAGCGCCCAGCCATTCGCGTCGGCGCAGCAACACAGCGTGGCGCGCGGACATAACGGCGTGTACTGGCGAAGGGGAATGCATGGGCATAGCAGGATGCACAGGCCCAACAGCTTGCACCGCCATCGCAGAGTCCACAGGCAAACCAGGGTGCACGCTGGTCGCTGCCTCAGGCCAGGGCCGCGTCCAGCCGGGCCTGGGCGGCTGTGCAGTCGCCGAAGGTGCGCTGCACCCAATCGGGGTGGTGGTAGCTGGGCAGGTAGCGCTCGCCTGCGTCGCACAGCACCGAGAGGATGGAGCCTTGCTCACCGCGTGCGCGCATCTCCTGCGCCAGGGTGAGCATGGCGGCGAAGTGCGTGCCGGTGGACGGCCCCACTTTGCGCCCCAGCAAGGCCGACAGCGCGCGCATCGCCACCACCGAGTCGATGTCGGGCACCTCCAGCATGCGGTCCACCACCGTGCGGATAAAGCTGGCCTCCACCCGTGGGCGGCCAATGCCCTCGATGCGCGAACCCTGGCCCACCAGGCTGGCGTCGCCACTGCGGTGGTAGGCAGCAAACACCGAGCCCTGCGGATCGGGCACGCACACCTCGGTGGCATAGCGTTGGTAGCGGATGTAGCGGCCCACCGTGGCGCTGGTGCCGCCGGTGCCCGCGGCCATCACCACCCAGCGGGGGATGGGATGGCGCTCGTGTGCCATCTGGCTGAACATGCTTTGTGCGATGTTGTTGTTGCCGCGCCAATCGGTGGCGCGCTCGGCATAGGTGAACTGATCCATGTAATGGCCGCCGCTGGCCTGAGCGAGTGCCTGGGCTTGGTCATAGACCTGCGATGGCGTATCCACCAAATGGCACTGGCCGCCATAGAAGCTGATTTGCGCAATTTTCTCGGGCGAGGTGTCGCGCGCCATCACCGCGATAAACGGCAGCCCCAAAAGCCGCGCAAAGTAGGCCTCGCTGACGGCGGTGGAGCCGCTGGACGCTTCAACGATGGTGGAGCCCTCGCGGATCCAGCCGTTGCACAGCGCGTACAAAAACAGCGAGCGCGCCAGCCGGTGCTTGAGGCTACCGGTGGGGTGGGTGGACTCGTCCTTGAGGTAGAGGTCGATGCCGTGCTCGGCAAAGCGCGGCAGCGGCAGCGCGATCAGGTGGGTGTCGGCGCTGCGCTGGTAGTCGGCCTCGATGCGCGCCATTGCCTGGCTCAGCCACGGGTTCATGGGTGGGTTGCTCGCATTGCTGCGCTCCTGGGTGTTGCTTGCGACCCGCGCGTCCACCCGCGGTGGTGCCGGGCGCGCCCGATTGTCGGCGATTCGCCCGCGGCCTCGGGCGGTGCATGGGACATATCGCATCGCAACAAGTCAACCCCGCTACGAGGTGCGCGACCCCGCTCTACCAATCCTCTTTCACCGCCAGCACCGCATCGCGCCCGGCGGCGGCGCGTCCGGCCAGCCAGGCGGTTGCCGTACCTGCCACCAGCACCGCGCCCGCCAGGGCCAGCAGCCGGGCCCAGGGCACGGCCAGGTCCATGGTCCAGTGGAAGCTCTGTGGGTTGACCACATGCACCAGCACCACCGCCACCGCCAGGCCCAAAGCCAATCCCGCGAGCGCGCCCAGCGCACTCCACACCGCGCCCTCGGCGGCGACCACGCCCAGAATTTGCCGGCGCGTCAGGCCCAGGTGCACCAGCAGTCCAAACTCTTTGCGCCGCGCCAGCACCTGCGCGCTAAAGCTCGCTGCCACCCCAAACAGCCCAATGCCAATCGCCACCGCCTGCAGCCAGTAGGTGACTGCAAAACTGCGGTCAAAAATTTGCAAGCTGATTCTGCGAATCTGCTGTGCCGAGCCGAACTCCAGCAACTGGTCGGCGCCACCGCCCGGTGTGTCGGCCAGCGTGTTGGCCAGCGCCCGCAGCGCGCCCTCGACCGCGCTGGCCTCGGCCTGCGGTGCGAGCCACAGCGCGATGTCGTTGACGCGCTCGTCTTTGCTCCACTTCGCAAAGTCGCTTTGGTCGATGGCGATGGTGCCGAACTGGCGCGCGTAGTCGCGCCACACGCCCGCCACAAAAAAGCGCGGCACCCCGCTGGCCGAGGCCAACGCGGTTTGGAGCGGCGCAAACTCGGTGCCCACCTGCGCGCCGTACAGGTCCACCATGGCCTCGCTCACGTAAATCGCCACCGTGCCCGGCGGTGCTGGCAGGGCTTGCGCCACCAAGGGCAAGCCCAAAGCGCCAGTGCCGGGTTCGCGCAGGGGCCGGGCCAGCAAGGTCACTGCGGGCTTGGCCGTATCGAGCGCCAGCGCCATCACGCGCTGGCTGCTCAGGCGCTCCACGCTGGGTAGCCGCGCAGCCGCAGCGACAAACGCCGGATCAAAAAACGCGGTCTCCATCGCCCCCGCGCTGCCTGCGGTGCGCACATACAGCGAGGCGGGCAGCATTGCGTCGAGCCACTGCATCACCGATCCCCGAAAACTCGCCACCATCACCGTGAGTGCCACCGCCAGGCTGAGGGCCGCCACCACACCGCTGACGGCAATGGCCGCGCTGGAACGCACCCGCCGCGCCCGCTCAATGGGCAACAGCCACAGCGCCCGGTGCTGCACGTGGGGCGCAAGCCGGTCCAGCAGCAGGCCCACCCACCACGGCAGCGCAGCAATGCCGCCCAGCAGCAGCGCGGCCACACTGAGGTAGGCCGCCAGCGGCACCCCGCCCACCGGGGGCAACAAGGCCAACAAGCCGCCCAGCGCCAACAGCCCGAATCCCCAGCGCGCCGCGCCCGTGCCAGCGCCTTGCACACCGTCCAGGCCCTTGAGGGTTTGCGCAGGTGGCAGGCGCTGCGCACTGCGCGCCGGCCACCAAGCGCCCAGCAACGCCGCCGCCACACCCAATGCCCCAAATCCAGCGGCCGCCCCCGCATCCCAACGCAGCGCCACGCCCACGCCGCGGAAGTAACCGCCACCCAAATCACCACCTAAAAAGTGCAGCGCCAAGCCCGCCAAGCCGGTGCCCAAGAGCAGCCCCAGGCCGCTGCCCACGGTACCCAGCACGGCCGCCTCCAGTACCACCAAGGCCAGCCGCTGCCGCCCGGTCAGCCCCAGCACGCCCAGCAAAGCAAACTGCTGGGCGCGCCGCGCCACGCTCAACGCCAGCACCGAATACACCAAGAACGCGCCGGTGAACAGCGCCACCAGCGCCAGCACCGTCAGGTTGACGCGGTAGGCGCGCGACAGGGCGCTGATGCGCTGCGGCGAGTCGCCCGGCTGCACCAGCCGCACGTCATTGGGCCAGTCGGGGCTGGCCTGCAGTTCGCGGGCAAAGGTGGCCCGGTCCACCCCCGGCTGCAAGCGCAAGTCGACGCGCGACAACTGCCCCACCTGGCCCAAAAAATCCTGCAAGGCGGCAATGTCCATCACCGCCAGCGGCGCACCCGCCGCCCGCACGCTGCCCGCCGCCTGCATGGCTTGCAGTTGCAGGCCGCGCTGCAATCGCACGGTCGCACCCGGCAGCGCGGCGCGGGCGCTGGCATTGAGAAACACCGCGTCTGGCGCGAATACCGCCAAGCGGCTTTGGCCAATGTCGGGCAGGGGCAGCAAGTCGGGCGCGATGGCCGCCACCTGGAGCACATCGACGCCCAGCAGGCGCAAAGGTGTGCGCTGCCTGACTCCGTCGGCCGGGGATGATGCGGCCGTCTGCGCTGGTACCGCGTCTTGCGCGGGCGCCACGCCGTCCAGCGCATAGCTGCTGGACTCCAGCACCGGCGAGGCGCTGGCGACCTGCGGGTGCGATTGCAGCCGGGCCAGCACGGCTTCGTCGAACAGGCCGTTGGCGGCGTTGCTGCGCAGCTCCAAATCGGCTTGGCCGCCCACTGAGCGTGCGGCCTGCGCGAACTCGTTGAGCGCGGAGGCGTTGATCAGGTGCACCGAAAACGCCAGCGCCACGCCCAGCATCACCGACACCACCGCAGCCGCGTTGCGCCACGGGTGGTGCCGCAGCTCCTGCCAAGAGAAGCTGCCCAACAAGGGCCACAGCGGGGAGCGGAGTGCGCGCATGCCCGGGATTGTGCGGCCCCGCGAAGTGCGCCCGTATACTCGCTGCTTCACCGGGGGTGTCCGCGCAAGCGGACTGAGAAATACCCCATGAACCTGATCTGGGTTATGCCAGCGTAGGAAGCGTGATGGGGAAATGCCGTGTTGTGCGTGGCAGTTTTCGTGGTCATCAATCCCGCTGGGTTTTTTTGAACGACGGAGACGCTCACCATGCAACACGGCATTTTTTCGCCCTTCAAACTTTTGCTTGCCGCCGCTTTTGCGCTTTGCACCAGCCTGGCGCTGGCGCAAACCACCGAGCTGCGCGTGCTCACCCACAGCTCCTTTTCCATCCCCAAGCCGCTGTTGGCGCAGTTTGAAAAAGACGCCAAGGTCAAGCTGCGTATCAGCAAAGGCGGCGACGCTGGCGAGATGCTCAACAAGCTCATCCTCACCCGCGCCAACCCGATTGCCGACGTGGTTTACGGCATCGACAACAGCCTGGCGCCCAAGGCGCTGGCTGCGGGCGTGCTCGACACCTACAGCGGCCCGGCGGCCAGTGCCAGCAGCCGCGTCAGCCTGCCCGCGCCGCTGGTGCCGGTGGACTATGGCTACGTGACCCTCAACTGGGACAAGGCCTGGTTTGCCAAAACCGGCATGGCCCTGCCCAGGTCGCTAGAAGACCTGACCCAAAGCGCCTACGCCCGCCTGCTGGTGGTGCAAAACCCCGCAACCAGCAGCCCTGGTTATGCCTTCTTGCTGGCCACCATCGGCGCCATGGGCGAAGAGAAGGCTTTTGACTGGTGGGCCCGCATGCGCGCCAATGGCCTGAAGGTGAGCAAAGGCTGGTCCGAAGCCTACTACACCGAGTTCAGCCGCAACGGCGGCAAGCACCCCTTGGTGGTGAGTTACGCCACCAGCCCGGCAGCCGAGTTGTTCTATGCCAAAGACCGGCCCACCGAGCCGCCCACCGGCAGTCTGGCCCTGCCCGGCGGCGTGTTCCGCCAAGTAGAGGGCGTGGCCTTGGTGCGCGGTGGCAAGGCACGTGCGGCGGCAGAGCAGTTCATCGAGTTCATGCGTTCCACCGCGGTGCAGCAGCAACTGCAAACCGAGATGTGGATGTTCCCCGCGCAGGCCAGCGTCGCCAAGGCCGAGGTGATGGTCCACGCCCCCGAGCCCAGCGCCTTTAGCGCACCCTCCGAGCAAGAAATTGCTACCAAAGGCGCAGCCTGGGTGCAGCGCTGGACCCAGGTGGTGCTGAAGTAGCCACCTGCGCTCTTGCAGTCGCTCGCCATCCACGGTAGCAACCACCTCAGCAGCAGCCACCCGCAGCCCCGCTCTTTGCGACACACCACGCGCCCAGCGCTCAGCCTTCACCCCATGGTCCACTTGACGCGCCGCGCCGCAACACCTTGGCTGCTGGCGGCGCTGCCCCTGGCGTTTTTGCTGGCGGTGCAGGTGCTGCCCGCGCTGCGCCTGCTGGCCTTGGGGTGGACGGACGCGCTTGCTTCGGGACTGGCCCAGCCGCTGCAAGACGCCTATTTGCGGGGCCGCTTGGCCTGGTCGCTGCTGCAAGCGGCTGTCACCTGCGTGGTGGCGCTGGCCTTGGGCTTGCCGATGGCCTGGGTGCTGGCCCGGCGCGAGTTTGCGGGGCGCAGCTGGGTGCTGCGCGCGCTGCTGCTGCCCTTTGTGTTGCCCACACTGGTGGCGGCCATCGGTGTGTTGGCGTTGCTGGGGCAGGGCGGGCGCGAGACGCCTTGGCTGCTGCTGTACGGCAATGTGTTTTTCAACCTGTGTGTGGTGGTGCGCGTGGCCACCGACGCGCTGGAGCAGGTCAGCGCCTCGCGCGTGGCGGCGGCGCGCAGTTTGGGCGCAAGCCCCTGGCGCGCGTTTTGGCGGGTGGAGTGGCCGGCCATTGCGCCGTGGCTGATGTCGGCCATGTGTCTGGTGTTTTTGGTGTGCTTTTCGGGTTTTGGTCTGGCGCTGGTGCTGGGCGGCAACCGTTACGCCACCATCGAAGTAGAGATCTACACCCTGGTCGCCCACGAGCTGGCCTTGGCGCAGGCCAGCGTGCTGGCGCTCTGGAGCATGGGGATTGCCGCGCTGGTGGCCTGGCTGTATGCGGTCTTGGAGCGCCGACTGGCCAGCGCCACCCGGCACGACCGCATCGCCCGCAGCCCCGCGCGCGGCTGGCGCCAGCACCTTGGCGTAGGGGCCGCGCTGGCGGTGCTGGCGCTGGTGTGCGCGGCGCCGCTGTTGGCGATTGGGTGGCGCGCTGCGCAGGCTGGTGCGGAAGCTTGGGCGGTGTTGCTGGAAGCAGAAACCTTGCAGGCGCTTTGGAACACGCTGCGCTTTACCGTGGCCTCGGTAGCGCTGGCCACGTTGCTGGGCTTGCTGCATGCGCTGGCGGCGCAGAGTTTGGTGCTGCTGCGCACGCTGGTGTTTTTGCCCTTTGTGGTCTCGCCGGTGCTGGTGGGATTTGGACTGCTGCTGGTGTACCCGCAGCAGAGCGCTAGCCTGTGGATGCTGGTGTGTGCCTATGCCTTGCTGGCCTACCCCTGGGTGGCCAAATCGGTGGCCGCGCGGCTGGACAGCCTGCCTGCCCACTACCACGACCCCGCCCGCAGCTTGGGCGCGTCGCCGTTGCGGGTGTTTTGGCGCGTGACGCTACCGCTGATTTCGGGCGCACTGCGCCGTGGCATGGCCTTTGCGGCCGCCACTGCGGTGGGCGAGTTTGCGGTCACGCTGTTTTTGTCGCGTCCGGAGTGGACCACGCTGACCACGCTGATCTACCAGCGCATGGGCCGCCCCGGCGCAGCCAACCTGGACGCGGCCATGGTGCTGAGTTGCCTGCTCATGGTGCTGGCCCTGCTGGTCTTTGTGCTGGTGGAATGGGGCGCGCAAGACGGTAACGAAGACGAGGACAACCATGCTTGAACTGCACGCATTGCACAAAACCTGGCACCCACCCAAGGGCGCGCCGCGCAGCCTGCTGCGTGGTGTTGACTTGGTGGTGCAGCCCTCGGAAACCGTGGCCATCTTGGGTGCGTCGGGCAGTGGCAAAAGCACCTTGCTGCGCATCGTTGCGGGGCTGGAGCCCATGGATGCGGGCCGGGTATGTTTTGGTGGCCAGGACCTGCGCGATTGCCCGCCAGAGCGGCGCCGCTTTGCACTGATGTTTCAGGACTTTGCGCTGTTTCCCCACCTGAGCGTGCAAGACAACGTGGCCTTTGGGCTGGTGGAGCAGGGCGTGGGCAGGGCGCAGGCTCGGTCGCAGGCGCGCGAACTGCTGCAGCGCTTTGGTCTGGACGCCGCCGCCACAGGCCGCACCGCGCACCTCTCGGGCGGCGAACAGCAGCGCGTGGCACTGGCCCGCGCCCTCATCACACAGCCGCGGGTGCTGTTGTTGGACGAGCCGTTTTCTGCGCTGGATGCCGAACTCAAGGCCAGCCTGCGCGACGAGTTTCGCCAGCGCATTGCCGACCAACAGATCGCCACCGTGCTGGTCACCCACGACGAAAACGAGGCACGGGCCATGGGCGCGCGCTGCCTGCGTTTGTCGGGTGGCGTGTTGCTGCCTGCTTGAAGTTGGCTGGGCGGCGTACTGAGCGCCTACAGGCCGTAGGCCGTGAGGCGCAGCACCCGGTCGGCGCGTGCGGTGGCGGCTTCGGAATGCGTTACCAGCACCAGCGACGCGCCCTGCACGCGGCACTGCGCGACCAGCGCGTCCATCACCCGCGCGGCGGTGGTCGGGTCGAGGTTGCCGGTGGGCTCGTCGGCCAGGATCAGGCGCGGCCGGTGCACCAGCGCACGCGCAATCGCCACCCGCTGCAACTGCCCACCGCTGAGCTGCTGCGGCAGCCGCGCACCTAGGTCGCCCAAGCCCAGCGACTCCAGCATCGCCTCCACCCGCGCCGCGTCGGGCTGGCCCAACAGCAGCAAGGCCAAGCAGACGTTTTGGCGCACATCCAAATGCCCCAGCACATGAAACGCCTGGAACACAAAACCCACTTTTTCGCGGCGCAACAGCGCCCGCGCGTCATCGTCCAGCGGCCCCAGGTCGGTGCCATCGAGCACCACGCTGCCACCGTCCCACCGGTCCAAGCCCGCCATGCAATTGAGCAAGGTCGACTTGCCCACCCCCGATTCCCCCACGATGGCCACAAACTCACCCGGCGCGACCGACAGGTTCACCCCGGAAAACACGGGCATGGCGCCGTAGTGTTTGCTGAGCTGGGTTAGGTGGAGGGTGGGGGGCATGGGAAGCGTGCGAGTCCAGGGGATTGTGGCTAACTCAATGCGATCTGCTGGGCCGGGGGCTCAATTTGCCGGAATTTCCGCCGGCGCCCGCGCACCCGTCACCCGCGCCCAGCGCGCCCCGAAGTAGCCTGGATATTGATCCACCAACAACCGGTCGCCGATCTGAACCTGTTTGTAAAAGCTGGAGGAGACCCTGATTTTTTCGCTTCTGTTGGGGTGGTCCCAGTCGGGTATGTGCACATAGTAGGAGGTGCTGCGCCGCGACGTGCTGATGGACTTGTGTTGCACCACCGGCGTGAGTTCGGTGGGCGGGGCGGTGTCCCATTCGATGTTGGCGTCACGCAGTTCGGCGGCTGACGAGGTAAACGCACCAAACGAGCCCACCAACAGCAGTTCCAACAGCACCAAGTGCGCCCGTGCGCTACGCGCCAGCAAGAGCAGGTTGGCTGCGACCAAGACGGCAAGGATGGCCACTGCGGTCAGCAGCGACAGCGTAACGATGCGCCAAGTGTCGATTAAAAACTGGTCTTCAAAAAAGTAGCTTCGCATCAGAAACGCGCTGCCGTGGAAAGCCATTGCTGCGCTGATGGACAGCAGCACGATGCCCCGCAGCAGGTAGGGGTCGCGCGCGCCTACGCCTTGGGGCGGGGCCTTGCTGTCACGCACCTCGTTGGCAATGACCAGCAGGTGCCCACTCAAGGCCAACGCGGATTGCACCAGGTGCTTCTCGTCTTCCTCGCGCTTGAACAGGTTTTGGGTGGTGAGGCGTGCATAGAGGTGCCCGTTGGCACACACCACTTTTTTGAGCACGCAGATGGGGTCTTCCGTGTCGAACAGCCGGGTCGCCGCTTCGACGATGATTTTGTTCTCAGAAAACTGCTTGACGAAGTAGTCGTCATTCGAGGCCACATAGACCAGTTGGTCAAATTTAGATTGGCCAAACTGCCTCTCAACCGCCAGCCCCACCCACTTGAAGAAGCGGTCCACGCCGGTTTCACGTTTGAGTTCGAAGCGCAAGTGGGTCGGAACCTCGCACCCAAACTCCAGTGCGACCAAGGTGTCTTTGTTCTTAACAAAAAGCGCCCGCACCCGCGCATCCGCGCCGGGTGCCAGCACGTCCTTGCCCTTCCAGCGCCCAGCCCAGCGGAAATGAATTTGCCACCACAGCAAGGCCCCCAAACTCAGGAGCCCGAGATACGCCCACATGCACCACCCTCCCTGCCAGTATGTGCGCCTGCAGTCGCGCGGCGCGTGCCTTACTTTACGATGGGCTGGGTGCCTTTTCGCCCGCTCGCCACCACACGCTCCACCAAGCCCAACAACCGCTCCAACGCATCCGCCGTTTCGCTGGCCACGGTGTGGTGCCATAGCCCAGTAGACTCACGTCGGCCATGGGATCCACTCCGCTGCTCTACACCTACCGACGCTGCCCCTACGCCATGCGTGCGCGCATGGCGTTGTTGCAAGCCGGCATCGCTTTTGAAGCCCAGGAAATCGCCTTGCGCGACAAGCCGCCTGCCATGCTGGCCTTGTCGCCCAAAGGCACGGTCCCGGTGCTGGTGCTGCCCGACGGCACCGTGCTGGAGCAAAGCCTGGACATCATGCGCTGGGCCTTTGCGCAAGGCGGTGACGATCAGCAGTGGTGGGCCAGGGCCCAAAGCCCAGCGAATCTGGCCTTGCAGCAGACCTGCGACGGCCTCTTCAAGTACCACTTGGACCGCTACAAATACCCGCAGCGCTTTGACGACACCAAAGACCGAGAACACCACCGCCAAGAAGCCATTGCCGTGCTGCTCGAACCTTTGGAGCGGCAACTGCAAACCCAGGCCCAGGCCCAGCTCGGTGGCGCCATGCCCTGTGCGGTAGATGTGGGAATTTTTCCTTTTGTGCGGCAGTTCGCGGCGGTCGATCCGGCCTGGTTTGCCGCCTTGCCCTTACCCGCCCTGCAGCAGTGGCTGGCGGGGTGGTTGGTGCATCCTTTGTTTGCGCTGGCCATGAGAAAGCAAGCCTCTTGAGCGTTGCGCAAGGCGGCGCTTTGGTGATCCGATGACAGACGCAAGCATGGCAATCTGTCCTGAAGACATTGACGGCAGGCCGGGTGCCTACACCCTGCTTCCCACCACCGTTTTCACCAACCTCAACACCCGCTCCAACGCATCCCCCGCATCGCAGGCCACGGCCTGGCGCTGGGGCATGGAGCGCAGCCAGGTGAGTTGGCGTTTGGCGAGTTGGCGGGTGGCGGCGATGCCGCGTTCGCGCAGTTCGGCTGGGGGCCAGTGGGCGTCCAGCGCTTCCCATGCTTGGCGGTAGCCCACGCAGCGCATCGAGGGCAGATCGGCGTGCAGCTGCGGCAGGGCGCGCAGGCGTTGCACTTCGTCGAGCAGGCCGTCGGCCAGCATGGCGTCAAAGCGCTGAGCGATGCGCTGGTGCAGCCAGGCGCGGTCCTGGGGTTCTAACGAGATCAGCACGCTGGCTTGGCCCTGCTGGGTGGCGATGTTTCCGCCATCCGCTCCAAGCTTGTCCCCGCGCCCCGCCGCCTGCTGAAACACCGACAGCGGCTGACCCGAGACGCGATACACCTCCAGTGCGCGCTGGATGCGCTGGCTGTCTGCGGGTGCCAGCCGTGCCGCTGTTGCCGGGTCCACCGCCGCCAGCTGCGCGTGCAGTGCGGGCCAGCCCAGGGTTTGCGCATCTTGGGCGATGGCGGCGCGCACCTCGGCGTTGGCGGCCGGCATATCGTCCAGCCCTTCGGCCAGTGCCTTGAAGTACAGCATGGTGCCGCCCACCAGCAAGGGCAGCTTGCCGCGCGCGGTGATCGCAGTGATGAGCGCGCTGGCGTCGCGCACAAACTCGGCGGCGCTGTAGGCGGTGTGCGGGTCGCGGATGTCGATCAGGTGGTGCGGCACCAGCGCGCGCTCGGCGGCGCTGGGTTTGGCGGTGCCAATGTCCATACCGCGGTACACCAGCGCCGAGTCCACACTGACGATTTCCACCGGGTGCCGCGCGGCAATGGCGAAGGCCGCAGCGGTTTTGCCCGATGCCGTGGGACCGGCCAGCGCAATGTAGGAGGGTAGGGCCTTAGTCGCTGGCATGGCGCTGCACCAAGGTCCAGGCGCTCAGGGCGATGAGCGCGCTCCAAAAACCAATACCCCAGACCAGCGGCCACACGGTGCCGTCCATGCGCAGCCCCAGCCACTGGCCCACCGCAAAGGCGGCCACCATCATGAAAAAGCCATTGAGCGCAGAGGCCGCCCCAGCTGCTTGCGGAAACGGCGCCACCGCCGCGCTTTGGCCGCAGGGCTGGTGGATGCCATGGCCCAGCATGAACAGGCACATGGGCGCCGCAATCGCCCATCCGCTGGGGCCACCCAGCCAGCTCAGCAGCACCATGGCGCTGCCACCGCCCAGCGTGAACACGCCTGCCATCGCGACCGTGCGCCGCAGACCGAAGCGCGCAATCAGGCGCCGACACAGCACCGTGCCCAGCAGGTAGACAAAGGCGTTGAGCATCATCACCAAACCGTACTGCGTGCTGCTGTAGCCCAGCACGCCCATCCAGACAAACGAGGAAGCGCCCAGGTAGGTGAACAAGCCCGCGTAGGAACTGACCGAGAGCGCCGAGAACGCCACAAACCGGGGGTTGCGCAGAATCAGCCACCAGGTGCGCACCAGCGTGCGTCCGTGCAGCGCATGCGGGTTTTTGTGGGCCAGGGTTTCTTCAAAGCGCAGGGCCACCAAGGCCAGCGCCAGCGCGCCAAACACCGCCAGTGCCAACAGCGCCGCGTGCCAGTCAAACCACGCAGCAAGCAAACCGCCCAGCGGGGGGCTGGCAAAGGCAATCACGCCCAGGCCGCTCAGGCCCTTGGACATGACGGTGGCGCCTTGCGCCGGGGTGTACAGGTCCCGCACGATGGCGCGCGCGCAAACCACGCCCGCGCCCATGGCTGCGCCCTGCAAGGCACGCCAGACGATCAGCGTGGGCATGTCGGTGGCCAGCGCGCCGCCCACCGAGGCCAATACGTAGCCGGTCAGGCCCAGCAGCAACACCGGGCGGCGACCCAGCCGGTCAGAGAGCGGCCCCCACACCAGCTGCGACACACCAAAGGCCAGCAGCAGCGCGGTCAGGGTGCGCTGGGCCTGCGCCATGGAAGCACCCAGGTCTTGGGTGAGGCCGGGCAGGGCGGGCAGGTACAGGTCGGTGGTGACCGGCTGCAAGCCCAGCAACAAAGACAAGGCCAGCACGACCAGGCCGGCGGGCATGGGCGCTTTGGTGGGGTCGGCGCCGGTCGCACCTGTGGAAGGCTCGGTGGGCATGGGCGTTCGCCTAGTGCCACTGGCTCGGTTCGCACCTTGGCTTGGTTTAGTGGGCATGGGCGGGGCGCTGCCAGTGGGCGAGTGTTTGGCGGGCGGTGTGGCGCAGCATCCAGAGCAGGCCGCTCGCAGAAATCGTCAGCCCCACGGTGAGTGCGATCCAAAAACCTTGTGCACCCATGGGCGCCCACGGCAGCCAGGGCGCAGACCCAGGCCACTGCGGTGCCAGTCCGAGCAGGCAGCCCAGCGGCAGGCAAAAGCCCCAGAACGCGGTCAGGTGCAACACCATGGGCGCGCGCGTGACCTTGTAGCCCCGCACCGCGTTGATGGTGACCACCTGCAAGCAGTCGGGCAGCTGGAACAGCGCGGCCAGCAAGAGCAGTTGCGCAGCAATTTGCACCACCGCGGCATCGGTGGTGTAGGCGCTGGCAATGGGCACCCGAAACAGCGCAATGCCCACCGCGCAGACCAAGGCAAACACCGCCGTCACACCGACCCCAACCCAGGCCCGAAAGCGCGCCGCCGCGGGGTCGCCCGCGCCCAGGCTTTGGCCGACACGGGTCAGCAAGGCCAGCCCCAGGCTCAGGGGCACCATGAAGGTGAGCGATGTGAAATTCAGCGCGATCTGGTGGGCGCCCACCTCGGCGCTGCCAAAGCTGGCGATCAGGAGCGCAATCAGGCCAAACGCGCTGGTCTCGGCAAAGTGGGTGATGCCAATGGGAATGCCCAGGCGAAACAGGCTGCGCAGGCGCGGCCAGTGTGGCCGCTCGTACCGGCCCAACGGCCAGGTGCGCCGGTAGGCCGGGGCCAGGCGCATCCAAAGCACCAGTGCGATCAGGTTGAACCACACACAAATCAACGTGGACCACGCGCAGCCCACGCCGCCCAAGCGCGGAAAGCCCCAGTTGCCAAACACCAGCAGCCAGTTGATGGCGGCGTTCAGCAAGAGTGCGGCCAGCGAGATGACCATCATCGGCTTGGTTTGGTTGATGCTGGTGCTGTAGCCATAGAGCACGCGGTAGCAGGCAAAGGCGGGCAGGGCGTAGCTGACCACGCGCACAAAGTCTTTGGCGATGTCGCGCACCGTGGGGGCTATGGCCATGTGGTCGAACAGCAAGGCGGAGCACTGGGCAATCATCCAGGCCACGCCGCCAACGATGAGCGCCTTCCACAGGCCTTGACGCACCACAGGCGGCACGGCATCCCACTCTTTTGCTCCGGCGTGGTGGGCTACCAGCGGGTTGACCGACATGACCAGTCCCATGAGGGTGAGGATGAGGATGTTCCAGATCGACACCCCCAGCGCAGCACCGGCCAGATCGTCCGCCGATGCGTGCCCGGCCATGGCGACATCGATGACCGACATGCCGATGGTGGCGAGTTGCCCCACCAGAATCGGCCAGGCCAGCACCCACAGCGCGCCCACCTCGTTCAACAGGGGCCGAAGGCGGGACGAGGGTGCAGGAGAAGGCAAGCGCATGGGACGCCGGATTCTAAGAGCCGACCGGATAATGCGGCCTGCTTCACGCTGGCAGTGTGGGCCGAGCGCGGGCATGCAAAGACCCCGCGAGGCGCATCCTTGAGCGCGGACCAAGCCATGCACTCCAAGCTGAGCGCACCAACCCAGGCGCAACACCGACATACGAAAGGCAATGCCGAACATGAACTGGCTCTACCTCACCATCGCCATCGTCTGCGAAGTCGTCGCCACCTCGGCGCTCAAAGCGTCCGAAGGGTTTTCGCGTTTGGGTCCGTCGGCCTTGGTGGTGGTCGGCTACGGGGCGGCGTTTTACTTTTTGTCGCTGACTTTGCGCAGCATTCCGGTGGGCGTGGCCTACGCGGTGTGGTCGGGGCTGGGGGTGGTGTTGATCACGCTGGTGGGCTGGTGGCTGTTTGGCCAAAAGCTCGACGCAGCAGCGTTTGTCGGCATCGGCCTGATTGCCGCCGGGGTGGTGGTGCTCAATGTGTTTTCCAAGTCGACCGGGCACTGAGGCCGCTGGCGTGCCGGGGCTGCGTTAGCGCCCGCGCAAAAACAGCGCGTCGAGCTCGCGCATGCCCAGTTGCCGCCAGGTAGGGCGGCCGTGGTTGCACTGATCGCTGCGCTCGGTGGCTTCCATTTGGCGTAGCAGGCCGTTCATTTCTTCGATGGTGAGGCGCCGGTTGGCCCGCACCGCGCCGTGACAGGCCATGGTGGCCAGCAGGGCGTGCTCAGCCTGGGCGATGGCGGTGCTGGCGTCGTGCTGCGCCAGCTCCGCCAGCACGCTGCGCGCCAAGGCGGTCATGTCGCCTTGTGCCAGGGTGGCTGGCACCGTGCGCAGCGCCAGTGTTTTGGGCGACAGGGGGCTGATCTCGAGTCCGAGCGACACCAGCGTGTCGCTGTGCGCGAGCGCGGTGGCGATTTCGGTGGGCGTGGCGGCAAAGCTCAAGGGAATCAACAGCGGTTGGTGGGCCAGGCGGGTGGTGGCGCTGCGGTGGGTTCCGACACCGCTTTCGATCGGATTGCTTGCGTCGTTGGCGCTGTCGTGCTGCGCCCATTGCTGCTTGAGCCGCTCGTAGACGATGCGCTCGTGCGCCGCGTGCATGTCTACGATGACCAGCCCCGCCTGGTTCTCGGCCAGGATGTAGACGCCGTGCAGCTGCGCCAGCGCCCTTCCCAAGGGCCAGTCGCTGGGCGGTGGTTCGGTGTCAGCACTGCGTTGCCACAGCGCGCCCAAGTCCGCCACCGGGTTACCAACGGCCGGTGGCGCCCCAAAGCCCATGCCGGTTTGCGTGGCGTAGCGCGGCGCGGCGGATGCGGCGGGCAAGGACGGTGCGTACTGCGCAGCGCTTTCCTTAGCCACGTGCATGGAAGCCTCGGCGCTGGCTTGGCTGACCACGTTGCTTGCGCCCGCAGAGCCCGCGCGGGGCGCCGCCAGGGCGTTCTCGACCGCGTGGCGCACGCCCTGGTGGACTTCGCGGCTGTCGCGAAAGCGGACTTCGATTTTGGTGGGATGCACATTGACGTCCACCCGCGTCGGCTCGATGGCGACGTAGAGCGCATACACCGGCTGGCGTTGACCGTGCAGCACATCTTCGAAGGCGCTGCGTGCTGCGTGGCTGAGCACCTTGTCGCGCACAAAGCGGCCGTTCACATACGCAAACTGCTGGTCGGCGCGGGCACGCGCTGCGTCGGGCACACCCACGCGGCCCCACACGCGCAGCGTGGGCGCTTTGGGTGCGTCCTCGGGCCACGCAGCAGGCGAATCGGCTTGCGGTGCAGCTTGCAATACCGCGCCAGGCCGCCCTGCGGTCTGCCAGCCCACCCGGATGCTGTTGGCCAAAAACGCCTCGCCCAGCACCTGGGCCAGCCGCAAGTCGAGCATCTGCATGCCCTGGTCGTGTGCGGTGGCATGGGGGTTGGCTTCTGCGGCGTCCGCGCTGACCGCAGTGCCAGCTTGCGCTGCGTTGTATAGGCCGTGCGACGTGCCTACGTCCTCGGCTGTGCACCGACGCCAGTGCTCCACCAGCTTGCCCTCGTGCCAAATGGCAAAGCCCACGTCCGGGCGGGCCAGCGCGTGGCGGCGCACCGCTTCGATGCAATGGGCCAGCTCGGTGGCGTCGGTCTTCAAGAATTTGCGCCGCGCCGGGGTGCTGAAAAACAGTTCCTTTACCTCGACGGTGGTGCCGGTGCTGCGGGCCACTGGCCGCAACTCGCCGGTGCGGCCATCGAGCAAAAAGGCCTGGCTGCTGCCCACTGCGCGCGACAAGAGCGCGCATTCGGCCACTGAATTGATGGCGGCCAGTGCCTCGCCGCGAAAGCCCATGGTGGCAACCGATTCCAGGTCCTGCAGGCTGCCAATCTTGCTGGTGGCGTGGCGGCGCAGCGCCAGCGGCAGCTCCTCGCGCACGATGCCCATGCCGTCGTCTTCCACGCTGATGAGTCGCACGCCACCGGCGAGCAGCCGCACCGTTACCTGGGTGGCGCCCGCGTCGAGCGCGTTGTCCACCAGCTCGCGCACCACCGAGGCCGGGCGCTCCACTACCTCACCGGCGGCGATTTGGCTGATCAGTTCATCGCTCAGATCGCGGATGGGGCGCCGGGGTGGGGTCGGGTGGAGTGAGGAAGTTGGGGTCACGCGAGGATTCTAGGTTGCGTACCTAGGCTTTGACGCGGGCGCAGGACCGCGTGCCCTTGACATCACTTTCTGGGCTTGTCCGGTGCGGCGAACTGAAAGACCGGTGTCGCCGCTATCACTTGCAATGAGGTAGGCAGGATAGGGTCGCTCTGAACCTTCGTGATAATCGGCGCATGGAGCTCATCACCCAACTCGTCGATTTCATTTTGCATGTGGACAAGTACCTGGCGGTGTTTGTCCAGAACTACGGCGTGTGGGTGTATGCCCTGCTGTTTGCCATCATTTTTGTGGAGACCGGCGTGGTGGTCATGCCCTTTTTGCCGGGCGACTCGCTGCTGTTTGTGGTGGGGGCACTGTGTGGCGCAGGGCTGATGAACTACCCGCTGGCGATGGTGCTCTTGTTTGTTGCGGCGGTGCTGGGCGACCAGACCAATTACACGATTGGGCGCGCCATTGGCCCCAAGGTGTTTCAGTGGGAGCAGTCGCGCTTTTTCAACAAGCGCGCCTTCGACCAGGCTCACGCGTTTTATGAACAGTACGGTGGCATCACGATTGTGGTTGCGCGTTTCATGCCATTTCTGCGCACCTTTGTGCCCTTTGTCGGCGGCGTGGCGCAGATGACGCGTTCCAAGTTCACCGCCTACAACGTGTTAGGCGCGTTTCTGTGGGTGGGGGGCATCGTGACGGCCGGCTACCTGTTTGGCAACCTGCCTTGGGTGCAGACCCATTTCAGCAAAATCATCTGGGCCATGATCTTGGTGCCGGGGCTGGTAGTGATCGCTGGAGCCATCAAAGCCCGCCGCACCAGCAAGGCGGCCTGACCCGCCACGGATACCCGACCCGGCGAGTTTTTGCGCTGCTGCGTTCACCCCGATGGATTCAACCGCTTGCGCGGTTGCGGGCCAGCGGCGGGTTCTTGGCGAAGTAGGCCTCGATCCCGCGCAACAGTGCATCGGAAAGTTGCTCCAAGTACTCAGTGCTGTTGAGTTTGACTTCTTCGCTGGGGTTGCTGATGAAAGCGGCCTCTACCAGCACACTGGGGATGTCGGGCGCTTTGAGTACCGCGAATGCGGCCTGTTCCACCCGCGGCTTGTGCAGTTTGCCGACCCGCTTGATTTCGCCCAAGAGCTTGCTGCCGAGCTGCAAGCTGTCGTTGATCTGGGCGGTGGTGCTCATATCCAGTAAAGCATGCTGCACCGCGCGGTCCTTGGTGCTGACGTTGAGGCCGCCAATCAGGTCGGCCTTGTTTTCTCGGGCGGCCATCCAGCGCGCGGCGCTGCTGGTGGCGCCGCCTTGGCTGAGTGCGAACACGCTGGCGCCTTGCGGGTCGGGCGTGAAAAACGCGTCCGCATGCAGGCTGACGAACAGGTCCGCCTGCACCCGCCGGGCCTTTTGTACCCGCACCCCCAGTGGCACGAAAAAGTCGCCGTCACGCGTCAGAAAGGCGCGCATCGGGTTGCCGCGCACGCTGGTGCGGTTGATACGGTCGCGCAGCATATGCGCCAGCCGCAGCACCACGTCTTTCTCCCGGGTGCCGCCGGGCCCGATGGCACCGGGGTCTTCGCCGCCGTGGCCTGGGTCCAGCGCGACGATGATCAACCGCTCGGTGGTCGCTGGCGCGCGTTTGGGTTCGGTGGTGCTGTTGGGGGGAAGGTTGGCCGTGTTGCCGGGTTGGTTCGCGCCAGGTTGGGTGGGCGCTGTGTTGGCTTGGGCCGCGCCAGCCACGGTGCCCGCATTCGTGCCCGCCACGTTGCCCGCTGGGGCTTGGGTCTGCTTGCCTGCGTTTTGCTGGGCAGGCTGCCTTTGGGACTGTGCAGCGATGAGTTCTTCCAGTGGGTCTGCGCCGCTGGCCGCCGCGCTGGCCCCGGCTGTGCTGCCTGCGGGCGCACGCAAAGTGCTTGCCGGTGGTGGAGCTGCTGCGGTCGATGGTGCGGATTGGGCGGCGGCGGGGGAGCTACCTTTGGGGCCCGTGCGGTCTTGGATCAAGGCGGCCAACGGGTCGGCCTCGTACTCCGGGTAGAGGTCCAGCACCAGCCGGTGTTGGTAGGCAGCTACCGGGGACAAGGCAAATACTTGGGGCCGGATGGGCTGCTTGAGGTCGATCACCAAGCGCACCGTGCTGGGCGTGAATTGGCCTACCCGGATGCCCGCAATATTAGGGTCATCGGCGCGCACTTTGGCGACCAACTCCTTGAGCGCCGGGTTCAGGACGATGCCTTCCAAATCGACTGCCAGCCGCGGTGGTGTGGGCACAAACGTGGATTTGGCAGCGAGCGCACCATCGGATTCGATGGTTACGCGCGAGTATTCGGGCGCCGGCCAGACCCGCACATTGACGATGGTGGCGCCCCGCGCAAGGTGTGGCAGCCCCAGTGCCAGCACCAGGCTGCCCGATTGCAAAATCTGGCGCCGCTTCATGGGGCGTTCCGTGCGACCGTTGTTGTGCCCGCTGTCGTGCTCGGATGTGTCGCTTGGCCCACACCGGCCAGCACCTGCGCACCCGCTGCGGTGTGGGCGCTGACACGAACCTGGCGTGCGCCCTCGTGCTGCGGGTCGGTTTGCAGCCAAACGTCGAGGTCGGCTTGGGGCAAAAACCCTGCCGCCTTGTCCGGCCACTCGGCCAGCTTCAGACCGGGGCCTGCAAAGATGTCGCGAAACCCTGCGTCTTCCCACTCTTGCGGGTCGCTTAAGCGGTAAAAGTCAAAGTGCCAGACATTGAAGTCTGCGGTCTCGTAAGTCTCGACCACCGCGTAGGTGGGGCTTTTGATGCGCCCCGCCACACCAAGCGCTCGCATCAGGTGGCGCACCAGCGTGGTCTTGCCGCTGCCCAGGTCGCCGTGCAGCGCAATGAACAGGTGAGACAGCGCAGCTTGGCGCGACAGCGCCTGAGCGAAGTCGCAGGTCGCCTGCTCATCGCGCCAGAGCAGGCTTTCTACAATCGACAGGTGACTATCCACAGCACGCACTTTGACGGCAACCACTTGGTCTCGCAGGTACAGGCCTGGGCCCGGGAGCTGGGATTCTCCCAAATTGGCGTGGCCGGTGTGGACTTGTCCTCTGCCGAGCCCGGGCTCACGCAGTGGTTGGCACAGGGTTTCCATGGGGAAATGCACTACATGCAGCGGCACGCGCCGCAGCGGCTGCACCCGGAGCTGCTGGTGCCGCAGGTGGTAAGCATCATTACTGCGCGCATGGACTACCTGCCACGGGATACCGCGCCAGACTGGCAGGACGCTGAATTCGCGCGGCTGCAGCGCCCGGGCGAGGGCGTGGTGTCGGTGTATGCGCGCGGGCGGGACTACCACAAGGTGCTGCGTAGCCGTTTGCAACAACTCGCGCAGCAGGTGGCTGCGCACATTGGGCCGCTGGGTTTTCGGGTGTTTACCGATTCGGCACCCGTGCTCGAAGTCGAGCTGGCTTCTCGCAGTGGTCTGGGCTGGCGTGGCAAACACACGCTGGCGCTCGACCGGGAAGCGGGTTCGATGTTCTTCTTAGGCGAGATCTTTGTGGATGTGGTCCTGCCGCACAGCGCGCCGGTGGCTTCGCACTGCGGCAGTTGCACGGCCTGCATGGCGGTGTGCCCCACCCAGGCCATCGTCGCACCCTACCGCTTGGATGCGCGGCGCTGCATCTCGTACTTGACCATCGAGCACGCCGGACCGATACCTTTGGAGCTGCGCCCGCTGCTGGGCAACCGCATTTATGGTTGCGACGACTGCCAGCTGGTCTGCCCTTGGAACAAGTTCGCCAAGCGCAGCGCCTTGCCCGATTTTGATGCGCGCAAGGGCCTGGGTGGTGAGGACTTGGCGGTGCTCATGGCTTGGAGCGAGGCCGAGTTCCTGCGCCGCACCGAGGGCAGCGCCATCCGCCGCATCGGCCATGTGCGCTGGCTGCGCAACGTGGCAGTGGCCCTGGGCAACGCCTTGCGCCAAACCCGTGAGCCCGGATGCACAGCGCCGTGGCGCGCTGCCTTACAGGCCCAGTCTGAGCACGAGGACGCCTTGGTGCGCGAGCATGTGCGGTGGGCCCTGGCACAAAATCCCCTCTGACTGCGGAGAAAACCTTATGCCCGGCTACCACCTGCTCATCATCGACCCCCAAAACGACTTTCTCGACACCGCAGGTGCCGCCTTGCCCGTGCCCGGCGCCAACGCCGACATGGACCGCTTGGCGCAGTGGCTGTGCGCCCACGGCGATGCGGTGGACTCGGTTACCGTGACGCTGGACTCGCACGCCAGTGTGGGTATTGAGCGCACCACGTTTTGGCTGGATGCCCAGGGTCGCGAACTTGCGCCCTTCACCACCGTGACCTTGGCTGCGGTACAAGCCGGGCAGTTTGTGCCGCGCCATGCACAGCGTCTGCCGGAGGTGCTGCGCTATTTGCAGCAGTTGGAGGCAGGCGGCCAGCGGCAGTTGGTGGTGTGGCCGGTGCACTGCGTGTTGGGCACCTGGGGCCATCTGATCCACGAGGGGTTGTCGCAGGCCCTGGCTGCGTGGGAGCTGCACAGCGGCAACACGGTGCACAAGGTGCTCAAGGGCCACAACCCACTGACCGAGCAGTACAGCGCCTTTCGCGCCGAGGTCCCCCGTGCCGACGACCCGCGTACCGCCCTGAACCAGCCCTTGCTGGAGGCGCTAGAGCGCACAAATGGAACGCTCTTGGTGGCTGGTGAAGCCCTGAGCCACTGCGTTGCCGCCTCGGTGCAGGACCTGATAGGGCAGTGGGATGCCGAGCGCCTGCAGCGAACGGTTTTGCTCACCGATTGCATGAGCCCGGTACCAGGGTTCGAAGCCATGGGTGTCCAGTTTTTGGAGGCCGCCCGCGCCTGCGGTGTACGCACCCAGGCGATCGCTGCGCTACAGGGCGCGTAGCACGCCCAGAGCAAACGGCAAACTCAGCAGCCCCAAGAGGGTCGATAGCGTCACCAGGACGCCCACATAGGCGCCGTCGTAACCCATGCGTGCCGCCAGTACATAGGAGCTCGACGCGGTGGGCAGCGCCGAAAACGCCAACAGCACTGTGGTTTGCACCGTACTGAGGCCGTACATAGCCGCCACCCCCACTGCCAGCACGGGAGCCACCAGGTGCCGTATGCCCAGCACCATGGCCCCCAGCAACTTGGCCTGCGCCAAGGCCCGCAATTGCATGCCCGCGCCTGCGGCCATCAGGCCCAATGCCAGGGAGGCTGCACCGACCCGCGAAACGGCTGGCTCGAGCCACAAGGGCATCGCGAAGCCCAGCGTGTTGGCCAGCAGCCCCGAGGCGGTTGCCAGCACCAGCGGATTGCGCACCAGCTCGCGCACAAAGCCGCGCTCGGCATGGCGTGCCATGGGCCAGACGGCAGCGGCATTGAACAGCGGTACGCACACACCGATCAGCACTGCAATCAGCAGCAAGCCTTCGGCGCCGGCCAGCCGCTCTGCAATGGCCAGTCCGATAAATGAGTTGAAGCGAAATGCCACCTGCGCGCTGGCCGCATGCAAGCGCCGGTCCAGATGATGGCGCAGACCCGGTATGTGGGGCAGGGCGTAAGACAGGGCGACGCACAGCAGGCCCAGGGTCCATCCGGCGGCCATCAGGCTAGAGGCTGCTCGAAAGTCCAGCGGGCTGCGCACGATCGAATGGAACAGCAGCACCGGAAACAAAAAGTAGTACACCAGCGAGTCCACCTGCTCCCAGACCGTGCGGTTGAGTGCGGTGTAGCGGCACACCAGAAATCCACACAGGATCAACAAAAAATCGGGAAACAGCAGTTGGGCGTAATTCACCGCGGTGAGAATACCAGCCGCGACAGCGGTGTCCGCTGCAGGCACTGGCGATCCAGCCGACTTTTTCTGAAACAGCGGTTGAACGACTACCTACGCTAACTCGCGACCCGAACCCACCATGCAAACACCCCAAGAAACCGACGCGCAGGCGATAGACGCCTTTATCGACGCGCTCTGGTTGGAGGAGGGCTTGTCGCGCAACACCCTTTCGGCCTACCGACGTGACTTGGCGCTGTACAGCGCTTGGTTGCAGGCGCGCCAGTTGTCATTGGATGCATCGCAGGAGCACCACCTGCAAGGCTATTTTTCGAGCCGCCATGCCGACAGCAAAGCCACCAGCGCCAACCGGCGCCTGAGCGTGTTCAAGCGCTACTTTCGCTGGGCTTTGCGCGAGGGACGCACCACCGCCGACCCCACGCTCAAACTGGAGTCGGCCAAGCAAGCCCTGCGCGTGCCCAAGACCTTGACCGAGGCGCAGGTCGAAGACTTGCTGGCCGCGCCCGACACCGCCACCGCCATCGGCCTGCGCGACCGGGCCATGCTGGAACTGATGTACGCCAGTGGCCTTCGGGTGAGCGAGCTGGTTACGCTCAAGACCTTTGCGCTGGGCATGAACGACCATGTGCTGCGCGTATTGGGTAAGGGTGCCAAGGAGCGGCTGGTGCCCTTTGGCCAGGTGGCCAGCGAGTACTTGCAGCGCTATTTGCAGTCAGCACGCTCCCAGCTGTTGGCGGGGAAAGCTAGCGACGATGTGTTTGTGACGGCGCGGGGCCAAAAGGCGGGATCCGCCATGTCGCGCGTGATGTTCTGGATGGTGGTGAAAAAGTACGCACGGGCCGCCGGCATCCACAGCCCAATGTCGCCGCATACCTTGCGCCACGCGTTTGCCACCCACCTGCTCAACCACGGTGCCGATTTGCGGGCGGTGCAAATGTTGCTGGGCCATGCGGATATATCAACCACCACGATTTACACCCATGTCGCCCGGGAGCGGTTGGCACAGTTACATGCAGCGCACCACCCGCGCGGCTAGCGAATCGCAGCACCGCTGAGTTGCGCTCGCACCCAGTGGCCTGGGATCAGTTGCCTATGGTTTCTGCCCAGCTGAGGGCCTGAAGGTGGGCCCAGTTGATTTGTTGGCTGGTCAGTCCCAAGGTGGTGGCAGCGCGCGCGAAGGCCGCGTCATCCCCAGTTTCGCAAGCTTCCGTGAGTTCCAGAAAGGGCGCCAGCACGCCAGTGCGGTGGAGCAAGGCGTCAGTGACCTGGGTAGGCAAAGCAACGTTGGCCAGCGCCGGCTGCATTGGCATGCCTAACATGGCGTTGAGCAGCGAAAACACACCAACCACAAAGGCGTTATCGCATTCCTGGGGCGGCAGCAGTTCAGTGGCCAGCAGCTCCATCAGGCGGCCACGGACCACTGCGGTACTACCAATGGCCGAAGGCGCGTCCACCCGCTGCGAGGTCGTCATCAGAAGCACCGCCCACTTGAACAGGCGGTTCAGGCCCAGCAGCATGACGGCATGTTTGAACGAGGTGATTTCTGCCTGCAGGCCAAAGCCGGCAGAGTTGATAAATCGAAGCAGGTTGTAGGACAGGCTGGGATCGTGCTTCAAAACCGCCTCGATCTCGCTGGTGCTGGCTTGTTGGCGCACCAGGTTAATGAGCAACAGAACATTGGCCTGCGCTGGCCGGATGGTCTGGCCCGACACCACCACCGGCTTGGCAAACCAGTAGCCCTGGTACAGGCCAATGCCAAGTTCTGCAGCCATCTCATACTGAGCATGCGACTCCACCTTCTCGGCGACCAGTTTGGCGTCTGAATGGCTTCTGGCGAACTTGACCAAGCGGCCCAGCACCGATGGCGACAGCACAGAGAGGTCTAGCTTGATGAAAGACGCAAGTGGCAACCAGCGTTCATAGTCCTTGGTCAGCGCCGTGTAGTCAAACGCCATACGAAACCCGCGACGGTGGATAACTTGCAGCGCTGGCAGCCGGTCACCAATCTGATCGGCTTGTGCGCGCGCTAGGGGTGGCACCTCCAGGACCAGGCGCTGCGGAGCTACCAAGTCCAAGTGCCCACCGGCTAGGGTGTCGTGGGTGCAATTGACAAACAGGGTCTTGCTGGCAGCTAAGGAATCGTTTTCTGCCAAAGAGAGCACGTTGAACAGCAGCTGGGCATCGGTGGACGCGGTGTGCGGTTGGGTTGCCAAAGAGCGGTCAAAAAGCTCATAACCAAACACCGACCGGCTGGCGTCGACGATGGCCTGGCGTGCGATGGCGCGCCCAGGTTCGGGCGACTTGGCGGGCTTCTCAGGGGGGGCCAGGGTGTCGAGCATAAGCAGTTCAAAATCAAAAATCATTCTAAGCCCGATGCGAACAAGCCCCCAGACTGCACGCTCTATTTCGTCAGCACCGTGAGGCGTCCCAGCTTGCCGCCTGCCTCGTGGCGCCCCTCCCTACAATGCCCGCATTGAACTGCGGAAGGCTTTATGGCAATTTACGAGCTTGAAGGTTTGGCGCCCCGCATCGCCGAAACCGCCTGGGTAGCCGAGAGCGCGCAGGTGATTGGAAATGTGGAGTTGGCGCCGGGCGCAAGTGTGTGGTTTGGTGCGACATTGCGTGGTGACACCGAGCTGATTGCGGTAGGCAGCGGCAGCAACATACAGGACGGCAGTGTGCTGCATGCAGACCATGGTATGCCGTTGCTTATTGGCAAGCAGGTCACCGTGGGTCACCAGGCCATGTTGCACGGCTGCACAGTGGGCGATGGTTCGCTGATTGGAATTGGCGCGGTGGTACTCAACGGCGCCAAGATTGGCAAGGGCAGCATCGTGGGCGCAGGGGCCTTGGTGACCGAAGGCAAGGAGTTCCCCGACGGCGCCATGGTGCTCGGCAGCCCAGCCAAGCTGGTGCGCATGCTCACCCCCGAGCAGCAGGCGGATTTGCTGCGCAGCGCCGATCACTATGTGCAAAACGCACAGCGATTTCGCACCGGACTGCGCAAGGTCAGTGGCTAGCATGTCCGAGTTGCATAGGTTTTTGTTTGAAGGCCTGCCGGTGCGTGGCGTGCTGGTGCGCCTGACCGATGCCTGGACGCCAGTGCTGCAGCGCCGCGCATCTAACTCAAGCACCGGTCCGTACCCAGCAGCCGTGGCTAGTATGTTGGGGCAAATGGCCGCAGCGGCCACCTTGATGCAGGCGAACATCAAGTTCGACGGCGCGCTGGTATTGCAAATCTTTGGCGACGGGCCGGTCAAAGTTGCCGTTGCAGAAGTGCAATCCGACTTGTCGCTGCGCGCCACTGCCACGGTGGGTGGGGAGGTGCTCGGGGAAGCGTCCTTGTCCGAGATGGTCAATGTCTCCAACCAGGGCCGCTGCGCAATCACGCTGGACCCCAAAACCAAGTTCCCCGGCCAGCAACCCTACCAGGGCGTGGTGCCTCTGTTCGATGACAAGGGGCAGCCCATCGACCAAATCAGCGCGGTGCTGGAGCACTACATGCTCCAAAGCGAGCAGCTCGATACCAAACTGGTGTTGGCGGCCAATGAGACGGTGGCCGCAGGCCTGCTGATCCAGCGCCTGCCGCTAGAGGGCGCGGGTAACCTTGCGGGGAGCATGGTGTCGCAGCGCAACGAGGATGAGATTGGGCTCAATGAGCACTACAACCGCATCGCCTTGCTCGCCTCCACGCTCAAGCCCGAAGAGCTGCTGGAGCTGGACGCACAAACCCTGTTGCGCCGCCTGTTTTGGGAGGAGTCGATTCGGCAATTTGAGCCTTTGGTGGGGACGTCTGCGCCTCGATTCGCCTGCAGCTGCAGCCGTGAGCGGGTGGGTCGCATGATTGTGAGCTTGGGTCAGCAAGAGGTACAGGGCATTCTGTCTGAGCGGGCCGACATTGAGGTGGCCTGCGAGTTTTGTGGCTTGCAATACCGGTTCGACCCGGTCGATGCGGCGGCCTTGTTCATCGGGCCGGTGCCAATGGGCCTGGGTGGCGCGCAGCCGCACTGAGGTGCTTAGGCCGCGGGCCGGTGCCTAGCGCGCCAGGATCGCGCGAAAAAGTCGGTGCTCGCAGTCGGCGTCTGAGCAGCTCTCGCAGAGCCAGGCCCAGCTTGCGTCGCGACTTGGTGTCGTAGCGGCGTGGGTAGAGCGAAGCGCATGCTCGACGGCGAGTAGTGCATTTTGGGTTCGGCCCCCGCCGTGACCGTACACCGTGGAAAAGTCAATCCGCTCGTGCAGCAGCACCGCACGCAGGCGCCGGTCGACTTGAGCCCGCAGCGCGGGGCCGTCGCGCTGAAAGCTGTCGGCCACCCAAGGCAGGTCCAGGCCGGTCACCAAGGTGAGCTGGAACTGGCGGTGTTGCGCGATGGCGTAGCCGTACAGCGAGGTGTCACCGAAAAGAACCTCGCTGTACACCGCGGTCAGCAAGGGTGCGGTGTCCGAGATCAGCAGGCTTGCATTGGGCTGGGCCAACACGCGTTGGATTTGTTCCTGGGCAATTCCGCGCTGCTCGTGGACATGCGGGGTGCGGCCTTGCCTATCACACCACTCTCGCAGGTACTCTCCGACCCAGGTTGCACCGGGGATGCGGGCTTGTAATTGTTGGGCCAAAGCGCTTGCTAGATGGGTCTTGCCGGTGCACTCGGCGCCCAAAATGGCCACCCTCATGCCGGATGCCGGTGCGCTGGTGTCATTGCGCAATGTGCACCAAAATCTCGTCGTTTTTCACCATGCCCAGTTCGAGCCGAGCCTTTTCTTCCACGATCTCCAGCCCCTCGCGCAGATCGCGGATCTCGGCCTCCAGCCTGGCGTTGGCAACACTGGCCTGGGCGTTGCTTTGGCGCTTGTCCTCGACTTGGGTCTTCAAGCGGGAGACTTCGGACACGCTGCCACGGCCCAACCAAAGCTGCCCGTGCACGACCACCAGCAGCGTGATCAGCAACCAGGTAACCAAGCGCTGTGCCATGGCCGCGAAGCCGAATCAGCGCAGGTTGTAAAACGCTGCGCGGCCTGGGTAGACGGCCACATCGCCCAGGTCTTCTTCGATTCGCAGCAGCTGGTTGTACTTGGCCATGCGGTCGGAGCGGCTCAAGGAACCCGTCTTGATTTGGCCGGCGTTGGTGCCCACCGCAATGTCGGAGATGGTGGAGTCTTCGGTCTCACCCGAGCGGTGGCTGATGACGGCGGTGTAACCAGCGCGCTTGGCCATTTCGATGGCGGCAAAGGTCTCGGTCAGGGTGCCAATTTGGTTGATCTTGATGAGGATCGAATTGGCAATGCCTTTGTCGATGCCTTCTTTCAAGATTTTGGTGTTGGTGACAAACAGGTCGTCGCCCACGATTTGCACTTTTTTGCCCAGGCGGTCGGTGAGCAGCTTCCAGCCGTCCCAGTCGCCCTCGGCCATGCCGTCTTCGATGCTGATGATGGGGTACTTGTCCACCCACGTGGCCAGCATGTCGGTCCAGGCTTGGGCGTCGAGCACCAGGCCTTCGCCCTCCAAGTGGTACTGGCCATCTTTGTAAAACTCCGAAGCGGCGCAGTCCAGGCCCAACGCGATTTGCTCGCCAGCGACATAGCCCGCCTTGTCAATGGCTTCCAGAATCATCTGGATGGCGGCTTCATGGTTGGCCACGTTGGGGGCAAATCCGCCTTCATCGCCCACGGCAGTGCTGATGCCCTTGTCGTGCAAGATTTTTTTGAGCGCGTGGAACACTTCGGCGCCGTAGCGCAGGGCCTCGCGAAAACTGGGCGCACCCACAGGGATGATCATCAGCTCTTGCAAATCGAGGTTGTTGTTGGCGTGCTCGCCACCGTTGATGACGTTCATCATGGGCACCGGCATTTGCACCGCCGACATGCCGCCGAAGTAGCGGTACAAAGGCAGGCCAGATTCTTCGGCGGCGGCACGCGCCACGGCCATGGACACCGCCAGCATCGCGTTGGCGCCCAGGCGGCTCTTGTTGTCGGTGCCGTCCAGGTCGATCAGAGTTTTGTCCAGGAATGCCTGTTCGGAGGCGTCCAGCCCCAGCACGGCCTCGGAGATCTCGGTGTTGATGTGCTCGACGGCGTTGAGGACGCCTTTGCCGAGGTAGCGGCTTTTGTCGCCGTCACGCAGTTCGATGGCCTCGCGTGAGCCGGTCGATGCGCCGCTGGGTACCGCAGCGCGGCCCATGGTGCCCGACTCCAGCAGCACATCGCACTCCACGGTGGGGTTGCCCCGGGAGTCCAGAATTTCGCGGCCGACGATATCAACAATTGCGCTCATTACTTGTCTTTCAGGTTCAATAAAAAATCAAAACGCTGTGCCAGCGCACCACGCGCTGGGATGTTATTCGAAACCCCCAGCAAAGTCGGTGCAGCGCTGGCCCCCATAACACCCTCATGCGATTTGCAAAGCTTGCAGGATCGGAAGCTGTTTTTGGGCAAAGGTGTCTGCATAAGTGCGCATCAGCGCTAGGTTGTCTTCAGCAGATTCCAGCGCCAAACCGTCTTTGCGAAGCCGGTGCCCTTGCGAAGCCAGCACCGCCCAGGCCGCTTGGGCCCACTGCGCCGGATCCCCGCCTTTGGGCTGCGTGTTGCGCGCCAACAAAAACAATTGCGAGAAGCGCCCCACCAATACACCACCACCTGTGACCGGGCTGGCCAGGTAAGGCACGTCGGCGTCGCCGCGTGCCTTGCGCAGCAGGTAGGCGTTGAGCTTGTCAGTGTGGGTGCGCGACTGGCGCACCGCCGCCTCGTTTTGCGCTAGTGCCACGTGCCCAGCGCCGGCCATCACCACGATGGCCTGGCGCAGCATGGCGAAGTTCACGCCTTGCGCCTTGACGGACTGCTCCAACTCGGCCAGGGTGCGGGGCAGGTGCTTGACCAGTGCGTCGAGCACCGGGCGGTACACCGGCTCGCTGAGCTGCGCTTCGCCCGTGGCCCCTTTGACTGTCAGCTCAATTTTGTCCCGCGGCGAGACCAGCACCACCCGCAACTGGCGTAACGCTTCCACTTGCGCCAGCGCGGAGAGTCTGCGCGGTCCCTTGACCCAATAGTCCTTGCGAAAGCGCTGGTTGACCATGAAGTCGCGCACCGTCTCTCGCAAATCGGCATCGGGCACTTTCATGATCAGCTCCTGTTGCTCGCGCGTCAGGTTGACTGCGTCGACCTGGTCATGCAGATTAGCCGAGCAGGCAAAGCTGAGCTTGGCCGGTGCCAGGCGCTTGGCCACGTCGGAGAAGTACATCGGGTCCCAGTCGGCGTTGAAGTACTCGTGCGCCACATAGTGACGGTTTTGCCCCTTTACCTTGGTTAACTGGTCGCGCACTGAGGGGTTGGCCCGGGCATACACCGGCTTGGTGGCGAGCAACGACTCGGTGAAGTCGATGGCCGCGTCGATCCTGCTAACGATGCCCGAGCCTTCAGCGCCCAAGCTTGCCGCATGCTGCGTCATCAGATGGCGTACCGGGGCAAAGCCCGACCAGCCCGGCAAAGTGTTGTAGCTGATGTAAACCACGCCGCCTGTTTTCAGCTTACGCCGGATGAAGTCCACCAGCGTGACTCGGTTGGCGTCGCTGATCCAACTCCAGATGCCGTGCAGGCCGATGAAGTCGAACTCTGGCAGGTCGGTGCGGTTGCAGAAGTCGGCAAATGCGTCATCGCGCAGGTGGGCGTCAGACCCGCTGACATGGGCCAGCTCGCGTGCGAAGCTGGCGTGGCCGGGGTTGAAGTCGGTGCCGTGCCATTGGGTGACCGAGGCAGCAGCGTGCAAATTGGTGCTCACGCCCTGCCCAAAGCCCAGTTCACAGGCACAACCCACGTCAGGGAACGCCAGGCCAGCGTTGAGAAACGCGAGCTTTAGGCGCAGCGGGTTGAGCTCTTGGTAGTAGCCGAAGGTGTATCCAATATCTGCTACGTAGCCAGCAGTCCAGTCGGTCATCGCGTTCTCCGTCGTGGGTTCCATGCAAGACCCAGCATTTGGCTTGATTGGGTGCAGCGCGTTGCGTGCATGGTGCTGCACGCAGCAGCTTCGCAAGTGCAGAGCGCGCCCATCATTGGAAGTTCAACTCGGCAAAGGGCCGCCTCTTGGCCACTATGTCGAGCTCCACCAGAACCTCGAGCAGCGCGCGCATATGGCGCAAGGGCACCGCGTTGGGGCCGTCGCTCAAGGCTTTGGATGGGTCGGGGTGCGTCTCCATAAACAGGCCCGCGACGCCGACGGCGACCGCGGCACGCGCCAGCACAGGCACCATCTCGCGCTGGCCGCCGCTGCTGGTGCCTTGGCCGCCGGGCAGCTGCACCGAATGCGTTGCGTCAAACACCACCGGCGCACCGGTTTCGCGCATGATGGCCAGGGAGCGCATGTCGCTGACCAGGTTGTTGTAACCAAAGCTGGCGCCGCGTTCGCAGGCCATGAAGTTGTCTTCGGGCAAGCCGACCGCTCGGGCGGCGGCGCGCGCTTTGTCGATGACATTTTTCATGTCGGCTGGCGCCAGGAACTGCCCTTTTTTGATGTTCACCGGTTTGCCGCTTTGCGCCACCGCACTGATGAAGTCGGTTTGGCGGCACAAAAACGCGGGGGTTTGCAATACGTCGACTACGGAGGCGACCTGTTGGATGTGGTCCTCGGAGTGCACATCGGTTAACACCGGAATCTGCAGGGTACTTTTGACCTTGGCGAGGATCTCTAGTCCCTTGTCGATGCCAGGTCCGCGAAAGCTGCTGCCGCTGGAGCGGTTGGCCTTGTCAAAGCTGCTCTTGAAAATGAAGGGAATACCCAGCGCGTTGGTGATTTCCTTGAGCGTGCCTGCGGTGTCCATCTGCAACTGCTCTGACTCGATGACGCAGGGCCCGGCAATCAAAAAGATGCGGTGTTCAAGACCGACATCGAATCCACACAGCCGCATATCAGGCCACCACTTTCAAGGTTTTGCCCAAGGACTGGTGCTCCAATGCTGCTTTGATAAACGCGTTGAACAGCGGGTGGCCATCCCACGGGGTGGACTTGAACTCCGGGTGAAACTGCACGCCCACAAACCACGGGTGCACCGTTTGGGGCAGCTCGATGATTTCGGTTAGTTGCTCGCGCTGGGTGAGTGCGGAGATGACCAAGCCGGCAGCGCGCAGGCGGTCTAAGTAATTGACATTGGCTTCGTAGCGGTGGCGGTGGCGCTCGGTGACCAAGTTGCCGTAGATTTTGCTGGCCAGGGTGTCGCTGGCGACGTCCGAGCTTTGCGCGCCCAGGCGCATGGTGCCGCCTAGGTCGGAGTTTTTGTTGCGGGTTTTGATGGTGCCATCGGCGTCCTTCCATTCGGTGATCAAGGCGATGACTGGGTTGGGGCCGTCGGGATCGAACTCGGTACTGTTGGCATTTTGCAGTCCTGCGACATTGCGTGCGAACTCGATGGTGGCTACCTGCATGCCCAGGCAAATGCCGAGGTAAGGCACCTTGTTCTCGCGGGCAAAGCGAGCCGCGTTGATCTTGCCTTCGATGCCGCGCTTGCCAAACCCACCGGGCACTAAGACCGCGTCGAACTTGGCCAGCTGCGACACGTTGTCACCGGTAATGGTTTCCGAGTCGATGTAGTCAATTTGCACCTTCACATGGTTTTTCATGCCAGCGTGGCGCAGCGCTTCGTTGAGCGACTTGTAGCTGTCCGAGAGGTCGACATACTTCCCCACCATAGCGATCGACACCTCGCCTTGCGGGTGCTCGGTCTCGTACACCAGCGCGTCCCAGCGTTTGAGGTTTGCAGGGGGCGTGTTCAGGCGCAGTTTGTCGCAGATCAGACCGTCAAGCCCTTGCTCGTGCAGCACCCGTGGCACTTTGTAAATGGTGTCCACATCCCACATGGAAATAACGCCCCACTCGGGCACGTTGGAAAACAGGGAAATCTTGGCGCGCTCTTCGTCAGGGATGGGCCGGTCGGCGCGGCAAATCAGTGCGTCGGCCTGGATCCCGATTTCGCGCAATTGCTTGGCCGTGTGCTGGGTGGGCTTGGTCTTGAGCTCGCCAGCGGCGGCGATCCAGGGCACGTAGCTCAGGTGCACAAAGGCGCTGTTGTTGGGGCCCAGCTTGAGGCTCATCTGGCGCACTGCTTCCAGAAAAGGCAGGGACTCGATGTCGCCCACGGTACCGCCAATTTCCACAATCGCTACGTCCACCGCGTCGGGTTCCCCCATACGGGCGCCGCGCTTGACAAACTCCTGGATCTCGTTGGTCACATGCGGGATGACCTGCACGGTCTTGCCGAGGTAATCGCCGCGGCGCTCTTTATCGAGCACGCTTTGGTAGATCTGGCCGGTGGTGAAGTTGTTGGACTTGCGCATGCGCGTCTCGATGAAGCGCTCGTAGTGGCCCAAGTCAAGGTCGGTTTCTGCGCCGTCGTCGGTGACAAACACCTCACCGTGCTGCAGCGGTGACATGGTGCCGGGGTCGACGTTGAGGTAGGGGTCGAGCTTGATCAGGGTGACTTTGAGGCCGCGCGACTCGAGGATCGCAGCGAGTGAGGCTGAGGCGATTCCCTTGCCCAGGGAGGACACCACACCGCCGGTGACGAAGACAAATTTGGTCATGTCAGGGCGAACCATTCGGTTCGACGCAGTGGGAAAGCCGGATTATAGGTGGCGTGCGCAGGGCCATTGGCAGGGCGCTCTGCTACATTGCGCCCACGCCGCGCCACTGGTGGCCGACGTTGCAGCACACGTTTTTTCATGGACTTGAACGGCAAACACATTGTTTTGGGACTGACCGGCGGCATCGCCTGCTACAAGGCGGCTGACCTGTGCCGAGCCCTGGTCAAAGAAGGCGCGACCGTGCAGGTGGTGATGACCCAAGCTGCTGCCGAGTTCATCACGCCGGTCACGATGCAAGCGCTCAGCGGGCGCCCGGTGTACCACTCGCAGTGGGATGCGCGCGAGGCCAACAACATGGCCCACATCAACCTGGGCCGCGAGGCCGATGCGATCTTGATTGCGCCTTGCAGCGCCGACTTCATGGCCAAGTTAGTACACGGCCGCGCTGACGACTTGCTGAGCCTGATGTGCTTGGCCCGTCCGCTCGCCACCGTGCCGCTGTTGTTGGCACCTGCCATGAACCGCGAGATGTGGGCGCACCCCGCGACCCAGCGCAATGTGGCGCAGCTGCGTGCTGATGGCGCAACGGTCCTAGGTGTCGGTAACGGCGAACAGGCTTGTGGCGAAACCGGCGATGGCCGCATGTTGGAAGCCCTGGAGTTGCTGCAAGAACTGGTTGCTTTTTTTCAGCCCAAGGCGCTTGCCGGTCACCGCGTACTGGTCACCGCGGGTCCGACCTATGAGGCCTTGGATCCGGTGCGGGGCATTACCAACCGCAGCAGCGGCAAGATGGGCTTTGCGATTGCCCGCGCCGCTTGTGAGGCCGGTGCGGATGTCACGCTAGTGGCAGGCCCAGTAGGACTTGCCACACCACGCGGTGTGCGCCGCATTGATGTTGTCAGCGCAGATGGCATGTGGCGCGAAGTACAGCGCCACATGGAGCAGGCCACGATTTTTGTGGCCGCCGCCGCGGTGGCCGATTGGCGCCCCGCAGCGCCCTCGGACCAAAAGATCAAGAAGCAGGGCGAGATTGCGCCGCCGACCTTGGGGTTTGTGGAAAACACCGACATCTTGGCGTCCGTAGCCCAAAGCCCGCGCGCGCGACAAGGTGCGCTTTACTGTGTCGGTTTCGCAGCAGAAAGCCACGACTTGCTGGCCCACGCGACCGCCAAGCGCCAGCGCAAGGGCGTCCCTTTGCTGGTGGGCAACATCGGCCCCGACACCTTCGGGCAAGACGACAACGCCTTGCTGCTGGTGGACGCACACGGCGCCACCGAAATTGCCCGCAACAGCAAGCGTGTACTGGCCCAACGGCTGGTGGCGGAAATCGCGGCGCGCACTGGCTCCCACAGCGTCTGAGAGTTCAGCATGCAAATCGACATCAAAGTGATCGACCCCCGTCTGAGTGACAACCTGCCCCAGTACGCCACACCGGGCAGTGCGGGTTTGGACCTGCGCGCCTGCTTGGATGCGCCGCTCACCCTGGCGCCCAACGCTTGGCAGCTGGTGCCCACAGGTTTGGCTATTTTTTTGGACAACCCGGCTTTTGCCGCGCTCATTTTGCCGCGCTCAGGGTTGGGCCACAAACATGGGATTGTTTTGGGTAACTTGGTGGGCTTGATTGACAGCGACTACCAAGGCCAGCTGATGGTCAGTGCTTGGAACCGCAGCGACCGTGCTTTCACCATCGAGCCCATGGAGCGCATCGCCCAGCTGGTGATCGTGCCGGTGGTGCAAGCACAGTTCCGTGTGGTTTCGCAGTTCCCGCCGTCGCAGCGCGGCGAGAGCGGCTACGGCTCCACCGGCACGGCTTGAGGTTTGCTGCCTCAGCGTCCGCCGATGGGCGCGCCTAAAGCACCCTGCGCAATACGCTGCTCAATGCACGGTGAGGTCGACAAAGGATTCTGTAGAGGGGAAACGCGACCGCATCCAATCCAAGTCGAGCAGCAGCGCCGCAACCACATCCAATGGAAGGGTGTCCACCACGTCGACGGAAGGTTTTGGCATTTCCGCCATCAGTTCGGCCAAATGCACGATCGCGCCCAATCTGGAAAATGTCCCGTTGGTCAGCGGGTCGGAGGCGCTCTCTAAGGCTTGGACCATGGGCACGGGGAAGTTCCAGCGCCGCGCCAACTCGGCAGTGACTTGGCCCTCGGAGAATCCTAGCAGCCGCTTCTCGCGCTCCCAGCGTCCGCCAGGCAGGTGCGGCAAAGCTTCAATTTCGGCCAGCGATTCGGGGCTGGCTTGCCCAATCAAAAGTTCGCCCAGTCGCACCATCATGCCCGTGAGCCAAGCGGTCTGGCCATCCATGCCCAGACCGCCTGCCAACCATTGGGAGTAGCCGGCACAGTGCATGCTGGTGCGCCAAAACTCCTGGCGGTCCAGCCCGGGCAACACCGGAAAAGATTCACTCATGCAGGCGCACAGCGACATGGTCCTGACCTTGTCCATGCCCACCAAGCTGATCGCGTCGTCCAAGTTAGACACGCCGCGCCGTAGACCGAATTGCGCGCTGTTGGCCATGCGCAGCAGCTTGGCGGTGAGCGCCGGGTCTTTGGCAAGGATGTCCCGCACTTTGGCGATCGGCACGTCCTCGTCGTTCAGGGTTTGGATCAGGGCGTGTGCCACTTCGGGCATGGTGGGGAGTTTGACGGTAGCGAAAAACGAATCGAGCTTGGACATGATCGTGCTTGCGAAATGTGATGGTGTCAGTGGCGCTGGGTCGACGCACCTACACGCGTAAGCATAACTTACGCCTTGGACGCGACTGGCAGCGCAAGGTGGTAACTTAGATACTGGATGCGAAGGTGGTTTGGTAAAGCGATTGGGCGTCTGCGTGGGTGCTGGTGAGCGTGGATGCAATCCGCAAGGCCCTCGCTGCAGGCGCTATTCGGTCGTACAGGGCGGCAGCACAGCACGGGCATCAGTGCGTGTGTGGGTCGATCCGAAAGAAGCCGGTACCCAAGGTGCCACTTTCGATCTCGGCTTCGGTGGCTTCGCGAACCGACTGCACCTGCAGGCTAACGCGAATCGCAATGCCGGCCAAGGGGTGGTTGCCGTCTAGCACCACGTGCTCAGGGTAAATGTCGGTCACAGTGTAGAGCGCTTCCTTGGGGGCCTTGGGGTTGCAACCCGCCGGCAGGGCATAGCCCTCCAGGGTGAGCCCTTCTTGCAAATCGGCGGGAAATAACGCGCGCGGCTCCAAGAAAAGCAGCTGGTCGTTGAAGTCGCCAAAGGCCTGCTCAGGTTCGATTTGCAAGTTCAGTTTGGCCCCGGCGCTATGGCCTTGCAAGGCGGCTTCGAGCGGTGGCAGCAGATCGTTGCCACCCACCAAAAATTCGACCGGCTCGTCTAGCACGTCGAGTGTTTCGCCCAGGGTGTCGGTCAAGGTCCAGGTCAGGGCGACGACGCAATGCGGAGTGATTTCCATGCAGAATTGTCCCATGAACATCGATGCACCTCTCCAACTGTTGGGCGGCCTCTCGCCCGAGGCTTTCATGCGGCGTCACTGGCAAAGAAAGCCACTCTTGATACGCGGTGCAATTACAGAATTTGCCCCGATCTTGGACCGCAGAGCACTCCTGGAACTCGCCGCGCAAGAGGGTGTGGAATCGCGCTTGGTGGTGCGGCGCGCGGAGGCTTGGACCCTGCGCCATGGGCCGTTTTCCCGGCGGCAGTTGCCGCCGCTGAAGCAGCCGTGTTGGACCTTGCTTGTGCAGGGAGTGGACTTGCATAACGACGCCGCACATGAGCTGCTGCAGCAGTTTCGGTTTGTGCCCGATGCCCGGCTGGATGACCTAATGATGAGCTATGCCACCGATGGTGGTGGTGTGGGCCCGCACTTTGATAGCTACGACGTGTTTTTGTTGCAGGCCCATGGCCGCAGGCGCTGGCGAATCGGCCGGCAGCGCGACATGTCTTTGCAGCCGGGAGTGCCGCTAAAAATTTTGTCCAACTTCGTTCCTGAACAGGAGTTCGTGCTTGAGCCTGGCGACATGTTGTACCTGCCGCCCCGTTTTGCACACGACGGTGTGGCGATGGGTGAGTGCCTGACGTATTCGGTTGGCTTTCGTGCTCCTGCCCAGCAGGAGTTGGCCCGTGAACTGTTGCAGCGCATAGCCGACCAAGTGGATGAGCCGTTGCGTGCGTCCATTTACAAGGACCCGGGTCAGCCCGCTGTTGCAGTCAGTGCAGAGGTTCCTTTGGCACTCAAGGCGTTTGCGCAGGATGCTTTGCACGCTGCACTGGCCGATCCGTCTTTGGTGCAGCGTGCCCTGGGTGAGTACCTCACTGAGCCCAAAGCCAATGTCTGGTTTGAGGGCGCAAGCGAACCGGGAGCTGGCGCGCTGCAGCTAGACCGGCGCACCCGCATGCTCTATGACGAGGCGCATGTCTACATCAATGGTGAGAGCTTTTGCTGTTCCGGGCGCGACGCGCGTTTGGTTCGCAAGCTCGCGTCGCAGCGCGGCCTCAGCGCCGAAGAAGTCACGCGGCTTAGCGCAGGTGCGCGGGCCGCGGTGTCGCAATGGTGTGACGCTGGATGGGTGCATGCCGCCGACTGAAGTGCCCGCACCAGGCACCTTGTTGCAAGGCGTCTTTGCGGGTCCGCAGGAGTTTGCACAGTTGGTGCGCGACGCACTGTGCCAAGCGTCAGTTGAGGGATGGAACGAAATGGTCTGGTCCGACCCCAGTTTCGAGGAGTGGCCGTTGCGCGAGCAGCAAGTGGTGCAGTCGCTTGATGTATGGGCCCGACGGGGCCGCAAACTCACCCTGCTAGCCCGGCGTTATGACGCCATGGTGCAGTTGCACCCCCGGTTCGTCGCATGGCGCCAACGTTGGGACCATTTGTTGGACTGCAGAGTCTGCCGCAGTATTGACGATGCACAGATGCCCAGCGCCTTATGGAGCCCCGTCTGGGTGTTGCATCGCACCGACCCAGAGCGATGCAGAGGAAATGCGGGCTACGAGCCTTCACGCAGGCGCGCGCTGCAGGAGGCTTTAGCGGAGCGAAGGCGCCAAAGTACGGTGGGCTTCAGCGCTTCAGTGCTTGGACTGTGATTTCAGTTACAGGGTTTTCCCGCAGTGACATCTTTGGGGCCTGTATAATTTGCGCCTCTGACAAAAAGAGACCGAATGCTTGTTGTCAGGGGCCTGCGGGTTCTCTCGCAGGGCAATTTCCGGAAACTGTTTCGTTAACTCACTCGACCTTTAAAAATGAACAAAACTCTCGTTTTGGCAGCCGTGATCGCTGCCGCCGCTCTGGCCGCCTGTGGTAAGAAAGAGGAAGCACCTGCGCCTGCTCCCGCACCCGCTGCTGCTCCCGCACCTGCACCTGCTGCTGATGCATCGGCACCTGCTGCTGCTCCCGCTGCGGACGCATCTGCCGCCAAGTAATTGGCCGCAATCCAAAAAGCCACCCGAGGGTGGCTTTTTTTTTGGAACGCCGGAGCTCAGGTTCCCGCAAAGCCGCCGACGTTCGCCCAAGGGCATCTAGCGCAAATCTTGCGCAATGACTTCCATGATTTTTTGCGCGCTTTCGGACTTAACCGGCCCACCAGCCGCATCCAAAACCGTCACGGTGCTGGAGTCTGCTTGGCTACGCACGCTGATTTGGTACTTCACCGCATCAGACTGCTTAGATTTGCTGCTGAACAAGCGCCCCAAGAACCCAGGCTCTTCGGTGGCCACGTTGGCCGCGACATAGCGCACAAAGTAAACGCCTTGTTTGCGGTCACGGTCTTCCACGGTGAACCCGGTGCGGTCTAGCGTCAAGCCTACTCGCCGCCATGCAGCGTCAAACCCTTCGGGGATTCGCAATACTGACTGGCCGCCCACCACGACCATCTGCGAGGTCGGCTTAGCCAGACTGGCTGCCACCTGCGCCTGGGCCTGCTCTGCCGTCGCACCTAGGCGCACCATCAGGCGCCGCAAAAACTCGGCTTCCAGTTCCGGGTCTGAGGCCCGTGGCCGCCATACGGTACCTGGCCGGCCGCTGGCATCGACTTCAAGCAGACCGCGGTGGCTGATGTAGATTTCTGTATGGCCATCGGTGGTGGCCTCGAGACGGGTGCGAAACTTGTCCCGTTCGGCTGTGGAGTAGAGGTTGTCTAGGACCTTGCCCAGGGTAGCTCGCAAGAAGTCTTGCGGGATCTTGGCCCGGTTCTCCGCCCAATCGGTCTCCATGATTCCGATGTTGCTTTGGTCAAGCGTCAGCACAAAGCCGTTGTCTTTCCAAAATTCGCGCACCCCTGGCCATAGCTGTTCCGGTGAGCGTTTGACCACCAGCCAGCGCTGGTTGCCAGAGCGTTCAATGCGCACATCCCCCAGGGTGCTTGCAGCAACCGCTGGTGGGGTTACTGCCGACTGGGCTACCTTGGAACCAGCCGCGGACACCGCACCTTCAACAATAGCGTAGCGGGTGTCCTTAGAAAGTTGTGTCAGGTCCGGCGGTACCTCAAGGCCGCTGCTTCGCACCGCGCTGCGGTAGTCGACTTTGTCAGGCTGCAGGGAGGAGCAGCCACCGAGCACCAGGACGGCAACGAGTGCTAAGGCTTTGAGAATAGTGTTCACAAGGTTCCTTGGGAAATGCAAAGTGTTACAGCAGCCCGGCCTGCTGCATGACCCTCTCCAGCACCTGCTGGCTGGGTTGTGTCAGGGGCGTCAGGGGCAAACGGATGCCAGCCTTACTTAGACCCATGCGCGCCACCGCCCATTTGACCGGAATAGGGTTGGACTCGATGAACAGTACCTTGTGCAGCGGCAGCAGTGTGCGTTGGATCTCCATTGCGCGCTTGGCGTCGCCAGCGATGGCGGCCATACACAGCGCGTGCATCTGGGCCGGGGCAATGTTCGCCGTCACGCTGACGTTGCCATGCCCGCCACAAAGCATCAAGGCGACCGCGGTGGGGTCGTCACCGGAGTAAATGGAAAACTCTGGCGGTGCCTCTTTGATCAGCCACTGTGCGCGTTCGATGTTGCCGGTGGCTTCTTTGATACCAACGATGCCGCTCACTTGCGTTAAGCGCAGCACGGTGTCATGGGCCAGATCGGCCACCGAACGGCCGGGCACGTTGTAGAGAACCAGTGGCAGGTCCACCGCTTCGGCAATGGCTTTGAAGTGTTGGTACAGGCCTTCTTGGGTCGGCTTGTTGTAGTAGGGAACGACTTGTAACTGGCAGTTGGCGCCCACACCCTTGGCGAACTTCGCCAGCGCGATGGCTTCTTTGGTGGAATTGGCGCCGCAGCCGGCCATTACCGGCACCCGCCCCGCAGCCTGCTCAACGCAAACGCGAATGATCTCGCAATGCTCGTCTACCGTGACGGTGGGCGACTCGCCCGTGGTACCGACTGCACCAATGCAGTCAGTGCCTTGCGCGATATGCCAATCGACCAGTCGGCGCAAGGCCACGTAGTCAACCGAACCGTCGTTGTCCATGGGCGTCACCAGGGCGACGATGCTGCCTCGGATCGGACTGTGTGAGAGTGTCATAACGTGCCAGAGTTAGAGAAGCGAATCATTTTAGCGAGACAGAGTATGCCGCGATCTGGGTGGAGTCGGCGCTCTGGCGCACTGCCGCAATCCGCTGCACAAAGCGTATGGGGTTCTCCAATACGCCGCATTCGTAGGCAACCACGTGAAGGTCTGCGAAGTGTTGGAGCAGTTCCCCGGGCTGCAGCAGAAAATCGGCGCGCGCGGGCCGTCCGACTGTTTCGTTACCAGCGGCAAAAGTTTCGTACAGCAGCACCCCCTTGGGCGCGAGGCTGTGGGCCAAGGTAGGCATCAGCGGGCGCCACAGGTAGTTGGTCACCACGACACCACCAAACTGCCGTGGCTGACCTTGGTGCAATATCGGCCAGTCCTTGCCTTCGATGTCAGCCTGCAGCAGCTGTGCGCCTGCCACCCAAGTTGAAGCCGAGGTGTCTTTATCCACACCGAGTACCGGGTGCTTGCGCTGCGCAAACCAGTGCAAATGGCGTCCGCCGCCACAGGCCACATCCAGTACATCGCAGCCACTGGCCAGCAGGTGCGACCAGCGAACGATCCAATCCGACGGTGCCATCGTGCTCACCGCGCGGGTTTGCCGAGCCATTCCGTCGCCGGGAAGCGGTGCCGGGACACGCGCATGGAATTGCCTCTTTGGTTCAAAAGCACGCCCAGAAATGGTTGCTCAGTTGAACCATCAGGCCCGGCTGTGCATAGAGCAAGAACACCAGCCCCAGGACCGCCAATGCCGCAGTCCAGACCAGGCCGCGCAGTAGCAGATGACGCCGTGCAAGCACCATGGTTTCAGCCGGCGCTTGCCGGTGCCGGGCGGGCGATGGCCCGCTCCTGGATGGGTAGATTGACCAGGGCAGCAAACACACCGAGCGCGATCGCGATGCCCCACACCACGTCGTAGCTGCCGGTGCGGTCGTACAAAAAGCCACCGAGCCACACCCCCAAAAACGAGCCCAACTGGTGGCTGAAAAACACGAAACCGCTCAGCATGGACAGGTGCGCCACGCCAAAAATCTGCGCCACGGTGGCGTTGGTCGGTGGCACGGTGGAGAGCCACAACAACCCCATCACGCTGGCAAATACGTAGACCGACCACGGAGAGAGCGGCACCAGCAGAAACACGCTGATGGCCAGCGCGCGTGCCAAGTAAATGAAAGCCAGGATTTTGCGCTTGGCTAAGCGCTGGCCCAGCGCCCCAGCGGCGTAGGTGCCAAACACATTGAAGAGTCCGATCAGCGCCAGCGCATAGCTGGCAACTTGGGGTGACAGGCCCTTGTCCTTGAGGTAGCTCGGCATGTGTACACCGATGAACACCACCTGGAAACCGCACACAAAGTAGCCCGCCATGAGCAACTGAAAGCTGGGGTACTTGAACGCCTCGGCTACCGCCTGCAGGATGGTTTGCTCCCGCTGCGCGGGCGTCGCGCCGCCCACGGACGGCTCGCGCAACCCCCAGGCCAGCGGCATCATCAGCAGCGCCGCCAGTCCTAAGAGTGTGAGCGCCTGTTGCCAGCCAAAGTGGCTGATCAGAAAGCCTTCGGTGGGCACCATCAGAAACTGGCCAAACGAGCCCGCAGCCGCAGTGATGCCCATGGCCCAAGATCGCCGCTCGGCTGGCACATTGCGCCCGAGCACGCCGTACACCACCGCGTAGGTTGTTCCGGCCTGCGCCACGCCAATTAACACGCCGGCTGCCAGCATGAAGACGGTGGGCGACTGCGCATAGGCCATGCCTACCAGGCCCAGCGCGTAAAAGACCGCACCCACGACCACCACCCGAAACGCGCCGAACCGGTCCGCGGCCATGCCTGCAAAAACACCGGCAACGCCCCAGGTGAGGTTTTGTACCGCCAGCGCGAACGCAAAGGTTTCGCGGCTCCAGTTGCGCTCCATGGTGATGGGTTGCAGCCACAGGCCAAAGCCGTGGCGAATGCCCATCGACAGCGTCACGATGGCCGCGCCGCACAGCAGCAGTTGCACCATGGAAAGCTGGGGCTTGGTGGAGAGCGATGGGGTGCTTTGCATGGGGCTAATGTAGCCAATCCTTCGCTGAGCCTCCACCAGCCACAGTGGCAAAGGGCGGATGCGGCGGTGATGCTGTTGATACGTACAGCATTTTGACATTGGGCGTCTACAATTCCCGCCATGTCTGCCAAACCCAACACCGCTCACTCCGAGTACGCCGAGTCCTCCATCCGGGTACTCAAAGGGCTGGAGCCTGTGAAGCAGCGCCCCGGCATGTACACCCGCACCGACAACCCCCTGCATGTGATCCAAGAGGTGCTGGACAACGCCGCCGACGAGGCCTTGGCGGGCTTTGGCAAGAAGATCAAAGTCACTCTGCATGCCGATGGTTCGGTGTCGGTCGAAGACGACGGCCGTGGCATCCCTTTTGGAATGCACCCGCAAGAAAACGCGCCCGTCATCGAGCTGGTGTTCACCCGCTTGCATGCGGGGGGCAAGTTCGACAAGGGCAAAGGTGGTGCCTACAGTTTTTCGGGTGGTCTGCACGGCGTGGGTGTGAGCGTGACTAACGCACTGGGCAAGCGGCTGGAGGCCACCAGCCACCGAGAAGGTTCGGTGGCGCGAGTCGTGTTCGAGGGAGGCGATGTGGCAGAGGCCCTGCACATCCGCAAGGCGGTTGAGGGCGATCGTAAAACCGGCACCACGGTGCGGGTTTGGCCCGACCCCAAGTACTTTGAGTCCGCCGCGTTGCCCATGGCCGAGCTGGTCCACCTGTTACGCAGCAAGGCGGTGCTGATGCCCGGCGTGGGTGTCACGCTGCTGGTCGAAAAGACCAAGGAGGCGCAGACCTGGCTGTACAAAGGCGGCCTGCGCGACTACTTAATGCAAACCCTCAACGCCGACCCCGTCATCCCACTATTCGATGGCGAGGGCTACGCCGACAGCCAGAGCGAAAGTTTTGCCGAAGGCGAGGGCGCGCAGTGGTGCGTGGCCTTCACCGAAGAAGGCCAGCCAGTGCGCGAGAGTTACGTCAACCTGATTCCCACCAGCGCCGGCGGCACCCACGAAAGTGGCTTGCGCGACGGCTTGTTCACTGCGGTCAAGAGTTTCATTGAACTCCACAGCCTGCTGCCCAAAGGCGTCAAGCTCATGCCCGAGGACGTGTTTGCGCGCTCCAGCTACGTGCTCTCGGCGAAGGTGCTGGACCCGCAGTTCCAGGGGCAGATCAAAGAGCGGCTCAATTCGCGCGACGCTGTGCGCCTGGTGTCGGGCCTGGTGCGCCCGGCGCTGGAGCTGTGGCTCAACCAGCATGTGGACTATGGAAAGAAGCTGGCCGAACTGGCCATCCGCGCGGCGCAGACGCGCCAGCGCGCGGGGCAAAAGGTAGAGAAGCGCAAGAGCTCGGGCGTGGCCGTGTTGCCCGGCAAGCTGACCGACTGCGAAAGCCGCGACCTGGCCTACAACGAGGTGTTCTTGGTGGAGGGTGACTCCGCCGGTGGCAGCGCCAAGATGGGCCGTGACAAGGAAACCCAGGCCATCTTGCCGCTGCGTGGCAAGGTGCTCAATACCTGGGAAGTCGACCGCGACCGCTTGTTTGCCAACACCGAGATCCACGACATCTCGGTGGCCATCGGTGTCGATCCGCACGGCCCCAATGACACACCCGATTTGGGCAATTTGCGCTACGGCAAGGTCTGCATTCTGAGTGACGCCGATGTGGACGGATCGCACATCCAGGTGCTGCTGCTCACCCTGTTTTTCCGCCACTTTCCCAAGCTCATCGATGCGGGCCACGTGTTCGTGGCGCGCCCGCCTTTGTTCAGGGTGGATGCCCCGGCGCGCGGCAAAAAGCCTGCGTCCAAGGCCTATGCGCTCGACGAGGGTGAGCTGGTGGCGATTTTGGACAAGCTGCGCAAAGAGGGTGTGCGCGAGGGCGCCTGGACCATCAGCCGCTTCAAGGGCCTGGGTGAGATGAACGCCGAGCAGCTGTGGGACACAACCTTGAACCCGGACACCCGTCGCTTGTTGCCGGTGGTCCTGGGTTCGATGGATTTCGGGCAAACCGAGGCCTTGGTCGCCAAGCTGATGGGCAAAGGCGAAGCGGCTGCCCGGCGTGAGCTCATGGAGATCCACGGGGACTCGGTTGAGATTGATGTGTGAGTTTGAGTCCACACCCTGTAGCCCGTAGCGCCCGAAGCAACTTCACCCGAACCACCCCAGCGCACCCCTACGTTGACCACAGTAGAGCAGAAGCCAGCCAGCCCCCATGACCGACCAAGCCACCTTAGACCTCCCCCCCACCGAAGGTGATGACCAGTTCAACCTGGCCACCTACGCCCAGCGTGCCTACCTAGAGTACGCGCTCAGCGTCGTCAAAGGCCGCGCATTGCCCGACGTCTGCGATGGCCAAAAACCGGTGCAGCGGCGCATTCTGTACGCCATGTCCCGCATGGGCCTCTCTTACGGCGGGCCCAGCAACAACACTGCGGCCAAGCCGGTCAAGAGCGCGCGGGTCGTGGGCGATGTGCTGGGCCGTTTCCACCCCCACGGCGACCAGGCCGCCTACGATGCGCTGGTACGCATGGCGCAGGACTTTTCGCAGCGCTACCCCCTGATTGACGGCCAGGGCAACTTTGGGTCGCGCGACGGCGACGGCGCTGCCGCCATGCGTTACACCGAGGCGCGTTTGGCCAAAATCACCACCTTGCTGCTCGACGAAATCGACCAAGGCACGGTCGACTTTGTTCCCAATTACGACGGCTCCACCGAGGAGCCGCGCCAGTTGCCCGCACGCTTGCCCTTCACACTGCTCAACGGCGCTAGCGGCATTGCAGTGGGATTGGCCACCGAAATCCCCAGCCACAACCTGCGCGAAATCGCCGACGCCTGCGTGGCCCTGATCAAGACGCCTGCTTTGTCCGACGGGGCTTTGTTGACCATCCTGCCGGGCCCCGACTTTCCAGGCGGCGGGCAAATCATCAGCCCCGCGGCGGACATCGCCGAGGCCTACCGCACGGGTCGCGGTTCCCTCAAGTGCCGCGCGCGCTGGACCATCGAAGACCTGGCGCGCGGCCAATGGCAGTTGGTGGTCAACGAGTTGCCGCCGGGTGTGAGCAGTCAGCGCGTGTTGGAAGAGATCGAGGAGTTGACCAACCCCAAGGTCAAAGCGGGCAAAAAGGCTTTGTCGCAGGACCAGCAGCTGCTCAAGGCGAGCATGCTGTCGGTGCTTGATGTGGTGCGCGACGAGTCGGGCAAGGAGCATGCGGTGCGCTTGGTGTTCGAGCCCAAGACCAGCAAGACCCAGCAGCAAGAACTCATCACTGCGCTGCTGGCGCACACCAGCTTGGAGACCTCCTCGCCTATCAACCTGACCATGGTGGGCTTGGACGGTCGGCCCACGCAAAAGTCCTTGCGGCAGATGTTGCTGGAGTGGATCGCGTTTCGCCAAACCACCATCGAGCGGCGCTCGCGCCATCGGCTGGGCAAGGTGCAAGACCGCATCCACATCTTGGAGGGGCGCCAGTTGGTGCTGCTCAACATCGACGAGGTGATTGCCATCATCCGCCAGTCGGACGAACCCAAGGCGGCTCTGATGGAGCGGTTTGTGTTGAGCGACCGCCAAGCCGAAGACATCCTGGAGATCCGCCTGCGCCAGTTGGCCCGGCTGGAGGCCATCAAGATCGAGCAAGAGCTCAAAGAACTGCGCGATGAACAAGCCCGCCTGGAAGAAATTTTGGGCAGCCCAGCCGCACTCAAGCGCCTGATGGTCAAGGAAATTGAAACCGACGCCAAGCAGTTTGCCGACCCGCGCCGCACGCTCATCCAAGCCGAGAAAAAGGCGGTGGCCGAAATCAAACTGGTCGACGAGCCGGTGACGGTGGTGGTCAGCGAAAAGGGCTGGGTGCGCGCCCGCAGCGGCCACGGTCACGAGGCGACCAGTTTTGCGTTCAAGTCGGGCGATGCGCTGTACGGCACCTTCGAGTGCCGCAGCTTAGATACCTTGCTCGTGTTTGGCTCTAACGGCCGCGTTTACTCGGTGGCGGTCGCGCTGCTTCCGGGCGGACGCGGCGACGGCCAGCCGGTGACCACGCTGATCGAGCTGGAGAGCGGCACCCAAATCCTGCACTACTTTGCCGGCCCGGCCGCGGCCACGCTCTTGCTCAGTGGCAGCGGCGGCTACGGGTTCATCGCGTCGGTGGAGAACATGGTGTCGCGCCAAAAGGCTGGTAAGTCGTTTGTCACTTGCAACCCGGGCGAGACACTGTGCCGCCCCTCCTTGGTGGCGGGCGCGCCCGGGCGCGTTGTGTTGCCTGGCACGCCTGCGGCCTTGGTGGCGCCGGCTACGCATGTCGCGTGCGCCTCCACCGGTGGGCGAATCTTGACCTTCGAGGTGGCCGAACTCAAAACGATGGCCCATGGCGGGCGCGGTCTGATGCTGATCGACCTCGAGCCAAAAGATACCTTGGCCGGAGCCGCAGCCTACGGCCGCAGCGTGCGCATCGAGGGCATCGGCCGCGGTGGCAAACCGCGTGAAGAAACCTTGGAGATTCGCAGCCTCAACAACGCCCGCGCGGCACGCGGCCGCAAAGGCAAAGCGGCAGACCTCGGCTTCAAGCCGCATACGGTGCTGCGAGTGGAATAGGGCGTTGCATGGCAACTTCGCTTTTGGTGGCAGGCGGCGGCATCGGCGGACTGGCTACGGCGCTGGCCTGCGCCCAAAGCGGTTGCAGCGTGCAGTTGCTGGAGCAGGCTGACGCCTTTGGTGAGGTGGGCGCGGGCGTGCAGCTTGGGCCCAATGTGGTGCGATTGCTTCAGCAATGGGGCCTGGGCCAAGCCCTGGCGCGCGTGGCCGCATTCCCTGCAGAGTTGCAAGTGCGCAGCGCCCCCAGTGGCCTGGTGCTGGGTGTGCTGCCGCTGGGGCAGCGCGCAGTTCAGAAGTACGGAGCAGCTTACGCCACGGTGGCACGGGCCGACTTGCACGCCTTGCTGCTGGAAGCGGTGCGCCAGCAGAGCACCGTGGCCTTGCACCTGGGGCAGCGGGTCGCTGCGATCGATACGACGCCTGCCAGCGTCACGGTGCAAACCGTGCAAGGTGGCGGCTTTTGCGCTGACGCACTGGTTGGTGCAGACGGCGTGTGGAGTTGGGTTCGACAACAGGTTTTCGGCAGCGCCAGCGCCCGCGCCACCGGGCACGTGGCCTACCGTGCCATGGTGCGCCAGTCAGACTTGCCGTCTGCCTTGCGTTCGCAGGTGGTTACCACTTGGTTGGGGCCCCGGTTTCACGCAGTCCAGTACCCGGTCAAGGGCGGCGAGTGGCTCAATGTGGTGGTGATCGTGCAGGGCAAGCTCCCAGGCGATGTGCGGGGCTGGGACCACAGCGCCGTCGCTGAGGACCTCCAGCAGCGGGTGCATTCAGCCTGCCCACAACTCAGGGCGCTGCTGGCCGTCGTGGGTACCTGGCGTCTGTGGCCACTTTACGACCGGCCGCCTATGGGCAGTGCTGCGGAGCAGGTGCAAGGCCGGGTCGCGCTCCTGGGCGATGCAGCGCATCCCATGCTGCCGTATTTGGCGCAGGGCGCTGGCATGGCCATCGAAGACGCGTATGTGCTGGCGCAGTCGCTGGCCGCACCAAGTGCTAGCGTGCCGCAAGCGTTGGAGCGCTATGCCGCCCTGCGCTGGCAGCGCAATGCGCGGGTGCAGGCGCGCGCGGCCCGCAACGGCCGCATCTTCCACTTGATGGGTCCCATGCGCTGGGGCCGGGACGCTGCACTGGCATTGCTCGGTGCGCGCCTGCTCGATGTCCCTTGGCTGTACATTGGTGTGCGTTGAAGTCGCAGGGGACGTCTACCGTCGCAACCCCCTAACCAAGGAGATTTGTATGCGTTTCATTTCCCGTGTTTGCCGCTTTGCGGCTCCCGTGTTGTTCGCCGTCGTTGCCACCTTGGCGGTGGCGGCGGGTGACATCAGCAGCTCCTCGCCCAGCGTGGCCGAACGGCTCACCGATGCCCGCAAAGCCATCGACAAAGGCAACTGGCGCGACGCTTCCTATACCCTCTCGGTGGCGGTGCGCGAAGAACCGAACAATGCGGATGTGCACAACCTCTTGGGTTACTACAACCGCAAAAAACCCGAGCCCGATCTGGCCAAAGCCTTTGAGCACTACAACACTGCGCTCAAGCTCAACCCCAAGCACAAAGGCGCGCACGAGTACCTGGGCGAGGCCTACCTGATGGACAAAAAGCCCTTGGAGGCCGAGAAGCTGTTGGTGGCCTTGGAGAAAATCTGCGGCAATAAAACCTGCGAGGAGTACCAGGATCTGGCAGCCGCCATCCTCAAGCACCGCACCATCAAGTGATGCCGCGCTGGAGCGCGCACTCGCTGCGTGCTCCGGTTCGGTTACACGCCCAGGTAGCGTCCGGGCTTGTGGTTGAGGGCGAGCACCAGCCCGATGGCCACCGCCCCTAGGACAGAGGCCAACAGTTTCATGGGGCTCACCAGCGTGAGAGCCGCCAGCACCACCACCAGGTCGACGCCCATCTGCACTTTGCCCACGCTGATCCCGCGGCTTTGTTGCAACCACTGGGCGACGATCACGACGCCGCCCACACTGGCACGGTGGCGCAGCAATGCCAGCAAGCCCACCCCCACCGAGAAGCCGCCCAACACCGCCGCCAACCACGGGTTGAGCAGCGCAAAGCGCACCACCTTCGGTGCCCACGCAGTGAATACCGAGACCAGCGCCACCGCCGCAAAACTTTTGAGCGTGAACTCCGGTCCCAGCCGGAACCACGCCATCACAAAAAACGGCAGGTTGATCAAAAAGAAGCACCAAGCCAGGTTCGCGCCGGTGGCGTAACTCAGCAAAAACGCGATGCCCGCTACGCCGCCAGTCAACAACCCGGCGTGGGCGAACATGGTGATGCCCAGCGCAATGAACAGCGCGCCGGTGAGCAAGGCCACCGCATCGTCCAGCCAGGTGTGGCTGGTGGTGTCGGGTGATTGGGGTTCCATGGGGCTCATTCCAACACAGCGCCGTGCCAGAGCGCGTCCATGGCCGCTACGAACTGCGCTGCCACCGGCGCTTGCTTGGCGTGCTGGCCTTCGCGGATCACCGCCTGCCCAGCCACGAACACATCGCGCACCACTGGGGTGTCGCAGCCAAACACCAGGGCGTCCAGCGTGTGGCTGGCGGGCACGCCCAGCAGACCGGGCGCGTGGTCGTTCAATACCACCACGTCGGCCCGGGCACCCACTCGCAGGCCCCAGCGCGCGAAACCAGCGGCTGGTCCACCGCCGCGGATGGCGGCATCGAACAGTCGCGCTGCTGTAGCGCTTTGCCCTTGCGCGGGCGCAGCCGCCACATTGCGGCGTTGCAGTTGCAAGCGCTGGCCGTACTCCAGCCAGCGCAGCTCTTCGGCCCACTGGCGGCAGACCTGGCTGTCGGAGCCTATTGCCATGGGCACCAGGGCTTGCAGCCAGCCCGGCATGTCGGCCAAGCCGTCGCCCAGGTTGGCCTCGGTACTGGGGCAAATCACAATGCCGGCGCCGCTGCGCGCCACCGCGTCGATCTCCGTAGGTTCGGTGTGGGTGGCGTGCACCAGTTGCCAGCGCGCATCCAGCAGGCCCTGTGCAGCCAGCCAGGCAATGGGCCGCTGGCCGTGCGCGACCAAGCATTCGCGCACCTCTTGGATTTGCTCGGCGACGTGGATGTGGATCGGCAGGTCGGTGTCGCCCACCTCGGCCCGTAGCGCGGCGATGGATTGCGAGGACGTCGCGCGCAGCGAGTGGATGGCCACACCCGCATGCAGTAACGCGCGGCCGCTACGCTGCACGCTGCGCTGCAGATCAGCCACAAAGCCCGGCGTGGTGGCAAACCGGCGCTGGTCCACGCGCAAGCTGGGCTGCGCAAAGCCTGCGCGCTCATACAGCACCGGCAGCAAGGTCAGGCCCATGCCCGCGTCTTGGGCCGCGTCCGCCAGCGCCCAGGCCATGGTGGCGGGGTCGGGGTGGTGCGTGCCGTCTGGCTGGTGGTGCAGGTAATGGAACTCGCAGACCTGCGTGTAGCCACCTTGCAGCAGCTCCAGGTAGAGCTGGGTGGCGATGGCGCGCAGCTGCGCCGGTGTGGTGCGCAGCGCCACGCCGTACATGCGGTCGCGCCAGGACCAAAAATCGTCCGCGTCCGACGCGCGCCGCTCAGCCAAGCCGGCAAACGCCCGCTGGAACGCGTGGCTGTGGGCGTCGACCATGCCCGGAAGTGCAGGCCCGGCCAGCACCGTGGCGTGCGCGGGCGGCGTGTGCACGCCGGGGGTGATGGCCTTCCAGTGGCCGCTGGCATCCACCTCCAGGCACACACCTTCTGCCCAGTGGGCGGCTGCGTCACCACCTAGCCATGCGCGCGGTGCCCACAGCAGCTGCGGGTTGCGGCCAGTCAGATTGGCCGCCGTGGGTGGGCGGGGAACTGCGCTTTGCATCACGGCCGCCATCCGATCAAGGTGTGTACCAGTGCGCGCAACACCGGCGTGACGCGCTGCGCGCGCGCCGGGTCGATGGCATAGGGCGGCTGCTCGGCCATGTAGCACTTCCAGCACATCTCCAATTGCACCGCGTGCCATCCGGCAGCCGGACGACCGTAGTGGCGGGTGATGTGGCCACCCTTGAAGCGGCCATCCACCACATGGGTGAAGTCGCTTTGGCTTTGCAGCACCTCGGTGAGCGCTGCGCACAAGCTGGGGGCGGCGCTCTTGCCTTCAGCGGTCCCCAGGTTCAAGTCGGGCAGGGTGCCTTCAAACAACCAAGGCAGTTCGGATTGGATGCTGTGGCCGTCGAACAGAACGGCGTGGCCGTGCGCTGCCTGGATGCGCGTCAGCTCCGCGTCGATGGCGCTGCGGTAGGGCTGCCAGTAGGTGGTGGTGCGCCGGGCAATTTCAGTGGCATCGGGTGCCATGCCGTTTTGGTACAGCGGCTCGCCGGTGAAGAAGCGGGTGGGGCACAGCTCGGTGTTGTTGGCGCCCGCGTACATTGGCGTGTTGTCGCTGGGGCGGTTGAGGTCGATCAGGTAGCGCGAGTATCGCGGCACGATCATGCTGGCGCCCAAGTCTTTGGCAAAGGCGTAGAGCGCCTCCAGGTGCCAGTCAGTGTCTTCGACCCGGAGGGCGCGTTCGGTGTAATGCCGCGTCTGCTCCGACGGGATTTGGGTGCCGACATGCGGCAGGCTGATCAGCAGCGGCGTGCTGCCTTGGTGCAGGGAAAAAACGGGCTCAGCCATGGGTGCGCTCCTTCCCCGCTACGACCACGCGCATGCAGGGGTTGTGGCCAAACCAGTAGGCCAGTTCGTTGGGGTGGTCCAGGTTCCAGACGCAAAAATCGGCCCGTTGCCCACCCACCAATTGGCCACGGTCTGCCAGGCCGAGCGCGCGCGCGGCGTGCACCGTGACCCCGCGCAGTGCCTCTTCGGGCGTGAGCCGAAACAGGGTGCAAGCCATGTTGAGCATGAGCAGCAGCGACAGGCCCGGCGACGAGCCGGGGTTGTGGTCGGTGGCCAGCGCCATAGCCACGCCGTGTTCGCGCAACTGCGCAATCGGCGGGAGATGGGTATCGCGCAAAAAGTAGTAGGCGCCGGGCAAGAGCACCGCCACCGTGCCCGCCTGCGACATGGCCTGCACCCCCGAGACATCCAAAAACTCCAGGTGGTCGCACGACAACGCGCCATAACTTGCTGCCAGCGCCGCGCCGCCTTGGTTGCTCAGTTGCTCGGCATGCAGCTTGACGGGAAGGCCCAGCGCTTTGGCGGTGTCAAACACCCTGCGGGTCTGCGCCGGGGTGAAGCCGATGGTGTCGCAAAACGCGTCCACCGCGTCGACCAGACCTTGCGCATGCAGGCGTGGGAGCCATTCGCAGGCGGCGTCGATGTAGTCGTCCGCACGGCCAGAGAACTCCTGGGGCAGCGCGTGCGCCGCCAGGTAGGTGGTGCGCACCGTCAAGGGAAGCGAAGCGCCCAAGGCGCGGGCAATCGCCAGGCAGCGGCCCTCGTGCAGCTCGCTCAAGCCGTAACCGGACTTGACCTCGAGCGTGGTCACGCCATCGGCCATCAGCACCTTGGCGCGCCGCGTGGCGCTGGAGAGCAAGCTGGCATCCGACGCCGCGCGGGTGGCGGCGACCGTGGAGCGTATGCCGCCACCCGCGCGGGCAATGTCTTCGTAGCTGGCGCCCTGCAACCGAAGCTCAAACTCATTGGCGCGCTGGCCGCCGTAGACCAGATGGGTGTGGCAGTCGATCAGACCCGGTGTAACCAGCGCGCCGCCCAGGTCGGTTTCCTGCGCAATGTGCGCCCGGTGTTCATGGGGGAGAGCAGTGGCCTGGCCCACCCACAGCAGTGTGTCGTCGCGGGTCAGCAGCGCGCCGTCCTCGATCAGGCCCCAAGGACTGTCGCCGGCCAAGGTGGTGACGCGCGCGTTGCGCCAGAGATGCAGGGTGCTCATGGTGGGGTCTCCGGGGTGAAGCCCAGCCAGAAGGCGATGGCGGGCGCGTACGCGCCAGAGTGTGCAGCGTCATTCGCGGTCGGAGCTGTCTGCGCAGCACGGGGGGAAAACGTCCAGGGTCGGTCAGCCGGTGTTTCGCACCACAGCAGGGTGTGGGCTGGGAGCGCTTGCGTCTGCTCGCCGTCGCTCCAAACGCCTGCGGCGACCGCATACATACCGCGCATGGAACAGTGCGCATGCCAGGGCGCTGCTTCCTGCACCGCCTGCATGACACCGCGCCCACCGCGCACCATTAGGTTCAGGTCTTGCGTGGGGCCACCGACCAACTCGCACAAGGGCGCGCTGGCGCCGTCAAACTGCAAGGGCGCGTCGCCCGCCTGCAGCGTGGTTACCGTATGCGCAAAGCGCAGCCGCACGCCCGCGCCGTGCAGCACAGCAAACCAGCGCTGCACCCCGGCAAATTCCGAGAAGGGACCGTCGGCGCCAATGTCGGCGCGGCTGATGCGCAGCGCCCAGTCGCTGGGCGTGGGCCACGCCAGCAGCTCGCGGGTTTGCCCGCCGCCATTGCGCCACGCCTGCGGCGCCACGCTGTCGGCGGCGATGGTGACGATGCTCATGGTTTGAACTGCCCGTGAATTTGGTAGCGTGCGCCGGGGTGCACCAGCCGGGCCAGCGTGATGGGGATGTCGCGGTTGACTGTGCGTCGCACCACGATCAGGCATGGGTCGTGCACATCGATACCCAGCAGCCGCGCCTCTTGCGCAGTGGGTGGGCCGGCCTCGATGGAGTACTGCGCCTCCCACAAGGGCGCGACTTGCAGCAGGTACTGGGTGGGCGTGGTCTGGTTAAAGTCTTGCGCCAGGTAGTCCGGGGCGCTGGCGGGGTTGACGTAGCGGTCTTCGCACTGCAGCGGCACGCCGTTTTCAAAATGCACGATCAAGGTGTGGAACACCGCGCTGCCACGGTCCAGTCCCAGTTGCTGGGCCAGGGCGCTTTGTGCGCGCTCGGCGCGCGCTAGCACCACCTGCACATGGTGGGTGTGGCCGCGTGCCACGATTTCTTCGTGCAAGTCTCGGATGGTGAGGGTGGACGACACGCGCGAAAGGTGGGCCGCAAAGGTGCCCACGCCCTGCACACGGGTGACCAGCCCCTCGGCTTGCAACTCGCGGATGGCGCGCCCCACCGTCATGCGGCTCACCGCGAACTGCGCTACCAATTCGGACTCGGACGGCATCTGCGCGCCCGGCGCCCACTGGCCGTTCGCCAAGCCAGCCTTGAGAAAGGCTTTGACCCGCAGGTACGGCGCTTGCGCTGGCTGAGCGTCAGAGCGTGCGGGTGTGGGTGTGGGTGGGAGAGCGGTGCGGCGCGGCATCGTCAAATTGTATTTGCATAGACATGTCTAGACAAGTACACTGCGCAACGAATTTTTCTGCTTTTTTTAGCCCCTAACGTTTCTCCCAGGAGTTGCCATGTCCGACCTGTCTGCCATCCAAAAGCCGGCCCAAGCCCGTGTGGTGCGTGCCCCGCGCGGTAGCGCCATCACCTGCAAGAACTGGCTAATCGAAGCCGCCTACCGCATGCTTCAAAACAACCTCGACCCCGAGGTGGCCGAGAACCCGGACGCGCTGGTGGTGTACGGCGGCATTGGCAAAGCGGCGCGTAACTGGGATTGCTTTGAGGCCATGCTGAAGGCGCTGCAAGGCCTTCACGAAGACGAAACCCTGCTGGTGCAAAGCGGCAAACCGGTGGGGGTGTTTCGCACCCATGTGGATGCACCTCGGGTTTTGATTGCCAACTCCAACCTGGTGCCCAAGTGGGCCACTTGGGAGCACTTCCACGAGCTCGACAAAAAAGGCCTGATGATGTACGGCCAAATGACCGCTGGAAGCTGGATTTACATCGGCAGCCAAGGCATTGTGCAAGGCACTTACGAGACCTTTGTGGAGGCCGGGCGCCAGCACTTTGGGGGCAGTCTGGCGGGGCGCTGGATACTCACTGCCGGTTTGGGTGGCATGGGTGGCGCGCAGCCTTTGGCGGCCAGCTTTGCGGGTGCTTCGTCCTTGACCATCGAGTGCCAACAAAGCCGCATCGACTTTCGCCTCAAGACCCGCTACGTGGACGAGCAAGCGCAAGACCTGGACGACGCCTTGGCACGGCTGACCCGCTACACCGCCGAGAAAAAAGCGGTGTCGATTGCGCTCTTGGGCAATGCCGCAGATATCTTGCCCGAGATGGTGCGGCGGGCCCGCGCCGGTGGCCTCCGTCCCGACATCGTGACCGACCAAACTTCTGCCCACGACCTGGTCAACGGCTACCTGCCTTCGGGCTGGACGGTGGCGCAGTGGCACGCGGCGCAAGCGGACGACACGCAACATGCGGTTTTGCGCCAGGCTGCAGCCCAGGGCTGCGCGGCGCATGTGCGGGCCATGCTGGACTTCCAGGCCATGGGCATTCCTACGGTGGACTACGGCAACAACATCCGCCAGGTGGCGTTCGACCAAGGTGTCAACAACGCCTTCGACTTTCCCGGCTTTGTGCCGGCGTATGTGCGGCCACTGTTTTGCCAAGGTAAAGGGCCGTTTCGCTGGGTGGCGCTCAGCGGCGACCCCGAAGACATCCGCAAAACCGACGCCAAGATGAAGGAGCTGTTCCCCCATGACGCCGGCCTGCACCGCTGGCTCGACATGGCCGGTGAGCGCATCGCTTTCCAGGGTCTGCCCGCACGCATATGCTGGATCGGTCTGGGCGACCGTGACCGCGCCGGTCTGGCCTTCAACGCCATGGTGAAAAGCGGCGAGCTCAAGGCGCCTATCGTCATTGGCCGCGACCACCTCGACAGCGGCTCGGTGGCCTCGCCCAACCGCGAAACCGAAGCCATGCAAGATGGCTCGGACGCCGTAAGCGACTGGCCTTTGCTCAACGCCTTGCTCAATACCGCAGGTGGCGCCACCTGGGTCAGCCTGCACCACGGCGGCGGCGTGGGCATGGGCTACTCGCAGCACAGCGGCGTGGTCATCGTGTGCGACGGCACCGAGGCGGCCGACCAACGTATTGCGCGCGTCCTCTGGAACGACCCCGCCACCGGCGTGATGCGCCATGCGGACGCGGGTTACGACATTGCGGTGGCCTGCGCCAAGGACAAGGCCTTGAACCTGCCCATGCTCGATCGTTAACGCGCATCCAAGATAGGAGACCGTCCCATGCCTGACACCTTTCTGATCGAACCCGGCCACCTCACACTAGACCAGTTGCAAACCATCCACGCGGGTGTGCAGCAGGTGGCCTTCCCGCCCAGTGCCTACGCGGCCATCGACGCCAGCCAGCGTGTGGTGCAAGACGCGGCCGACGGCGACGCGCCGGTGTATGGCGTCAACACCGGCTTTGGCAAGCTGGCCAACCAGCGCATAAGCAAAGACCAGCTGGCCACGCTGCAGCTCAACCTGATCCGCTCGCACAGCGTGGGTGTGGGCGAGCCCTTGGCGCCAGAAATCATGCGTTTGATGATGGTGACCAAAGCCGCCAGCCTGGCGCGTGGTCACTCGGGTGTGCGCGCGGTGGTGGTCGATACGCTGCTGGCGGTGCACAACGCGGGCTTGGTGCCCTATGTGCCGTCGCAAGGGTCGGTGGGCGCGTCGGGCGATTTGGCGCCGCTTTCCCACATGACGCTGGCCCTGCTGGGCGAGGGCGACATGCTGCTCAACGGACAGCGCGTACCTGCCGCACAGGCGCTGAAAAGCGCAGGCATCACGCCGCTGCAACTCGGCGCCAAAGAGGGTCTGGCGCTGATCAACGGCACCCAAACCTCCACTGCTTTGGCTTTGCATGCGCTGCTGAGTTTTGAGCCGGTGCTGGAAGCCGCGCTGGTGATTGGTGCACTCACGGTGGACGCGGCGCGCGGCAGCGATGGCCCGTTTGATCCACGCATCCACGCGCTGCGCGGCCAGCCGGGTCAGATCGATGTGGCGCAGTACTACCGCGCGCTGCTTCAGGGCAGCGAGATCCGCGCCTCCCACACCGAAGGCGACGACCGGGTACAAGACCCCTACAGCCTGCGTTGCCAACCGCAAGTGGTGGGCGCCTGCCTGGACCAACTGCGCCACGGCGCGCTGGTGCTGGTGCGCGAGGCCAACGCCGTGACCGACAACCCATTGGTGTTTGCACAGGACAACGCGATGGTTTCTGGCGGGAATTTCCACGCCGAGCCGGTGGCTCTGGCTGCCGACGGCATGGCCTTGGCCATCGCCGAAGTGGGCGCAATTGCCGAGCGGCGCATTGCCATGCTGATTGACAGCGGCGTGTCGCGCCTGCCGCCGTTTTTGACTGCAGACGCTGGCCTCAACAGTGGATTCATGATTGCGCACGTCACTGCCGCAGCCTTAGCCTCGGAGAACAAGTCGCTGGCGCACCCGGCGAGTGTGGACAGCCTGCCCACCAGCGCCAACCAGGAAGACCATGTGAGCATGGCCACCTTCGCTGCCCGCCGATTGCAGCCCATGATTGCCAACACCGCGCACATTCTGGGCATTGAGCTCCTGGCGGCTGCGCAGGGCATTGAGTTTTTGCGGCCCCTCAGAAGCTCCGAGGCACTGGAGCAGGTGCATGCGCTTTTGCGCAGGGACATTGCCGCGCACCACGTGGACCGCTACCTGGCGCCCGACATTGAGCACGCCACTGCCTTGGTGCGTCAGGGCGCGCTTGGGCGCATTCTGCGTGGCCTGGACCACCTGCCTACACTCTGGGTTGCCAAGTAAAAAGCGGGTCGCCCTGCAGCACCCGGACCCAGCTATGCAGCCCAGCCTCACCCTCAGCGCCCCAACGATTGAAAACTTCATCCGCGATGGTGCGGTGGTGCTGCGCGGCGCCTTAAGCCGCGACGAGGTGCAAACCCTGGAACAGGGCATCGAACACAACCTCGCCCATCTGAGCCCCCTGGCCCAAGTGGCCAGCAACCCGGACGATCCCGGCCGCTTCGTCGAAGACTTTTGCACCTGGCAAAGCAACCCGCAGTACGAACAGGTGATGCGCCATTCGGCCCTGCCTGCGCTGGCCGCGCAACTGATGCAAAGCCAGACCGTGCGCATCTACCACGACCATCTGCTCGTCAAGGAGCCCGGCACCCGCCAGTCCACGCCCTGGCACCAGGACCAGCCTTACTACAACGTCACTGGCCGCCAAAACGTGAGTTTTTGGATCCCGGTCGACCCGGTGTCGCTGCAAAGCACCTTGCGCTTTGTCGCCGGTTCCCACACGGGCACCTGGTACATGCCGCGAAGTTTCCGTGACCAGCAGGCCAATTGGTTCGCCCCCGGCACCCTGGCCGAGCTGCCCGACATCGACGCCCGTCCCCAGCACCACCGCCAACTCGCCTGGGCCTTGGAGCCAGGCGATGCCGTGGCCTTCCACATGCTCACGCTGCACGCCAGCAGTGGTGTGGGGCCCGCAGCGCGCAGGCGCGTGTTCTCGGCGCGCTACCTGGGCGATGACGCCCGCCACGCCCTGCGCCCCTGGCGCACCTCGCCACCATTTACCGGTTTGGCCGAGCGGCTGGGCGATGGGGCGGTGATGGAGGACGCCTTGTTTCCCTTGGTGGCGGCCAGCCGCTTATAGGCGTTTACCCGCTACCGCTGTCACCATGCTGAGGGAACAATTCCGGTAAACGAACGACCGTTCTATTTAGGAGACTCTGATGATTCTTTCGAAGCTGCGGGCAGCCCTGATTGGCGCTGCGATTGTCTTGGTGGGATGCGGCGGTGGCACGTCCGAGCCACCCAAAGCTTACGTGGCAGGCGACAGCCTGAACGACGTGGGTGTGTTTGGGATTCGGTTCACGGTGCAAAGTTCCAACCCTTCAAACCCTTACCTGGTTTGGCCTGAACACATCTCCAATGGCTACCGGCTCAATACCTTGTGCGCCGCCTACAACGGCACACTCGCACCTGTTGCTGGCTGCACCGGCTACGCGGTCGGCGGAGCTCAGATCAACCCAGTGACCCTCACTTTGACCAGCGGCTTGGTGACGGGTGCCACGGTGGACAGTGATGCCACGCCGGAGTCCATCGTCAAGCAACTCCAAGACATGGGCAGTGGCCGCAACTTCGCCCACTACGACCTGATCATGGTAGATGGTGGCGGTAACGACGTGGGCGCTTTGTCGCAAGCCCTGCTTGAAGGCCTGACCCTTGGCAACCCCTTCGCAGCGCAGGCCTTGGCAGCTTACCGAACCATGCTCAAGGACCTGTTGCCCGCTGCGACCGTGGATGCGGTTCTCAACACGGACTCCACCGGTTTGGCCAACCTCGGTGCTGCCTACATGCAGCAGACTGCGATCATGCTGGCCAATGCGGTCAAGACCAACGTGCTTGCCAAGGGGGCAGGACGGGTTGTTGTGGTGAACCTGCCTGACCTGTCCAAGGCACCGGCGCTGAACACAGCGGGCCCCCAGGCCGCCGCCATCGTGAACGGCTGGGCTCAGGCGTTCAACGCAACGCTTAGCGCCCAACTCAGCGCCGACAGCGCCAGGGTGGTGATCTTCGACTTCTATTCGACCCTCAATAGTTTTGTCGCAAACCCCAGCTCGGCAACCATCGGTGCCACTGCTTTGACCAACGTGACCGACAAGGCGTGCGGCACCACCAACATCGCGGTGTGTACCGACAGCCTGTTGAACGGCAGCGGGCCGGCCGATTGGAGTACCCATCTGTTTGCGGACTCGTTGCACGCCACGCCGTTCGGTAACCAGTTGATGGCGCAGTCGATCCGTAGCGCAATCAACGCCAAGGGCTGGACCTTCTAGTCGAAGAGGTTTTCGGGCGCCGGAGCCTCTCAACCGCCTGCGTTGAGAGGCTCCGCTTAGCGAGCGCTTGAACGGTAGGCCTTGGACGGTGCCATAGGCTTGGACAACCACCTGTCCTCCACCTGCCCCGGCTTTGCACGCTAGCGTACAGACTAGCGCCCCTTTGATGTTGAACATAGGACCCGCTGCCAGGTGTTTCGCACCCTTCGGTGCGACGCCACAGCGTTTAGGAGTCCTTATGAAAACATTCAATTCAAGCCGTGCGCACTCCATCCGGATTGCAGCGATTTGCGCGGCCTTTTTGGGTCTGGTTCCGGCTGCCAATGCGGCTACTGCTTCGGGGGCGATGTCGGTCTCTGCATCGGTCACCGGGTCGTGTGTGGTGGGTGCGTCTACCTTGGCTTTTCCTAGCGTGACCAGCGCCGTGATTTCGGCGGGCAACGTGGATGCGGTGGGCAACATCTCGGTTAACTGCACCGCCGGTTCCGGCTACACCGTGCTGCTCAATACCGGTAGCGGTGCTGGCAGTACTTTGGCCAACCGCAAGATGAGTGCCGGCGCCAACCAGTGGCTTGGCTATTCGATCTACACCACAGCGGCGCGGACCACGGTGTGGGGTGATGGCACGTCAGGGTCCGGCACCATGGTGGGCGTAGGCACCGGGTTGAGCCAGTCGATCTTCGCTTACGGCCGCATCTTCCAGGGCCAGATCGCGACCGCAGCCAACTACGCGGATGTGGTGAATGTCACCGTTCAGTACTAAGTGCTGCATTCGCAGCACCGTGCTGGCCTGCTGCATCGCAAGTGCAGCAGGCGCAGGCTGGGCCGGAGCGATCGAGGTCTCGCCGGTGCGGGTGAACTTGTCGGCTCAGGTTCGCGTTGGCGTGCTTCGGGTCTACAACCGGGGAGATGAAGTGGCCTTGGTACAGGTCAGCGCCTACCCGTGGACGGCCACCGATTTGCCCGCTGGGGTGGAGCCAACAGACCAGTTGCTGGTCACACCAACCACCTTTCGGCTCGCGCCAGAGGCGGTCCAGATCGTACGCGTCGGGTTGCGCTCGGGCGCACCCATGCAGGTCGAAGAGGCCTACCGTATGGTGATTGAAGAAGTACCGCTGCCGCAAGCGCAAGACAGCACCCGCATGCGGCTGGTGGTGCGCCACGATTTGCCTGTGTTCGTCGAGGCGCAGACCGCACCCCGAGACCTGATTGCCTTTGCAGTAGATTGCCAGCCTCAAGGTGCATCGCTTCGCTTGCGCAACCTGGGTAACCGCCACCTCAAGGTGCTGCGCATGCAGTTGAAGCAAGCTGCCACCGCGCAGACCGTGGGGGACTGGAACAAGCTGCATTACCTCTTACCAACCCAGGAGACCGGCTGGGATGTCACACCATTCGGCCCCGATTCGGCACAGCGGCTCCACACCGCCACGGTAGACACCGACGCGGGGACGCTGGTAGTAGATGTTGAGCTCGCATGCCCCCGCTAGCGGCTTGTCGCGGGCCCGGGTGTCGGCGGCGGCGGCTTGGTCTGTAGCGTTGTGGACGGCCCTGCTGGCTGCGCCGCCGGGATGGACGCAAGCGGTGCAGGCTGCGCCCCTGCCAGCGCCGCAAGCGCAGGCGCAAGTGCCGGCGCTGACGCAAGTGCCGGCGCGATCGCAAGTGCTGGTGCTGGGGCTGGTTCTCAATGGCATCGACGTCAGCGAGGGTGAGCCGTTTGTAGAGACGCCCACCCAAGGGCTGCTGGTTGGCGCTGACTTGCTGCAGCGCCTGCAACTGCGTCCGGATGCGCGGGCCATGCGCGGTGTGGCCGGGGTGCCGCATTTCGACCTTTATGCCCTGCCGGGTGTGCAGGTGCAGCGCGATACCGCCAGCGCCCGCGTGATACTGGTGGCGCGCGCCAGCGCATTCGAGTCCCAGGTGCTGGACGCGCTGGCTGCCGAAAACCTGCAGGCTCCCAGTTACTCGCCGGGTGGATTTTTCAACTACGAGCTGGGGCGCACCCAAACCCCGCAGGAGCTAAGCTACGACGGCTTGCTCGGTGTGGGTGGTTTCGCAGGTCCAGCGCTGATGACCCATTCGCTGGCCTTGCGCCAGGCGCACAGCGTGCGGCTGATGAGCAGCGTGCAGATCGATTCACCCCACACGATCAAGACGCTGCGCCTGGGCGACGCCATCACCAGCACCGGCGCTTGGGGCATTGGAGCGCTGTTTGGCGGCCTGCAGTACGAAACCAATTTTGCGGTGCGGCCAGAGTTCGTCGTGCAGTCCATTCCGAGCGTGGCAGGCGATGCGGTGTTGCCCTCCACCGTCGACGTGTATGTGGACAACGTGCTGCGCTCGCGCCAGAACGTGGAGGCGGGTCCGTTTGTCATCAATAACCTGCCGCTGGTGAACGGCAAAGGCGAGATCCGCATGGTGGTGCGTGATGTGTTGGGCCGCGAGCAGGTGGTAACCCAGCCCTTTCTGGCCAGCGCCACCTTGCTGCGTCCGGGCTTGCTGCAAGAGTCTTACGAGTTGGGCGCTTTGCGCCGCAACTATGGCACGCAAAGCGACGACTACGGCGACCCCTTTGCCAGCATGACCTTGCGTCGCGGCATGCGCCCACGGTGGACCGCTGAGCTGCGTGCGGAAGTGCAGCGTGATGCACGCACAGTGGGCCTCTCGCACGCCTTGTTGTTCCCCGCATGGAGCAGTGTGGCGGAGGCCACCATGGTTGCCAGCAGCGCAGAGCAGGTTGGCGGCGCCTACGGCTTGCTGTACAGCTTCACCGGTAACCGGGTATCGCTGGGTGCGCGTGTCACCGGCAGCTCGGCAGATTTTCGCCAAGTAGGAGGCGACGTACAGAACGCGCCAAGCCGCCAGTGGACCCTGCAGGCTGCGCTGCCCATGGGGTCGGGCACCCTCATCACCAACTACCTCAGCCGCGCAAGCCACAACCGCGAGCAGGGCGATGTGAAGGTGCTGCACATGAACTACGCGTGGCAATTGCATGCGCGCGTGACGGCGCAGGTGTCGCTGCTGTCTACCAACGCGCTGGCCGGTGTGTCGCTGCTGGCGGGCATCACCGCAGTGTGGGACTCGAAGCATATTTCTACGGTCAGCGCCCAGCGTGCACCGCAGTCCGATAGCGTGTACGTCGACTACGCACAAGTCGCACCGGGTACCGACGGGCTGGACTACCGACTGGCCGCAGCACGGGTCGATGGCCTTGGGACGCAGCAAGTCGACCTCTCGCTCAAGCACCCCAGAGGCCGTTGGAGCGCCCAGTTGGTGGAACAGGAGGCAGGTCCGAGCACCCGTCTGGGTGCCAGTGGCGGCGTGGCTGTGTTGGGCCGCCAAGTGCACTGGACCCGCGGCCTGCCCCAGAGCTTTGCCGTGGTGCATGTCGGCGAGCCAGGCGTGCCGGTGTACCTCGAGGGGCAGCTGGCGGCACGCACTGGCGCCGATGGCAGCGCGCTGGTCGGCAACCTGCGCGCCTACCAGAACAATTTGCTGAGCATCGATCCCCTCACGATTCCGATGGACCACCTCCTCAACACCACCCATCTGACGGTGCGGCCCCGTTGGTTGGGCGGCGTGCGCGCCGACTTTGGGGTGGCGCAAGTGATTGGCGGCACTGTCAGCGTGCTGTACCCCGACGGGAGCGCGCCACCAGCTTGGTCCGAAGTACAGGTGTTGGGTCTGGAGCGGATTTTTGTGGTGGGCGGGCGTGGGGATGTGTACCTGGAGTTTCCCAAGCCGGGCAGCTACCGCATGCGTGTGGCGCCGCAAGGGCATGCCGTCTGCCAGTTTGACCTGGTGGTGGACCATGTGGCACGGATGGCTGAGCACGCCGTGTGTTTACCGCCTTAAAACACCGCATGGTCTCCGGGGCAATGGTGGGTTTTGCCTCGCAGCACATCGCGGTAATGGTCTTGCAGCGTGTGGCTGCCGTAAGAGGGCGTTGCGTCGGCGTCGTAGCGCTGGTGGTGTGCGTCCCACACCAGCATGGACTCGGTGGCGTAGTAGCGGCCTATGCGGGCCAGCTCGGCCTTGGCGGCCAGTACCGGGACCACCTTGCCTGCCAGGGTGAGCACCGCCACGATCGCATCGAGCAGCCGTACCGGAACGTGGGTGAAGCGGGGTGGGCGGCCCAGCAACTGGTGCAGCACGTCGCCTTGCTGCAAGGGCGTGATGGCGTCGCCCGGCCCGCCGATGGGCAGGATGCGGTTGTGGCGGCTGGGGTTGTCGATACAAGTGGCCAGGTAGTCGCCCAGGTCGTCGTCGCTGATGGGTTTACAGGCGGTGAGCTGGCCATTGCCAAACACCAAAAACGGCTTGCCCTTGCGCACCCGCTCAATTTGCCCGGAGAGCGACTTAAAAAACGCAGTGGGTCGCACGATGGAGTAGGTGACTCCTGATGCCACCAGCGCCTGCTCAAACGCCAGCTTGGCATGCTGAAACGCGAGCCGGGGCTTCTGCACGCACAGCGCCGAGAGCAACACCACCTGCGTGACCCCAGCCTGCTGTGCTGCGTGCAGCGCGTGCAGGTGGGCTTGGTGGTCGATGGCCCACGCATCGCGTGGCTCGCCTGTGCGCGAGGCCAGGCACGACAGCAGCACCTCAAAGTGCTCCCCCGCGATGCCGTCTCGCTCCAACGAGACAGGGTCGGTCACATCGGCCATGCGCACGGTGGCGCCGGACGGCGCTTGGACGGTGCCTACCGCATTGACGTCCGCGCCGATGCCACGCAGGTCCGGCGACTTGCCTGGTGCGCGAGGGTGGGTGCCGTCGGAGCTTCCTTGCGGACTGTGTGCACAGTTGCGCTGGCGCACCAGGCACACCACCTCGTGCCCGTGGCGCACCAGCGAGCGCACCGCAGCCTGTCCGATGGTGCCGGTCGCGCCAAGGACCAATACTCGCCGCCTTGGTGCGCTGGGCGCCAGAGAGGGCGAGGGCGTAGGCGTAGGCGTCGGTTCGGCGCTGCTGTGCGGCTGCATGTTGCCCCTAAGTGACCGTGCTTTTGCGCGTGAACTCAGGGCGCATCCACTCACCGCCTTCGAGCACCTGGCGCAGGTGCTCGACCGCGTGCCACACGTCGCAAAAGCTGGTGTACAGCGGGGTGAAGCCAAAGCGCAGGATGTCCGGGTGCGCGCCGCCGTCGCCCGCGCGGAAGTCACCGACCACACCGCGCGCGATCAGGGCCTGCACGATGGCAAAAGCGCCGGAATCTGTGTCTGAGTTTGCGCCTGAGTTTGCGCCCGGTTCAGGCGTGCCGCCAGACCCTTGCGCGTCAGTGGCGGCATGCGCACGCGTCAAACACACCTGCGAGCCGCGCTGTGCGTGCTCGCGTGGTGTGGCCAGGCCCAGCCCAAAGCCCTGGCAGCGCGCCTCCACCAGTGCGATGAACAAATCGGTCAGCGCCAGCGATTTGGCGCGCAGCGCGGCCATGCCGCCCAGCGGCTGCGCGGCTTCAAAAGCACCCAGACCGCAGCCCAAGAGCGACAGGCTGACGATGGGCTGGGTGCCGCAGAGGTAGCGTTTGATGCCGGGTGCAGGTTGGTAATCGGGCGTGAAGGCGAATGGCGTGGCGTGGCCCCACCACCCGGCCAAGGGCTGCCAAAAGCGCTCGGCATGCTGTGGGTGGACCCACACAAAGGCGGGCGCGCCGGGTCCACCGTTTAAGTACTTGTAGCCACAGCCCACCGCAAAGTCTGCCCCAGCGCCCAGCAGGTCGACCGGCACTGCGCCTGCGCTGTGGGCGAGGTCCCACACCACCAAGGCGCCCGCACGCCGGGCAGCGGCAGTCAGGGTGGCCATGTCGTGCATCGCGCCGGTGCGGTAGTTCACGTGGGTGAGCATCAGCACCGCAAGTCCGTCGTCCAGGGCGGCGGGCAGCTCCTCGGGCTCGACCAGCCTGAGGGTGAAACCGCGCTCTTGGCACAGCGCCTGTGCAATGTAGAGGTCGGTGGGAAAGTTGCTGCGCTCGCTCACCACGGTGCGGCGCATGCCGCTGTCGTGCGCGGCCATGGTCAGGGCGGCAGACAAGACCTTGAACAGGTTGATTGAGGTGCTGTCGGTGGCCACCACCTGGTCGGGGCCCGCGCCGATGAGCGGCGCAATGCGGTTGCCCAAGCGCTCTGGCAAATCAAACCAGCCCGCGCTGTTCCACGAGCGAATCAGCCCCTGCCCCCACTCTTGCTCTACCACCCGCGCAGCACAGGCCGCAGCGCTTTTGGGCTGCACCCCGAGCGAATTGCCATCGAGGTAAATCAGGCCCTCGGGAATGGCAAACAGATCGCGCAGCGGCCGCAGCGGGTCGGTGGCGTCAAGGTGCTGGCAGTCTTGCAAGGTGGTCATGGCGGTAGAAGGGTTGAGAGCGCGGGTGGCGAACAGGGAACAGGTGCGAACCGGCTGCAGGGGCGGGAAGGACGAAAAGGGCCGTGGGATTGCATCTCCTGCTTTTTACTGGTAGCGCACGCCCTGGCGGCGCAGCTCGGTTTGCAGTGCGGCGATGCTCACGTCTTCCAACGCCTTGCCCGACTTGATCGACAGCGCCGCGGCAATGCCCGCACCCTGGCCCGCCACCGCGCAGCAGGCCATGTTGCGGGTGGCTGCATGCGAGATGCGGTCGCCGCCGATGGCGCGCCCGGCCACCAGCAGGTTTTTCACGCGCTGGGGCAGCATGCTGCGGTAGGGGATGTGCATGTAGCGCCCGGTGGTGGGCAAGATCAAGATGCCGTAGCCGTCGATGAATTCGGGGTAAATGCCCACCGAATCCTCGAAGCGCGCCTGGTTGCGCACATCGGACTCGGTCATGTTGTAAGCCGCGTCGATCTTGCGGGTGTCGCGGATGCCAATCGTCATGCCGAAGTTGCGCAAGCGCACGCCTGCGCAGCCAGGCGTGTAGCGCCGCAGCGCCTCAATGGCCAGCATCGACTGGCGTCGGCCTTCGATCTCGAAGCGGGTCATGCTGTTGGGGTCGGTGCCATCGCAGCCGGCCAGGTGGATCAGGTTCATGTAAGTCAGCTCACCGGTGTCGTGCACCGCGCCCCAAGTGCCGGCAATGGTGTTGAGGTGCGCTGGGATCACGCCGTCGCGAATCGCCTGCGCAAAGGGCTTGGCCAGGAAGGGCGAAAACATGCTGTCTTCTTTGCCCGAGGTTTCAATTTCCCATTCACCGGTGGCCCAGTCTTTGTAGGTTTGCGGGTCGGCGCGCACACCAGCCAGAAAGGCCTTTTTGTCGACCCCGGCCAGGTGGAACATGACCGACGCGGCCTGCATCGCCTCGACCGGCGTGGTGGCGGTGGGTGCACCTGCGCGGTGGGCAATGTCGGCGTCGCCCGTGGCGTCAATCACGCGCTTGGCCAGCAGCGCTTCGCGCCCGGCTTTGGATTCGACCACGATGCCGGTGATGGTGTCGCCGTCCATGAGCGGGGCCACAAACAGGCGGTGCAACATCGGGTGGATGCCAGCCTCTTGCACCAGCACATCGGCCACGACCTTGAAGCCCTCGGAGTCGATCTCGTACGACAAGGACTGCGACTCCTGCACTGCAGCGCCCATGGCCTTGGCGCGCTCTTCAAACTCGCGGCTGATTCCATCGGCCTCTACGGTTTGCTCGTGGCGGTACCAGGCCAGGCCTTCCACGCCCACCACGGTGAGGTTGCCCCCAAAGCAGCCAAAGCGCTCCACCAAGGTGACGCTGACGCCGCAGCGCGCCGCCGCCAGCGCTGCGGCCAGCCCACCGGGGCCGGAGCCGACCACCAAAACGTCGGTGTGGTGGATCACGTCGATTTCGCGCGCGGGTTCGACGATTTTGGTGGGTGCTGAAGTCATGGTGGATCCTGGGTTGTGGGTCGCGGATGGTGGGTAGTGGAAACTAATTGAGCGCAGGCAGGCCGTGCTTGCTGCGGGCGCGTGCGCATGCGTCGCTGCCCTCGGCAAACTCGCGGCACGGCGAGGGGCGCCATTCGTAAATGCCGCAGGCGACTTGTTGGCCGACCTGGCCGGTCAGTGCGGCGCAGCGGATGGGTACGTGGTCGGTGCCACGCATGCGCACCGTGCTGCCATTGACCGGCTCCGCCAGCCCCGCGGGTACGCGCCCGCCCATGTCGTCAAGCTCGTAGACCGCGAAGTCCACCCGAAAGCAGGCGCAGCAGGCGCCACAGCTGGTGCAGGCGCCCATGGTGGTGTCAGGCCAGGCGGCCTAGCAGCAGGTATTCCATGAGTGCCTTTTGCACGTGCATGCGGTTCTCGGCCTCGTCCCAGACCACGCTTTGCGGTCCGTCAATCACTTCGGCCTCCACCTCCTCGCCACGGTGGGCGGGCAGGCAGTGCATGAACAGGGCATCGGGCGCGGCCTGGGCCATCATCTTGCGGTCGACGCACCAGGCGGCAAAGGCTTTGCGGCGCACTTCGTTTTCGGCCTCGAAGCCCATGCTGGTCCAGACGTCGGTGGTGACCAGATCGGCACCGGCGCAGGCCTGCATCGGATCGCTGAAGGTTTGGTAGCTGCCGCTGCCCATGCTGCCTGCAGCGGCGGTGGCTTCGTTGACTTCGTAGCCGCTCGGTGTGCTCACCCGCAAATGAAAGCCCAGCAAGGCCGCTGCCTGCAGCCAGGTGTTGGCCATGTTGTTGCCGTCGCCCACCCAGGCCACGGTTTTGCCCTGGATGGGGCCACGGTGCTCGATGAAGGTGAAGATGTCGGCCAGGATTTGGCAGGGGTGGAACTCGTTGGTCAGTCCGTTGATCACCGGCACCCGCGAATGCGCGGCAAAGCGCTCCAGCTTGGTTTGCTCATAGGTGCGGATCATCACGATGTCGGTCATGCGGCTGATGACTTTGGCGCTGTCTTCAATCGGCTCGGCGCGGCCCAGTTGGCTGTCGCCGGTAGTCAGGTGCACCACGCTGCCGCCAAGCTGGTACATGCCGGCCTCAAAGCTCACGCGGGTGCGGGTGGACGCCTTCTCGAAAATCATGGCCAGAGTGCGGTCCACCAGCGAGTGGTGGCGCTCGAAGTTCTTGAACTTCTTTTTGATCAGTGCAGCGCGCTCCAGCACATACACATGCTCTTCGGTGCTGAAGTCGGCAAACTGCAGAAAATGCCGTACCGGCGGTGCGCCCTTGGGCAGGGTGCTGGGAATGCCGTTTTGCAAGGGGCTCATGCCGGCTCCTTGAGCAGCGCCGCAATCAGCGGGCACAGCAAGGCTGCAATTTCATCGGCCTCGGCGGTGGTCAAAATCAAGGGCGGCACCAGGCGCACCACGCTGTCGGCCGTGACGCTGATGAGCAAACCGGCGTCTGCTGCGCGCTGCACCAAGGCGCCGCAGGGCCGCGAGAGGTCGATGCCCAACATCAGTCCTTGCCCACGGATTTCTTTCACGCCGCCACTGGCTAACTCTGCGGCAAGCCCCGTTGCAAGTGCTGCCCTGAGGTGCGCGCCCACCGTGGCGGCATTGGCCAACAGGCCTTCGGCTTCCATGATGCGAATGGTCTCCACGCCCGCGCGCATGGCCAGCGGGTTGCCGCCGAAGGTGCTGCCGTGGTTGCCCGGCTGAAAGATCTGCGCCGCTTTAGGCCCGGCTACCACCGCGCCCACCGGAACGCCCGAGCCCAGGCCTTTGGCCAGCGGCATCACGTCGGGCACGATGCCTGCCCATTGGTGGGCAAACCACTTGCCGGTGCGGCCCATGCCGCACTGCACCTCGTCAATCATCAGTAACCAGTCGCGCGCATCGCACAGTGCGCGCACCTCCTGCAGGTAGTCCATGTGCATCGGGTTGACGCCGCCTTCGCCCTGAATGGCCTCGAAAAACACCGCCACCACGTTGGGGTTACCTTCGGTTGCCGCTTTCAGCGCGTCGATGTTGTTCACCGGCACGCGGATAAAGCCCTCCACCAAGGGACCAAACCCGGCTTGCACCTTGGGGTTGCCGGTGGCACTCAAGGTCGCGATGGAGCGGCCGTGGAAAGCCTTCTCATAGACCACGATTTCGGGCCGCTCAATGCCTTTGTTGTGGCCGAACTTGCGCGCCAGCTTGAGGGCGGCTTCGTTGGCCTCCAGGCCGGTTGAGCAGAAAAACACATTGGTCATCCCCGAGCGCTCCACCAGCAGCTGGGCCAGCAAATCCTGGTCAGGCACGTGGTAATAGTTGGAGCAGTGGATCAGCTTGGTCACCTGGTCTTGCAACGCCGCCACCAGCTTGGGGTGCTTGTGCCCCAACGTGTTGACTGCAATGCCGCCCAGTGCATCCAGGTAGCTGCGCCCCTGGGTGTCCCACACCCGGCAACCCTCGCCGTGGCTCAGGGCGATGGGCAGGCGGCCGTAGGTGGGCATCACGTGGGGTGAACTGGGGGCGGCGGTGGGCGGCGCGGTGGTCATGCAATTACTCCGGAGTGCCAAGCGGGCATTGAAAACAAATCGGCCCAACGCAAGCGGGGCCGTTGAGCCGCGATTCTAGGCCCGGCTGCCCGCCCTGCAGCGGCTCGCGCGGCAGCGCATTCGCGCTCCAGACCATGCCCGCCCAGCCGCCGGGCCAGGGGTGCATCGCGGTTAGAATTCTTGTGCGGCGCAGCACCTTTTCTTGCTGTCGAACACCCCGCCTCCGCGACTCCTACCTACCGATGGTCTCTCACCGCGCCAAAGAAACTTTCATCCTCGGATTGACGCTGCAGGGTAAGGCGTTTCGTCCTAGCGATTGGGCTGAGCGTTTGGCAGGGGTGATGAGCCAGTTTCGTCCCGGTGGCCCCCAGCCCGGCAGCCACCTTGGCTATTCACCCTGGTGCGTTCCCACGTCGATAGGTCACGTCAAATGCGTGATAGTCCACAGCGATCTGCGCGACTACGACGTCATGGCCTGGGACTTTTGCATGAACTTCGCCAAAGACAACGACTTGCAGGTCAGCGAGACCCGGCCGGAGGTTGCAGGGCCGTAGCGGGCGAGGGTAGGGGCCGGTCCCGTTCTTTGCCTACCCGCTCGCGGATTTTTGTGGCAGGCCCCGCTAAGCACCCGGCTTGGCTAAGCGCACGCCGTAGGTGCGCAGCGCCGACTCCACTTGCGCTGCCTCGGTCGTGTCGTCGGGGTACAGGCGGTAGCTGGGGGCGATGATGGGCTCTACCGCCGTGGCTTCGACAACAACAACCGAGTGGATGGGAAACCGCGGCCCCGCTTGGGCTAGCAAGGGCGATGCCCAGGTCGCAAAGTCCGGGTCCTGTGCACGCACATTGCGGGCGCGGCCCACAACCTTGTAGCCCTTTTGAACCCACACATCGATAAAGCTGACGCAGACCAAGGGGTTGGCGACCATATTGCGCACGCTGGTGGGCGAGGCGATGTTTGCAATGACAAGGTGGTTCACGTCCAACACCGCAAAAATCTCTTTTGGCGAGACATTGGGTTGGCCCACGCTGTCTACCGTGGCCAACCAGCAAAGGACGCTGCGCCTGGCAGCTTCTTGGATATCTGGTGAGAGCATGCAAAAGTCCAAAAGGCATCGAGGGCCCCAAGGATACCGATCGCAATGGATGCCGTGATGCACTGCGCCTGCCACCTCTGAGCCGCAAGCGCCCACAAAAAAGCCGTCCTAAGACGGCTTTTTGCTTTGCTGGCAGCGCACCCTATAAACGGCAGACCGGGTTGGTCTGTGCGGTGCTTAAAAGATTTAAGCGGCGAGGGCCAAGGCTTTCACCTTGGTGGCCAAACGGCTCTTGTCGCGGGAGGCTTTGTTCTTGTGGAAGATGCCTTTGTCGGCCACGGTGTCCACCACGGCTTGCATCTTGGCAAACAGCTCGGTGGCCTTGGCTTTGTCGCCAGCGACCACGGCTTTTTCTACGTTCTTGACCGCAGTGCGGTACTTGGAGCGCAGCGAGGTGTTCGCGGCGTTGATCTTGACGTCCTGGCGGACGCGCTTGCGGCCCGACGCCAGGCGCGGGTTCTTTTTCTTGGGTTTTCCAGATGCCATGAATATGTTTCCTTGTGTTTGAGGATGTTGCCAGCAAAGCCCGCGATTGTAGCAGCGCGCTCCAACGCGTCTGTGGCGGCCCCGCCAAGCGACGGCCCGGCGGGGTGGGGCGGGCTACACTGTGCGCGTGAGCCTCATCCAATCCGCCTCCACGGTCTCCTTGCTGACGCTGGTCTCCCGCATCACGGGTCTGGTCAGAGAGTTGTTGATGGCGTCAACCTTTGGCGCCAGCGCCATGACCGACGCGTTCAATGTGGCGTTTCGCATTCCGAATCTGTTTCGGCGCCTGTTTGCCGAGGGCGCTTTCAGCCAGGCGTTTGTGCCGGTGCTGGCGGCGAGCAAAGCGCAGCACGGCGACGCGGTTACCAAGCAGCTGATCGACCACGTGGCCACGTTGCTCACCTGGATCTTGGTGCTGACTTGCACGCTCGGTGTGGTGGCTGCCCCTCTTTTGGTGTGGGCCATGGCCAGCGGCCTGCAGAAAAACCCTGCCGGGTATGACGCGGCGGTGGCGCTGACGCGCTACATGTTTCCCTACATCGGCTTCATGTCCTTGGTGGCGCTGTCCTCAGGCATTCTCAACACGTGGCGCCGGTTCGCTGTGGCTGCTGCTACGCCGGTGCTACTCAATATGGCAATGATTCTGGCCGCTTGGCTGCTGGTGCCTTGGTTCAAGGGTCGCGGGATCGAGCCGATTTTTGCGATGGCGGTGGGGGTGATGGTCGGCGGTCTGCTGCAGCTGGCGATCCAGGTTCCAGCGCTGCTGCGATTGGGGTTGCTGCCGCGTATCGCAGTGGGTGCATCCGGCCTCAAGAGCGCTTGGCAAGACCCGGCCACGCGGCGCATTGGCGGCTTGATGTTGCCAGCCCTTTTGGGGGTGAGCGTGGCGCAGGTGTCCTTGCTCATCAACACCCAAATCGCCTCCCATTTGCCCACCGGCAGCGTGAGCTGGCTGACCTATGCCGACCGTTTGATGGAGTTTCCCACCGCCATGCTGGGTGTGGCCTTGGGCGTGGTGCTGATGCCGCAGCTGGCGTCGGCCCGGGCGGTGGGCGATGCGGATCGCTATTCCGCCTTGCTGGACTGGGGGCTGCGCTTGGTGGTGCTGTTGGCGGTGCCCAGTGCCGTTGGTCTGCTGCTGTTTGCCAAGCCGTTGGTGGCGGGGCTGTACCACTACGGCGCCTTCACGGCCCACGATGTGCAGCAAACCTCGCTGGCCTTGATGGGCTGGGGCGCGGGCTTGGTGGGCTTGGTGGCTATCAAGGTGCTGGCGCCGGGCTACTACGCCAAACAAGACATCAAAACCCCGGTGCGCATTGCGCTGGTGGTGCTGGTGCTGACCCAGTTGCTCAACCTCGCGTTTGTGCCGCTGTTGCAGCACGCCGGTTTATCGCTGTCGATTGGCGTGGGTGCGCTGGTCAACGCCCTGTGGTTGCTGGTGGGCCTGGTGCGCCGTGGCTCCTACCGTCCCGCGCCGGGCTGGGGGCGCTTTGGCTTGCAGGTGCTGGCCGGCAGCGCCTTGCTGGTGGTGTACCTGTTGTGGGTTGTGCAGGGGTTTGACTGGATTGCTTTGCGTGCAGACAGCTTTAAGCGTATCGGACTGTTGGCCGGCCTGGTTGGCGGCGCGGTACTGGTGTACCTGGGCGCGGTCTGGGCGGCAGGACTCAATCCGCGCCAGTTTCTGCGTCGCTAAGAAGGCGCGTTTTCAGCCATGTCCATCACCTTCGCCCAATTGACCCCGCTGCAGTACTTTGCGTCCTTGGTGCAAAACAACGGCGACTTCGCCTTACTGGAAGCGGTCACCTGCCTGGCGCAAGACGAGTACCCCGATCTCGACATCCAGTCCGTGTTGTGCGAGGTGGACCGAATTCAAGTGCGCGTTCAGCGCCGGCTACCCCGCGACGCGGCACCGCTGCAAAGGCTGCGCATCCTGAACCACTACTTTTTTGGTGAGCTCGGCTTTGCCTGCAATATCAACGACTACTACGAGCCCGACAACAGCTTTTTGCACATGGTGCTGCAAACCCGCCGTGGCATCCCGGTATCGTTGGCGGTGCTGTGGATGGAACTGGCCCAGGGCGTGGGCTTGTCGGTGCAGGGTTTGTGTTTCCCCGGTCACTTCCTGGTCAAGGTCGGTTTGCCTATGGGCATGGCCGTGATGGATCCGGTGTCGGGACGTTCGCTGGGCCGTGAGGATTTGTCCGAGAAGCTCGCAGCATTCCAGGGCGCCACCAGCAGGCCCAGCGACGCCACCTTGGACACCTACCTGCAGGGCGCTACGCCGCGCGACATCCTTGCGCGCATGATGCGCAACCTCAAAGAAATCTACCAAACCCAGGAGGATTGGACCCGGACGCTGGCCACCATCAACCGCCTGATCGTGCTGCTGCCTGACGTAGCCTCGGAGTACCGTGACCGGGGTCTGGTACTTGCCGAATTGGGGCAGTCAGAAAAAGCCCTTGCGGACCTTGATCGATACCTAGGCAGCGCCGCAGACTTGGCCGACGGCCGCGCCATCGCCCAGCGGGTGCAGGCCCTACGCCGCGCGAAGCCCTGAGCACACCCACACAAGGCGCTGCGACTTCCAGCAGCTGCGCTCAGCCGATTTGTACCGCTGCACCATCACCGCGCGCGGCAATGCTGCCAATCTGGTAGACCGTCTCGCCCTGCCCGCGCAGGGTGTCGGCGCAGGCTGCGGCCTGGGCGGCATCGACCACCAACACCATGCCGATGCCGTTGTTGAAGGTGCGGTTCATCTCGTGCGCGTCGATACCCGCAGTGCCCTGCAGCCAGGCGAACAGCTCGCTTTGCGGCCAGCTGGCGTGCTGCAGGTGGGCAGCAGTACCTGCCGGCAGCACGCGTGGAATGTTTTCCAGCAAGCCGCCGCCGGTGATGTGCGCCAGCGCCTTGATGCCCCCCTGACCCGGCTGGGCGCTGCAGGGGTAGGCTGCCAGCGCGGCCAACACGCTTTGGACATACAGCCGAGTGGGTTCCATTAGGGCTTGGCGAAACGGTTTGCCATCGAGGGTCGCCGGTGCTGCTGCACCCGCGCGCTCAATGCATTTGCGCACCAGGCTAAAGCCGTTGGAGTGCACGCCGCTGCTGGCCAAGCCCAGCACCACATCGCCGGGTTGCACCCGCGCGCCGGTGAGGATTTTCGATTTCTCCACCACACCCACCGCAAACCCCGCCAGGTCGTACTCGCCGCTGGGGTACATCCCGGGCATTTCAGCGGTCTCCCCGCCGATGAGCGCGCAACCCGAGAGCTCGCAGCCCTTGGCAATGCCGCCCACCACCGCGGCGGCGGTGTCCACGTCGAGCTTGCCGCAGGCGAAATAGTCCAGAAAAAACAGCGGCTCGGCGCCTTGGACCAGCACATCGTTGACGCTCATGGCGACCAGGTCAATGCCGACCGTATCGTGCATGTTCCATTCGAAGGCCAGTTTGAGCTTGGTGCCCACGCCATCGGTGCCGCTAACCAGCACCGGCTCTTGGTAGCGCTTGGGCACTTCAAACAGGGCGCCAAAGCCGCCAATCCCCGCCAATACCCCTTCGCGCAAGGTCTTTTTCGCCAGGGGCTTGATGCGCTCGACCAACGCGTCTCCAGCGTCGATGTCGACACCGGCGTCTTTGTACGACAGGGGGGTGGGTTTGGGGGCTTGCGTCATGGGAGGGTGGGGTGGTGGGCCCAGGTGCGGACCCGAATAGAATTTGCGCTGATTTTAAGGGTTCGACTTCGCCATGCCTGTACGCCATCTGCTTGCGCCTGCCAACGTCACGGAAGTGCGCACGGCGTACCCACGCAGCGGTGCAGGCAACTGCGCGGATGGCATTGCAGACGCAGCGCCCAGCCATTGCGCGATGGCGTGAACCGATGAAGCAGATTGCGCTGGACATCGGTCTCTCGGTTGGCCCCAGCCTAGCCAATTTTTTCATCGGCCCCAACAGCGCAGTGCTTGCGCATCTAGCCCAGTGGCTGAACGCCCAGGCCACTGGCAACAGCAGCCAGCCTGTGCCGACTTACCTGTGGGGCCCACAGGGCAGTGGCAAATCCCATTTGCTGCGGGCAGTGCGCGAGGGCCTGCGGGCCCAGGGGGCGCGGGTGGGCTGGCTCGATTCGGGTGTGCTCGACGCGCCCGAGTTCGACGAGCGGTGGGCTGCGGTGCTGATGGACGATGTGGACCGCTACACGTCTGCGCAGCAGCACACCGCTTTCAACTGGTTTGTGCGGGCACAGACCGTGCAGCGGCCGGTGCTGGCCGCCGGTGCCACCGCCCCGGTGGACCTGCCCTTGCGCGACGATTTGCGGACCCGGCTGGGTTGGGGCCATGTATTGGGCCTGCAGCTGCTCAATGAGCCCGAACGCCGTGCCGTGTTGCGCCAGGCAGCCGATGCGCGCGGCGTGTTTTTGGGCGACGAGGTGATGGATTTCATGCTCACCCGCTTCGCGCGCGACCTGGGCAGCTTGATGGAGCTGCTCGAACTTCTGGACGGCTACAGCCTGCAAACCCAACGGGCGATCACCGTCCCTCTGATCAAATCCATGATGGATAACTCCTGATGCAAAACACACACACCACAGCGCGACCACGACTGGCACTTTTTGACCTCGACCACACCCTGATTCCGTTCGACTCCGACTACTCCTGGGGCGAGTTCACTAGCCGTCTGGGCTGGAACGACCCGGAGGCCTTCAAGCGCCAGAACGACGCGTTTTACGCCGACTACAAGGCCGGCACGCTCGACATCCATGCCTACTGCCGATTTGCCACTGCCGCCATCGTGCGCCAAGGCGAGGCCGCATCAGTGGCGGCGCATGCCCGCTACATGGAGGAGGTCGTCAAAAAGGGTTTACTCCCCCAGGCGCTGGCGCTGGTGCAGTCACACCAGGCGGCCGGCGACACGGTAGTCATCATCACCGCCACCAACGAGTTTGTGACCCGACCGATCGCGCAGGCTTTTGGCGTGTCTGAGTTATTGGGCGTTGCCTTGGCGCGTGACGATGCGCCAGGCGGTACCGGCTGGTACACCGGCGAGATTGCTGGCGTCCCCTCGTTTCGAGAAGGCAAGGTGCGACGCATGGAAGAGTGGATGGCCGCGCGCGGCCTGGACTGGAGCGCAGTCCACACCACCTTCTACTCCGACTCCATCAACGATGTGCCGCTCCTGGAGCGCGCCGACGTGCCGGTGGCTACTAACCCTGATGGGCCTCTGCGCGCGCTGGCCACCCAGCGTGGTTGGCGCATACTCGACCTTTTTGCCTGAGGTGCGCCAGCCCCTGCCCAGTACCCTGCAGACTGCCCAAGGACCTTGATTTGATTAAGAAATTCATTGAAAAACTGCTTGGCAGCGCCGGTGCAGGCCGTGCCAGCAAACCCGCTTTCGGCAAACGCGCAGACATCCCCGCAAGCGTGCATGGTATCGACCGCAGCCTGGTCGACGAGCGCGCTATCAATGTGGTGAGCACCCTGCAGCAGGCCGGGTACGAGGCCTTCATCGTGGGTGGCGCGGTGCGTGACCTGCTGCTGGGTTTGCGTCCCAAAGATTTCGACGTGGCCACCAACGCCACGCCCGAGCAGGTCAAGGGCCTTTTTCGCCGGGCCTTCATCATCGGGCGGCGCTTTCGCATCGTCCACGTGGTGTACGGACGCGGTCGCGAGCACGAGGTGATTGAGGTCTCCACCTTCCGCGCCTACCTGGACAACGCCGCTGCCGAGCAGGTGGCGGGCAACGAAAAAACCAGCAAAAGCGAGTTGGCCGGAATGAAGCACGCGGTCGACTCCACCGGCCGGGTGCTGCGCGACAACGTCTGGGGCCCGCAAGACGAGGACGCCACCCGCCGCGACTTCACCATCAATGCGATGTACTACGACCCGCAAACCGAAGTCGTGGTGGACTACCACAATGGCCTCAAAGACGCGAAAGCCCGGCTGCTTCGCATGATCGGCGACCCGGCGGCGCGCTACCGCGAAGACCCGGTGCGCACCATCCGGGCGGTGCGTTTCGCCGCAAAGCTCAGCGGTCTGGGCTTCAAGCTCGAAGCCAAGACCGCCGCGCCCCTGGTCAAGTCCAAAGCGCTGTTGGCCGAGGTGCCGCAAAGCCGCCTGTTTGACGAGATGCTCAAGCTCTTGCAAACCGGCCATGCACTGGCCTCGATTGCGCAGCTCCAAGCGCTGGGCATGGCCCGCGGCATCTACCCTCTGCTCGATGTGGTGGTAGAGCGCGCTGAGCAACCGTTTGTCGGCGCCGCCCTCAAAGACACCGACCGCCGCGTCAGCGAAGGCAAGCCGGTGGCGCCCAGCTTCTTGCTGGCCTGTGTGCTGTGGGCCGATGTGCGCGACGGCTGGGCCAGCCGCGTGCAGGCGCGCCAGCCCAGCCACCCAGCGCTGCAGGACGCGATCGAAGATGTGTTCAACGCCCGCATCGGCGACGTTTCCGGGCGCGGCAAGCTGGCCGGCGACATGCGCGAGATCTGGCTGATGCAGCCGCGCTTTGAGAAGCGCATCGGCAGCACGCCGTTTGGTTTGGTCGAGCAGCCGCGCTTTCGCGCATCGTTTGACTTCATGCGCTTGCGTGCCGACGTGGGTGAGGTTGACGAGCTGCTGGCCGACTGGTGGCAGGAGTTCAGCACCGCCGACGACGCCCAACGCCAAGACCTGGTGGACCAAGTGCGCGCCGAGCAGCAAAAGCGCCCCCGCGTGCAGCGCGCCCCGCGCCCGGTCTCGGCTGCCACCCCCGGGCCAGGCAACCTGGCCGACGAGCACCGTGGCCACTCGCTAGAGCGTGGCGACCCGAAAGCGGGGCGCGACCTCCCTGTGGCCGGTCGCAACGGCGCGCCCAGCCAAGGCGGTGGCCCTGCAGACCAAGAGGCCGATTCCAGCGCCCCGTCGGACGGTACAGCTCCGGCACGCAAGCGCCGCCGACGTCGCCGCTCCGGTGCCCACCGGGGCGATGGCGCAGGGACCGATGGTGGCCCCTCGGTCGATGGTCCCGGGTCCGCTGACTGATCCCATGTCGGCTGGCACGTGGGTCGACGCCTTTGTGGGCCTGGGTGCCAACCTGGGTAATGCGCAAGAGGCCGTGTGCGCCGCGGTAGCGGCCATCGGAGCGCTGGACGGTGTGCGCCTCCTTGGCCAGTCCCCGCTGTACGGCAGCGCGCCGGTGGATGCCGGTGGTGGCGATTACGTCAACGCGGTGGTGCGGGTGCAGACCCGCTTGCCGGCGTTGACGCTTTTGCATGCATTGCGCGAAATCGAAGCCCAGGCGGGGCGTGAGCGCCCATTTCGCAACGCGCCGCGCACCCTCGACCTCGACTTGTTGCTCTACGGCGACCAGCGCATCCAGACCGAGGAATTGACGGTGCCGCACCCGCGCATGGCGCAGCGGGCCTTCGTACTGCGCCCACTTGCCGACATTGCGCCCGGGCGGGTGCCCCAATCGCAGTTGGACGCGGTTGCCCACCAGTCGGTTTGGTCGCTGGATCCACGGCCTTGAATGCCCGATGAAGCGCCTGCCTTCACTTAACGCCTTGCGAGCCTTCGCAGCCGCAGCGCAGGAGGGTAGTTTCACCCTGGCTGGTCAGACACTGCATGTGACCCAAGGCGCCATCAGTCGCCAGGTCAAGCAGTTGGAGTCTGACATTGGCGTGGCGCTGTTTGTGCGCAAGCACCAGAAAGTCGAACTCACTGAAGCCGGGCGTGCGCTTGCCTCCACGTTGGGGCGCCTGTTTCATGAGATGGAGCTGGCGGTGCAGCGCGCGGCCGTTGGCAGCCAGCGAAAAATGCTCAAGCTCAATGCGCCGCCCACCTTTGCAACGCGCTGGTTGGCGCCGCGTTTGTCAAATTTTCGGGCGCAATTTCCGCACATTGATCTGTCCATTACCACCGACCGTGTGCAGAGCGTGCGAGAAACACGTGCGCTCGATTGCCTGGTTGTTTTTGGCCAGGAGGCATGGACACAGCTTGCCTGCGAGGCAGTGATGCAAGAGCGCCACATCATGGTCAGCAGCCCCAAGCTTTGGGTGCAAGGTGAGCCGCCATCGCTAACGCAGGCCACCTTGCTGCATGTGCTGGATGGAGATCAGCGCATTCCGGTGTGGGAACAGTGGATCGCCCTGCATGGCCCACGCGAACTCGATGCCCGCCCAGGTTTGAATTTCAGCACCCTCGACCAAGCCATCAACGCAGCCATCACCGGAGCGGGCGTGGTGGTGGTGGACGCGGCGATGATCGTGCGCGAGTTGAAATCGGGTGAATTGTTGCGCCACAACAGTCTTGAGGTTGCCGGTCCCCATGGCTACTGGTTTTTGGAGGCACCCGGGCGGACCTCGGCCACGGCGCAGGTGGCGCAGTTCAAGACCTGGCTGATGGAGCAGGCGCGTCAGGCGCAGCGCGCCAGCCTGCCCACACCAGACTCGCGCTGACTGCCAACAAGACCACGGCGCCCCCGACCAGGCTTTGCCAACCCACTTGCTCACCAAGCAGCAGATACGCCCACAGCGGCGCCAGCGGAATTTCGATCATGCACAGCACGGAGGCCAGCACGGGCTTGATGCGGCGTACCCCCAGCAGATAGAAGCCAAAGCCCACGCCAATATTCAAGAAACCGTACAGCCAAAGCCAACCCAAATCATGCATGCTGGTCTGCATGAAACTGGCAAACGGCGCCATGGCCAATGCAGACAAAAAAGCGCCCATGTAAGTGACCTTGACCATCCGCGCATCGGGAAAGCGCTTGATGCCCACAGTCATCAGACCAAACAGCAAAGTGGCGGAAAAACTCATCAGGGTTCCCACAATGCTTTGCAACGACGCCTGTCCCCACAGAATAATGCCGACACCCACGGCCACCAAGGCCGAGCACAGAACATCCGCACGCTGGATGCGGGTGCGCAGCAGCAGCGCTGACAGCAGCACTGTCACGGTAGGAAATGCACCGTAGACAAAGACGACATCGGCAATCGGCGCGAAGTAGAAAGCGGCAATGAATGTGACCATGGCCGCAGCACTCATGGCCGACATGCCCCACTCGGCTGGCGTGAGTTGCCACAGTGACGCAACGGGCTTGCCGTGGTTCAGGACCAGTTGAAACGCCAGCACCGACAAGCCGCCAAGCGCTGAGCGCCAGAATAAGGTGGTGAATACATCGGTGCTGACAAGCCGGGGAAACAGCCCCGCGGTACTCCAAGAGAGTGCGGCCAAGGCGGTCAGAACAATGCCCTGAACCAGTGCGCCGCGTTCGGTCCGGTCAGTCATGGGTGCCTGCATACGCTATCGCGCACCCTGCAGCGCGCTTTGTTGCGAACCCAGACCCATGGGGCCGCCGGGGGAACACAGGTGCTGCAAGCGCTCAGGCAGCGGCCCGCGTCGCCAGCACTTCGTCAAGCCAGTCCACTCGCATTTCGGGCACGGCAGTGATCAGCTTTTGGGTGTAGGCGTGCTCGGGGTTGTCGAAGATTTTGTCGGTGTGATCGAAGGCCACGAATTGGCCCTGCAGCATGACCGCAGTGCGGTGGGCGATGCGGTGCACCACGTCCAGGTCGTGGGTGATGAGCACGTACGACAGGCCGAGTTCGCGCTGCAACTTGCGCAGCAGCGTCAAGATCTCTTCGGCCACCAGCGGGTCCAGGGCCGAGGTGGGTTCGTCGAGGATGATCAAGTCCGGTTTGGCCGCCAGCGCCCGTGCAATGCAGACACGCTGCTTTTGGCCGCCAGACAACTGGCCCGGGCGGCGCTCCAAAAAGTCCACTGGCAACTCCACCAGCGCCATCAGTTCTTTGGCACGCGCCAGCACTTCTTTGCGACCCAGACCGAAGTAAAACTGCACTGGCCGGCCCACGATATCGAGCAGGCTTTGGCGTGGGTTGATGGCCACGTCCGGAATTTGGTAGACCAATTGGATGCGGCGCTTCAGTTCCTTGCTGCGGGCCTTGAGCGCGCCGGGCAGCGCCTTGCCCTGGAACACGATGGAGCCACTCTTGGGCGGCAGCAAGCCGGTGACCACCCGCGCCAGCGTCGACTTGCCCGAGCCGGACTCGCCCACCACCGCCACGGTTTCTCCCAGCTTCACATCCAGCGACACGCCGCGTACCACATGGAAGTCGCCGTAGTAGGCGTGGCAGTCCTGGATGGACAGCACCGAGGTATCGGCTTGCACGGTGGCGGGCGAGGCGCGCTCGCTGGCCGCAGCGCCGCGCACGGCCACCAGTCGGGCGGTGTAGTCCTTGGTAGCGTGGTGCAGGATTTGGTCGGTGGCGCCTTCTTCCACCTCTTTGCCGTGGCGCAGCACTTTGATGCGGTCGGCCACCTGGGCTACCACGGCCAGGTCGTGGGTGATGTAAAGCGCTGCGGTGTTGTACTCGCGGATCAGCGACTTGAGCAGGATGAGCACTTCGATTTGCGTGGTCACATCCAGCGCGGTGGTGGGTTCGTCCAGCACCAGCACGTCGGGCCGGCAGGACATGGCCATGGCCGCCATGGCGCGCTGCAACTGGCCTCCCGAGGCTTGGTGCGGGTAGCGTGCGCCGAAGTTTTGCGGGTCGGGTAAATCCAGCGAGGTGAACAGCTCGCGCGCCCAGGCTTCGGCCTCGGTGCGGGTCATCAGCTTGTGGATGAGTGGCGCTTCGCAGACCTGGTCCATCAGCGTGTGCGAGGGGTTGAAGGCTGCCGTGGCCGACTGCGCGATGTAGGCGATGCGTTTGCCGCGCATCTGGCGGCGGCCGTCGGCATCCAAGGTGCGGATGTCGGTACCGCCCAGCACGATTTGTCCGGCGGCAATGTGCACACCGGCGCGGGCGTAGCCCATGCTGGCCAGGCCAATGGTGGACTTTCCCGCGCCGCTCTCGCCAATCAGGCCCAGCACCTCGCCTTTTTTGAGCTGCAGGTCCACGTTGTCCACGATGGTGTTGCCCGCAATGCTTTCGAGCCGCAGGCCCTTGATTTGCAGAATGAGGGAGTCGTTCATGCCAGCGGTGCTTTCTTAAAGTTCGGCCTGTGCGCCAGAGGGGCGGGCGTCGATGGACAGCATCCAGTCCACCACCAGGTTGACCGATACGGTCAAGAGGGCAATTGCGGTCGCGGGGTAGATCGGGGCCATCATGCCGAAGTTGATGGCTGCAGCGTTCTCACGCACCATGCCACCGAGATCGGCGTACGGCGGCTGAATGCCCAGGCCCAGGAACGACAGGCCGGCAATGAACAGGAAGTTGAAGCAAAAGCGCAGGCCAAACTCGGAGACCAGCGGTGCCCAGGCGTTGGGCAAAATCTCGCGGCTGATCACCCACCACAGGCCCTCGCCACGCAAACGGGCGGCCTCCACGTATTCCATCACCGACAGGTTCATGCCCAACGCGCGTGCCAGGCGGAACACGCGCGTGGAGTCCAGCACCGCGATGGTGAGTATGAGCACCGGGATGCTGGAGCCTGCAGCGCCCAGAATAATGAGCGCGAAGATCAGCCCGGGTATGGACAACATCGTATCTACCAAGCGGGTGAAAAACGTGTCCACCCAGCCACCCAACACCGCACTGATAAAGCCGATAACGATGCCAATGGCAAACGACACCAGGGTAATGGTCAGTGCCACGCCAATCGTCATGCGCGAGCCGTACATGATGCGGGTGAGCATGTCCCGCCCAATCTGGTCGGCACCCAGCCACATGGCTTTGGAGGGCTCGTCCCAGGTGCCGCCGATGTTGGCCGATTCGGGGTAGGGCGCGATCCAGGGGGTGAACAGCGCGATGAACAGAAAAATGCCGATCACCACCAAGCCGAACAGGGCCGAGGGCGTGAGTTTGTGTCCCAGAAGTTTCATGGTGCAGGTCCTTGATTTACCGCTTGTGCCGCAGCCGGGGGTTGACCAGGATGACCAAGATGTCGGCCAAGGTGTTGAGTAGCACGAACACCGTGGCAAACACCAGGCCGCAGGCCTGAATGACGGGGAAGTCGCGCTTGGCCACCGCATCCACCATGAGCTGCCCCAGGCCAGGGTAGACAAACACTGCCTCAATCACCACCACACCCACCACCAGGTAGGCCAGGTTGAGCGCCACCACGGTGATGATGGGCGCGGCCGCATTCGGCAGCGCGTGGCGGGTGATGACGCGCTGGCGGCGCGCGCCTTTGAGGAAGGCCATCTCGATATAGGGCGTGGACATGACCGCGAGTACCGAGCTGCGGGTCATGCGCAGCATGTGGGCGGCTACCAGCAATGTGAGCGTGATAGCCGGCAGCGTGGTCTGGTAGATCCGGTCCGACAGGGGCATGTCCGGAAACACGGTGGACAGCGACGGGAACCAGGTGAACTTGACCGCCATGAAAATGATCAGCAGGTAGGCCACGAAGAACTCAGGCAGCGAGATGGCCACCAAGGTGCTGATGTTGGAGAGCTTGTCGGAGAGCTTGCCCTCGTTGATGGCGGAGTAAACCCCCAGGCCCACGGCCAGCGGAATGGCGATCAGCGCCGCGTAACCCGCCAGAAACAGGGTGTTGGCCAGTCGCGGCATGATTTCGTCGACGATGACGCGCTTGTTGGTCAGCGCAACGCCCAGGTCGCCTTGCAAGGCACCCACCAACCAGTTCCAGTAGCGCAGGTAGGCTGGCAGATCCAGCCCCAGCTCCTTGCGAAAAATGACCAACGCTTCGGGTGTGGCGCCTTGGCCGAGCACCGCCGAGGCGACGTCGCCAGGCAGGATTTCGGTGCACACGAAGATCAGGATCGACACTGCAAACAGGGTCAGCACCCCTAGCAGCAGACGGTTGCGTATCAGCTTGAGCATGGCGTATTCACTTGTTGGGTTTGTTCTAGGCGGACACCGCAGATTGCGCGCAAGAACCGCGCCACTCTTAAGGTGCCAGCGCCAAAAACCAAAAAGCGGGGCGGGTACAAGCCCGGCCCCGCTTCTCAGACGGCAGTGCGCAACTTAAGCGAACCAGCCCTTTTCGGCAATGCGCTGGTCACCCAGGTCGTAGCGGCCCGAGATGGTCAGGCCTTGCAGCTTGGTGCTGCAGGCGTCCAGGTAGTCTTGCACTGCGAAGCACACCATGCCGGAGTTCTGGCTGATGAGTTCTTGGCAGCGTGCATACATGGCAGCGCGCTTGGCTTGGTCCAGCTCCACGCGGGCGCCCACCAGCAGACGCTCGAATTCGGCGTTGTTGAAGCGGGTGTCGTTCCAGGTGGTATTGGCCTTGAAGGTGCTGGTGAGCTGGTTGTCGATGGTGGGACGGTTGCCCCAGTACACCGCGCAGAACGGCGCCTTGAGCCAGACGTTGTCCCAGTAGCCGTCGCCAGAGACGCGCTTGAGGTCGAGCTTGATGCCAGCCTTGGAGAGCGATTCTTGGAAGATCACGCCCGAGTCAGTCGCACCGGAGAAGGCGCCTTCGGACACTTGCAGTTCGATGGGCGAGGTCACGCCAGCCTTGGCGAAGTGGAACTTGGCCTTGTCTGGGTCGTAGGTGTTGAGCTTTTGCTTGGCGTCGAAGAACTTCATCTTCGTGCCCACGGTGTGGTCGTTGCCGATGGAGGCATAGCCCGAAAACACGTTGTCCACAATCTTCTTGCGGTCGATTCCGTGCTTGAGCGCCATCATCAGGTCGGGCTTGTTGTAGGGATCTTTGTCGGTGTGGGCGACGAAGGCGAAGCGGTTGCCCATGCCGGGGGTGCGGCTCAGGCGCAGTGCGTTGTTGCGCTCCAGCAGGCGGGCGGTCTTGGGGTCGACGCGGTTGATAGCGTCCACTTGGCCGGTGACCAGCGCCTGGGTGCGTGCAGCGGCGTCGCCGATGTAGCGCAGTTCGACGCGGTCAAAGTTGCCGCGGTTGGGCTTCCAGTAGTTGCCTGCCTTGCGCTTGAAGGTCGCGCGCACGCCGGGCTGGAACTCTTCGAGGGTGAAGGCGCCGGTGCCATCGGGCTTGGAGAAATCGGTGTAGCCGTTGGGCACCACGATGATGTGGTAGTCGCTCAGGTTGAACGGCAAGTCCACATTGCCGTTGGTCATGGTGATTTGCACCTGGGTGGGCGACAGCTTTTTGATTTCCTTGATGTCGGCCAGCAGCGCCTTGGCGGGCGATTTGGTTTCGCCGCGGTGCATATTGAGCGAGTAGATGACGTCATCGGCATCTAGCGTCTTGCCCGAGGTGAAGGTGATGCCCTTGCGGACATTGAAGGTCCAGTCGGTGGCGCCGGGCTTGACGTCCCAGCTTTCGAACAGCTCGCCGGTGGCGTCGCCGTTGTCAGCCACTTCAACCAGGTTGTTCCACAGCATCAGGCTCATGGCAATCGGGATGGAGTCTGCGTAGGTGCGGGGATCCAGGCTGTCGGAGGGCGAGCCGCCTTCCATGCCCAGGCGCAAAGTGCCGCCCTTCTTGGGTGTGCCCTGCGCCATGGCGGGCATGGCACCGAAGGTGGCCGAGAGACCGATTGCGGATGCACCCAGAATCAGTTGACGACGGTCGAGGACGATGCCCGATTCGGTTGTGGTTTCGACGTTAGCCATGTGTAGAGATCTCCAGTCCAAACAGATTGATGTAACAGTTCCTGATTCGCTGACCGCCGAGGCAGTGTGAACCTGGTAGCCCGAGGGCAAGCGGCTTTGCTCTCAAGGCGCATAGTAAAGCAATAGTTTGCGGTTCTCGACAAGAAAGCATCCGCATATTCCCTTAGTTTTGGGGGCCACTTTTTGGGGTGCTGCGCAGTCCAAAAAAGTGCGCCGCGCGCATGGCGAAAAGTGCGTCGCAAAGCCGGTGCAAGACGTCGCGAATGGCTAAGAATTTGCACCGAACTGTGCTAGCTGTTCGGTGCTTTTCCGCACGCGATCCAGCCGGGTCCGGCGCGGTCTGCGCCATTTGGCGTACGCCGGTGCAGCGGCCTCAGTTGAGATTGCGTTTGACGCGCGTGTCCCAATCGCGGCTGAAGACCAATACGTCGTTCTCATAGGCTTCGAGCCGACCGGTGATGTGCCAGTGCGTTTTGCTGGCGGTCATTGCGCTATAGGTTTCGGAGCGCACTTTCCAGTCGCCGCGGCTGCGCTCTTCGGTCCAATGGCAGGACTGCTTGGCCGACAGCGGATCGCCGGGCAGGATGCTGTAGCTCTCGCGCCCGCAAGCCCAGGTGGTCAAGTCCAGGTCGGCGATGGTGTTGCGGCCAAAGTCATCCACGATGGTCAGGCGCGTCTCGCCAGTGGCTTGGTCGCGGGTGAGCTCGCGCCGGTTGAAGGCCTTGCTGTGGGTCACCTGCTTCACCGGCGCCGCTGCCTCGGGCGCGGCAAAAGTGGGCGCGGTCTCACGGCGCTTGGCACGCACCGGCAGATCGATGCAAGTGGCAGCGGTGTGCACCTGCAGGGTCACCGGCTCGGGCGCGGGCCAGACCATGGGCCAGTAGCTGGTGGACAAAGACACCCGCAGTTTGTGGCCCTTGGGCACGTTGCAGGCGACGTCGTCGAGTTGGATTTTGACGGTGTAAACCTTGCCCGGCTCCAAGGCTTGCGGGTGTTCGTGGCCGTCGCGGTGGCACAGGTTGAACACGGCGTAGCTCAGACGCGATACCGCGCCGTCCGGCCACACCGCGTTGAGGCGCACCGCTACGTTGGCCACCGGCTTGTCGGCGCTGAATTTCAGGGTGAGTTCGGGCGCACCCACCAAGTCGATGGGCTGGGCCAGGGGCTCGCTGTCAAAGGTGAGCGAACCGGCGTCGTCGTTGCGCTGGTCGCCTGCAAATTCGGGCCCGAGCCAGATGATGCAGTACTCGCCGCCATCACCACCCACGTTCTGCGGGGATTGGTGGGGTTGCTGGGTGGCACGGCCTTTGTCGCGCGCGAGGCCGTTGGCATTGAGGTACCAGCGCTGCACTTCGCCCTTGTCAAACGGCCATTGCGAGTCGCTCACCCAGCGTCCATCGATGTGCGCCACCGAGCCACCGGGGCGCCCCAGCGCCATGATGTAGGTGCGAAACGCCGGGTCCTTTTCCACCCGCGTGTCCACGCCTTTGAGCCAGCGGTCCCACCAACGCAGCGCCTCTTGCAAAAAGCCAATGCGCGGCTCGGGCACTGCAAAGTGCGGGTACTTGTGCGCCCAGGGGCCGATGATGCCTTTGGCCGGTGACTTCAAGTTACCCACCAGCCTAGGCACCGCGTTGGTGTAGGCATCGTTCCAACCGCCCACGGCCAGCACCGCAGCTTGGATGGCACTGAAGTCCTCGTTGACCGAGCCGTGCTTCCAGTAGTCGTCGCGGTGCGGGTGCTTGAGCCACTCAATCGCCAGCAGAGGCTGGTGCTTTAGACGATTTAACCAGTCCGCGCGCCAGCCTTCACCCACGATGGCCGGGTCGGCCGGGCGCGAGGAGTACGCAAACATAGTGGCCGACCAACCCAGGTTTTCGTTGAGCAGGCAGCCGCCTTTGTAGTGGATGTCGTCGGTGTAGCGGTCGTCTGTGGAGCACAGGGTGATGATGGCCTTGAGCCCCTCGGGGCGCATGGCGGCGACCTGCAGGCTGTTGAAGCCGCCCCAGGAAATGCCCATCATGCCGACGTTGCCGCTGCACCAGCTTTGCTGACGCAACCAGGCAATCACATCACAGGCGTCGTCGAGTTCGCGCTGGGTGTACTCGTCAAACAGCAAGCCCTCGGAGTCGCCATTGCCGCGCATGTCGACGCGCACGCAGGCATAGCCGTGGCCGGCCAGGTACGGATGGGTGAGCGCGTCGCGCACATGGGTGCCATCGCGTTTGCGGTACGGCAGGTACTCGAGGATGGCGGGGACGGGGTGTTGGTCTGCGTCAGCGGGGAGCCAGATGCGTGCGGCCAGGCGGGTGCCGTCGGGCAGGGTGATGAAGGTGTTGTCGATTTCGCGGACTTTGCGCGGAAATTTTTTGACCGTTTTCATCGTTGGCTCCTTTTGCAACCCGTGGCGTTGAAGTTTGTTCGGTGATTCTGCTGAAATCCCCATGCCCAGCGCAGTCCCGCGCGTCTTCGTTTCCTTACACCCGCGCCGGCGTATGCGTCATGTCCAGGTGCAGCGCGTTGCCCACGTAGGGGTTGGCCAGGGCCACGGCCTCGTTCAGTTCCACGCCCAAACCGGGTGCGGTGGGCGGGATGATGTAGCCGTCTTGCCATTCGATTCCCTTGGTGAGAATTTCCGAATGGAAACCCTTCCAGTCCAGAATGCTTTCTTGAATCAGGAAGTTCGGGCTGCAGGTGGCCAGTTGCACATTGGCTGCGCCCACCACCGGGCCGCAGTAGAGGTGCGGCGCGATTTGCACGTGGTAGGCCTCGGCCATGGACGCGATTTTTTTGCCTTCCAAGATGCCGCCCACGCGGCCCAGGTTCATTTGCAAAATGGCGGCGGCGCCTTCTTCGAGCACCCGCAAAAATTCCCACTTGGTTGTCAAACGCTCGCCTGCCGCCACGGGGATCGAGGTGCCGCGTGCCACCTTGCCCATCTCTTTCTGGTTGTCCGGTGGGATTGGCTCTTCGAGCCACAACGGGTCGTACTTTTCCAGTCGCTTGGCCAGCCGGATGGCACCGGCTGCCGTCATCTGGCCATGGGTGCCAAACAGCAGGTCAGCCTTGCTGCCTACGGCCTCGCGTAGCAGCTTGCAAAAGCGCTCCGAGCGGTCGAGTTCGGTCAGCGACAGCTGGCGCCCGTCGTACACCGTATAAGGCCCGGCCGGGTCGAACTTCACCGCGGTGAAGCCCATGGCGATGTACTCCTGCGCGCGCTCGGCGGCCAGCACCGGGTCGGCGTACACGTCGGTCTTGTCACCGGGCTTGGGGTAGATGTAGGTGTAGCTGCGCAGCGCTTCGTGCACCTGGCCGCCCAGCAGTTTGTAGACTGGCTTGTTGAGGTCTTTGCCCACGATGTCCCAACAGGCCATCTCGATGGCGCTGAGGATGCCCATCATGGTGGTGTCCGGCCGGTGGATGAAGCCACCGCCGTAGACGCTGCGCCAGATTTTTTCGATGTCAAACGGCTCTTTGCCCACCACATAGCGCTCCACCACGTCCTTGACCATCTGCGCCACCACATCGGGATGGAAGGGCAAGTTGTACACCTCGCCCAGGCCCTCGATGCCGTTGTCGGTGATGAGCTTGATAAACACAAAGTAGCGCCCGCCGAAGCCCGGAGGCGGGTTGCCGACGACGAAAGTTTTAACGTCTTTGATTTTCATGGAGTGATTTCCTCAAGGTAAGCGCAAAAAGGTTTCGCCGCCGGGCCGCCCCAAGGCGAAACGCACCCCCTCGGGGGGCAGCGCAGCACACGGAGTGGCAAGCGTGGGGGCCATGTTCATAGGCCGTTGATGATCTTGTACTCAATAAAGTCGTGCAACCCAAAGCGGCCCCACTCGCGGCCGTTGCCGCTTTGCTTGTAGCCGCCAAAGGGGTTGCAGTACTCGTTGCCCGAGGCGTTGACCGACACATTGCCCGCGCGCAGGCGCTTGGCTACGCGGCGGGCGCGCTCTGCATTGCCGGTGCTGAGGTAGGCGGCCAGGCCATAGGGCGTGTCGTTGGCGATGCGGATGGCGTCTTCTTCGGTGTCGAAGGGGATGATGCACAGCACCGGGCCAAAAATTTCCTGCCGCGCAATCGCCATGTCGTTGTGCACATCGGCAAAGATGGTGGGGCGCACGAAGTAGCCCTTCTCGAACCCCTCGGGCCGTCCGGGACCGCCCACGATGGCGCGCGCACGGCTGTCCATACCGAGTTGGATGAAACGGTTGACTGTGTCGAACTGGCGGCGCATGGCCAAGGGGCCGATCACATCGCCGCGCTCGGTGGGTTGCGCCACCTTGACGCTTGCGCCCACCCGCTTGGCAATCTCTACGGCCTGCGCATACACGCTGCGTTCCACCAGCATGCGGGTGGGCGCGTTGCACGACTGGCCGGTGTTGTTGAAGCACTTGCGCACGCCGCGCGACACAGCCTCTTCGAGGTCGCAGTCGGCAAAAATCAGGTTGGGCGACTTGCCGCCCAGCTCTTGCACCACCCGCTTGACGGTATCGGCCGCCGCCTTGGCCACCGAGATGCCCGCGCCCGTGGAGCCAGTGAACGACACCATGTCCACCTCGGGGTGCGCGCACAGCGCGCTGCCCACCAACGGGCCGTCGCCAAACACCATATTGAACACGCCTTCGGGGTAGCCGGCCTCGTGCACGTACTCGGCGACCAGCTTGGCTGAAAGCGGTGCGAACTCGCTGGGCTTGAGCACCACGGTGCAGCCGGTCAGTAGCGCGGGCGCCAGCTTGGCCACCACCTGGTTCATGGGCCAGTTCCAAGGCGTGATCAGCACGCACACGCCCACCGGCTCGCAGCGCAGCAGGCCTTTGCCGCTGGGCGCTTCAAACGCAAAGGTCTTGGCCGCCTCCAGCGTGGCTTGGATGTGGCCGGGGCCACACTCCGCCTGCGAGTCGTAGGCCAAGTCCCATGGCGCGCCCATTTCGGTGCTGATGGCCTGTGCCATTTCGGTGTAGCGGCGCTCAAACACCGACTGCAGTTTTTGCAGCAGGGCGGTGCGGTGCTCGAGTGTGGTCTGGCTGTAGGCGTCGAACGCAGCGCGTGCCGCTTGTACGGCGCGGTCGGCATCGCGTACGCCACCCATCACCACTTCGCCCACCACGCCCTCGGTGGCCGGATTGACGATGGGGTGGGGCGTGCCAGGCTCCAGCGCTTCGACCCACTGGCCGCCGATGTAAAAGTTGCAATGTGTCATGGGGGCTCCGGAGGTTTCAGGCCGACAGTGGGATCGTTTGCCAGGGCCAAGCCTGTGCCATGTTGTCAAGCGCAAGCAGTGAGCCGGTGGAGTACCTTGTGTTCACTCGGCCACCAATTCGGTGGGGTATCCGTCGGCGCGCAGCTCTAAGCCGCAGGCCGATTCGATCATGCGCACCACTTCGGGCGACTGCGCCTGGCTGCCGTAGAGGCCGCGCGCACGGCGGAAAATTTGCTGCGCCATGCTCCCCAGTTCCAGGGGTACCCCCAACTTTTCGGCGATGCCGTTGACCAGGCCCAGGTCCTTGCACGCCAGGTCCATGGTGAACTTCACGTTGTAGCTGCCCGAGAGCACCAGCTTGGACTCGGTCTCATGCACAAAGCTGTTGCCCGAGCTCGCGCGGATGGCGCGGTAGGTGGCGTCCGGGTCCACACCGTACTTGGCCGGCAGCATCATGGCCTCGCCGGCGGCAATCAGGTGGATGAAAGCCAGCATATTGGTCACCACTTTGACGACCGAGGCGTTGCCCATCTTGCCCATGTAAATGATCTCGCCACCCATGGTGGACAGGATGCTTTGCACCCGCTGGAAGGTGCTTTCTTCGCCACCCACCAGCACTGTGATTTCGCCCGAGTTGGCCAGGTGCACGCCGCCGGTGACCGGGCACTCCAGTACGGTGATGCCCTTGCTGGTCGCCACGGCCGAGAGGCGCAGCAGGTCTTCCATGTCGGTGGTGCTCATCTCAATCCAGGTGCCACCGGCCTTGAGGTTCTCGAACACGCCGCCTGGGCCCTCCACTACTTTGCGCGAGACGGCAGGCGAGGGCAGCACGGTGATCACCACATCGGCATCGCGGCAGGTGCCCGCCACATCGTCCGACCACTGGGCGCCACCAGCGAGCAGGCGTTTGGCGAGGTCTTTGTTGAGGTCGTTGACGGTGACGGGAAAGCCCGCTTGCACCAGGCTGTTGCACAGGCCTTCGCCCAGGCTGCCCAGGCCGATGAATCCGATTTTTAGCTTGCTCATTGGAGGTCCTTTGTGTTGTGGGTGTGGATCTTGATGGTTGACTGGCCGGGATTGCCGGGGTTGCCGGGGTTGCCGGGGTTTCGGCCCGGCGGCCGACTCACTTTTTTTTGCTTCGCCAAAGAAAAGTAAACAAAAGAAAGGCGAGCCGTGGGGGGCGACGTGGTGTGTAGGTGCGCCAGCGCTTCACTACGACCGCAGCGCAAACGCATCTCAGCCCACCAACCCGCACCGCAACCCCCCGAGCCGAAATCCGTAACCGGCGCGCCACCACCAAATCGGCTGTTCAGGCTCCCCTTCACCCCGCCCGGGGTGAAGGGGCGGGGGGGAAGCGGGGAAGCAACCAACCAATTCAAGCGTTGTCCTCCAAAACCATCTCCGCGCCCTTCTCCGCCACCATGATCACCGGACCATTGGTATTGCCCGAGGTGACCGAAGGAAAGATGGACGCGTCTATGACCCGCAGCCCCGCAATGCCATGCACCCGCAGACGCGCATCGACCACCGAAGTGGCTGGGTCCGGCCCCATCGCGCAGGTGCAGGAGGCATGGTAGACCGAGCCACTGCGGGTCCGAAAGTCTTGCAGTATGGCCTCGTCACTTTGCGCGTGCGCGCCGGGCAGGTGCTCGCTTTCCAGCACATCGACCAAAGGAGCGGTGTTGGCAATGCGGCGCACCATACGCGAGCCCTCGACGATGTCTTGCAGGTCGTGCTCGGTGGTCAAGAAGTTGGTGGTGATGGTGGGCTTGTCCAGCGGGTTGTTGGACGCGATGGTGACGCTGCCTCGGCTGGTAGGGACGCAGGTGTTGAAGGAAATCAAAAACGCCGAAAACGGGTCGGGGTTCATCAGCTTGAAGCGGCCGATCCGCACGGTGGCCGCACTGTAGCTGATGGGGTTGAAATACAGGTGCAGGTTGGGCCGCGCAAGACCAGGGCGGCTGCGCACAAACGCACCGGCTTGGTTGACGCTCATGCCCAAGGGGCCTTGGCGGGTGAACGCATAGCGCACCCCCGCCCACAGCTTGCCCCACCAAGTGCCCAGCGTATCGTTGAGGGTGGGTACTTTGGACTTGAAGAAGTACGACACACACAGGTGGTCCTGCAGGCCTTGGCCCACGCGTGGCAGGTGGTGCACCAGCGCTACGCCATGCTGCGCCAACAAAGCGCTGTCGCCAATGCCGCTGAGCTGCAGCAGTTGCGGCGAGTTGATGGCGCCGCCTGAAAGAATCACCTCTTTGCGCGCCTTGAAGGTATGCGCTGCGCCGTGCACCAGGCACTCCACACCCACCGCCTTTTTGCCGTCCAGCAGCACGCGACAGACATGGGCGTGGGTCTTGAGGGTCAGGTTGCTGCGCCCCAGGGCGGGCCGCAAAAAGGCGTTGGACGCAGACTCGCGCACGCCGTCGCGAATGGTCATTTGCCACAGCCCGAAGCCCTCTTTGGTCTGGCCATTGAAGTCTGGGGTGCGCGGGAATCCCAGTGCAGCACCGGCTTGCAGAAAGCGCTCGCACAAGGGGTGTACCTGGTCGGCAAAGTCGCTTACGCGCATCTCGCCGCCTGCGCCGTGGTGCTCGGATGCACCCCACACATGGTCTTCGGACTTTTTGAAGTAGGGCAGCACATTCTCCCAGGCCCAGCCGGGGTTCCCCGCAGCGGCCCAGTCGTCGTAGTCGCCCTGCTGGCCGCGGATGTACACCATGGCATTGAGTGAGCTGCTGCCGCCCAGCACCTTGCCGCGCGGCCAGTAGGAGCTGCGGCCGTTGAGCGCGGCGTCGGGTTCGGTGTGGTAGCCCCAGTTGTATTTGGGGTCGGCGAAGGTCAGGCCGTAGCCCAGCGGCACCTGGATCAGCGGGCTGCGGTCCGAGCCGCCGGCTTCCAGCAGCAACACCGTGTAGTTGCCACCTGCGCTGAGGCGGTTGGCCAATACACAGCCGGCAGAACCGGCGCCCACAACGATGAAATCAAATTCGGTCATGCAAAGGCCAACCTGGGGGTTGCAAGGATGCAATTGCGCATACTATGCCCGCTAATGCATGCCATCAATACAGCCATCTTGAGTAATTGCATATTTTTTGGGGCGCTGTGCCGTGTCGGTTGAGGGCCTGATTTCCAAAGCCAGCCTGCGCGGCAGCGGCAAGCCGCGCTACCTGTCAATTGCCGACGAGCTGGGTCAGCGCATCCGCAGTGGCCAGTTGCCCACCGGCGAGCGCTTGCCTGCGCAGCGCAAGTTGGCCCAGCACCTGGACGTCACCGCCGGAACCATTAGCCGCGCCTATGCCATTTTGGAGCAGCGCGGCATGGCCATGGCTCGGGTGGGCGATGGCACCTATGTGCGCGCACCCGAGCCGGCGCGTGGGCCCGACCCGCAGCTGACATCGCATGCGCCCATCGACCTGGCCCACAACGTGGCCATCGCGACCGACGATGCGCAAGCCCTGGCCAGCGCGATGCAGGCAGTCGCCGCCAACCCAGAGGTGCTGCGCGATGTGCTCAGTTACCAGCCCGAGAATGGACTGCAGCGCCATCGCGAAGCGGGCGCGCGCTGGCTGCGCCGCTTTGGCACCGAGGGCGACTGGCGACGCGTCATGGTCACCCACGGTGCCCAACATGGTCTGGCCTGCGTGCTGCGCACATTGGCACGTCCCGGCGATGCGGTGCTGACCGAGAGCCTGAGCTACCCCGGCTTGCAGGCGCTGGCGCGCATGATGCGCCTGCAACTGGTGGGCATAGAAACCGACGCCCACGGCATGCTGCCTCAGTCGCTGGAGCACGCGGCGCGCCATATTGACGCCAAGCTGCTGTACTGCGCCCCCAGCCTGCACAACCCCACCAACAGCACCATGCCGATAGCACGGCGCCAGGCCATCGCCGCGCTGGCGCGCAAACACAACCTGCTGGTAGTGGAAGACTGCGTGCATGCCGCAGCCCAGGCCGCACCGCTGCCCGCCCTGTGCACTTGGTTGCCGGAGCACTCGTTCTTGCTGTCGAGCTTTTCCAAGGTGATGGGGCCGGGCCTGCGGGTGGGCTACATCGAAGCGGCGCCCCAGTGGCTGAGCAAGTTTGCCGCCGGTATGCGGGCCGACTGCTGGATGGTCGCCCCGTTGATGCCCGAGATTGCCAGTCGCTGGATTGATAGCGACGTGGCCGACCAACTGATCGTTGCCCAGCGCGCCGCACTGGCCGAGCGCTTGCAATGTGCTCGCAGTGTGCTGGAAGCGGGCCTGCCGGGGTTGGATATGCGCTGCGACCCCGAGTCGCCCCTGGTGTGGCTTCCACTGCCCGAGCCCTGGCGCGCCGGCCAGTTCGTTGCAGCGCTGCGCCAGGTCGGCGTGCTGGTGCGCAGCGCTGACCACTTTGCCGTGGGCCGCTCCAGTGCACCCCACGCGGTACGCATCAGCCTCAATGCTGCGCGCTCGGTGGCTGAGATACGCACCGGCTTGGAGACTTTGGTGGGGGTACTGCAAAGTGCGCCGGTCGCGCAGATGGATCCGTGATGGGCGTGGCCGACGACCGCTACCGCACCTAGCCAGCAAACCAGTTGGTTGCAGTGCCCGTTGGCGTGGTTTGAGCATGGTCGGCAAGGCAAATCACGCTGGCGATCCATCTGCGCGACTAGGGGTTTTTAGAGGGAAAACCCCCACGGGAGCGGCACAGCGGCTTTCTACAATGGCGCCTGCTTAACTGCAGCGCTTGCGCCTTGGTGATCCCGAGGTTGTGAGTTCGTTTTCATTTCATACATTGGAGTACCCAGAATGGATCGTCGTTCAATACTTAAAAACGCTGGTATCGCCGGCGTGTTGGCTGCGGGCGCTGCGCCCGCAGTCCACGCCCAAACTGCGCTGCGCTGGCGCCTCGCTTCCAGCTTCCCCAAGGCCTTGGATACCATTTTCGGTGCTGCGGACACCTTCGCCAAAAAGGTTGGCGAAATGTCGGGCGGAAAGTTCGTTATCACCACCCACGCAGGCGGCGAGCTGATGCCCGCTTTCGGTGTGGTTGACGGCGTGCAAAACGGTACGGTCGAAATGGCCCACACCGCGCCGTACTACTTCTTCGGCAAGGATGAAACGTTTTCATTGGGCTGCGCAATTCCCTTTGGCCTTAACAGCCGCCAAATGACGGCTTGGATGTATGAAGGCAACGGCGGCAAGCTGATGCGCGAGTTCTACGCCAAATACAACATCATCAACTTCCCGATGGGCAACACCGGTGCGCAGATGGGTGGCTGGTACCGCAAGGAAATCAAGTCGGCCAAGGACATCAAAGGCCTCAAGTTCCGCGTCGGCGGCTTCGCCGGCAAAGTGATTGAGCGCATGGGTGGTGTGCCCCAGAACATTCCCGGTGGTGAAATCTATACCGCCTTGGAAAAAGGCACGATCGACGCGGCTGAGTGGGTCGGTCCGTACGATGACCTGAAGTTGGGCTTCGCCAAAGTTGCGCCCTTCTACTACTACCCCGGTTGGTGGGAAGGCGGCCCGCAGCTCGACTTGTACGTCAATGACAAGGCTTTCGCCAGCCTGTCGCCCGAAAACAAGGCCATCGTGGAAGCAGCTGCCGCGTACGCGCACACCGAAATGCAGGCCAAGTACGATGCCAAGAACCCAGCCGCCTTGCGCCAGATCGTTGGCCAAAAGGTGAAGGTGCTGCCGTTCCCCAAGGACGTAATGGACCTGGCGTTCAAGGAATCGATGGCTCTGTACGCAGACATCAGCGCAAAGAACCCCAATTGGAAAAAGGTGTACGACGACTACGCCCAGTTCCGCAAGGACTCCAACCTGTGGTTCCGCTTCACTGAGGCGCGTTTCGACAGCTTTATGCAAGCGCAAAAGAGCTTGTAAACGCCTCCCTGGTGCCGGTGTCTTGCAGATGCCGGCAGCCAACAAAAAAGCCCCGCAATGCGGGGCTTTTTTGTTGGGGTGCACAGGCCTCTTGGGCCCGTGCTTGCTATTTCTTTTTCTCTTGCTTTGCCGCGTCTTCCAGCAAAGCCTTCATGGGGTCGTCCTCAGCGGCTTGGTCGCCGTCTTTGGCAGCCTCACCCTCCTTGGCAGGATCGGCATCAGAAGCGGGATCGGCTGGCTCATCGGCGGCGGGCATCTCAAGCTGTTGCATGATTTGCTCGGCGTTGAGGGTTTCCTGCTTTTCAATGCCACCCGTTACCAATGTGGGGAAGACGATTACCGCCACCACCATGATCAGTTGCAGGACGATGAAGGCAATGGAGCCCTTGTAAATCTCGATGGTCTTGACCGAAGGAATCAGCTTGCCGGTGACCCGGTCTTTGTAGTCGAACTTGGCGGCGACGCTGCGCAAGTAGAAGAGCGCGAAGCCAAAAGGTGGCGTCAGGAATGAGGTCTGCAGGTTCATGGCGATGATCACGCCAAACCAAATCATGGCCTGGTCGGGTGTCATACCTGGCACCAAGCCGGGCAAAATTTTCTCCGCCACCGGTGCCAGCAAAGGCACCACGATGAAGGCAATTTCGAAGAAGTCGATGAAGCAGCCCAAGATGAACACCAAGATGTTCACCACGACCAAGAAGCCCCAAGCGCCGCCCGGAATCTTGTCGAACAGGTGTTCCACCCAGATGTGGCCGTCAGCCGCATTGAAGGTGAAGCTGAACACGGTCGAGCCGATCAGGATGAACAGCACGAACGAGGCCAGCTTGGCGGTGTTCTCCAGCGCCTGCTTCAACAGCGGCATGCTCAAGCGGCGCTTGCCGGTGGCAAGAATCAGCGCACCCAAGGCGCCCATGGCACCGCCTTCGGTGGGTGTTGCCACACCCAAAAAGATGGTGCCTAGCACCAGAAAAATCAGAATCAGCGGCGGCATCAGCACAAAGGTGACTTGCTCAGCCAAGCGCGACAGCAGCTTGAGGCCAGTGACTTTGTTGATGATGGCCAGCGCCAAGCCGGTCAGCGATGCCAGCGTGAGCGAAAGGATGACGATTTCATCACCCGCTGAAGGTGTGGCGCGCTCCAGCCATTGGGTCAACAGACCATCGTGCACTTGCGCCCAAGCGTAGCCCACTCCAGCGCAGAGCAGTACCAGCACCAAGAGCGAGCGGTGCCCGGAGGCGCCGTTGTCTTCCTTGAAGAGCAAGGCCTCGGGTGGCAGTGCAGGCACCATGGCGGGTTTGATAATCGCGACAGCCACGATGAAAGCGATGTACAGGGCTACCAACAACAATCCCGGTATCAGTGCGCCCGCGTACATGTCACCCACCGAGCGGCCCAACTGGTCAGCCAACACGATGAGCACCAAGGACGGCGGAATGGCCTGCGCCAAAGTGCCCGACGCGGTAATCGTGCCGGTGGCAATGGTGCGGCTGTAGCCGTAGCGCAACATCACAGGCAGGGAAATCAGACCCATGGAAATCACCGCTGCGGCAACCACGCCGGTGGTGGCTGCGAGTAGCGCACCGACCAAAATCACCGCAATGGCCACACCACCGCGCACCGGGCCAAACACCTGGCCCACGGTTTCCAGCAGGTCTTCGGCCATGCCAGAGCGTTCCAGGATGATCCCCATGAAGGTGAAGAAGGGAATGGCCAGCAAGGTGTCGTTTTGCATGATGCCGAAGATCCGCAGGGGCAGAGCTTGGAACATGGCAGCCGGAAAGATTCCCGCCTCAATGCCGATAAAGCCAAACGCCAGACCGGTAGCAGCCAGTCCAAAGGCCACCGGAAAGCCGGTCAGCAGCAGCACGAACAAGCCGATGAACATCAGCGGCACAAATTGTTGTGCCAGGAAAGTGGTTTGCATTATTTGTCTCCAGCCAGCATTTGGGCAGCCTTGGCTTCCAGGGCCTCAAGGTGCTTTTGTTCGTCGGATTTGGCTTCTTCGCTGCTCAGCACATCGGGACCCTTACCGGTCAAGAAAGCCAAACGTTTGATCAGCTCGGAGACGCCTTGCAGCATAAGCAGCGCAAAGCCCGCAGGAATCAGGGCGTAAGCGGGCCAACGGATCAGGCCGCCTGCGTTCTGCGACATCTCGCCGCTGGTGTAGGCCTGCATGAAGAACGGCCAGCCCAGCGCGATGGTGATAATGCAAAACGGAAACAGCACCAACAAAATGCCCACCACATCAATCCAGTTGCGCGCCCGGTCGCTCAACCGGGTAGAGATGAAGTCAATTCGCACGTGGGAGTTCTTGAGCAGTCCGTAGCCTGCGCCCAGCAAGAAAACGGCGGCAAACAGGTACCACTGAATTTCCAGCAGGCCGTTGGAGCTGCTGTTGAAGGCCTTGCGGACCAGCGCGTTGCCTGCACTGATCAGTGTGGTCGCCAAAATGAGCCACATGGTGGCCTTGCCGACCCAGGAACTGAGCTGGTCGATCCAGCGGGAGAGTGAAAGTAGAGCGGTCATGGTGGGGGTGCCTAAGGCATTTTTCTAACTCGGGTGCTGCAAACGGCAAGTGCTTTTGCCAGCTCCAGAGTCTAATGCCTTGCAAGCCCAGATTTGGCTGGAGAAACCCTGAGGTTCAGGCGCGCAGGCCCAACAGCAATGCGGCACTGCGCATGCCGGCCACCGTCAGTACCAAAGAGCCCACCAAGTGCAGGCCGGAGGTGGCCAGCGCGAGCGCGTAGCGCTGTTGTGTGAGCATGGCCACCACTTCGGCTGAGAAGCTGGAGAAGGTGGTGAGCGCACCCAAAAAGCCAGTCACCCATGCGAGCCGCCAAGCCGGGTCTAGATGGGGCATGGCCTGAAACACTGCAATACACAGTCCAACCAGGTAGCCCCCAATCCAGTTGGCAGCCAACGTACCCCAGGCCACGGACAAGGCGCTGGCAGCAGCTGCCGTGTTCAACCACAAGCCGAGTTGCCAACGCAGCAGTGCCCCCGCGCTGGCGCCGATGCAAATCGCCAGCACGGATTGCATCAGGGTGCCTTGCCCGGCGTGACGTCCGAACCGATAGCGGTGCTGGCTGCGCCGTTGGTGGTGGCCGGCTCCCATGGCACGCCATTGACTGTGAGCCCGTTGCGCGACAGCCTGCGCGCCGTGGCGGGCCGTATGCCGCTGACCCGGCGCATCAGGTCCGGCCAATCCACAAATGGGCCTTGGCTACGTGCCGCAAGAATACGCGCGGTGCTGGCAGGCCCCAAGCCATTGACGCTATCAAGTTCGGCTTCGTTGGCGGTATTGATCTCTACCGCGGCTAGCGCCCACGCAGCGCAGAACGACAGCAGCAGTCCAACTAGGTACTTCATCGCATCACGCTTGCCGGGTCAGCCACTGCACGTACTTTTCCACACCGGTTTGCACATCCACAAACTGGTGGTTGCAACCGGCGCTGCGCAGGGCGGCGAGGTCGGCCTGGGTGAAGCACTGGTACTTGCCGCGCAAAGCATCGGGAAATGCGACGTATTCCACCAGGCCTTGCGCAGTGATGGTCTCTAGCGGCAGCGCGTGTTTGGATTCCAAGCCGCGCATGGCATTGACCAAAGCGCTGGCTACATCGTTGAACGGCTGGGCCCGGCCTGAACCGAGGTTGAAGATGCCGCTGGCGCCGGGGTGGTCAAAGAACCAAAGGTTCACCGCAACCACGTCGTCGATGTACACAAAGTCGCGCATTTGGCCGCCCGCCGCGTAGCCACCGTATTCGCCAAACAGTTTGACCTTGCCCTCGGTTTTGAACTGGTTGAACTGGTGAAATGCCACGCTGGCCATGCGCCCCTTGTGCTGCTCGCGCGGCCCGTAAACATTGAAGTAGCGCAGGCCCACCACCTGGTGCGTGCGACCCGCTTGCGTTCGCTCAAAGTGAGCGCCGCACTCGCGGCGCATGCGCTGGTCAAACAGCAGTTTCGAGTACCCGTAGACATTGAGCGGCAACTCGTAGGCCGGGTCTTCCCGGAACACACTGGAGCCACCGTAGGTTGCCGCAGACGAGGCGTACAGCAGCCGTGCCCCGCGCTTCTGGCAAGCCTGGAACAGGTGGCAGGACACGCTGTAGTTGTTGGCCATCATGTACTTACCATCAGGCTCCATGGTGTCGCTGCAGGCGCCCTCGTGGAACACCGCTTCAATCTGCCCATACTGGCCGCTGGCGAAGCCGTCGTAGAAGGTGTCGGCGTCTTGGTAGTCGGCGATTTTGAGGTCGGCCAAGTTGCGAAACTTGTCGCCTTGCTTGAGGTCGTCCACCGCAATGATGTCGTCGATTCCGCGGGCGTTGAGCCCGGCGATGATGTTGCTGCCAATGAAACCGGCCGCGCCGGTGACCACGATACGTGTCATGCAAATAGCTCCTCATACGACACCGTTGCCGTACCAAACTTGCCCACCACAATGCCTCCAGCCCGGTTGGCCAGTGGCATGGCTTCGCGCAAGCTGGCACCCGCTGCCACCAAGGTGGCCAGGGTGGCAATGACGGTATCTCCAGCGCCAGTGACATCAAAGACCTCGCGCGCTTGGGCGCTGACATGCAGTTCACCGTGGGCATCGAACAGCGTCATGCCCTCTTCGCTGCGTGTCAGAACGACCGCTTCTAAGTGAAGCTGCTGGCGCAACTGGTGCGCCTTGGCACGCAACTCCTCTTCGGTACTCCAGGGCCCTATCACTTGTTGCATTTCGGCCCGATTTGGGGTGATGGCGGTGGCGTGCTGGTAGCGCGAATAGTCGCTGCCTTTGGGGTCGATCAAGATGGGCTTGCTCTGGGCGCGTGCCTTGGCGATCATGTCGCTCACATGGGCCAGACCGCCTTTGCCGTAATCCGAGAAAAGCACCGCATCGTGCGCTGGCAGCAGGCTTTCAAACACCGTGGTTTGGCTCGCCAGTAATTCGTTCTTTGGGGTGTTTTCGAAGTCCAGACGGATGAGCTGTTGCTGACGTCCGATGACGCGCAGCTTGACGGTGGTCTTGAGGTCAGCGTCACGGCCAAAGTGGGTGCGGATGCCGGTTTTTGCCACCAGCGCCTCGAGCTTGTGGCTGGCTTCGTCGTCGCCCACCACAGTGAGCAAGCTGGCCTGCGCGCCCAGGGTCAAAACGTTGTAGGCCACATTGGCCGCGCCGCCATTGCGCTCTTCCTCACGGGTGATGCGCACCACAGGTACTGGTGCTTCGGGGCTGATGCGATCGACCGAGCCGTACCAATAGCGGTCAAGCATCACGTCGCCCACCACCAGGACGCTGGAGCGTGCAATCTGTTCTTTGCTGATATTCATAAGAAGTGCAGGGCAGGGGGTTACAACTCTTCAACACGGCGGGCTGGGTAACTGTCCCATGCTTGGCAGCCAGGACATTGCCAGAAATGCCGCTTGGCTTCGAAGCCGCATGCTGCACACCGATAACGGGTCAGGGGTTTGACTGCATGGTCGAGTGCGCGTTGCACCTGTGGATGAAACTGCTCGTGTTCCAACTTTTCGCCGGCAATCCACTTGGCAGCCGCAACCAACGAGGGCTCTTTCTCCAGGTGGTTGGCGTACCACTGGCGCGCGCTCAAGGCCGGCAGTCCGCTGGCGGCTTCCAGCGTGACGATGGCGTCAAGCACATCCAGCGAGTGGTCCTGCGCATATGCCACCTTGAGCTCCGCGGTGGCCTGCGTGCCGTGGCCACTGGCAAGCGCCTGGGTGGCCAGCAAGGGTGCAATCAGCGCCATCGCTGCGGGTGCGACAAGAGCGGCCTCCCGCAGGGTCTGGTAAGCACCTAGGTGGTCGCCCGCGCTTTGCAGCAAGGCGGCCTTGTCGATGCGCGGTCGGGGTGATTCGGGGGCGATCACGATTGCTTGGTCCAGTAGCGCGTGGGCTTGCCCACTTTGTTGCTGTTCCACATGCGCATGCGCCTGTTCGCACAGGTAATGCGCCAGACGCCCCTTGAAACTGCCTTGACCGCTGGACTCGAGTTTGCGGGCTACACCCGCGGCATGCTCCCAGTCCCGCGACCGCTCGTAGTTGGACAGCAAAGCCAGTCGGGCTTGCGCTTCAAACGGCGTGTTCTCCAACTTGAGCAGCGCGTCCTCGGCGCGGTCCAAAAGGCCGGCCTTGAGGTAGTCCAGCGCCAGTGCGTGTTGGGCGCGGTGCCGGTCGTCATTAGAGAGGTCGGCGCGCGAGAGCAGATGCTGATGGACCCGCACCGCCCGTTCGTACTCGCCTCGCCGGCGAAACAGGTTGCCCAGCGCAAAGTGCAGCTCTGAGGTGTCGGGGTCGTTTTGTACTGCTTCGATGAATGCGTCAATCGCTTGGTCTTGCTGTTCATTGAGCAGAAAGTTCAGGCCTTTGAAGTACGCCTTGGGGTCTTGGCGCCGCGCCAAGCGCAGTTGCCGCAAATCGAGCCGCGATGCGACCCAACCCAGGATGAACACCGCTGGTAGCGCCAGCAGCAAAAGACTAAGATCAAATTCCATGGGGCGGCATGGTATTGCCTGGAGCACTTGGCGCGCCGGCTGCGGCAGTAGCCAGTGCAACGTTGGGTGGGGTTGCGCTGTCCTTACGATGGCGCCACCACCGTGGGACCATCGCTAACACGCCAATGACGACCCCAGCGGTAAACGCAACCAGTACCACCAAGACCATGGGCGCGCTCCATTGGTGGCCAAAGAAAAAACGCACTGTTGCATCTCCTTGGTTGTTCAAGGCGAACGCAAAGAGGGTAAAAAAAATGGCCACTTTAAGTGTCCACTTAAAGAGCCATGCAATGCTGTTCATCGGTTTCCTCGTTGTCGAGGTGATTCTAATCGGGCGGGTTTGATTTGCCCTTGGGTCTGGAGGACATCTCAGCCGTGCGCGCATCTACCGCTTCGCGCAGCGCTTTACCGGGTTTGAAGTGCGGAACGCGTCGCTCCGGTATGGCGACACTCTCGCCGCTGCGCGGGTTGCGGCCCATCCGGGGCGGGCGGCGGTTAATGGAGAAACTGCCGAACCCGCGTATCTCGATGCGGTGACCGCGCACAAGCGCATTGTTCATGGCATCCAGAATGGCTTTGACCGCGAACTCAGCGTCCCGCTGGGTCAATTGACCAAAGCGGTTGGCAAGTTCTTCAACCAAGTCGGAACGGGTCATCTGCAGCCGGTAATTGGGGTAAAAAAACGACCGACCACATGCGTGGCCGGTCGTTGTTGAGGCTTGGTAACCTTGCCTAAACGATGCAGAACTAGTTGTTGTCCAACTTGGCGCGTAGCAGCGCGCCCAGGCTGGTCGTGCCAGCACTTTCGCGGGCCGATTGCTGGCTCAGGGTCTGCATGGCTTCGTTCTGGTCTGCGGCGTCCTTGGCCTTAATTGACAGCTGGATGTTGCGGGTCTTGCGGTCCACGTTCACCACCACGGCTGTGACTTCATCACCTTCCTTGAGCACGTTGCGCGCATCTTCCACGCGGTCGCGGCTGATCTCCGAGGCGCGCAGGTAGCCAATGACGTCTTCGCCGAGGTCAACTTCGGCGCCTTTGGCGTCCACAGTCTTGACTTTGCCGGTGACGGTTTGGCCCTTGTCGTTGATCGATACAAAGGTGGTGAAGGGGTCGGAGTCGAGCTGCTTGATACCCAAGCTGATGCGCTCGCGGTCCACATCGACCGCAAGCACCAAAGCCTCGACTTCTTGGCCCTTTTTGTACTCGCGCACTGCCGTTTCACCAGACTCGTTCCAAGACAGGTCGGACAAATGAACCAGGCCGTCAATTCCGGCAGCCAGGCCCACAAACACGCCGAAGTCAGTGATGGACTTGATCGGGCCCTTCACGCGGTCGCCGCGCTTGGTGTTTTGCGCAAACTCTTGCCATGGGTTGGCCTTGCACTGCTTCATGCCCAGGGAGATGCGGCGTTTGTCTTCGTCGATTTCCAGAACCATGACTTCGACTTCGTCGCCCAGGGCAACGATCTTGCTGGGGGCCACGTTCTTATTGGTCCAGTCCATTTCGGAGACGTGCACAAGACCTTCGATGCCGGGTTCGAGCTCCACGAACGCGCCGTAGTCGGCGATGTTGGTGATCTTGCCGAACATGCGGGTGCCTTGCGGGTAACGGCGGTTGACGCCCATCCAGGGGTCGTCGCCCATTTGCTTCAGACCCAGGGACACGCGGTTCTTTTCGGTGTCGAACTTGAGAATCTTGGCAGTGATTTCCTGACCGGCTTGCACCACTTCAGACGGGTGACGGACACGGCGCCATGCCATGTCGGTGATGTGCAGCAGGCCGTCGATGCCGCCCAGGTCCACGAACGCACCGTATTCAGTGATGTTCTTGACCACGCCTTGCACCACAGAACCTTCTTTGAGGGTGTGCATCAGCTTGGCGCGCTCTTCGCCCATGGAGGCTTCTACCACGGCGCGGCGGCTCAGCACCACGTTGTTGCGCTTGCGGTCGAGCTTGATGACCTTGAACTCCATGGTCTTGTTTTCATACGGGGACAGGTCTTTGGTGGGGCGTGTGTCCACCAAGGAGCCGGGCAGGAAGGCGCGGATGCCGTTGACCAATACGGTCAGGCCGCCCTTGACCTTGCCGGAGGTGGTGCCGGTCACGAATTCGCCGGATTCCAGTGCCTTCTCCAAGCTCATCCAGGATGCGAGGCGCTTGGCTTTGTCGCGCGACAGAATGGTGTCGCCATAGCCGTTTTCGACGGAGTCGATGGCCACAGAAACGAAGTCGCCAACTTGGACTTCGAGCTCGCCCTTGTCACTCTTGAATTCCTCGATGGGCACATAGGCTTCGGACTTCAGTCCGGCGTTGACAACGACGAAGCTGTGCTCAATACGAACGACTTCTGCGGTGATCACTTCACCTGCGCGCATTTCAGAGCGTTGCAGGGATTCTTCAAATAGGGCTGCGAAAGATTCAGACATGTGGTGTGCGGCAAAGTACCGCGGGGTTTAGGTTGTAACACCCCAAAACCGGTGCGCTGGCGCGCGAAAGGAGTCTTGGGGGCCGTGCAGAGCCCATAGGGCTTTGCATTCATCACAAAACCGTAAGGCTCTGTGCCAATTTCAAAGCCACAGGGACTTTGAGTCTCTATCACCAGCCCTTCAGGTGGACCCGAAAGGCTGTCTGCCTTGCCACCATGCCATCACGGTCTCGACGGTTTGGTCCACCGTCAGGTCCGAGTTGTCTAGCAGCAGGGCGTCGACTGCGGGCTTGAGAGGCGCTACAGCGCGGGTGGAGTCCCGCAGGTCGCGCGCTTGCAGGTCCGCAAGAAGAGGCGGGAGTGTAGCCGCAATTCCTTTTGAAATCAACTGCTTATGGCGTCTTTCGGCCCGGCACTCAGCGCTCGCGGTTAAGAACACTTTGAGTGCTGCGTCCGGAAAAATCAGGGTGCCCATATCACGTCCATCGGCGACCAATCCGGGGAGCTTGCGAAAACTGCGCTGGAACGCCACCAGTGCCTCTCTCACCATGGGGAAGGCCGACACTTTAGATGCGTTCATACCCGCCTCCTCGGTGCGGATGGCTTCGCTCACGTCGGCGTCACCCAAAAAGATGCGCGCGCACTCGAACCGAATCGGCAGCGTGCGCAGCAGTTCTGCAATGCGTTGCTGCTGGTCCAGGTGCAAGGGCAGTCCCAAGTGGGTGGCCGCCAGCGCGGTGATGCGGTAGAGCGAGCCCGAGTCGAGAAAGTGGTAACCCAGCCGCCTTGCTACTTCGGCGGCCAAGGTGCCTTTGCCTGAGGCGGTGGGGCCGTCCATGCACAGCACAGGGATTTTTTCCTGCGGTGTGTGTGCCAGGGAGAACAGCGCTTCAAAGTAGTCGGGAAAAGTTTTTGCAACGCACTTCGGGTCTTCAATGCGCACCCCTAAACCCGCGGGGTTGAAGGCGGCCAGGGAAAAACACATCGCAATGCGGTGGTCGTCGTAGGTGTGGATGCGCGCAGGCTTCCAGCCCTGCAAACCGTCGGGTGGCGTGATGCGGATGAAGTCGGCGCCTTCTTCGACCGTCGCGCCCAGCTTGCGTAGTTCGGCGGCCATGGCGGCGATGCGGTCGGTCTCTTTGACGCGCCAGCTGGCGATGTTGCGCAGCACCGTGGTGCCCTGCGCGTACAGCGCCATGACGGCCAAGGTCATGGCGGCGTCGGGGATGTGGTTGCAGTCGAGGTCCACCGCCTTGAGCGGCCAGGCACCGCGCTCGATGTGTAGCCAGTTGGCACCGCTTGTGATGCGCGCGCCCATGGCCTTGGCAGCGTCAATAAACCGGATGTCACCCTGGATCGAATCGGCGCCGACACCGCGCACCGTCACCCCAGCGCCACCTTGGTAGGAGCCCGCAATCGCTCCCAATGCCACAAAGTAGCTCGCGCTAGAGGCGTCGGCTTCCACATGCACCGTACCGGGCGATCGCAGCGTGGCACCAGCGGGGATGGTGAAGCGCTGCCAGCCATCACGTCGAACGATGACGCCAAAGCGCGCCAGCAGTTGCAAAGTGATATCGATGTACGGGCGCGAGATGAGTTCGCCCTCGACTTCCATCGTGATGTCCTTGTCGGCCACCAGGGGCAGGGCCATCAGCAGAGCGGTCAAAAACTGGCTGGAAACGTCTCCGCGCACCCGAATAGGCGCACTCAATTGCAGTGTGGGCCTGCCAATGCGCAGTGGCGGGTAACCAGCGTTACCGAGGTAGTCCACCGCGCAGCCAATTTGGCGCAGCGCATCCACCAGGTCGCCGATGGGCCGCTCGTGCATGCGTGCCACGCCTGACAACTCGAAGTCGCCGCCCAACACGGCCAGTGCGGCCGTGAGTGGGCGCATGGCGGTTCCGGCGTTGCCAAGAAACAGGCTCGCTTGCGTCTGCGCGAGCACCCCCCCCAGACCACGTACCTGCAGCTCGGACCCTTGGCGGCTCCACTGGCAGCCGAGTGCGGTGAGGGCATCGAGCATGACGCGGGTGTCGTCGCTATCGAGCAGGTCGCAGATGGTGGTGTCACCGTCGCACAGCGCCGCCAGGAGCAGAACGCGGTTAGAGATGCTCTTGGAGCCTGGCAAAGTAATGCTGCCCGCAACGGACGCCAAGTGTGGCAGATCAAGGAATTCGGAGCTGATCATGTTGGGTTGGAATGGGATGCCATGGTCCATTGGGCGCGGGCCTGGCTGGCTTGCGCAATCAGCGCCTCCAAGGCCTCGGCGTCGCCAGCGGCGATGCGTTGCTCAAGTGCTTCGAGTTGGCGCCTGAAGGCGCTGCTTTGCAGCAGCACTTCCTCGCGGTTGGCTAGCAAGATGTCGCGCCACATGGTGGGCTCGCTGGCGGCGATGCGGCTGAAATCCCGAAATCCCGAGCCGGCCAGCCCGAGGTAGTGTTGGCCTTCGGGTTGCTGGCACAACGCATTCACCGCTGCAAACGCCAGCAAATGCGGCAGATGGCTGACGGCCGCGAAGGCCGCATCATGCTGTTCGGGCGACATGTGCAGTACCTTGCAGCCCAGCGCGGTCCATAGCGCAGTTGCTCGTTGCAGCTGGTCGCTCAGTGTTTTTTCGGTGGGCGTCAAGATCACCTGGCGGCCTCGGTACAGGTCGGCATCTGCATGTTCAATGCCAGAAACTTCTTTGCCGGCGATGGGGTGGGCGGGCACCAGCATCCCAAACTGCCCCTGCAAAGCGCGGCGCGCAGCGTCCACCACATCGCGCTTGGTGGAGCCTACGTCCATGACCAGGGTATGCGGCGCCAGTGCGTGCCGGATCGCCTTCAGGGTGGCTTCAGTGGATGCCACTGGTACGGCAACAAGTACCAGGTCTGACCCCGAAGCCGCTGCCAAAGCCGACGCTGCTTCGGTGTCGATAATGCCAAGCTGGCGGGCCCGTTCGGTAGTGCGCGGCGATTTGCTGTAGCCCACAACGCGCTGGACCAGCCCAGCGCGGCGTAGCGCAAGCGCAAAGGAGCCGCCCATCAAGCCACAACCCACCAAGCCAAGCTGATTGAACATAGTGATTTCCGCGTCCGCTCAGTCGGCCAGCGCGTAGGTGCCCAGCACCTTGTAAAAAGCACACAAGCGCTGCAGGTCGGCCAACGCGGCTTGTACATGCGCCTGGCTTGAGTGGCCCTGTAGATCAATGTAGAAGAAGTACTCCCATTGCCCCGACTTGGCCGGCCGGGACTCCAGGCGCGTCATGGACACACCATGGGTTTTGAGCGGTGTTAACAGGTCGTGCACCGCGCCGGGCCGATTGGGCACTGACACCACCAGGCTGGTGCAATCCCGGCCGCTGGCCTGGGGGGCTGGCAACACCGAGGGGAGGCATACCACGCAAAACCGGGTGCGGTTGAAAGCCTCATCCTGGATTGCATGGGCCACAGTGTGCAGCCCGAACTGGGAGCCCGCGCGCTCGCTGGCGATGCCCGCCCAAGCGGGGTTTTGACCCGCCAGCCGGGCCCCTTCGGCATTGCTGGCCACTGCGCGGCGTTCGGCCTGAGGCAGGTTCTTGCTAAGCCACTGTTGGCACTGCGCCAAGGCCTGGGGGTGGGCGAGCACGACTTCAATGCCCTGCAGGCCCTCGGACTTGCGCAGCATATGGTGGCGCACCAGCAGGCTGATCTCGCCCACGATATGCAACGGCGTGTGCAGCAGCAAATCTAACGAACGGGTCACCACGCCTTCAGTGCTGTTTTCGACCGGCACCACGCCAAACTGGGCGGCGCCAGAGGTGGCCGCATGGAACACATCATCAAAGCTGTTGCAGGGTACGTGCTCGATGCTGGAGCCAAAAAAACGCAAGGCCGCTTCTTCGCTGAACGTGCCCTTGGGTCCCAGGTAGGCCACACGCTGTGGCGCCTCCAAGGCCCGGCAGGCGGACATGATCTCGCGCCATACCTGGGCAATGCTTTCGTTTTTGAGTGGTCCGGGGTTGGCGCGCTGCAGGTTGTCGATGACCTGCGCTTCGCGCTCCGGTCGGAACACCGCGGAGCCCTCCAAGCGCTTGATGTCTCCCACCTCGTTGGCCAGCGCGGCGCGCTGGTTGAGTGCGCGCAGGATGTCTTGGTCGATGGCGTCAATCTGCGTGCGCAGTTCGGAAAGTGTGCGTGCCATGGTCTGGTGCGTTAGGTGGTGCGATGTGTCTAAGCGCGCTTGCGCTCGAAGTCGGTCATGAAGTCAGCCAGCGCCTGCACGCCGGCCAGCGGCATCGCGTTGTACAAGCTTGCGCGCATGCCGCCGACCGACTTGTGGCCCTTGAGTTGCAACAGGCAGGCAGCCTTGGCGCCCTCAAGGAAGGCGTCGTTGAGACGTTCTTCGCGCAAGAAAAAGGGCACATTCATGCGCGAGCGGCAGTCTGGATGCACCGGGTTGAAGTACAGGGAGGATGCATCGATGGTGCGGTAGAGCAACTCGGCCTTTGCGACGTTGGCGCGCTCGATGGCAGCGATGCCGCCTTGTTGCTTGAGCCACTTGAACACTAAACCGGCCATGTAGATCGCGTAAGTGGGCGGCGTGTTGTACATGGAATGGTGATCTGCCACCTTCTGGTAGTCGAACGCGCTAGGGCAAATCGGCAGGGCGCGGCCCAACAGGTCTTCGCGTACCACGACCAGCGTCAGCCCGGCCGGCCCGAGGTTCTTCTGCGCGCCGCCAAAGCCTAAACCGACGCGCGACCAGTCCACGGTGCGCGAGGCAATCTGGGACGAAAAATCCACCACCAACTCCGTGCTGCTGCCTAGCGCTTTGAGATCGGGAAGGCTGTGGAATTCGACTCCATGGATGGTCTCATTGCTGCATATGTGTACATAGCTTGCGTGCTCTCGCAATCGCCAACTGGCCACCTCTGGAATGCGAATGAACTGTTCGGCGGCACCGCTGGCGACAACCTGCGCCGAGCAGTACTTCTGGGCCTCGAGTGCAGACTTTTCGCTCCAACTGCCGGTGACTACGAAATCGGCGGCTGCGGGGGCGTTGGCGCGCAGTGCCGACAGGTTCAGCGGGACGATCGCGTTTTCCGCGAGCCCGCCGCCTTGCATGAACAAAATCTTGAAGTCAGCGGGCACCGCCAGCAACTCACGCAGGTCGCTTACAGCTTGCTCGTAAATGGTGATGAACTGGCTGCCGCGGTGGCTCATTTCCATCACGCCCATGCCGCAACGCACGCCATTCGCGTCGGGCCAATCCAACATTTCTTCGGCCGCTTGGGCCAGCACGGCGATCGGCATCATGGCCGGGCCGGCAGAAAAGTTGTAGGGGCGCTGCATCAGGCTGGCGTCAGGCGGTCTCGCCGGTACCGTCGGCTGCGCCAGTTTCGTTGTCGTCTTCGGGGGTCGACGGATTGGCGTCGTTCTCGACAATGCGTTGCAAGCCGCTGAGTTTGGAGCCCTCGTCCAGGCCAATCAAAGTGACGCCTTGCGTCGCGCGACCCAATTCCCGGATTTCGGAGACGCGGGTGCGCACCAGCACGCCCTTGTCAGTGATCAGCATGATTTCATCTTCCGCATGCACCAGCGTGGCTGCTACCACTTTGCCGTTGCGCTCGGATTGTTGGATGGCGATCATGCCCTTGGTGCCGCGCCCATGGCGGGTGTACTCGATGATGCTGGTGCGTTTGCCGAAGCCGTTGGCGGTGGCAGTGAGTACGCTTTGCTGTTCGTCCTCAGCGACCAGCATGGCGATCACACTTTGGCCGGGCTCCAGCGACATGCCGCGAACGCCACGGGCGTTGCGGCCCAGGGGGCGCACATCGTCTTCGTCAAACCGCACTGCCTTGCCGCCGTCGCTAAAAAGCATCACATCATGCTTGCCGTCGGTCAGTGCGGCGCCAATCAGGTAGTCGCCTTCGTCTAGGTTGACCGCAATGATGCCGCCCTTGCGCGGGTTGCTGAACTCGTCGAGCGCGGTCTTCTTCACGGTGCCCATGCTGGTGGCCATGAACACATACTGGTCGGCTGGAAAAGTGCGCTTTTCGCCGGTGAGCGCCAGCACTACAGTGATTTTTTCACCGTCTTGCAGGGGAAACATGTTCACGATGGGTCGGCCACGCGAGCCGCGTGAACCTTGGGGAACCTCCCACACCTTGAGCCAGTAAAGCCGGCCGCGGTCGGAGAAGCACAGGATGTAGTCGTGGGTGTTGGCCACAAAAAGCTGGTCGACCCAGTCGTCCTCTTTGGTGGCCGTGGCTTGCTTGCCGCGCCCGCCCCGTTTCTGTGCCCGGTACTCACCGAGCGGCTGGCTCTTGATATAGCCGCTGTGGCTCATGGTTACCACCATGTCGGTGGGTGTAATCAGGTCCTCGGTGGACAAATCAAAGGACGAGTGCTCCACCAAGCTGCGGCGCGCGCCCATCTTGGTTTGGCCAAACTCTTGCCGTACATGTCCCAGCTCGTCACCGATGATGACGGATACGCGTTCGGGCTTGGCCAGGATATCCAGCAGGTCTTCGATCTCGGCCATCACCTCTTTGTACTCGGCCACGATCTTGTCTTGCTCTAGGCCAGTCAGGCGCTGCAGGCGCATTTGCAAAATTTCTTGCGCCTGCGTTTCCGACAGCCGGTACAGGCCGTCTGCGCCCATGCCAAATTCTTTTTCCAGACCATCCGGGCGGTAGTCGTCGGCGTTGACCACACCACCGTCGGCACGGCTTCGGGTCAGCATCTCGCGCACCAGCTTGCTGTCCCAGCGGCGTTGCATCAGTTCCGTCTTGGCCACTGGCGGCGTCGGTGCGTTGCGGATGATGGAGATGAACTCGTCGATGTTGGCCAGTGCCACAGCAAGGCCTTCGAGCACATGGCCGCGTTCGCGCGCCTTGCGAAGATTGAACACGGTGCGCCGGGTCACCACCTCCCGGCGGTGGTCTAAAAACACTTCGATCAGGTCTTTGAGGTTGCACAGCTTGGGTTGGCCGTTGACCAAGGCGACCATGTTGATGCCAAAGGTGTCCTGCAGCTGGGTTTGCTTGTACAGGTTATTGAGCACCACTTCGGGCACTTCGCCGCGCTTGAGCTCGATCACCAGACGCATGCCGGACTTGTCCGATTCGTCCTGGATGTGGCTGATGCCCTCGATCTTTTTCTCGTGGACCAGCTCTGCCATGCGCTCTTGCAGCGTCTTTTTGTTCACCTGGTACGGCAGCTCGTCGACGATGATGGCCTGGCGCTGGCCTTTGTCGATGTCCTCGAAGTGGCACTTGGCACGCATCACCACCTTGCCGCGCCCGGTGCGGTAGCCGTCCTTGACGCCATTGATGCCGTAAATGATGCCGGCGGTAGGGAAGTCGGGAGCCGGGATGATCTCCATCAATTCATCGATGGAGGCCTCGGGATGGCGCAGCAGGTGCAGGCAGGCGTCCACCACTTCGTTGAGGTTGTGTGGCGGGATGTTGGTGGCCATACCCACAGCGATGCCGCCCGAGCCATTGACCAGCAAGTTTGGAATGCGGGTCGGCAGCACCAGTGGCTCTTTTTCAGAGCCGTCGTAATTGGGACCGAAATCCACGGTTTCCTTGTCCAAGTCGGCCAGCAGCTCGTGTGCGATCTTGGCAAGGCGGATTTCGGTGTAGCGCATGGCCGCCGCGTTGTCGCCGTCCACGGAGCCAAAGTTGCCCTGGCCATCGACCAACATATGGCGCATGGAAAAATCTTGCGCCATGCGCACGATGGTGTCGTACACCGATTGGTCGCCGTGGGGGTGGTACTTACCAATCACGTCGCCGACGATGCGGGCGGACTTCTTATAGGCCCGATTCCAGTCGTTGTTGAGCTCGTGCATCGCAAAAAGCACCCGCCGGTGCACCGGCTTGAGCCCGTCGCGCGCGTCGGGTAAGGCACGGCCGACGATCACACTCATCGCGTAATCCAGGTAACTGCGACGCATTTCCTCTTCGAGGCTGATGGGCAGGGTTTCTTTGGCGAACTGGGTCATTGGGGGGGACGCAAGGCTTGGACAACCTAAGATTCTACGTCTGGCTATTTGTCGCTCCTGGCCAAAACAGTTGTGTCTATGCGACGTCGCCCCGCTGCCAACGCCATATAGCGCCAGCGGGCAAAGAACGCTGTGGCACAATCCGCGCACACATCCGAAGCCCGCTTTGCTGGTGTTACGACTTTTACTAATCGCAGCGCAGCTGCTGTTTGCCTCGCACAAAGGACATCTATGAAAGCAATGAACAAACTGGCCGTTTTGATCGCTGCAGGAGCGCTCGCGTCTGCAGCCGGTGCACAAACCGTCGACAACTGGCGCAGTTCCGCCGGCGATGTGGTGAAGAACGGCGACGGCTCGCTGTGCTGGCGCAATTCTTCTTGGACCCCTGCGACGGCGGCCAAGGGTTGCGACGGTGCGATTGCAGCGCCCGCACCGGCTCCTGCCCCAGCCCCCGCCCCAGCGCCCGCACCGGCTCCTGTCGCTGCACCAGCTCCCGCACCTGCCGCACCGGCTCCCGCACCCGTGGCAGCAGCGCCTGTGGCAACCAAGGTCACTTATGCAGCCGACGCATTTTTCGACTTTGACCGCCACGTCATCAAGGCCGAAGGCAAAGCCAAGCTGGACGATCTGATTGCCAAGGTGAAGAACATCAACCTCGAAGTGATCATTGCGGTTGGACACACCGACTCCGTTGGTAGCGACGCTTACAACCAGAAGCTGTCGGTGGCACGCGCCGAGGCTGTGAAGGCGTACTTGGTGTCCAAGGGTATCGAGAAGAACCGTGTGTACACCGAAGGCAAGGGCGAGAAGCAACCTGCAGCGGACAACAAGACCGCAGACGGGCGCTCCAAGAACCGCCGCGTTGAAATCGAAGTGGTGGGTACCCGCGCTGTCAAGTAATAAGTAAGGCGACCCCCGCTCAAAAAACCCGCCACGGCGGGTTTTTTGTTGGCCCCAACATAATCGCGCTATGGACATAAAAACCAACGCAGATCCCGCCGAACTGGCCAAGTTTTCAGAACTAGCGCACCGCTGGTGGGACCAAGACAGCGAGTTTCGCCCGCTGCACCAAATCAACCCCTTGCGGCTCGACTGGATCGACCAGTTGTGCCCGGTGTCCGGCCTGCGGGTGCTCGATGTGGGTTGTGGCGGGGGGATTTTGACCGACGCCATGGCCCGCAAAGGGGCCATCGCTACCGGGATCGACCTGTCCACCAAGGCGCTCAAGGTGGCACAGTTGCATGCGCTGGAGGCTGCGACCCCCAACACCACCTACCGCGAGGTAAGCGCCGAGGCCTTGGCCGCCGAAATGCCGGGCCAGTTTGATGTGGTCACCTGCATGGAAATGCTAGAGCACGTTCCTGACCCCGGCTCCGTGGTGCAGGCCTGCGCCACGCTGGTTAAGCCGGGCGGCTGGGTGTTTTTCTCCACGCTCAATCGCAATCCCAAGTCCTTTTTGTTCGCCATTGTGGGCGCCGAGTACGTACTCAAGCTCCTGCCCCGCGGCACCCATGAATACGCCAAGTTCATTCGCCCATCGGAACTGCTGTCCCATTGCCGGCGCAGCGGGCTGGACTTGCGCGAGTCCAAGGGCATGGAATACAACCCCTTGACCCAGCGCTATTGGCTCAGCGCGGACACCAGCGTGAATTACCTGCTGGCCACACAGAAGGCGGCGCAATAAGGTGAGCGCATTCACCGGTGTTCGCGCGGTGCTGTTCGATTTGGACGGCACCTTGATCGACAGCGCGCCCGATCTGGCCGCTGCAGCCGACCAGATGCGGGTGGCCCGTGGTATGCCCTCCTTACCGTTTGAGCAGTACCGCCCGATGACGGGAGCGGGTGCGCGCGGCATGATGGCGGTGGCCTTTGGCATGGGCCCGGACGACCCGCAGTTTCCCGCGTACCGCGAGGAGTTTTTCTGCAACTACGCAGCGTGCATGACCCAGCAAACGCGGCCATTCCCTGAGGTGGCCGAGCTTCTGGCGCAGTTGCAGCAGCGCGGATTGCGCTGGGGCGTGGTTACCAACAAGTCGGAGCGGTTCGCCGTGCCGCTGACGCAGCAAATGGCACTGTTTTCTTCCTGTGCGGCCTTGGTCTGTGGCGACACCACCGCATTTTCCAAACCCCACCCCGAGCCCTTGTTCGAAGCTGCGCGCCGCCTGGACCTGACGCCTGCGCAATGCCTGTACGTAGGCGACGACGAGCGCGACATGGTGGCGGGCTTGGCCGCTGGCATGGGTTCGGTTGCGGCCACCTACGGGTATTTGGGGAGCAACGCAGACACCCGCAGCTGGGGCGCGCACGCCGAGATTAAATCTCCACTGGGCCTGTTGCAATGGCTGGCCCCGGCCTAAAATAGGCCGCTTGGGGCTGCACTGGTTTCGACGTGGATTCGGACGCGCAGCAGGGCATGTCGAGCTGAGTGCGCTCGTAAAACAGATTCAAACAAACTAACTGCAAACGACGAACGTTTCGCACTCGCCGCTTAATTGCGCGTGAGCCTCACAACAGCAAGCCGATAGGCTGGGCAAGGGTGGTCAGACCGCAAGGTCAGGTCGTCCAGGCTGTGGGGTAATTTCATTCGGCTGGGCCCGCCTTGGGTAACTTAGGGCGGACCGAGACAATAGGTTGCTGGTAATTTGCATAGCGTGCCGCTGCGCGATGTGAAGAGCGAGATCCAAACCAGACGGCTACACATGTAGAACTGCTCGAAGAAGGTTTGCGGACGGGGGTTCAAATCCCCCCAGCTCCACCAAACGCTTGTCCAATGCCGCTTGTTGTTGTCCAACAAGCGGCATTTTTCTTATGTGAATCAATAACTTACGAAACAAGGCAGTCTGTCGTGCGTATTCCGGTTTGCTTGACCACCTATTCCGGGAATCGCTGACCAGTCGGATGGTGTTCACCCCCTAGCCCTCGGCTCAAGTCAGCATGTGCTTCCCTCAAGCTAGACAGGACCCAAAGCGGAGAATCGCTCAATGCCAAGCCCACGACTGTCCGGCCCGCGGGTACTTGGCTTCCAAAGCATGCGGCATGACAGCCAAGCGCATTACTGTGCCATACAGAAGCTTGGCCAGGGTGCCTTCAACCCCGTCCATCAAGCCCAACACCGATTGCACCTGTGGCACCGTGAGTACGACAGGCACACGCTTGCGCTCTGGCGGACGGCCAATGGAATTCATCCATTTGAGGGCCTGTCGATGGGTGGCGCATGGAGCCGTTGCGTCCGTGCCAACAGATGAAAAACCGTGCCCAGTACAAGTAGGCTTTTTCGATTTGAAGGCTATAGTGAAGGTACCGAATGCGCTCTCTAAGTTGGTCAAGCACCCGAACTGAGCGCACAACGGGAGCGGCGACTTTGTCGGATTCAATATAACTGTACTTAAATACAGTATAGTGCTGTAAGTCCATGAAAACAAGAGGTTTTTTGATGAACAACGAACCACGTTATCTGACTGCCTCCCTTGTTATCCCGCAAAATTGCGGGATATATCAAAGTTAGGCTTCACAAACGCGACCGCACCACCAGCTCGACCTAAACAACCCCCTTTACTACTGACGTTCAATCATGCTCATTCGAATATGGACAGTTGGCCTTACCCCTGGGAAAGGCCAAGAACTTGAGGTCTTCGCCAACACGAAATCACTGTCAATGTTGCGAGCTCGCCCCGGATGTGTCGGCGTCATGTTTACAAGGACAGATACCCAGTGTGTGACCATTACCGCTTGGATGTCGGAGGAGGCAATACTCGCAGCCGAAGCGTCTCATGAATACGCGGAAGTGGTTAGGCAAATCGAAAGCAGCGGTCTCTTGGCTGACAATCACTCGACGGAAGTGCTGACCGTTTATGGTGGCTTCGCTGCCGAGCCATTTCTACAGGCATTGAAGTGCGACTGAGCCACTTTGGGACGAGTCATGAAGTGACGCCTAACCCCTCTAGTGGGACTTCCCCTTTCGTCAAGTAGATTCGGTGATGGTTTTCTTTCTTGAGCCTTGCCTACAACCTTGAAGATGAGCCGATGCCCGGGCTCCATTCGCTCGGCGTGACATTGCTGTCGCAGAAGGGTTAAATTCACTGTCTATATGCCACTCACCAAAATATCAGCCCCAAAGCACCTCTCAATAAGCAAGGTAAAAGCCCTTGCCGAGGCGGTTCAAGATGGGCTAGTGAAGACTTGCAATGTTCCGCCGAACGATCTTTTTCAACTAATTTCTCGCTTTGAAGCCGAAGAAATTGTTCTTGACCCTCATTTCGGAGGTGTAAACCGCTCCAACGATGCTTGCATCGCTGAAATAGTTTTTTTGACCGGGCGCACAGATGATCAGAAACGAGCACTATTCCGTCACATTGCTGACAGAGCAGTGCAAGCTGGCTTTCGAGCAGACGACATCATGGTTGCACTGGTTGAAAATTCACGCATGGATTGGTCGCTCGGTCATGGAGTTGCTTATGCTGACTATCACTCAAAAGCCTAACAGGCCGCTCCATCCGACCGCCTTCGGCGTCGGCTGAGCGGCGACGTTATGCCGCATGAGTAGGAGGAGCGCGAAGTGCAGTTGAGTAAGCCAGCGGACATGCCTTTCACCCGCGAAGCTGCGATTCAGATGCTCAAGTGGGGGGCGGTACCTGAGTCATCTCCGTACTCTCACAAGGCAATCGCAGAGTGGTGCGACAGGTTCTGGTGTCAATATCTTGAAATTGACCCCGAACCTGAAATTGAGAAGTTGCTTCCAATCCTCACTGATGTTGAAACTCAGTGGGACCTCTACTTGGCCAACACATATTCAATTGATGAACTGCGGGCCGGAGACTTCGAGCAAGTGCTGATCCCCACGGAGTGGTTCAATGACTGGCTGCGTCAAGCGGCATAACCTCTCATTGCAGCCGACCTGCGCCAGCTTCGCTGGCTGGTCGGCTGAATTCAAACGTTATGCAGCGCTCTGAAACTGCTCGCTATCTCTACACCGCTTGGTTCCGCGATACCTGTGCGTTACCTGAAGACCAGGACTTTGAATGGCCCGCGTGCTTCGTGGTGGTTGCGACAACGGAGGCCAGCGCGCAAATCTGGGGGGACCATCTCTCGCATTCGTTCAGCCGTCGGCGAATTACTGAGGTGTTTCTAACGTCGAAGGTCGAGCCAGCGCCTGACGGCGGTGGAGGCTTGCCGGTTGTGGAAGCTGGTCACGAGGTGAGCGACGGAGAGATCGGATGGTGAACGAGCTCGCTATGCACCAAACGGTCGCATCCGTTGCGGCTCTGCATAACATGTCATTCGAGCGGACCGCCTACGGCGTCAGCTCACCTTCACGTTGGGCACTTTATGAGGAGGCAGCATGAAACTCATCAAGGCACTTTTCACAGTTGTATTTTTTGCACCTGCAATCTCACTTGCTTGCTCATTTGATACGGACTGCAGCCCCGGCAGTAAGTGCCTCAAAGGCCGTGGGGATATTTATGGTATCTGCGCCGGAGGAATTTCCCCTGGCAACAAGAACGACCGGGAGCCTGTTTCCGCTCCCCTTGATCCAAACCGCACATACGGAAATACATGCTCGTTTGACACCGATTGCGGTCCGGGGTCGAAGTGTTTGAAAGACCGCGGTGCTATTGACGGCGTTTGTATTCGCAGGCGCTAGAAGCCCATCAGGAGCGGGCGAGTGGACGTGCGTTTTTTCTTGACCCAGCGAATCGCGTTCATTCGCCAGCTATATGCGGTTGCTTCGGCACCATACGTTGAGCGCAAACAGAAAATTGAGACTGGCGAAGATCCCTTTATGTCGCCATACAGTGAAGATGGCGAGCCTCCCTTTCTCGAGGAATGGCTGGAAGCCGATGAGTCTTTACATGTACTCGCGTATTCGTGCATCTCGATGCTTGCTGCATCCCTACACCTCTATTTGAAAGCTTGGGAACGGGAAAGTGGCCACCCTGTCGACGAGTCACTCAAGAAGTCGGAATTCAAGAAAAACGGCTGGCTAAGAGGCTACATAGTTCATTTTTCCAGTCGCCTGTCCATCGACTTCGATGTCGTGCCAGCCAATCTTCAAATGCTTAGCGAGGTTGTTCTAGCGCGAAACCGTATCGAGCATCCGGCCTCAATAATTAGTCGTCGCGCCCAGTACGCTGATGCAGACCTTGAAAAAATCCATCACCCATTCTTTGTTGATGAACGGGAAGCTGTTCTGCTCGCAGATTCCGACGAATGTGAAAAGTCATGGCTCATGCCACCTACGCTGCACGTTACCGCTGAAAAGTTGTTGGTGGCACTGGCTGAGGCAGAGCGCTTCGTTGAGTGGTTTGAGGTCGAAATTGAAAAACGTCTCTATCCGCGCTAAGTGCCCAACCCGGCAGTCCACACGGACGCTGCGCGATAAAGCCGCGCAGCGCCGGTGACTTCTACGTTAGGCCTCAAGATTCACGCCTTTTCGAGCCGTTACGCCAAGAAGGAATACCCAAATGTACGTTCGCATCTCCAAAGGAAGTTACCCGGCCGTGTCACACGATGAATTCACAAAGCGAATGGCTGATGCAGGAAGGACACTCATTCCTGCAATCAAGAGACTCCCTGGTTGTTTGAACTACTACGCTGCCACCGACGAGTCATCGTTGACCATGATCAATGTCAGCGTCTGGGATACGCTTGAACATGCACAAGCTATGGCAACCTTGCCGGAGATGGGAGAACTCGCCAAAGAGTTCATCGCACTCGGCGCTGAGTTCGAGAGGCCGATCATTAACTATCAAGCACTTTGGCAACTCCCTTGAAGCATTCTCAAGGGTCTGCCAATCGCTGAGGCCTAACCTTTCATATATGGACTCCCCCACAAGCGCAAGAAACTGACCGATAGTTTGGCTGTTGGGGATGCGCCTGCAGTCGTATATCCGGCATCTAAAGTGGACTCTGGTGTGGTCCGTGCCGACATGGAATCTGCGTTACCGATGCGCCAGTCGTTACAAACGGCAGGCAAGCTGCCACAAGAGTTATTGGCGTCTGTCGGTATGGGGCGAACCCGGTCGGCCATGATGGTCTCAAACTCTCCCTGTTGATCTTCTTGCTCAGGCGCACTGTCTGCTCGCCAAACGGCTTCTTGTCCCTGAGCGTGGCGTAGCAAATGCGCGCCAGTTTATTGGCCAACGCACACGCCGCCTTTTTGTGGTTGCTGCGGGCCTGCTGACCTGCGCTGGCGCAAAGTGGGGGAATCAGTGGGGAACAATTGGCGCGGACGTTGAGGAACTACCTTGTGCATCGATTGCTCCGCACATCCATGAACTGTCCAAGCGGTGCCCCGCGCCCAGCCTATCTTCCTACCGCGCCGCTCAAACGCTGATCGGTGTCACTTCCACATTGCAGTGAAGCCAGCGCTTTACAGCGTTTTGCAGCGCTGATGGGTCGCCAGTGGAGCAGAACAGCGTCGACGCGCAGGTCGTCATGGTGGCAGGACTTGCATCGTGCACGCCGACAGACTTGCTCGCTAAGGGGGTGAACAACGGGCTAGCGTGTGTGTCGGTGCTTGCCGACAGCCCATGGTCCTGCAGCACCCGGCGGGTTTGTTTGGCCACGGGTGCGCCCGCGTCGATGCGGGGGATGGCCGCGCCCACCAGCGACTCCAGCAGCGGGTCTATCCAGGGGTAGTGGGTGCAGCCCAGCACCAGTACGTCGGCCTGGCCGTCTGCGGTGCCAAACGGGCCCAATGCCTGGGTGTAGGTGACGCACAGCGCCTGGATGCGCTCGACGTCGTTGCGCTCGATGGCGTCGGCCAAACCGTCACATGCCTGCAGCCGGAATTGCGTCGTACCCGCTAGTCCGGACAAAAGGCCTTTGAACTTGTCGCTTTGCAGCGTGCCGCGCGTGGCCATGACGGCCACCACGCCAGTGCGGGTTTGCGTTGCTGCGGGTTTGAGTGCCGGCTCCACGCCCACCATGGGCAAGGTGGGGTAGGCCGCGCGCAGGTGCCAAATGGCGGCGGCGGTAGCGGTGTTGCAGGCCACTACCAAGGCCTTGATGCTGTGGTGTAGCAGCAGGTAATCGGTGATGGCGCGGGAGCGCGCCAAGACGTGCGCATCGTCGCGCTCGCCGTAGGGTGCGTGCCCTTGGTCGCCCACATACACAAAGCGTTCATGCGGCAGCTCGGCTTGCAGCGCCTGCAGCACGCTCAGGCCGCCCACGCCGCTGTCAAACACGCCGATGGGGCGGTGCTCTACTTCGCGAGCGGCCAAGGGATCAGACCGACTGGATGTTGATGTTTTTGAATTCGCCGGTGGCAATCTTCTTTTGCCACTCTGCCGGGCCGGTCGTGTGGGCGCTGGTGCCGCCGGCATCTACCGCCACAGTGACGGGCATGTCCACCACATCAAACTCGTAAATGGCTTCCATGCCCAGGTCGGCAAAGCCCACCACCTCGGCGTGCTTGATGGCCTTGCTGACCAGGTAGGCCGCGCCGCCCACGGCCATCAGGTAGGCGCTCTTGTGCTTCTTGATGGCTTCGATAGCCACCGGTCCGCGCTCGGCCTTGCCCACCATGGAGATCAGGCCGGTTTGCGCCAGCATCATTTCAGTGAAGCCGTCCATGCGGGTGGCGGTGGTGGGGCCGGCGGGGCCAACCGCTTCGCCTGCGACCGGGTCCACCGGGCCCACGTAGTAGATGACGCGGTTGGTGAAGTCCACTGGCAACTTTTCGCCCTTGGCCAGCATTTGTTGGATGCGCTTGTGGGCGGCGTCGCGGCCGGTCAGCATCTTGCCGTTGAGCAGCAGGGTTTGGCCAGGCTTCCAGCTGGCTACTTCGTCTTTGGTCAGGGTGTTGAGGTCTACCCGCTTGCTTTTTTGGTAGTCGGGCGCCCAATGCACGTCGGGCCACAGGTCCAGCGAAGGTGGGTCTAGGTACACCGGGCCGCTGCCATCCATCACAAAGTGGGCGTGGCGGGTGGCTGCGCAGTTGGGGATCATGGCCACCGGCTTGCTGGCGGCGTGGGTGGGGTACATCTTGATCTTGACATCAAGCACCGTGGTCAGGCCGCCCAGGCCTTGGGCGCCGATGCCCAGGGCGTTGACCTTCTCGTACAACTCCAGCCGCATGTTCTCTACTGGACTGAGGGCGGCACCGCTGCTGGACTTGTGCTGCAGCGCGTACATGTCGATGTCGTCCATCAGGCTTTCCTTGGCCATCAGCACCGCCTTCTCTGCGGTGCCGCCAATACCGATGCCCAGCATGCCCGGCGGGCACCAGCCCGCGCCCATGGTGGGCACGGTTTTGAGCACCCAGTCAACCACCGAGTCGCCGGGGTTGAGCATGATCATCTTGCTTTTGTTCTCCGAGCCGCCGCCCTTGGCAGCAACCGTCACCTCCACCGTGTTGCCTGGCACGATCTCGGTGAAGATGACCGCGGGCGTGTTGTCCTTGGTGTTCTTGCGCAAGAACTCGGGGTCGGCCACCACGCTGGCGCGCAAAGTGTTGTCGGGGTGGTTGTAGCCGCGGCGCACGCCTTCGTTGACGGCGTCGTCCAGGCTGCCGGTAAAGCCTTCCCAGCGCACATCCATGCCCACTTTCAAAAACACATTGACGATGCCGGTGTCTTGGCAGATCGGGCGGTGGCCGGTGGCGCTCATCTTGCTGTTGGTCAAGATCTGCGCGATGGCATCTTTGGCTGCCGGGCTTTGCTCGCGCTCGTAAGCGCGCGCCAAGTGCGCGATGTAGTCGGCGGGGTGGTAGTAGCTGATGTATTGCAAGGCCGCTGCAATGGACTCAATCAGGTCTACTTGTCGAATGGATATTGTCATGGGTCAGTGTCTTGGCGGTAGGATGTCTAGGGGCATTCACACGAGTTTAGCCAATCTGCCCAACTGCGCGCTGACGGTCCGCTGCGGCTCTCAAGTCAGTGAGTTGTAAGTGGGTGGCACCACCATGCGCCCAGTTTGAATTAACCGAGGAGACACCCTATGAATACAACAGGCGACACCGACAGCGTGGTCTATCTTCCCAGTGCTGAGTTTGCCAAGAATGCGGCCATCCCCAGCATGGCCGCCTACCAAGCGTTGTGCGAAGAAGCCGATGCCGATTACCAAGGCTTTTGGGGCCGCTTGGCCAAGGAGTTTGTTACCTGGAAGGTGCCTTTCACCCAGGTTCTGGACGAGAGCAATGCGCCGTTCTTCAAGTGGTTTGCGGACGGCAAGCTCAACGTTTCCTACAACTGCCTGGACCGCAACGTCGAAAAAGGCCTAGGCCAAAAGACCGCCATCATTTTCGAGGCTGACGGCGGCGAAGTTACCAAGATCAATTACCAAGACCTGCTGGCACGGACCAGCCAAATCGCCAACGGCCTGCGCTCCATCGGCGTCAAAAAAGGTGACCGCGTGGTGATCTACATCTCCATGTCCATCGACGGCGTGGCCGCCATGCAGGCGTGCGCCCGCATTGGCGCAACCCACTCGGTGGTGTTCGGTGGCTTCTCAGCCCAAAGCCTGCGCGACCGCATTGAAGACACCGGCGCGGTGGCAGTGATCACTGCCGACCACCAGGTGCGCGGCGGCAAGCAGTTGCCGCTCAAGTCCATCGTGGACGAGGCCCTGGGTCTGGGTGGCTGCGACTCCATCAAGAACGTGGTGGTGGTCAAGCGCAGTGGCGCCGCCATTGCCATGACTGCCGGGCGCGACATATGGATGGACGATCTGGTGGCTGGTCAGTCCAGCGTGTGTGAACCCGAATGGGTTGAGGCCGAGCACCCGCTGTTTTTGCTCTACACCTCGGGCTCCACCGGCAAGCCCAAGGGCGTGCAACATTCCACCGGTGGCTACTTGCTGCACGCGGCGCTCACCACAAAGTGGACCTTTGACCTCAAAGCCGACGATGTGTTTTGGTGCACTGCCGACATCGGCTGGGTCACTGGCCACACCTACATTGCCTACGGCCCCTTGGCCTTGGGCGGCACCGAAATCGTGTTCGAGGGCGTGCCCACCTACCCGGACGCAGGGCGCTTTTGGAAGATGATCCAAGACCACAAGTGCACCGTGTTCTACACCGCGCCCACCGCTATTCGCTCGCTGATCAAAGCAGCCGAAGCCAACGACGCTGTGCACCCCAAGAGCTACAACCTCTCCAGTTTGCGCCTGCTCGGTTCGGTGGGCGAGCCCATCAACCCTGCCGCCTGGGAGTGGTACTACAAGCATGTGGGCGGCAGCAAGTGCCCCATCGTGGACACCTTCTGGCAAACCGAAACCGGCGGCCACATGATCACGCCGCTGCCGGGTGCCACGCCCATGGTGCCGGGTTCCTGCACGCTGCCCTTCCCCGGCATCCAGGCAGCGATCGTGGACGAAACCGGCAAAGACGTGCCCAACGGGCAGGGCGGCATTTTGGTGGTCAAGAAGCCTTGGCCGTCCATGATCCGCACCATCTGGGGCGACCCGGAGCGGTTCAAGAAAAGCTACTACCCCGACGACTTCAAGGGCAAGTACTACCTGGCAGGCGACGGTGCGATCCGCGACGCCAAGACCGGCTACTTCACCATCACCGGCCGCATCGACGACGTGCTCAACGTGTCGGGCCACCGCATGGGGACCATGGAGATTGAGTCGGCCTTGGTGAGCTGCACCGAGTTGGTGGCCGAGGCCGCCGTAGTGGGACGCCCGGACGACACCACCGGCGAGGCTGTGTGTGCCTTCGTGGTGCTCAAGCGCCCGCTACCGGTGGGCGATGAAGCCAAGGCCATTGCCAAGCAGTTGCGCGACCATGTGGGCAAAGAGATTGGACCGATCGCCAAGCCCAAAGACATCCGCTTTGGCGAGAACCTGCCAAAAACCCGTTCCGGCAAGATCATGCGCCGCCTTCTGCGCTCGATTGCGAAGGGCGAAAGCATCACCCAAGACACCTCCACCTTGGAGAACCCAGCCATTCTCAGCCAGCTTGGCCAGGCCTACTAAGGCTGCTACTCTGAGGCTGCGACCCTGGCCAAAATGGTCTGGGGCGCCGCAGCCAAGCGGCGTAGGCTACTGGCTCAGCACCCATGCCGCCAAGCGTTTGGCTTCCGCCTCGCTCACTTGGGGGTTGGAGGGCATGGGTACTTTGCCCCAGGCGCCGACGCCGCCTTCCATGATTTTTTGGGTCAAGCGGTCGGAGGCTGCCTTGTCTCCGCGGTACTTGGCCGCGACGTCCTTGAACGCGGGTCCCACCAACTTGCGCTCCATTGCATGGCAGCTCATGCAGTTTTTTGCAGTGGCCAGCGCGCGGTCTGCGCGAGCTGGCAGGGCAACAAACATCAGAGCGCAAAGCGACAAGGTAGTCAGCCACTTGGATTGCATGTTTATCTCTCCCATCGCTCGACCCAACGTTTAGAAGTTGTCCAGCACCGCGCCTTTGCTGGCGGTGGACGCATTGAAGGCAAACTTGGCCTGCACGCCGCGGGTGTAGCGCGGCTTGGGTGCGGTCCAGGCGGCGCGGCGTGCAGCGATCTCGGAGTCTGACACGTGCAGCTCCAGCAGCAGGGCGCGCGAATCAATGGTGATGCGGTCGCCGTCTTGCACGAACGCTATGGTGCCGCCCGCAGCTGCCTCTGGCGCCACGTGGCCCACCACCATGCCCCAGGTGCCACCCGAAAAGCGGCCATCGGTAATCAGCCCCACGCTTTCGCCCAGGCCAGCGCCAATCAAGGCGCCGGTAGGTGCCAGCATTTCCGGCATGCCAGGCCCACCCTTGGGGCCCAGGTAGCGCAGCACCATCACATCGCCAGCGACGATTTTGCCGTCAAGGATCGCAGCCAGTGCGGACTGCTCGTCATCAAACACGCGCGCCGGACCAGTCATGACGGGGTTCTTCAGGCCGGTAATCTTGGCCACCGCGCCCTCAGGCGACAGGTTGCCCTTGAGGATGGCCAAGTGGCCCTGGGCGTACATCGGGTTGTTGATCGGCCGGATCACATCCTGGTCGGCGCGGGGCACCTCCGGAATGTCTTTGAGCACCTCGGCAACCGTCTGGCCAGTGATGGTCAGGCAGTCGCCATGCAGCAAGCCAGCGGCAAGCAGGGTCTTCATCACTTGCGGAATGCCGCCGGCGCGGTGCAGATCTACGGCTAGGTACTTGCCACTGGGTTTGAGGTCGCACAGTACCGGCGTTTTCTTGCGTACGCGCTCGAAGTCGTCGATGGACCATTCCACCCCTGCCGTATGGGCGATGGCCAAAAAGTGGAGCACCGCATTGGTCGAGCCGCCGGTGGCCATGATGACGGCCACTGCGTTTTCAATCGACTTGCGGGTCACGATGTCGCGCGGCTTGATGTCTTTTTTGATGGCTTCGATCAGCACCTTGGCCGACTCCTTGGCGGAGTTCATCTTCTCGTCGTGCGGATTCGCCATCGTGCTGGAGTACATCAGCGAAATGCCCAGCGCCTCGAAGGCAGAGCTCATGGTGTTGGCGGTGTACATGCCGCCGCAGGAGCCGGTGCCGGGAATGGCGCGCAGTTCGATCTGGTGCAGGTCTTCGTCGCTCAAGCGTCCGGCGGCGTTTTCGCCCACGGCCTCGAACACGCTGACGATGTTGAGGTCTTTGCCCTTGTAGTGGCCCGGCAAGATGGTGCCGCCATATACATAGATAGCCGGCACGTTGGCGCGCAGCATGCCCATCAGGCCGCCTGGCATGTTCTTGTCGCAGCCGCCCACCACCAGCACGCCGTCCATCCACTGGCCTTGCACGCAGGTTTCGATGCAGTCCGATATCACCTCGCGGCTGACCAAGGAGTACTTCATGCCTTCGGTGCCCATGGCCATGCCATCGGAAATTGTGGGTGTTCCAAAAACCTGCGCATTGCCACCGGCTTCCTTGATACCTTCAATCGCCGCATCTGCCAGCCGCTGCAAGCCGCTGTTGCACGGTGTGATCGTGCTGTGGCCATTGGCAACGCCCACCATGGGTTTTTTGAAGTCGCTCTCTGCGTAGCCCATGCCGTAGTACATGGACCGGTTCGGTGCGCGGGACTTTCCCTCGGTGATGTTTTTGCTGCGGGGGTTGAGGATGACAGGCTTGGTGTCCATGGTGTTGTCTCTTGGTATGTCTATGGGGGCTGGTGCCACCGGGTGCAGGCTATTTTTACATGACCCGCATCGCCCCGGACAGGCTTGGGACTTGGCTGCTTGCGGGCACAATGCCTGGCATGCTGATACACCCGCACATCGATCCCGTAGCCATTCAATTGGGTCCACTGACCGTGCATTGGTACGGACTGACCTACCTGGTTGCGTTTGGCTTGTTCATGTATTTGGGATACCGCCGTTTGCGGCATGCTCCCTACGCAGGACTCTCTGGTGCTGCTGCCTGGCGCTTCAAAGACGTTGAAGACATTCTCTTTCTCGGGGTGCTTGGCGTGGTGCTGGGTGGCCGCCTAGGCTACTGCCTCTTTTACAAGCCGGCGTACTACGCGGCGCACCCCCTGGAGATTTTTGCGGTCTGGCAGGGTGGCATGAGTTTTCACGGCGGACTGCTCGGCGTGGTGGTGGCGATGCTGTGGTTTGCCTACTCGCGCAAGAAGCCGTTTTTGCAAGTTGCGGATTTTGTTGCGCCCTGTGTTCCCACTGGACTGGCCTCGGGGCGGGTGGGTAACTTCATTAACGGCGAGTTGTGGGGACGGGTTGCGGACCCCACGCTGCCGTGGGGCATGGTGTTTGCGGCAGCCGGGCCCATGCCGCGCCACCCGTCGCAGGTGTACCAATTCCTCCTTGAAGGGATTTTGTTGTTTCTAGTGCTGTGGCTCTATGCTCGCACCGGACCGAAACGGGGGCAGGTGGCCGCTGCGTTTTTGGTGGGCTACGGTGTACTGCGGTTTATCGCTGAGTATTTTCGTGAGCCCGATGCCTACCTCGGTTTGCTCTCACTGGGCCTGAGCATGGGTCAGTGGTTATGTGTGCCGATGGTGGCATTGGGTCTGGCGGTCTGGCTCTGGGCAGGCCGTCGCAGTGGGTAGTTGGTGCGATGTGTCAGTGGTTTTTGTATAGCAATAAAGTAGGAGACAGATATGCAAGAAGAGACAAGTTTTGGATCTGGTGTGACCGCGTTGCGTCGTCGCCAGGTGCTGAGCGCAGTGGCTGCCGGGGTGGCTTTGGCGGCAGCGCCGTGGCGTGCGCAGGCGCAGGCGCAGGCGCTGGCCCGCTGGCCCGCCAAACCCGTCAACTTGGTGGTGCCCTTCCCGGCGGGAGGCGGTACCGACGCGTTTGCCCGTCCGTGGTCGGCGTACTTCTCCAAAGCCACTGGCACCCAGCTGGTAATTGATAACAAGGGCGGCGCTGGAGGAACTTTGGGTGCGGGCCTGGCCGCGCGCGCTGCGCCTGACGGGTACAACTTCTTTATGGGCGCGGTGCACCACGCTATCGCACCCAGCATGTACCCCAAGCTGGACTACGACATCGAGAAGGATTTCATCCCGTTAGCCTTGTTGGCCAATGTGCCGCAGGTGCTGGTGGTCAACCCCAAGAACGTGCCGGGTGACTACAAGGCCTTTTTGGCACAGGTCAGGGCCAACCCGGGCCGGCTCAACTACGGATCGGCGGGCACGGGCACCTCACACCATTTGGCTGGCGAGTTGTTCAAGTTGCAAACCAAAACCTTTATCACCCACATCCCTTACACAGGGGCTGGACCGGCGCTGCGCGACTTGGTGGGTGGCCAGATCGACATGATGTTTGATGGTTTGGGTTCCTCGGCCGCCCACATCAAGGGCGGTCGCATCAAGGCCTTGATGGTCTCGGGCGCCAAGCGCAACCCGGCCTTCCCGGACGTGCCGTGCGCCGCAGAGTTGGGCTTGCCGGACTACACCGTCACCACCTGGTACGGCCTGTGGGCTCCGAAGGGTACCCCGGCAGATGTGCAGGCGCGCATGATCGAAGAAGTCAACAAGGCAGCAGCCGCCGACGAGATCAAAACTGCCTGGGCCAACAACGGTGCCGAGTTCGGACGCCTCAGCCCGGCACAGTTTGCCGCTTTTGTCAGCGCCGAGGTTAAGCGCTGGGCGGTGGTCGTGAAGTCTTCTGGCGCCAAGCTGGACTGATTCCGGGCGCGGTGTGTGCCTGCGGGCGCACGCCAGCGATTCGTTTGGCCCATGGGCGCCCTTGGCCCACTGGGCTCCTTAACTGACAGATGACGAGCCATGAACCTGACATCGCACCTTGGTACGCCCGGTTCGGCGTGCAACCCTGGCCTTGACGAAGCCGACAACGCCAACCTGTTCGCCGCCTTGTTGGCGCAGTTTCCCACCGACACCCAGCGCTGCGCGGTGCAGACCGACACCGGTTTGCATTACAGCTGGCAAGACCTGATGGATGCCACTGCGATGGTGGCCAATCTGCTGGAGTCGCTGGACTTGCCCCCCTCGTCGCGGGTGGCGGTGCAGGTGGAGAAGTCGGTCGAAGCCCTGGTGCTGTACCTGGCCACGCTGCGCGCTGGGTTGGTGTACCTGCCGCTCAATACCGCCTACCAAAGCGCAGAGATGGCCTACTTTGTGGCCGACGCACAGCCGGCCGTGGTGGTCTGTACGGCTCGCAATTTCGGCTGGTTGAGCAAGCTCGCATTCCAGTCCGGTACCCGCTATGTGTTCACCTTGGACGACGACCGTACCGGCTCCTTACTGGAGCGTGCCGCGCAGTGTTCCCGGCAGCACCAGGTGGCTGTGCGCAAAGACGAAGACCTCGCCGCCATCATCTACACCAGCGGCACCACCGGCCGGAGCAAGGGTGCGATGCTCTCGCATGGCAATTTGCGCAGCAACGCGCTGGTACTCAAGGACTACTGGGATTGGCGCAGTGATGCGCAGGGCGGTGATGTGCTGATCCATGCATTGCCGATTTTTCATGTGCATGGCTTGTTCGTCGCCATCCACGGCGCGCTTATCAATGGCAGCAAGATGCTGTGGTGCGCGAAGTTCGATCCCAAGTCCGTGCTGGCGCAGATGGCGCAGGCGACCGTATTCATGGGTGTGCCAACCATGTACGTGCGGCTGCTGGCTGAGGCCGGTCTGAACCGGGCCGCAGTGCGTAATTTGCGCCTCTTTGTGTCCGGTTCTGCGCCGATGCTGCTGGACACCTTTGTGCAATGGCAGGAGCGCACGGGACATGCAGTTTTGGAGCGCTACGGCATGAGCGAAACCGTCATGCTCACCTCCAACCCCTGCCGCTTAAGCGACGGCGAGCGCCTGGGTGGCACGGTGGGCAAGCCGCTTCCCGGCGTGCAGTTGCGTATCGCAGGCGAGGGCGGCGGCACACTGCCACCCGGAGAAATTGGTGGCATCGAAGTGAAGGGCCCCAACGTGTTTCGCGGCTACTGGAACATGCCCGACAAAACCGCCCAAGAGTTCACTGCCGACGGCTTTTTCAAGACAGGCGATGTAGGCACCATCGCGGCCAACGGCTACCTGACCATTGTGGGGCGCAGCAAGGACCTCATCATCAGCGGGGGTTACAACGTGTACCCAGCCGAAATCGAGGGCTACATCAATGCCATCGAGGGCGTTGCCGAGAGCGCGCTGGTGGGTGTTCCGGATGCTGATTTTGGCGAGGTGGGTGTCGCCGTCGTGGTGCCCAAGCCTGGCACGTCGCTGGATAGTGCGGCGCTGGTCGCGCGCTTGAAGTCCACTTTGGCCAACTTCAAGGTGCCCAAGCGCTGCTATGTGGTGGACGAGCTCCCCCGCAATGCCATGGGGAAAGTGCAAAAAAACGTCCTGCGGGACCGGTACGCTGCGCGCTAACTGATGCCACACTGCGCTGCGGCATAACTTTGTTCGGCGTTGGATCGTTTCGAGCGTATTATTTCCAGCAAAGGCTTTGCGGCCGACAAGGAACATCCCGATGCAAGTTCAACAGGCCACTTTCCACAGTGGCGCCTTGAAGGCGGCTGATTTTTCAGCCCTTGCTACCTGCGAACCGCAGTGCGTTCTGGTGTTTGGCGCCCCAGAAATACTGTTCCAAAGTGCCCCGGCCTTGGCCGAAGCTTTCAGCGGCGCGCAGCGCCTGGGCTGCTCTACTGCAGGTGAAATTTCAAGCCAAGGCGTCAGCGACGGCACCTTGGTGGTGACGGCTTTGCACTTTGACCATGTGCAAGTGCGTCAAGCCAGTACAGAGCTCGATGGCATGGTCGACTCGCGCGCCGCCGGACAGCGACTGGCCCAACAGCTGCCACCGCAGGGCCTGCGTGCGGTGTTGGTGTTAGGGCAGGGCGTGCAGATCAATGGCAGCGCGGTGTTGGCCGGTCTGGTCGAATCGCTGGAGCCGGGCGTGCAAGTCGGTGGAGGCTTGGCTGGCGACGGGGTTGCGTTCGGACAAACCTGGGTGCTTGACAACCAGGGCGTGAGCGACAAGCGCATTGCCTGCGTGGGCCTGTATGGCGAGGCCCTGCAGGTGTCGCGTGGCTCATTTGGAGGATGGTCACCTTTCGGGCCAGCGCGCAAGGTGACCCGTTGCGACAACAATCTGTTGCTCGAACTCGATGGCGAGCCGGCGCTAACGGTCTACAAGCGCTACCTTGGCCAGCATGCGAAGGCGCTGCCCTCGTCTGGCCTGTTGTTTCCTTTTGCCATGTTGGGCCAAGACCACAACGAGGTCGGGCTCATACGCACCATCCTGGGTGTAGACGAGCAGCGCGGCAGCATGACTCTGGCCGGCGAGATTGACCCTAACGGTTACCTGCGGCTGATGCACGCCAGTGCCGACGCCTTGGTCGATGGCGCGGCGACAGCGGCTCGTGCAGCGCAGGAACAGACGCCCGGCTCGGATGCCGCTGGTCTGGCCCTGCTGGTAAGTTGTGTCGGACGCAAGTTGGTGATGGGCGGGCGCGTGAACGAAGAGCTGGAAGCGGTTGCCAGGGTGCTGGGGCCCAAGGTCACACTTGCCGGCTTGTATGCCTACGCGGAAATGGGACCGCATGGGCCTAGCGCACCCTGCGAGCTGCACAACCAAACGATGACCATCACTTGCCTCTCCGAGGCGCAGTGAAAGAGACGCCCTGAAAGGGCGCACGCTTATTTCAAGATCAGCACCGGCACGCTGGCATGGGTAAGAACATGCTGTGCCTCGCTGCCCAAAAGCAGCCGCTTGATACCTTTCCGGCCGTGGGATGCCATAACGATGAGGTCACTTTGGTGCTTTTTGGCAGCTGCCAACAAGGCTTCTGACACCACCGCGGACTTGACCACGATCGACTTGGCCTGAACACCACGCTGTGCGGCAGCCTTCTTGACCGCGTCGACTTCGGCCTGCGCGACATCGACCCATTCTTTCTCCAGCGCCGACACATCCAAGTTGGACAGTGCCACGCCACCTTCAAAGTAGCTTTGCGGGTAGCGGGCCACCACCTTGACCACGGTGAGTTCTGCACCGCACAGGGCTGCTAAGGCGATGGCGCTGGTGGTGGCCTTCTTGGACAGTTTGGAGCCGTCGGTTGCGACGAGGATGCGTTGGTACATGGTGGCTTCCTTGGTTGTTGTGGTGTTGCAGGTTACGCTGCTTTCTCGGCCGTGTCTTGATGTGTATCAAGGTTGCTCCATACCGTGGGGCGCACACTCGCGCCATGTTCACCGCCTCACTGGACCCTGCCGCAGTACCGGAGCCGACGTCCGCGCCACCGGTGCGGCCGACAGTTGCGCCGTACAGCGAAGACGCGCTGCGCCTGCTGGACGACCCCCTCGAGTGGTCTGCGTTCAGTCGGGCATTACCCAGCCAACCCCAGTGCTGGGAGTCCAATGTGGTGGTTGAGGGCATGTTTTGCGCTGCCTGCTCGCTGGACATCGAAGCGGCGTTGCAAGCGGTACCCGGGGTGATCAGCGCGCGGGTGAGCGCAGCCAGTGCACGTGCGCGCATCGTCTGGTCATCGGATGCGGCCACGCCCTCGCAGTGGATGCAGGCGGTGCAGCAGGCCGGCTACCGTGCCACCCCTGCCAACGACCTGTTTGCCAAGGAGCGTCGCCAGATCGAGACCCGCAAAGCTCTGTGGCGCTGGCTGGTGGCTGGGCTGTGCATGATGCAGGTGATGATGTATGCCTACCCGGCCTATGTTGCGCATCCCGGGGACCTGTCGACGGAAATGGAGCAACTGCTGCGCTGGGCCTCTTGGGTGCTGTCTTTGCCGGTGATTCTTTTTTCTTGCGGGCCGTTTTTTCGCGCCGCCCTGCGGGACCTGCGCCACGGTCGCATCAGCATGGACTTGCCAGTGGCGCTGGGCATCGCCATCACCTTTGCGGTCAGTACCGCTGGTACCTTTGAGCCCCAAGGCATCTTTGGCAAGGAGGTGTACTTCGACTCCTTGACCATGTTTGTGTTTTTTCTGTTGACCGGGCGTTGGCTGGAGTTGCGTTTGCGCGACCGCACTGCAGGCTCGTTGGAAGCGCTGATGAACCGCCTGCCCGACAGTGTGGAGCGCGAAACTACACCAGGCCACTTCGAAAGGGTGGCTGCCCGCCGCCTGGCGGTGGGCGACCGCATTCGGGTGCATCCAGGTGAGGCGTTCTGCGCGGACGGTGTACTGGAGCATGGCGCGACCGACGTGGATGAGTCATTGTTGACCGGTGAGTCCCGGCCCCTGCGACGGGGTGTAGGTGAGTCCGTGGTGGCAGGCAGCCACAACCTGGGAGCCACCGTGCTGGTGCGGGTGCAGGTGGTAGGCGAGGGCACACGCTTTGCGCAAATTGTGGACCTGATGGAAAGCGCCGCCAGCACCAAGCCTGCCAGCGCACAGTTGGTAGACCGGCTCGCCAAGCCGTTTTTGGTGGTGGTGCTCCTGGCCGCTGTGTTCGCTTGCATCTGGTGGTGGCCTACCGACCCGGGTCACGCGCTGATGGTTGCGGTGGCGGTGCTGGTAGTGACCTGCCCCTGCGCACTCTCGCTGGCCACGCCGGCGGCCATGCTGGCCTCTGCCGGCGCCTTGGCCCGCTCGGGCGTGTTGGTGCGCAACCTGCGCGCATTGGAGGCGCTGTCCACCATCGATACGGTGGTGTTTGACAAAACCGGCACCTTGACCAGTGAAGCCATGCGTTTGGATGGCGTGCGCAGCCGCGCAGGCAGCGATGCGCAGCAGGTGTTGCACATGGCAGCGGCCCTGGCAGCGCATTCGCTGCACCCTGCATCGCGCGCGTTGGTCCGCGCCGCCGTTCAAACAGCGCCAAGCGCGATCAGTGGGTGGCATTGCGATGGCGTGGTGGAAACGCCGGGCGCGGGGCTGCAAGGCGAACTGTTTCTTGGCGCGGGGCCTGCGGTGCGCATGCGCCTGGGCTCTGCTGCTTTCTGTGGTGTGCCGCCCGACACCGGAGATCAGTTGTGCATTCACTTGGCCGACGATCGAGGTTGGCTTGCCACCTTTGTGCTGCAAGAGGAGTTGCGCCCACACGCGTTGGAGGCGCTTCAGGCGCTGCGCACTGCAGGCGTTGATGTTCACCTGCTCTCGGGCGATGGCCAGGCGTCGGTGGCGCGCGTAGCCGCCGCCTTAGGTTTTGTAGACAGGCAAGTTGGGCCTATCGGGCCTGTCGCAGCGCTGTGCGCTAGCGCGCCCACCGAGGCTGGCACAGCCGGTACCACCTCCCATGTGCGGGGCGGCTGCTCGCCTGCAGACAAGCTGGCGGTGCTGCGGGCGCTGCAACGCGACGGACACCGCGTCGCGATGGTGGGCGATGGCCTCAATGACGGACCGGTGTTGGCGGGTGCGCAGGTGTCCTTCGCCTTTGGCAACGCTGTTCCTCTGGCCCAAGCCAAGTCGGATTTGGTGGTGTCTGGCAGCCAGTTGACATCGGTGGTGGCCGCCGTGTTGCTGGCGCGCAAGACCATGCACGTGGTGCGCCAAAACATGGGCTGGGCGCTGCTCTACAACGCCGCCTGCGTGCCCTTGGCCATGCTGGGCTTTTTGCCTGCGTGGCTTGCGGGGCTGGGCATGGCGGCCAGCTCGTTGTTGGTGGTGGTCAACGCGCTGCGTCTGGCATCCCCATTGCCCTCTAACTAAGGACCGACCATGGACATTTTGTATTTGTTGATTCCGCTCTCGGTGGTCTTGGTGTTTTTCATCCTCGCGGGCCTGTGGTGGGCGATTGACCGCGGGCAGTTTGAAGACATCGAGTCCGAAGGACAACGGATCTTGAAGGACTCGTAAAGAAGTTCGATCAATGTGCGTCGCGTTTGACTTTGGTCAACCTCTGCGCTGTATCTCGCAAAGACACTTCACCTAGCCCATTACACGAAGAGGTAACTATGGAATTTCCAAACAGGCAGGCCGATCGGTACAACGACACCGTCGTTCGGCAATTCGCCATCATGACGGTGGTCTGGGGCGTGGTCGGCATGCTGGTCGGCGTCATCATTGCGGCACAGTTGGCATGGCCCGCGCTCAACTTCGGCATTCCGTGGCTGAGCTATGGCCGCTTGCGGCCGCTGCACACCAACGCGGTGATCTTTGCGTTTGGTGGCTGCGGCTTGTTTGCCACTGCCTACTACGTGGTGCAGCGCACGTGCCAGGTGCGCATCTTCAGCGACAAGTTGGCGGCCTTTACGTTTTGGGGTTGGCAACTGGTGATTCTTTGCGCGGCGCTCTCGCTGCCCTTGGGCTTTACCTCGGGCAAAGAGTATGCAGAGTTGGAGTGGCCCATTGACATCCTCATCACGGTGGTCTGGGTGGCTTTTGCGGTGGTGTTTTTCGGCACGATTGGCACCCGCAAGGTACGTCACATTTACGTTGCCAACTGGTTCTTTGGTGCGTTCATCCTAGCGGTCGCGATCCTTCACCTGGTCAATAGCGCAGCCATCCCTGCAGGCCTCATGAAGTCCTACTCCGCCTACGCTGGCGTGCAAGACGCGATGGTGCAGTGGTGGTACGGCCACAACGCGGTGGGCTTCTTCCTGACCGCCGGTTTCCTGGGCATGATGTACTACTTCATCCCCAAGCAGGCGGGCCGTCCGGTGTACAGCTACCGCCTGTCGATCGTGCACTTCTGGGCACTGATCTTCACCTACATGTGGGCTGGTCCCCACCACTTGCACTACACCGCCTTGCCGGACTGGACGCAGTCGGTCGGTATGGTGTTCTCACTGATTCTTCTGGCACCCAGCTGGGGCGGCATGATCAACGGCATCATGACCTTGTCGGGTGCTTGGCACAAGCTGCGCGATGACCCGATCCTGCGCTTCCTGATCGTGTCCCTGTCCTTCTACGGCATGTCCACCTTCGAAGGTCCGATGATGTCCATCAAGACCGTCAACGCGCTGAGCCACTACACCGACTGGACCGTGGGCCATGTGCACTCCGGTGCCCTGGGTTGGGTGGGTCTGGTGACCATGGGCTCGATGTACTACCTGATCCCCAAGCTGTTTGGCCAAAAGCAGATGTACAGCGTCAAGGCCATTGAGGTGCACTTCTGGACCGCCACCATCGGCATCGTGATCTACATCGCTGCCATGTGGATTGCCGGTGTGATGCAAGGCCTGATGTGGCGCGCCATCAACGCCGATGGCACCCTGACCTACACCTTCGTGGAAAGCGTGAAGGCCACCTACCCCTTCTATGTGCTGCGCCTCTTGGGTGGTCTGCTGTACTTTGGCGGCATGCTCATCATGCTGTGGAACACCTTCATGACCGTCTCCCGCGGCCGCGCCGTGCACGTTGATGTGCCCACCACGGTTGCACACGCTTAAAAGGATAGAACACCATGGCCAAGCAAACCTCCGGCTTGTCTCACGAAAAGATTGAGACCAACAACTTCCTGATGATCGTGCTGATTTTGGTGGTGCTGCTCGCAGGCGGCATGGTCGAAATCGTGCCGCTCTTCTTCCAGAAGTCCACCACCCAGCCCATCAAGGGGGTAGAGCCCTACACGCCGCTGCAACTGGCAGGACGCGATGTGTACATCCGCGAGGGCTGCTACAACTGCCACTCGCAGATGATCCGCCCTTTCCGTGCCGAAACACTGCGCTATGGCCACTACTCGGTGGCGGGTGAGTCGGTCTACGACCACCCGTTCCAGTGGGGCAGCAAGCGCACCGGACCGGACCTGGCGCGCGTGGGCGGCAAGTACAGCGACGAATGGCATCGCATTCACCTGATCAACCCGCGCGACGTGGTACCCGAGTCCAACATGCCGGCCTACCCCTGGCTTGCGACCACCCCAGTTAATGACGGCACGATAGCGGCCCACATGGGTGCGTTGCGCAAGGTGGGTGTGCCCTATACCGATGCGCAAATTGCAGGCGCAGCTGCCGAAGTCAAAGGCAAGACCGAGCTGGAGGCCACCATCGCGTACCTCCAGGTTCTGGGCTTGGCGCTTAAGTAAACGCAAGGAGCCCAATGTATGGAACTCGACGTCAACACCCTGCGCTCACTGGCCACTGTGGTGAGCTTTGCAGTCTTTATCGGTATCTGGGTCTGGGCGTGGTCCAAGCGGCGCCGCGCCGATTTCCACGAGGCCGCCAACCTGCCGTTTGAGCAGGACTGAGCGCCCCACCATGCGAACAAGGAACCATCATGAGTGACTTCACAAGCAGTTTCTGGTCGGTCTATGTGGCCGGTCTGACCATCATCTCCATTGCAGCCTGTGGTTTGCTGCTGTGGTTCAGCGGCAAAGCCAAGGCCATGACCGCCAACGACAACACCACCGGCCACGTCTGGGACGGCGACCTGCGCGAAATGAACAACCCCTTGCCGCGTTGGTGGGTGGGCTTGTTCATCATCACCATTGTTTTTGGTGCGGTGTATTTGTACCTGTACCCGGGCCTGGGCGCCTTTGCCGGCTCTACCGGCTGGACCTCGCAGGCCCAGTACGAAAAAGAAGTGGCCAAGGGCAATGACGAGGTCGCACCCCTGTACGCCAAATTCATGGCGATGCCCCCAGAAGATGTGTCCAAAGACGCGCAGGCCAAGGCCATTGGCGAGCGCCTGTTCATGAACAACTGCTCCCAGTGCCATGGTTCGGATGCGCGTGGCGCCAAAAGCTTTCCCAACCTCACCGACAAAGACTGGTTGCACGGTGGTACGCCCGACAAGATCGCCGAGACCCTGGTCAACGGACGCATCGGTCAGATGCCTCCGATGGCCGCGGCTGTCGGTGGCGCTGACGACGTGAAGAATGTCGCCCAGTACGTGCTGAGCCTCTCGGGTGGCCCGCACGACTCGGTCCGCGCCAACTTGGGCAAAGCAAAGTTTGCCGTTTGCGCAGCTTGCCACGGTGCCGATGGCAAGGGCAACATCGCGCTGGGCGCGCCCAATCTGACAGATGATATCTGGCTGCATGGCTACGGCGAGGCCGCTATCACCAACATGGTGGTCAACGGCAAAGTCAATGCCATGCCCGCGCAAGCTGGCAAGCTGACTGAGGCCCAGATCCATGTGCTGACCTCGTACGTTTGGGGCCTGTCGAACAACGCGACTGCGAAGCAGTAAGCCGGCCAGTCTAGGAGCACCGCTTGGCATCTGCACAACCACCGGGCCGCAAAGTCATCGCGATCGCCCCGTCGCCAGACAAGGGGCCGATCGAGCCGCCGCCCGGTGCCGATGCCGAGATGATTTCGCTTTACGAGGCGCACAAAAAAATCTACCCGCGCAGTGTCTCGGGTGGTTTTTCGCAGTGGCGCTGGGGCATGGTGTTTTTGACCCAGCTGGTGTTCTATGGCTTGCCGTGGCTGGAGTGGGGCCAGCGCCAGGCGGTCTTGTTCGACCTCGGGGCACGCCGCTTTTACATCTTCAACCTGGTTCTGTACCCGCAGGACTTCATCTACCTGACCGGGCTGCTGGTCATTTCGGCGTTCTCGCTGTTTCTGTTCACCGCCGTTGCGGGTCGCCTGTGGTGCGGTTACGCCTGCCCGCAGACGGTATACACCGAGATTTTTCTGTGGCTTGAAAAGAAGGCTGAGGGCGACCGCGCTGCCCGCATGCGCCGCGATGCCGGTCCGTGGACTGCCGAAAAACTGGGCCGCAAGACCGCCAAGCACCTGATGTGGTTGGCTGTTGCCCTGTGGACCGGCTTTACCTTCGTGGGTTACTTCACGCCGATCGCGGATCTGGGGCGGGCCTTGGTGCAACTGCAACTCAGTTCTTGGGAAACCTTTTGGTCTTTGTTTTACGGCTTTGCAACCTACGGCAACGCGGGCTTCATGCGCGAGCAGGTGTGCAAACACATGTGCCCGTATGCGCGCTTCCAGAGCGCCATGTTCGACAAGGACACGCTGATCGTCACCTACGACGCACAACGCGGCGAACCGCGTGGCGCACGCTCCAAAAAGGCGGACCCGTTAGGCTTGAACCTGGGCGCGTGCGTGGACTGCAGCCTGTGCGTGCAGGTGTGCCCCACCGGCATCGATATTCGCAACGGGCTGCAGTACGAGTGCATTGGCTGCGGTGCCTGCGCCGACGTGTGCGACACGGTGATGGACAAGATGGGCTACGCGCGCGGTTTAGTGAAGTACTCCACCGAAAACGCGGTGCAGCAGCATTGGAGTCGCAGCCAAATCCTGCGCCACGTGCTGCGCCCGCGGGTGCTGGTGTACACCGCCATTTTGGGCACTGTGGTGCTGGCGATGCTGGTGAGCCTGGTGTTGCGGCCACCGTTTCGGGTGGACGTGGAGCGCGACCGCGGTGCTTTGGCACGCATCGTGTCCGGCGGCAACATTGAAAACGTCTACCGTTTGCAGATCATGAATGCCACTGAAACCCTGCAGCAAGTGAATATCTCTGCGCAGGGCATGCCTGGCTTGGCGCTGGCGTCGCAGGGCGCGGTGACGATTGCGCCAACAGAATCGCGCTGGGTCGCAGTGCGGGTGCAACTGCCGTATGAAAATGCCCAAGCCGGATCGCACCCTATGGAGTTCGTGGTCGAGAGCGAGGACGGGCAGACCCGGGTCGCGGAAAAGTCGGTGTTTATTGTTCCGCGCTGAAGCGCCTAACCCTTTTGAATCCAGGAGTTTCTATGTCTGATGTCACTTCGCCCCCATCCGCACCGGACGGCTTGCCGTGGTGGAAGTTCGGCCACGTATGGTTGGTGGTATCTGGGCCGCTGGTGGTGGTGCTTGCCAGCTTCGTCACCCTGTATCTGGCAATGACCCGGCCCGACCCGGTGCTCGACGAAAACTACTACCAAAAGGGCATGGCGATCAACCAGTCTCTGGCCGACGACCCCAAGAGCCTGGCACCCGCAATGAAGGCCCGAAACCACGCACAAACCGGTGTGGTTGCGCCCACCAGCGCGCCCTGATTCGGCGCAGCCTGTGGAACGGCTGCGTTAGTTGCACACTTTGGGGTTGACGATGTCCTTGAGGGCCTCGGTGTTGACGATGCGCACATGGCGCTGCTTGACTTCAACGATGCCGTCTTCGACAAACTTGGAGAATGTTCGGCTCACCGTTTCTAGCTTGAGGCCCAGGTAGCTTCCAATCTCTTCGCGCGTCATGCGCAGCACCAGCTCCGACTGCGAAAAACCCCGCGCATGCAGTCGCTGCACCAAGTTCAGCAAGAACGCGGCCAAACGCTCTTCGGCGCGCATGCTGCCCAAGAGCAGCATCACACCGTTCTCACGCACGATTTCGCGGCTCATGATTTTGTGCACATGGCGCTGCAGCGAAGTGACCTCGCGCGACAGCTCTTCAATGCGGTCAAAGGGCATGACGCAGACCTCGGCGTCTTCCAGCGCCACGGCGTCGCAGGTGTGGTGGTCGTTGACGATGCCATCCAAGCCAACGATCTCACCGGCCATCTGAAAACCTGTGACTTGGTCGCGACCGTCTTCGGAGGCGATGCAGGTTTTGAAGAAACCGGTGCGGATCGCGTACAGGCTGGTGAACTTTTCGCCGTTGCGAAATAAAACCGTACCACGCTTGACCTTGCGCCGGCTTGCCACCACGTCGTCGATTTTTTCAAGTTCAGACGGGCTCAGACCCAGCGGCATACACAGCTCACGCAAATTGCAGTTGGAACACGCCACCTTGATCGCTTTGGGATGCATGTTGACGGCAATGTGCTCAGTGTGGATGGCAATGGACGCATGGCCCTCGCCGGATTTGCTGGTGGTGTGGTCCTGCATATTTGTTTCCTGATGCGCGTCAATTATGTTCCTTGCTGCGCAAAACAAGCTTGATGCACATCAAATGCGGAAAACAGGTTTTGGGAGACAGTGTGCCAACCGCTCTGGAGTGACCATGAAATCTGCCGCCGACCTTGTAACCGATGACCTTTTGCGCCGCTACGACGTCGCCGGCCCACGCTACACCTCGTACCCCACGGCAGACCGCTTTGTCGAGGCGTTTGGCCCCGAAGACTACGCACGCGCGCTGGAGCAGCGCCGCAGCGCTGCGGCCGCCTTTGCACAGCCGTTGTCCTTGTATGTGCACGTTCCGTTTTGCGAGTCGCTGTGTTACTACTGCGCCTGCAACAAAATCATCACCAAACACCATGACAAGGCAAGCGAGTACCTGCGCTATCTGGGCCGCGAGGTGGACTTGCACACGCAGCGCATCGGCTTGGGCCAGTCGGTCAGCCAGTTGCACCTGGGTGGTGGCACGCCGACCTTTTTGAACGACGACGAGCTGGGCGCGCTCATGGCCATGCTCAAGCGCAACTTCAGCTTTGCACCGGGTGGCGAGTACTCCATCGAGGTCGATCCGCGCACCATCGATGTGGGCCGTCTGGACACCCTGGCCCGCCTGGGCTTCAACCGCCTGAGTTTTGGGGTGCAGGACTTCGACCCCGCTGTCCAGAAGGCAGTGCACCGCGTGCAACCGGCCGAGCAGGTCTTCGCGCTGGTGGCTGCAGCACGGGAACGTGGTTTTGAGTCGATCAATGTGGACTTGATTTACGGCCTGCCGCAGCAGTCGCCCGAGTCGTTTGACCGCACACTGGCGCAGGTCGTGGAGCTGCGTCCCGACCGCATTGCCTTGTACGCCTACGCCCACCTGCCGGAACGCTTCAAGCCCCAACGCCGCATTGCGACCGTGGAGCTGCCCAGCGGCGGCGCCAAGATTTCGATGTTGTCACGCTCGATGCACCGGTTCATGGACGCAGGCTATGTGTACGTGGGCATGGACCACTTTGCGGTGCCCGAAGATGCGTTGGCCGTGGCCAAGCGGCAAGGCCGGCTGCACCGCAACTTCCAGGGCTACAGCACCCAGCCGGATTGCGACCTGATCGCCCTTGGTGTGTCCAGCATCGGCCGCATCGGTGCCACCTACAGCCAAAACGCCAAAACTTTGGAGGAGTACTACGACGCCCTGGACCACGGACAATTTCCCACGGCACGTGGCCTAGCCCTATCGCGCGACGATTTGGTGCGCCGCAGCGTCATCATGGCGCTGATGTGCCAAGGGCATGTGCAGTTCGAGTCGGTGGAGCTGTCGTACCTCATGGATTTCAAGAGTTACTTCGCAGCCGAGATTGCCGCCTTACAAACCCAAGCCGAGCAGGGCTTGGTGGTCGTCGATGAGGCTGGCATTCAAGTGACAGAAAAAGGTTGGTTTTTCGTGCGCGCCGTGGCCATGGTGTTTGACCGCTATTTGCAGACCGATCGCACCCGGGCCAAGTTCTCCAAGATCATCTAGCATCGCCCGATGCAATGGTCTTTGGCGCTGACGGCGCTTCTCATGGGTTTGGCCGGCGGGCCGCACTGCGTGGCCATGTGCGGTGCTGCGTGTGGTGGTATGGCCCGCGCTGCAGGGCCGCGCCGCAATAGTGCCTTGCTGGGTTTTCAGCTGGGGCGTGTGCTGGGTTATTCGGTGTTGGGGGGCTTGGCCGCAGCGTCTATGGACGCCTTGGGTTGGCTCACGGTGCAATCTGCGGCCTTGCGGCCGGTCTGGACGCTGTTCCATGTGGCTGTCGCGGTGCTGGGTTTGGTGCTGCTATGGCGGGCCCAGCAGCCGGTGTGGCTGGAGTCGGCGGGCCGGGCCGTTTGGGCGCGGGCCAAGGCGCTGGGCTTGGGAGCTGGCGGCACCCCGATGCTGATGGGCAGCTTGTGGGCGCTGTTGCCATGCGGCCTGCTGTACTCGGCGGTGCTCCTGGCGGCCATGGCTGGCGGTGTAGTCCAGGGCGCGTTGGTGATGGCACTCTTCGCCTTGGGTACCAGCGTGACCATGACCATTGGCCCCTGGCTCTGGCTCAGGCTGCGCGGTGATGCGACGCAGGCGATTGGGTTTGCCCGCATCCAAGGCACGAAGCAGGTCGCAGCACAAGGCGCTTGGGGCGTGCGCCTCGCCGGTGCGGCCTTGGCCGCCAGCGCGCTGTGGGCCATCTGGATGGGCTTGGTACACAACACCGCGCCATGGTGCGTGACGACATAGTTGCGCTGACAGTTCGTGTCAGTGTGGGTCGCATTCGCAGCGTGCCCGTCTAGGCAAAAGGGTTTGTCGGTTCCGTTGGAAATGTGGCTTTCGCGGGTAAGCTTGGGACGAACAAGCAATCCACACATGGAACATCGAGACCGTCCCCAGCATGATGTAGGCATTTCGGCTTGGCGCCTGAGCGTGGCGCCGATGATGGACCGTATCGACAGATAGAAAAAAACCCAATCAGATCAACGATCAATCTGATTGGGCTCCGTCTTTGTAGCACTCACGTAGCACCGGCGAGCTGCTTGGCTTCCTTTACCGCGGCTGCCCTTCGTGCATCAATGTACTCCGCAAGGTCGGCCACGTGCACGCCCTTGGCACCCTTCTGGGAGCCCGGCTCCATCCGGGTCAGCGCGATCTTGATGTCGCCCAAGGCGACCTTGCG
>NZ_JBIIGC010000014.1:0-105481 GCF_044236835.1 Rhodoferax sp.
GCCATCCCGGACAGTTGGGATACGATTGCCACCGTCACTCAGGACACCAGCGCAGGGTGTCCGCCATCGCTTGGAATGCCGTCCGCGATGAACGTGGAATCACTGTCCGCCATCAATGGAATGCGCAGGCATGGGCGCCGGCTCGCCGTACACCATGGCCGACGAGCTGAACACCAACTTGCGTACGCCCGCGTGCGCCATGGCCTGTAGCAGCACCAAGCTACCGTGGACGTTGTTGTCGAAGTAACGCAGCGGCTGCGCCATGCTTTCGCCCACCGCCTTGAGCCCCGCAAAGTGCAGCACTGCGTCGAGGTTGCGCTCTGCAAACACGCGGTCCAGCAGTGCACGGTCGCGAATGTCGCCCTCTACAAAAACAGGCTCTCGCCCCGCCAACGTTGCCACCCGTTGCAAGGACACAGCGTCGCTGTTGCACAGGTTGTCCAGCACCACAACGTCCACCCCCGATTGCAGCAAGGCCAGAGTGGTGTGAATCCCAATGAAGCCGGTCCCTCCAGTGACCAGCACCCTTTTCATCAGGCGGCCCGCTCCCGCAGTGTCTTCAAGTACGCACCTGCGCTACTTGAGCCCTCCTCTGGCGCCCAAGCGGCGAGGTCTTTGGGTTGGGCGGGGTCGAACGGTCCAGCCTTCACTTCCAGCAACACACTGCCCGGTCGCAGGGCAAGCACGGTGTGCCAGGTGCTGGCTGGTACTTCTATGCCGGCGGCGAAGGCGGGGCCGTACTTTTCGGAGGCAAATCGCTGCACATGGGTCACTGCGCCCGCGTCATCAAAAGTCAGCAAGGCCATCTCGCCACGCACCGCCAGCAAAAACTCATCGCGGGGGTCGGTGGCATGCCGGTGCGGGCGGATGTAGCTGTCGGGCTCGATCGCGTTGAAAAGGCGCTGGCAGGGCTCCTGGTAGCTTTGGTGGATGCTGAGGTGTTGGCGACGCCGGGGGCTGACTTGGGCCTGCTCGGTCAGAGCGTTTAACGACAGGGCGGTAAAGATCTTCATGTAATGGTCCTGCAGTTCAAGTACCCAGAGCGGCAACGATCTGGCGCACCGATTGGCTGACCGCGAAGTCGCGTGCAAACAGCTCGCGGCAACGTGCCGACACATCCGCCTGCGGTTCATTGGCGGACATCAAGGCCGTCGCGTGTTGCACCAACTCTGCTAACTGGTTGCTTTCGCACACCTGCCCCACCCGCTCTTCGCGAATGGTGCGAGCAAGGTCATTGCCTGGGTTGACGTTGGCCAGTACAGGCAAGCCACATTGCATATAGGTCAAAAACTTGCCGGGAATGTTGTGGGACTTGTGCCGGTGGTCCAGCGCCACGATGCCAGCAAAGCATTGGGCGTACAGGTCGGGAATCTCATCGGGGTCAATCTCGTCGAAAAACAGGACGTTGTCTAACGACCGGTCAACCGCCAGCTGCTTGAGGCGGGACACATCGCTACCGCGCCCCACCAGCAAAAAACCCACGTCGGCCCGGCTGCGCATCTCTTGCGCCAAGTTCAACACCATGTCCATGCCCTGCGCCACGCCCATGTTGCCGGCGTACACCAACACCTTGCGTCCGCCCAGCGCCGTTTGGCTGATCCGGATGGGGCAGCGCACCAAGGCAGGCACCGCCAGCCAGTTTTGCAACACCTCCAAGCGGCGACCGGGCTTGCGCTGCCAGTGCGCAAAGTACCCGGTGTTGCCCGGCGTTTGCACGCCTATGACATCGGCCACCGCGTACTGGTAGCGCGCAATCGCGGAAAAAAATCTATACGGAAGCCCGCGGCCCATCAACCCCATGTCCAACGCCCAGTCGGGAAAAATGTCCCGCAAAATCAGGTAGCCCTTGCAACCACTGGCGTCCTTGAGAGCCCGCGCCAGTGGCCCGTGGAAGATGGACGGCGCGTACCACACCACCCCGTCCCAGCGCGTAGCGGCCAAGGGGCTCTTTCGGAGCTGCCGCAACATGGCAAAAGGCATGGCGCACTCGGCCAGAGTTCGGCGCACATAACCGATGTCTTTGGTGCGGGGAGACTTCAGTCGCAACACTTGCACACCGTCAAGCTCATCCAACACCCAAGGAACGCGCTGGTTTGGCTCGGGCAGCAGCACCGTCACGCTGTGGCCCTGCTTTGCAAACTCCCGCGACAAATCGCGCAACTGCACCGCACCCGAGGTGCGAAGGGGCGGGAAGGTGTCGGCAATCAGCGCGATTCGCATCGGCTCAATACTTCTTCCAAACCACCCGGTTCACATAGTCGGTGTAGCTGTGGATGATGCGCACTACCTTGTCACTGACGTTGGGCATGCTGTAGTCGGCGACCGGACGCAAAAGTCTGGAATCACCACGCGCTTGGCTCTCAAGTATCTTCAAACCTTGCAGAACACGTTCAACATTCAAGCCGACCATCATCACCGATGCTTCCTCAAACGCCTCATGTCGCTCTTGTGTCTCGCGCAAATTAAGTGCTGGGAAGTTCAGTATGGAAGACTCTTCACTAATGGTGCCGCTGTCAGATAAAACAGCTTTCGCCGAGCACTGCAAACTGACATAGTCAGTAAAGCCCATAGGCTTCATGAGCTTGACATTCGCATGGAAACCCACACCCATAGCTTGAACACGCTTTTGGGTTCGTGGATGGGTTGAAACAACGACTGGGAGTTGAAATTGCTCTGCCAAAGAATTCAACAACATAACCAAAAGCGGAAAGTTAACATCTGAATCGATGTTTTCCTCACGATGGGAACTGACCAAAAAAAATTTTTCCGGTTCTAGTCCCAGCGCGTGTAAGGCACCAGAGTTCGCTATGCCATCCCGGTAATACGCAAGAACCTCAGCCATTGGGCTACCGGTCTTGATTATCAAGTCCGCGGGTAAACCCTCGCGAAGAAGTGCTTCGCGCGCTATGTCGCTGTAAGTCAAATTTACATCAGCAGTATGGTCAACTATGCGACGATTCGTTTCCTCGGGGACGCGCATGTCAAAGCAACGGTTACCTGCCTCCATATGAAAGATGGGTATCTTGCGCCGCTTAGCTGGAATCACAGAAAGACAACTATTGGTGTCTCCAAGCACTAGCAACGCATCAGGCTTTTCAGATACAAGAATCGAGTCAATCTTTCCTATAACGTTACCAATTGTTTCCGCAGCGCTTGGGCCTGCAGCATTTAGAAAGTGGTCCGGCTTTCTAATTGACAAATCATCGAAAAAAATCTGATTAAGTTCGTAGTCGTAATTTTGACCGGTATGCACAATCACGTGCTGACAAAACTGATCCAACTTTGCCATCACACGCGACAGTCGAATGATTTCCGGGCGCGTGCCCACGACTGTCATAACCTTTAGTTTCTTCATGATATAGAACCCAGAGTAATCAACAGATCTATTCTTCTGGCTCAACGTGTTCACCAGCAACCTGCGCCTGAACAAACCTTAGCTTCATTAACAAAGCACGCATCCCCTCGACGTCAAGGCGAGTAGTGTTATGGGAGTTATAGTCGACAGCTTCTGATATCTTCAATTCGCCGTACTCTACATATTTTCCGTAGTTCAAATCACGCAAATCAGGTGGTACACAAAAATAGTTACCCAGATCCTTCGCAGCAACCATTTCTTCGCGACTTAAAAGGGCTTCATACAACTTCTCCCCATGCCGAGTTCCAATTACATTGATCGGGTGACCAGGCACAGCCAGTAAATCACACAACGCCGAGGCCAACGTGAAAATCGTTGCAGCTGGGGCCTTCTGCACAAAAATATCGCCTGCATTGCCATGCTCAAACGCATACAACACCAGGTCCACCGCATCATCTAATGTCATCATGAATCGAGTCATGTTTGGGTCAGTAATTGTGATGGCTTGACCAGACCGAATTTGCTTGGTGAACAAGGGAATCACAGAACCGCGCGACGCCATCACATTCCCATACCTGGTCGCACATATAACAGTCTCAGCGGCAGAACGAGACTTTGCAACGATCACTTTTTCCATCATCGCCTTGCTTATTCCCATCGCGTTGATGGGGTAGACGGCCTTGTCAGTACTTAGACAGACCACGCGGCGTACTCCACAGTTGATGGCCGCCTCAAGCACATTTTCCGTTCCGATGACGTTGGTTTTCACAGCCTCCATGGGATGAAACTCGCATGAGGGTACTTGCTTCAAGGCGGCCGCATGGAAAATAAAGTCGACACCTCGCACCGCATTGATGACAGATTGATAATCTCTTACATCACCAATGTAAAACTTAAGCTTGGAATGATTAAACTTCTTCCGCATATCATCCTGCTTCTTCTCATCGCGACTTAGGATGCGAATCTCAGATAAATCCGAATCTAGGAAACGTCTTAAAACGGCGTTTCCAAAAGATCCAGTCCCGCCGGTGATTAGCAGTTTTTTGGTAGAAAACATATCTTTAAAAATTTTACTGACTATTTGAAGGCATGCATACGCTTAACCAACACTTCCCAGGTTTCAGGCTGAAATCCAGTAGCAGCCCTGAAACGCTGCGAGTCAAGTGATCGATCAATAATCAAACTCTCATCAGGAACAATTTCAATGTCCTTTTGATAAACACTTCGAATCAAGCAAAGGAGATCGAACTTACTAATTGGAGTGGCTGACAAGTGATATAGGCCTCGCAGATGAGGGTTAGGAATAACATGGTCGCAAATGATGCGAGCAATTTCAACAGTAGGAAGGCCTGAAAAAATGGCATTCTTGTACCCACTTACCTTTCGGTCTTGCGACAAAAACCAATCAACTAAACTTCGGGCGCCTGCCAGTTCGTGCCCGATAATTGATGTTCTCAACGTAATCGCATTTGGGTAATCTACTTCACCCAGCAGTTTGCTACGTCCGTACAGATCCTGCGCATCGGGTGATTCATCCTCAGTATAGCTCCCACGAGTACCAGAGAAAACACAATCAGTACTCATATGTACCAAACGTGCATTTGCCACCGCTGACAACTGAGCTAAACGATGAGGGAGCAACGCATTGATAGGGAGTGCATGAAGTGTGTCGTTTGCCGCAGCAAGCTGTTTAACCACACCAATGCAGTTTATAACTAATTCAGGCCTGGTCTGCGCGAGCATACGGATCAGGCTATCCATATCCTCGACATCTATTCCGGCAAAGAGTTGCGCTGTCGGAGCCATGCGTTGAACCAAATCAGCACTCTTCCGATCACGCACTGTACCAAATACTTCATGCAAGGTCTCTCTGGCGAAGAAACGAAGTACTGCGTTGCCAAGCATACCGCTAGCGCCGAGAATAACTATTCGCTTGCTTTTCGTCATATGCATTTCCAATAGATCTTAAACTGGCAGCAGACCAGTCAACAGAACTCCTGACTGAAAAAGAATAACGTCATGAATTAGAACTGAGCAAAGTGCTCAAAAACAAAGACGCACTAACTGGCTCCACGACCGACTCCCGATGGCCCAAGAAGCGTCTGACGGCACGAGCAATAGACACTGGCGCATATGGATCAAAGGTTTCAATAGGCTCACACACATCACGTACGAAGTCTAACTCGGACGCGACAATTCTCAAACCTAGCTCGCGAGCTTCCAAAAGTGGCAAACCAAAAGATTCGCTGACAGATGGAAAGATCAGGGCATTAGAGTGAACGTACTCTGCAACAAGAGCTTCATGTGGCAACTGTCCCAGATTTGAAACACGTAAATCGTACCTCTCAATCATCGAATGAATCCAAGCCAGCAATGACGAGTCGCGCCGTGAAAGCGTCAGAGCCAAAGTAGGAAAAACATTCTGCTTGGCGAGGATCACCCAAGCTTCAATAAGTCGTCTGTGATTCTTGTGTCCTTCCCCATCCGCAACGTAAATGAAATCCCTCTGCGGCGCACCGGGTGCATTCGCAGACGCCACAGGCATTAAAAATGGCAAAACATGAACCTCTACTGACTCATCACCGTACCATTTTTTTAGAGACTGCGCCATAGACGGAGTCTGAACCCAGTAACTAGCACAACGACGCCGGAACACATAAGCAACAAACTGCTCAAACCTAATGCGCTGCCGTGTCTTCCACGAAAATGCGTCCAGTTGCACCATGCCAAAATGGTTTCTGTTTTGTTGGAAGACAAGAATCTCACCTTCGTTCGGAAACAGCGGCGGCAGGCCATGAAAGCAAAGAACCCTGTCACCATGTGCTGAAAACTGAGCCAATGTCATTTCCGCCACGAAACGGGAACCTACATTTGGTCTAACCCACCTTACAGAAGCCCCGGGCGGCAGATTTAAGCGGTCGCGCGCACGCGAGTCAAGCCATGCTACCAATTGCAAATCCGCAGGCCAAGCTTCGAGCAGAAAGTCCAACAGGACAGCACCACCACCGGTGTGTACATTGGGTGCATACAACAACAGTCTTCCTCTCGGAGCGTTCATAGATCCTCTCCCCGATAAACATCCTTCTTTCCGAACCCAGCCGGAACAAACCTACGTATCAATTGGCGTACGCGCCTGTCAGCCCCGGCAAGCAACCTATGGAAAGGTTGATCAGGCCACGAGCTGAACGAAGTTACATTGAAGTAGTCCTCACCAGTCGGAGAATCAGTAGCGAAATAATAATTCGAAACACATCTCCGAATATCTGCCGTTATAACCCGACTGACAGAATGCCATGATGTCGGAGTGGTTTCCATAACGACAAGCCGATTAAATTGGCTGATGATCGTTGCACTGTGACGAACGCTCTTATCCCAAAGTTCTAGATTTCCTCCATTTTCCAGACTCCAATCCGGCGAGACATAATATAAAACATTCAGAGTTCTATAAAGTGTACGCGAACTGTCGTGAGAGTTGTCAATGTGGGGGCCAAGAAAATGCCCACGAGTCATGGCACTCAATCCTCCTGCATAGAGGCTTGGATCGGCAATTTGCCCTTTAATACCCGTAATATTCTCAATCATCTTCAAGACCGGAGAGGCCTGAATTGCATAAGTGATATCTCTCATAAGAGGGTGAAAGTCATCAAAGCTTTTCGAAGTAAATTTTCTTTCGCGAAAACTGCTCATCAGACGCATCGACCCAGTATCAGGGAATACTTCGGATATTCTCTTTGCAACATCATTTGGCAACAAGTCGTCAACAACAAAATACCGCACGCCAATCTCCTCAAATGACTGAAGAAATTGCCGACTTAAGGCCTTCGCTGATGCACCCAATCGGGTAGCAATCAAGTTTGCGAAATCATCGCCATCACTAGTTTGCATAATTCGAACCAAGTATCCATCTTTTCCGGAGTAAAATGAACCTTACAATGAAAATACAAGCAACAAATACATTCAAATAGTACAAAAACATTATTTGTCCTAGGAACAAGAAAAGTACCGAAAGAAATAAGTACAACCCTGAAAAGCCATGCCAACCAGCAACGACAACCAAACGGTCATAGAAAAATTGGGCAAGCAAAAGCAATGACGCAACCCACACGGCGGGCAAATAATAATCAAGCAATGAGCTCCCGGAGATAATAATGCTTGGAATCAAGCTCAAACCAATTCCATAGGAAGTACCCGAGAGATCCAGCCCATAAACCACACCGGCAGTGTTGCTACAAACCTCACCAAAGCCAAGTACGTATCTCAGAATATTCGAGCACTCCTCGTTACCACGAAGCTGACCGACCAGGACGATCTGCTGCGCACCCGATAGGCGTCCGCTCATTAGATCCAACGAACTCACGATCTCCACAAACGAAATATTGGTTAATGAATACTGCAGCACTGCAAGCAAGTTATGTGTACCGCCATCAAAAGTCAGATCCCTTGATGTAGTCACAACAAACCACACAAAAAGCATAGAAAAACATGATGAAAAAACGTAAAATAATCTTCCAGCCCTAAAATAATGAAATGCCAACAATACTAATGGCAATAAGCCAACGAACCTACTTGCGGCGGCTACGCCTGCAATAATCGAGTATATAAGTACAGCGACAAAAACTTTCCCACTGGCCTTGGATCGATTCAGCAGCAGGACTAGTAAAATGGGGACAATGTATGCACGGAAGTAATGAAAGGCGCCTGAGAGGCGATAAGGCAGTTCGCCGGGGAGACCTGTAACGCCGACTTTGCTATTGTATAGAGGATAATATATCAAAATCATTAAGAAAACAAAAAAAACCAAGCCCGCGTCCCGATCTTTGGAGTTTGATCTTGATTTATTGGCAATGCGCAACTTAAAATCGCTTTCATTTGCAGCGAACGAGTGCCTCCAGTTTTTTCGCAATGCAATACGAACTGTAAATGTAACTAAAAATATAACGATACAAATAAAGTAGCTATTCGAATAGTACATGATCAGAGCATCTAGACTGAAATCATATGAACGTACCGCGCTCCATCCAAAGGTGGAGTACATATCCCGGTTTGCCATAAAGATGATTGGATTCACGATGTCCGAGACAACAAGTAAGCATGCAAACAGAAAAATAGCGGTACTCCCATGCGATCTGTATCTAAGTGCGATACTGATGAAAAAAAGTGACGCAATTCCCGAAAGAACACTTACGTAAAACAATTTCAAATTCCTGAAAATTTACATTCGATCATCGTATAACATATCTGACTAGCTTATACCAGCATCGTATCCAAAAATCGATACGCGTTGTTGCCAAACGCCATGTCCTTGCACGTATAAACTTTTCAACCACTGCATATCGTTTGCCGACACGTTTATTCAACGGAAGCTGCTCTAACCAGCGCCTCCAATACGTAAAGCGATAGTCCATCAGGATGTCAGCGCGTCTGCTCAGACCTATGTTGGACTGAACGTATCGCATCAAGCTCAGCCGATTCGCCACATGCTCGTAACCGCTATCGTTGGATTCGTGAATGCGATAGTAGAAGTTGCAAGCAGCCGTCCACAGTATTGGTCCACGTTTTAGCAACTCACATAGAAAGGACACATCGCAGTGTTTCCCCCCCTTTGCATATTCCATCGCCATACCTTTCAGATAACTTGCTTGGTACATATAGCCTGAAAATGGCGCTGGATTTCGTGGGCCAATAGAGAAGTATGGTTCAATTAGCTCCAAAGCACTATTCAGGCGTATCTGCCCGGTGAAGCCTCCCATAACTTTGCCATGCGTTAGGAATGATCCACGCATGATGTGAGCGTTGCAAGCAACAGCCACGACGTCGCAGTTTTGTGCAGCTAACTGCACCATATCAGAAACGTAGTTTGGCGCAAAAACATCGTCGTCATGAAACATCACCAAAAACTCCTCATCGGCATTCTCGATGATCGCATTGAAGTGATCAATTGCCGGCAGGTTGGGACGTCTTCTAAGTACTTTCACTTGAGGAAAGTCTTTGTACATCATGTCAACCACATCTTCTGTTGAAGAATTGTCAGACAAAACAACAGTGAGATTTTTATATGTCTGCGCCAACGCGGATGTGACTGCTTCGCGACATAAGCTTACCCTGTCTCTTGATAGAATATACAATTCCACCCTGGGTTCCATGTTGGATGCCATTCGACTCTGATCCATACTAAAGTTCATTGAGGATGATGTTCTCAATTGAATTTGTGTACTTTTTGAAACTCTCTGAATTCATAAAATTTTTCGCGGCATGTCTGTATGCCTCGCGTGCGTCGACCGATAAACTTGATGCGTATCTCCAAGCTTCGCACCAAGTGCGATATTCGCGGGCGTTAATCATGCATTCCTTGGGTATGTATTCATGTATATCAGGCGCTCCATAGTAAATTGGTATGGCACCAGAATAAAAACAATCGAATATCTTCTCCGTAACATAACCATTCATCTGCATGTTCTCTAAACAAAGAACAAAATCATAACCCGCCATCACCTGATACTTCGATTCACATGCTCCTTTATATATCTTCATAATATTTCTGTAGTTCTTGTAGTATGGTGGCCACATGGAACTTCGACTCCACCACTGGCTCCAACCCACACCATAAAGATCAATACAGTTAAAACGAGTTAACTCCGCCATAGCATTAATTCGCTCGCTATACAACTCGGACTTTTTCCCCCACGCCTTGTGATTTCCATTCACAACTACTATCTTGTTGCGTCGATCACGACATGACCAGTATTTTTCAATCACACCATGGTCCGGCATCGGCCAGTAGAGCTTTCTTAACTTTTTTGCATCTACGTCGATCAATGAATATCCATCGCCCTCAACATTGTGAACATAAACCCAGTCAAAATATTCTGTGATGCGGGGCAGTTGCGCGTAAATATGTGGGGCAATCATCGGCGACTCCATCACAACAAATGCCTTGCGGTTTACATTCTTGCTCTCACTTAACAATTCATAGCGAGACGTGATTCCCAAAGAGAAATAGTCAGCCTCATCGTTTTCTCCCATTTTTTCTAAAAAATCAGCGGTGTTCATGCTGATGTTTTTACGCGCCGCGGATTTTTTGGCACGCCAAAACGGAAGCAGTTGGTTGTCTCTGTTCAACTTTGCATCGTCTAGTTGAAACAACTTATCATTTAAGAAAACTTGATAAGACGGGTCAATGAAGATATGTTTAGTCATTTGGTGTTCTCGTCGTTTTTTTGTTTTCTAGATTGGCATACATCACATCAAATCCATCTCATGATCGCTCTACACCGCGCTTGCCATAGTCAGACTCCATGCTGTCTATCCGTTTTTTCCATTCTGCGATCTTCCCAACAGATCGTGCCGCATAAAAAACGCGAAAGCCATCCAGACCATAAATACCAACAGGCTTGCCAGCAGTGCCTCCAATGTGGTCTTAACTGGGAGCTTTGCTAGTAATTGCAGAACCACTACTGCAGCCGCAAATAAACCAAGTGCTTGCGCTGTCAGCCTGCCCCCATCCAGGTGGGTATGCTTATCGAGACGTAGCCCGGTCCACCACAGCATCAGTGCCACCAATATGCAGCCACACGCTGCAAATACTGGGGCCGCTGCAATGCCAGCATCAAAAAAGACAATCGCACAAGTCAAACCAAATGCGGCCGCTACAGCCCCTAGCGCATTCGGCAAGATTAGACTGCGTGTAGACATGTGCTGATGTGAGTGCAAAACATAGATGCCAATCACCATTCGGCCGAATTCGGCAAAGCAACCCAGCAGGACATAGTTGCCGACTTCGTGGTACTGCGGGCCCAACATTACCCTAGGAAGCAAGCTGGATGTTGCAATCAGCGCGCTACATCCGAGCAGTGCAGCTGGAATCATGCGCGCAGCGTAGGCGGCCCACGCGGCGTTGCGTTCAGAGGGGTTTTCGCTATTGACCGAGCGATAAAACCGAGGCTGAAACCAGGTGGTCAGTATCGTTTCACCAGCCGATAAAAACGCGGCAGCCACACTGTAGCCTGCAGCAAACAGGCCAAACTCCTCCAGGCCAAAGCGGTCTGCCAAAACAAAACGGTAGCCCTGCATATGAGCCCACTGCAACCCCACAGCAATCGATATAGGCCAACAGAAATGCAGCAACCGATACCGCTGCGATGCAGATGGATAGGGTATCCACTGAGCGGCGCGATAGTTCTTAAAAAAGACCCAGTACGCCAGCCCCGCCAACAACGCTTGGCCCGCTACTGTGCCAGCCACCCATTGCTCGGCAGACGCCCCGATCCATGTGCAAAAAACATACGAGAGTAGCAACGAGGTGGCCAGTGTGCTGACGTTTAGAACCGTAAATGACAGGCCCCTGCCCAACATGTTAAGTGAGGGAACCAGCGTCTGAATGGCGATGCCAAAAACCAAAGAACCACCAACCAGCGCCAAGCTCCAAGCCCATGACAAACCCATCAGGTCAAGCCCTGCCATCGACAAGCCCACCAAAGAGAGTGTGGCCAAACAGGCAACCAGCAGGATATACAAGCTATACCAATGCAGGTAAGTGCGGCAGCGACCGTCAGCAAACCAGGCGTGCAGCCTGCGGTTGACAAACATTCCAACTGGATTGACCAGAAACATGGCAAAGAATGCCACGCTGGTGGTTATGAGGGCAACTCGCCCCAACTGCGTCGGCACCAGCATGCTGGTCATGAGCTTAACGCTCAAAAACATGATTGCAAACTGAGCCAGTCGCCCCAGCAGGGTTACTAACATCTGGCCCCTTGGGCATCAGAGAGGGCACTCAACACTCCATATTGGCGGTACCAGCGAGCAGTGCGTCGTAGCGCTTCGTCGAGTGACATAGGGACTGGCAGTTCGAGTTCAGTCTGAATACGCTGGCTAGCTGGCACGTAGTGTTGCGGGATCTGGCCGGGTTGAGGCATGCGCAGCGCGCGAACTTGCGCAGCGCCAGATGTAAGCAAGTTTGATACCCGATTGGCCAGCTCCAGCAAAGAAACAGACTCTTCTGCACCGACGTTATAGGCCCGAGCTGACTGCCCGCGCAGCAACACAGCCCAGAGCCAGGCAGCCATATCTGACGCGTACAAGTAGCTGCGGTGGGCGGTACCGTCCCCTTGCAAAACGATGTCCTCACCCTGCAGCGCAGAGCGCAGAAAATTGCCAATTGCAAAGTGCTTATCAAGTGGAAGATGGGGGCCGACCACAGCAAAAATCCGTGCGATTTTTACCGCTAGCCCAGCATGCGCTGATTGCGTCGCCCACCACTCGGACACGCGTTTTCCTTCTGCATATGCTGAGTCTGCACTCAAGGGATCTGGTCCCCCCAAGTGGGTCTCGGGCACATGGGTCATACTTGGTGGAATGGGGCCATACACCGCGCCTGAGCTTACCAATAGCAGCTCTCGGGCGCCGCTTTTGCGCGCTAGTTCCAGAACCCGACGCGTACCTTCCAGACAAACGGAAAACAACTCTCGGGGTGAAGACTGTGCAACCACATCGGTGGCTGCGTGCAAGATCACATCATAAGAAGCGTTGCCTGCATCGAAATCTCTCACATCACCAGTGATCCAGGCCACTTGGTCCGCCATTTGAGGCCAGGCATGAACAAAGGCTTCGGGATGGCGGCTCAAGACAGTAACTTCGCAGTTCAGACCCAAGGCTTCATTGGCGTGCAGCAGGGTAGCCAGCAACCATTTGCCGACAAAACCGGTTCCGCCAGTAACAAACACGCGGCGGTTGGTAAGCAATCGCCATGAGGCTACGCCGACCAGGCCATGACAACGCTCCAAGTCCTCTGTCGGAATGTTTAGGGGGCCGACACCGTCAGCACGAGCTGGCATCATGGCGGACGGGTCGTCCCTTGAGGAGCGGCAAGCGATCTACAAAAATCAGATACCTTGGCCAACACCGTCCCCGGATCAAGTCCATGCTCTTTCAGCAGGTACTCGTAGCTGCCGCAATACGTGGAAAATCGATCAGGAACACCAACACGCAAGACTCGCTGCGGTAGGTGCTCGCTCAATATCTCTGTCACTGCAGCACCGAGCCCACCCAAAACCGAATGTTCCTCCAGCGTAACCACACCGGAAGAAGCATGAGCAGCAGCACACACCTCTGAAGCCAGCAAGGGCTTAAGTACCGGCACGCTCCAAACCGTCAGGCCAAGTGTCTTGCCGATCGACAGCGCGGTGCTGACCATAGCACCCGTGGCAATCAGGCAAGGCCCGCATATATCTCCGGAATGAACCTTCAACATGATCCCAGGTTGCAATTCGCTCATCGGACCAATGTGTACATCGCCACGATCTGACTTACCCATGCGCAAGTAAATCGGGCCTTTGGCGGCATAGGCGTAATCCATGCACGCCGCCATTTCGAACCGATCGGCCGGTGAAAGCACACAAAGACCAGGTATTGACCTAGTGCAGGCGATGTCTTCGGTGGACTGGTGACTGGTGCCGAGGTGGCTGTAGACAAAACCAGCGCCATCGCCAAGCAGCACCACTGGCAAATCGTCGTGTGCAATATCGAGCTTGATTTGCTCCACTGTTCGCACTGGAATGAAGGCAGCAAGCCCATAAACAAAGGGGCGAAACCCGACTCGCGCCAACCCGGCGGCCATGCCAACCATGTTTTGCTCTGCGATTCCGGCATTCACATATTGGTCAGGACACTGCTTGCGGAACTCGTCAAATAGTGCGTACCCATGGTCTCCGGTCAGCAGCAGCACTTTGGAGTCTGCCAATGCCAATCGCACAAGAGAGTTGGAAAATGCTTCTCTCATTTGGAACCTCTAAAGGGCGCCAAGGCTGCAACTGCCTGCACAAAGGTGTCTGCATTTAGCCGGGTGTAATGCCAGCGATTGTCCGACTCCATAAACGGCACACCCTTTCCTTTGACGGTGCGGGCAATCAGGGCCTTGGGTTTGCCGGGCGATGTCGCCCAGAGGTGTCGGATTGCGGCATCTATTGCCGCCTCGTTGTGCCCTTCGACCTCAAGTGTTTCAAATCCAAAACTGGCGAACTTTGCAGACAGGTCACCCAGCGCCAGTACATCATCTGTCGTGCCCATGGCTTGGAAACCATTCTTGTCAACAATGACCATCAACTGATCCAGCTTGTGATGCGCCGCAATTAGAGCGCCTTCCCAGATGGGGCCTTCGTTGAGCTCACCGTCCCCAACCACTGCGTACACCTTTTGGTCGGTGCCTTGGCGCTGCAGACCCAAGGCAATGCCAACGCCCACCGAGAAACCATGGCCCAATGAACCCGACGTGACCTCAAGGCCTGGTACACGAGAGTCTGAAAGGCCTTTAAGGTCGCTCCCGTCTTTGAAGTAGCCCTGTATATCAATGTCGTTGAGCCAGCCCAACTCCCGCATGCACGCATACTGCGCCATAACTCCGTGGCCTTTGCTCAGTACTAAGTAGTCGCGTCCGTCCGCACGGGGGTCGTTATCGGGGTACCGCAAGTGGCAGCGGTACAGCACTGTCAGCAACTCAATGATCGAAAAGGCGCAGGCGATGTGCACGGTAGAACCGGCATACGCCATTTCGAGCACTGTCCGGCGCATCCGCGCGGGATCAAAACGTCGGTTGCTTTCGTTGTCCATTAAAAACTCACACCAAAAAAATCTTCCAAGCGCGCCACAACATAGTCCAGTTGCGCCTCCCCCAACCCCGGATAAGTCCCCAACCAAAAGGTCTGGTTCATCACCACATCGGTGTGGGTCAGCGCGCCACTCACACGGAAGTTACGCCCCGCCATATACGGCTGCTTGGTCAGGTTGCCCGCAAACAGCAGGCGGGTGCCTATCTTGTTTTGGTCTAGGTAATTGATCAGGTCGGTGCGCAGAATACCGCTGCTTTCTTTGAGCACCAGCGGAAAGCCAAACCACGATGGCTCGGTGTTGGGTGTGGGCTCTGGCAGGTGCAGAAACTCGGCGCAACTTTGCAAGCGGTCTTTGAGGTAGCTGAAGTTGGCGCGCCGCTTGGCGATGAATTCCTCCAGTCGGTCCATCTGCGCCAGCGCGCAGGCGGCTTGCATGTCGGTGATCTTGAGGTTGTAGCCCAGGTGGCTATAGGTGTACTTGTGGTCGTAGCCGTCTGGCAGGTCACCGCCCAATTCCTTTTTGGTCCAGCAAAAGCGCTTGTCGCAGGTGTTGTCTTTGCCCGGTGGGCAGTAGCAGTCACGGCCCCAGTCGCGAAAGGACTCTGCAATTTGCTTGAGCTCGCTGTGGTTGGTAAACACCACGCCGCCCTCGCCCATGGTGATGTGGTGCGCCGGGTAAAAGCTCAGGGTGGCAATGTCGCCAAACGTGCCCACCATTTGCCCTTTGTAGGTGGCGCCCAGTGCGTCGCAGCAGTCTTCCACTAACCACAAATTGTGTTTCTTGCACAGCGCGGTTACAACGTCCAAGTTGAACGGGTTGCCCAGGCTGTGGGCCAGCATGATGGCTTTGGTCTTGGGACCGATGGCGGCTTCAATCAAGCTGGCGTTGATGTTGTGGGTGGCCAAGTCCACATCCACAAACACCGGAACTGCACCAAACTGCAAGATGGGGTTGACCGTGGTGGGAAAGCCAGCCGCCACGCCAATGACTTCGTCGCCGGGTTGGATGGCGCGGTCGCCCAGCTTGGGGCTGGTCAACGCCGAAAACGCAACCAGGTTGGCCGACGACCCCGAGTTGACGGTCAGCACATGCTTGACACCCAGGAACTTGGCCATACGCTCTTCAAACAGGGCGTTGAAGCGGCCCGTGGTGAGCCAGCCATCCAAGGATGCCTCTACCATCAGCTGAAGTTCTTTGGTGCCTATGACCTTGCCCGAAACGGGCACTGCAGACTGACCGGGTACAAACGGGACTGGCGCATAAGCAATCTCAGCGTATTGCTGCACCAGCTCGCTGATTTGGATGCGCAGCTTGTCTAGCTTGGGGTTGAAAGCAACGGTTGAAGTGGTCATGGTTGGGGCTGGTGTTGGTATTGGCTGATTTGATTCAAGCACAGTGCATGCATGTCTTGACCGCGGAGCCAGGCTCGGTGCCACTCGGTGATGTGGGCGAGTGCTGTGCCAAGCGACCAACGCGGCGCCCAGTGCAGGCGCTGCTTGGCTTTGGAGATGTCGAGCTTCAGGTAGTTCGCCTCATGCGGGTGCTTGCCTGGCTGCTGCTGCCAACTTGCGCCCTGCCCCCAGGCTTGGCACAGTTGCTCAACGATCCATTGCACAGGGCGGGCGTCTTCGTCTTTGGGGCCAAAGTTCCAACCTTCAGCAAAGGCTTGGCCTTGCTCGTGCAGCTTTTCTGCCAATAGCAAGTAGCCAGATAAAGGCTCCAGCACGTGCTGCCACGGGCGCGTGGCGTGTGGGTTGCGGATTTGCACCGGCTGGCCTTTTTCCAGGGCAAGCAGGGTGTCGGGCACCAGGCGATCCAGAGCCCAATCTCCTCCGCCAATTACATTGCCCGCTCTCGCCGTGGCCATGGCAATGCCGGCGTCTGCTAGAAATGACTTGCGGTAGGCGCTGCTGACGAGCTCTGCACAGCCTTTGCTGCTGGAGTAGGGGTCGTGGCCGCCCATGGCTTCGTCTTCGCGGTAGCCCCACACCCATTCACGGTTGTCGTAGCACTTGTCGGTGGTGACGTTGACGATGGCACGCACCGAGCCCGCATGGCGAGCCGCTTCGAGCACATGCACCGTGCCCATGACGTTGGTGACGTAAGTCTCTACGGGTTGCTGGTACGACAAGCGCACCAAGGGCTGGGCGGCCATATGGATGACGATCTCGGGCTGAAAGTCTTTGACCAAGTGGGCAATGGCGCCTGAGTCGCGAACGTCGGCTATGCAGCTATCCATGCCTTTGGCTACTTGGACCACGTCAAACAAGGCGGGCGTGGTGGGTGGTGCCAGCGCAATGCCGCGCAACTCTGCTCCCATAGCCTGCAGCCACAAGCTGAGCCAACTGCCTTTGAAGCCAGTGTGCCCCGTCACAAGCACTCTACGGCCCTGCCAAAACTCGGGGCGGGTTTGCATAATCAGTCCCACTTCTTCCAGGGTGCTGTGTCGGTGGCCCACATTTTTTCCAGAGTGGTTTTATCGTGCAGGGTGTCCATGGGCTGCCAAAACCCATGGTGTTGAAACGCCATCAGCTCGCCCTGCTCGGCCAACCGGATCAGCGGCTCTTGCTCCCAGATCGTGTGATCTCCTTCCAAAAGCGACAACACTTTGGGCGCCAGCACAAAAAATCCGCCATTAATCAGCGCGCCGTCGCCCCGCGGCTTTTCTTTGAAGCTGCGCACTTGCCCGGCATGAATATCAAGCGCACCAAACCGGCCTGGCGGATACGTGGCAGTTAGGGTAGCGGCCTTGCCGTGGCTGGCATGGAAGGCGATGCTGGCGGCAATATCGTTGTCACCAACACCGTCGCCGTACGTGAAGCAAAACGCCTCTTCGTCTTTGACGTAATCCGCCACGCGGCGCAAGCGCCCGCCAGTCATCGAGTGGTCGCCGGTATCCACCAAAGTAACTTTCCATGGCTCGGCCCGCTTCTCATGAACATGCATGGCGTTGGCTTGCATATCAAAGGTGACATCCGACATGTGCAGAAAGTAATTCGCAAAGTACTCTTTAATGAGATAGCCCTTGTAGCCACAGCACACGATGAAATCGTTGATGCCGTGGTGCGAATACATCTTCATGATGTGCCACAAAATGGGTTTACCCCCAATCTCCACCATGGGCTTGGGGCGGGTGGCGGTTTCTTCGCTGAGCCGGGTGCCGAGACCACCGGCCAGAATGACAGCTTTCAAGGGAGTGCTCCTTGTTGAATCAGTGGGTGCCCGACCGCACGAACGCGTCGGAGTAAAAGCGGGTAGCGGGCAAGCCCGCCTCGACCAGTCGCGCCTCGGCGCTATGAATCATGGCGTCGGACCCGCACGCATAGACCGCAGCGCTAGAAAGGTCTGGAGCGCGAGCCAGCAAGATATCTTGCACATACCCAGTCGCACTAGTCCAAGAGGCCGGTGCCCGTGACAGAACAGGAATGTACGTGAAGCTGCCTGCAATACTTGAGATGTCGAGGTACAAATCTGCTTGCTGGCGCCCACCCCAGACGACGGTAACTGACTTGGGCTGCTGGTCTGCAGGTTGGCCTGCGATGGACTCCAAGATGGCCTTCACCGGCGCAATGCCTGTGCCAGTCGCCAAAAAAGTAAGCTCTACACCTACCGCATCGCGCAGGAAAAAAGTACCTAATGGCCCGTTCAAGCGCAACAGATCATTGGGCCGGGCACGTTCAAACCAGTACGCACTCATAACACCGCCCCCCACCGCCCTGACATGCAGCTCCAACATCTTGTTGGCTGGCGTGGCGCTAGCAAGCGAATAGCTGCGGCGCACGCCTTGGGGCCCAATGACGTCGATGTATTGGCCGGGCAAGTAATCGAACTCTGCGGTGGGTGGCAAGCGAAGCTTGACCTCCATGACGTCGTTGGCCAAGCGCCGGAGCGAATCGATGCGACAGGGCAGTGTTTTGGCGGGGGGTAAGCTCCATGCTCCTAGGTCGTCCACCTCAAGCGTGACATCAGATTGCGCGGAGCGCACACAACCTAGCACCCATCCCTGCGCTTTTTCTTCGTTGGTCAAGCCGAGTTCCGGTTGCAGGGCAATAGTGCTTCCGGCCAGTACTTTGCACTTGCAACTGCTGCAACGACCAGTCTTGCAGCTGTAAGGTAAAGTAACCTTCGCCTTGCTGGCCGCATCAAGAATCGACACCCCGGCTTCGGAGGAGAACTCGATACCACTAGTGAGTCGGATCGCGACCATTAGAGGCTGAGTTCGCCAAGCGCATCGAACGCTTCCGGGAGGGGGAAATGGTGGTTGCCGATGAAGAGCCCATTTTTGTCGACATGCTCTGCGTTCTTCAAAACACCATGTATCTGGTAGTCAAAAAACTTAACCACCTCATTTTTTGCGAAGTTGCCTGTAACGATCGGTCGGCATTCGAAGCCCAGTGCATCCAGCTTATCTAGAAGGTCCTTCCTGGTGAAAGCACTTCCTGGCTTAACAACCAGACTGAACCCAAACCAGCTGCTTTCGCCTATCTCCTTCTGAATAAGAAGGTCGGGATGCTGCGCCAAGACCTCCTGTAGCAATCGACCATTCTTGCGCCGCTCTGCAATAAGGTGCGGTAAGCGCTTTACCTGCTCAACGCCAAGCGCACCCTCAAGCTCCAAGGGGCGCACGTTGTAACCTGGCAAAACAAATCTGAAGGATTCCTCAAATGGGTCATCACTTTTAGTGCCACAAACATGGTTGTGCTTCGGAAGGTTGCGGGTCCAACCATGCGCTCTCAAAGACAGCAAGATGTGATACAACTCCTCATCATCAGTAACAATAAGTCCACCCTCCATGGTGGAAATATGGTGACTAAAAAATGAACTAAAGCCGCCCATTACGCCAAAAGTACCTGCATGCTTACCTTCGAACTTAGCCCCCATGGATTCGCAGTTATCTTCTAACAAGACGATATCGCGACCATTCAGAATGCTCTGTATGCGGTGAAAATCGTTGGGGTTTCCAAGCAAGTTGACCGCCATAATAGCCCGAGTTCTATCTGATACCGCGTCTGCAAGTTGGTCGAGGTCGTAATTGAGGGTATAAAGGTCAATATCGACAAACTTAATTTTAAGACCGTACTGGTATAGCGGATAGTAGGTGGTACTCCAAGAAACCGCTGGAACAATCACTTCGTCGCCACGCTGGAGTTTTAGCCTGCTGTTCTTGGTGTAAAAAAGTGCTGCGACCATTAACAAGATGGCAGACGAGCCGGAGTTTACCATGACGCAGTACTTGGAACCAACATAATGTGCGAAATCGTGTTCAAAATGTTGAACATTAGCACCCATTGTAAACATACCAGACGAGATTACTCTCTGCATAGCGTCTTGCTCTTCCTGCCCCCAAGTAGCAGTCGCCAAAGGGAATCTAACACCCATACTCAATCTCCAGTTATATACTTAACAAGCCCAGCATCAACAAACAATTCACCACAAAGCAGAATCACAATACAAAAAAAATCAGTCCTTAGGACCAGTGTAGTCAACATTGATTCCTCTAATCAAGTTATCCGGGTTAAGCAAATAACGATAGGTTTCCTGTATTCCTTCATACAATGTCTTACAACGAAAATTGGGCATTACAGCCTGCAGTCGCTCAATTGAAACATCTTTTCGATACTGACCATCCACTTTGGATTCATCAAAAACAATCCTCAAATGAGGCTTTCCGCAGGCGCGAACTGCAATTTCAGCCATCTCCCTGATAGTATAAACCTCCGGTGTAGCGACATTTACTGATTCAGCTATCTGGTTATCGAGGTAATGCACAATAACCTTAACAAGATCCGCTGCGTCCATGAACTGCCTTATTGGCCGACCAGTCCCAAATAGAATGATTTCATCGTCGGAGTTGCGTATCTTGCGCATTAAATCAGAAAGGAAATGACTGTGGCCTTCATCAAACTTGTCATACTTTCCGTAAAGATTGCAAGGAACTAAATAGTTATAGCTTGTCCCATACTGCCTGTTATATGCATCAATTTGTACAGCAAGGGCTCTCTTTGAATATGCATAGGAAAAAACTGTTTGCGTCGGCGGCCCCTTATGCAGATCATTTTCAGAAAGCGGATAGCGATCTAGACTGTCCGGATAAATACAGGTACTTAGCATCCCTATAAACTTTTCTACGCCGTGAATCCTTGCATGCTTGAGCACGAACGTATTCATCAGCAGATTCTCTTCAAAATATTGAACTGGGTATCGCAAGTGATCATAGATGCCGGCGACTCGCCCTGCAAGATGCACGACCGCATCAGGTTTATGATCACTGTACATGCGAATTACGTCCTCTTCCCTTCTTAGATCGTAGTCGGATGACCGAGGGTAAATAGCATTTGGAAGGATTTCTCGCAATGTCTGTCCAACGAGCCCAGAACCACCAGTGACGAGAATCTTAGCCATACATCGCCTCCATCTTCCGAAATGTTTCCGTGAGTCCCCTTTCGAGTTCATATACAGGAGCCCAACCCGTAACTTCTTTCAACAGCGTAATGTCAGCCTCAAAAACCGGGTGTCCAGTAGAAGCCAAGTTTAACCTGTCGATTGAAATTCCAGATAGGCGCTCCAAAAGCTCCACAATCTCAAGTATCGAATGCTTCTTTCCGGATGCGAGATTCACTGTGCCTTCGAACGTCGAATCGAGAAGACGCACCACTGCCTCAGCAACATCCACAGTGTAAATGAAGTCTCGTACTGCCTCTGTGTTCTGGACTGCTGCCTTTTTGTTGAGTATCAAGCCTTCAACCAACTGATTGACCACATCAGGTCGCCCAAGCGCAGTTGTTGGCCCGTATATATTGGTTAATCTCGCAACAATATTAGGAACATCTTGATGGAACCTCGCCACTTCCTCGGCAAGATACTTACTAAAGATATAGTCGTTTTGATAGGGACTGATTTGCTGATCTTCGGATACTGGAAGAGTCATTGTGTCACGATCGTAAAGAAGGATGCTTGTGAAAGAAATCAACTTCTTGATCTTGTACTTTCGCAAAGTATTGAAGACAATCTTCAAAGGCAAAACATTCTTTTCAATTGCAAGTAAGTTTCCACAATTAAGCTGATGATGGTTGGAGCTTCCAATCATCATGATAACTTTGTCAAACTCAAGCCCCCCAAGTGCATGGTCCAGGTCATTGACGGTTGGGCAGCAAATGTGCTCGCACGCAACATTAGGCCGGGTTCGCCCCACGGACACAATGTCGGGATACTTAGAAAGAATCTCCGGGCCGAGGAAGCCGCTCCCACCTAAAAGCACTGTTTTCATTGCGATCTCTCAGATTTATTATCTATATTGAAATTCAGTTCAGAGAAATAGAATCAACGACTGAATGGCCATACTTTTTAAGTAAAACATTCCGACGGGCCTGATCAAGATCGTGCGTCACCATCTCCTTGCACATTTCCTGTGCCGTGATTTCAGGCACCCAACCCAGCTTTTCCTTCGCCTTAGAGGGGTCACCCAGCAGGGTTTCAACCTCTGTTGGGCGAAAATAGCGGGGATCGATCTGGACGATTAGCTTATCATTCCAATATGCCCGCTCTTCAATACCCCGGCCTTCCCAACGAAGCACCATGCCCAGTGCTTCCGCTGTCCAGTTAATGAACTGGCGAACAGAATACTGCAATCCGGTGGCGATCACGAAGTCTTCAGGCTGGTCTTGCTGCAACATCAGCCATTGCATCCGAACATAATCCTTTGCATGCCCCCAGTCGCGCATCGCGTCGATGTTGCCCATGTACAGACAATCATCTAGTCCTTGATTTATATTGGACAAGCCACGTGTGATTTTTCGTGTAACAAACGTTTCACCACGTCGAGGGCTTTCGTGATTAAACAAAATTCCGTTGCACGCATAAATTCCGTAAGCTTCACGATAATTGACGCATATCCAATACGCATACAATTTAGCTACCGCATACGGGCTGCGTGGATAAAATGGCGTGGTTTCTTTCTGTGGTGTTTCTTGCACCAGCCCATAAAGCTCCGACGTACTAGCTTGGTAGAAGCGAGTCTTTTTCTCTAGCCCCAAAATACGAATTGCCTCCAAGAGTCGAAGAGTGCCCATGGCATCTACGTCGGCGGTGTACTCAGGGCTTTCGAAACTCACTGCAACGTGGCTTTGTGCGCCCAAGTTATAGATCTCATCTGGCTGAGTTTCCTGAACGATACGAATTAGATTCGATGAGTCACTAAGATCGCCATAATGAAGCTTTATGCGAGCATTACTTACATGCGGATCCTGAAAAATGTGATCGATACGATTTGTGTTGAAGCTAGACGCACGGCGCTTGATTCCGTGCACTAGGTACCCTTTTTCCAAAAGGAATTCTGCTAGGTAGGATCCGTCCTGACCAGTAATGCCTGTGATTAGTGCAACTTTATCGTTTTTCATAGTCAAATTTTATTCAGTTTTAACGTTTGCTCTGCCGTATGTATCTTTATATCTAAAAATATCATCTTCACCCAAATAGGATCCTGACTGCACTTCGATGATTTCCAGAGGAATGGTGCCAGGGTTTGCCAGTCGGTGGATTTGACCGAGTGGAATGTAAGTGGACTGGTTCTCCGTCAATGTCAATACTTGATCACCATTGGTGATTTCAGCCGTACCCGTGACAACGATCCAATGTTCGGCACGGTGATGGTGCTTTTGCAAACTCAGGCTAGCTTTTGGCTTAACTTGGATGCGCTTAACTTTAAAACGGCCACCCTCATCGAGAATGTCGTACCAGCCCCAAGGCCGATGCACCTTGCGGTGTAGACACCGCTCGTCGCGTTTGCTAGAACTCAGCGCGTCAACAATATGTTTAACGTCTTGGCTGCATTTTCTGTCAGAAACCAAGACCGCGTCCGGGGTCTCAATAACTACCAAATCACTCACTCCCACTAGACTAACGAGACGACTCGTCGCATGCACCAGTGTGTTGTAGCTGTCTGTGGTAATCACGTCACCCAAGTGGGCATTGCCCTGTGCATCTTTGGGCAGTACGCCCCAAACCGCGTCCCATGCGCCTAGGTCGCTCCAGCCCGCGTCCAAGGGCACCATCTTGATAGGAAATGCACTGCCGGGACAATGCTCCATCACCGCATAGTCAACTGATTTGCTCGGAATAGCAGCAAATTCTGATTTACCAGGGCGAACGAACAGAGCGTCGGCGGTGCGCGTGTCCCACGCCATCTGCGTTGCTTGGTAAATTTCCGGCGCAAAAACCTGAAGCGCCTTCAGCCATACCGAGGCCTTGAGCACAAACATCCCCGCGTTCCAAAAATAGCCTCCGGTTTCCAAATAACACTGGGCAGTGGCAGCATCTGGCTTTTCGACAAAGGCATGGACCGTGGATAGCTCTGCCAGACCGCACTTTGCATACGCACTTCCTGATACCAATGTTTGAATGTAGCCATATCCAGTTTCAGGACGGTCAGGTTGTATGCCCAAAATCACCACGCTCCCGGTGGACGCTTCCACAATCGCCTGCCGCAAGGCCTTGGTGAACTCCACTTGATTAGCTATGGTCTGGTCTGCGGGCGTCACCGCGAGCACGGGATCTTCGCCAGCCTCCATGGCGGCAAGTGCTGCAATGGTCAATGCAGGCCCGGTATTGCGGCCTACCGGCTCAAGCAGGGCGCGGCCAAGCGGCAGACCAATCTCTCGCAGCTGCTCCGTCGCCAGAAAACGGTGCTCTTCGCCCGTCACAATGAGCGGCGCGGAAACCTCCATATCGCTACTGCTCAACAGTGAAAGCCTTTTCGTAGCTTGCTGAAACAGGCTCTCCACGCCGGTCAGACATAAAAACTGCTTAGGGAACCCAGTACGCGACAACGGCCACAAACGAGTACCTGACCCACCACACAAGATAACAGGGGTAACGTGGATCATGCTTTTGTCACCCGAGCTTTGCCTGACCCATCGGCCTCCACCCTCAACAACTCAATCTCCGCCTTCAATGCTTCATACTCATCCAACTTGCGTTTGAGAAAATGGCTGGTCAGTGCCACTTTTTCTGCAATACCTTTAGGTGTAAGCAGATAAACGTACTTAAATTTGTTTTTGCTCTTCTGAAAATTCCCCATCTTGACAAAACCCTTGTCGATCAAAGCCTTCAAACAGTAATTCAACCCGCCCACACTCATACCCAATTTATCCGCCAGCTCACGCTGGGTAATGTCCGGGTTGTCTTGCAGGATGCGCATGATCCGAAAGTGCGTGTCTTCTTGGATCTTGGCTTGGCGGCTGGTCATGTGGGGTGTCGGGGTGCTTAGGTTTTGTTTGAGTTCGAACTGTACCGCAGCCCAGCAGTCTGTTCGAAGCTTGAACAAAAAAATTTGCCCCGCCCTACCCCTGGCGCAAATGCCCCACCACCCCCCTTCCCGCCCGGTGCCCGCTGGCCAGCACTGCTTGCAGCAGGTAGCCGCCGGTGGGGGCTTCCCAGTCGAGCATTTCGCCGGCACAGAACACGCCGGGGAGCTGTTCCAGCATCAGTTCGGGGCTGAGCACTTCGAACAGCACGCCGCCCGCGGTGCTGATGGCTTCGTCCAGTGGGCGGGTGGCGCACAGCGTGATGGGCAGCGCCTTGATGGCGCACGCCAGTGCTGCGGGCTCGGCGAGCACCGCTTTGGGCAGCAGTTCGTGCAGCAGAGCGAACTTGATGCCGTCCAGGCGCAGCCGGCTCTTGAGGTGGCCGGAGAGCGAGCGTGAGCCCCGGGGGTGCGACACCTCGGCCAGCACGCGCGCGGCGTCCAGGTCGGGCAGTAGGTCCAGGGTGAAGCGGGCGCTGCCGTGGTGGCTGACTTCGTCGCGCAGCAAGGCCGAGGCGGCGTAGATCAGGCTGCCCTCCACGCCGGTGGCCGTGGCCACGAATTCGCCCTTGCGCGCGAACTGGCGTCCGTGGTACGAGGTGAACCCAATCGCCACCGACTTGAGCGGCTTGCCCGCGTAGTTCTCCCTAAAGTAGTCGCTCCAGCCGTGCTCCACATCGAAGCCACAGTTGGCGGGCAGCAGCGGGGCCACCGCCACGCCACGCTGCGCCAGCAGCTCCACCCAGGCACCGTTGGAGCCCAGGCGCGACCAGCTTGCGCCGCCCAAAGCCAGCACCACGGCGCGGGCGCGAACCGAGAGCGTGCCATCCGGGTTGTCAAAGGTGAGCGCACCGCTGGCGTCCCAACCGGTCCAGCGGTGGCGCATATGGAACTGCACTGGCGTGCCCGATGGCGGGTGGCGCAAGCGTTGCAGCCAGCTGCGCAGCAGGGGCGCGGATTTCATGTCCGTGGGGAACACGCGGCCCGACGATCCTACAAAGGTATTCACGCCCAGATCGGCCGCCCAGGCGCACAGGCGGGCGGCGTCAAAACCATCCAGCAAAGCCGCGATGGCGTCGCGCCGCTCACCGTAGCGGCCGGCAAACACCTCCGGCGGGTCGGTGTGCGTGAGGTTGAGGCCGCCCTTGCCCGCGAGCAAAAACTTGCGTCCCACCGAGGGCATGGAGTCGAACACATGCACCGCCACGCCCGCTTCGCACAGCACCTGCGCCGCCATCAAACCCGCCGGACCGCCGCCCACCACGGCGACATCAACGGTGTCGAAACTTGCTTGCATCTGGGTCGTGCTCATGGTGCGTTCAAGCCGATCAGCCGTCCTTGCGGTGTAACAAACGCGGCGCACACGATGCTTGCGTCGGCCATGCTTTCTGCCACCGCCTGGCGGTAGGTAGCAAGCTGGGCGCGCAGCTCGGGGTCGCGCTCGGGCTGGGCTTGCGACTTGTAGTCCAGCACCCACCAAACGCCCTGGGGCGCGCGGCGCACCAGCCGGTCGATGCGCAGTGCGCGGCCCCGGTGGACGATGGGTACTTCGTTGCCGGCCCAGTCAATCTGCGCGCTGTCCCAAGCCCATGCCGCCTCGCCCGCCAGAATGCCGCAGGCCATGGCGTGCACGCTGGCGATGTGCTCTGCGTTCAAATCAAACTGGCTTGCCAGTTGCGCCATTTGTACCGACGTCCAAGGCGGCGGCAACTCCACCCCGCCAGGCCGGGGCTGCACCCACTCCAACAGCCGGTGCATGGCCTCGCCCATGCGCGAGGCTTCGGTGTCTACCTGCGGCTCGGCAAGTTGCAGTACCGGGGTTGGCGGCCTGGCGCTGCGCTGCGGCAGCACCCAAAGCTGTACAGGCGCGCTTGTGCTGCCGGGCGCGGTGCTAACTTCTTCACCAGCCGCCAGATCCTGCACCTCGGGCAGCGCAACAGGCTGGGCATGCACCTGCAGCCGCTGCCACGGACTGCGGGGCTGCGCCCTGTGCGGGGCGCGGCTGGAGATGACCACAGTGTGTTTGGCGCGCGTGATGGCCACATACAGCGCATTGACCTCTTCGCGGCTGCGCGCTGCGAGCTCGTTGGCCAAGACCGGCAGCACGCAATCGGGCGGATCGGACTCGCTCGCCAAAAACACAAAACGCTGTGGGTGCGGCGACTCGCCGGGCCAGTTCACCAGCACGCCCATGGTTTCGGGATGGGGTTTCTCGCCGTCGGTGTCTAGCAGCAGCACCAGCGGTGCCTCCAAGCCCTTGGCACCGTGGATGGTCAGCAAACGCACCGCCCCCGGCCGCGCCTGCACCGGCGCGGCGATGCCGCCAGCACGCAGGGCGCGCACCAAGGCAAACGGCGTGGTGTAACGCCCGCCGTCGAGCGCCAGCACCGCGCCCAGCAGCGCCCGCAGATTGGCCAGCACCGCCTCGTGACAACCAGCAGGGGCCGCCGCCGCATAGCGGGCCAGCACATCGCCGTGTTCGTAAATGGTGTGCAGCGCATCGTGCACCGGCACCGTGGATAGCAGGCGCTGCCAAGCGGCCAATGTGGCGCCCACACTGGCGAGGATGCTGGGCAAGTCGGTGGCGGTGCGTAGCAGGTCAAACCAGCTGCGCGCGGCAGCGCGGGCGCTGCGGTGGCGCAGTGCCAGTTGCACCAAGTCAGCGTCGCTGACTCCAAACAGGGGCGACTTGAGAACCCGCGCCAGCGAGAGGTCGTGGCGTGGCGAGCACAGCACGTCCAGCAGGGCCACCAGGTCTTGCACCTCGGGCATGTCGCACAGGTCGGTGCTTTCAGGCTGCTGGGCCGCAATGCCCAGGGCCGCCAGCTCGGCCTGCATCAGGCTCAGGTTCTCGCGCTTGCGCGCCAGCACCATGACATCGCCGGGCGACAGCGCGGCTTCGGACGAGCCCGCCGCGCCCTGCAAGTGCTGCGCCAGCCAACGCGCAGCTTGGCGGCACTCCAAGGTCTTGACGGTGTCTTCCAATACAAAACGCGGGCTGGTCAGAGAATCCCGCCAGCTCGCAGGCTCGGCCGCCGCAGTTGACGCCTCTGCCGAAGACGCCACTTTGCGCGCCGACGCGGGCCGAGGTATCTGATGCAACTGCAGGAAGCGGCCCCTCTCCTGGGAGTCGGTGCTGTGCGGGCGAAAGCCGTCGAACTCGCCCGCATTTTGGGCCTCTTGCATCACGGTGTTGAGCACCGCCACCACCGCCTGTGCATTGCGCCGCGTGTGGTCGCAGCTGAGCAGCTCGCCGCCCAAGCCGTGCTGCACAAACACTTTGGCCGCGCGAAACACCTGCGGCTCGGCGCGGCGAAAGCGGTAAATGCTTTGCTTGGGGTCGCCCACGATGAACACGCCCGGCGCCTTGCCGGCACCGGCGTAGCCCGAGATCCACGCGTTGAGGGCCTGCCACTGCAGAGGATTGGTGTCCTGGAATTCGTCGATCAACAAATGGCGCACTTGCGCATCCAGCCGCTCTTGCACCCAGCCACTGAGCACCGGGTCGGACATCAGGGCCAGCGCGGCCAGCTCCAGATCGCCCATATCGATCCAGCCGCGCTCGCGCTTGAGGTCGGCGTAGTCAGCCACCAAGAGGCGCAGCAGCCGGGCCATGCGCCCTTGGTGCAGCCAGGCTTCGTGCTGAACTTGGGCACGGCGCAACCGCAGCAGGCTGTCTTGCGCTTGGGTGACCACCTCGGCCCCGTTGCCTTTGACGGGCAGCGCGCGCGGTTCAAGTTTTTGGGTGAACAGCGCCGCCACGGCGGCATCGGCGTCGCGCGCGTCCAGCGCTTGCTCCAGCCCACTGGCCGCCTCGCGGCTTTTTTTGCCTGTTTGCTCGCCCAGCACCTTGGCGGCCTGCCACAGCAACTCGTTCAGCGCGCCGCTGTGCAGCGCGTCATACGGCTGGGCAAAGCTTGCAAACTCCGCAAACTGCTGGCCATGCGGGGCCACCGACTGCGCCACCACGCCCTGGGCGTCAGCAAGCACAAATTCGGTGCGTTTGTGCAGCGCCTGCTCCAGCGCCTTGTGCGCGTTGTGGCGGCCGTGCGCCGCGACCAGGGCGCGGTAGTCGGCATCGGCCTCGGGGTTGCCCGCCACGCGCCGCAAGAAGCGTCGCCACACCTGGGCAATGGCCGGCTTGTCTTCTTGCAGCAGCTCGTAGGCAGTGGGCAGGCCCAGGCCCTGCAGCACGCCCAGTGGCGCACCGCCCACCAACGCGGCAAACCAGCTGTGGAAGGTGCGGATCTGCACTGGCCGACCGCCTTGCAGCAGCGACAGATGCAGGCAGCGCAATGTCTGCAATTGGGGCGATCCGAGCTCCACCTCCAAGCCGCGCGCGCGCAACTCGCGCACCAGCTCTGCGTCGCTGGTGGTGGCGAACTCGGCCAGCAAGGCCTGCAGGCGCTGCCGCATCTCGGCGGCAGCTTTTTTGGTGAAGGTGATGGCCAAAATCTCGTGCGGCGCACAGCCGTCGAGCAACGCACGCACGATGCGCGACACCAGCACCCAGGTCTTGCCCGCCCCGGCGCAAGCCTCCACCACCACGCTGCGGCGCGGGTCGCAGGCGATGGCGTAAAAGCGCGCGGCATCGACGGGCGCGCCGTTGTGCTCGTACGCAGCCACTGGTGGCAGTGGTCCGGTGGGGTCTTCCACAGGTTCGTGTGGCGTACTCATGGCGTGCCCCAAAAGTCTTTGCGGCATAGGCCGCGCGCGTCGCAGTAAGTGCACGCCGCTGCCTCCCCCAGGGCGGGCAACGGTGCGCCTTGGGCGATGCGCGCCCAGTCTTGTTGCAGGCCTTCGATCAATGCGTCACGCGCAGCCACCAGTTCGGTTTGCTCTACCAGCTTGGTGCCTTCTTCGCGATCAGACAGGTTGAGGTAGCCACCGCGCAAGGTGTCGTCGGGCAGCAGCGCCGCATAGAACGCAATTTGGGTGTCCTCCAGCGGTTCTTTGGTGCGCTTTTTGGACACGTCGAGGGACTCGGTTTTGTAGTCCAACAGCAGGCGGCTGCCGTCTGGCGCGCTGTCGATGCGGTCCACCCGGCCATACAACACCAAGTCGCCCAGCGGCAAACGGTGTTCGGTTTCGCCGCTTTGGAAGCGCAGGCCCTGCGCGGTGTGCGCGCGCAGCCAGCGCAGGTAGCCTTCGCGCAACTTCGGCCAGGCGGCGTCAAAGGGCAAAAACTCGTCGGCAGGCAGTGCCAACGCTTCGGTGCTGGCCTGCGCCGCTTGGTCCAGCGCCAGCCGCAGCGCGACGTCGTCGTGGCCTGCGGTGTCGCCCACGCGGGTGTGAAAGCGCTGCAGCACATCGTGCAGCCATAGCCCGAAGTCCCGCTTGTCCACCTCGACCTCCAGCTCGGGCACCGCGCGCAGACCCAATTGGCGAAGCGCAAAAAAACGGTAGGGGCAGTGGCGCAGATCGGCGTAGGCGCCCTGCGTCCATTCGCGCAGCGGCAAGGCATCGCCTTGCGGCATCGGGCGCGGCACCGGTTGATGCGCCAGGGTACGCAGCATGCGGGGATCCTCTTGCGACAGCTGTACCTGCTCTACCTGCTGCACCTGTAACAAGCGCACGAGGGTGCTGGGCAACAAGGTCTCGCCGGCCTCGTCGGCAGTGCGCCACAGCACATCCACCGCTGGGGTGCGCAGCGCTTGGGCCCAGGCGGCGCTGGTGGCGTGCTCGGTCGCCTCGCGTGTCGGCAGGCCCAGGGCTGCGCGCTGCGCGGGGGTCCACAGGCCAACAGGTTCGGGCGAGGGGTTGAGGCGCTGCTCGTCGCACCCCGCCAACACCAGCGCAGCAAAGGGGCGCGCCAGCATTTGGCTCAGGGGCAAAAACACCACCTCTTCGCGCAGCGGGTGGCTGGGCTGGAAATTGCTGGCCTCCAGCACCTCGTTGACCCATTGGGTGAACTCCGACAGGTCCATGCGGCGCGCACCCCACAGCGCATCGGCAGCCAGTGCGTCAAAGGCTGCGCCGTCGGCTTCGGTCAGGCGCAGCGCCGACAGCATTTGCGCACCAGCAGCGTCGGCCTGCAGGGGTGCGAGCAGCCCCGCGTCGTCCAGCAGCTGGCGCAGGCGCAGCAGCCATTGCGACACGCTCACGCGCCCGGCCATCCGATCGCGCAGCGCGTTGACCTGCGAGCACAGCGCGGGCAAGCCGGAATCCGCCTGCACCGCTTGGCTGTGGGCTGCACCGGCCCAGTCGCGCACTGCGTCGGTGCGCAGTGCGGCTTCCAACACGTCGGTGGTGGCCTGCCAGCGCGGGGCCAACTTGAGCCACGCCAAGACCGTGTCGCTAGATGCGCTCCAATGGCAGGCGCGCAGGGCCGCCATGAGTTGGCCCGCCGCCAGCGTGGTCGAGAGCTTCCAGCCGGTTTCGTCGCGGATGGCCACGCCCGCACCGTCGAGCAGGGCGCGCAGCCGGCGGGTGAGCGCGCGGTCGCTAGAGACCAATGCCAGCGGGTAACGCCCGGCTTCGATGTGCGCAATGGCGCAGGCCGCGGCGTACTGGGCTTCGTCCTCGGCGTCGCTGCAGGCGCGCAGCACTGCGGGCGGCGGTGCGGGCATGGGAGCGTCGGCCAGCGGCAGTGGCCGTTCCACCAAGGGCAGCGCCAGCAGGGCCTCGCCCCAAACCGCGCGCAAGCCCTCGGCCAGCGGGTCGGGCAGCAGCCCATGGGCCAGCACCAGTGCGTCCGTCCCTGCCAGCAAACCTGGGTCAAACAGGGCGTCGCTGGCGTAGCCCGAAGCGGCCACCCACTCGATGGCGATACGGGCAGACGCGGCTTCCAGGTGCATGGCGCCGCCGGCTAAGGCGTCCAGTGCCAGCCGGTGGCGGGCCTGCGCCGCCCAGACCGTGCGGCCAGCGGGTGGCTGGGCGGCGGCCATCGGTGCCAAAGTCTGGGCTGCGGCCACCAGGGTGCCGCGCAGCGCATTGGCGTACTCTGCCAGACCGGCACGAGCCAAAAGTGCCTGCGCCGTGAGCCCATCCAGGCCAAGGTCAAACCGGATGTCCAGTGGCCCCGGCCTGGCCGCGCCCAGCACGGCGGCCCAGCTTTGGGTGGTTTCGAACCGGGGGGCAAAGCCTTGCGGGTACAACTGCGCCCACAAGCGCGCTGCCAAGGGGCGCAGCTGTGCATAAGGCAACAGCACCACGGTGCGCCCAGGGTGTGCACCGCGCTGCGCCAAGTGCGCACGCAAGCGCTGGAAAAAGCCGTGCACCGGGTCGCACCAGACGGCCACTGCCGGGTGGTCGGACGGAAAATCGAAGGCCGCAATCGGGCCCGAAACAGGGCCTGCGCCGGGATTGGTCATTGCCTCGGGGCGGACAAGAGATAGCGGCGTTTCTGTCACAATGCCGCGACTTTAGCTGCAACAGCATCCAACCCAAGGAGCCCCCCATGGCCAGCGACCTGATCAAACACGTGACCGACGCCACCTTCGAGGCCGAAGTGCTGAAAAGCCAACAACCCATCCTGGTGGACTATTGGGCCGAGTGGTGCGGTCCCTGCAAGATGATTGCGCCCATTCTCGACGAGCTCTCGACCACCTACGCTGGCAAGCTGCAAATCGCCAAGATGAACGTGGACGACAACCGGGACATTCCCGGCAAGTTTGGTATCCGCGGCATTCCCACACTCATGCTGTTCAAAAACGGGCAGCTTGCTGCCACCAAGGTAGGCGCCATGAGCAAGGCCCAGCTCACCGCCTTCATTGACCAGCAACTGACCGAGGCATAAGCCAGACCGCACCGGCAGCCAAGACCCCAGGCCGTGACACCGCAGCACGGCCTTTTTTTGCTGTCATAATCCGCCCAGTTGCCAGCCTGCACCCAGGCGCGGCACCGGGCACGGGCCACAGACCCCAGCCCAGCCAGCGGGCCCTACCGCCCAAGTCCTTTCCCCAGAGTTTTCGGTCCCATTGCGATCTTCGGCACAACGCCACAACGGAAAACCTCCATGCATTTAAACGAACTCAAAGCACTGCACGTATCCGAAGTGCTGAAGCAGGCCGAAGAGCTTGAAATTGAAAACACGGGACGCATGCGCAAGCAAGAGTTGATGTTTGCCATCATCAAAAAGCGCGCTCGCACCGGGGAGCAAATCATTGCGGACGGCGTACTCGAAATCTTGCCCGATGGATTTGGCTTTCTGCGCAGCCCCGACACCAGCTACACCGCCAGCACCGACGACATCTACATCAGCCCCAGCCAGGTACGCCGCTTCAACCTGCACACCGGCGACATGATCGAAGGCGAGGTGCGCACCCCCAAAGACGGCGAGCGCTACTTCGCACTCAACAAGCTCGACAAGGTCAACGGCGGTCTGCCCGAGACCAACAAGCACAAGGTGATGTTCGAAAACCTCACGCCGCTGTTCCCCAAAGCGCAAATGCGGCTGGAACAGGACATCAAGGGCGAAGAGAACATCACCGGCCGGGTGATCGACATCATTGCGCCCATCGGCAAGGGGCAGCGCGCGCTGATCGTGGCACAACCCAAGAGCGGCAAGACGGTGATGATGCAGCACATCGCCCACGCCATTTCGGCCAACTACCCCGAGAGCTACCTGATGGTGCTGCTGATTGACGAGCGCCCTGAAGAAGTAACCGAGATGCAGCGCACCGTCAAAGGCGAGGTGATTGCCTCCACCTTCGACGAGCCCGCCGCCCGCCACGTGCATGTGGCCGAAATGGTGATTGAGCGTGCCAAGCGCCTGGTCGAACTTAAAAAAGACGTGGTGATTTTGCTGGACTCCATCACCCGCCTGGCCCGTGCGTACAACAACGTGGTGCCCTCCTCCGGCAAGGTGTTGACCGGTGGTGTCGACGCCAATGCGCTGCAGCGTCCCAAGCGCTTTTTAGGGGCCGCCCGCAACGTGGAGGAAGGCGGCTCGCTGACCATCATCGCCACAGCGCTAGTGGACACTGGCAGCCGCATGGACGAAGTGATCTTTGAAGAGTTCAAGGGCACTGGCAACTCCGAAATCCACTTGGACCGCCGCCTGTACGAGAAGCGCGTGTTCCCCTCCATCCAGCTCAACCGCAGCGGCACCCGGCGCGAAGAGCTGCTGCTGCAGCCCGAGATCTTGCAGAAGACGCGCATCCTGCGCCAGTTCCTCTACAACATGGACGAGGTCGAGGCGATGGAAATGGTGCTCAAGCAAATGCGCGCCACCAAGAACAACAGCGAGTTCTTCGACATGATGCGTCGGGGCGGCTAGGCTACAATCGCGGGTTTCGCGACAAGTGCGCGGGTTGGAAGTCAGGTACGGTACCTGACGGCCTGCAGCGGCTAACGCAATCGATGGAGCACCCAATGAAAGATGGCATTCACCCCAACTACCGCGAGGTCTGTTTCCTGGACCTGTCCAACAACTTCAAGTTCGTGACCCGGTCTTGCGTCAACGCCAAAGAAATGATCAAGATGGAAGACGGCCGCGAACTGCCGCTCTACAAGCTCGATACCTCCAGTGAATCGCACCCCTTCTACACTGGCACCCAAAAGTCGGTGGACAACATGGGCGGACGCGTCGAGAAGTTCCGCAACCGCTTCGGCAAAGCCGCAGCGAAATAAATTGCCCCGGGCTTTGGCCTGGACGGCAAACATACAGGCAGCCCGGTTTTCCGTGCTGCCTTTTTTACGCCCCACCCCCGGCGCCCCTAGCCGCTGAGCTTGTGAACCAACCCACCCCCGCCATCGTCACCCGCGAGGCCGCCCGCAGGCTGCCGCGCTGGGCGCTGCTGATGTTTTGCGCGGCCTACCTGCTGCCGGGTTTCATCGGGCGCGAGGCCTGGAAAAGCGCAGACATGGGCGCACTGGGCTTCATGGCAGAGCTGGCCGAAGGCAGTGCCCGCTGGTTGGCACCGACCTTGGTGGGCAGCCCCAGCGAAAACCCGGCGCTGCTGCCCTACTGGCTGGGCGCGGTTGCGCTGCAATGGAGCCCCTCCTGGCTGGCACCCGACTTCGCAGTACGCCTACCCTTTATGGGTTTGCTGGCGCTTTGCTTGGCATGCACTTGGTATGCAACGTACCACTTGGCGAGCAGTCCTCGCGCGCAACCCGTCGCGTTTGCGTTTGGTGGTGAGGCGCCGCCCAAAGATTACGCGCGGGCCATCGCCGATGGTGGGCTGCTGGCCTTGATCGCCTGTTTGGGCTTGGCGCAGTTGGCACACGAGACCACGCCGGCCCTGGCCCAGACCAGCTTTTGCGCACTGGCGTTTTCTGGCTTGTCCGTGCTGCGCCGCAAACGCAGCACCGGCCTGTGGGCCAGCGCGGTAGGCCTGCTGGGCTTGGCCCTGTGCGGTGCCCCCGCCATGGCGCTCGCGTTTGGACTAGGCGGCTTGTGGATCCACGTTGCTGACGCCGCATCGGCGCGCGAGCCTGGAGCCCCGGCGCCAAGCACCGAGACGGGCGGCACTGTCGCAATGCTGCTGTGCGCCTTGGCACTGACCGCCACGGTGGCCTGGTGGGCCGACCTGTGGCGTTGGAAGCTGGAGTTTCCACCGGCGACCTGGAGCCACTGGAAGGGCTTTGCCGAACTGCTGATTTGGTTCACCTGGCCTGCCTGGCCGTTGGCGGTGTGGACGCTGTGGCGTTGGCGGCGGCAGTGGTTGGGCGGCGCATTTGGTCGCCACATTGCCCTGCCCTTGTGGTTCGTGTGCGTCACGCTGGTGGCCACACTGGCCTCGGCCGCGTCCGACCGAACCCTGATGCTGGGCCTTCCCGCCCTGGCCACGCTGGCAGCCTTTGCCCTGCCCACACTGCAGCGCCAAGTGGGCGCGCTGATCGACTGGTTCACCCTGCTGTTTTTCTCGGGCTGCGGTCTGACGATTTGGGTGGTGTGGATTGCCATGCAAACCGGGTTCCCGGCCCAACCCGCGGCCAATGTGGCGCGTTTGGCACCGGGCTTTGTGCCCACGTTTTCGGTGCTAACTTGCGCGCTTGCGCTGGTGGCCACAGCGGTTTGGGCATGGCTGGTGCGCTGGCGGGTGGGCCGCCACCGCACCGCGCTGTGGAAGAGCCTGGTGCTGCCAGCGGGCGGTGCGGCTTGGTGCTGGCTGCTGCTGATGACCTTGTGGCTGCCGCTGCTGAACTACACCCAAAGCTACTCCGCACTGGTGCGCCACACCCTGTTGCAGATGCAGCCGCAAGGCTGCGCCCATGTGTTGGGCCTGGGCCACGGGACGCTGGCGGCTTACCAGTTCTACGGTCGACTCAGCTTGCAGCCCTTGGACGCCGCGCCCCAGTGCCCTTGGCTGCTGGCCGAGCCGCGGGAGGGGATGCAAGTGCCCTACGGGGTGAGCGCGTCGGACTGGGTGCTACAAACGGCAGTGCGCCACCCGACCGACGGCAACCAGACAGTGCTGGTGTTCAGGCGTCGATAAGCTCGGCGCTAGCCCGCACCGTAGCCATCGGACGCACCCGGCGCGCCGGAAAGTGGATCGAAAAGGTCGAGCCCTTGCCCGGCGTGCTCTCGATCAACAACTCTGCACCATGGCGCTGTGACACATGCTTGACGATGGCCAAGCCCAAGCCGGTGCCGCCGGTTTCACGCGAGCGGCTGCGGTCCACCCGGTAAAAGCGCTCAGTCAGGCGCGGCACGTGCTCGGCCGCGATGCCTGCACCGTGGTCGCGCACGCTGAACACCGCCGAACCATCGTCTTGCACAGTCCACGCGATTTCCACACGCTGGTCCGCCGGCGAATATCGCACGGCGTTGCCAATCAAATTGGACATGGCGCTTTGCAACTCCGAGGCCGAGCCCGCGATTTCGCTGGCCTCGGTCGCGCTGAAATCCAGTACATGCGGCTCCATCCACAGGGCGCAGGACAGGTGCATGGCGTCTTGCTCGCACTGCGCCATCAAGGCCGGCACTGAAACCCAATCGAAGGCCGAAGGAAGCGGGCTACCCTCCAAGCGGGAGAGTGTCAGCAAGTCGCTAACCAGCGTCTGCATGCGGTGGGCCTGCTGGGACATCAAATCAAGGTAACGCTCGCGCTCGGCCTCTTGCAAATTGAGGGTTTGCAGGGTTTCGACAAAGCCAGCCAGCACGGTCAGCGGGGTGCGAATTTCATGGGAGACGTTGGCCACAAAGTCACGGCGCATCGCCTCTGCCTGCTCTTTGGCGGTGATGTCGCGCGAGAGCAGCAGGCTGCGGCCCTCGCCATAGGGGTGCAGGTGCACCGACAAGTTGACTGGCCGTGATGTGGTGCTGTTGCGCCCGGGCATCTGCACGTCGTGGCGGAAATCACCGGCGGTGAAATAGCCAGCAAAACCTGGGTCGCGCACGAGGTTGCCAAAGTGCTGTAACAGATCGCGCTGGCTGTCCAAACCGAAGTGGTCGGACGCGGTTTGGTTGAACCACTCGATACGCTTGTCGGCATCGAGCAACACTACGCCGTTGGGCGAGGCTTGCAATGCAGCCAAAAAATCCTGCAGTCGGGTATCGTTTTCACGCACTGCGCGCTCTCGCAGAAGCAGCAGCCGGCGAATGCGCTCTTGCATCTCGCCCCAGCTGCCGCCGATCGAGGGCAGCTCGGTTGGGTTCTCTGCGCGCAGCCAGCGCATCAGGCGGGCGCCCTGCAGCCCGTCAATGACGACCCAAGCGCCACCGCCTGCCAGTGCAGCCAACAAAACCAAGGACAAAGACGTGTCGGCACCGCCAAACAGACGCACCGCAACAGCAGGTGCGAGCTGGAACGCCAACATGGGGAGCAGGCGCCAGACCATGCCGCGGTCCTGAACGCTAGACGCTAGGTTGGGTGGTAGGAACCTGGGGACGTTCTGCAAGCACCGATGAAAGTGTTACCGCCGGCTTGGCAGTAAGTCGGTAACCTGCGCCACGCACGGTCTCCACCATGGGTCCGGCTGGACCCAGAGCCTCGCGCAAACGCTTGACATGCACGTCAACGGTGCGCTCCTCAATATACACATGGTCGCCCCAGACCTTGTCGAGCAGCTGGGCCCGACTATGGACGCGTTCTGGGCTGCCCATGAAGAACTGCAGCAACTTGAACTCGGTAGGGCCGAGCTTGAGTGCTTGGTCGCCAAAGGCCACACGGTAGGTAGCAGGGTCGAGTGTCAGGGCGTTGACCTGAAGCAGCGCTCCCTCGGGTTCCGGCGCTTTGCGGCGCAACACCGCGCGCACACGGGCCAGCAACTCTTTGGTGGAGAAGGGCTTGGCGATGTAGTCGTCGGCGCCAGCGTCCAGCCCAGCCACCCGGTCGGCCTCGTCGCCACGGGCGGTCAGCATGATGATGGGCACGGCCTTGCAGCGAGCGCTAGCACGCCAGCGGCGCGCCAGCATCAAACCGGTTTCGCCGGGGAGCATCCAGTCCAGCAAGATGAGGTCAGGAACCGAAGCCTCGATCTCACGCTCAGCCGAGGCGCTGTCCATGGCCCACGTGGTGCGAAAGCCGTTGTGCCGCAGGTTGACTGCGATCAGCTCGGCAATCGCCGGCTCGTCTTCCACCACCAACACGGCGGGCATGTGTCTCATCGGATGACCGACTCCACCTGCTGGATGCTGGTGTGGCGCACATCTTCGCCCTTGACCACGTAGATGATGAACTCGGCTATGTTCTTTGCATGGTCGCCGATGCGCTCAATCGCCTTGGCCAAGAACAGCAAGTCCAGGCTGGGCGAGATCATGCGGGGGTCTTCCATCATGTAGGTCACCAGCTTGCGCACAAAGCCGTCGAACTCGGAGTCGATGAGGTCGTCTTCCTTCAGGATGGCCAGCGCGGCGTTGACATCCAGGCGGGCAAACGCGTCCAGTGCTTTGTTGAGGAGCCCGGAGGCCAGGTCAGCGGCGACGCGCAACTCCAGCGACGGTAGCGAGCGCGGTGCCCCGCTGTGGATGATGGAACGCACCATGCGAGCGATCTTTTCGGCTTCGTCGCCCACGCGCTCCAGGTTGGCGGTGGTTTTGGAAATGGCAATCAGCAAGCGCAGATCGCGCGCAGTGGGCTGGCGCCGCGCGATGATCGAGGAGAGATCGTGATCAATCTCGATCTCCATGGCGTTCACCCTCGCCTCGTTGGCGCTGACCTGCTCGGAGGCTTCCAGGCTGAATTGTGAAAGCGCGTAAATGGCCTGGCGGATCTGCGATTCGACCAGCCCGCCCATCTCCAGCACCTGGGTGGAGACACCGGTCAGCTCGGAGTCGAACTGGGTGGATAAGTGTTTGTCTGCCATGGTGGTTCCTAGTGAAAAGGGGGCGGGCGCTTAGCCGAAGCGGCCAGTGATGTAGTCCTCAGTCTCTTTGCGCTGCGGCTTGAAGAACATCTGCTCGGTGGAGCCAAACTCCATCAAGTCGCCTAGGTACATGTAGGCGGTGTAATCGCTGCAGCGCGCGGCCTGCTGCATATTGTGGGTGACGATCAGCACCGTGTAGTCGGCCTTCAGTTCCACAATCAGTTCTTCGATTTTTGCGGTGGAGATCGGGTCCAGCGCAGAGCACGGCTCGTCAAGCAGCAGTACCTCAGGCTTAATCGCAACGCCGCGGGCAATGCACAGGCGCTGCTGTTGGCCGCCCGAGAGGCTGTTGCCGCTTTGGTGCAGCTTGTCTTTGACCTCGCCCCACAACGCAGCCTTGCGCAGGGCCCATTCGACACGCTCTTCCATGTCCGTGGGGTTGAGGTTCTCGAACAGCTTCACACCGAAGGCGATGTTCTCGAAGATCGACATCGGAAACGGCGTGGGCTTTTGGAACACCATGCCGACCTTGGCACGCAGCAGGGCCACGTCTTCTTTGCTCTTGAGCAAGTCTTCGCCGTCCAGCAGGATCTGGCCTTCGGCGCGCTGCTCGGGATACAGCTCAAACATGCGGTTGAAGATGCGCAGCAGCGTGGACTTGCCGCAGCCCGAAGGACCGATGAAGGCGGTCACTTTGTTCTGCGGGATCTCCAGGTTGATTCCCTTGAGCGCATGGAACTTGCCGTAGTAGAAGTTCAGGTCCTTAACGGCAATCTTGATCTTTTCGACGGTAGGCGTGGAATTGGGCATGGTCTTCTCTTTTCAGGGCTTAGTTTTTGGTGCGGGTCAACACCCGGGCCAAGATGTTGAGGAACAGGACCGCCAGGGTGATCAAGAACACACCTGCCCAGGCCAGCTTTTGCCAGTTTTCGTAGGGGCTCATGGCGAACTTGAAGATGGTGACAGGCAAGCTGGCCATGGGTTCGGTCACGTTGGACGACCAGAACTGGTTATTGAGCGCGGTGAACAGCAGCGGCGCGGTTTCACCTGCGATGCGTGCGATGGCCAGCAGAATGCCAGTGATCACACCTGCACGGGCGGCCTTGAGGGTGATGCTCAAAATGACCTTCCACTTGGGAGCGCCCAGCGCATAAGCAGCCTCGCGCAGCCCGGGAGGCACCAGTTGCAGCATGTTCTCGGTGGTGCGGATAACCACTGGAATGACGATCAGGGCCAGCGCCATCACACCCGCCAAGGCCGAGAAGGAGTTGAAGGGATTCACGGCCACCGCGTACACAAACAAGCCAATCACGATGGAAGGCGCGGACAACAAAATGTCATTCACAAAGCGCGTCAGGTTGGCAAGCCAGCCCTTGGTGTCGAACTCGGCCAGGTAGATGCCCGCCATCACACCAATCGGAGTGCCCACGCAGGTGGCCAGCATCACGATGATGAAGGATCCGAACAGGGCGTTGGCCAAGCCGCCTTCTTCATTGGGGCCAGGGGTCATCTGGGTCAGGGTGGACCAGGTAAGGCCGCCGATGCCCAGGGTGATGGTTTCAAACAGAATCCAGAACAACCAGAACAGGCCAAAAGCCATAGCGACCAAGGCCAGGCCGGTGGCCAGGTAGTTGATCCGGTTACGCCGCGCGAAGATGGCCGCGCGGGATTGCTTTTCGACTGCGGACATCATGTTTTGGTTCCTTCGCCTTTGCGCAGTTGCGCCAGCAAAATTTTGGACAAAGACAGAATGACGAAGGTGATGAAAAACAGCACCAGGCCCAGGTACATGAGCGCAGCTTGGTGCAAGCCCTCACCAGCCTCCGCGAACTCGTTGGCCAAAGCAGATGTGATGCTGTTGGCCGCCTGGAACAGGCTCAAGGAGTCCAGCTGGTTGAAGTTGCCAATCACAAAAGTGACCGCCATGGTCTCGCCAATGGCACGGCCCAGACCTAGCATGATGCCGCCGACCACACCGGCCTTGGTGTAAGGCAACACCACCCTGGTGACCACCTCCCAGGTGGTAGCACCCAGGCCGTAGGCGGACTCTTTGAGCAGGGGCGGGGTGACTTCAAACACATCGCGCATCACCGCCGAAATGAACGGAATGATCATGATGGCCAAGATGATGCCGGCCGACAGAATGCCTATGCCCACGGGTGGGCCAGAGACCAGCGCGCCCAGGTAGGGCACGCCATCAAAAGCTGCTTGCAAGGGTTGCTGCACGTAGGTGGCCAGCACGGGGCCAAAAATGAGCAGGCCCCACATGCCGTACACGATGGAGGGAATGGCAGCGAGCAACTCAATGGCCGTTCCCAGCGGCCGCTTAAGCCATGCAGGGGAGAGTTCAGTCAAGAACAGCGCGATGCCAAAACTCACCGGCACCGCAATCACCAACGCAATGAGCGAAGTGGCAATCGTGCCGTAAATCATGACCAAGCCACCAAACTCTTCCTGGACCGGGTCCCAGGCAGTGCTGGTCAAAAAGCCCAGGCCATACTTTTCTATGGCAGGCCAGGCGCTGATGGTCAGAGAGGTCAAAATCGCCAGCAGCAAACCCAAGGTAAGCACCGCAGCCGACTTGGAAAGGACTCCGAAAATGCGGTCGGCCAAAGGCCCGGAGCGGGCACGCTTGGGAGCAGGGGGCTGGTTCATGGCGTGCGTCTTCTTATCGTTGAGAGGACCAGGGGAAGCGTCCCCATGCGCAAGTACAGTGGACATGGGGACCTTGCTGTTTACTTGAACGCGATGGGCTTGCCAGAGGCGTCCTTGATTTCACCCCAGGACTTTTGGATGGTGGCAATCACGTCCGCAGGCATAGGCACGTAGTCCAGCTCGGTTGCTGCTTTGCCGCCGTTGGCAAAAGCCCAGTTGAAAAACTTGAGCGTTTCGCTGGCGTTGGCCGGCTTGTCTTGCTTGGTATGCATCAGGATGAAGGTCGCCGTCGAAATGGGCCAGGCGTTCTTGCCGGGTTGGTCGGTGATGAGTTGGTAGAAGGACTTGTTCCAATCGGCACCAGCGGCAGCGGCTTTGAAAGCCTCGTCATCGGGTGCAACGAACACGCCGTCGCGGTTCTTGAGCAAGGTGAAGGTCATCTTGTTTTGCTTGACGTACGAGTACTCAACGTAACCGATGGAGTTGGGCAGGCGGCCCACAAATGCGGCAACACCTTCATTGCCCTTGCCGCCAGCACCGACTGGCCAGTTGACCGCGGTGCCCTCACCCACTTTGGCCTTCCACTCGGGGTGGACGCGGCTGAGGTAGTTGGTGAAATTGAAGGTGGTGCCCGAGCCGTCAGCGCGGCGCACCGGGGCAATTGCGGCATCAGGCAGTGGCAATGTGGGGTTCAGTGCCTTGAGTGCTGGGTCGTTCCAGCGGGTGATCTTGCCAAGGAAAATGTCGCCCAGGGTTTGGCTGTCAAGCTTCATCTGGCCAGGTGCGATGCCCTTCACATTGATCACAGGAACGGTGCCACCGATCACGGTGGGAAACTGCACTTGGCCTTTGGACTTGAGCACATCGTCGGTCAAAGGCATGTCGGATGCGCCAAAGTCAACCGTCTTGGAGTCGATCTGGCGGATGCCGCCACCGGAACCGATGGACTGGTAGTTGACCTTCACGCCGGTGGCCTTGTTGTAATCAGAGGCCCACTTGGAGTAGATCGGTGCGGGGAAGCTGGCGCCGGCGCCGGTGATTTCTTGTGCGCCCACCGCGCCTGTAAACAAGGAAGCAGAAGCAATTGCCAGTGGCAAAAGCGTGCTGGAAAACGAAATCTTCATGGTGAATCCTCAGGTTGTGGAAAAGACGACCCACTCAATGTAAGAACCTTTTATGTCAACCATGTGACAAGTACCCTTACGGCTACGCGGGCTGAGTCCCAGCCATTTGCTGCACGTGGATACGGACCGCCTAAGCCAAAACACCGCTTTTGACACATTTCTGTCATATTAACCGAGCAGGCTATTGGGCTACAGCCCGCGCCCCACGGGGTACGCGGCCCACAAAGTCCGGGTGCTATGCTCCGGGCGCCCTCACTGAACCACCCCACTCCCACCGCCCTCTCCCATGCACACCGGAACCCGTCTTGCCGCCGTCGACCTCGGATCTAACAGCTTTCGCTTGGAAATTGGACGGGTGGACCACGGGCAGTTTCTGCGCACCGAGTACCTCAAGGAAACGGTGCGCCAAGGTGGGGGGCTCGACGAAAGCCGCAACCTGACCTCCGCCGCCATGCAGGCTGGCTGGGACTGTCTGGCGCGCTTTGGCGAACGGCTGGCGGGTTTCAAGCCGGGCGAAGTCAAGGCAGTGGCGACCCAGACGCTGCGCGAAGCGCGCAACCGCGATGCGTTTCTGGCGCGCGGCCAGGAAATGTTGGGCTTTCCTATTGATGTGATTTCGGGCCGCGAAGAGGCGCGCCTGATTTACCAGGGCGTGGCCCAGATGCTGGCGCCGTCCCTGGAACGGCGGCTGGTGATCGACATCGGTGGCCGCTCCACCGAGATGATTCTGGGCACCGGGCGGGTACCCCAGGTGATGGAGTCGTTCCGGGTGGGCAGCATCGGCTGGTCGCTGCGGCACTTTGCCGACGGACAGTTCACCCAACGCGCGTTCGAGGTGGCTGAGGTGGCGGCGATCGCGGTGCTAGACGAGGCGTTTGACGCCTACCACCCCGACCACTGGGATGCCGCCTACGGCTCCGCGGGCACAGTCGGCGCGATCGGCGATGTGCTGGTAGCCGCAGGCTGGCCCGAGGGCGTCATCACCCAGGAGGGGCTGGACTGGCTGCTAGAGCGGCTACTGGCAGCGCAGTCGGTTGACCGGCTGCGGGTGGCGGGCATGCGCGAAGACCGCAAGGCCATCATCGGCGGCGGCGTGAGCGTGATGCGTGCCGTCTTTAGGCTGCTGGGCATCCAGACCATGCACATGGCCGCAGGGGGCCTGCGCCACGGACTGATTTGCGACCTGCTCGGCAACACCGACGACGTGGGGGATTTGCGGGTAAACAGCGTGCGCCGGCTGGCGCAGAAGTTTGGCGTAGACACGGTGCACGGCGAACGCGTGGGGCGGGTCGCAGTTCAGCTCTTCAACCAACTCTCCAAAACCGCGCTGCAAGGTGCCGATGTCGATTTAGAGCGCCTGCGCCGCAAGCTGCAATGGGCGGCGCAATTGCATGAGATCGGTGGGCACATCTCGCACGCCGATTACCACAAGCACGGCGCCTACATCTTGGACAACGCCGATGCCATGGGCTTCTCGCTCTCGGAGCTTCACCGCTTGAGCTTGCTGGTGTTGGGGCACCGCGGCAAGCTACGCAAGCTGGAAGGGGTGCTATCCGACGGAACCATCATTTGCCAATTGCTTTCGCTGCGGCTCGCAGTCATTTTGTGCCACGCAAGGCGGGAACCCGATTTGAGCGGCATGGTCTTAGAGCGCTCCAGCAGCGACCCCCAACGTATGCGCCTGAGCTGCCGCAGCGGATGGGCTGAGGCCTACCCACAATCAGCGCACCTGTTGCGCGAGGAGACACTGGCCTGGGACAAAACCGCTTGGTCGCTCGAGGTGCGGGGGCTGTAGGCCGCACCACCAAGCGACCCTATTGCGGACGCTTTAAAACGGTATAAACTATATGTACTGTTTTTAACTTAGGAGCATCCGATGGCAACCGTTGAAACCCCAAGCGCAGCAACCAAGGCCGCCGCAAGCTCGCAGAGCGCCGCCAAACCGGCGGTGACCGCCGCGGCCAAGCCAAGCACCAAAAAGGCGCCCGCCAAGGCGGCCAAAGCCACCCCAGCAGCTAAGCCGGCGACAGCCGGCCCCACGGCAAGCGCAGCGGCCAAGCCGGTGACTACACCAGCGAAGAAAAATGTTGCCTCCAAACCGGCGGCCAAGCCCGCTGCCAAGGCACCGACCAAGCCTTCGTCCACCGCCGCCAAACCTGCGGTAAAGGCCGCAGCAAAATCGCCCATAGCCAAACCGGCCAAGGAAAAAAAGGTCAAGTTGGTGCGTGACAGTTTCACCATGCCCAAGACAGAGTTCGTGGTGCTGGAGGCGCTGAAGCTGCGTGCGGGCAAGCTGTCCACGACGGTGAAGAAAACCGAGCTGCTGCGCGCTGGCATCAAGGCATTGGCCGCCATGGGCGATGCCGCATTTCTGGCGGCGGTGCGCGCGGTGCCCAGTCTAAAGACCGGACGTCCCGTCAAGGCCAAGTAACGCTAAGGACCACCGTGGGTGGGCCTTTCCAAGCCGCGCTAAGGCGGGTTCGCCCCGCAGTGCAGTCGCTCTACAAGGTCTCGGGCGACTGCACTGTGACGACCACGGCGTGGCTTTGGTCCTCACGCTCCCGGTAGCGCAGCCACCAGATCGCCCCCTTCTTCACAGCGCATTCTCCCGCCGAGAGCCCTACCAAGCGGGCAACGGTTTGACCCAAGGTCGGCTGGTGGCCCACCACCAGCACACACGATCTCGCGTGGGGCCACTGAACCAGTTGCAGCAAATCCTCGGGGCCCGACAAGGGCGCCAGTGCGGGACTGAGGCGAAACTTTCGCTGTAAGGCGCGGGCCGTGTGTTCCGCGCGAAGGGCCGGGCTAGACCAGATTTTTGCGCCATCGGGCAATTGACGGTCCAGCCATGCGGCCATGCGTGCAGCTTGCTTTTCGCCGCGCGGGGTCAGGGTGCGCGCCATGTCATCCCCGACCAGTTCCAGATCAATCGCCTCGGCGTGGCGCCACAAAATCAAATCCATTTCAGGCCCCCGGTTCAGTCAACCTTTTTGGCCGTAACGGCCCATCAACGCCTGCTGCGCACTGTGCGCCGATTTGCCGGTGGCCACGGCTCGGGTGTAGGTACCGTCTGGCCCCAAGTTCCAGGCGTCCACACCATCGTGCAGGTAAGCCACCAGGCATTCGTCCACCACGCGCTGGCGCAGCACCGGATCGGTCACCGGCCAGGCCAGTTCCACGCGCCGCACCATGTTGCGGTTCATCCAGTCGGCACTAGAGAGGTACAAATCCTCCACCTCGCCCTCACGGAAGTAAAACACCCGCGAGTGCTCCAAAAAGCGGCCAATGACCGAGCGCACGCGGATGTTGTCCGTCATGCCGCGCAGCTGCGCCGGCAGCATGCAGGCGCCGCGCACGATCAGGTCAATCTGTACGCCCTGCTGGCCAGCGCGCATCAGGCAGTAGATCAAGGCCTCGTCGGTGAGGGCATTCATCTTCACCACGATGCGGCAGCTGGCTCCCGATGCCGCCGCGCGGGCCAGCTCGTCGATCTTGGCCATCAATTTGCGGTGCAGAAAAAACGGTGCCATCCACATTTTGCGCAACCGAGGCAGACGGCTTTGGCTGGCCAGGTGCACAAACACATGCTCCATGTCACCCGTGATGGCGGGGTCAGCCGTGACGTGGCTGATGTCGGTATACAGCCGGGCGGTGCGGGGGTTGTAGTTGCCGGTGGACAGGTGTCCATAGCGCCGGAGTTGCTTGCCCTCGCGGCGGGTGATTAACATCATCTTGGCATGGGTCTTGAGGCCGACCACACCGTACACCACCTGGGCACCAATGGATTCGAGCATCTCCGCCCAGTTGATATTGGCCTCTTCATCAAAGCGGGCCTTGAGCTCCACCACCACGGTCACTTCCTTGCCACGGCGCACTGCTTCGCGCAACAAATCCATCAACTCGGAGTCGGCCCCGGTGCGGTAAATCGTTTGTTTGATGGCCAAGACGCCAGGGTCATTGACCGCCTCGCGCAGAAAGGCCAGCACACCATCGAAGCTCTCAAAGGGCTGGTGGATCAGGATGTCGGATTGCTTGAGCTGCTCAAAAATCGATTGCGACGGCTGAATTTGGCGTGGATACGCCCCGCGGTAGGGCGAAAAACACAGGTCGGGCCGGTTCACCAGATCGATCACCTGGGTCAGGCGCACGAGATTCACAGGCCCGGGCACCCGAAACAGCGAGCGCGCGGTCAGGGAAAACTGCGCCAGCAAAAAATCCGCCAGATAGTCTGAGCAACCGGCAGACACTTCCAAGCGCACGGCCTGCCCATAGTGCCGATGGACCAATCCTTGGCGCAGGGCGGTACGCAGATTTTTGACATCTTCCTCGTCCACCGCCAAGTCGGAGTGCCTGGTCACCCGGAACTGCGAAAACTGGCCCACGGAGCGGCCCAAAAACAACTCATCCAGGTGGGCGCGGATGACGCTGGACAGCGATACCAGCACCAGCTTGCCGCCGGCGACCTTGTCGGGCAGACGGATCAGGCGCGGCAGCACCCGCGGAACCTTGACGATGGCAATTTCGTTCTCGCGGCCAAATGCGTCTTTGCCACCCAGTCGCACGATGAAATTGAGGGACTTGTTGGCCACCTGCGGAAACGGGTGCGAGGGATCCAGCCCCACCGGAATCAACAGAGGTTTGACCTCGCGGTCAAAGTACTGCTTGACCCAAGCGCGCTGGCTGGCATTGCGCTCACCGTGGGCCAGGATGTGTATGCCCTTGCGCTCAAAAGCAGGAAGGATTTTTTCGTTGTACAGGGCGTATTGGCGAGCCACCAAGGTCTGCAGCGTTGCAGACAACTTCTCAAAACTCTGGACGGAGAACGTGCCCTTTTGGTCATCGGACCGGCTCGCAGTGAGGTGGGGCTCGGCGCGCACCTCAAAGAACTCATCGAGGTTGGACGAAACGATGCAGAGGTAGCGCAACCGCTCCAGTAGAGGCACATCTTCGCGTTCGGCCCAGTTCAGAACCCGCTCATTGAACGCCAGGATGCTGTGGTCGCGGTCAAGCAACGCAGGCATCTGCTCAGCGCTGGCTTGGATCGCACCAGGATGCGGATTTGGAGGTGTTGCGGTCATAAAAACAATCTAATCACGCGCCATTGTGTCGCGCTGGCATGGTCCATTCAACTGGCCCAAAGCAGCCACATAATCCAAAGCAATTGTGCGCGCCATGGATGACAAAAAAATTTCAATAGGATGACGGTGGTTGACCCCGAACACGGAGGTGCTCTGCGGGTTGGCCCACCACTGCGTCATGCGCTTCGGTGCGATCCACCGTGGGTTGGCTCGGCGTTAGCGTTGATTTAGCCGGGAGAGGGTCGCACGCCAGCGGCTTTTGCATGAACCGGGCCTGTCCCATGGCCGGGTCCAGCACATACGCCTCAAAGCCGCAACGGGCGTACAGCGCCATCGCGCCGGTGTTGCCAGACAGCACCTCCAAGGTCAGCTTGCAGGCGCCGCGGGCAATGGAGAGCGCCTCAACCAACGCAAGCATGCGCTGGCCTACACCATGGCCACGGTGGGTCGCAAGCACCGCCAAATCGTGCACATTGACCAAGGGTCGGCATGCAAACGTAGAAAAACCTTCGATGCAGTTGACCAGGCCTACCGGGCGGCTGTCGTCTTCACCATCAAAGGCCAGCACACTGAACGCTTGCGGTCGGGCCGCCAAGGACGCGACCACATTGGATTTGGCAAACACACTCAGCCCTTGCCCGCCGCCCATCGGGTCAAGCGCATATGCATCGAGCAGGGTTACCAAGGCGGCGGCGTGGGTCTCCTTGGAATAGTCTGCTTGGCAGACGCGGATGGTGTCCTGGCTCATGCAGCGGCTAGGGTGTCCGCAATACGCTGTGCACAGGATTGGGCCATCGTGGCATCGCGGGCTTCTACCATGACCCGCAGCACCGGCTCAGTGCCGCTGGCACGTATCAGCACCCGGCCAGAGTCGCCCAGCTCGGCCTCAACCTCTGCCGTGACCTCTTGCAGCTGCCGGTTAGCTTTCCAGTCGCGGCCGGACTGGAGGCGCACATTGATCAAGACTTGCGGAAACAAGGTGATGGCGTTGAGCAACTCGGCAACCGTCTTGCCCGAACGCACGCAGGCCTGCAGCACCAGCAAGGCCGACACCAGGCCATCGCCGGTGGTGTGCTTGTCCAGAGCGAGCAAGTGCCCGGAGCCCTCACCGCCCAGCACCCAGCGGTGTGCGTGCAAGGCCTCCAGAACATGGCGGTCGCCCACCTTGGCACGCACCAGCGACACGCCGCGCGCGCCAAGCGCCAGTTCCACCGCCATGTTGGTCATCAAGGTACCCACCACACCTGGTACCGATTCGCCCCGCCCCAGCCGGTCGTCGGCCATCAGATAGAGCAGCTCGTCGCCGTTGTACAAACGGCCTTGCGCATCGACCCACTGCAGGCGGTCCGCATCGCCATCGAGTGCGATGCCCATATCGGCGCCGTGGGCCAGAACCGCAGCGACGAGGGCCTCGGGGTGGGTGGCGCCCACGTCCCTGTTGATGTTGAGGCCGTCGGGCGCGCAGCCAATAGAGATGACGTCGGCGCCGAGTTCGTGGAACACCTTGGGTGCGATCTGGTAGGCCGCACCGTGCGCCGCATCAACCACGATCTTCAAGCCTTTGAGAGTCAGGTCACCAGCGAACGTGCTCTTGCAAAACTCGATGTAGCGGCCCGCCGCATCAGTGAGTCGGCGCGACTTACCGAGGTGTGCGGAGTCAACCCACACCGGCGCCTGCTCCAGCGCGGCCTCCACCTCGAGCTCCCAGGCATCTGGGAGCTTCGTGCCTTGAGCGCTGAAAAACTTGATTCCGTTGTCAGCGAACGGGTTGTGGCTGGCGCTGATCACGACGCCCAGCGATGCCCGTTGTGCGCGTGTCAGGTAGGCTACACCCGGAGTTGGCAAAGGCCCCAACAGCACGACTTCCACGCCAGCGGAGTTGAAGCCACTTTCCAGCGCACTCTCGATCATGTAGCCTGAGATTCGCGTGTCTTTACCGATCAACACCGTCGGATGGGCCTCGCCGCGTTTGAGTACACGGCCCACCGCATGCGCCAATCGAAGCATGAAGTCTGGCGTGATGGGCGCTTGGCCCACCGTGCCGCGGATACCATCAGTTCCAAAGTAGCGTCTTGTCATATCCCTGTTTCCTTGTAGCGCAAAAGTTATCAGCCGTCGTGGGGCGCTTCGGTAACTGCAGTTCCAGCTTGGGCCTGCACCGCTTGCCACACTTGGAGTGCCTGCACCGTTTCTTTGACATCGTGCACCCGCAACACACGGGCACCGTTGTGGGCTGCGATCAAGGCAGCGGCCACGCTGGGCACCACGCGATGCGCAGGCTCGCTAGGCGCAGGCACTTCGGCGTGGGCTTGCGTCACAGCCGCCAAAGAAGACTTGCGTGACCAACCAGCCAGAACGGGGTAGCCCAGCGCGAGCAGTTGGACTTGGTGCGCCAGTAGCGAAAAGTTTTGTTGTACCGTTTTGCCAAAACCGATGCCCGGGTCGATACAAATACGCGATGCATGTACGCCGCGCTCGCGTAGTGCCGTCGCAACCGACTCCAGGAACGCGAGTACCTGCGCAGGGGCGTCACCCTCCATCGGGCGCAACTGCATGGTGGTGGGCTCGCGGTGCATGTGCATCAGGCACACGCCGCAGCGTGGGTGGGCCGCGACGACATCGGTGGCAGACACGGGCTGCAGCGGATCGCGCCAGCGCAGGGCCCAAACGTCGTTGATGATGTCCGCGCCCAGGTCCAGCACTGCCTGCATCACCTCAGGCTTGTAGGTGTCAACCGACACTGGCACCCCCAGCCCTACCGCGTACCGCACCACCGGCAGCACCCGCGCGAGTTCATCGCGCGCAGACAGCGGACTGGCTCCGGGCCGGGTTGACTCACCGCCAATGTCCAGCATGTGTGCGCCTTGCACTAGCAGCGCATCACAGTGCGCCATGGCGGCCCGGCTCGATGCGTACTGGCCACCATCAGAAAACGAATCGGGCGTCACATTAACGATGCCCATCACCTTGGGCAGCGCCAAGTCAATCGAAAAGCGTGTGGTCTGCCAGTGCACTGGGGTGTCCGTTGGAAGCGCGTTGAGTTGGGTTGGTCCATGAAAAACGGGGCACAAAGCCCCGCTTTCGCGTGCGCCCCGAGCGTAACTCAGGCCGCGGTAGGTGCCGGATCCGCTGGCACCGCTGGCGCCCCACCGCCGTCACCACCGCCCGAACTGGGAGTCCGGGGTGTCCAGTCCTTGGGCGGGCGCGGCGACTTGCCAGCCATGATGTCATCAAGCTGGTCGCTGTCGATGGTTTCCCACTCCAGCAAGGCCGAGGCCATGGCATGCATCTTGTCGCGGTTGTCTTCGATGAGCTTGCGAGCCAGTGCGTACTGTTGGTCAATGATGCGGCGAACCTCACCATCGACCTTTTGCATGGTCTGCTCGCTCATGTTGGTGGTTTTGGTAACAGAGCGTCCCAAAAACACCTCGCCCTCGTTCTCGGCGTACACCATGGGGCCCAAGGCATCGGTCATGCCGTAGCGGGTCACCATGTCACGTGCAATCTGAGTGGCACGCTCAAAGTCGTTGCTGGCACCAGTGGTCATTTGGTTCATGAACACCTCTTCGGCAATGCGTCCACCAAATAGCATGCTGATTTGGTTAAGCATGAACTCGCTGTCGTACGAATACCTGTCTTGCGCCGGGAGGCTCATGGTCACCCCCAAGGCGCGACCACGGGGAATGATGGTGACCTTATGCACCGGGTCGCACTTAGGCAGCAGCTTGCCGATCAGCGCATGTCCAGCTTCGTGGTACGCGGTGTTCTTGCGCTCACCTTCGGGCATGACCATGCTCTTGCGCTCGGGGCCCATCAAGATCTTGTCTTTGGCCTTCTCGAAGTCTTGCATCTCCACTAGGCGCGCGTTGCGCCGGGCCGCCATCAGCGCTGCTTCATTGCAGAGGTTCGCCAAGTCGGCACCGCTCATGCCTGGTGTACCACGGGCGATTACGCTTGCGCTCACATCCTGGCCCAAAGGCACCTTGCGCATGTGCACATTGAGGATTTGCTCACGGCCACGTATGTCGGGCAAGGTCACATAAACTTGGCGATCAAAGCGGCCCGGGCGCAACAAGGCTGCATCGAGAATGTCGGGGCGGTTGGTGGCAGCGACCACAATCACACCCACATTTGTCTCGAACCCGTCCATTTCCACCAGCATCTGATTGAGGGTTTGCTCGCGCTCGTCGTTGCCACCGCCCAAGCCAGCGCCGCGTTGGCGACCCACCGCGTCAATTTCATCAATAAAGATGATGCAAGGCGCGTTTTTCTTCGCGTTGTCGAACATGTCTCGCACACGGGAAGCACCCACGCCCACGAACATCTCCACAAAGTCCGAACCCGATATGCTGAAGAATGGCACCTTGGCCTCGCCTGCGATCGATTTGGCCAGCAAGGTTTTGCCAGTGCCGGGTGGGCCTACCAAGAGCAGTCCGCGAGGAATACGGCCGCCGAGCTTTTGAAATTTTGAAGGGTCTTTGAGGAAGTCCACCACCTCTTTGACTTCTTCCTTGGCCTCGTCGCAACCAGCCACATCGGCGAAGGTAACCGTGTTGGTGTTCTCGTCGAGCAAGCGTGCCTTGCTCTTTCCAAAGCTGAACGCCCCACCCTTGCCGCCACCCTGCATCTGGCGCATGAAGTAAATCCAGACGCCAATGAGCAAGAGCATGGGGCCCCAGCTAACCAAAAGCGTCATCAGCAGTGAGGTTTCTTCACGGGGCTTGACGTCGAACTTCACGCCATTGTTAATGAGGTCGCCTACCAAGCCCCGATCGAGGAAGGTTGCTGTGGTTCTAACGCGCCGATTGTCCATGGTCTCTGCGACGATCTCGGTGCCACCGGGGCCTTCCTGGATCACCGCCGACTTGATCTGCTTTCTGCGCACTTCCTCCAAAAAGTCAGAGTACCCAATGGAGCTGGTTCCTGCGGGACCACGCGCCTCGAACTGCTTGAACACAGTGAAAAGCACCAATCCGATGACCAGCCACACCGCGATCTTCGAAAACCATTGATTATTCAAGCGGAACTCCAGGTGATACACACAATGACCAAGGACACAACCCAAGCCACACAGGTGAAGACCATTTTAGGCCTTTCAAGCGAGGCGCCTGGATATTTTCAAAGTGACAGCCACAGCCCCCTCAGGGGCATGACGACGCGGCGGGTGGCCTTGACCCAAGCCTAACGCAGGCCTCTTCCTACCAAATAGGTTTCTGCAGACCGGTCACGCGAGGCCTTGGGCTTGAAAGGCTTGACCGTGTGGAATGCCCCCCTGAAGCGTTTGACGAGGAAGTCGTAACTGGCGCCATGGAACACCTTGGCCACCAACACACCGTGTGCAACCAGGTGGTTTTGCGCAAACTCGATGGCCAATTCCACCAAATGCTCGCTGCCAGCAGCGTCCACCGACGCAATGCCCGTGAGGTTGGGTGCCATGTCCGACACCACCACATCGGCCTGCCGCTGATCCAAGGCGGCCTCAATGTGCGACAGCGTTGCAGCTTCCCGAAAGTCTCCCAAAATGAAGTGGACGCCTTCAATAGGCTCCATGGGCAGCAAGTCCACCGCAACGATGGCGCCCTTGGCGTACCCGCCCGCGGTGCCGTCGCCCGACATTCGGCGGCGCAGGTACTGGCTCCAGGCACCAGGTGTGCTTCCCAGGTCGACTACGAGATCGCCGGGCTTGAACAGCCGCAAGGCCTCGTCTATCTCCTTGAGTTTGTAGGCAGCGCGCGCGCGGTAGCCCTCGCGGGTGGCGAGCTTCACGTAGGGGTCGTTGAGATGGTCATGCAACCACGCTTTATTCAGCTTCTTGCCAGGTGGCTTGCTGGTTTTTTTGGGCGCATCCATTCGGTCGATAATACCCACATGCCCCAAATCGAAATGAGTCCCGCACAGCGCAAGGCGCACCGGGCACAAGCGCACCACCTTGACCCCGTGGTTCTGGTCGGCAACGACGGCCTGACTCCCAACGTGCGCAAAGAAATTGACGCCGCACTCAACGCCCATGGACTGATCAAGGTCCGCATTTTTTCGGACGACCGGGTTGCGCGCGAAACCATGTTCCAGTCCTTGGCCGACGAACTCAACGCTGCTGCCATCCAGCACATCGGCAAACTGCTGGTGCTGTGGCGCCCGGTGCCGCCCAAAGAACGCTCTGCGGCCGACGAAGACCGCATGCCGGGTCCGCGCGATTTCAAGGTCTTGAAGTACAGCAAACGTGCCGGCCAGCGCCCCGAGGTGAAAACCCTGCGCGTGCTGGGCAACCAGCGACTCACCGCGGGCGGCAACGTCAAACGCGCCAAGCCCAAGCCACAGCGCAGCCTCAAAAAACGCAGCCAGACCTGAAGGCCACTGCACACGCGGTAGGCGCTGTCAAAGTACTGAGATCAGCCGCTGGTACTGTGCTCACCCAAGAGCTTGCCAAACACCACGCAAGCGCAGAGCCACTGGGCTAAGTACATCGCGCTGCCCACCGCATGCCACAGGGCCAGGTTATCGCGGGCCACAATACGCGGCGCGACACCGAGCTCCACCAACAAAGCAAGCAAGGCACCGGCCAGCACGTACACCGTGGAACTTTGCGCCACTGTGACGCCCACGTCACGTTTGTCAGAGCGCAGCAGCAAGAGCAGCACCACAGCACAGGTAACCGAGACCATCGTCTGCACTGAGAACAGCTTGGCTGCCATGTTGCCAGCCAAGGCCGGGGTGGGTAGGTGGGCAAACAACATGGGCACCACGAACAAGCCCAAAGTGCCCAAGCTGACTGCCCAGATGGCGGCAATCCACAGATGCAAGTTGCGCATCGGTCGTAGCGCTAGGCGCTCAGACGTAGTGAACCGCCATGATTTCGTAGACTTTCTCGCCGCCAGGAGCCTGCACCACCGCCGTGTCACCCTCTTCTTTTCCTATGAGTGCGCGGGCGATGGGTGAACTGATATTGATCAGGCCCTGTTTGAGATCCGCCTCGTCTTCACCGACGATCTGGTACTTGACGCGATCGCCACTGTCTTCGTCTTGTAGCTCAACAGTGCAACCAAACACCACCCGGCCACCCGCATCCAACCTCGATGGATCAATCACCTGCGCGGCAGAAAGCTTGCCCTCCACTTCCTGGATGCGTCCCTCCACGAAGCCCTGGCGGTCCTTGGCGGACTCGTACTCGGCGTTCTCACTGAGGTCGCCCTGGGCACGCGCCTCTGCGATTGCGTTGATCACCGCGGGACGGTCGACCGTCTTGAGCCTGTGCAGCTCGGCCTTGAGCATTTCTGCGCCGCGCTTGGTTATCGGTATGGTCGCCATGGGGTGTGCCAAGTGAAAGTGAGAAATTATGCCAACTCAAGCTGCCAGCATGGCATGCATGTCCTGCACCGAGATGACCTGCAGCCGGTCAAGATACTTCATGCCCTCCACCGCCGCTTCAGCGCCCGCAATGGTGGTGTAGGTGGTGACCCGCGCCAGCAGCGCCGAGGTACGGATGTGACGCGAATCGACGATGGCGTTGCGGCGCTCTTCGACCGTGTTGATGACCATCGCGATTTCGTTGTTCTTGATCATGTCCACCACATGGGGTCTGCCCTCGGTGACCTTGTTGACCACACGGCAGGCCACGCCAGCGGCTTGGATGGTGGCTGCAGTGCCCTTGGTGGCGATGATCTCGAAGCCTAGGGCCACCAAGCCGCGTGCCACCGCCACCGCGCGGGGTTTGTCCCCTTGCTTGACCGAAATGAAGGCCGTACCGCCGCGGGGCAGTTTGGCGCCCGCACCGAGCTGCGACTTCACGAACGCTTCGCCGAAACTGGCGCCTACCCCCATCACCTCGCCGGTGGACTTCATCTCCGGCCCGAGGATGGTGTCCACCCCGGGGAACTTCACGAAGGGAAACACCGCCTCCTTCACGCTGAAGTAGGGCGGCGTGACCTCGGTCACCAGGCCTTGGTTAGCGAGCGTTTGCCCGGCCATGCAGCGCGCCGCCACTTTGGCCAACTGGATACCGGTCGCCTTGGATACAAAGGGCACCGTGCGGCTGGCGCGCGGATTGACTTCTAGCACGTAGATCACGTCCTTGCCATCGACGTTTTGGATGGCGAACTGGACGTTCATCAAGCCCACCACGTTGAGGGCACCGGCCATCGCCGAGGACTGGCGCTTGATTTCTTCGACCGTCTCTTTGGAGAGTGAATACGGCGGCAAAGAACAGGCCGAGTCGCCGCTGTGCACGCCGGCTTGCTCAATGTGTTCCATCACACCGCCAATAAAGGTTGCACCAGAAGCGTCACGGATGCAGTCCACGTCGCACTCAATCGCGTCACTCAAGAAACGGTCCAGCAGCACCGGCGAATCGTGGCTGACCTTGACCGCTTCGCGCATGTAGCGCTCTAGGTCGCGCTGTTCGTGGACGATCTCCATGGCGCGCCCACCCAGCACATAGCTGGGGCGCACCACCAAGGGGTAGCCCAGCGCGGCCGCCTTCTCCAGGGCCTCGGCCTCGGTACGGGCGGTGGCATTGGGTGGCTGGCGCAGCTTGAGTTGGTGCAACAGCTTTTGGAAGCGCTCGCGGTCTTCGGCTGCATCGATCATGTCGGGCGAGGTGCCGATGATGGGCACGCCATTGGCCTCCAGGTCGAGCGCGAGCTTGAGCGGCGTTTGCCCGCCGTACTGCACGATCACGCCGATTGGCTTTTCTTTGTCCACGATCTCCAGAACGTCTTCCAGCGTAAGGGGCTCAAAGTACAAACGGTCCGAGGTGTCGTAGTCGGTGGACACGGTCTCGGGATTGCAATTGACCATGATGGTCTCGAAGCCGTCTTCGCGCAAAGCCAGCGCGGCATGGACGCAGCAGTAATCGAACTCGATGCCCTGCCCGATCCGGTTAGGACCACCACCCAGCACCATGATTTTTTGACGATCGGTGGGAGCTGCCTCGCACTCGGCGCCCTCGGCTTCGTACGTGGAGTACAGGTAGGCGGTGTGGGTGCCGAACTCGGCAGCACAGGTGTCGACCCGCTTGTAGACCGGGCGCACGCCCAAGGCTCGGCGCTTCTCACGTACCGCCTTGTCGGTGGTCTTGAACTGGCGCGCCAAGCGGCGGTCCGAGAAGCCTTTTTGCTTGAGGCCGCGCAAGGTGGCCGCGTCGATCCGGTCCAGTGCGCTGCCACTGGCAGGTTGGGGCAGGCGCTCAATCTCCAATTCGATCTTGACGATCTGCTCGATCTGCACCAAAAACCAACGATCGATTTTGGTTAGCGCAAACACCTCGTCCACGCCCATGCCTTGGGCAAAAGCGTCGCCCACGTACCAGATGCGCTCGGGGCCAGGTTCGCCCAGCTCCTTTTCGAGGACCTCGCGGTCCTGGGTTTTTTCGTTCATGCCGTCCACACCCACTTCCAGTCCGCGCAAGGCTTTCTGGAACGACTCCTGGAAGGTGCGGCCCATGGCCATGACCTCGCCCACGGACTTCATCTGGGTGGTCAGGCGGCTGTCGGCGGTGGGAAACTTCTCGAAGGCGAAGCGCGGAATCTTGGTCACCACGTAGTCGATGCTGGGTTCAAACGAGGCCGGTGTGGCACCACCCGTGATGTCGTTACGCAACTCGTCGAGTGTGAAGCCCACGGCCAGCTTCGCCGCCACTTTGGCAATCGGGAAACCCGTGGCCTTGGACGCCAACGCCGACGAGCGAGAAACGCGGGGGTTCATCTCGATCACGACCATGCGTCCATCGGCCGGGTTGATTGCAAACTGCACATTGGAGCCGCCGGTGTCCACCCCAATTTCGCGCAGCACCGCAAGCGATGCGTTGCGCAAGATTTGGTACTCCTTGTCGGTCAGCGTCTGCGCCGGAGCTACGGTGATCGAGTCGCCGGTGTGCACCCCCATGGGGTCCAGGTTTTCGATGGAACAGACGATGATGCAGTTGTCCGCCTTGTCGCGCACCACCTCCATCTCGTATTCCTTCCACCCCAAAAGCGACTCTTCGATCAGCAGCTCATTGGTGGGCGAGGCCTCCAGACCGCGTTTGCAGATGGTCTCGAATTCCTCGGCGTTGTAGGCGATGCCGCCGCCGGTGCCACCCAAGGTGAAACTGGGACGAATGACCGTGGGAAAACCCACCGTTTTTTGCACGCTCCACGCCTCGTCCATACTGTGGGCGATGCCTGAGCGCGCTGAACCCAAACCGATGTGGGTCATCGCGTCTTTGAACTTCAAGCGGTCCTCTGCCTTGTCAATGGCCTGTGGAGTCGCGCCGATAAGTTCAACAGCTTTGCCGGTGGCTTGGCCGGTGTATTTATCCAGCACACCGTGGCGCCACAAATCAAGCGCGCAGTTCAGTGCGGTTTGTCCACCCATCGTGGGAAGAATTGCATCCGGGCGTTCCCTGGCAATGATTTTTTCTACCGTTTGCCACGTGATGGGTTCGATGTAGGTTACGTCCGCAGTGGCCGGGTCGGTCATGATCGTTGCGGGGTTGCTGTTGATCAGAATGACCTTGTAACCCTCTTCGCGCAAGGCCTTGCAGGCCTGCACGCCCGAGTAGTCGAACTCGCAAGCTTGGCCGATGATGATGGGGCCAGCGCCGATGATGAGAATGCTTTGGATGTCAGTGCGTTTGGGCATGTTTCTACCTAGTTCAGACTTGCAGTGGCGAGGCGCGCTCCAAACCAAAGGAAGAGCGCGCCCACTGCGCTTGAAAGACCCGCCGTGAGGCGTCTGCGGGCGCGAAAGGCATCGGCCAATCGTGCACCCAAAAAAATCAACGCTGAAAGGTACAGCGCGCTAAAGACCATGATGATGGCGCTCAAAATCAAAAACGGAACCGCTGGCGTGGCGTAGCTGGGATCGATGAACTGCACAAAAAACGACAGCAGAAACAATATCGCCTTCGGGTTGAGCAGACTGATCACCAAGGCGCGCTGGAACGGTCGTTGCAAGTTGGCAGGCGTTTGCGCAACATCAGGCTCACTGCTCTGGGGTTTACGCCACTGGCGGGCCGCAGCCCACACCAGGTTAAGCCCAACCCACGACAGGTAGGCTGCCCCTGCGTACTTCACCACCCAAAAAAGTGCCGGGTTTGAGCGCAGCAGACTGGCCGCACCGAGTGCAGTAAAGGCCAGTAACACGGTGTCGCCGACAAACACGCCGCATGCGCCTTGGTAACCCGCACGTACACCGCGCGCCGTGGCCACCGAGAGCACGTAAAGCGAGTTGGGGCCGGGCAGCAAGATGATGCCGATGGCCCCGATCACATAGGTCCAGATGTCCGTGACGCCGTAAAAGCTCATGCACGCTGCGCCATGGACGCGACAAAGCGGTCAAACAGGTAGCCAATGTCCTGCGGCCCAGGGGAGGCTTCCGGGTGACCCTGGAAACAGAACGCTGGCCGGTCGGTGCGCTCCAAGCCCTGCAAGGTGTTATCAAACAGACTGACATGGGTTGCCCGCAGCGTGGAGGGCAATGAGCCCGCATCCACCGCAAAGCCGTGGTTTTGGCTGGTGATGGAGACCCGGCCCGTGGCCAAGTCTTTGACGGGGTGGTTGGCACCGTGGTGGCCGAACTTCATCTTGAAGGTTTTGGCACCCGAAGCCAGCGCCATGATCTGGTGGCCCAGGCAAATGCCAAAGGTGGGGATGCCTGCATCGATGAGCGTGCGCGCGGCATCGATCGCATAGTCGCAGGGCTCGGGGTCGCCCGGACCGTTACTCAGAAAAATGCCGTCGGCACCGTAGGACATTGCCTGCGCAGCCGAGGTCTGCGCTGGCACCACCGTGACTTTGCATCCACGCTGCGCCAACATGCGCAAGATGTTCTTCTTGATGCCAAAGTCGTACGCCAGCACATGCCAGCGCGGTGCGGTTTGCTGACCGTAACCCTGGCCCAGCACCCACTCCGACTCGCTCCACACATAAGGTGCACGCGCAGAGACCACCTGGGCCAAGTCCAGGCCGGCCATGGCAGGCGCGGCCTTGGCGGCCGCTACCGCTTTGTCGAGCACCGCACTGGTGATCGACTCGCCACTGGAGAGCGCCACGATGCAGCCGTTCTGGGCACCGTGGGTGCGAAGCTGTCGGGTCAACTGGCGGGTGTCAATGTTGGCAATCGCTACAGTTTTTTGGTCCACCAGATAGGAATGCAGCGCTTGGCTGGAACGAAAGTTGGAGGCGACCAAGGGTAGGTCTTTGATGATCAGTCCGGCGGCCTGCACCTTGTCGGACTCCACGTCTTCGATGTTGGTGCCGTAACTGCCGATGTGGGGGTAAGTGAGCGTGACGATTTGCTGGCAGTAGCTGGGGTCTGTGAGAATTTCCTGGTAGCCGGTCATGGAGGTGTTGAACACCACCTCACCGACGGTGGAGCCGGCAGCCCCGATGGAATTTCCGATGTAGACCGTGCCGTCTGCAAGCGCCAAAACGGCGGGAGGGTAGGCTCCCTTGAGAGACAAAAGCACTGGGTTCTCCGAATGGGTTACGGTTCGCCCAATCGCGCTCTGGACTGGCTCCAGGTGCTTTGCTTTTGAGGGGGAAAGGTCAGAGCTGCGCTTGGGACGGCTGATTTCTGGAAAGCCCCGCAGTATAGCCGAGGGCCAGCTGCCAACTGGCTTAGGCAGGCTCAGCGCGAGCGCAGTCGCAGGCTGCTGGCGTGCAGACAAATCGCCGCCGCCGCAGCCACATTGAGCGACTCTTCTCCACCGGGCTGACCGATGCGCACCTGCACCGAAGCGCGTGCAGCCAAAGCGGGCGCAACGCCCTGCCCTTCGTGCCCCAGCACCCACGCGCAAGGTTGGGCAAGGGCTACATCTTGGATCAAATCACCCTGGTGCACCGTGGTAACCAACAAGGGCACGCGCAGTGCGTCCAAGTCGCTTAGGGACAGGCCCTCGTGCAATTCCAAGCCAAAGTGGGCACCCATCCCGGCGCGCAACACCTTGGGGCTCCACAGCGCAGCGGTGCCTTGGAGCGCCAGCACCTGGCGAAAACCAAATGCGCTGGCGCTGCGCAAAATGGAGCCCACATTGCCGGCATCCTGCACGCGGTCAAGGATGATGGTGGCCACGTCTGGCGCAATGGCGCCGGGCTGCGGTAGCCCAACCAAGAAGCCGCACTGCGCTGGCGACTCCAAAACACTGATCTCTCGAAACAAGGCATCCGGGAGTACCACGGTGCGCTCGGCGGCGCGCGCCCAAGCCAGGGGTGCGGCAGGCCAATACGACTCAGAGAACACAGCGCACTGCGGCTGCACGCCACGGGCCAGGGCGGCAGTGCAAAGGTGCTCGCCCTCCAACCACACGCGCGCGGACTTGCGGTACGCCGTGTTGTCTTGCGCGAGTTTTCGCAAGTCCTTGAGAAACGCGTTGTCGCGCGAGCGAATGACCGTCGGCTCCAAAGCAGTCATGGCTTACCCAAGAACCTGCGCGACCGGGCTGAACGAGCGCCGATGCTCGGGGCAGGCGCCGTGCTTGCGCAGCGCATCCAGGTGTTCGGCTGTGCCATAGCCCTTGTGGGCGGCAAAGCCGTACTGGGGAAAGCGCTGGTCCAAGTCCGCACACCAACGGTCGCGGGTGACCTTGGCCACGATGGAGGCCGCTGAAATCGCCGGCACCGTTGCATCGCCTCGCACAACCGCCTCTGCAAGCACGCCCAAGACAGGCAATCGGTTACCGTCCACCAACACTTTGGCCGGTAACAGGCGCAGACCTTCCACCGCGCGGCGCATGGCCAGAAGCGTGGCCTGCAAGATGTTCAACCGATCAATCTCTTCGACGCTGGCCTGGGCCACCGAGCAGCACAGCGCTTTGGAGCGTATCTCGTCGTACAAAGCGTCGCGCCGCAAGGGTGAGAGCTTTTTGGAATCGTTGAGTCCGCTGATGGGGTGCAGGTCGTCCAAAATGACGGCGGCGGCTACCACCGGCCCCGCCAGCGGGCCACGGCCAGCCTCATCGACACCGGCAAGCAGGCCAGGAACGTGCCAGACAAAGCTGGCTTGGCGGACCACGGACGGCTCAAGCTTGGAGTACTTTCTGGATGGCATCGGTGGCTATTGTCGCGGTGTCGCGCTGCAGGGATTGGTGCAGCTGCGTGAAACGGGTTTGCAGATTGACCAGACGCTGCGGTGCGCGCGCAGGCGCATCCAGCCACTGCAGCACGGCATCGGCCAGCGCGTGCGGCGACGCTGCGTCTTGCAACAGCTCGGGCACCACAAATTCACGACACAAAATGTTGGGCAAGCCCACCCAAGGTTGCAGACGCTTGCGGCGCATCAACTGCCACGACAGGCTGCCCATGTGGTAAGCGATGACCATGGGGCGCTTGTACAGGGCTGCCTCCAGCGTGGCGGTGCCGCTGGCAATCAAGGTCACGTCACAGGCCGCCAGTACCGTGTGGGATTGCCCGGCCACGATCTGCAGCCGCTGCACGCCCCCAATGTCGGAAGCGATCGACTGAATCCGCTCCAACAAACCCGGCGCAGCGGGCACCACAAAGCGGACTAGCGGCCGCACCTTGGCAATACGGCGTGCCGCTTCAAAAAAGCGCGGCGCCAAATGCGTGATCTCCGAGACCCGGCTGCCGGGCAAGAGGGCGACGACTTCGTCCTGCAAGTCCAGCCCCAGCGCGCGACGCGCCTGTGCACGGTCAGGCTGCATCGGGATGACGTTGGCCAGTGGGTGACCCACATAGGTGGATGCAATACCGTGGGCTGCGAGTAACTCGGGCTCGAACGGAAAAATGCACAGCACATGGTCCACACAGCGGCGAATCTTTAGCAAACGCTCGGCACGCCAGGCCCACACCGAGGGGCAGACAAAGTGCACGGTCTTGACGCCTTGGGCCTTAAGCCCAGCCTCCAGATCGAGGTTGAAATCGGGCGCGTCGATACCGATAAACAGGTCGGGCCGCTGTGCCAACAGGCGCTGCTGAAGTTGCTTGCGAATGCCCACGATTTCGCGGTAGCGCAACAACACATCCCAGCCGAAACCATGTACCGAGAGCTTGTGGTGCGGCCACCAAGCGGTAAAGCCGTGCGCCTGCATCTGCGGCCCGCCAATGCCGTGCGCACGAAGTTGTGGCCAGCGCGCCTGGAGCCCAGCCAACAGCAAACCGGCCAACAGATCACCCGAGGCCTCACCGGCCACCATCGCGATCGTGGGTGGCGCAGAGCGAGTGTCCAACGCCATGCAGCGGCTCAGCGAACAATGCCGCGCTGCGGCGATGTCTGGTCGAGGAAGGACCGCATCAACTCCGCGTCAGCCGCAAGCTCTGGCTCGCTGCTGCCCAGCTCGGCGATGCGCCCTTTGGCAGCTTCCAGCGTCAGGTCGTCGCGGTACAACAGCTTGTGCATCGCCTTCACTGCGCTGATGCGCGTCGGCGAAAAGCCACGCCGACGCAAACCCTCGTAATTCATGGACCGCGCCTGCGCCGGTTGGCCTTGGCACATCACGAAAGGGGGCACATCGGCAAACAGCAGCGAGCACATGGCCGTCATGCTGTGCGCACCGATCCGCACAAACTGGTGCACTACGGTGAAGCCACCCAGAATCACCCAATCGCCCACATGCACATGGCCCGCGAGCTGTGAGTTATTGGCAAAAATGGTGTGGTCGCCGACTATGCAGTCGTGCGCCAAGTGGACATAGGCCATCAACCAGTTGTCGTTGCCCACCCGGGTTACGCCGGTGTCGCCGGGAGAGCCGATGTTGAAGGTGCAAAACTCGCGGATGGTGTTGCGGTCACCGATGACCAGCTCACACGGCTCACCGGCGTACTTCTTGTCTTGCGGAATCGCCCCCAGAGAGCTGAACTGGAAGATACGGTTGTCTCGCCCGATGGTGGTGTGGCCTTCGATTACACAGTGGGGTCCCACCGTGGTGCCTGCGCCGATGCGCACATGCGGACCGATCACGGTGTAGGGTCCTACCGTCACTGAACTGTCAATTTGGGCGGCGGCGTCAACCACCGCAGTGGGGTGAATGGCCGTCACATTGCCCCCTTAGGCAATCGCGCGCATGGCGCAGGTCAGCTCCGCCTCGACCGCCAGATCTTCGCCCACCAGCGCGGCCGCTTTGAACTTGAAAATCCCGGCCTTCATGCGCAGCAGCTCCACCTGCAGCACCAACTGGTCGCCGGGCTCAACCGGGCGCTTGAAACGCGCGCCTTCGATGCCGGCGAAGTAATACACCATTTGGTCGTTGGGCGTAGCGTCGAGCGCATCGAACGCAAGCAGTGCCGCGGCCTGGGCCAAGGCTTCCAGCATCAAGACACCCGGCATCACCGGGCGGTGGGGAAAGTGACCGACGAAAAATGGCTCGTTGATGGTGACATTCTTGAGCGCAGTGATGCGCTTGCCCTTCTCCAACGCTGTGACCCGGTCCACCAGCAAAAACGGGAACCGGTGCGGCAGTTGCTTGAGAATTTTGTGGATGTCCATCATCGCTTTGCTTCTTTCTCCAGGGTCTTGATTCGGTCACGCAAGCGGTGCAATTGCTTGAGCGTGGCGGCATTGCGCTCCCAGGCGCTGTTTTCTTCCATGGGAAAGACGCCAGTGTAGTGGCCAGGTTGCAGCACCGACTTGGTGACAACCGTGGACGCAGATATGTGCACGCCAGGTGCCAAGGTCAAGTGGCCCAACACCACGGCGCCACCGCCCACGGTGCAATTCGCACCAATGGTGGCGCTGCCAGCCACCCCCACACAACCCGCCAGTGCAGTGTTACGTCCGATCCGCACGTTGTGGCCAATTTGGATCAGGTTGTCGAGCTTGACGCCATCTTCGATCACGGTGTCCTGCAAAGCGCCACGGTCTATGCAGGTGTTAGCGCCAATCTCTACGTCGTTACCGATCCGCACGCTACCCAGTTGCTCAATTTTTTCCCAGCGCTCGCCGTCGGGCGCAAAGCCAAATCCGTCCGCGCCAATGACGACGCCCGGATGCACCAAGCAGCGCTGACCAATGACACAGTTTTCGCCCACCGTGACGCGGGACTTCAGTACGGTGTCCGCGCCTATCTGCGCACCCGCCTCGACCACACACAAGGCGCCGATGGCCGCGCTCGCGTGAACCTGCGCGCGCGGATCGATCACCGCACTCGCATGCACCAATGGCGCTTCAAAACGTGGTAAGTGCTTGCGCCACAACTGGGTTACGCGCGCAAAGTAGAGGTAGGGATTGGTCGTGACGATGCAGGCGCCACGCTCTTGGGCAAGCTCTCTGTCTTGTGGCCCCACGATGACGCACGATGCGGCACTGGATGCCAACTGTGCGCGGTACCTTGGATGGCTTAAAAAACTCAACGCACCGAATCCAGCGTGCTCCAAGGGGGACAGTTTTGTGATGACCATCCCCGGTTCGCCATGCAACTCACCGCCCAATGCGCCAACGATATGTGCCAGCTCCATTTGCATGGCCGGTTCCAAAGCGTGCCGACTTACTTGGACGCGCCGTTGAGGACTTTCAGCACCTTGTCGGTGATGTCATGCTTCCCGTTGCTGTAAACCACTTCCTGGATGACCAAGTCGTATTTCTCTGCGTCCGCCACTTGCTTGACCGCCTTGTCGATCGTGCCCAGCACGTTTTGCAGTTCCTCGTTGCGCCGCGCGGCAAAATCCTCTTGGAACTCTCGCTGTTTGCGCTGGAACTCGCGGCTTTGGTCGGCGAACTCGCGCTGGCGCGCAACTCGCTGGCTCTCGTTGAGCGTGGGGCCTTCGCGATCGAGCCGCTCACCGAGTCCCTTCAGCGCCAACTGCATGTCGCCAAGGTCCTTTTGGCGCTTGGAGAACTCTTGTCCCAGCTTCGCTGTCGCCGCCTTTGCGGGCACAGACTCGGAGGTCATGCGCTGAACATTGACAATGGCAATTCTGGACTCTTGCGCGAACACAGCGCCTGCCAGCAGCGCCACTGCTAGACCCAAGCCCCAACGCAGGTGAAGTTTCTTCATCAGAAGGACGTTCCAATTTGAAATTGCAAAGACTGTAGTTTATCGCCTTGGAACTGGGTAATGGGTCGGGCCACCGCCAAGCGCAAGGGTCCGACAGGTGAAACCCAACTCAAGCCCACGCCGTAAGAAGTGCGCATTGCACCAAACTGAATTGGCTCGCCTGGGCCGAACACGCTGCCCGCGTCGATGAAGCCATACCAGCGCAACGTGCGGTCATTGCCAGCGCCAGGTATGGGGGACAACACCTCCGCATTGAAGGTGAATTTCTTTGAGCCGCCGGTGGCGGTCAGGCCAGCCTGGCGCTGCGCCTCGGTGGTCAAAGACCCTTGCTCGAACCCGCGCACCGAACCCAAGCCGCCCGAGTAATAGTTCTTGAACACCGGATAGGTCAAGCCGTTGGTACCCTTGCCCACCGACAACTCGCTGTTAAGGGCCAGCGTAGTACGTTTGGACAGCGGAAAGTACTGCTGAAACTGGGCGGTGCCGCGCACGTAGCGCAAATCACCTCCCACGCTCCATTCGCCGTTGCCGCGAAGCACCCGACCGCTGCTGGGCACGAGCGCACTGTCGCGGGTGTCACGCGCCCACCCCAAAGACAGGGGCACCGCGTCAGTCACACTGCCAAAATCATTGGCAAAATCTTGGAACACTTGAGGCAAAAACGTGCCGGTCACTACCTCTGTGCGGTCGACGCCAACCCCAAAAAACACCGTATCAATGTCGGTGAACGGTACGCCGTAGCGCAAGCCGGCACCAGTGGTAACAATCGAGTAGCTGTCGATGTCGGCACGCGATCTGGAAGTGCGCTGGTACAGGTCGATGGTGCGAGAAATGCCGTCTTCGGTGATGTAAGGGTTGGTGGTGTTTAAGACCAGCGTTCTGTTGTACTTGGTGGTGTCGACTTCAACGCCCAGAGAGCTACCGGAACCAAAAGCATTGTCTTGCCGAAAACCGAAGGTCACACCCAAACCGTCGCCACTTGAAAAGCCCGCTCCCAAAGTCAAACTGCCAGTGGGCTTCTCGGCCACGGTGATGGTGATATCCACCTGATCGGGAGATCCTGGGACCTCTTGGGTGTCCAGCGAGACCTCCTTGAAGTAGCCAAGGCGGTCGACCCGATTGCGGGATTGTCGGATCTTGTCGCCGTCGTACCACGCCGCCTCAAGTTGGCGGAACTCCCGGCGAATGACTTCGTCACGGGTTCGGTCGTTGCCAGCGACGTTGATGCGCCGCACATAAGCACGCCGCGAGGGGTCACCCACCAGCGTGATTTCTACCCGGTTGGTGGTGCGGTCAATTTCGGTGCGGGCGTCCACGCGGGCGAATGCAAAGCCAAAATTTCCGTAATAGTCGGTAAAGGCCTTGGTGGTCTGGGCCACCTGGTCAACGTTGTAGGCTTCCCCGGCCTTGATGGCGATAAGCGACTGAAATTCCGCCTCTTTGTCCAAGTAGTTCCCGTCCAGCTTGATCTTTGACACCACGAAGCGTTCACCCTCAGTCACATTGATGGTGATGCCAATGCTTTGCTTGTCGGCTGCGATGGCCACCTGGGTCGACTCGACCTTGAATTCGAGGTAACCACGGGTCAGGTAATAGGAGCGCAGTGTCTCGATGTCTGCGTTCAACTTAGGCCTTGAATAGCGGTTGGACTTGGTATACCAACTCAGCCAGCTTCCGGTGTTGAGGTCAAACAGACCCAACAAGGTCGACTCTGGGAACGCCTTGGCCCCCACAATACGAATGTCGGTGATGGTCGCAGGCTCACCCTCGCTCACCGCAAAGCTCAAATTGACTCGATTGCGCTCAACCGGCGTGACCGTGGTAACTACCTCAGCTGCATACATGCTGCGGTTGATGTACTGGCGTTTGACCTCCTGCTCGGCACGGTCCACCAACGCTTTATCGTACGGGCGGCCATCGGCCAATCCGATGTCCTTCAGGGCTTTGATCAAAACGTCCTTGTCGAACTCTCGGGTTCCAGAGAACTCCACATCAGCCACAACCGGACGCTCATCTACAACCACAATCAAAGCACCGTCCTTGACATCAATGCGCACATCCTTGAACAAGCCCAATGCAAACAGCGAGCGGATCGAGGCGGCAGCCTTGTCGTCACTGTAGGTGTCACCGATGCGCACCGGAATGGACGCGAAGATGGTGCCAGCCTCGACGCGCTGCAGGCCTTCCACTCGGATATCGCGCACCACAAATGGTTCCAAAGCAAGCGCGAGCTGACTGAAGAAAACCGCCACGAGGGCGACCAAGATATGGCGTTGCTTAGAGAGGGTATGGAACATATTGGGTGTGCAGGTGGTGGGCAACTCGCTGGCAACCGGGGTCGCTAGAACATCAAACGGTGAATGTCGTTGAACAAGGCCACTGACATCATCACCATCAATACGGCCAGGCCCAGACGTTGTAAACGAGACAGCCAAGCCTCGGATACCTCTCGGCCAGTCAGGCCCTCCCAAAGATAATACATCAGGTGTCCGCCATCTAACATGGGGAGCGGGAGCAGGTTCAACACCCCCAAGCTGACACTGATCAAGGCCAAAAACACCAGGTACTGGGTCAGGCCCAGTGCAGCCGAGCGGCCCGCGTAATCTGCGATGGTGATTGGACCACTGAGGTTCTTGATGGACGCCTCGCCAACGAGCATTTTCCCCATCATTCCAAGCGTCAGGGCCGATACCTCCCACGTTTTTTCGATCGCCTTGACCATGCCGTCCAGCGGGCCCGAACGCACCACCACAGTGGCCGGACGATCACCCACGATAGCCCCAATGCGGCCGATGTTCTCGCCCTCATCGGAGTCGCGCCGTGGGGTGACCACAATCAGGAGCTCTTGGCTGTCGCGCCACACAATCCAAGACTGCGCAGACGGCGCAGCCAACCGGCCCGACTCACGAATCAGCGCCCGCAACTGGGCTGCATCCACGATGGGTCGACGGTCTACCTGGAGCACCAAGTCACCCTCGATCAGGCCCGCCTCCTCTGCGGCACTGCCGGATCGGACATTGCCGACCCGTGCCGGCGAATACGGGCCCGTGATGCCAATGGCTTTGAACATGCTGGCGTCGGCCTGCGTGGCTTGGAAATCACCCAAGGGCAGCACCGTCTCACCGACCGTTTGCCGGTCCGAACGGGAGTACCGCAAGTACAGGTCCTGCGAACCTAGAGCTGCGCGGGTGAGCCACCAGCGGAAATCATCAAACGACGCCACGTCGACCAACTCATCGGGCGCAAAACCTACGGCGGTCACCAGCTCCCCGCCGCGTAGACCGGCTTGCGCGGCAATGGAATCCGGCACGGGCTGGGCCAACCTGGCCTCAGGTTCGACCATGCCTATCCAATGGACTGCGGCGTACAGCACCACGGCCAGAACCAGATTCGCTAGCGGCCCGGCCGCCACAATAGCAACGCGCTTGCGCAGCGGCTGCGTGCTAAAGGCCTGCGATAACTCCTCAGAAGCTACCGGAGCCTCGCGAGCATCGAGCATCTTCACGTAGCCACCCAGGGGAACCGCAGCGAGCACAAACTGGGTTCCGAACTTAGGCGACGTCCATTGCCATAGTGTCGGACCAAACCCGACAGAGAAACGAAGCACTTTTACGCCGCAAAGCCGCGCCATCTGAAAGTGGCCCCACTCGTGGATCGCGACCAGCAGGGCAATCGCAACCAGAAACGCGATGAGGGTGATCATGGCGTTGATTAGCGGCTCAAAGGATCAGGGAGCAATGCGCTTGACCACAGCGCCCGCCAAGGCGCGCGCCTCTTGGTCGAGCGCGACGAGATCGACCACCGAGGAAGGGCCGGCAAACACGGCTCGCTCGACGGTCTCCAGGTTGACGTGGTGAATCTGGTCGAACCGAATGCGGCCATCCAAGAAGGCTGCTACACCCACCTCGTTGGACGCATTGAGCACTGCGGGCGTGCCAGGCGCAGCGGTCAGCGACTGCCAGGCCAAGGCCAGACCAGGGTAGCGCGCACGGTGGTCGGCGGTTTGGTAGCTCTCGAAGGTAAGCGCTGAGAGTGCAGAAAAATCGATGGCCGCCGCACCAGATCGGACCCGTTCTGGCCAAGCCAAGCCGTACGCGATGGGGCCTTTCATATCGGGAGTGCCCAGTTGTGCGACCACCGAATGGTCCACGTACTGCACCATGGAGTGCACCACGCTCTGTGGATGGATGACGACATCGATTTTTTCTGGCGGCATACCAAAAAGATAGTGCGCCTCAATCACCTCCAAGGCCTTGTTCATCATGGTGGCCGAGTCCACCGAAATCTTGCGCCCCATGGTCCAGTTGGGATGCGCGCACGCTTCCTGCGGAGTGACCGTTCCCAGCGTCGAAGGATCACGACGGCGAAAGGGGCCACCAGATGCGGTGAGAATGAGCTTGTCTACCAGATTGGGCCAGCGCTGCCGGTCCTGCGGTAAAGACTGAAAAATAGCAGAGTGCTCGCTATCGATAGGCAGCAAAGTGGCGCCACCTTGGGCGACCGCATCCATGAACAACTGCCCGCCCACCACCAGTGCCTCTTTGTTGGCCAGCAACAAGCGCTTGCCCGCCAGCGCCGCAGCCATGCAGGGCTCCAAGCCCGCAGCGCCCACGATCGCTGCCATCACAATATCCACGCGAGAATCACACGCCATATCGCGAATCGCCGCCGCACCGCCTAGCACCTGAGTGCGCAAACCCAAGGACTTCACACGTGCGGCCAGCTCGCGGCTGTGCTCCAAGCTGTCCATGACCGCAAACTGCGGCTGGTACTTGGCGCACTGCGCCAACATACGCTCCACATGGGTGGCCGCTGTTAAGGCGAACACCGCAAACCGGTCCGGGTGCAGATCGACCACCTCTAGAGTGCTCACGCCAATTGAACCAGTGGAGCCCAGAATGAGTAAGTTTTTCAAACAGCCCCCAAGGTCACAATCATCATCGCCAAGGGCAGTGTAGGGACCAAGGCATCGAGCCGGTCCAACACGCCGCCGTGCCCCGGCAGCAAGGCGCTGCTGTCCTTGACCCCGGCAAGTCGCTTGAACAAGGATTCAACCAAGTCACCCACGACGCTCATTGCGCAAAGAAACAACACGCCCAAAACAAAAAAGCCCGACCCTACGCCAGCAAGCCGGGTGAACAGGCTGGCGGAATCGACCGCCAAGTATGGCTCCAGCGCGGTCCAAGCAACAGCCACCAGCATCACACATGCCGCACCGCCGATGGCGCCTTCCCAAGTTTTTCCAGGGCTGATGCCCGGCGCCAAACGGCGGGAAAACCACCGCCCACCCCAACGTCTGCCAAAAAAGTAGGCGCCGATGTCGGCAATCCATACCAACCCCAACACCGAGAACAAGAAATTGATGCCAATGCCGCGCGCTTGCATCATCGCAGCCCACGCCAGGAGCAAGGCCAACAGACCACCTGACAAACGAAGCACCAGCGCAACCTCCGCCCAACGCGCCTGGCCGTAGCGCAACAACCAGGCACCCGCTAGCACCCAGAGCGAACCAGCCACCACCCACACACCTACAAGCGAGCCCTCCAGCGATCCGGAGAACCAAACCAGCAGACCCAGCGCCCCAAACAGCACGCCTTGCGAAACGGCAAACACGGGTTGACATCCGTTGAGCCTGGCCCACTCCCATGCGCCACAGGAGATCAAAAGCAGCGTCATCAGCCCCAGCGGTGTCTGCGATTGAGATAGGACCGCTGGCAACAGCAAAGCCAACAGCAACACTGCGGTGATGACCCTGAGTTTGAGCATGCTGGCAACGCTCAGCTGGGTCGTTCGGCGGCGTCGGACACTTGGTCGGACGTCAAACCAAAACGCCGTTCACGCGCAAGGTAGGCACCGATGGCGTCATCCAGCAGTTGAGCGTCAAAGTCTGGCCACAAGGCGTCAGAAAAAACCAGCTCGCTGTAGGCCGCCTGCCAGAGCAAAAAATTGCTCAAGCGCATCTCTCCACCGGTGCGGATGATCAAGTCCGGATCCCCGCAATGGGCTGTCGACAAGGTCTGTGCCAAGCTCTCTTCGGTGATCGGCTCACGCGCCGCCGCAAGCTTGGCCGCTGCCTGTGCAATGTCCCAGCGGCCACCGTAGTTGAAACATACGTTGAGCAAGAGCGCGGTGTTGGAGCGGGTATGGGATTCCGCGTCCAACAGCGCAATTTGCACCCGCTCCGAAAGGTATTCCCGCGCACCCACAAACTGCAACCGCACGCCCTCTTTGTGCAACTTGGGCACCTCTTTGGCAAGCACCATGGCCAACAAGGTCATTAAGCCCGATACCTCATCGGCCGGACGCTTCCAGTTCTCGGAGGAAAACGCAAACACGGTGAGTACCTTCACCTGCCGCGATACGCAGGCTGTAACCACCCGCCGCAAGGCCTCTACACCCTGGTGGTGACCCGCGGTGCGCGGCAGCATGCGCTTGGACGCCCAGCGGCCATTGCCATCCATGACGATGGCGATATGGCGCGGGCCAGCAGAGCTTAGGGCCTCAGAGGCGGCAGTCAATGCACATGCCTCTGCGTCAAACCGCCATGATGTCTTGCTCTTTGGCAGCAACCAGCCGGTCGACCTCTGCAATGAAGCGGTCGGTGATCTTCTGGATATCGGCCTCGGAGCGCTTTTGCTCATCCTCAGACGCGAGCTTGTCTTTGACCAGCTTCTTGACGGCATCATTGGCATCGCGCCGCACGTTGCGGATTGCCACTTTGGCACTTTCACCCTCGTTGCGCACGACCTTGGTCAGCTCGCGTCGGCGCTCCTCGGACATGGCCGGCATGGGCACACGAATCAGATCGCCCATGCTAGACGGGTTCAGGCCAAGGTCGCTGTCGCGGATGGCCTTTTCAATCTTCGCACCCATACCCTTTTCCCAGGGCTGGATGCCAATCGTGCGTGCGTCCAACAGCGAAAGATTGGCCACTTGACTGATCGGGAGCATTGAGCCGTAGTAGTCCACGTGGACAGTATCGAGCAACGACGGGTTGGCCCGGCCGGTGCGTACCTTCGTCAAGTTGCTGGCAAAGGATGCAATCGACTGCTCCATCTTCGTCTCCAGCGTTGCCAACACAGCGTTGATAGCCATAGTCATGCCTCCGTTCGATACGATCAGCGGTTCACAAAAAAACCAATTGGTTACACATGGACCAAGGTTCCCTCATCGTCCCCGAACACGACGCGCTTGAGGGCGCCGGGCTTGAAGATGGAGAACACCTTGATAGGCAGCTTTTGGTCCCGGCACAGCGCAAACGCCGCTGCGTCCATGATGCCTAGGTTGCTCGACATCGCTTCATCAAAGCTCAGGCTGCTGTAGCGCTTGGCGTTCGGGTCTTTTTTGGGGTCGGCGCTGTACACACCATCGACCTTGGTGGCCTTCAAAACGATCTCCGCTCCAATTTCGGCGCCGCGCAACGCAGCAGCAGTGTCTGTAGTGAAAAACGGGTTGCCAGTGCCCGCTGCAAAGATAACGACTTTGCCTTCTTCAAGGTACTGCAGCGCCTTTGGGCGCACGTAGGGTTCCACCACTTGCTCGATGCCGATGGCGGACATGACGCGGGCAGTGAGGCCAGCCTTGTTCATGGTGTCGCCCAATGCGAGCGCGTTCATTACCGTGGCCAACATTCCCATGTAGTCCGCAGTGGCCCGGTCCATACCCACGGAGCCACCGGCCACGCCGCGAAAGATGTTGCCGCCACCGATCACCACTGCTACCTCCACGCCGGAGCGGGTGACTTCTGCAACCTCGTCCACCATGCGTACGATCGTGTCGCGATTGATGCCGAACTGGTCGTTGCCCATCAAAGCCTCCCCCGAGAGCTTGAGCAAAATGCGCTTGTAGACAGGCTTGTCGTTTTGCATGGGAATTTCCTCCGAGGGCCAATAATCACAGGGGTCGGCCAGGCCGAGCCCCGACGCCAACCTAAGCCGACTGCTTGGCGGCAGCGACTTGCGCGGCCACTTCAGCTGCGAAATCGTCCGTCTTCTTCTCAATACCTTCGCCGACAACATAGAGCGTAAAGCCCTTGACGGTGGTGTTACAGGCCTTAAGCATCTGTTCGACCGTCTGCTTGTCGTTCTTGACGAAAGGTTGGTTGAACAGCGACACCTCCTTAAGGAACTTCTGCACGCCACCCTCTATACGCTTGGCAACGATTTCCGGAGATTGCACCGGCTTTCCCGCAGCGGTTGCCACCGCAGCGTCTTCGGCCGCCTTGGCCGCCGCGACCGAGCGCTCCCGCTCTACCAAATCTTGGGGAACGTCGCTGCTTTGCAGCGCCACTGGCTTCATCGCAGCCACGTGCATGGCTACATCTTTGGCGGCCACATCGTCCCCCTCAAACTCCACCACCACACCGATGCGAGTTCCGTGCAAGTAGGATGCGAGCTTGGCGCCGCTGGCAAAGCGCTTGAAGCGGCGCAGCGTCATGTTTTCGCCGATCTTTCCGATCAAGCCTTTGCGCACATCTTCGACGGTGGGACCGAAACCATCTTGACTGTAAGACAGCGTACCGAGGGCAGCCACATCGGCGGGGTTATGCTGAGCAACCAGGCGCACCGCTGCATTGGCCATAGCGACAAAGCTATCGTTCTTGGTGACGAAGTCAGTTTCACAGTTCACTTCGAGCAAAGCGCCAACACCGTTTTCGATGCAGGCGACAACCACGCCCTCTGCCGTCACCCGGGCGGCAGCTTTGCCGGCCTTGCTGCCCAGCTTGACTCGCAACAGCTCTTCGGCCTTGGCCATGTCGCCATCGGCCTCGGTCAGCGCCTTTTTGCACTCCATCATCGGTGCATCGGTTTTGCCGCGCAGCTCCGCGACCATACTTGCAGTGATTGCAGCCATTTCTCTCTCCGTATTCAATCGTTACGCGTTACCTAAAAAAAAGGGGCGATGCGCCCCTTTTTTGAGCTGCCAAGCTGTCAAGCGGCAGCTTCGCTCACTTCCACAAACTCGTCGTCCGTTTCGGCAGCGACCGCCTTGACCATGTCATCGACCGCGTTGGCGCGACCATCGATGATCGCATCGGCGATACCGCGGGCGTACAAGGTGACGGCTTTAGAAGAATCGTCGTTGCCGGGGATCACATAGTCAATGCCTTCGGGCGAGTGGTTGGAGTCCACCACGCCAATGAGCGGGATGCCCAGCTTGCGGGCTTCTGCAATTGCGATCTTGTGGTAACCCACATCGATCACAAAAATGGCATCGGGCAAACTGGTCATGTCTTGGATACCGCCGATGTCCTTTTCAAGCTTCTCGAGCTCGCGAGCAAACATGAGTTGCTCTTTCTTGCTCATGGCGTCAAGACCGGCCTCTTGTTGGACCTTCATGTCTTTGAGGCGCTTGATGGAGGTCTTGACCGTTTTGAAGTTGGTCAGCATGCCGCCTAGCCAACGCTGGTCCACGTATGGCACACCGGCGCGCTGCGCCTCAGTTGCCACGATCTCGCGGGCCTGGCGCTTGGTGCCCACCATCAAAATCGTGCCGCGTCGCGCTGCAAGCTGGCGCACGAACTTGGCCGCGTCCTGGAACATCGGAAGCGACTTCTCTAGATTAATGATGTGAATCTTGTTACGGTGACCGAAAATGAACGGGGCCATCTTCGGATTCCAGAAGCGGGTCTGGTGTCCAAAGTGGACGCCTGCTTCCAGCATCTCACGCATCGTTACTGCCATGTTTAACTCCAAAGGTTAGGTCTTAAATCCGGTCTGCAAATCGTTGCCCCCGCGCACTAAAATTCAGGGGCTTCGACACCTTGGCTTGACCGGTTTGCGATTTACTGTGGACAGCGCACTACGCGCCGTCAGCACAGCCCGCGAGTTTAACATGGTTACCAACCGAGTCCCCGCGTTCTCCCCGGTGTACGACCCCCACGCACACAACACCCTGCGCTACGGACTTGGAGCCCAACATCGGCTTACGAACTTACTTGGTTTGATGGACTTTGAATGAATATTGCAGTCATCGGTGCTGGCATCGTGGGCATATGTACCGCCTACGAGTTAGCAATGGACGGACACCGAGTGACGGTGTACGAAAAAAGCGCATCTATCGCGGAGGGCGCGAGCTTTGCCAATGGTGGTTTGCTTGCACCCAGCCTCGGGGCTGTGATTTCGCACCCTCAGTGGCCCAGCGGCGCACTGACGTCGTGGCGAAGGCTGCTGCAGACCGCGCGCGTTGGCGGCGGGACCAGATTGGAGGATCTGCGCTGGTTAATCACTTGGAGTAGGCGCCGCTCGGAGCAGGACTTTTTGGCCGCACTCGCCGCCAACCACGCCCTGCTGGAAGCCAGCATGGTGCAACTGCATGACATCGTGCGACGTACCGGCCTTTCCTTTGACCGCAGCGAAGGGCAACTTGCGCTGTTTGCCACAGCGCGCGAATCTGAGCGGTTTGCACCCAAGTTGAAAGCATTGAAGCAACTGGGCGTCGCATTCAAGAACTTATCCGCCCAGGAGGCGCGCAAACTCGAACCCGGGCTGGGTGCTGCCCTGCCTGTGCACAGCGCGGTCCAGTTTCCGCAGGATGCGGTTGGTAACTGCAGGCACTTCGCGCAGCTTCTCAAGGAAGCCGCCCAAGCACAGGGAGTGGTGTTTTGTCTTGGCACCAATGTGCAAACCATTGCACCCGCTGCCCAACCGGGCATCATCTTGGAAACCGGCGCAACACCGTTGGCGTTCGACCGGATAGTGGTGTGTTGCGGCAGCGATCCCTCGCGCTTCATGCGCATGGCGGCTCCCCATTGCCGCCGTGCGGTGGTGCACAGCCAGTCGCTCAGCCTGCACTTGCGTGAGCCTCTGAACGGGCCACGCAGCGCAGTGGTGGACACCGCCAGCCAAGTGGCGATCGTCCGCCTGGGCAACCGGATCCGGGTCAGCGGGGGCGCCTCGCTAGGCCGCCCCATGACCACCAGCGATGAGCAAAGTTTTCGGCCCCTGTACCGCGCGCTCAACACCCACTTCCCCGGAGCAGCCAACCTGCGCGAAGGCGTCCAAGCATGGACGGGCTCGAGCCTGTTCATCGGTGACGGGCTGCCGCTGATCGGCCAAACGCCCCTGCCAGGCGTGCTTCTCAACACAGGGCACGGCCACAACGGGTGGGGCATGGCTTGCGGGAGCGCACGCCTGTTGGCAGACCTGATCGGAAACAAGCCCACGCGCCTGGACCCGGCCGCGTTCAATCCGCTGCGCTTTACGCGCACTGCCTAATAATCAGCAAGTTCAATCGCCATCTGAGCATTGTCCTGGGACAAGCAGCTCAGACAGCCAGGGTTAGGAACCTGCGAATCACCTTTCAGGCGCGGATGGTCAAACCAATCGTTGGGGCCAGGGCTCAACGCAATTGCACGCCACATTGGGCTGCGGTCACTTGCGCTTGCGGGCCACCTTCTTCGATGTGGCGATCGCGCGCTCCGCGCCCTTCCGGGGGCGGGCGGCATTTCTGGCCGACGGGCTACCTGATCCAGCGTCAACGTCAAAGCGCTCGGGCGCTGCTTTGCGCATCTTGGGTTCGCGGACCGTGTCCCTATCAGATGGGTTACGGCCCAGCAATCCGTCGCCTTCGTGCACCAAGCGAAAGTCAATCTTGCGTCCGTCCAGGTCGACCCGACTGACCTGGATCCGAACCCTGGTCCCAATCGCGTAGCGGGTTCCGGTGCGCTCACCGCGCAACTCTTGGCGCGCTTCGTCAAACCGGAAGTACTCGCCACCCAGCTCGGTAATGTGCACCAGGCCTTCGACGTACATCGCGTCCAAGGTTACAAACAAGCCAAAACTCGTGGCCGAAGTCACCACGCCAGCGTACTCCTCGCCCAAATGCTCGCGCATGTATTTGCATTTCAACCATGCTTCGACATCGCGGCTGGCCTCGTCGGCGCGGCGCTCGTTGGCGCTGCAATGCAGACCGGCTGCCTGCCAAGCCACACCTTCAGCCGTAGGTTTGCGCGCCTTGGAAGATACCGGTTCACCCTTGGCGGCCAAGCCTTTTTCCAGTCGGCGTGACAACTTGGCATGTGCCTCACCCGGCGTTGGCAAAGTCGGGAGTAGGTACCGCTTTTTGTCGAGCACAGCCTTGATCACCCGGTGCACCAATAAATCAGGATAACGGCGGATAGGGCTGGTGAAATGGGTGTAGGCCTCAAATGCCAACCCGAAGTGCCCACTGTTGATGGGCGTATAGATCGCCTGCTGCATGGAACGCAACAACATCGAGTGGATTTGCTGCGCATCAGGTCGGTCTCTGGTAGCGACAGCGATCGCTTGGAACTCGCCAGGTGTGGGTTCGTCGCTGATGGTCATGCCCAGACCAATGGCACGCAGATAGTTACGCAGAATCTCCTTCTTCTCAGGTGTCGGTCCTTCGTGCACGCGAAAAAGACCCGGGTGCTTGCTCTGAGCAATATAGTCAGCGCTGCAAACATTAGCCGCCAGCATGGCTTCCTCAATCACCCGGTGGGCCACGTTGCGCACCCGCGGCATGATTTTTTCTATGCGACCGTTCTCGTCGCACACGATTTGGGTCTCGGTGGTCTCAAAGTCGACCGCACCGCGCTGCTGGCGAGACTTAAGCAACGACTGGAAGACCCCGTGCAGGTTGAGTAAATCAGCCACGCGCTCCTTGCGCTTGGCCGCTTCGGGCCCGCGGGTGTTGCCCAAAATGGCGGCTACTTCGGTGTAGGTGAAGCGCGCATGGCTCCACATCACGGCAGGGTAGAACTGGTACGCCTCTACGACGCCTGCATCAGTCACAAACATGTCGCACACCATGCACAGGCGCTCGACCTCTGGGTTAAGCGAGCACAGGCCGTTGGAAAGCTTCTCGGGCAACATCGGAATCACGCGGCGCGGAAAGTACACGCTTGTGGCACGGTCGTAGGCATCGACATCGATGGCCGACCCAGTTTCCACATAGTGGCTCACATCGGCAATGGCAACGAGCAAACGCCAACCTTTCACTGCGGCGCGGCCCCGCCCGCGAGTGGCAGGTTCGCAGTACACCGCATCGTCGAAATCTCGGGCGTCTTCCCCGTCGATGGTGACCAAGGGCACATCGGTCAGGTCAACCCGCCCTTGCTTGTCCTGGGGCCGCACCTTGTCAGGCAGGCTGCGCGATAGAGCCACACAGGCCTGGGAGAACTCGTGTGGCACGCTGTACTTGCGCACTGCAATCTCAATCTCCATCCCCGGGTCGTCCACCTCGCCTAGCACCTCTTTGATACGCCCCACCGGTTGGCCAAACAAGGCTGGCGGCTCGACCAACTCCACCACCACCACCTGCCCCGGCTTGGCAACGCTGGTGGCGCCCTTCGGAATCAAGACATCCTGTCCGTAGCGCTTGTCTTCGGGTGCCACCAGCCAGACACCACTCTCGTGCAACAGGCGGCCGATGATCGGTTGCTTGGAGCGTTCGATGATCTCCACCACGCGCCCTTCGGGCCGACCCTTGCGGTCACTGCGCACGATACGCACCTTGACGCGGTCCTTGTGGAGCACGGCGCGCATCTCATTGGGCGGCAGGTAAATGTCGGGCGCGCCGTCGTCGCGGGCCACAAAGCCATGCCCATCGCGATGCCCTTGCACCGTTCCTTCAAGTTCATCCAGCAAGCCGCTGGTTTGGCTCATATTTTTGATACACTCACCCTCTTTCCTGAGATGCCCAGATGGCGGAATTGGTAGACGCACTAGTTTCAGGTACTAGCGAGTAACATCGTGGAGGTTCGAGTCCTCTTCTGGGCACCAACAAGTTCAATGGTGTTGACAAAAAAGCCGCGGTTTTTCCAGCGGCTTTTTTTGTGCCCCCGTGGGACGTTGGCGTGCTGTGCATGCAATTAGAACGGCAAAGCGACCAAGTCGTGGCCCTGCGCGCTGACAATGCGGGCCTTGGTGAACTCGCCCACCTTCAAGGTCTTGCTGATCTTCTCGGGTGGCAACAAGTGCACCACGCCGTCGATCTCGGGCGCGTCGGCATAGCTGCGGCCCACGCCACCCTTCTTTCCCATGCCGGGCGCCGAGTCCACCAAGACTTGCATCGTGGCCCCCAACCGCTTTTGCAGGCGCGCGGCAGACACCTCTTCGGCGACCGCCATAAAGCGCGCCCGCCGCTCCTCGCGCAAGGCCTCGGGCAGCATGCCGGGCAAGGCGTTGGCGGCAGCGCCATTCACAGCGCTGTAGGCAAAGCAACCAGCGCGGTCGATCTCGGCCTCGCGGACAAAGTCCAGCAAGTGCGCGAACTCTTCTTCGGTCTCGCCGGGGAAGCCGGCGATGAAGGTGCTACGAATCACCAACTCCGGGCAAGCTGCGCGCCACTGCCGAATGCGTTCCAGGTTCTTCTCACCGCTAGCGGGACGCTTCATGCGCCGCAGTACCTCCGGGTGGCTGTGCTGCAAGGGCACATCCAAGTAAGGCAGCACGCGCCCGGAGGCCATGAGCGGCAGCAGCTCGTCCACGCTGGGATAGGGGTAGACATAGTGCAAGCGAACCCAGGCCCCATAAGGCTCAGCGATGTCACCCAGCGCCTGCACCAAATCGAACATGCGGGTCTTGGTGGGTTTACCGTCCCAAAAGCCGGTGCGGTACTTCACGTCGACACCGTAGGCCGAGGTATCCTGGCTGATCACCAGCAACTCCTTGACGCCCCCGGCAAACAGCGCCTGCGCCTCAGACAGCACATCACCCACGGGGCGCGACACCAAGTCGCCGCGCATCGAGGGGATGATGCAAAAGGTGCAGCGGTGGTTGCAACCCTCGCTGATCTTCAGGTACGCGTAATGGCGCGGTGTTAGCTTGATGCCAGCCACACCAAAGGTGTTCGGCACCAAATCGGTGAACGGGTCGTGCGGCTTGGGCAGGTTCAGATGCACCGCGTCCATCACCTCCTGGGTCGCATGCGGGCCGGTCACAGCCAAGACCTTGGGGTGCATTTTTCGCACCATGTTTTCGCCATTTGCTTCGGTCTTGGCGCCCAGGCAGCCGGTGACGATCACCCGGCCATTCTCAGACAGCGCTTCGCCAATGGTGTCTAGGCTCTCCTTCACCGCGTCGTCAATGAAGCCACAGGTGTTGACAATGACCAGGTCCGCGCCCTGGAAGGACTTGCTGGTTTGGTAACCCTCGGCGCTGAGCTGCGTGAGAATGAGTTCGGAATCGGTCAGCGCCTTGGGGCAACCCAAGCTGACAAAACCAACCTTGGGCGCACTAACTGGCTCGGAAGGGGAAGAAGATGTCTGGAGCATGCCCGGATTGTCCCCGCAATTGCCGCCCGGGAAGCAACGGGCTTAGCGCTTGATGCCAAAAGTGCCCAAAAACTGCTCGGTCTGCTTTTGGATCTGGTCCTGCATCTGCTGGAACACCTGGTTGCCCATGACGCCTTGGACCATGGGCATTTGCATGTCCATCAGTGCCTGCATGTTCTTCTCGAGGTAGCCGCCCATGAAGCCCTGCATGGTGTGGCCGTAAAACCGAATCACATTGGCGAGCACCGGAGCGGTGAACATCGGGGAGCCGTTGGCCTCCTCCTCCAAAATGATCTGCAACAGAATGCTGCGCGTCAGGTCTTCGCCGGTTTTGGCATCGCGCACGCTGAACACCTCGTGGTCCATCACCAAGCGCTTGATCTCGGCCAAGGTGATGTAACTGGAACTGTCGGTGTCGTACAGCCTGCGGTTGGGGTACTTTTTGATGACCCGCTCGGCAGGTTGGGCGTCATTCGGAGTGGCTTTTGGCATGGGGGCAATGTCCTGGCAATGCGACAGCCGGGAGGCGTGGCGAACGAAGTGATTCTAGAGTTGCGCTGACGACTCGCCCATCAGAGTTACCCTATGACAGTGGCTGCTGGATCACCGCCGGATCAAAGGGCTTTCTGGAAAACACCTCGCGCAACATCGGTTCAAAGTGGGCCAAAGGCCGCGTGGGGTAGCTGGGGTCGAACGCGGCTTGGTCGTAGCGTTCGCAAAAGCGTTGGCAGCTGTCGAACCACGGGTGATCTCGGTAGGCCAGGTGGCCAGCAGCGTCTTTGCCGTAGTGGTTCGCGTAGAACTGCATCTGGAACAGCCCGTGCATCTCCACAACCCAGGTCACTTCGGCGCGAACATAGGGTCGCAAAATGGCGGCTGCCATCTGTGAGTGGTTTTCAGGCGCGAGCTCGTCACCGATATCGTGCACCAGGGCAGCCACCACCATCTCAATGTCGGCACCATCGTCTTCTGCACGGGTAGCGCTTTGCAAGGAGTGCTCCAGGCGGCTTACCTGGTAGCCCTGCAAGGAACCGTCCAAGCGCTGCAAGCCCTGCAGCAGGCGGTCAGGCAATTGCCGAATGTAGTCGTGCTCCAAGGCCTGCAGGAAGACGTATTCCTCGCGGGTACCGTCCTTCATTTGGGTGAATTGAACCTGATTCATGGTGTCACTTTCGTTTGCTGTGCTTAGGCCAACTTGCGCTTCAAAACACGGTACAGGCTGCGCGGGCCATCCCGGTCAATATAGCAACCTTGGAGTTGGCGGTGGCCTTCGGCCGGGTTGAACGCGGTGCGGCCGTGCAGCACGCGGTTGTTGTCAAACATCATCATCTCGCCGGGGTTGAGCCGAAAGCGCAGTTCGTAGCGCGGGTCCTCAAACAATTGCCCCAAGCGCTTGCGGGCGGCATGGTAGCGCCGGGTATCGGCCTCGGACATGAGCGGAATGTCGTCCAAGCGCGGGCTGTAGTGCACGCCCGTCATCTCGCCACGCCCATCGAGTTCAATCATCGGTTTGACCGCCACCAACTGGGTCGTCGCGTCGCGGTACTCAAAGCGCACGGGGATGCGGCTGAGCAACTCGAAGCCTTGCGGGTCTTCAACGCGCACTTGCTCGGCCACGGCCAAGCTGTCCACCAAGGTAGAAAAACCCCCAGAAGTTTCGTTCTGCAGGCACTGCAGTATCTGGATGCCTGGCACCGGCGTACGGTAGGGGTTGTCGGTGTGCGGGCCCAAGGCCACCGGGCGGTAGGCCAGGTCATTCGAATCTGGGCGCGAATACACCTCGAAAAATGCACCGAAGTTGGTGGTGCGCACAAACCCGAAGCGCTGTGCAACGCTGAGGATGGAGTCAGCCTGAGTTGGCGTGTGGTTGACCAACAGGAAGCCCAGCTCAATGAAGTCTTTGAGCGCGGCAAAAAGCACGTCGTCGCGCTCCAAGTCGGGCCAGTTGTAAATGGGCTTGACGGCCATGTCGGCCCGCCATGCGCGGGCCTCTGGGCACTCCTCACTCAAGACAGAACCTGCAATGAGCTCTGCCGGGTCGTAGTGGCCAGCAAAGCCGTCGCTGAATGCAATGTGCAACATGGCGCCGTCTTGGCGCGCGCCGGTGACCGTCAAATCGTCTGGCAGCAGATGGGGGTTCATCAGGCGCTGTCCGGTGACGGCATCGCGCTGGCTGGGGTCGGGGCTGCGTGCGCGCAGCCACAGGGCGGGCAGCACGCGCTCACCGCTGGCGTCGCGCAAAAGCACTTGGGGTGTGGTTTGACCCGTGCGTACAAGAATTTCAGACATGGTGTGGATCTCCTGCGTTCGGCACCCAGCGTGGCTTTGTACCGGTGGCGCGAGTTTGCTTGAATGGCTTCCAAGCAGCAAACGAATAAATTTTCGTTGTAGGATTAGTTTGACTAATGCCTCACTTATGCAAACTGCATCCCGCCTCCCACCGCTGAACTGGTTGCGCGCGTTCGAAGCCTCGGCGCGGTCCTTGAGCTTCACCGCAGCGGCCCAGGAACTGAGCATGACCCAGTCGGCAGTGAGCCAGCAAATCAAGAGCCTGGAAGGGGCGCTGGGACGCACCCTGTTTCTGCGGCGTGTGCGCGGGCTCGAACTGACCGACGAAGGCCGCGGTTACCTGCCCACGGTACAAGCCGCATTCGCCATGCTGGAAGAAGGCACCAAGGTGCTGACCGGGCGCAACGGCCCGGACGTGCTGGAGCTGCACGTCAACCTGTCGTTTGCGCTCTTTTGGCTAAGCCCGCGCCTAGGCGCATTTCTGCACAAACACCCTTGGGTGCAGCTGCACCTGTCCACCGCCGTCTGGAGCGAGGAGCGGCCCAACGTCTCGGCCTCGGTCCAAATCGTGTTTGGCCAAAACAAACGCGAGGGCCGCGTAGGCCGGCGACTGACCAAAGAAACCATGTTCCCGGTATGTTCGCCGCAGTTGGCCCGGCGCATCAAATCCATGGACCAGCTGTTAGCGCAGCGTCTGTTTGACCTGCCGGGCACCGCACAAAGCTGGGGTTCCTGGCTGGACGCCCACGCAGGCCACACCACGGTCACGCGGCCACCCATTCACCGTGCCAGCACCTGGGCCTTGAGCCTGGACTGGGCCCAGCGCGGCCTGGGCGTGTGCCTGGCGCACGACACCATCGCCAAGGACCTGGTCGCGCAGGGTCGGCTGGTGCGGCCTTTTGAGGAGTCGGTGCCGATGCGCGAGGCCTATTACCTGGTCGCGCCCGAAGGCTCGCACACCCATGCGGCGTCCAAAGCGTTCAAGGATTGGATCACCACCGAAATGGCGCAATTTCAAACTACAGGAGACTGAATGCACCCCACCATTACCGGCGGCTGCCTGTGCGGCGGCGTTCGCTACCAAGTCGACGGGCCCTTGCGCCCCATCATTGCCTGCCACTGCGAACAGTGCCGCCGCAGCAGCGGCCACTTCGTAGCGGCCACCGCCTGCCGCCGTGCGCACTTCAGGCTGACCGAAGACGCCACCTTGGCGTGGTTCAGTGCCGTGGCCGACCACCGCAGGGGCTTTTGCAAGCGCTGCGGATCGAGCCTGTTCTTTGAAGCCACGGGCGGTGAGCGGGTGTCGATCGCCGCTGGCAGTTTGGATGCGCCACAAGGGCTACACATTGCAGCCCATATTTTTGTGGCGGAGGCGGGGGATTACTACAGCATCGACCCCGGCGTGCCTGCCTCTGCGGACGGGACACACAACGTAGCGCTGCCCTAGTGGGCCGAAACGATGACCTGGTCTGCAGGTGGTGGGTAACAAAAAAAGCCCGAACCTTGTGGGGTACGTGCTCTGGTGCCGACTGTGAAGCGGGCTGAATTTGGTAGGCCCGAGGCAGCGAAGACTATGCCCCATCCAACCGCCAAGGCCAAAGATAACGGTGTCATCAACGATTCGGATACTCTCACCGTTGAGTTTCATTCCATCGAAGATTTACTGTGGGGTCAGTAGTGGCTTTTTGTCGGCACAGTCCTTAGTGGTTTTTGCCGCTATAGAGAATCGTCACACGGCCTGAGGCGTCGACATTCACTTGTTTTGCAAGGTCGTACAGTTGCTGCACGCTTTGTATTGACCTGATTCCGTGCTTAACAAGTCCATGGCTTCTTGTAGCGTCAATGTGCTCATGCTGTCACCTCCGCATAACGAGCGACCTTGATAATGGCATAGCGGGGTTCAGCAGTTTGCTCTTTCGTCAAACTGGCAAAAACTCCCCCCTCTCCGTAAGCCAAGGCACATTCTAGATCGCTGAGCACTTGTTGACGGTCTGTACTCAATGCGCTCTGCGCATCCTTTTTTGGTCTGCCCATTTCACCGATATGACGAAGATAGAAGTGCAAAACTCGGGCACCCTCCTTACGAAAGTTGTCGCTTTGAAATATTTCGCCCGGAAAGGATTGAAGTTCCTGGACATCCAATCGCCTTGTGGATACCAGATAGTCGTAACCCATCCTGTGGAAATGAAAATCTTTCTCATATCGTGCATCTGGATCTCCAGGTTCTGATCCTCTAGCTGCAGGATTTAGAACCCGCAAAAAGATATCTCGCTCCCTGTCAATCGCCCAATCTAGGCTTGGATTGATCCGAAAGAACCTCTTCTCAAACGCCTCAAGCTTATAGCGTTCACGATCTTTTGATGAGATGTATTCATTGACAAAAGTCATGGTCATTTCCAAATAAATATATGTTGCATTGAAGTTGTCTAGTTATGCAAAAAAAGTAGCTTCGATAGGCTAGCAAAGTTGCGATTGCGATTGACCTCAGAGGTTCTATCGTCCTTAAGTTAATTGATCTGCTTTGCAAGGCCTAGAGTGTTTGAACACCAAGCCAGCGTGCGGTCGAGTGCGTGAAGTGTCGCAAAGTTCAGAAGCGAGGGGTCTATCAGACCGCCTCGCGAATTCTTGGCTACTGAAGGAATGTTCTTCAGTACGCGGTGATCGTTGGACGCTGCTCCAGTGACCCAACACGGGGATTGGAAAAGGCCTTGAGGGCTCGCTTACCCGTCAACAAACACATTAAACCTAGAACAACGTCGATCGATGCTGCAGAATTGGGCAAAGAATCTGGACGACTTGAAAGCTGCGGCAAAAACACAAGTACGTCCCCAACAACCGTACAAGTCACCACATGCGATGCCGCCAGATGCGGCTCCGCCATTACGACACATCGAGAATCGGTGAAGACAACATCTGCCGGCTACCCCGTCTGAAGTTTGATCAAATTGGCTGCATGCGGTCAGCCCGCTTGAGGCCAAGCAACTGGGGTGTGGATCGGCCCTGTTAATGCAAGGAGTTTTCATGAAAGCATGGATAGCGGCTGCGTGCTGCGGTTTGAGCCTCCAAACCGCTGCGTTTGATCTGCAAGGCCACCGGGGGGCACGGGCTCTTGCGCCTGAGAACACCTTGCCAGGATTTGCAGTGGCGCTGAGCATAGGAGTCACGACCTTGGAAACCGATTTGGCGGTGAGCCAAGACGGTGTGTTGGTCATTTCACACGACCCGGCTTTGAATCCCGACATCACACGCGGGCCAGACGGCCAGTTCCTCGGGCAGACCGGGCCGGTGATCTGGCGGACAAATTACACCGACTTGCGCCAGTACGATGTGGGGCGCCTAAAGGCCGGCAGTCGCTATGCAGCGCAGTATCCAGAGCAGGTGGCTCACGATGGAGCCCGGATACCACGGCTGCAAGACTTGTTTGACCTAGTGCAAAGGTCTGGCAACCGAGACGTGCGGCTTGCGCTCGAAATCAAGACCCGCCCAGACGCGCCAAACGAAACCCCGGCACCCGGCCCCTTTGCGGCCAAGGTGGTTGACGCGGTGCGGGCCGCAGGGCTGGCTGAGCGAACCACAATTTTGTCTTTCGACTGGCGCGCATTGCAGGCGGTTCAGCGGGCAGCACCGGACATTGGCACCGTGTACCTGTCCATTCAGCAGCGCAACTTCGACAACATCGGTGCGGGCCGCGCCACCGGCTCAGCGTGGACCGCCGGGTTCGCGCATGCCGATCACCTGTCAGTTCCAAAAATGGTTCACGCTGCGGGTGGGCGCATCTGGTCTGCCTTTCATCTGGATCTCAATGCTGCAGTAATCAAGGAAGCCAAGGCCTTGGGCCTCACCGTGCTTGCCTGGACGGTCAACGAGCCGGCGCGAATGGCCGAAGTCATGGACATGGGTGTTGATGGCATCGTGACCGACAGGCCCGACTTGCTGCGCATTGAAATGCAACGCAGAGGTTTGCCGCTGCCCTTGCCAACGCCAGTTCGAGCGAACTGAGGGTAGCGCAGCCTTATGCCGGGGATGACCTCAAAGCATAAGTCTTGCCATTGAGCCACAGGTATTCCACCCGCACAATCGCGCCACCTTTTTCATCCTTGAAGGTGAATCCCAGCAGGGCCAGCGTCTGGCCAGGTTTGATTTCAGGCACTTTCCAGGCTTCCATGCGCGACAGCGGCGCCAATTCAACCTCCCAAACCGGGTCCGCACGTTGGGGCAACACCGCCTTTTTCAGCAGGCTGGGCCCATCGACGCTGGCGGTTTGCGCTGGCAGGCTGCGCCGGGCTAAGTCAGCCGGCAGCGCAAGCGGCGCCGCAAGCTCCAGCAGCAGCTCAGTGTGCGGGTTGTGCCATTTCACGCGGGTGGCCTTGCCCTCTAAGTACAGCGGGCGGTCCAAATCGAAACTGCTCCAGCCATGGTGCGCCTTCACATCCAAGCTGAGCGGCAAAGAGGTGGCAGCCAGCCATTGCAGCGCGGTTCTTCTGTCCATGGAAAACTCCTTTGGGCGTGGTGGGTAGGTTGGTTATGTTGAGCAGGTGACAGTCAAATGTATGCAATCCAACGGCCACACGTGATCACCGCCAGCCAGATCAGCGTGGACAACACCACTTGGAAACGGGCCACGCCATCGAGTTTCACCAGCGAGCCACGTCCGTGAAACCAGGCCGCATTGCATGCCGCCAGGGTGAGCAATCCCATCTTGCTGACAAAGGCGCGGTTGGATATCAACTCATTGGCCTGGCTCACAAACATCAGCAAGCCAGACAAGGCAGCCAGGCTAAACCCGGCCGCCACTAGCAACAAAGTCAGTCGGGCCAAGCCGGGTACAGGCAAGCTTGCCCCGGCTCCCCACACCCGCAGCTCCAGCAAAACTAGGTTGCCCAGCAGCAGCGCGATGCCCACGATGTGAACGACCTCCAGCGCCGGGTAGGCAAAAGGATGTGTCCGCAAGGGAGAAAAAGCCGCTGCCAGCGCATCAATGGGTTGCATCACGTGCCCAGCGGTTTGCGCTACTGACCATCCGCCACAGGCAACCAGATCTCGTTGCGCCGCATGAACCACGGCGTTGCAGGACCGTTGTACCTCGACAAAATCGGCTCGCCAGCCCAGGCGATGCCAGCTGCCTTCATGGCAGTTTGCAGCTTGGTCAGGTGCTCGGTGTAGTTGGACTCGGACCAAAATCCGGAGTAACGGATCACAGCAAATCGGCTAACAGGCACTTCGCGCAACATAACCCGTGCATCGGTGGGCTCTGGCGCATTGGCCACGGTAACGCCCCGGGGCAACACGAACTGCACCAGGTAGCCGCCCGGCGCGGCAGCCTGGGTCACAGGCGCTGTCATTTCGAGCTTCACCGGCATGGCGGCCTGGGTGACCGGTGCAGTCATGGCCAGCTTACGCTCGCCCTTGTTCTTGCCAAAAATGTAGCCCGCAAGAATCGGGAATGCGCGGCGGCCTGCCTCGTTTGCTTCGCCGGAAACAACCACCTCAGCCACGGTGTAGGGCTGATATTCGCGGATAGCGATGCCGTCGAGCTGCCGCACCACGGTGTAGCTCGGTTCTTCGATGGCGTGGCTGGTCATAGTGGTTAGTGCAAGCAGCAAGCCGGCGATTCGGGATGGAAGATTCATGGATAGAGTGCCTCGCAGGACTTTGGGCCGTCAACGCCCCGTTAGCAAGCTGCAAAAAGGATTCAAAGAGAACTTCAGTGGGCATGGTGCCACTTTGTTGAATCCGGCAAACTTGGACGGGTTAAAAGAATCACGAAAAAAAGTGTCCCTGTTATGACGTTCAAAAATCTGGTCGCGCGCATACAAGAAGCTCGTGGTCCCGAGGCAAAGGTGCCTGGATTCGATCCCGCCAACGGCAACGAGAGTGCTCGATTTCTCTTTCTTCTTGAGTCCCCGGGCCCTCGGGCCGTCGATAGCGCTATGGTTTCCATCAGCAATAGTGACCCTACTGCAACCAACTTGGGAAGCCAACTTGAGGTTGCTGAATTCGTTCCGGCCGACTACGCCATCTGGAACGTAGTGCCATGGTTCCTTGGGTCAGGGGATGATGCTAGGAAACCGAGGGCTGCCGACCTTAAGGACGCTGAGCCCCATTTGGAGACCCTCGTCACGGCAATGGAAAAGAACAATCTCAAGTGCATTGTTCTGGTTGGGACCACCGCGAGAAAAGTTTTGTTGCCCCTGTCGAAGTACACAAAAGTGCGCATCGCGTCGATCCATCATCCGTTGGCGCAGTCCATGGCTCGAGAAGGGGCACGCTTAGAAAATGAAAAAATCCTTAAGCACCTAAAGCGGTCCGTTTAAGGTATCGCACCGACCAATTGGTTAAACATGCAAGTTAGTAATACGCCCCAATCACTTTAGCCTTCCCCCCTTGATCTGTCCCAGCAACCCATCGCAAGCATCCTCCACCAAGTCCAACACCTCCTCAAACCCATTCGCGCCACCGTAGTACGGGTCCGGAACGACGGGCTTGTCTTGGACCAAACAGAACTCGGTAAGCCTGCGCACCTTGCGCCGGTGCTGTGGCGGGCACAGGGCTTCGGTCAGCGCCAGGTTGTCCCAGTCCATCACCAAGATCAGGTCGTGCCGCTCGAAATCAGCGTCCTCAATTTGGCGCGCGCGCAGGTTTGACAGGTCGTAGCCGCGCATGCGGGCATGGGCTTGTGAGCGCGCATCTGGTGGGCTGCCAGGGTGGTAGTTGTGGGTGCCAGCCGAGTCCACGACCAAGGTGTCTTGCAACCCTAGCGCTTGGGCCTTGTGCCGCAGCACCCCGTGCGCGGTTGGGCTGCGACAGATGTTGCCCATGCAGACCATCAGTACCGAATACGGCACCGAATACGGCTTCATGCAAACAACCCCTTGCTGCTTGTTGGTTGCTCGATCACCTGCATGGCGTCCGCCGGGTACGGCAGCATGAACTCTAGGATGGGTGCCGTGGCGTCCAGCCAATCACGGTAACTCTGCGGCGGCAAGATCGCCACCATGCGCTTCTCATCGGTGGGTTTGTGGAAGTGGTTCATCAGTGGGTGCTGGTCTGCATTGAGGGTGAGCATGGTGTAGCTATGCACCCAGCCGTTCTTGGGGTCCTTCCAGCTCGACCACAGCCCAGCGATCCCAAAAGGCGATCCGTCTGCCGATTCGATGCGGGTGGCCACCGCCTTGCCGCTGCGCCAGTCAGGCTCGTAGAAGGCGTCCGCTGGGATGATGCAGCGCTGGTTGCGTTGGAAGGCGTCTCTGAAGCTCGGCTTCTCAGCAGCTGTCTCGCTGCGGCACTTGTAGGTGTGGCGGGTGATCTTGGTGTCGGTGGCCCAGTGGGGCACTAGGCCGAAGAGGCCGGTGAGGGCTTCTAGCGCCGGTACCGCCTCGTCACCCACATCGGCATGTGGGTGCTTGCGGATGAAGGGACCGAGGTAGCCGGGCCAGAGGTCGAGCTTGGCATCCTCGGACGGCGCCAGCACACTGAAGTGGCGCCGGTACTTCTCTCGCTCTTTGACGGCTTGGTAGTGGCTGTACATGCTGCTTTGTTCTCCCTGCTTCCCGTTTTGCCTGATTGCGGCTCTCAGCTTTACTATACTGGATGAATGTACAGTCATGAGCAATTCACCCATCCCCTGCCGGTCTCTGCCACCCCACTGGACGTGCTGCTGGTGCGCGGTCGGGTGCAGGCCGGGTTCCCCTCGCCTGCAGAAGACCTGGGTGCCCAGCGGATCGATCTTGCCCAGCTTCTGATCAAGCATTCTCAGGCCACCTATTTCGTGCGCGCAAGTGGGCACTCCATGGTGGACGCAGGCATCTTCGATGGCGACATCCTGGTGGTCGACAGAGCTATCAAGCCGCGCAACACCCACATCGTGGTGGCCGTGGTGGACGGTGAGTTCACGGTTAAGGTGCTGTACCAGCGCGCAGGACGCATGAAGCTCAAGGCTGCCAGTCCCACCTACCCTGACATCACCCCCAAGGAGGGCCAAACCATTGAGGTCTGGGGCGTGGTGACCAGCGCCATCAAGCGGTTCAACGTTTGACCTAACTCTGCCATGTACGCCTTGGTCGACGGCAACAACTTTTACGTGTCGTGTGAGCGCATCTTCCGCCCCAGCCTCAGGGGCGTGCCAGCGGTGGTGCTCAGCAACAACGACGGTTGTTGTGTTGCCCGCTCCAACGAGGCCAAGGCGCTGGGGATCAAGATGGGCGCTCCGTGGTTCCAGGTCAAACACTTCGAAGACTCAGCAGGCCTGGTGGCGCTGTCCGCCAACTTCGCCCTGTATGGCGATATCAGCGACCGGATGATGAGTCTGGCAGCGGGCCTGGGCCCCACCCAAGAGATCTACTCCATTGACGAGTCCTTTATCGGCCTGGACGGTGTACCGGGTGACCTGGTGGAGCGCAGCCACAAGATCCGCTCGCGCATCCTGCAATGGGTGGGCGTGCCCTGCTGTGTGGGAATTGGCACGACCAAGACCCTGGCCAAGTTGGCCAACCACGTTGCCAAGACGGCTGAACGCAAGCCCGGCCTCTATCCTGCCCACTTGGCACAGGTGTGCAACCTGGCCATCCTGTCTCACGCAGAGCGGCAAGCGGTGTTTGAAGCCACCGAGGTGGGCGAGGTCTGGGGCATTGGCAGGCGTATTGGTAAACAGCTCATGGACAGCGGCATCCAGACGGTGCAGGACCTGGTACGCATGGATGTGGCCACTGTGCGGCGCGGCTGGTCGGTGGTGCTGGAGCGAACGGTACGGGAGCTGCAGGGCACGCCTTGCATCGGTCTGGATGACGCACCGGCGCCCAAACAGGAGATCGCTTGCACCCGCTCCTTTGGCCATGCAGTGACTGCCCTGTCGGCGTTGACCGAGGCGGTCAGTGAGTTTTCCAGCCGGGCAGCCGAGAAGCTGCGCAAGCAAAGCAGCCTCGCCGCCCAGGTGATGGTGTTCATACGCACGAGCCCCTTTAGGAGGGATGAGCAGTACAGCCGCAGCATCAGCGTGCCCCTGCGTCGCCCCACGGCCGATACCGGTGCCATCGTGCAGGCCGCAGTATTGGGGCTGCAGGCCATCTACCGACCAGGGTTCAACTACGCCAAGGCGGGGGTGATGTTGATGGACTTGCAAAGTGACAGCATCCGCCAAGGAGAACTGGAACTCGGCGACGAAGCATCCCTGGAAGACATGGCAGAGAACTCGCGGCTGATGTCGGCGCTTGATGCAATCAACCAGCGCTATGGCAAGGGGACGATGAAGATAGCGAGTTCCGGACTGGACGGAGACCGCCGGGTGTGGTCTATGCGCCAGGAGCGCAGAACGCCGGGGTACACCACCGATTGGGCGGGGATTCCGGTGGCGAGGGCTTGAGTGCTGGCAGGTCAGTGAGCAGCAAAGATCAACGTGATATGAACCTCAGCACCTTCCCGAACCTTAAGCGCGTACATGCAAAGCGGCTGCGCGAGCTGTACCGGTCAGCAGGTTGGCCCTACCAGGATGTGATCGAGATTGAGCTGCTGGCAGCGGGACTGCTGCAGCGGGTTCCTGATGCTGCTGGGGTGGAATGCATGCGGGTGACCGATGCGGGGCTCAAGTACCTGGCAGCGGCAGCACAGGCGAACCGGGAGGCCCTGTCTGCGCACAACACCATGGTTGACAAGATCGCCAGCATGATGGTGGAGGATGGGCGCATAGCCTGGAAGGGTTTGCAGCTGATGGCACCACTGCCACCGTCTGAAGAACGGGAGCGGCGCTGGCGGACCTGCATCCCCGACGTGTTCTCCATTCGCAACTCCACGGTGCAAAGTTACCTTGAACCCATCGTGCACGAGATCAAGGTCAGCAGAGCGGACCTGTTGGGGGACCTGAAGAACAAGGACAAGCGCAATGCGTACCTGGGCATTGGCGGGCAGTGCTGGTACGTGCTGGGGTGCAACGCCAGGGGGGAGCCAATCGCTTCGCCCGAAGAGATTCCAGCTGAATGCGGGGTGATGGTTTACGCAGAGGGGCGGCTAGAGGTGTTGCGGGGGGCGCCCAAGCGGGCGGTGGCGCAACTGCCGTTTCATGTGTGGATGGCGTTGGCGAAGGCTGTGCCGGTGAGGTTGGGGAAGGAGGGGGATGATCGGCTTTAGATGTTGGGATTGCAGCGGAAGCTGCCGGTTAGCCGCGATTCGCCATCCGTCTGCTTTGGGCCACAACCGGACGTAGACGAGAGGCCACTTTCGGCAGTAGAAAGCTCACGTCCGAACCGGGCGTAATAGAACGTGGGGCACCACCATCTCGAAGGATGGACATACGCACGGGGGCCCTCGAAGCCAAGAGCGAGCGGCCGGCCGGCCCTCACGCGCAGCGCCGATAACGATTGTGCGCTGCAGTTCAGCTGTGACATCATCGCAATTTGTTTCGGACGGGCCTTGCCCCTTCATAAGCCGTTCACAGTCAAGAACCGATCGCTTCGCTGAAAGTTGAGCACAATGACATTCGCCAATTTAATCTCGTGCATCGTCCTTTCCACGGCCGCGTCGATGCCAGCGGTCTCCTTTGCAAATACTGAAGAAAATGCCTTTGAGGCCCTGCTACCAGGCCTGATGATCGCGCTTCAGAAAACCGCGAATTCAGATACTTCGACGCATGCAAATCTCAAGGACTTTGCCAAGTCCATCACCAAACTTTCAACCGCTGCTGCAGGCGGAAAAATTGTCGTGTCCGATGACTTGCAGGCGATCACCTCGCAGTACAAGGAGGCGATTGATGAAATCGGCGTCCGCGGGGACAACGAGGCAGCAGAAGCGGTGGCCCTCAGTCTCAAACGTGATGCGGCGCTGAAGGCGACGTTTCTCGACGATGGGGGCTCGGGCCTGACTGACTATGTTCGACGGATGGCGATCAGGATCCAAGTCGTCGTCAAGAGAGACTGCCGATCGAATGCAACTGAGCAGCGGTTTGACGTTGTGGCCGTCGCAGAGCTGCTGAAACCCAAGGGGGTTTGGAAGCGATTCAGCGGCCCGACGGACCCCGCGTTCGTGGAACTCAACCCGGGGCTATGGATCTTCAAGGCGTCGCGCGACGGTCAGTCCATCGAGCGCGGTCCATACAGTATCGGCGTCGCGGGAGCGCCATCCACTCTCGATATATGCCTACAGTGAAAGTGAACGCGATGCAGAGATTCTGGCTCCCAGCTTTCGCGTTCAGCGCTTGGCTGTCTTCGAACGTACTCGCCTTCTTCGTATTTGACATTAGGCTCGACGTCAACTCGTCCGATAGCGCCTATGTCGCAGGCTGGTGCGGCGTTGGATCCGCAACTCTATACGCGCTGATACTCATGGCACCTAAACTGTATCAGCGTCTCACCAAACCAAGATTTTGGTTCTTAACGGCAATTATTCAGCTAATCGTGTTGTTACTGATGTCGCAGGCTTACTTTGACCTGAGAAAGGAATGGACCTGCGAGTACTACAACACGGGGCTGATGATTGTCGTGGGGATTCACAACCAAGAGACTTGCGGGCATCTTGTGGAACGCATTGCAGGTGATTTCGCAGCGTATTTCAGTGATCAGCGCGAACTCACAAGAGAAAGATTCCGTCTGCTCGCGGCAGCATACACCGCAATCTGGCTGCTGTTCAGCGCCATGCTGTTGGCTGTGTTTCATGCGTCCAAGTTCGCCAGAATGCCTGCGCGCGCTGCCAGGCGCGCCACCAGTCGTTCGTCCTCCTCTGAAGTCGCCAAATGAGCTTGGCGAGTCGCTACCTCGCCGGCGCTTGTCTCGCCATTTTTGCCCGCCTAGCCTCGGCTGAGGAGTCCGTTCCACTGCCCGACCAGTCATTTGCATCGGATGCTGCAAAGGTTTACGCCAGTCAGCCAGGACGGGGCCCGGCGATGCGAGTGCCGATCGAGATTGACGATGGCGGCGACGCCTTCGCCAAAGACGGCATCGTCAAAATTGGCAGGCGATTCCTGCGGCGGCTCGCGGATGGTCGCGATCAGACCACACAAGCAACGATTCTAAGATTTGTCTTGCTGCATGAGTTTTGGCACGTGAGCATGCCAACGGATAGACCGCAAGTTTCGGAATGCCGCGCAGATGTAATGGCCGCCTATGCCTATGTTCGTCACCTCATGGTCGGTGAGTTTTCGACCCAGCCTTCCGTCCAGAAGTTCATCAACGACGTGGATTCGCTGGAGCGGGACGTTCCCGCATTTCTCGAAGCGTCGGGCAGGCTTGCGCCCGACACCGGTTACTACCTCGATCCGCAGGGCCGGTATTTGTCCATTCGGTTGGGGATCGCCCGTGCCCTATCGTCTCAGGGAAAAGACACGGCGGACAGTCCGCTCTTGGCGTTTAGCAACAGATACTTGAACCGGACTGACATCGGCCAAGCTGGCATGTTGATGCCACCCGAAGAGTATTCAGAGGCGGTCTGCCTGCAGTTGACCAAAAGCACTGATACGACACGGCTGGAGGCCTCGAACCTTACGAAGGCGTGGGATCCCTACTTTCGATCCAGCGATATCTCCATCTCAAATCTCTCAGAACGGCCGGCCAGATTTGCCGGCATCGCCTTCGCAGGGCGAAGAAGCAAAGAGGGCACTCGATCCCTGGTCGGCTTTTCAGTAGATTCCCTACGCATGTTTGAAGCGGAGATGGACGCTGGCGAAAGGTCCCGAGTCGTCGAAGTGACACTTCGCGCCGCGCCCCCCGGTATCGACGAGAAGAGTGAGAGCTTCTTTAGCTTTCCGACTACGCTCGACTCCTATGGTTACTTCGCAAAGCTTAAACCCAAGCCAAAGCGCGTCTGCGCGCCGACATCAGGCGAAGCGTTTGAAAGCTTCATCGCCCGACTAACTCTTGATGCCGAAGACAACTTCGATAACATTCTTGGCAGGCGCATTTCAGGGGACGGCTTAGGGTCGGAGCACAGACTGAAGATTCCCGTGCCGAGTGTTTTCTTCAAGGCCACAATCTCTCAGGGTCCTGGGAACTACAGGACCGTGAATCTCTACAGCGCTCTATTTGGGGATCTTTCCGATGCGAAGACTCGCTTCAAGGCCTCGCTGAGATCGGTTGCTACCGCTTGCAAGCTCGTCGATGAATTCCGAATCGGCCCCGCAGAGAAGTCTGAAGGTGTTGAAGAAGAGGCTCTCCTGGAAGTTGAGCATTCCTCTATCAGCGATTTTGCTTCACTGACCGCCGCTTTGGTGGAAATTCGCTCTTCTTCTGGCTTGACGCAAGGCTACGCCTTGCGCTGGAGCATCTGGACAAATCGCTAGTGGTGTCCTGCAAGACCTCCAGCCATCAGTTTCGGCCCTTGGCGAGCGCTGCGTTGAGCAGAATAAGCGCTTGCGCTAGCCTGGACGCTGAAGCAGGAGCGACTGTCTCATTTGCGGCTACCTTGCGCCATGGTCGCGCTGCCGCCGGTTGATCCGACGGCAGCTTTGGGGCATCGAGATCGGGATAGCGCATGTCGCTTCCGGGTCGGGTCCTGTCTAGCTTGAGGTAAGCACATGCTGACTTGAGCCGAAGGATAAGGGGTGAACACCAGCCGACTGGTCAGTGGTTCCCGGAATAGGTGGCCAAGTAAACCGGAATACGCAATCCTTGAGGACTTTTATATCCATCAGCCATGGAAAGAAATCCCGTCGTTTTCTGGTCACCAACCATCTGAGCGACGTATCAATCCAAACGGAGTACGCCAATCCCGGACTCCATGGGTGTGCAGTTGAAGACATTGCCGGCCTTGAACTGTGGACCGGTTGCGCAACGTTGCGCCCAACAATTCGGCAAACCGCACGTGCCTCCAAAAAGAAGGCCACGCAACAAGCGCCAGCTTGTCAGGGGCCGTCACGCGTAGTTTGCGCAGCAAACGTCGCCGCTGAGAGTGATGCTGGCTCCTTACTTGACCTCCCAGACTGTTACGATCCAGCACACTCGGGGAGAAAAAATGACTCAAGCTGCTGCCTATTCGCATAGAAGAGCGCCACGCTATTGGGATATGTCCGCCTGCAGACTTCCCCTGTCTGTTCGATTCTTCACGTCGGGCTTCCAGCCATGACGGACTTTTTCGACCGCAACAGCCCTGTATCGACGTAACGCGTACCAAACTTCCATCAATGGCGATCAAGAAGTCCGACCTCTACTCGTCCCTTTGGGCCAGTTGCGACGAATTGCGCGGCGGCATGGATGCCAGCCAGTACAAGGACTATGTCCTGTTCATGCTGTTCATCAAGTACATCAGCGACAAGTACGGCACCAGCGAAGACTTCGCGCCGCCGGTGGTCATCCCCAAGGGCGCGAGCTTCAAGGACATGGTTGCGCTGAAGGGCAAGGCCGACATCGGCGACAAGATCAACACTCAGGTCATCCAACCGCTGATCGACGCCAACAGCCGCTTGGCGCGCAGCGACTTTCCTGACTTCAACGACCCCAACAAGCTGGGCGAGGGCTCTGCGATGGTCGAGCGGCTGAGCAACCTAGTCGGCATCTTCCAGAAGCCCGAGCTCGACTTCTCGGACAACCGCGCCGAGAACGACGACATCCTGGGCGACGCCTACGAGTACCTGATGCGCCACTTCGCCACCGAAAGTGGCAAGAGCAAGGGCCAGTTCTACACACCGTCGGAGGTCAGCCGCGTCATCGCCAAGGTGCTGGGCGTCGGGCCGCACAACGCCAAGGCCTCGACCACGGCCTACGACCCCACCTGCGGCTCGGGCTCGCTGCTGCTGAAGGTGGCGGCCCAGGCCGGCACGCACATCACCCTGGAAGGCCAGGAGATGGACGTGACCACCGCCGGCCTGGCGCGCATGAACATGATCCTGCACGACTTCCCGACGGCCAGCATCCTGACGGGCAACACGCTGGCCGACCCGAAGTTCAGGGACGGCCAGCAACTGCGCACCTACGACTACGTGGTGGCCAATCCGCCGTTCTCGGTGAAGACCTGGAGCACCGGCCTGACCCCGGCCGCCGACACCTGGCAGCGCTTCGCGTGGGGCGAGCCGCCGGCCAAGCAGGGCGACTACGCCTTCCTCCTGCACATCATCCGGTCGATGAAGGGCACGGCCCAGGGCGCCTGCATCCTGCCGCACGGCGTGCTGTTCCGCGGCAACGCCGAAGCCACCATCCGCCGGCAGCTGGTGCGCTCGGGCATCCTGAAGGGCATCGTCGGCCTGCCAGCCAACCTGTTCTACGGCACCGGCATTCCCGCCTGCATCCTGGTGCTCGACAAAGCCGGCGCCGCGGCGCGCGCGGCCGCGGGCACTGGCATCTACATGGTCGACGCCAGCAAGGGCTACATCAAGGACGGCAACAAGAACCGCCTGCGCGAGCAGGACATCCACCGCATCGTCGACACCTTCCAGCGCCAGGCCGACGTGCCGCGTTATGCCCGCCTGGTGCCGCTGGCCGAGATCGCCGATCCGAAGAATGACTTCAACCTCAACCTGCCGCGCTACATCGACAGCAGCGAGCCGGAGGACCTACACGACATCACCGCCCACCTGCGCGGCGGTATCCCGGTGCGCGACCTGGATGACCCGACCAGCCCGCTGGCGCCCTACTGGCAGGTGCTGCGCGGCGTGCGCCAGGGCTTCTTCGAATCCGCGGGCCACGTCGGCTACGTTCAGTTGAGGCTACCGCTGCCCGAGCTGAAGGCGGCCATCCTGGGCCATGCCGAGTTCCGGGCCTTCAACAGCCAGGCCACGCAGCGCTTTGCCGACTGGCGCACCGCCGCCACGACGCGCCTGCAAGCCTTCGACGCCGGCGGCCACCCCAAGACGCTGATCGAGACGTTGGCCGAAGAGCTGCTGGCTGCCTTTGCCGACGTGCCGCTGATCGACGCCTACGACGTCTACCAGCACCTGATGGACTACTGGGCCGCCACGATGCAGGACGACGCCTACCTCATCGCCGCCGACGGCTGGGTGGCCAAAACCAGCCGCATCCTGGAGACGGACAAGAAGGGCAAGACCAAGGACCGCGGCTGGACCTGCGAGCTGATCCCCAAGCCCTTGATCGTGGACCGTTACTTCGCCAAGGAGCAGGCCGCCCTCGACGCTCTGGAGGCCGAGCTGGACGCGGCAGTGGCCAGCCAGACCGAGCTGGAGGAAGAGCAAGGCGGTGACGAGGGCATCTTCGCGGGCTACGACAGCATCACGGCCGTGGCGGTGAAGGAGCGCATCCGCGAGATCGGCGGCGCCCGCGACAGCGCCGATGAATTGAAGCTGCTCAAGCAGTGGCTGGATCTGGCCAACCGCATCGCCACGCTCAAGAAGCAGATCCGCGAGGGCGAGGCGGCGCTGGACACGATGGCATACGAGAAGTACCCGGCGTTGACTCAGGCCGACATCCAGTTGCTGGTTATCGAAGGCAAGTGGATGGCGACGCTGGCGGGCGCCGTGCAGGGCGAACTCGATCGCGTCTCGCAGACCCTGACCGGTCGCATTCGCGAACTGGCAGAGCGCTACGCGACGCCGCTGCCGAAACTCACCGACGAAGTGGCGGCGCTGACGACCAAGGTTGAAGCGCACCTAGCAGCGATGGGGGCGACATGGAAGTGAAGCCGGGCTACCAGCACACTGGGGTTGGCGTCATTCCGATCGATTGGCAAGCAGTCGCGGCGGCCGAGTTTGTCGATCCGAGTGCGCCGATTTGCTACGGCGTTGTTCAAGTCGGTCGGAACGTAGACAGTGGTGTCCCCATCGTCGCAATCAAATTCGTCAAGGAGATCAGTCGGGCACCTCTTCACCGGACGTCAATGGAATCTGAGCGACCCTACGCGAGAAGTCGCGTGAAGTCGGGTGACGTTTTAGTTTCTATCAAGGGAACGATCGGCCGCGTTGGACTAGTTCCTATCGGCTTCACCGGCAACATCAGCCGGGAGCTAGCTAGGTTGAGACCCCGCCAAGACTATTGCGGTGAGTACATTGCCCACCAGTTGGAGAGCGTTAGCACCCAGGCGCGCATCTCACGAGCCGTAGTGGGCACAACCCGACTAGAGTTCTCGATCGCCACCGTGCGACTGTTTGAGATACCAGTTCCGGCGACACTCTTGGAACAACGCGCTATTGCGACAGCGCTGAGCGACACAGATGAGCTGCTGGCTGGGCTAGACCGCCTCATCGCCAAGAAGCACGACCTCAAGCAGGCCGCCATGCAGCAACTCCTCACCGGCCAGACACGGCTTCCGGGCTTTCAGGGCAAGTGGGAGGTGAAGACCCTTGAAGACCTCATCACGAGCGATCGTTTCGCCATCGTGGACGGCCCGTTCGGAAGTCAGTTGAAGGTGGATGAATACGTCGAATCGGGCGTGCCTTTGATCGAGATGGAGCACCTATGCGACGAGTACATCACCGAGCGAATTCAGCGCTACATCACACCCCGGAAGTTCGAAGATCTGAAGCGCAGCGCTGTGTACCCGGGTGACATCATCATTTCGAAGACTGGGAGCCTCGGGAAGTTGGGCCTAGTCCCCGAATCCGTCGATCGCGGACTTATCACTAGTCGCCTTGCAAAGATCACAGTCGACCCAGCAAAGGCTGACCAAGGGTTTGTCTTCCAGTGCTTGCTCAAGCTGCGATCGGACGGCTACTGGGAGAAAGTCTCTCAAGGAGGAACGATGCAGATACTTGGGATTGGGATGCTCAAGAGCGCGCCACTTCCAAGCATCAGCGTTGCTGAACAGGCCGCGATCGCCGCCGTCCTGTCCGACATGGACGCCGAACTGACCGCTCTCCAAGCCCGCCGCGACAAGACCCGCGCGCTCAAGCAAGGGATGATGCAGGAACTCCTGACTGGAAGCACCCGCCTGGTATGAGCGCCATCACCCCGCACTACCGCAATGTGCAGCAGCTGCTGCAGAGCCAGTCGTTCTCCATCGACGAGTACCAGCGCGAGTACAAGTGGGAGAAGGAGAACATCGACGAATTGCTGTCCGACCTGCAGGCCAAGTTCTTCAGCCATTACAAGCCCGCCGACGAGACGCCCGCGGTCAGTGGCTACGGCGAGTATTTCCTCGACTCCATCATCGTCAGCAAGCGCAACGGCAAGAACTACCTGATCGACGGCCAGCAGCGCGTGACCTCGCTGAGCGCGCTGCTGATCTGCCGGTACCGGGCCACCAAGGCAGAGGGCGCGGGTGCCTTGCCCGAAGGCCCGCGCGCCCCCTACTGACAGATCGGCACGCCCAACTCCAAGGCCCACGGAATGCACTTGCACCTCACCCACAAGCGCCTACAGCACGGCATCGGTCAGGGCGGCTTCCACTCCGCCAAGGTCAGGGTTCAGGTCCGCAACGAGTCGGCCGCCGACCTGGACTATCGCTTTGACTATGTTTACGACTGCGGCGCTGTGTCGTTCGGCAAGAAGTCGTTGTTGATGAACAGCATCGTGACGCTGCCTCTCGTTTCTCGCGCTGACAGCGCTGGAAGGAAGGTGCTCGACGCGTTGGTGCTGTCGCACTACGACCAGGATCACATGGTCGGTGCCAAGCATCTGACCTCACTGTACGACGTGCGTCGCATCTACCTGCCTTATCTCTCGCCCACGGAACTGCCGCTGGTCTTGGCCAGCCAGGCTGAGCGCTGGCGGCCGATGCAGATCCGCGCGCTGCACCGCCTGGCTACGGGCGGCGGGCAGTTGTTCGGTGTCAACGTGAGCATGGTTGGGCCGACGTCCGGCCAGGAAGGCCCCGTCGATCTGCCTCCCGACGAACCCTTTCCGGGCGGCAACGACCGTGTGCAGGCATCCGCCGATCAGATTGGGGGCACCCAACCGCTCATGAGCATGGCAGCCATCGCCGGCGTAGGCCAAGTGGGCCCCGAACGAGTGCTGCCTGCTAGTGCGGAAGTGACCTTGGGCACGCCTGGCCGGCCCCTTAGCGAGGCGGTCTGGACGCTGCGCTTCTGGAACCGCGGGGTCAAGCAGGACCTGTTGGATCAGTTATCAAAGAACCTGACGAAGTGCGGCTTTCCGATGGCAGCTCTGGATGATCCCAGGGGCGCCAGCAAGATCGTGGACTGGCTGGACGACCCTTACCGCAAGACGAAGGCCGTGGCGGCCTATCGCCAGGCGATCAACGCCACGCGTCCGAAGAAGTCGCGGGCGATTTGGGCAAGCCGCGTTGCCAACCACATTTCTCTGGGCATGTATTCCGGGCCGGCCAAGACCCCTCGGTTGGGGCATGCGGACTACCGCCTGAGATGCTGGGACGACACAGGCAGCGGTGAGAGCTTCTGGGCGTATCCAAACTGGCGACCATGCCGCATGAACGCGCAAAGCGGCCGCCGTACTGGCTGGCTTGGCACGGGTGACGCACCATTGGGAGAAGCTGATGTCTGGACCGACTTCTCTCAGCGTTACCGCCAGCAGCTGGATGAAGTGCTCACCATTCAGGTGCCGCACCATGGCGCGGCGCCCAAGGGCGGCCCTGCGTTTTTCCATTCCGGCCTGCTGCCAATTCGTGGTCTGAATGCGGTCGTTTCCGCTGGCGTGACGAACGCCTATGAACACCCCGCTGCGTCGGTACAGCACACCATCAAGATGGCTGGCGGCCTGCTGCATCTCGCGAATGAATTGAAGCAGCCTGGCTTCGAAGAGCGTCTTGAACTTTGGTTCTGATATGTCGCCACTTTTTTTTGGACGCATCAAGAGAACGAGAAGAGGAACGTCATGATCGGTAGCAATCACGACCCCCTCTGGACCGAGGAGGTGGCCGCGCTCATTGAGAGGGTGTGGTCACCGCAACGACTGCAGGAAGCCGCCGCATGACCCAACCGCTCCGCCCCGAACGGGTAACGCAGAACCGCGTCGTCCAACGCCTCGCGGCACCTGGTTCGGATGGCGGGCTGGGTTACCGCGTCCTGGGCGACTGGCACCAGCGCGAGAAGAACCGGGGCATCGAAACGGCCCTGCTGCGCGACAACCTCACCGCGCGCGGCTACACGCCGGCGCAGATCGGCGCGGCGCTGCAGAAGCTGGAGACGGCGGCGGACTCCACCGGCATCACGCTATACGCCGCCAACCTGCGCACCTATCAACTGCTGCGCTACGGCGTACCGGTGCAGACCGGGGCCGGCCAGGCGCACGAGACGGTGCACCTGGTCGACTGGGCGAATCCGGAAGCCAACGACTTCGCGCTGGCCGAGGAGGTGACGCTGAAGGGCGGCTACCAGCGCCGGCCCGACATCGTGCTGTACCTGAACGGCCTGGCCATCGCGGTGGTTGAGCTCAAGCGCAGCTCGGTGGAGCTGGCCGACGGCGTGCGCCAGCTCATCACGAACCAGGAAGAGATCTTCAACAAGAGCTTCTTCAGCACCGTGCAGCTGGTGCTGGCGGGCAGCGATTCGCAGGGGCTGCGCTACGGCACCACGGGCACGCCGGAACAGTTCTTCGTGGAGTGGAAGGACGAAGACCCGAAGGCTGCCGACGGGTCGCCCGGCGTGCTGCTGGACCGGCCGCTGGTGCAGCTATGCAACAAGGCGCGGCTGCTGGACCTAATCCGCAACTTCATCATCTTCGACGCCGGCCAGAAGAAGGTACCGCGCCAGCACCAGTTCTTCGGTGTCAAGGCCGCGCAGGAGCGCATGGCGCGCCGCGAGGGCGGCGTGATCTGGCACACCCAGGGCAGCGGCAAGAGCATCCTGATGGTGCTGATCGCCAAGTGGCTGCTGGAGCACGACCCGGATGCGCGCATTCTCGTCATCACCGACCGCGACGAACTGGACAAGCAGATCGAGGGGGTGATGCGCAACGCCGGCGTTATCGGCACCGACTCGGCTTCGCCACGCATCACCTCACGCGCCGAGTTCGCGCAGAAGCTGGCTGCCGCCACGCCGCGCCTGCTGTGCGCGCTGATCCACAAGTTCGAGCCCGACCTAACAGGGGCGGCGCCCAAGGTGCAAGGCCGCTTCTACGTCTTCGTCGACGAGTGCCACCGCACCCAGGGCGGCGACATGAACAAGCAGATGAAGCGCTGGCTGGAGGGCGCGGTGTTCATCGGCTTCACCGGCACCCCGCTGCTGCGGCGCGACAAACAGATGACGCGCGACGTGTTCGGCACCTACATCCACACCTACAAGTTCCACCAGGCGGTGGCCGACAAGGTCGTATTGGACCTGAAGTACGAGGCGCGAGACGTACCGCAGCAACTGCTGACCCCGGAGAAGATCGACGCCTGGTTCGAACAGAAGACGAAGAACCTGAACCGCTACCAGAAGTCAGTACTTCGCGGCCGCTGGGCGACGCTGGAAAAGCTGATGAGCGCCGGCGAACGCAAACAGCGCATCATCGCCAACATCATCGAGGACTTCAGCTTGAAGCCTCGACTGGATAACCACCGCGGTACGGCCATCTTGGTGGCGGCTTCGATCTACGACGCCTGCCATTACTTCCGCCTTTTCCAGAACACGAGCTTTGGACCCTACTGTGGCGTCATCACCTCATACGAGCCGAACCACAACGCTATCTCGCGTGAGCCGCCCAACAGCGATGAGCGCTACAAGTTCGACACCTATACGCTGCATGTGCTGAAGGACGGGCAGACGACCAAGCAGTACGAGGACGAGACCAAACGCCGCTTCAAGGACGAGCCAGCGAACTTGAAGCTACTTGGACGTCACCCGCTTTCGTAGACATAAATCAACTTCCAGTTTGAAGTTGCTCGAACGCAAGCGGGCTCATTTGGTCAAGATGACTGTGCCTGCGGACTCGATTGTAAAAACCTTCAATGTAATC
>NZ_JBIIGC010000025.1:0-27078 GCF_044236835.1 Rhodoferax sp.
CTCAGTGTTAACCCCGAGTCGCACACACCGTGCAACCAGGTGCGTTGGAGTTGTAATCAGCAGGGCAAAAGTTTTTCCCAATTTCACAAGGAGTCAATATGAAGTTCAAGATGGTTGGAATCGTGGCCGCGGTCGTGGCCTTGGCGTCGCAAAGTGCGTTGGCCGATGACGCAAGCTGCAAAACCGTGCGTTTTGCCGACGTGGGCTGGAGCGACATCGCCGCCACCACCGGCTTGGCCTCGGTGGTGCTCGAGGGCCTGGGCTACAAGCCCAATGTGACCATCGCGTCCATCCCAATCGCCTTCGCGGGCATGAAGAAAAAGCAGATCGACGTGTTTCTGGGCTACTGGAACCCGTCCATGACGCCGCAGATCGAACCCTTTGTGAAGGCCGGTGACATCAAGGTCTTGGACACCCCCAACCTGGTTGGCGCCAAGTACACCTTGGCCGTGCCCACCTACCTGTACGACAAGGGCCTCAAGACCTTTGCTGACATTGCCAAGTTTGAGAAGGAGCTCGGCGGCAAGATCCATGGCATCGAGCCGGGCAACGACGGCAACGCCTTGATTGCCGGCATGATCAAGGACAACAAGTTCGGCCTCAAGAGCTTCAAGATGGTCGAGTCGTCGGAGGCCGGCATGCTGGTCGAAGCCCAGCGCGCCATCAAGGACCAAAAAGCCATCGTCTTCCTCGGCTGGGAGCCGCACCCGATGAACGTGCAAATGAAGATGAGCTACCTCGCCGGTGGTGACGACATCTTCGGACCCAACTTGGGCGAGGCCAAGGTGTACACCGCCATCCCGCCGTCCTACGAGAAGAAGTGCCCCAACGTCTACAAGTTCCTGACCAACCTGCAATTCACCCTGGACATGGAAAACCAGGTGATGGGCCCCATCCTCAAAAAGGTCAAGCCCAACAAGGCAGCCAAGGACTACCTGGTCAAGAACCCCGCCATTTTGGACAAGTGGCTGGCAGGTGTGAATACCCTGGACGGCAAGCCCGGTTTGGCTGCGGTCAAGGCCACACTGAAGTAAGCGCGCGCACGCCACCGGTAAAGGCATAGCGCTGTAGCGCGCACATGCCGCATGCTCCGATCCAGCCCCGCTGGGTCGGAGTTGTTTTTTGGGCTTGCAACGCAAGCCCGCACAAGGACTGCCATGAGCGAAGTCAGCAACACCAGTTTTGTCATGAGTTTTGTCAACGGCGTGCACCTGCAAGGCAGCGGAGAACGTTTTGACTCCACCAACCCGGCCACCGGCAAGGTGCTTGCCGTGGTGCACGATGCGGCGCAGGCCGATGTCGACGCGGCAGTCACAGCGGCACAGGCCGGATTTGAAGTGTGGTCGGCCATGACCGGCACCGAGCGGGGCCGTATTCTGCGCCGCGCCGCCGACCTGCTGCGCAGCCGCAATGCCGAACTCGCCGCACTCGAGGTGCAAGACTGCGGCAAACCATTGCAAGAAGCGCTGGTAGTGGACGTGGCCAGCGGCGCCGACTGCATCGAATACTTCGCCGGAGCTGCAGCCACCCTGACCGGCCAGCAGTACCCTTTGAAAAACGCGTTTGCCTACACCCGCAAAGAGCCGCTGGGGGTGTGCGTGGGCATTGGCGCCTGGAACTACCCGCTGCAAATTGCCTGCTGGAAATCGGCCCCCGCGCTGGCAGCAGGCAACGCGATGATCTTCAAACCCTCGGAGCTGACCCCAGCCACCGCCGTCAAGTTGGCCGAGATTTATCTGGAAGCCGGTGTGCCACCCGGCGTGTTCAATGTGCTGCAAGGCCGCGGCACCACCGGCGCCCTGCTGGCCGCGCACGAGGGTGTGGCCAAGGTCTCGGTGACCGGCTCAGTGCCCACCGGCAAGAAGGTGATGCAAACCGCCGCAGGCACCTTGAAGCGCGTGACCATGGAATTGGGCGGCAAGTCGCCCCTCTTGGTCTTTGACGACGCCGACCTGGAGCAGGCAGTGGCGGCTGCGATGATGGGCAACTTCTACACCCAAGGCGAAGTCTGCACCAACTGCACCCGGGTGTTCGTGCAGCGCGGCATTGCCGACAAGTTTCTGGCCCGCCTGAAAGAACGCACCCTGCTGCTGCGCGTGGGTGACCCGATGGACCCGCAAACCGAAGTGGGCGCACTCATTTCCGAAGGCCACACCGCCAAGGTGCTGGACTACATCGCCAGCGGCATCCAGGAGGGCGCCACCTTGGTCTGCGGCGGCACACGCGTGGACCTGCCGGGTATGTCTGGCAATTTTGTAGCGCCCACCATCTTTGCCAACTGCCAAGACCCTATGCGCATCGTGCGCGAGGAAATCTTTGGCCCGGTGCTGTCCATGCTGACCTTCGACACCGAAGAAGAAGCCATCGCCCGCGCCAACCAGTCGCGCTTTGGCCTCGCCGCTGGCGTGTTCACCACCCATCTGCAAAAGGCCCACCGGGTGGCGGCCCAGTTGAAGGCCGGCATTTGCTGGATCAACAACTACAACATCACGCCCATTGAGATGCCGTTCGGTGGCGTGGGTGAGTCCGGCATTGGCAGCGAAAACAGCATGACCGCGCTGGACCACTACACGCAGCTCAAAACGGTGTACGTGGAAATGGGCGAGGTCTGGACGGGCTATCGGTGATGCGCGAGCGTTATGAAGCCAAACGAACATCATTGACCCAAGGCACGCCATGCAAAAAGACTACGACTACATCATCATCGGCGCCGGTTCCGCCGGCAGCGTGCTGGCCAACCGCCTGAGCGAAGACGCCAACACCAGCGTGCTGGTCATCGAAGCCGGCCCGCTGGACCACAACCTCATGATCCACATGCCCAGCGGCTTCGCCTACCCCATGGCCAACCCGCGCTACACCTGGATGTACGAATCCGAGCCCGAGCCGTTCATGGAACAGCGCCGCATACACTGCCCGCGCGGCAAAACCATCGGTGGCTCCAGCAGCATCAACGGCATGGTCTACATCCGTGGCAACGCGCAGGACTACAACGGCTGGGCCGAGCAGTTTGGCCTGCCCGAGTGGACCTACGCCCACTGCTTGCCTTACTTCAAGAAATCCGAAACCCGGACCCAAGGTGCTGACGACTACCGGGGCGGCAGCGGCCCGCTGCATGTGAGCACCGGCGCCTGCAAAAACCCGCTCTACAACGCATTCATTGAGGCCGGTCAACAGGCGGGCTACGGCTTCACCGCCGACATGAACGGCCACCGCCAAGAGGGCTTCGGTCCCATGGACATGACCACCCACAAAGGCCGGCGCTGGAGCACCGCCGTGGCCTACCTGCGCCCTGCGCTCAAGCGCAAAAACCTGACGCTGCTGCCCGAGGCGCTGGTCACCCGCGTGTTGTTTGACGCCAGCACTACTGGCGCCACCGCAAACAGCCCACCCCGCGCCACCGGTGTGGAGCTGCGCCACCAAGGCCGAACCGAGCGTTTGACGGCCCGCCGCGAAGTCATCCTGTGTGGCGGCGCCATCAACTCACCGCAGCTGCTGCAGCTTTCTGGCATCGGCAACCCCGCGCACCTGGAGCCACTGGGCATTGCGATGGTGGCTGCGCGCAAGGGCGTGGGCGAAAACCTGCAAGACCACCTGGAAACCTATGTGCAGTACGCCTGCAAAGAGCCGATCACGCTGTACTCGGCCACCAACCCGCTGGTCAAGCTCAAGATCGGGCTGGAGTGGTTGCTGTTCCAGACCGGGCTGGGTGCCACCAACCACTTTGAGTCGGGCGGTTTCATCCGCAGCGAAGCCGGTGTCAAACACCCCGACTTGCAGTACCACTTTTTGCCCATGGCGGTGCGCTACGACGGCAACGCCCCAGCCACCGGCCACGGCTTCCAAGCGCACGTGGGGCCGATGCGGCCCACCAGCCGCGGCCATGTGCGGATCCGCAGCAGCGACCCCACCGAGGCGCCGGAGATCCTCTTCAACTACATGGGCACCGAGCAGGACCGCAAAGAAATGCGTGCCGCCATCCGGCTGACCCGCGAGATCTTCATGCAAAAAGCCTTCGACCGGTTCCGTGGCGAAGAACTCTCGCCTGGCCCGGCCGTGCAGACCGATGCCGAAATCGACGCCCACATCCGCGCCAGCGCCGAAACCGCCTACCACCCCTCCTGCAGCTGCCGCATGGGCAACGACGACATGGCGGTGGTGGACGGCCAGGGCCGGGTGCACGGGGTGCAGGGCCTGCGCGTGGTGGATGCGTCCATCATGCCCATCGTGGTCAGCGGCAACCTCAATGTGCCCACCATCATGATGGCCGAGAAGATTGCCGACGCCATCCAGGGCAAAGCACTGCCACCGTCTAGCGCACCGGCGTGGGTGCATCCGGAGTGGGAAACCAAGCAGCGCTGAAAAACCTACGGGCAACTGAGCAAGTGGCGTTGGGCCTTCACTTGCCTACGTATCCACTGACAGGCCAAAAATCCAATGCGCGCCCAACCCGGCGCACACGCTACGGAAAAAGACGCGGCGGCGCATGGGGTCTGAGTGCTGTGTGAGGCGCCTCGTCGTCCAAGCAAGGGCCGACACAAAGTATTGACCTATCTCAAACCCTTGCGCGAGTGCAGGCATAGACTGGGTTTGCCTTAGCCTGCCGCCAAGTTTCACGGGCAGGCCCTCAGACCACTTGGGATCGTTGCCATGAAACTTTACCTACGTCGCACGCTGCTTGCAGTCTGCGTCTCCTTGACGGGGTTGGTGACGCAAGCCCAAACAGTGGATGTGCCCGCAGCCGAAAAGCTGATCAGCGACAGCAAATGCACAAAGTGCCATTCGGTGGACAAGATCAAGGACGGACCATCCTTTAAAAAGACCGCTGAAAAATACAAAGGCAAGGCCGATGCCGAAGCCAAGATCTTCACGCACATCACTACAGGCCCGATGGTGGAGGTTGATGGCGTGAAGGAAGAGCATTTCAAGATCAAGTCAAAGGATGAGGCGGGCATCAAAAACGCTGTGCGCTACATCCTGTCGCGTTAAACAGCAGCTGCACGTTGGCTTTCGCCATGAAAAAGTTCTTTGGTCTGCTAAGCCCACGTTGGATGTTCGTTGCAGCGTTGCTGACCGGGTTGCTTGTTTTTTCGGTGTCGGTTGGTATCTCCGGCGCCTATGTGCTGGCCTACACCAGCACAGAGAGTTTCTGTGTGAGCTGCCACGAAATGTCGTACAACTTTGCCGAATACAAAGGCACGATTCACGATACCAACCGGACCGGCGTGCGAGCGATCTGCACCGACTGCCATGTGCCGCATGAGCCAGGACCACTGGTATGGGCCAAGATCAAGGCGAGTAAAGACCTGTACTACACCTTCATTTCGCCGTCGATTGACACGCCAGAAAAGTTCGAGGCCAAGCGTGCCGCCATGGCGCAGGCCGTGTGGCGCGACATGAAAGCCAGCGACTCGCACCAGTGTCGCAGTTGCCACCAGGAAGAAAAAATGAACCTGGAATTGCAAACCACCAAAGCGCGCACTCGCCATGCCAAGGGCAAAGCCGAGGGGAAAACCTGTATTGAATGCCACTTTGCCATCGCCCACCACGAACCCAGCGGGCCTGGGCCAGCCGAGTTGTTCGCGGCGGACGCAGCCTTGCAGAAATAACTTTTTTTACCACTGGGGACCACCATGAAGCTGAAACTACTAGCGACCCTCACTTGTGCCACTTTGGCATTACCTTTGCTGGCGGCTGATGTCACTTACCGAACCGATGTCCAGCCGTTCATCAAGGCCAAATGTGCAGAATGCCATGGCAGCGATTCGCCTTCGCTGCAGGAATTCAAGCTCGACGAAGAAAAGTACAAAAAGGCCAAACAGGGCCCGCGCACCGACACCTATGAGCACCTACTGTCCATCGTTGTCTATCCCGACCCCGGTGCGTTGATGCGCCGCTTGGACGACGGCACCAATACCGCCGACAAAAAGCCTGGCAATATGCACAAATACCTCGGCGAAACCGACGCAGAGCGCGCTCAAGCGCTGGCCATGCTGAAGGCCTGGGTTGGTGAGGGTGGCTGGAACCTGAACCGCTGGGCCGCGCGCGGCGACGTACCCGCGCTCACCAAAGAGCAAATGAACGCCCTCAAGGTCAAGTATTGATGGCCTGATGCCCGCTGCGACTCGAGTCCGTCAGGGGCAGACCGCATCACCTCGCGTTGCATCTGTTGCGGCGCGATCAACTGGCCGCATTTGTTGCAGCTGCCAGGCATCGGCAGCTCGAATCATCACGTGCAACCCAAGGCAGAGGCCAGCGTGCAAATTCCGGGCGCGGTCCACCGCATCGGTATTCAGGGTCGATCCCGGTAGCAGGAACCTGACCGCCTGCGTACAGTCAGCGCTCCAAACGACGCGCGGCTTTCACCATGAAACAACTTTTCACCACCCTGTTTTCCCTGGCCATCTCTGTTGCAGGCACGCATGCACTCGCACAAAACAAGCCGATTCGCCTGATCGTCCCCTACGCTGCGGGCGGCCCGATTGACGTGACCGCGCGGGTGCTGGCGGAGCGCGTCAAGGACAGCCTGGGCACCGTGGTCGTGGACAACAAGCCCGGTGCGGGCGGCAACATCGGCGCCGACCTGGTGGCCAAGGCCGCGCCCGACGGCAGCACCATCGGCATTGCCGCCACGGCCACCCACGCGGTCAACCCCTGGCTCTTCAAGAAGATGCCCTACAACGCCGCCACCGACTTCGCGCCCATCACGCAAATGGTGCGGGTGCCCAACGTGCTGGTGATGAACGCCGAGACCGCGCAGCGCCTGCGCATCAACAGCTTAGCCGACCTGATTGCCTACGCCCGCGCCAACCCCGGCAAGCTCAACTACGGCAGCGGCGGCAATGGCAGCGCAGGTCACCTGGCAGGCGAGATGTTCAAAAAAGAGGCCGGCGTGTTTGCGGTACACATTCCCTACAACGGCGGCAACCCCGCCCAGCTGGCGCTGCTGGGCGGGCAGGTGGATTTCAACTTGGACAACCTGGCCACCGCCGCGCCCAACATCCGATCCGGCAAACTCAAGGCGATTGCAGTGACTACGCTGGCGCGCTCCCCCGCCCTGCCCGATGTGCCGCCCATGGCTGACACGCTCAAAGGCTTTTCCATCGACACCTGGTGGGGCCTGGTGGCGCCTGCGGGCACACCCAAGGATGTGCTGGCGCGCCTGAACGCCGCGTTTGTGGAAGCGCTCAACGCGCCCGAGACCAAGGCCCGCTTTGGCACCCTGCTGGCCGAACCCGTGCCCAGCACCTCTGAGGAATTCGCGGCCCTGATGCAAAGAGAGCGCGCCAAGTACCAGGTGGTGGTGCAAGCCACCGGGGCGCAGGTCGATTGACCGCACCGGGCTGCTGCGCCCTGGCCTAGGGCAAAATCGCGGGTCTGGCCGCGCCCTGCGCACCCGAGGCCAACCCCAACCCTTGTTCCTGTCCACACGGCGGCGCTTCGTGCGCCTTGAATGCTTATGACCGCCAGCCCAACCACCAACCGATTCACCCGCCTGCTGTCCGAGCGCCCCTGGCTGCTGGCCGACGGCGCCACCGGCAGCAACCTGTTTGACATGGGGCTGATGTCGGGCGACGCGCCCGAGCTGTGGAACACCGAGCACCCGGACCGCATCAGCACGCTGCACCAAAGCTTTGTGGACGCAGGCGCCGACATTATCCTGACCAACAGCTTTGGCGGCACCACCTACCGGCTCAAACTGCACCACGCGCAAAGCCGCATGGCCGAGCTCAACACCGCCGCCGCGCGCATCGCCCGCAGCGTGGCCGATGCCAGCGGCCGCACCGTGGTGGTGGCCGGCAGCATGGGGCCGACGGGCGAAATCATGGAGCCGGTCGGCCCGCTCACCCACGACGAAGCCAAGGCGGCTTTCGCCGAGCAGGCGCTGGCGTTGGCCGCGGGCGGTGCCGATGTGCTGTGGATCGAGACCATGTCCTCGCGCGAGGAGGTCGAGGCCGCAGTGGCCGGTGCAGCCGTGGCGAATCTGCCCATCGTGTGCACCCTGAGTTTTGACACCAACGGCCGCTCGATGATGGGCATCTCGCCCAGCGACTTTGCGGGCATCGAACAAACGCTTTCGCCCCGCTTGGCGGCCTGCGGCAGCAACTGCGGCACCGGCGCCTCCGAGATGGTGGCCTGCATCCACAACCTGGCCCAGGCCATGGCGCCCGAGGTGGTGCTGGTGGCCAAGGGCAACTGCGGCATTCCGCAGTACGTCGACGGCAGCATCGTCTACAACGGCACGCCGGAGTTGATGAGCGTGTACGCCAAGATGGCGCTGGATGCGGGCGCGCGCATCATCGGCGGCTGCTGCGGCACCTCGGCCAAGCACCTGCGCGCCATGAAAGAGGCGCTGGACGCCCACACCAAAGGCCCGGGTCCCACGCTGGACCAGGTCGTCTCGGCGCTGGGCGAGGTGTCTGCCGGCGCGCGCGCGCAGTGGGGCGGCGAGCTCAGCCGCGCCGGTGGCGCAGCAGCGGGTGCCAACCTCAAGCGCGGCAGCGGGCGCCGGGGTGGCTCGGCGTCCAACGCGACGTGATGCCAGCACAGACCGCCGCGCCCAGCTACCTGGTGGGCGTGGACACCGGGGGCACCTACACCGACGCGGCCATCATCGAGGCCCACGGCCACCGGGTGGTGGCCACGGCCAAGGCCATCACCACCAAGGGCGACTTGGCCGTGGGCGTGGGCGAAGCCCTCAGCGCTGCGCTGGCGCAGCTGCAGGGCACGGTGGCGCCACAGCAGATTGCCATGGTGTCGGTCTCCACCACGCTGGCCACCAACGCGGTGGTCGAAGGCCACGGAAGCGCAGTGGGCGTGGTGCTGGTGGGGTTTGATGCCGCCATGGTTCAGCGCACCGGCATTGCCAAAGCTTTTCCTGAGCTGCCACTGGCGGTGGTGGCCGGCGGGCACAACCACAACGGGGACGCGCTGTGCCCGCTGGACGAAGACGCCCTGGCGCACGCGCTCGACGGCATGGCCCCGGCGGTGGACGCCTTCGCGGTGGCCTCGACCTTTGCGGTGCGCAACCCGGCGCACGAGCACGCGGTGCGCGATCACATCGTGGCGCGCACTGGTAAGCCGGTCACGCTGTCCACCGAGCTGTCGTCCTCGCTGGATGCGCCGCGCCGCGCCCTCACGGCGGTGCTCAATGCACGCCTGATCGCGCGCATCAGCGGCCTGATCGACGCGGTGCAGCGCGCCATGGTGGCGCTACAGATTCAATGCCCGCTGATGATCGTCAAAGGCGACGGCTCGCTGGCGCTGGCCGAATCGGTGGCCACGCGGCCCATAGAGACGGTGCTCAGCGGCCCGGCGGCCAGCCTGGTGGGCGCGCAGTGGCTCAGCGGTTTGCAGAGTTTTATCTTGTCCGACATGGGCGGCACCACCACTGACTTGGGGCTGCTGATCGATGGCCGCCCCAAAGTCAAGGAAGAGGGTGCCGAGGTCGGTGGCTGGCGCACCATGGTGCGGGCCATCGATGTGCGCACCATCGGCCTGGGCGGCGACAGTGAAATCAGCGCCCACCCCAAGGGCGGCATCGCGGTCGGCCCGCAGCGGGTGGCGCCGGTCTCGCTGGTTGCAGCGCGCTACCCCGAAACCATCGCGATGCTGCAAGCCGACCTGGCCGATGTGGACGGCGGCAGCTCCCTGCACGGCAAGTTCGTGCTGCTGCCGTTCTCGGCCAAGGCGCAGGCGGTACCGGTGGGTCTGTCGCCGCGCGAACGCGAAGCGCTGGCCAGCGTGACGGCTGCGCCCCAGCCCCTGCGCAAAATCGCTAACTCGCTGCCTGCCCAGCGGGCGCTGGAGTCGCTGCGCCGCAAGGGCCTGGTGCAGCTGTGCAGCTTCACGCCTTCGGACGCGGGCCATGTGCTGGGCCTGCAGGCCAACTGGTCGGCGGACGCCGCGTATCTGGCAGCCCAACTGGCGGCGCGCTTGCGCGACATGAAGCTGCCCACGCCCGAGCGAACACGCCAGTTCGCCCAAGACGTGTGGGAGCAAACCGTGCGCCTGTCGTGCCGCGCGGTTTTGCAGACCGCGTTTGGCAGCGAGGTCGCAGACAGCCCGCTGATCGACACCGTGTGCTCGGGCCAGGCGACTCTGGGCTGGGCGCAGGTGCGCATCCAGCCCTCCGTGCCGGTGGTGGCGGTGGGTGGGCCGGTGCGGGTGTTTTACCCGGAGGTGGCGCGCCGCCTGGGTTGCGAAGTGGCATTTGCGCCGCACTGCGATGTGGCCAACGCGGTAGGCGCTGCCGCTGGGGTGGTAGCGCACAGCATCACGGTGCGGGTGGTGGGCGACGGCACCGGCAACTTCCGCGTGCACGCGCCCAGCGGCACCCGGCAGTTTTCTAACCCGACCGAGGCCCTGGACACGGCCCATGCGTGGGCCGAACAACTGGCGCGCAGCGCCGTGCTGGCCATGGGCGCACACGCGCCCGAGGTGCAGGTCTCGGTGCAAAAACAGTGGATGCCCAACGCGGTCAGCGACGCAGGGCTGCTGGAAGCCGTGGTGCAAGCCGAGGCGATTGGGCGGCCCACGGCTGCGCGATGAGTCGCCAGATCAGCGGCCTGGATCGACCAGCGGTTTGGCCGGGCGGCTGTGTTCAAAGTCGGGCCGGCGCGGGTCCATCTGCAACACGGCTTGTGAGCCGCTGCCCATGACCACATAGTCGGTCTTTTGACTGGTGCGCGAGGGGTGGATGTACTTGGATTTGGCGAAGAACCAGACGCTGGCCGCCAAAAACGCGAGCACGATGGCGAAGTACAGCATCAGCGCCTCGGGCCCAAACAGGTCCATCACACCGCCAGCCAGCGTCGGGCCCAAGGTGGAGCCAAAACCGTACAGCAGCAACAGGCCGCTGGTCACTTCGAGCACTTTGGCGGGGTCGATCAGGTCGTTGACGTGGGCCACGCTCAGACCATAGACCGTGAAGGACAGGCCACCATAAATGATGCCCAGCACGATCAGCGAGGCCTCGAACTCGCGCGCCAAATAAAAGCCCAAGCCCGCCACGCCCGCGCACAGCGCGCACACCCAAAACAATACCCAGCGGCGATCGTTTTTGTCCGACAAGTGCCCCACCGGCCACTGGAACGCGGCTCCGCCCAAAATCGTGGCCGCCATGAAGGTGGCAATGCCCGCCTCACTAAAGCCCACGCCCTGGCCAAACACATGGCCCAGACTGTAAAACGCGCCGCCCAGCAGACCGGAGCCGACGGTGCCGATCACGCCGATGGGCGAGATATAGATCAGCTCCTTGAGCACGAACTTGGGCGTCTCCATGGCCTCGGGCTCGGCCACCGGTGTGAGCGTGATGGGGATGAGCGCGAACGAAAACAGAATCGACACCAGCGCAAACGGCACAAAGCCAAAGCGGTCGCCCACCAGAATCAGCCACTGACCCATGGCCATCGACACACCGCTAACAGCCATGTAGGCAGCAAACACCTTGCCGCGCTGGGCGGTGGTGGCGACCACGTTGAGCCAGCTCTCGACCACGATGTACAAACCCACCAGGCACACACCGGCGACAAAGCGCAACACCCCCCAGGCAATCGCGTTGGTCCACAAGGCATGGAACATAGGAATAGCCGAAGCGATAGACGCCATCGCGGCAAATGCACGGATGTGGCCCACCCGCCGGATGATGGCCGGGCAGGCGTAGGTGCCGTACACAAACCCGGCGAAATACGCCGACATCACCAAGCCGGTGACCAGGCCAGAAAACTTGGCGTTGCCGGCCTGCGCGCCGATGGCGGCAAACAGCAAACCAGTGCCGACCACCAGCAAGGCCAGGCCGCTGAGCAGCGAGGCCAGTGGGATCAGCAGCTTGTTCATGGGTAGGGTGTATCCAGATGGGGGGCAGGCCGCAAGGCTAGCCCCACTGGCTTACACGTTGGAGTCGGGGAACGAGGCCTTGCGGCGGTTCACGTAGTCGAGGATGGCTTCATCGGTGGCCACGTCCATCGCTGGCGCCTCGTATTCGGCGAGCTGCTTTTTCCATAGCGCATTGGCGCGCTGGGTGAGGTCGCGCGAGCCCTCGGCCTCCCACTGCTCGAAGCTGTTGTTGTCGGTGATCGGTGAGCGGTAGAAGGCGCTCTCGAAATTGGCCTGGGTGTGGGCGCAACCCAAAAAGTGCTTGCCCGGGCCGACCTCGCGGATGGCGTCCATGGCTTGGCCGTTCTCGGTCAGGTCCACGCCATTGAGCAGGGTGTGCATCATGCCGGCCTGGTCCACGTCCATGATGAACTTCTCGTAGCCCATGGACAGCCCGCCCTCCAACCAGCCAGCGGTGTGCAGCACAAAGTTGACGCCACCCAGACAGGTCGGCAGCAAGGTGTTGGCCGACTCGGAGGCGGCTTGCGCATCCGAGATCTTGGAGCCGCACAGGCCACCGCCGGAGCGAAACGGCACGCCCAAACGGCGCGCCAGCGCAGCCATGACATACAGCACCAAGGCAGGCTCAGGCGTGCCAAAGGTGGGTGCGCCCGATTGCATGGAAATGCTGGAGGCAAAGCTGCCCAGCACCACCGGCGCGCCGGGGCTGCACAGCTGCACAAAGGCCATGCCGGCCAGGGCTTCGGCCAGGGTTTGTGCCGCCGTGCCGGCCACCGTGACTGGCGACATGGCACCGGCCAAGATAAAGGGCGTGATGATGCAAGCCTGGTTGGCGCGGGCGTAGACCTTGGCGGCGCCCAGCATGGTCTCGTCAAAGGTCATGGGCGAGTTGGCGTTGATCAGGTTGATCACCGCGGTGCGGGGCTTGCCGGTGAGCGGGTCCATCCAATTGTCGCCCAGCAAAATCTTGGTCATCTCCACCGTGTCACGCGCGCGGTCTGGGTGCGTGACCGAGCCCATGAAGGGCTTGTCGCTGTACTTCATGTGCGCATACACCATGTCGAAGTGGCGCTTGTTCACCGGCAAATCGACTGGCTCGCAAATGGTTCCGCCGCTGTGGTGCAGCGCGTTGGCCATGTAGGTGAGCTTCACGAAGTTTTGGAAGTCGGCAATCGTGGCGTAGCGGCGTCCGCCGTCGAGGTCGCGCACAAAGGGCGAGCCATAGGCGGGCGCGAACACCGTGTTCTTGCCGCCGATGACCACGTTGTGCGCCGGGTTGCGCGCGACCTGGGTGAACTCGCGCGGGGCGGTGGCTTGCACCAGCTTGCGGGCCAGGCCGCGCGGAAAGTGCACCCGCTCGCCCTTGACATCGCAGCCAGCGTTGCGAAACAACTCCAGGGCTTCAGCGTCGTCGCGGAAGTCGATGCCGGTTTCTTCGAGGATGGTGTCGGCATTGCGCTCGATGGTCTGCAAACCCTCTTCGTCGAGCACCTCAAAGTACGGAATCTTGCGGGTGATAAAGGGCACCGACTGCGCGCTGCGGGCGCTGCGGGCGGCACGCTTGGCCTCGCGGCCACCACCGGCGCGGCGGCCACGGGGTGCATCGGCTACGGTGTCGGGGCTTGCGGCGACTTGCGCGGGGGTGTCTTGCATCCAAATTCTCCAATGCCAGAGCGGCTGACAAAAACACATAGTATGGGCAGGCGCGGGGCTTGCGCTTGACCTGTTTGCGACACCGATTTGCATGCGAACGCCTGAGGCGAGTCGCTGATGGGCCGGTCGCCATCGTGCCCGGTGCCTGCGCGGTCTGCAAGGGCTTGTGAAAGCGGCAATCAACGGGCTATGCTTAGAACGAATCCGTGGAGCAATTACCCATGAAGACCATCAAAGGCCCGGCCCTGTTTTTGGCCCAATTTGCCAGTGATACAGCACCGTTCAACTCGCTTGCGACCATCGCCCGGTGGGCTGCGTCGCTGGGCTACAAGGGCTTACAGATTCCGAGTTGGGATGCGCGTCTGTTTGACTTGAAGACAGCGGCCCACAGCAAAACGTATTGCGAGGAAATCAAGGGCATGCTGGCGCAGCATGGTCTGGAAATCACCGAACTTTCGACGCACCTCCAAGGCCAGTTGGTGGCGGTGCACCCGGCCTATGACACCGGTTTTGACGGTTTTGCTGCACCCGAAGTGCGGGGCAACCCCACGCTGCGCCAGCAATGGGCGGTTGAGCAAATGATGTGGGCGGCACAGGCCTCGGCCCATCTGGGTCTGACTGCCCATGTCACTTTTTCCGGCGCGCTGGCCTGGCCTTATCTGTACTCGTGGCCGCCGCGACCGGTGGGCTTGATTGAAGGCGCGTTTGACGAGCTGGCCAAGCGCTGGCGCCCGATTCTCGACGCCTTTGATCACGCCGGTGTTGATGTCTGCTACGAGGTGCATCCGGGTGAAGATCTGCATGATGGCGTGAGCTACGAGATGTTTCTGGAACGGGTCCATAACCACCGGCGTGCCTGCCTGCTGTACGACCCCAGCCACTTTGTATTGCAGCAACTCAACTACCTGGACTACATCGACTGTTACCACGAGCGCATCAAGGTTTTCCACGTCAAGGACGCCGAGTTCAATCCGACCGGCAAGCAGGGTGTGTATGGCGGCTACCAGCCCTGGCTTCAGCGGGCCGGGCGCTTTCGCTCTCTGGGCGACGGGCAGGTGAACTTTGCCGCGATCTTCTCCAAAATGGCGCAATACGACTTCCCTGGCTGGGCCGTGCTGGAATGGGAGTGCTGCATCAAGCATCCGGAAGACGGTGCGCGCGAGGGAGCCATCTTTATCCGCGACCACATCATCCGGGTGGCCGAGCGCAGCTTCGATGACTTCGCCGGCGGTGCAGTGGACCAGGCAGCCAACAAAAAGATGCTCGGCATTGCCTAAGGTTTTGATGACGCATGACCACTGAAACAGCCAAGCACGGGGGCACTGCCCGACGCATCCGTCTGGGCATGGTGGGCGGCGGGCACGGCGCGTTTATAGGCGGCGTGCACCGCATGGCCGCGCGGCTGGATGATGCCTACAGCCTGGTGGCAGGAGCGCTTTCGTCGGACCCAGCGCGCGCCGCCGCCAGTGCGGCAGAGTTGCACATTGCGCCCGAACGCAGCTACGCCGACTTTGCCACCATGGCCCGGGCTGAGCGTGCGCTCCCGGACGGCATTGACGTGGTAGCGATCGTCACACCCAACCACCTGCACGCCCCGATTGCCACAGCCTTCCTGGAGCTTGGCATCCACGTGATTTGCGACAAACCCCTGACTGCGACTGTGGTCGACGCCCATGCGCTGGTCGAGGTCGTGCGCCGCAGCGGCTGCCTGTTTGCACTGACCCACAACTACAGCGGTTACCCCATGGTGCGCCAGGCGCGCTCCATGGTGGCTGCCGGTGAGCTGGGCGAGATCCGGGTGATTCAGGTCGAGTACCCGCAAGATTGGCTGAGCAGCAAGCTCGAAGACAGCGGCCACAAGCAGGCGGCCTGGCGCATGGACCCTGCCCGCGCGGGCGCCGGTGGCTCACTGGGTGATGTTGGCAGCCATGCCGAGCACTTGGTGCGCTACGTCACAGGGCTGCAGCTAACCGAAGTGTGTGCCGACGTCTCAACCTTTGTGAACGGACGCCAACTCGACGACAACGCCCACGTGTTGCTGCGCTATGCCAACGGCGCACGCGGCATGCTCTGGTGCAGCCAGGTAGCGCCTGGCAATGCAAACAACCTCAAGCTACGTGTGTACGGCAGCAAGGGCGGCCTGGAATTCCACCAAGAGCATCCCAACCAATTGTGGTTCACGCCCCTGGGTGACACACCCCGCCTATTGACCCGTGCCGGGGCCAGTGCGGGCATGGCGGCAAGCCACGCCTCTCGCTTGCCCGCAGGTCACCCAGAGGGCTATCTCGAAGGTTTTGCCCAGTTGTACCGTGATGTAGCCGAGCAGCTGCATGCGCGTTGGCAAGGCCGCAGTGCCGACCCGCTGGCCTGCACCGTGCCCACCGTAGAAGACGGCTTGCGCGGCATGCAGTTTATTGCGGCGGTGGTGGCGTCGAGCATCGCCGGGGGGCGTTGGACACCGATCGAATAGCTTGGCGTCTGCTACATCCCCCAACGCAGCGCCGCCGTATGCACCGGCGCATCCCAGAGCACCAAAAACTCAGGGGTAGCCGCCGTGACCGTAATCGAGCAGCCCGCCATTTCCAGTGATGTGACATACGAACCTGTGAGGTAGCGCACCACCTTCACGCCGCTTTTTTCCAGCACAGCGCGGGCTGCGTTCACCATCAGGTACAGCTCCAGCAATGGTGTACCGCCAAAACCATTGACCAGCAAAATGACTTCTTGGCCGGCACCCAAAGCGAGGTCCTTGAGCACCGCGCCGGTGAGTTCCTGCGCAATCTCGTCGGCAGTTGCCAACGGCACCCGGCGCCGCCCGGGCTCACCGTGAATGCCCACGCCGATCTCCATCTCATGCATGCCAATCTGAAAAGTTGGCTTGCCCGCAGCCGGTACCGTGCAGGAAGTCAGAGCCACGCCCATAGACGCTGTCGCCTTATTGACCGCGTTACCCAGCGCCAGCAGTTGCGCAAGGTTGTCGCCACGCTCGGCTGCTGCGCCGAGTATTTTTTCGATGATGACGGTCCCGGCCACGCCGCGCCGTCCTGTGGTGTAAGTGGAGTCCTCCACCGCCACGTCGTCGTTGACGATGACGACCGCGTTTTCTTGGTCGAGCATGTCCGAGGCCATCTGGAAATTCATCCGGTCACCGGAGTAATTTTTAACGATGAAAAGCACGCCAGCACCACCGTCCACCGCCTGCGCCGCGTCGAGCATCTGGTTGGGTGTGGGGGACGTAAAGATCTGTCCCGGACAGGCGGCGTCCAGCATGCCGTGTCCGACAAAGCCGGCATGCAGCGGCTCATGGCCGGTACCTCCGCCCGAAATCAGCGCCACTTTGCCGGGCTTGGTGCGCTTGCGGCGCACGAATTCCCGGTCGACCCCCAGCGCCACAATATCTGCGTGCGCAGCTGCAAAGCCGTCAAGCGATTCCGCCAAGACGGTATCGACGTTGTTCATCAAATTTTTCATAAGTCATCCAGCAGTTGATTAAGCGTTGGTGGGTGGAGCAGATTCAAGCCCGCTGCAGGCTCTGGCACACCGAGCCGATGATCAGGGCCATAGAGCGCGAGCCAGGGTCCACATGGCCCTTGGCACGATCCCCCAGAAACGAGGAGCGTCCGCGCGTGGCGTCCATGTGGGCGGTGGCTTGGGCGCTGTCGTGGGCACATTGGCCCACGCGTGCGAGCAAGTCAGGGCCACCGGCTGCCAGCATTTTTTGCACCGGGTCCAGTACGTCGAGCAAGGTCTTTTGGCCTACTTCGGCCTTGCCCAGGCGGGTCAACGCCTCAATGCCCAAACGCAGCGCTTTGGCCATATCCTCTGCTGAGGCCTGCTCGGGCAGTTCCTTGCCCAGGGTCATTAAGAGCGTGCCAAACACCGGGCCGGAGGAACCGCCGATCACTGCGACGCAGGTCTTGCCCATGAGTTTCAAGGCATCGTTGAGCGTCATGGCCTGCAGCTCCGGCAGCCTGGCTTGAATTGCCTGGGCGCCGCGCTTCATGTTCAGCCCGTGATCGCCGTCGCCAATAGCCTGGTCGAGGGCGGTCAATTCCTCCAAGTGATCAACCAGCGTCTGGGTGGCGCTTTGAATCATGTCGTTCAATGGCATGTCGATGTTCCTATTGATAGCGGTCAAGCCCTTACCCTTTGGTCTGACGCATCAAACCAAAGGCATTGCGTAAACTGAATTTGTACCTCCTGACCAGCGTGCGCCACATGCGCTGGGCTGCAGGAGACGATGATTTCCGGGGCACGGTCTTTCAGGCGCAAGTGCACCAGGTACTGGTCGCTCAAACGCTCCAAGCGCTGCACCACGGCCGAGACACTGTCTGGCGTTGCGCTATTTGCCGGGCCAATTTTTAGGTGCTCGGCACGCACGCCAATGGTTTGTACGCCATCAGGTGCGGGCAGCTGCGGCACGTCAGAACGCGCCAGCAGATTGATGCGGGGCGATCCCAGGCGGCTGGCAACCGCTACCGTGTCCGGGTCCTGATAGACCTGTTGTGGCGTACCAAGTTGCACCAGTCGACCGTGGTCCAACACACCGATGCGATTGGCCAGGGTGAGTGCCTCGACCTGGTCGTGGGTGACATACAGCATGGTGGCCCCGGTGTCCTGCTGAATGCGCTTGAGCTCCAAGCGCAAGTCATTGCGCAGCCTGGCATCCAGCGACGACAGCGGCTCATCCATCAAGTAAACAGAAGGGTTGCGCACCAAGGCCCGGCCGATGGCCACCCGCTGCATTTGCCCCCCCGATAGCCGGGTCGCTGGGTTTTGCAGCTTGTCTTCCATGCGCAGCATGCGTGCCACCTCCAGCACCTTAGCTCGAACCGCGTCCTCGCTGATCTTACGCAGCGGTGAGCGCAGGGGAAACGCCAAGTTGTCGTACACGTTGAGGTGCGGATAAAGCGAATACTGCTGGAACACAAAGGTCACGTCCCGCAGGGCCGGCGCCATGGTCGTGACATCGCGGCCATCAATCCACACTGCTCCCGCGTCGGGTTTTTCCAATCCGGCCACCAAGCGCAAGGTGGTTGTTTTGCCAGCACCGCTGGGGCCCAGCAGCACCACGAACTCGCCACTGGCAATGTCAATATTCAAGTCTCTGACTGCCGCCTGCGAACCAAAGTTCTTGCTTACGCCTGTGAGTTTGAGATCAGCCATGGGCGGCCTTTCGGGTTCCGATGGCTTCGACAGCAAGGTCATCGCGCGCGGTACGAATGGCCCGCCCGCTGGCTTGATCAAACAGCGTCATTTCGGAGGCATCCAGTTCCAACCCGACTTGATCGCCGCGCACCGCCCTGATGTCGACATCGACCTTGGCGCGCACGACGCAGTTCAGCGCGGTATTCAGGGTAATGACCTGGCAATTTCCTAGGTATTCCACACCGACCACTTCGGCGCGCAAGGGCGCATCGCTGGCGAGGCGAATGTGCTCTGGCCGCACGCCATACAGAAGCTGGCGTTGGCTGACGTCATCGCAAACGGCAGGCATGTCCACTGCGACAGAACCCAGTTGGATGCTGGTGGCACCCCGCGCCAATGCCGTGTGGGTAGGAATGAAGTTCATCGAAGGGGAGCCCATAAAGTCGGCCACGAAAACACTGGCCGGGCGCTCATAGATTTCCTGCGGCGCACCGAGTTGCTCGATCACACCTTGGTTCATGATGGCAATCTTGTCGGCCATGGACATGGCTTCGCGCTGGTCGTGTGTGACGTAGACCGTGGTGGCGTGCAAGCGGTCGTGCAGGGCGCGCAGTTCCTGGCACATCAGTTCGCGGAATTCGGCATCCAGCGCGCCCAGCGGCTCATCCATCATGAAGGCCATGGGCTGACGCACAATGGCCCGCCCCAGTGCAACGCGCTGGCGGTCACCGCTGGTCAGACCGGAGACCGACATGTTCAGCAAGTGGCTGATATGCAGGGTGTTGGCGGCCTGCGCAACACGCTCGGCAATTTCGACGCGCGGCATGCCTTGCGAGACCAGCGGGAAGGCAATGTTCTGCCGTACCGACATATGCGGGTAGAGCGCAAACATCTGGAACACAAAGGCGATGTCACGCGCCGAGGCTCGCTTGAATGTGACATCTTCATCGCCGAGGAAAATCTGACCGGAGGTGGGTAGTTCCAAACCGGCAATCATGCGCAAAGTCGTGGTCTTGCCGCAGCCGGAGGGACCCAGCAGGCAGAAGAACTCACCGTCATTCACGACAAAGGAGGAGTCCTTGACGGCAGTGAACTCGGCGAAGGCCTTGTTCAGGTTTTGAATGCGTATCTCAGCCATGGTGCTACTCGGGGAACTTGGAGACCACCATGAACATGACGGTGCCCACCAGCATGGTGACGAATGACCAGGTGTAGAGGACCAGCGCAAAAGGCTGTAGAAGCATCAGAATGCCAAGGCCGATGATGGCGCAAGCCACCAGTTCCAGGGTGTTGCGGCGCAGCCAGCGGGGCCACTTACTTGTTTGCTTTTGCACCGGGTTGAGGGCTTGGGGCATGGTGAAACTTTCGCTTTATTTGCGCACGGCGCCAAACGTGATTCCGCGCAACAAGTGTTTGCGCAAGAGCACGGTGAACACCAGAATCGGCACCAGAAACAAGGTGGTACCAGCGGCTACGGCGGGCCAGTCCATGCCCCCTTCGCCGATGATGATGGGAATGAAAGGCGGCGCGGTTTGCGCTTCGCCCGAGGTCAGCAGTACCGCAAAGGCGTATTCATTCCAGGCAAAGATCAAGCAGAAAATGGCAGTTGCCACAATGCCGGTGGTTGCCTGAGGCAGCACCACTTTGCGAAACGCTTGCAGGCGGGTGTAGCCATCGACCATCGCAGCCTCTTCGTACTCACGCGGAATTTCGTCAATAAAACCCTTGAGTAGCCAGACCGAGAGCGACACATTGACTGCGCTGTACAGCAAGATCATGCCCAGCCGGGTGTCGGACAAACCCAGCTCACGGTACATCAGGTAGATAGGTATTGCCACCGCGATGGGCGGCATCATGCGGGTGGACAAAATGAAGAACAGCAAGTCGTCCTTCAGCGGCACTTTGAAGCGCGAGAAAGCGTAGGCTGCCATCACACCAAAACCAACCGACAGCACGGTGGAGCCAAAGGCAATGATCAACGAGTTGGTAAAGCGAGGAGCGAAGTTGGAAGGGCCGGCCACCACCATCTGCTGGCTGCGCGCAATTTCTTCGCAGTTGCTGGCTGCCGGTGGCAGGCTGGCAATGTACTCGGGGGTCTGGCGCGAGCGTGTGGTGAACAGGTTGCAGTAGCCCTCCACCGAGGGACTGAAGATCACTTTGGGCGGGTAGCTGATCGCGTCCGCCGGTGTTTTGAAGCCGGTCATGATGATCCATACCAGCGGAATCATCGTCACCAGTGCATAAAACACCACCAGCACGCCGGCCACCCAGCGGGTTTGTGACGAAGGTTCTACGACCGAGTGGGCAGTACTTATGCCTTTGCGCATAATAGGTTACCGGTTCTTGATGTGGTTGAGGGCTTTGACATAGATGTTTGCCAGGCCGAACACGGCGACAAACAAAATGATGGCAAAGGCCGATGAATAACCGGTACGCCATTTCTCGAACGCCTCGCGCTTGAGCGTGATGGACGCCACCTCGGTGGTGGAGCCTGGGCCACCGGAAGTCAGCAGGTTCACCATGTCAAACATCTTGAAGTTTTCGATGCCCCTGAACAGAACCGCAAGCATGATGAAAGGCAGCACCATCGGCAGGGTGATGGACCAGAACTGGCGCCACTTGGACGCGCGGTCGACTTCCGCTGCTTCGTAGATGTAGTCCGGAATCGAGCGCAGTCCGGCCAAGCAAATCAGCATCACGTACGGAGTCCACATCCAGGTGTCCACCAGAATAATGGCCCACGGTGCCAGCGGTACCTCCCCCAGCATGGAGAAGGAAGAAGGCGACACACCGGTCAGGGCAGCAACTACGGCGTTGAACAAGCCGGTTTGTGGCTGGTAGAGAAAGGCCCAGAAGTTACCCACCACTGCGGGCGACAGCATCATGGGGATCAGGATGAGCGTGGTCCAGAAACCGTGGCCACGAAACTTGCGGTCAATCAGGAAAGCCAGCGTAAAGCCGATCAGGGTTTGCAGCGCAATCGTCCAGAACACAAAGTGTGCCGTGGTTTGCATGGCGGCCCAAATGTCGGGGTCGGTCAGTATCGTGACGTAGTTTTCGATACCCAGATCCGTCACCGCAGCGTTGGGCCGGTTCGCACGGTAGTTGGTAAAAGACAGCTTGACGGTCCAGATCAAGGGAAAGATATTGATGGCCAGCAGCAAAAGCATGGTCGGGCCAATGAATATCCAGGCGATGGAGCGGTCAGACAGGCCGCGCAGTTGGCTGGCCACTGGCATCGGCGTGGCGCGCGCGAGGCGGTCCACCAAAGGTGTTTGAACTGACATAGCGTTCCAGCCAATCAAGGTTCGTGTGGATGAACCCGCTCTGCGCCAGCTGCGCAGAGCGGGAACACTTTCGGATGCAGGAGAACCAAGTAGGACTTACTTGATCTTGCCGTCGTCCTTGAAGACCTTCTTCCAGTCAGCTACCAAGCCGTCGAGGGCTTCTTTGGCGGTGCCTTTGTCGGCCACCACGAAGTCATGCACGCGCTTTTGCTGGGCCAACATCAGCTGCGCATACGACGGCTCGGCCCAGAAGTCCACGACCTGGTTCATCGATTCTTGGAATGCAGCCGCGTAGGGCGCGCTCTTCAGATAGCCGGGGTCTTTGAGCACCGCGTTGTGGGCCGATGAGCCTCCAATGGCCTGCCATTTTTTCTGCACTTCGGGGTTCGCAAACCACTTGATGTAGGCCAGCGCTTCATTGCGATTGGGCGAGTAAGACACCACCGAGATGCCCTGACCACCCAACTGCACGCCCTTGGCTTTGTCTGATGGGTTCACAAAGTAGCCGATCTTGGCGCCGCCCACATTGGGGTCTTTGTCAAGACCTGGGAAGAAGGCGAACCAGTTCATCATCATGGCCACCTGACCGGACTTGAACGCGTCCAGGCCTTCGCCCATATAGGAGTTGGTCAGGCCGGGAGGCGTGCTGCCTTTGTAGAGAGACTTGTAAAACTCAAGTGCCCTGACCGAATCCGGCGAGTTGACGAATCCGTCTAGTGCATAGGGCTTCTTGGGGTCTTGGTACTTGAAGCCGAAGGGATAGAACACGTTGCTCACACCCATGGTGATACCTTCGGAGCCTCGCTCGGTAAAGATGTACGCGCCGTAAACCTTCTTGCCGTCAATCATGCGACCCTGGAAGAACTCGGACACTTGCTTGAATTCCGTCCAAGTTTTGGGTGGTGCCAAATCGCGGTTGTGTTTTTTCTTGAACTCAGCCTGAATGTCAGGCTTGGCAAACCAATCTTTGCGGTAGGTCCAGCCCAACGCATCGGCCATTGCGGGCAGCGCCCAGTAGTTGGGCGTGTTCTTGGGCCACTCCGCATAACCAACGACCGTGGCCGGCGCAAAGTCGGTCATCTTGATGCCTTCTTTGGCGAAGAAGTCATTGAGCTTCACGTAGTGACCGCTCTCTGCAGCGCCGCCAATCCATTGGCTGTCGCCAATGATCAAATCGCACAGCTTGCCTTTCGAGTTGAGCTCATTGAGCATGCGGTCTGCAAAATTAGGCCATGGCACGAATTCGAACTTCATCTTGACCTTGCTCTGCGCCGTAAAGTCCTTGGACAACTCGACCAAGGCGTTTGCCGGGTCCCACGCAGCCCAGCACAAAGTGATGGTCTTTTCCTGGGCTTGGGCGACGGTACTGCCCAGCCCCATGGTTGCGGCCAGTGCCACTGACGCTAGCGCCGGCAGCTTGTTGAAAATCTTCTTCATGTAACGCTCTCCTCGAAAGTATTAAAAAACAGTCACACACACCAACACACCCGGCTACCGTTTCAATGCAGGTTTTCGGCAGTCAAGATTTCTACGCGTGGCTGCGCCACGCTTTGCACTCCACGCACGTTTTCACACAGTCCGCGCAAGACGCGCGCCGCAGTGAGAACGCAATAGTGAACATCTTGATGGAGCACATACGCCAGACTTCCATCGATCAACATGGACTGGTGTGCCGCAGTGAGGTCGTGCGCAATGAGCGGCACGCTTTGGCGTAGTCCCGCTTGCGCAAGCGCCTGCGCCAAACCCGCGCTGGCAAGGCCTACGCAATACAGCCCACTCAAGCGGGACAGGTCGATACCGCTTGCAAGGTAGTCGGCCAACGCCTTGCAGGCACCTTCGTCGTCAGACGGAATATCGGCCAGTCGAACCACCGACAGATCAGGAAAACGCTCTTCAACCACCTGGGAAAAACCAATGCGCCGCTCTATCTCGCCAGACATGCGGGTGGTCTGGGACGCCAGCAAAAGCTGGGTGCCTTGCTGCTGGCACGCCATTCGCCCCAGCAGCAAACCGGCCGTTCGACCCGCGGCGCGGTTGTCGGCACCGATAAATGCCTGGCGCATGGAGCCAGCCACGTCCGTAAACAGTGTTGCTACATGCACGCCGGCACGCACATGGTCATTGATCGCCAGTTTGATGGCAGGCACATCCGGCGCCACGAGCACGATCGCATCACAGTCGGTCACACGGGAGAGTTCGAGTGCGAAATGTGCCGGGTCTTCGGCCGAGAATCGATAGGTCAGTTCAGTGATCTGCTGATGACGAAAATCACCGGCAGTTTGCGCGATATGCCGTTCTAGGTCATCCAGAAATGGTGAGTTTCCTTCTGGCAAGACATAGGCGAATTTGAAGTTGCCTTTGCTGCGCGGCCTGCCGCGGACGATGCTCGGCGCACCCAGGGCATGGATGGCGTCAAGAACCTTGCGCTCAGTCTCCACATTCACACCTGATCGCCCGTTGAGCACGCGGTCCACCGTGGCAGTTCCAACGCCTGCGTTTCGGGCAATTTCGGCAATAGTGACGGGCGAAGACATTGCGGATTGATGTAGTGTTGATGTTCAGTTTATGTACATCAACAATTAAATCAATCAGGGTTTTTACCATCCAGTTTGACACAGCCGTTTTGGCTTCCATGCTGCCTCAGGATGGCTGACCGCTCCGCTGGCGCAACCCATGCGCCCAGGGTTCAACCCATGGAATGCAGACCCACCATATTGCCCTCGGTGTCCTCCACCAAGGCCATGAAGCCGTGCTCGCCGATGGAGGTTTTTTCCCTAAACACCTTGCCGCCGTGCGCCGCGGCGCGTGCCGCTTCGACCGCGCAATCGTCACAGGAAAAGTACACCAGCGTGCTGCCGCCAGACGGCAGCCCCGGCATGTGCACCAAGGCGCCGGACGCGCCGTAGCTCTCCATGGAAGACGGGAAGGCCCACATCTCCATCCCCGGAAAACTCTCGGCCGACGGATTCGTCAGCGCGGTGAGTTTTCCGTCGAACACGGCCTCGTAAAACGCAATCGCGCGCGGCATGTCCTGCACATAAATTTCAAACCAGCCAATAGGGTTGCTCTTCATGGTGGGCTCCTTGGGTGAATGGAACTGCAATGCTAAAAGCGGAGTTGCCCGCCCGCAAGCTTCGCCATCGCGAAGGTGCTCAGCAGGACGCGGCCGACGGCGCGCATCCCTGCGAAGGCCCAGGCTTGGCGCAGCGCACGCGGTGTTACTATCGTATTACCCGCAAGGAGCCTGCCATGCCCGCCACCACCTCGCTCAAGTTGCCTGACGCCTTGAAAGCCACCATCGCCAAGGTTGCCGCATTCGAAGGCAAAACCGCCCACGCGCTGATGGTGGACACACTGCAATCCGCCATGGACGATGCCGTGGTGCGCCAGCAGTGGTATGCCGATGGCGAAACGTCTTACCAAGACAGCTTGCGCAGCAACGCCGTCTACCGCAGTGCAGACGTCAAGGCTTACATCACCGAGCGCGTCCGAAGCACCCCAACCCCGAGCAAACCCAAGCAACCCAACGCACACGCCTTGCATGCAGCAAAGCCCTCCGCCGTCGCAAAAAAATGAGCGGGCGCGCAGCGCATGGCTGAACTTGTCTACGCCGCGCACGCGCTGGCCGACCTGGAGCGCCTAAGCGACTTTTTACGCGAGTCCGACCCAGCAGCTGCGCAAGACACCGTTGCGCTCATATTTCAAGCGCTGGAGATTCTGGAACAGCACCCCGAGATCGGCCGCAAGGTTCCTTTCGGGCAGCGCGAACTGGTGATCTCCAGAGGGAAAACCGGCTACCTGGCGCTGTACCGCTACCTGCCCCACAGCGACCGCGTGCTGGTGCTTGCGGTGCGGCACCAACGGGAATCGGGATACCATTCGGAGCATACGCACTTACACACATAAACACCCAAACACTGGAAGCATCATGGAATCTGTTCGTTGGAACATTGCCGTATCACCCGACACTGACCAGTCTGTTCGTATGTTTATTGCCGCCCAAGGGGGGGGCCGCAAAGGAGACCTGTCGCGCTTTATCGAAGAAGCGGTGCGCTCCTACTTGCTTGAGAAAGCGGTAGGCCAAGCCAAGACCAGCGCCCGTGGCATGCAGGAATCCGAGCTTACGGAGCTGATCGACGAAGCGGTGCAATGGGCGCGTGGGCACTGATGCGGGTCATCCTAGACACGAACGTTTTGCTTGGATCGCTGATATCTCCCTACGGCGCGCCCGACAGGATTTACCGCGCCTGGCGTGCAGCAAAGTTTGAGTTGGTGACGTCCACCGCGCAGTTGGAAGAATTGCGGCGCGTGAGCCGCTACCCAAAACTCAAATCCTTGTTACCAGCCCACCGGGTGGGCACGATGGTGAACAACATGCAGGGCGCCATTTTGCTGGGTGCTTTGCCAGCGTTGCCAGATGGCATAGAACCTAAGGACCCCGATGATGCCTTCTTGCTTGCAATGGCCCTTGCAGCTGATGTGGACTATCTGGTGACCGGCGACCGGCGCGCCGGGTTGTTGCAGCTGGGCAGTTTCGGGCGCACGCGCATGGTGAATCCGACGGCTTTTTGTGCGCAGGCGCTCTGAGCCAGCGGGCAGTGCGAGAAAAAGGCGGCACGTGTCGGTGCTGGCACCGCCCAATTCATCGCCGGGCGCAGGCTAGACAAGCTCAGCGGGATCGCTAATCGCGCCACTTGAACGCATGTATTTCATGAGGAGCTTGTGCAGTCCGCCAATTAGCGCTTGGGGAATGCGGCGCAAACCAAATCAGCACAATCTGGTTCGACCACAGAACATGAAATACCGCCGCACAAATGACCAATCAATCAACACAAGGGTCCTTAATTGATCTGGGACGCAAGCCGATGCGACCATCTGAAGGTGGAGACGACGCCCAGGCAACCTTCGAGGCGTTTGCACAGGGTTCGTCCGTCGAGACCACCTGGGACGAGTCCTCCAATCAGGACCACGTTCTGTGCGTCGTCCGTGAAGCCCAGGCTCGCCAACCTCTTGATGAGCACCTTGTCTACGGGTGAGACCTCGAAGTCGAAGCCGGCGAGGTCCCGGTGAATCGGGAAGCGTGCAGCCTTCATCTGGTGGGCAATGGAGCGCACGTGCCGATCCACGTCTTCGGCCTGCAGCAGGTGTTCGATCA
>NZ_JBIIGC010000015.1:0-88948 GCF_044236835.1 Rhodoferax sp.
CTCGGCCTGGCGCAGAAAGCCAATGATCTGCTCTTCGCTGAATTTGCTTGTTCTCATGTCCATCATTCTCCGGGTGGATGGACTTCTTGGAAATTTGGCTGGTACGGTTTATGGGGGGCAGGTCAGTAAGTCTATGAAAACAAGAGATTTTTTGATGATCAATGAACCACGTTATCTGACAGCCCCCCTTGTTATCCCGCAAAATTGCGGGATATATCAAAGTTAATCAACTCGACGAGTCATGGTCACGCCAGAACTACGCTCTTCCTGGAGTCGCACAGAGCAGTACTTGCTGCAGGCAAAGGCGCTCGTCACACCTACGCCTGCGACGACTGGCGCACTTGACGAAGTAGCTGAGTTCCTTGAGCACAACGAACTCGGTATTGCTGGTGACTGGCTAAGGTCAATCGTCGAAGAAACCAACTGGGAATCCGTCGAAATCTTGAAGCTGCTCGCGTTGGCGGAGGCCAGCATGGGACGTTCGGCGAAACAACAAGTCCTCGACCAACGGCTGACACAACTCCTCGGACACACCCATGAAACGAAGCTGCCCACGGCTTAACATGCCAATCGACATGGACCCACAACAGCTGAATGCGGCTTCGCCGCCAGTTGTTGTGGTCCGGTCATCTTCACGTTAGCCATCAACAAATGCAGCTTGCCGATCGCCTTCGACGCTTTGGGGACATTAGCATCATGGTATCGCTGCTCGCGATTCCGCTCACAGTCGGCGTGCTATCCCTCATCGGCGCCGCGCAGTATGGTTTGGCAGCCTACAAGGCCTACGTCGCCAGTAGAGACTGGCGTGCGACTGAGGTCGTCGTGGTGAAGGCATCAGCAGAGCGAGACTGTGGGAGCTGGCGGTATGGTCCCAGCCATTCACTTGATGTCGAGTACACCTATAAAGTGGATGGCACGCAATACTCAAGCAAGAGAATTTGGTTCGGCAATGGCTTGTGCTCCAACAAGGCAGCAGTCGAAATCCGAGCGAACGGCTATCCACGTGGCGCGCGTATGTCCGCCTACTACGATCCAAATCGGCCATCCGAGGCAGTGTTAATTCGAGGCACCGTTGAGAATGGCACCGTATTTGGTTTCTTCTGCATGCTCTTCTTTGGATTAGGTAGCTTCGCATGGCTAGCCAAGTCAGCGCTCGGCACAAGAACCGAACGTTCGTTCCGTCAGCGAATAGATGCACGATTCATATCTCGTCAGCAACTTGACACATCAGTCCGCCGCAACATTGATGGCTAACCCTTCCATCGAGAGGACTCGCCCCGGCAAGCCGGGTCGAGCCCCTCATGTCAAACGTTGGCGCAGTGTTCGCCGATGCTGACGCCCTTGGTTGTTCACGGCCAAGCGCTGTTGAGGTTTGCCATTTCCCTCTTGCGCTTTTGTACCTCAGTTCTTTATCGGCAGATTAGCGCCCATCACACGGTTGCCCCACGCAAATCGGCCTGCACTCCGACCACGTGAACAGTAAAATGCCCCGATGCTCGATGACCGTTCCAAGTTGTTACTGAAAGCGCTGGTCGAGCGCTACATCGCCGATGGGCAACCCGTCGGCAGTCGCACATTGTCTAAGGCCTCCGGGCTTGAGCTCTCGCCGGCGACGATCCGTAACGTCATGTCCGACTTGGAAGACTTGGGTCTGATTGTCAGCCCACACACCTCGGCGGGACGGGTCCCTACTGCGCGGGGTTATCGGTTGTTTGTTGACACCATGCTCACGGTGCAATCTGGCAGTTACGCTAACCACCGCCTGGCCGCCGACCAACCCCAGAAAGTAATTGCCAACGCAGCCAATTTGCTGTCGAGCCTATCGCAATTTGTCGGTGTGGTGATGGCGCCCAAGCGCAGCTCGGTGTTTCACCATATCGAGTTTCTGCGGCTGTCGGAGAAGCGGCTGTTGGTGATCATCGTGTCTCCCGATGGCGATGTGCAGAACCGAGTGATCTTCACCGAGGCGGACTACACCCAGGCGCAGCTGATTGAGGCCGCCAATTTCCTCAACAGCAACTACGTGGGCATGGATATCGACCAAGTGCGCGAGCGCCTGTTGTTGGAAGTCGAGAGCTTGCGCACCGAGATCGCCGCCCTGATGCAGGCGGCGGTCAAAGTGAGTACCGAAACCCTCAACGAATCGCGTGACGAAGTGGTGATTGCGGGCGAGCGCAACCTGCTGTCGGTCTCCGACTTTTCCAGCGACATGGGGAATTTGCGCCGTGCCTTCGATCTGTTTGAGCAAAAGGCCCAACTCATGCGGCTGCTCGATGTGGCGGGGCAGGCCGAAGGTGTGCGCATTTTCATCGGCGGCGAAAGCCAGGTTGTGCCTTTTGAAGACCTGTCGATCGTCAGTAGCCCCTACGAGGTCGACGGCAAAGTCGTGGGTACCTTGGGCGTGATTGGTCCCACCCGCATGCCTTACGACCGCATGATTCAGATCGTTGACATCACCTCCAAGCTGGTCAGTCACGCGCTGAGCCACCACAAATAGCGACGTGTTTGCGCACAAAGCCTGCCGGTACAATGCCTCGCTTTGCAGCACGCGCCCAGCGGTGTCGATCCGATGGGCCGTTGCGGTGGTTTTACGAATGGGCCGTTAGCTCAGTTGGTTAGAGCAGAGGACTCATCAAAATGGTGACCTTGCTGCGAAAGCGGCAATGGAAAAACCGGGTGAATTCAGGGAAACCGCCCGCCACACCGTGGCCCGGCAACCCTGAGCCAAGCTCACCGAAGGCAGGTCGACAGACCGGTAGGTGAGAAGGTGCAGAGACTAGGGTGTGAGGAGCCAAGCCGATAAGCACCCCCAGAGCGCCCGGCACCCTAACGCGCGGAGCAGTCCGTGGCGAGGGTGGTGAGATAGTCCAGGGAATGGGGAAACCCATGCCAACCTGAATCCTTTGGTCGTTGGTTCAAGTCCAACACGGCCTACCATTCGTAAAGCTATGCCATCGTTTTGCCGCTCCACTGCAGGGCCGGCCACCATGGTCTGCAAGTTCTGACAGGTGCCGTGCCTGACGGGCCTGAGGCACATTTTGCCGTGCTACAATGCGCGGCTTCGCGGCTGTAGCTCAGTTGGATAGAGTACTTGGCTACGAACCAAGGGGTCGTGGGTTCAATTCCTGCCAGCCGCACCAAATGAACACCCTCTGAAATCGTCAGGTTTCAGAGGGTTTTTCATTTTCTGGGCCGCTTTCGTCCGGTGTCCGTGACCCGTCCAGTGCCGCGTTCCATTCCGTCCTGACCCTGTCGCGCGCCATTGCGTGCGACAACGAACAGAGCTTCGACACCCCGCCGCGCACACTCGCTTTCCCCAACCTAGATTCCTGCATGCTCCCAACTGATTCCGAGCCCGATCTCTGCACTGCCTCGCTGACCTCAGCGCACGGGGCGCAGCCCGAGCTGTGGAGCGCCGCGGAGGGTGCCAGCGGTGACGTCGCGATGCAAGGCTTGGGCGTCCAGGTCGCGCTGTGCATCATGCAGCGCTGGACACCGCGGCCGCTGCTGCCACCCGCGAGATTGCCATGGTTGCTGTCGATCTGCCCAGTGGCGTCTTGGCCGACAACGGCCTCAGTCTGGGGGCCGTGGCCTGCGTGGTCACTGTGACCGGCGGGCACAAGAAGCCCGGCCACCTGCTGCAACCCGGCAGAAGCCTGTGCGGCGAGTTGGTCGTGGCCGATATCGACACGCCAGCTTGGAGGCCCAATGAGGTCGATGCTGATACTTTCGAGAACGGTCCCGTGCTGTGGCGCGATGCGCTGCCCGCTCTGGTCCCCAGCGACAACAAGTACACCCGAGGGCATGCGTTGGTTTGGGGCGGTTGGCCCACGACCGGGGCTGCCCGCATGGCTGCGATGGCAGCCGCTAGGGTGGGGGCTGGGCTGACCACCATTGTGGTGCCAGAAGCTGCGTTGAATGTATACGCCGCTGCCATGACCAGTGTGATGGTGCAGACCGTGGCTGGCCCCGAGGACCTCTCGCAGTTGCTTAGCCTCGGGCGCTTCACGGCGCTTTTGATGGGCCCGGGCGCGGGTGCGGGGCGGGAGACGCGGGCGCGCGTGCTCGCCATGCTCGGCACGGGGCGGCCGATGGTTCTCGATGCGGATGCGCTGACGGCCTTTGAGCACGATCCGCAGGTGCTGTTTGACGCAATTGCAAAGTACAGCAAAGGCGCTTGCGTACTGACCCCGCACTCAGGTGAGTTCCTTCGCTTGTTCGGTGCGGCCGCAGCGAACGCGTGCGACAAGCTCAGCGCTGCCCGCGCAGCTGCACGGGCCAGCGGTGCCATCGTCGTGCTCAAGGGTAGCGACACCGTGATCGCCGCGCCCAATGGTTTGGCCATCATCAACACCAACGCCCCACCCACCCTGGCCACCGCCGGCGCAGGGGACGTGCTAGCGGGCTTGGTGTTGGGCCTGTTGGCGCAGGGCATGGCGCCATGGCTCGCGGCAGCGGCTGCCGTGTGGCTGCACGGCGCGGCGGCAAGCCGGTTCGGTCCGGGGCTGTTGGCGCAGGACCTGCCCGAGTGCATTCCGGGCGTTCTTCGCCGTCTGGCGCGCGCTTCGGCTCAGGTCGGAAGCCGGATGCCAACAAACTGATCGTGTTTGGCGAAGTACTTGCGCGCCAGCGCCACCAACTGCTTTTCGGTGGGATGGTCCACCACCTCATAACCGGCAATGCGCGCGGCGGTCTGTGGTCGGTGCTTGTCGACGTAGTGGCGGAAGTCGGCCAGCGCAGTGTGCCCGCCGGTGACCAAGACCTCGGTGATGCCATCGAGTGCATCGCAGATCTGGCCAAAGAACACGTGTTCGGTACGCACGCCGCTGTGGTGTGCGCGCGTGAACTTGAGCTGCTGGTGCAGTGTGTGCTCCACCACATGTTGGGCGCCGAACTGCAGAACGTCTGCGGCGTAGTGGTCGACGAAGGCAACGGCGTGGTACAGGCTCATGGCAAGGGCTTTCGTGGGTTGGGCGTCAGGTAGCTGCCGTGGCGCATCGCTTGTTTGCGCGTTGCAGCGCGTCGACAGCTTCTCTGGCTTTGCAGTGGATCGGCCCATAGGAGGGAATGGCGGCCAAGGTAGCGCGCGCGCACGTCGGCGTCCGTGCGACGGCACACAGAAGCCTGCCGCTGTCCATGCGAACATCCTCCCATGCCACTTTGCCTGTTACGACATCCGCGCGGCCCCAGCTGGGCGCTATTCGCCGCCCTGTTCTCAACCCTTGTACTGAGTGCCCTACCCATGCCCACGCACGCCACCGAAGAGCCCCTGTACCAGCTTGTTCGTGCGCTGGAGGGCGCCGAGGTGCGGCAGTACGCCGGATATGCCGTCGCCGAAGTCGTGGTCAGCGGCCCATCCAGCGAGGCGGGCAGCCAGGCCTTTCCCATCCTGGCGGGCTACATCTTTGGTAACAACAAAGGCGAGCGCAAGTTTGCGATGACCGCACCTGTGACGCAGACCGCGACGCCAGTCAAACTGGAGATGACCGCGCCCGTCACCCAGACAGCCGCACCCGGTGGATTCCTGGTGCAGTTCGTGCTGCCCAAGGGCGTCAGTGCAGAGAGCGCGCCGCAGCCGTTGGATGCGCGCATCCAGCTGCGCGATGTGCCGCCTCACCGCGTGGCTGTGATCCGGTACTCCGGCTTTTGGTCGGAGTCGAATGACACTGACCATCTCAACAAGCTCCATACAGCGCTGCAGGCGGCAGGCCTGGCGTGGGAAGGCTTGCCGGTGGTCGCCCGCTACGACGCACCTTTCAAGCCCTGGTTCCTGCGGCGAAACGAGATCTGGCTGCGCCTGGTTCAGTAAGACAGCTCAAGCTGGTCCACCACCTTGCGCACGCCTGCACTACCCCAGGCGGACTCGATTGCCAGGTCGCGCTCAGCCCAGCTGTGTACCGTGCCGGTGAGCGTCACGTCGCCGCCGTGCACGCTTACTGCTACCGAATTGGCGTCGGCTGCGGCGCGGCGTTTGAGCGCAGCTTCAATGTCCGACTTGATGGCCGTCGCCGATGCCAAAGGCTTGATCTCAATTTGGTTGCTGACCCCGGTAACGCCCATCAGAAAGCGCACTGCATGGGCTGCGTCTTGGCGTTGGTACTGCCATGGCACCTCACCCGAGAGCGTGAGCCAACCGCTTTCGACCATCACCCGCACGGCCTGCGGGGGCAAGGAATTGGTCCAGCCCAGAATGTTGCTGGCCGACTCGGCGATGTCGGCATCGCTGCGCTGGCCCAAGCCCGAAAGCCGCACCTTCATCTCCACGGCCAGCGCCATGACGCCGTGCACGCGCTGGGCGGCGCGCTCGGCGTTCCACTTTTCGGTGTAGCTGCCGACCTCGCCAGCCAGTGTCACCACGCCGTTCTTCACCTCTACGCCAACCTGTTCCGCATGCACAGCGGGTTCCCACTTCAGCTCAGCCATTACGTCCTTTTGTAGTTGCGCATCGGTTTTCATCATGTTGTGTCCTGTGGGTTGAGAAGGCTAAAGCTTGTACCTCGCTGGTCTGTGCGTCGGTGCGACAGCGCACACGCAGGCACAGGCCGGGTAACACCAGGCACTTGGCATGTGCGTTGCCGCACGGTGCGAAAACCAAGCTGCACCTAACCTGCGCATCGCTGTCTTGTGATGTCGAGCCGTGCAGGCGGCGCGCTCAGCCTTGGCGAGCCTCGGTATGCATCTGAGCCAGTCCTGACGACCTGACAACCCAATCCAAACCATGCCGACCTCACCACAAGAGCCACCCCACTCGCAGCTTCAGGAGCGAGGACCACCGCAGGAGTCTGGGCTTGCGCCTGTACCAGCCCCAACGCCGACGGCAGGGCCTAGCACCGCACCAACGCTAACGCCAGCGTCAGCGCAGGTGGGCAAAGCCGCTCCATCGTTCGTGCGACGCTACCGCTGGCACTTGCTCACAGCCATGTTGGTGCTGCTGTGTGCGGCATGGCTAGGGTTTCGCTGGTGGTTGGGGCCGCTGGTGGGCACCCAGGTGGTGGTTGTGCATGACTTGGTGCAGACCCTGGTCGCCAGTGGCCGCGTCCAGGCACCCCATCGGCTGGATGTCTCGGTGCAGATCACCGGTACGGTGCGGCGCATTCCAGTCGCCGAAGGCCAAGTCGTGCAGGCCGGTGATGTCTTGGTGGAGCTCCATGCCACTGAGTTGCAGGCCACCGCGCGCCAGGCGGCGATTGCTGTTGTGCAGGCGCAGGCGCGCTTGCGCCAACTGCAAGAGGTGCAGGGCCCCGTGGCGGTGCAGACGCTGCGCCAGGCTGCGTCCGGCTTGGCTAGCGCCCGCGCCACCTTGGCGCGCAGCACCGCACTGTTTAACCAAGGTTTCATCGGACAAGCCGCGCTGGACGTTGCACGCGAGGCGACCGTGCTGGCCGATGCGCAAGTGCGCGCCGCGCAAAAGCAAGTCGACACCACGGCCGCAAGTGGCAGTGACTACGCCTTGGCCTTGGCCAGTGTGGCCAGCGCCCAGGCTAATGCGCAGGCCGCTGGTGCGCGCACCGGCTACACCCTGCTAAAGGCGCCAGTGGCTGGTACGCTGATCGCGCGCAGTGTGGAGGTGGGCGATGTGGTGCAACCGGGCAAGGTGTTGATGACGCTCTCGCCCCAAGGCCGCACGCAGTTGGTGGTGGCCATCGACGAGAAGAACCTCGCGCTGCTAGCCCTGGGACAGCCGGCGCTGGGCTCGGCCGACGCCTACCCCCATGAACGCTTTACGGCGCGCTTGGCTTACATCAACCCCGGCGTCAATGCCACGACCGGCGCGGTCGAGGTCAAACTCGATGTGGAGGCGCCGCCTGCGGTCCTTAAGCAGGATATGACCGTCTCGGTGGACATCGAGGTGGCCCGACGCGCCAGCGCGCTCCTGGTTCCGCTGTCTGCAGTGCACGGTGTTGACACCGCACCGTGGGTTTTGCGGCTGGAGGGGCGGCGTGCCATGCGAAGGCCGGTCCAGCTGGGTTTGCGCAGCGGCGGTGTGGCCGAGGTGCTTGGCGGTGTGTTGCAGGGTGATGAAGTGGTCGTAGGCACAGCCGACATTGCGGCTGGTGCCCGTGTACGCCGCGCGCCAACCACGCCAGCAACGTCAGCAGCGCCAGCCACGTCAGCAGCGCCAGTTATTGCCGCGCCGAATTGATTCAAGGCGTTCGCGCGATGCACACCACCTGGCTGCCTTTCGAATGGATTGTGGCCATCCGCTTTTTGCGTGAGGGCCGCTTGCAGACCCTGTTCATCATCGCGGGCGTCGCGCTGGGCGTGGCGGTGATCGTCTTCATGTCTGCGCTGATCTCGGGATTGCAGACCGGTTTCATCCGCCGCGTGCTCTCGGCGCAGGGGCACATTCAGTTGCTGCCGCCCAAAGAGGTCACGCGCCTACTGCGCATGGGTGCGTCTGCGCGGCCCGGTGAAGTGGAGGCGGCCACGGTGCAGGTGCCCTTGCAGCGCCTCAAATCCATCGACCAGTGGCAGGCGGTGGCGCAGCAGATACGCAGCATGCCCGAGGTGCTGGTCGTGTCGCCAGTGGCGGGTGGTTCGGCCTTGGTGGTGCGCGGCGTGGCCAGCCGGGCTGTCAGTTTGGTGGGCATCGAGCCCGCGCTGTACTACCGCGTTGTTAATCTGCCAGACAAGATCGTCCAGGGCAGCGCCGACCTGACCGGCAGCGAGATGCTGGTGGGCACCGAGCTGGCCGCCGATCTGGGTGTGCGCGTGGGCGACAAGCTGCGCTTAAGCACCGCCAATGGCGCCGACACCACTTTGGCGATTGCAGGCATCTTCGACCTGGGCAACAAGGCCGCCAATGGGCGCAGTACCTTTGTGTCCCTGCGCACCGCACAGAGCTTGCTGGCGCTTCCAGGTGGGGTTACCAGCATGGATGTGACCGTGCGCGATGTCTACGCCGCTGAGGTGGTGGCGCAGCGCATCACGGCAGCCACAGGTGTCGATGCCGACAGTTGGATCAGCACCAACGCCGAGTTGTTCACCGCCATCACCGCGCAGAACACCTCCAACGACGCCATCCGCTTCTTCGTTGGCCTGTCCGTGGCCTTTGGTATCGCCAGCGTGCTGGCCGTGGTGGTCGTGCAAAAGTCGCGCGAGATCGGCATTTTGCGGGCTATGGGCATCTCGCGGGGGCAGGTGATGCGGGTGTTTTTGCTGCAAGGGGGGCTGCTAGCAGGGCTCGGCTCGGTGGCCGGCTCCTTGCTGGGCGTGGGGGTGCTGGTGCTGTGGCAGCGCTCAGTACACAACCCCGATGGCACGCCACTGTTCGCCTTGGTATTGGAGCCCGCGCTCTTTGGCCAAGCGCTGGCGTTGGCAACGGTCACTGGGCTGGCTGCGGCCTTGGCACCGGCGCGGCGGGCAGCGCGCCTGGACCCGGTGGTGGCCATCCATGGTTAAAGACAGCCAGCACCCGATCATTGTGCAATTGCAAGGCGTGCGCAGGTCGTTCAACCTGGGCACCAACTTTGAGACGGAGGTCTTGCACGGCATTGATCTCAGGGTACGCCATGGCGAGTTCTGTGCCGTCGTCGGTCCCTCGGGCTCGGGCAAGAGCACCTTGCTCAACATCGTCGGGCTGTTGGACCGGCCCACGTCGGGCACGGTGGAGGTATGCGGCGAACAGACTACCGTGCTCGACGACCGGGCGCTGACCCGGCTGCGCGGCCACAGCATCGGCTTTGTTTTTCAATACCACCACCTCATCACCGCGTTCACCGCGTTGGAGAACGTGATGATGCCGATGCTGGGTGCGCAAGAGTTCCCTACGGCGGCCATGCGCACGAGCGCAGAGGCATTGATCGACAGCGTCGGCTTGACGCGTTGGAAGGACAACGGCGCAGGCCAGCTCAGCGGTGGCCAACAGCAGCGTGTGGCAGTGGCCCGGGCCCTGGCCATGGCCCCGGCGCTGCTGCTGGCCGACGAGCCCACGGGCAACTTGGATACGCAAAGCGCCGACGAAGTCTTTGCGCTGTTGCGGCGCTTTAACGCCGAGCATGGAACCACCGTTTTGTTTGTGACGCACAACGTGGCCCTGTCTGCGCGCTGCGACCGGACCATCGAGGTCATTGACGGGCAGGTCACAGGCGAGTGAGCGCGCAGGCCCTTCCATTACAGTGCGGTGATGAGCAAAGCGTTCACCAAAGAAAGCGACGACAACGCAGATGACGATGTGCAAATGCCAGCGCTTGCGCACAACGGCAAAAACTACATCACCCCCGTGGGCTACGCCGCGCTGCGCGACGAGTTGCTAGCGCTGATCGACAGCGAGCGTCCCAAAGTGGTCGAGGTGGTGCACTGGGCGGCCAGCAACGGCGACCGCTCCGAGAACGGTGACTACCTCTACGGCAAAAAGCGGCTGCGCGAGATCGACAGGCGCATTCGTTTTCTCACCAAGCGTCTGGAGATTGCCGAAATCATCGACCCGGCAGTGCACTGGGGCAACGACCAGATTTTTTTCGGCGCGCGCGTCACCTATGCAGACGAAGCTGGTGCAGAGCGAACTATCACTATCAAAGGCATTGATGAGGCCAACAGCGCCTTGGGAGAGGTGAGCTGGGTGTCGCCCATTGCACGCACCTTGCTCAAAGCGCGCTTGGGCGACAGCCTGCGCTTTGTAATGCCGGACCGGGTTGGCGAGATTGAGGTGCTTGCGGTGGAATACCCCGCGCCGCAGCCCAAACCCGACGCGTAGTTCAGAGCTCCGGCGCCATGCCACCGCTGCGCTTGGCGCGCAGCACCGAGGGAGTACGCCGCAGCTTGACCAAGGCTGCGTCGAGGTGAGCAGCGTCGCGCACCATCACCAGCAAGCGCAGATCCGATGCGTCCTGTGCGCCTTCTTGACCCATATCGATGTGCACGATGTCGGCCTCGGTGGAGGCCAGCGCTGCTGCAACTTTGGCCAGCATGCCCCGCCCATTGGCGACGGTGACGACAATGGCGGTCTCGAAACTGCGTACCGGATCTTCGGACCAGTCCACGCCGATGAAGCGCTCGCTGTCTTTGTTCTGCAACTTGCGGGCCACCGGGCAATCGCGCGTGTGAACCACCAGACCTTCGCCTCGGCCAAGGTAACCCAGAATTGCATCGCCGGGAACCGGGCGACAGCACCGCGCGAACTGGACGGATGCGTTTTCACTGCCATCAAGCGTGATGGCGCCCTGCGCGTTGGACTCGTGCGAGGTGAAGCGTTCGCGTGTCAACAGCAGCGCATCGGGACGTTGACCCGACTCGACCATGAGATGCGCCATGCGTTTGGCCACGATGTTGGCGATGCGCTTTCCTAGTCCGATATCGGTCAGCAACTCATGCCGGTTACGGTTGCCTGTGAAGCGCAGCAGCTTGTCCCATATCGTTACGTCGCGCGGGTTTTCGCTAGGCAGGCTTTCGATACCTTCTGAACGTAGCGCTTGCAACAGGAGCCGACCACCCAGCTCTTCTGATTCGGTTTGCGCCATGGTCTTGAGATGGTGGCGAATTTTTGAGCGTGCGCGGCCGGTACGTACAAACCCCAGCCAAGCAGGATTGGGCGTGGACACTGCGGCAGTGACGACTTCCACTACGTCGCCGTTTTTGAGCTCGGTGCGCAAAGGCACCTGCTCGCCATTGATGCGGGCCGCGGCGGTGCGGTCACCCACATTGCTGTGGATGGCGTACGCAAAGTCTACGACGGTCGCGCCTCGCGGCAAGGCCATGATTTGGCTCTTGGGCGTGAAGACATAGACCGCATCGGGGAACAGGTCCACTTTGACATGGTCCCAAAACTCTGCGGCATCTCGGGTCTCACTTTGGATGTCCAAGAGCGACTGTAGCCATTGGGTTCCAAGTCGACCAAGGGACGCGTCTTCGGGGTGGTTGACCTTATAGAGCCAATGCGCAGCCACCCCGGACTCAGCCACCAGATGCATGGCGTCGGTCCGAACCTGGAACTCCACATTGATGCCAGAAGGTCCGACCAAGGTGGTGTGCAGCGACTGGTATCCGTTGAGTTTGGCGATTGCAATGTGGTCTTTGAACTTACCTGGCACTGGCTTGTAGAGCTGGTGCAAGACGCCGAGGGCGGTGTAGCAGTCGATGGTGTTGGCCACCAGCACCCGTAGCCCGTAGATATCGGTGACCTGGGCAAAGCTCAGGTGCTTAGTATCCATTTTTTTGTAGATGGAATAGAGCGACTTTTCGCGACCCGCAATGCGCACCTTCATGCTGCAGTCCGCGAAGCTGGCCTCCACCTCTTTTTGCACCTTCTGGATCAGATCGCGCCGGCGGCTGCGCGCCTTTGTCACCGCTTTGGTTAACACTGCATAGCGCCAGGGCCACAGGTGTTGAAATGCCAGGTCTTGCAGCTCGCGGTAGGTTTGGTTTAAGCCCAAACGGTGGGCGATCGGCGCATAGATGTCGAGGGTTTCCGAGGCAATGCGGCGCCACTTGGACTTGGGGGTGTCGGACAGGGTGCGCATGTTGTGCGACCGGTCGGCCAACTTGATCAGGATGACACGCACATCGCGTGCCATGGCCAGTAGCATTTTTCGGAAGGATTCGGCCTGGTTTTCTTCGCGGGTGTTGAATTGCAGCTTGTCGAGCTTAGTGAGTCCGTCCACCAACTCCGCTACCGGAGAGCCAAAGCGTTCAATCAGTTCGATTTTGGTGACACCGCAATCCTCCAATGCGTCGTGCAGCAAGGCCGCCATGAGGGCTTGTGCATCGAGCTTCCATGCAGCGCACTGGGCCGCAACTGCTATGGGGTGGGTGATGTATGGTTCGCCATTGTTGCGAAGTTGCCCCAAGTGGGCTTCGTCAGCGAACCGGTAGGCCAGGCGCACTTGCTCAACATCGCCGGCAGAGAGGTAATCAAGCTTCGCGGTGAGGCCGGCAAAGCTTGCGGACGCCGCGTTGGCGACCGCTGCATTCACAACCGAGCTTAGAGGTGGTGTACCCATGCGCTAAATGTAGCGCAGGCTTGCTGCCTGGGGGCATGCGTGGTTTGCCAGCGCCAGGCGAAAAAAAAGCACCGCAAGCGGTGCCCTTTTTGTGTTGCCCCATTCAGATGGGGACCTTCTTGAGCATTTCGATGCCCACTTTGCCTGCTGCAATCTCACGCAGAGCAGTGACGCCGGGCTTGTTCTTGCTTTCGATCTTGGGCGTGTGCCCTTGGCTGAGCATGCGTGCGCGGTAAGTTGCGGCCAGGACGAGCTGGAAGCGATTGGGGATTTGGGTGAGGCAGTCTTCGACGGTGATGCGGGCCATGAAATTCTCCAAAATGCGGTTGGCAAAGACTATGGAATGTGCAGTGCTTTGAATGTTTCGGCTCTGGCACGGCGTTGCGCCGCAAACTTGAGCCGCTGGGAATGGACGATGGCTTTCAGGTCAAAAAGCGCTCGGTCAAAAGACTCGTTGATTATAACGAAGTCGAACTTATCGGCGTGCACCACCTCGGCCTGCGCGTTTTGCATGCGCATCTCGATGATGTCGGGTGCATCTTCGCCGCGCCGCTCCAGCCGCGCGCGAAGCTCGTCCCAGCTGGGCGGCAAGATAAAAATGCAGACCGCGTTGGAAAAAATGGTTTTGATTTGTATAGCGCCCTGGTAGTCAATTTCCAGGATGACGTCTGCGCCTTGTTCCATGCGCTCGGCAATGGCTTTCTTGGAGGTGCCGTAGCGTTGGCGGTGGACATGGGCCCACTCCACAAACGCCTCGGACGCGACCATGGCCTCGAACTCTTGGGGCGAGATGAAGAAGTACTCGCGGCCGTGCTTCTCTTGCCCACGTGGCGCGCGTGTGGTGTGAGATACCGAGGGCTGCACGCGGGCGTCGAGTTCAAGCAGGGCTTTGACCAGGCTGGACTTGCCAGCACCGCTGGGCGCCGCGACGACAAACAGGTTTCCGGGGTAGTCCATGAGTGGCTGCTGCGGTTGGCGCTGGGGCACTTATTCTATGTTCTGCACCTGTTCGCGCATTTGCTCGATAAGCACCTTCATGTCTACGCCGATGTGGGTCAGTTCCAGTGCGGAGGACTTCGATCCCATGGTGTTGGCCTCTCTGTGAAGCTCTTGGATCAGGAAGTCCAGCCGCTTCCCAATCTCGCCCCCCTTTTTTAGCAATCGCTCGAGTTCATCGAGGTGCGAGCGTATGCGTGTGAGTTCTTCAGCCACATCGATGCGGATGGCGAAGGCCGTGGCTTCGGTCAGCGCACGGTCTTGTGCGGCCTCTGGCAGCGCGGCATCGGACGCGAGTGCCATGGCTTCGGTCCAGCGGTCCAAAAAGCGCTGGCGCTGCTGCGCCACCAACTGCGGCACCAAGGGCCCAGCCTGTGTCGCCAGCGATCGCAACTGCTCAATATGGCCCTCAAGCATGGCCGAAAGCCGCGCGCCTTCGCGTTGCCTGGCCGCCAGCAAGTCTTTGAGAACCTTTTCAGCCAGGGGCAGCACCAGTACGCCGAAGTCGCCTGTGTTGGACTGCTCGGCCGCTGCCAGACGCAGCACATCGGCCACGCCCAAGGGCGCTGCACTTGGCAGCCACGACCGAATGCTGTCTTGCGCTGCATTGAGCCGCTGTAGCAGTTTGGGCGAGGGATCGGTCACGCCCGCGTGTTGCGACCGTTCGATGGAGGCGCGCAGCTCGACCTTGCCGCGCTTGATCTTTCCCAACACCAGGTCCCGCAAGGCGGGCTCAAGTTGGCGCAGGTCTTCCGGCAGGCGAAAAGACAAGTCCAAAAAGCGGCTGTTGACGGATCGGATTTCCAAGCCCAAGGTGGTATGGGCGCTTGCGTCGGTGCTGCTCGAGGCAGTGTTGTGCTGTCCGCTGGCGTAACCAGTCATGCTGTAAACTGGCATCGTGGTGTGTTGGTATACGTTGTTAGTGTGGCGTCGAGAATAACCCGATTCACTTGGCAAGTTCAGCCCTAGGGCGCAGTTTATGTCAAAGGTCAAGCCCTCACCGCTCCCAGCGGACACCCTCATCGGCGGTTACCGCGTTGTGCGAAAAGTGGCAGCCGGCGGATTTGGCGTCGTCTACCTTGCACTCGATTCGCAAGACCAGCAGGTGGCCATCAAAGAGTACCTGCCGTCCTCGCTGGCCACCCGCGCAGAGGGCGAGCTCGCACCCCAAGTTTTGCCCGAGAAGCTGTCCTTGTACCGGCTCGGGCTCAAGAGTTTCTTCGAGGAAGGCCGTTCGCTCGCCCAAATTTCCCACCCTTCTGTGGTGAGCGTGCTGAACTTTTTTCGAGAGAATGAAACCGTATACATGGTGATGAATTACCTTGAGGGCGCGGCTTTGCAGGACTTCATCGTCACAGCGCGGGACCTCAAGCGCAGCAAGGTGTTTCGCGAATCCACCATCCGTTCATTGTTTGACGAAATACTTCGCGGTCTGCGCATCGTGCACCAACACAAGATGCTGCACCTGGACATCAAGCCGGCAAACGTGTTCATCACCGACGACAACGCGGCAGTACTGATCGATTTCGGAGCTGCCCGCGAGGTGCTTTCCAAAGAAAGCAACTTTGTGCGCCCGATGTACACCCCAGGTTTTGCTGCACCCGAGATGTACCGCCGCGATGCGGCCATGGGCCCATGGACGGATATCTACGCCATTGGTGCTTGCATCTACGCTTGCATGGTAGGTTACCCACCGAACGAGGCGCCGCAGCGCCAAGAGAAGGATCGCATCCCCATTACCTTGGGTCGTTTACGCGGTGTGTATTCCGACAGTCTGATCGAGGTGGTCGAATGGTGCATGGCCTTGGATCCCCTTGCGCGTCCCCAGTCGGTGTACGACCTTCAAAAGGAACTCAGCCGCGAGGGTGAGCGCCGATACACCAAGCTGTCGATAGCGGAGCGCTTGCGTCTGCAGATCGACACCATGGTGTCCGATTCCAAGAAGCCCACCAAAGCCGCGCAGCCCGTGGCCAAGTCCAAGTGAAGTTCTCGGTTTTTCAGATCAGCCGCAAAGGCGGGCGTGACAAAAACGAAGATCGCATGGGCTATTGCTACACCGACCGCTCGGCAATTTTCTTGTTGGCCGACGGCATGGGCGGTCATCCCGAAGGCGAGATGGCGGCTCAACTGGCGTTGCAGACGATCTCTGCCATGTTTCAGGAAGAGGCCCGACCCGTCTTGTCTGATGTCAGGGCCTTTGTCAGCGCCGCAGTGATGGCCGCACACCGCCGCATCCTGCGCTATGCCGCTGACAAGGCCCTCGCCGACAACCCCCGCACCACCCTGGTTTTGGCGGTGGTGCAAGGTGGTGTCGCCTATTGGGCGCACTGTGGAGACTCCCGGTTTTACTTTGTGCGAGAAGGCCAGTTGTTAGCGCGAACCTTGGACCACTCCTATTTGGTGCAGCGTCAAGGCGAACGCCCTTCTGACCAAGCGCTGCCCAGCCGCAACATTTTGTTCACTTGTTTGGGGTCGCCGTCCAAACCGGTGGTGGATGTTGCGGGCCCGCTTTCCTTGAAGTTTGGTGATCGCATGATGCTGTGCTCCGACGGGCTGTGGGGCAACTTGCAAGACGAGGACATCGTCAGCCAGCTGCAGGCCAAGCCCGTGCATGCAGCCGCCCCAGAGCTGGTTGATCAGGCCTTGCTAAAAGGTGGCGCGCACAGCGACAACGTCACCTTGGTGGCCGTCGAATGGGAGGCGCCCGACGCGCTGGATTCGCAAACCAGCGTGTCCTCCGCCCAGGTTGATGATGGCGTGTTCGCCTCCACGGTCCAAACGGGCTGGGTGGACGCTGCGGTGGAGGACCTCGATGACGCCACCATCGAGCGCTCGATTGCTGAGATCAACGAAGCCATTCGCCGTGCCGCGGCCCGAAAGCCCTGAGCCCCTTGGGCGCACTGCCGCGCAGCCGGCCTTGACCGCCATACCCACCACCTTCGCTTTATGAAAGAACCCGAATGACTGCTTTTGTCCGCAATCGCAACCGCGCCCCAGACGAACTGCGCCCAGTGCGCATCACCCGCGCTTACACGGTGCACGCCGAGGGCTCGGTACTGATCGAGTTTGGTGCCACCAAGGTGCTGTGCACCGCCAGCGTGGAAGACAAAGTACCGCCCCATCAACGTGGCAGCGGCCAAGGCTGGGTGACCGCCGAGTACGGCATGCTGCCCCGCGCCACCCATACCCGCAGCGACCGCGAGGCGGCACGTGGCAAGCAAAGTGGTCGCACCCAAGAGATCCAGCGCCTGATTGGGCGCTCGCTGCGCGCGGTGTTTGACCTCACGCGCCTGGGCGAGCGCACCCTGGTGCTCGACTGCGATGTGCTGCAAGCCGACGGTGGTACCCGCACCGCGGCCATCACCGGCGCCTACGTTGCGGCACAAGACGCGGTGCGTGGCCTCTTGGCAGCGGGCAAGCTGGCGCACAACCCCATCATCTCGGGGCTTGCCGCCATTTCGGTGGGCATCGTTCAGGGCACTGCCTTGCTGGACCTGGAGTACACCGAAGACAGCGCTTGTGATACCGACATGAATGTTGTGATGACGGGTGCCGGCCATTTTGTGGAAGTGCAGGGCACCGCCGAGGGCGTGGCCTTCAGCCGCGCCCAGATGGACACCATGCTGGGCCTGGCCGAAAAAGGCATCGTGCAACTCATGGCGCTGCAACAGCAAGCGCTGCAGGCATGAAGCAGTTGCCCCGCCGATGCCGAACACCGATGCTTAGCACCTTTGCGTAGCAACTGCGCCTGACCCCAAGAACTTGCACTATGAAAATCGTTCTCGCCTCCAACAACCCGGGCAAGCTGGCCGAAATGCAAGCGATGTTTGCACCTATGGGATGCGCGCTGGTCGCGCAAGGTGAGCTTGGTGTACCGGAGTCGCCGGAGCCCTTTCGCACCTTCGTGGAAAACGCGCTGGCAAAGGCGCGCAACGCAGCTGCCCACACCGGCTTGCCAGCCCTGGCCGATGATGCGGGCCTGTGTGTGGACGTCTTCGGTGGGCGCCCCGGTGTGGACACCGCGTACTACGCCACCGAGTTTGGCTACCCCAAAGGCGACGACAACAACGTACGCGCGCTGCTGGAGCAAATGCAGGCCATAGACGACCGCCGCGCCGCATTGGTCAGCACCTTGGTCGCGGTGCGCTCTCCCGAGGATCCTGAGCCCCTCATCGCCAGCGGCCGCGTGGTCGGCCAGATCGCCCGCGCGCCAGTGGGCAGCAATGGTTTTGGTTTTGATCCGGTCATGTGGATTCCTGAGTTTGGCCAGACCTTTGCCCAGCTCCCGGTCGAAGTGAAAAATGCCCACAGCCACCGTGGCCGTGCGGCGCAGGCCATGGTGGCCTTGATACGTGCACGCTGGCTGGACCCCGCGCATGGTTGAGCAGGGCGGCACCGCGCCGTCCGACCTGCTGCACTACCTGCGGCCCGGCACGCTGCAGTTACCAGCGCCGCCGCCGCTGGGCCTGTACATCCATTTGCCGTGGTGCATGCGCAAATGCCCTTACTGCGATTTCAACTCGCACGAAGCGCCGTCTGAGCTGCCGCAGCAGCGCTACATTGACGCACTGCTGGCCGATTTGGAGGCCGCCTTGCCCTTGGTCTGGGGGCGCACCGTGCACAGCGTATTTCTGGGCGGTGGCACACCCAGCCTGTTCTCGCCACAAGCCATTGAGCGTTTGCTGGGTGATGTGCGGGCCCGTCTTCGCTTGGAGCCGCAGTGCGAAATCACGCTGGAGGCCAACCCCGGGACCTTCGAGAAGAACCGATTTCGCGACTTTGCGCAGGCCGGCGTTACGCGGCTGTCGGTGGGCGTGCAGAGTTTCAACGATGCCCACCTGCAGGCGCTGGGCCGCGTCCACGACCGCGCCCAGGCGCTGGCGGCCGTGGAGGAGGCGGCCAAGGTGTTTGCCACCTTCAACCTCGACATCATGTACGCCTTGCCCGGGCAGACCCTGGCGCAACTTGGGCAGGACATCGCCACCGCATTGCAGTTTGCGCCGCCGCACCTCTCGGTTTACCACCTCACCATCGAGCCCAACACTTACTTCGCCAAATTTCCACCGGTGGTGCCCGAAGACGACACCGCCTACGCCATGCTGGACCACATCACCGACGCCACCGCCGCTGTCGGCTTGGAGCGCTACGAGGTGTCGGCTTACGCGCGCACCGGCCACCGCTGCGCGCACAACCTGAACTACTGGCGGTTTGGCGACTACCTCGGCATTGGCGCAGGTGCCCACAGCAAACTCAGCTTCGCGCACCGGGTGGTGCGCCAGGTGCGCCTGCGCGATCCGCAGCGCTACATGGCGCAGGCCTTGGCTGGCGCTGCATTGGCGCAAGACACTGAGGTGCCCCGCGCAGAGTTGCCCTTTGAGTACATGCTCAACGCCCTGCGTTTGCGCGAAGGCTTTGGTTCGCGTGACTTCTGCGAGTGCACCGGGCTGCCGCTGTCCTCCATCGAAGCAGCCCTTCGAGAGGCCGAGTGCAAAGGTCTCATTGGGCGCGACTTTGCACGGGTGTGGCCCACCGAGCGCGGCTTCGATTTTTTGAGTGACTTGCAGGCTCTTTTCCTGTCCAATGCGCCCCAGTAAGGCCCGTGTGGGGCCTTGAGCGCGGGGGTGTTGCCATGTTCTCGCTGTACGGTACCGCAGGCCGTTTGTTTCGGGGCTCTCTCGAAGAGCTGCGCGCCATCGGCCCTCCCACGCGAAGCGCCCGCATTGCCAAGATCATTCCGGTCGCCACGGGCGCCGACACCGCCGCCGGTGTAGACCGCGCCCAGCCCCACGCAGGCACCGCCCACGACCAGACGCACCGTGGTGCCATGGCGGCCTATGCCAGTGCGGCGCAGCCCGGCATCCCCCGCCACCCCTTGAGCCGGGTGCAAGACATCATGAGCCACGCGGTGGTGTTGGTGGCCGCCGCTTCTACCGTGGCCGAGGCCTGGAGCACGCTGGCCCAGCGCCATGTGGGTCAGGCGCCGGTGGTGGATGCACAAGGGGTGCTGGTGGGGCTGCTCACGCGCGCCGACCTGCTGCACCCCGACCGCTTGCCTGGGCCCGATGCGCATGCGCTGGTGTGGCGCGCACTGCAGATGCAAAGCGTGCTGGAGGTGATGTGGACGCCTGTTCCCAGCGTCGCACCGGACACCGATATCCGGCGCCTTGCGCGGGTGCTGCTCGATACCGGTCTGCCCGGCTTGCCGGTGGTGGACGACGCGGGCCAGGTGATCGGCTTTGTGTCCCGCTCCGACGTGCTGCGCGCCGTCGTGGCCGATCCACCGCTGGATCTGTGGACATGAACGGCTGACAGCACCTGCTTCAAATTGTCAAAAATTCGTCATCAAACTGTGATGTTGGGGCCCTAGGCTCTCTAAGGTGAACACAATCGATGACATTCTGGTGGAGTCCTTCTCCGCCTTGCCTGCCAGCCTGCGCGTGGCGGTGGTGACCGAGACCTATGCGCCCGAAGTCAATGGCGTGGCCATGACCCTGGGCCGCATCGTAGACGGCCTGATCCGGCGCGGCCACACCGTGGAACTGGTGCGCCCGCGTCAGCCACTGGAGGGTGCGCCTGCGCTGCGCGATGGCCTGCACCAAGTGCTCTCGCGCGGGGTGCCCTTGCCTTCGTATGGTGAATTGCGCTTTGGCATGCCGGCCAAGCGTCGGCTGATCAAGCTGTGGTCTGCACGCCGGCCCGATGTGGTGCATGTGGTGACCGAGGGGCCACTGGGCTGGTCGGCGGTCGCTGCAGCGCGCACCTTGCAGCTGCCCATTACCAGTTCCTTTCACACCAACTTCGACAGCTACTCGCAGCACTACGGCGTCGGTCTGTTGAAGTCGCCCATCGACACCTACTTGCGCAAACTGCACAACCGCACCCTGGCCACCATGGTTCCCACCCAAGCGCTGGTGCAGGCGCTGCAAGCGCGTGGCTACAAACATGTCACGCTGCTCGCGCGCGGCGTCGATACCGCACTGTTCCACCCCGCCAAGCGCTCCGAGGCTCTGCGCCAGTCTTGGGGTGCAGCACCGCAGGACCCGGTGGCGTTGCTGGTGGGGCGTTTGGCCAAAGAGAAAAACGTGGGGCAGGTGCTGGCCGCGTTTTCAGCCCTGCGCCAGCACAACCCGCGCGCCAGGCTGGTGTTCGTGGGCGATGGCCCTTTGCGGGCGTCGCTGCAGCAGGCCTGCCCCGACGCCCACTTTGCCGGTGTGCGCAAGGGCGAGGAGCTGGCGGCTCACTACGCCTCGGCCGATCTGTTTTTATTTGCCAGCCTGACCGAGACCTACGGCAACGTGGTGCCCGAAGCGCTGGCCAGCGGCCTGGCGGTCTTGTCGTATGCGCACGCCGCCGCCAGCGAACTGATTGCAAACGGTGACAACGGTTTGGCGGTGGAGGCAGCAGACTCGGTGGCCTACCTGCAGGCGGCCATCACCCTTGCCAGCAACCCTGAGCTGGTAGCGCGCTTGCGCGCAGCCGCCCCGGCGAGCGTGGCGCACCTGGGCTGGGACGCGATCGTGGACAGTTTTGTTGCGACGCTGCGCAGCGCGATCGAGCGCCATGCGCAGGTCCTAGCCGCGCCACTGCAGCAAAGCCTGGCCCATGCGAACGCGCGCGCCGGGCGCTAAACCCTCGCACAGGTGAAAGCCGTGGGGCGCCAGAACGATGACGGTGGAGCCATGCTGGAACCAGCCCATTTCCTGCCCTTTGCTCAATGGAGCGTTGCACGCCAGAGCCTTGGGCCCGTGGTACTTCAGGTGCAGCAGCACATCCAAAAAATGCAGCCGAATGCTGGCCACCAAAATGGCCGCCACCGGCACCAATGCGATGCGTTGCCCGTCCACCGGCCCACCGCGCAGGCGCGTGCTCAGAAAGGCACGTTCGTTTTTACAAAACAGCTTTTCCACCCGCTTGAGCGCCACCGGATTGACGTTCCAGGTGTCGCCCGAAAAGTACCGCAGCTTCTCCACCGTGCAGTCGTAAGGCGCATGAAATCGGTGGTACATGCCCGAGGTGAGGCGCAGCGTCACATAGCTGCCGTTGCGCCAAGGCGCCACGTCTTCGTCGGGGCCGATCAGGTCTTGCAAGGTGTAGGGAAAGCCTTTGGCCTGGAACACCTTCGTACCCTCGATCGGGCCGCTCTCACCCACGATGGCATCCACCGGGCTGGACAGCACATCGGTAGCCTGGTCCACCACGCGCGCGCCGTCTTGCAGCTCGCGGGTAAAGCAGTCGTGCATGCTGGTGAAGGTTTGCTTTTTGGCGTCGCGCAAGTCCAGGTCACCAAAGAACTTCCAGATGGCAATCGACGCGCTGCGCACCAGGGGCTGCTCGATCTTGCTGAACCACCCCATGAACCGGGTCAGGGTCTGGCGGGGCAGGCGGTTGGTGAGCAAAAAGTTCAGGTCCTCTTGGGCCAACAGGCGCTGCAAGGCGTGGCGAAAAGTCATGGCGTGCGGTGCTTTCAAAGTAGGTTGGATAGCTTGTGTACGAAAGGCAAATGGCTGTGAACGAATCTCTGGAATGGAACACCTTGGCGCTGTATGCGGCGGGCGGCGTCGCAGCGCTTGCGGCTTTGCAAAAGGCCAAGGCACGGGCCGAACTCTCGCTGGCCAAGCACCGCTCCTTGGCCGGCCACCCGCGCACCGCGCGCCGCATCGCGGCCTTGCTGCCGAACTACCGCTACGACGACACGCAGGTCTTTGGCGTAGACGGTGCGCCGCCCGAGGTGGTGGCCCAGCGCCGGGCCGCGTTCGAGGGCTTGGTGGCGCAGTACCGGCAGCGCTTTCCCAAAAGCCTGGCCGCCACAACACAGGCGGCCCAGGGTCTGTCCGATCTGCAGTTCGTCAGTGCATACCGGCTGCCCTACCAGTTCCGCGGGCTGGCAGACCAAGGCCTCAAAGTGGGCTCCTTCATGCAGTCCAGCGCCGGCATGACGGTGACCGACTTGGATGGCAATACCTTCATCGACCTGACCGGCTCTTACGGCGTGAACCTGTTTGGCAACGATTTCTACAAGGACTGCATTGACCGAGGCGCAGACACGGTGCGCGCGCTCGGTCCGGTGCTGGGTGCTTACCACCCGGTGGTGCTGGACAACATCCGGCGCATGCAGCAGATCTCGGGACTGGACGAAATGTCTTTCCATATGTCGGGCACCGAGGCGGTGATGCAGGCGGTACGGCTGGCGCGCTACCACACGGGGCGAAAAAAACTGGTGCGCTTTTGCGGCGCCTACCACGGCTGGTGGGGCGATGTGCAGCCCGGCATTGGCAACCCAATGCCAGCGCAGGACACCCTGACCCTCACCGAAATGGGCGAGGTAACTTTGAGGGTTCTGCGCAAACGCAAGGACATTGCTTGCATTCTGGTCAATCCCTTGCAGGCGCTGCACCCCAACGGGGCAGCACCTAGTGACGGCGCTTTGCTTGACAGCGGCCGCAAGGCCCACTTTGACCGCGCTGCCTACACCGCCTGGCTGCAGACGCTGCGCGCCATTTGCGATGCGCGCGGCATCGCGCTGATTTTTGACGAAGTTTTCATGGGCTTTCGGCTGGCCAAGGGCGGCGCGCAGGAATACTTTGGCGTGCGCGCCGACATGGTCACCTACGGAAAAACGCTGGGCGGTGGTCTGCCCATTGGCGTGCTGTGCGGCCAACCCGCGTGGATGCGCCGCTTTCGCGATGGTGCGCCGGCCGACATCTGTTTCGCGCGTGGCACCTTCAACTCGCACCCCTATGTCATGGGCGCAATGAACGCGTTTTTGCGCCGCTTGGACGACGCTGACATTGCTGGGCTCTACCAAGGTCTGGATGCCACCTGGGACGCGCGCGCCAGCGGCTTGAACCAGCGCCTGCGCGAGGCTGGTGTGCCAGTCCAGGTCGCCAATATGTCCTCGGTGTGGACGGTTACCTACACGCAGCCCGCATGTTTCAACTGGTTGTTGCAGCACTATATGCGCCTGGAGGGATTGGCTTTGAGTTGGGTCGGAACCGGTCGCATCATCTTCAGCCTGAACTTCAGCGACGCTGACTTTGAGCAGGCGGCCCAGCGCTTTGTGAAAGCGGCACAGGCCATGCAAGCCGATGGTTGGTGGTGGTCCGATGGCGCAGCAAGCAACAAGACCATCAAGCGCCGCCTTCTGCGGGAGATGCTGGCAGCCAAGTGGTAGTCCCTCTCAGTGCCCGGTGAGGCCGGGCACTGCCCATCTGAGCCTGGCGCTGCAAGGCAGTGCGGGGTGGCGCTTGGTGTCAAGGGCTCAGGCGCACCAGCGCGGGGCTGGCGCGCCGTCAGGCTTAAGCCGCGTGGTCTGCAGTGCGGCGCTCGATGAGCTCGCCGCGCAGCAGTGCCAAAGGTGCCTTGTGGTAGAGGTACACATCATGGAACGGGTCGGTGATGATTTTGGTGGCCCATACCAGACCGGCCATCACGTCCTTCAGAAAGAACAGGTGCACCGTGCGAAACACCAGGCCGCCTACGCCGAGCGCCAACCACAGCTCGCCTGTGTGGCGCGCCAACTCTTCCAGTGAAGTGTGGGCTTCGTAGTAGCCCAGCAGCGTGGGGTCCAAGACCAGTGCAACCGGCGCGGCCACCCAGATGGCCAGCAGCACCACTTTGCGGCGCAGGTTGTAGCCCACCTTGATTTCCTCTTTGTACTCATGTGTGGCTTGGTTGACTTCGTCGTAGCCACGCGGCTCAAAGAAGAAGTGCCCGCTTTGGCGTGTGGTCATGGACACCAGCCATGCCACCAAGGCCGCCATCGCCGGATCAATGAACAGTAGCACGTAGGCCACCAGAAAACTCAACGCGCTGATGAGGTGCAGCGTCTGGTTGATGCGGCTGTGGTGGTAGTAGCGGTGGTCGTCCCAGCGCTGAACCTGGAGTTGGCGAAAAAATTCTTGCATCGGGGTGCTCCGTAGAAGGGTTCGCGCATGCTAGTGGCGCTTTGTTGCAGACCGGTGACAGGACCTGTGACAAGTGCGTTAATTGGCCGGTCGGCCCATTCCTGTGCGCGTTGTCTGGGCGGTTTTAGTAGCGCTCGGGCACGATGATCTCGGGTGGCACCGGGTTGCGGATGTAGTCGGCGTTGCGCACCCGCGCGGGCAAGTGCACAGGCGCGTGCACCACCTCGCTGTAGGGAATCTGATCGAGCAGATGCTGGATGCAGTTGAGTCGGGCCTTCTTTTTGTCCACCGCCTGAACCACCCACCAAGGCGCCTCGGGAATGTGGGTGCGCTCCAGCATGGTCTCTTTTGCTTTGGTGTACTCCTCCCAGCGCGCCCGCGATTCCAGGTCCATGGGGCTGAGTTTCCATTGCTTGAGTGGGTCGTGGATGCGGCCTAAAAAGCGCACATGCTGCTCCTCGTCGGTAATCGAGAACCAGTACTTGATGAGCTGGATGCCGGAACGCACCAGCATCTTCTCGAACTCCGGCACGCTGCGGAAAAACTCTTCGTACTCCGCATCTGAGCAAAAGCCCATGACCCGCTCCACGCCGGCGCGGTTGTACCAACTGCGATCAAACAGCACCATCTCGCCGGCCGCTGGCAGGTGCGATGCATAGCGCTGGAAGTACCACTGGGTGCGTTCGCGGTCGTTGGGCGCGGGCAGTGCCGCAACGCGGGCCACGCGCGGGTTAAGCCGCTGTGTGATGCGCTTGATCACGCCTCCCTTGCCTGCAGCGTCGCGACCTTCAAAGAGGATCACCACCTTGTGCTTGCTGTGGACCACCCAGTCTTGCAGCTTGACCAACTCGGCTTGCAAGCGAAACAACTCTTTGAAGTAGCTGTGGCGTTGGTCACGCTCGGTATCGCTTTCAGGTGCGCCTTCGCGGCTCAGGGCATCCAGGTTGCGGTCCTCCAGTTCCATCTCGATCTCTTCATCGTAGTCGTCTTGCAAATCGCGGCGAATGCGGCGAACCAGCTCGTCTTGTGAGGGAGTATCAGAGGGCATAGTGAACCTACGTGGCGGTTAGTGGGTGGTGCGAATTGGATGCGCTAAGGGCACATGGTGGCGCGAAGGCAAAGAGCATGAATCCCAAAGATGTCATTGGCGTGACAGGCGGTGCCAAACCTCCGTGCGATGTCATGAATTCTTCATGCCAACGCCACGAATAGGTCATGCAGCATGACCAAAATTTGCACCATGACAACGCAAACCGATATGCATCCACACGCCCACACGGCCGCCAACTTGCACACGCGCTCGTTCCCTCTGCAAGACGGCCATCCCTTGCCGGCAACGGCGCTGCGCACACCGCCTGCACCCCAGGGAATCGCGGTGTCCTGGGCGCGCCATCACGACGAAGTGCGCGCCGCCCAGCGCCTGCGCTTTGATGTGTTTGCAACCGAAATGGGCGCACGCCTAAACACCCCGGTGCCTGGCCACGACATCGACCTGTTTGACAACTACTGCGAGCATCTGCTGGTACGCGACCTGGCTACCGAGCAAGTGATTGGCACCTACCGCGTGCTCACTCCGGCCCAAGCCCAACGTGTGGGCAGCACCTACAGCGACACCGAGTTCGATTTGACCCGCCTGCGCTTTCTGCGCGAACGTATGGTGGAGTTGGGCCGCAGCTGTGTGCACCCCCAGCACCGCCATGGCGGGGTCATCATGGCGCTGTGGGGAGCACTTGCGGAATTCATGCAGCGCAATCAGCTCGACACCATGATCGGCTGTGCCAGCGTGCCCATGCTGCACAACGGCATCGTCAGCGGCGATGTGGCCGCCAGCATCTGGAGTCAGCTCAAGGCAAGCCACCTCGCCCCCATTGAGTACCACGTGCGCCCGCGCCTGCCGCTGCCAGTGGAGCGGCTCGACGGCAGCTTGCCGGTGGAGCCGCCGGCGCTGATTCGAGGCTATCTGCGCCTAGGCGCCAAGGTGCTGGGCGCCCCCGCTTGGGACCCCGACTTCAACTCTGCCGACTTGCCCATGCTGCTGCGCATTAGCGACATGCCCAGCCGCTACCGCAAACACTTTCTGGGGGCGTAAATGCGTACCACCTTCGATGCCTTGGGCGCTGACTGGAAAGACCAGATTACAGACCCTGGCAGCGGAGCGGACGAAGATGCGGGCGGCAGACGCTACCGCGCCATCTTTATCTCTGACATCCACCTGGGGACCGCGGGCTGCCAGGCCTATCCCTTGCTCGATTTTTTGAAGCACCATGACAGCGACTTTCTGTACCTGGTGGGCGACATCGTGGATGGCTGGCAGCTGCGTCGGCGCTGGTTCTGGCCACAGGCCCACAACGATGTGGTGCAAAAGCTGTTGCGCCGCGCCCGCAAAGGCTGCCGGGTGGTGTTTGTGCCCGGCAACCACGACGAGTTTGCGCGCAACTTTGTCGGACACCAGTTTGGCGGCATCGAAGTGCGCGAAGACACGGTGCACACCACCGCCGATGGCCGCACCTTGTGGGTCACGCATGGCGACTACTTTGACGGTGTGATCCAGTGTGCGAAGTGGCTGGCTTATTTGGGCGACAACGCCTACGAATTCACCTTGCGGATGAACCGCCATTTCAACCGATTGCGCGCGCGCTTGGGGCTGCCGTACTGGTCCTTGTCGGCCTACCTCAAAGGCAAGGTCAAGATGGCGCTGAATTACGTCACCGACTTCGAGGTGGCGGTGGCGAACGAGGCCCGCAACCGCGGCCACGACGGCGTGGTCTGCGGCCACATCCACCGCGCAGAGATGCGCGACATCCAGGGCACGCTGTACTGCAACGATGGCGACTGGGTCGAAAGCCGCACCGCGCTGGTAGAGCACCAGGACGGCACGCTGGAGCTGGTGTATTGGGACGATGTACTCACTGCGCAAGCCAAAGCGCTCACCCGCGTGCCGCTGCTGGGCGTGCAGGCTTAAGCCTGACGCAGTTGGCAGGCCGATCACCAGGAACGTCTGATGGAGGCTGCTGCCTACGGTGCCGACGCCTCAGGCCTTGTGTGTGGATTTCGGTTCACTGCGCGGGGCGATGGTGTGGCCATCTCGACCGAAGAGGCTTTGACATGTGTGGCAACGCCAGCGTCTGACACCGCTTTTGTATGGCTGCATTTCAACCTGTCACACAGCGCCGCGCTCAAGTGGTTGCAACACAACCTGCGGCTCTCGGATGTGTTTTACGAGTCGCTCAACGACGGCTCCCGCTCCACCCGCATCGAGCTTGACGACGACACCTTGGTGGCCGTGGTCAACGACGTGCGATACGACTTTGCCTTTGAGCCCTCGGACATTTCAACCCTGTGGCTGTCGGTGGGCCCGCGTTTGGTGGTGAGCGCCCGCTTGCAGCCGCTGCTGGCAATTGACCGGTTGCGCGAGGCGGTCAAACGTGGCTCACGCTTGCGCACTTCGGTGGCTTTGCTGGTGCACTTGATGCACGACCAAGGCGATGTGTTGGTCAATATTCTGCGCAGTACAAGCGCGCGGGTCGATGACATCGAAGACAAGCTGTTGGCGGGCCGTCTAGAAACCAAGCGCGCCAATCTGGGGGCCCTGCGCCGCCTGTTGGTGCGCTTGCAGCGCTTACTAGCCCCGGAGCCGGCCGCGTTGTTTCGCCTGCTGAACACACCGCCGCAGTGGATTGGCGAGGACGACCTGCAAGACCTGCGCCAGTCCACCGAAGAATTCAACGTGACCCTCAGCGACATGGCGGCTTTGCAAGAGCGCATCAAGCTGCTGCAAGAAGAGATAGCCGCCCGCGTGGCCGAGGCCAACAACCGCAGCCTGTTTGTGCTGACCATCGTGACCGTGCTGGCGCTGCCGATCAACATCATTGCCGGCTTGCTGGGCATGAATGTCGGCGGTGTACCGCTGGCCGACAGCGCCTACGGCTTTTGGGTGGTGGTGGCCATCATTGGCGTGTTCACCCTGGTGGCAGGTTGGATTGCCTACCGGCAGTCGCGCGGGTAGCGCAGCCCTTACCGTAGGTTCTGCAGAGGGCCTAGGCGCAGAAACTGCGTTTCTCCGTTGGTGCCGTCCACGCCGTCGTTGTCGGTGATAGCGTAGGCGTTGCCAGCGATGTCGATGGCAAAGCTCTCCACCTTGTCAAGCACATAGCCCTTGGGCTTTTGCAGATCGGGTACCAAGTTGCGCACCATGCGCTTGCGCACCACCGGAACCCGCGCGTCATCCGGTGCAGCGGGTGTCAGGCCGGCTACAGAAAACGCCCTGAGCGTTTTGATAGCCGCATCGCCAAACTGGTTGTCGCGCTCGACCACCACGAAGGTGTCGGGGCTGACCGCGGTGATTTCAGACAAGCCCACCCAGCCGTCTTTGGCGGCGCTGCTATCGAGCGGGTAATGCAATACGCCCCAAGTCTTGGTAGCCGGTTGGTAGCGCAGGATCTTGGCATGACCTTTGGGGTCGTTCTTCCATTCGCGTTGCACCGCGATCCACACGGTTTCGTCAGCGCCTGCGCCCACGCGGGTCACGCCTTCAAAGCCAAATCGCACTGCGTGGCTGGCCAGTGCGGCGGGCAGCTCGATTTCTTCTAGCACTTCGCCCTTGGCGGAGACGCGCAGCAGCAGGTCCTTAAGAGCACCGTCCTTGTTGGCAGGGTCACCCTCGGACACCACCCAAAAGCTGCCGTCCGCGCGCTGGGCGATGCCCTCCGCGTCGTAATTGGCAGGTTTGCCGCCCAGCGTGACTGTGAGTTCTTGGGTGATCAGGGCCGGTGTGAAGCTGGCATCGATTTGCAAGATGCGGGTGGTGGCGTACGCACTGTCAGTTACCGCCCACAGGCGGCCCGGCCGGGCAATGTCAGCCGAGGTACCGGAGATCGCACCCCAGGCGATGGGTGGTCCAGCCGCCGTGTCGGTGGACATCATCGTGGGGTAACTGGCAGGTGCGTTGCTGCGTTGGTAAATCATGACCGAGGCGCGGGCAGCGCCATCTGTCTCGGACGCCACCACCAGCAAGTTGCGTTGGGGGATGGCCAGCAGGCCCTCCGGTCCGGCACCGGCTGGTAGGGCCTGCAAATAGCTTGGTGCTTTGCCGGGTCCCCTGTCCAACCAGACCGTGATCAGCGAGGAGCGCTCCGAGCCGATGAACAGCAATCGGTCTTTGCCAAACATGCCCACTTCGACGCTCTCGGGCTCGTTACCCTTGGCACCCGAGCGGCGCTCGGGGTAGTGCCCGAGCCGAATGGCCTCGTGGTCGAGCAAGGCGCCGCTGTCAAATTCGACTGCGCCAGAGGTGTTCATGATGGAAAAGCTGCGTGAGCCGCCCTGGTAGTCGCCCTCGTTGGCGGTCACAAAACGGCGCGCGTCCAGCCAGGCCACACCATCGGGCTCGCGCAATACGCCGCTCGCAGACTCGGAGGGCTTGATGGTGCCGTCGCGCTTGAGGTCTACCTCCTTGAGGTTGACGCTGCCCGCCGAAAAGTGGCCCACCACCCGGCGCTTGGCGACATCGACCAGCACGATGTGGTTGTTCTCCTGCAGCGTCACCACCGCCAGGCCTTGCGCATTGACTTTGACAAACTCGGGTTCAGCGTCGTTAGGCGCAATCTGCGCCAGGCCATCCAGGCCAATGGGATGCGCGCGCGTGCAATCGGGTACGCCCGACTTCAGGGGCAAGATGGTCAAATTGCCCGCAGGCAATTGCGGCAGCGCGCCCTTGTTGAGGCCCTCGTCACGCTGGTTTTCCATCACCACCACCAGGTGCTTGGCTCCACTGTCCAACGCCACCGAGTCGGGCTGCCCCTGCAGCTGGCACCGGTCCACCACCTTGCGGCTGGCCAGATCAATGGTCGCGAGGTGCCCCTCTGGCTGAAAAAACTGCTTGCTGGTGTCCACCGCCACCAGCACCTTGCCACGCACAATCACCAGCGAGGTAGGCTCCCCATCCAGGCCCACAAAGCCCGCACCCCGGGGGCTGGCGGGGTTGCTGATGTCAATCAGGCCAATACCTTGTTGCTCGCCGTCGGTGTAGGCCAGCAAGCGTCCGTCCTCGCTGGCCGCCACGATCTCCGCGACCGATTTTTTACTGACGTTGCGCCCCACGGGCACATTGCGGTGCACTTCGAACGTGGCAATGCGGTTGAAGTTCAGGGTGTCGCTGGCGCGCGCGCTTTGCGCTTGCACAGCGGCGGTGAACTGCAGGCAGGCCAGCGCGATGGCAACGGAAATCTTTGCATTGAACAACTGCATCACGGAGTCCTTGTGGTGTGTGCTGCAGCCCTGGTGGGCTGCATTCCATTGGCATCGTGGCAGTCTGGTGTGTCACTTCTGTGACGGCTTGGTGCTGCTGGACCAAGGGCGTGACCGGGCGATGGGTCAGGTGTCAGAGCGACGGTAGGCAGGGCCGTGTTGGCGGAAGCTGTGAGATTCGAACTCACGGAGGGGATAAACCCTCGCCGGTTTTCAAGACCGGTGCCTTAAACCGCTCGGCCAAGCTTCCAATGGGGCGCCATTCTATCTGGGGCCCAAGGGGGCCGGGGCGGTGCTGGGCTCGGGTGCGCTGCCGGTGATGCGCACGGTGCTGCGCAGCATCAAGCCACCGGGAAGGCGGCGTTGGTTGCCCAGCAGCACCCGGCGGTTGCCGGCGCCTGCGCGGGTGCGCAGTTGCAAGGCTTTGGCCTTGAGCAACTCAAAGTCGTTGACCTTGGTGCTGTTGCGTACCAGCAGCTGGTAGGCGTTGTCGATCAGGCGCACATTGAGCGTGCTTTGGGCGTGGACCAGCAGGGTTTGCACCGCAGTGCTGATGTTGCCTGCACGGCTGTGTGCCATCGCCGACTCGGCCAACTCCAGCACGGCTGCTTGGGCGTTGCGAATGTGCCGCGCATAGGGCACATGGGCGGCGGCGCAGGCGGCCAGCAGTTCGGTAACAGAGCGGTTGCTGCAAAAGCGCATACCCAGCGTCTTGACTGCGAGCTCGGCTTCGTAGAAGTGCACGTTGCGCAGTCGCATGTGGGTCAACAGCGCCAGCAGGTTGCCGGCGCTTTCGTAGTCGAAATCGATGTGGGTGATGTCCTCGGCCATTGTCGGAACGGTTTCGAGCACATTCGCGGTGTCCTGGCGCTGCAGCGCCAGCGCCATGTCCACGACGCTGGCCAGACGCCGTATGCGCCGGTTCTCGGGGTACTTTTCCAGGAGGCGAACGAAGTCGTCCTGGCAGCGCTGCAGGCCCCTGCGGTCTTCAATGCCCAAGCGAGAAAGCGCTAGCAACACCACAGTCTGCGGGTCAAACAGCTTGGACTCCAGGCCCACGCGGGTGGCCCGGTCCAGCAGGCGCCTCGCCTCGCCCTGGTCACCTGCGTAATAGGTCATCATCGCGACGTTTTGCAAGCGGCTTATGGCAGACGGTGTGATCGCTGCGGCTTCTTTGTAAGTCGCCAAGGCCTTGTCGAATTGCCCCAGCTCAAAGTGGGTGCGGCCCAGCACGTCGTGGGCTTCCACGTAATTGGGGTCTTCTTTGATCAGACTCTCCAGAGCGGTCGTTGCCTGCCCCAAGCGCCCGGCTTCCAAGTGGGTACGTGCGATGCCCAACTTGGCCCATGGCGCCGGGGTCTCCTGCGCGATGGCTTGGTAGACCGCCATGGCGTCGTCGTAGCGCTGCAGGCGCAGCAGCAGCTCAGCGCGCAGCCGCCCGGCGTACAACCAAAACAGGCCACGCGAAGCAAAGCGCTCGGCGCACAACTCGCTGGCACGGTCGAACTGCTGTGTATCGATGGCGTTAAAGATGTGCTGCAAAGCCAATTTGCGCATCCGTGCAACTTGCAGCCGCTCGGCCAGTTGGCTGGCTTTGTGGGGCTTAAGCAGGTAGCCGTCGAGTGCGGACTCTGCCGCCTCTGCCACCTTGGTGTAATTGGCCTCCGAGGTGATCATGATGAACACCGTTTGGAACGGCAGCAGCTGGCTGTTGCGCAAGTCGTCCAGCAGCTCTTGCCCCGACGCGCTTTCGTCGGCAAAGTGCATTTCGCACAATACAAAGTCAAAGCGTTGCGTCTCGAGTTTCCTGCGGGCGTCGACCGTGCGCGTGGACTGGACCACGGTTTGCAGGCCCAGGTCGCGCATCTGCGCCACCAAGATCGCGCGTGAGTTGGGATTGCCATCCACCACCAAGGCGGTGCATTTGGAGATGTCGTCGTCGATGGTGGCCATGGTGGGCTCAGCGTGGGCTGGGCGGCTGCAGTAAATCCAGCAGGCTGCGCGCCACCACTTGGGTGGCACGGCGCAGGTCGGCCAGGTCCAGGCGCTCATCGGCGCGCTTGGCATGCGACTCCAGTACGGTGCGCGGACCGGCGCCGTAGATCACGCCCGGAATACCGGCTTCGCAGAAGATGCGTACATCGGTGTACAGCGGTGTGCCCAGCGCGGGAATGGCCTCGCCAAAGACAGCGCTGGCGTGCTTTTGCAGCGCCTCGACCAGTGGCTTGTTTCCTGGCAGCGGTTTGAGTGCGTTGGCCAGCAAGATGCGTTTGATCTCGACAGTGATACCCGGCGTTTGCGCCGCGGCGCGGGCAATCACCTCGCGCAGCGTGGCCTCCACCTGGGATGGGTTTTCCTCGGGGATCATGCGTCGGTCGAGTTTGAAGGTGACGCGCCCGGGCACCACGTTGGTGTTGGTACCGCCTTCGATACGGCCCACGTTCAGGTAGGGGTGGTTGATGCCTTCGACTTGCGAGCGCACCTGGCGGTACAGGGTGTTTTGCGCGTAGAGCGCATTCAGGATCGTCACCGCTCCTTGCAGCGCGTCGATGCCTGAGTCGGGGATGGCCGCGTGCGCCATCTTGCCGTGCACCGTGACCTCCATTTGCAGGCAGCCGTTGTGCGCGGTGATCACCTGGTAGCTAAAGCCGGCGGCAATCAGCAAATCGGGGCGGGTGATTTTCTCGGCGAGCAGCCACGCTGGTCCCACCTCGCCGCCAAACTCTTCGTCGTAGGTGAACAGCAATTCCACCGCGCCCTGCAGCGGCAGCCCCAAGGACTCCAGCGCGCGCACCGCAAAGGCGTAGGTGGCGAAGTCGCATTTGCTCACCGCTGCGGCGCGGCCGTAGATCTTGCCGGCTTCAATCTCGCCGCCGTAGGGGTCGTGGGTCCATCCTTCGCCGGGCGGCACCACATCGCCATGGGCGTTGAGCGCCACCGTGGGGCCATCGCCGTAGCGGCGGCGCACCACCAGGTTGGTCACGCTTTGCAGTCCGGCAGCTTGCACCAGCGCGGCGGGCACCTGGTGCTTTTCAGCGGGCAGACCCATGGCGCCTAACAATTCGGCGGCGCGCTCGGCGTGCGGTGCGTTATTGCCGGGTGGCGTGTCAGTGGGAACCTGGATGAGTTGCTGCAAAAACTGCACCTGCTCATCAAAGTGCGCATCGATCCAGGCGTCTAGCTGTTGGTACGTTGTAGGTGAAACAGTCATTACAAATCGGTCTCAGGGTTGGTGTCGGGTTGGACTGGGGTGCGTGGGGGATGGCTGGTCTTTGGACCCGTTGGCGAGTTGTTCAAGAAGGTGGGTAAAGGCGTCAATGGCCAGCTGCATATCGTCGCTGGTGGTGGACTCCAGCTGGTTGTGGCTGATGCCCGCGTTCTGTCCACGCACAAACAGCATGGCCTGGGGCAGGATGTCGTGCAGCTTCATCGCGTCGTGCCCGGCGCCACTGGGCATACGGTGCAGCGGCACGCCCAGGGCGCCGACGGCGGCCTCCCAGCGCCGCTGCCAGGCAATGTCGCTGGGGGCCGCGCTGGCGCGCATGGTTTGCGTCAGCGTGTGGTCCACGCCGCGCGCGCTGCAGATGCGCTGCAGTGCGGCCAGCACATCGCGCTCCAGCGCATCGCGCTGCGCATCGCTGGGCGCGCGCAAGTCCAGCGAAAACTGGCATCGCCCGGGCACCACGTTGATGGAGCCGTTGGGCACCAGCAGTTGGCCCACCGTACCCACCGAGTCGCCGTCGGCGCGAGCGCGCTGTTCTACAAACAGCAGTAACTCGGCGACCGCAGCGGCAGCGTCGCGGCGCTGGTCCATGGGCGTGGTGCCGGCGTGGCTGGCGGTACCCAGCACCTCGCCGGTGTAGCGCACGCTGGCATTGATGGAGGTGACGATGCCCAGCGGCAGGTCCAGCGCGTTGAGCACCGGGCCTTGCTCGATGTGCACCTCCACAAAACCTTGGTAGTAGACCGGGTTGCGGCGCAGGCCGGCAATGTCTTGCGGGTTCAAACCGGCGGTGTGCATGGCCTCGCGCATGCTGATGCCATCTGCATCGCGCTGGTCCAGCCAGCTGGGGTCAAAGTCGCCGGTGAGTGCGCCCGAGCCTAGAAAGGTCGCTTTGAAGCGCTGGCCCTCTTCTTCGGCAAAGGCCACGATCTCCAGGTCAAACGGCAGGCGGCGTTGTTGCTCGGCCAAGGTCTTGACGCAGGCCAGCGGCACATAAATGCCCAGCCGCCCGTCGTACTTGCCACCGTTACGCACCGTATCAAAGTGGCTGCCGGTGAGCAGCGCGGGCATGCGCGGCGAGCCACCAGCGGCAGCAGTGGCACCATGCGCGCCCAGGTAGCGCCCCACCACGTTGCCCACCGCGTCAATGTCCACCATATCGCAGCCGGCTTGCAGCATGTCGTTGCGAATCTGCTGCATGCAGGCGCGGTGCGCGTCTGTCAGGTAAGTGACCGTGAGCTGGCCGCGCTCGGCGTAGCCGGGGTCGGTGTGCTGCGCCAGCGATTCTTGCCAGTCCCACACCAGGTTGCCCAGCGTGGGTGAAACGCCGAACTTGTCGCTCAGCCGAATCTCGGCAATGCGGTGCACATTGCGCAGGCACTCTTGCAGCTCGAAGTCGGGGTGGTTTTTCAGGCGGCGCTCGAAGGTGGCGATGATCTCGGCCTTGCCCAATCCCGTGCCGCGCGGCCCGCGCACCGCCAAGATGAATGGGAAGCCAAAGCGCGCGTTGTAGTCGGCATTGAGCTGCTGGATGTGGGCAAACTCCTGCGGCGTGCAGCGGGTCAGCCCGGCGGTGTTTTGTTCGTGGGTGGATTCGGCGGTCAGGCTTTTGTCCACCATGGCCTTGCCTGCTAGCTCGGGGTGAGCACGCAAGAGCGCCAGTTGCGCCTCTTTGCTGCTGCCAGCCACTACGCGCGCCATAGCGTGCTTGAGCGCGGCCAGCGACACAAACGGCCGCTGCGCCAGCGCCGATTGCGCAATCCAGGGCGAGTGTTCGTACAAGCCGTCGAGCAAGGCCAGCGCGTCTTCGGCGCTGGCGGTGTTGAGTTTCTGCAAGGTGGCTGCCACGCTTACTCCACAAACGGGTGGGTTGCGCGCCAGTGCTGGGCGATGTCCAGGCGGCGGCAGACCCACACCCTGTCATGCGCTGCGATGTGGTCCAAAAAGCGCTGCAAGGCGGTGATGCGCCCCGGACGGCCCAGCAGGCGGCAGTGCATGCCGATGCTCATCATGGACGGTTGGTTCAGACCAGCGGGATCGCCCTCGGCGTAGAGCGCATCGAAGGTGTCTTTGAGGTACTGGTAGAACGGGTCGGCATGCGAGTAGCCCTGGGGCAGGGCAAAGCGCATGTCGTTGCAGTCCAGGGTGTAGGGCACGATGAGTTGGGGCACCACGCTGCCGTCGGTTTTGCGCACTTGCATCCAAAAGGGCAGGTCGTCGCCGTAGTAGTCGCTGTCGTAGGCAAAGCCGCCATAGTCGGCCACCAGGCGGCGGGTGTTGGGGCTGTCGCGACCGGTGTACCAGCCTAAGGCGCGGCTGCCGGCCAGACGCTCAATCGCATCCATACCCAGCCGCATGTGCTCGCGCTCGGTGGCCTCGTCCATGTTTTGGTAGTGGATCCAGCGCCAGCCGTGGCAGGCGATCTCGTGGCCCAGTTCGACAAAGGCGGCGGTCAACTCGGGGTGGCGCTCCAGCGCCATGCCCACGCCAAACACGGTCAGCGGCAGGCCGCGCTTTTCAAACTCGCGCAGGATGCGCCACACCCCGGCGCGCGAGCCGTATTCGTAAATGCCTTCCATGCTGATATGGCGCTCGGGGTAGCTCGCCGGGTTGAACATCTCGGAAAGAAACTGCTCCGAACCCGCATCCCCGTGCAGCACGCTGTTTTCGCCGCCCTCTTCGTAATTGAGCACAAACTGCACCGCGATGCGGGCGCCGCCGGGCCAAGCGGCATGGGGTGGGGTGCGGCCGTAGCCGGTTAAATCACGGGGGTAGGGCAGGGTGCTGTCGTAGTGGCTCATGGGCGTCGGGGCGCGGGCGGTGCAGTACGGTTGGAGAGCGGGCGCATGCCCGGATGTTATCTCCCGCGTTGCAAGATGAATACACTTGGCTCCATCCTGGCGCCCGAGCAATCGGCATCTCCTACCGCAGCACCCACAACGCAGCATACAAAGCGCATCCAACCCGCGAGGCACCCCATGGGATTGAGCACACATGTTTTGGACACCATGCACGGCACCCCGGCCAGCGGCATGGCCGTAGCCTTGTACACCACCGAGGGCGGAACAGCAACCTTGGTCAAGCAGCTGGTGCTGAACGCCGATGGTCGCAACCCCGATGGCCCGCTCTACGACAACCAGAGCCTGAAGGTGGGCACCTACCGCCTGGTGTTCGAGGTGGCGGCGTACTTCAAGGCGCGCGGCGTCGTGCTACCTGAGCCCAACTTTTTGAACCAAGTCAGCCTGGACTTTGGCGTGGCCCATGCCGACCAGCACTACCACGTGCCGCTGCTGGTCAGCCCCTGGAGCTACTCCACCTACCGGGGCTCATGACTTTATCGTTGGCCCTCGGTGAGGGTGTCGAGTTGAAACTTCCCGCTTTTGTGCCACAGCCAGGTGTCGGTGTAGGTGACTCGCCCCATGCGCAGCGGTGCTGGGTAGGGCGCGGCGGCGTGCACCGAGCGTTCGATCTCGGCCACCACTTCAGGCGCGTGCTTGGGCGCGCGCATCCAGCGCAGGTCGGCCACCCGGCCGACAGCATCGATGTCCACCTCCAGCACCCCAATGGCATACAGCAGCGGCGGCAACTGGCCCTTGAAGATGCGCTCTGCGTTGCGCGCGTAGAGGTGCGAGGCCGCATCCACCCGGTAAGCCCGTGGCGAGGTGGCCACCGAGACCGGGCCGCTGGGCTCGGGCGCACGCGCGGGTGGCGGTTTGGGCAGCACCGGGGCCGCCACGCGGGGCGGCTGTGTCTGTGCTGCGGGGGGGGGTGGTGCGGGCGGTGGCGGTGTGGCGCAGCCAGCGATCAACGCAGCCAGCCCCAGCGCCAGTGCGCAGCGAGGGGGGCGCCACGTCAGGTTGCTTGGGGCACTTCGGGCCGCATCAGCGTGGACGGCGGCTTGCTTGTTGGGGGCGCAGGCTGCGCAAAGGACATAGCTAGTCGGGGGCTGCCACATGGTCGGTCTCCACTGGGGGCGTCTGGCGCGTACTGTGCCCGAGATTGTCACAGCCCGCGGCGGTTGCGATGGAACAGCCACCAATGATGGACCATTTGGCGCAATTCTTATCGCGGCTGCGCACCCAGGACGCGGTGCTCGTCCGAGTGGTATCCACACAGGGCTCCGTGCCACGCGAGGTGGGCGCCTGGATGGCGGTGTTTGCCGATGGCGCGCTGGCCACCGTGGGCGGTGGCCGCTTGGAGCTCGACGCTTTGGCCCACGCCCACCGCCTGCTGGCGGGCGAGGCGGTGGACGCCAGCGTACGCTACCCGCTGGGCCCCAGCCTGGGACAGTGCTGCGGCGGTCAGGTGGTGCTGGCTTTTGAGCCGGTGGGAGCGGTCGATGTGGCGCGGCTAGCGCGGCAACTCGCACCAGCGGGGGTTCCGGTGGCACTGTTTGGCGCCGGGCATGTGGGGTTGGCGCTGGCCGAAGTGCTCTCGCGCCTGCCGGTGCAGCTGCTCTGGATTGACAGCCGCGACAGCGTGTTCCCCCCAGAACTGGCGCAGTCGGTGCAGTGCGAGCACTCGCAGCCGGTGCATGGCGCCGTGGCCAGCCTGCCCGCGCACAGCCTGGTTGTGATCATGAGCTTCAGCCACGCCGAAGACCTGGACATCGTCAGCGCCTGCCTGCAGCGCCAGCGGGCGCGCGGCGACCTGCCTTTCGTGGGCCTGATCGGCAGTAAAACCAAATGGGCATCGTTTCGCCAGCGACTGCTGGCGCGCGGCTTCACGCAGGCCGAGCTGGACTATGTGACCTGCCCGATTGGTGTGGCAGGCATTGCCGACAAGCGCCCCGAAGTGATTGCCGTGGGCGTGGCGGCCCAACTCTTGCAAGTGGCCAGCCGGACCGCTGTGCCACCGCCCAGTTCGTTGGCTGCGGGGCTGCAGACTGACACAGTCGCCGCTGGTTCCGATACCGCTTCGGCTCCAAAACCCCTTTTTTCGCACGCAGGATAAACAACCATGGAAAGCTACCTCCTCGACTGGGCCAACTTGCTTTTGCGCTGGGCGCATGTGATTACCGCCATCGCGTGGGTGGGCTCCTCGTTCTACTTTGTGTTTTTGGACAGCAGCCTCACGCCGCCCGAGGAAGAGGACCTCAAGCGCCAAGGCGTCAGCGGCGAGTTGTGGGCGTTGCATGGTGGCGGCTTCTACCACCCGGTCAAGTTTGCCGGCGCGCCGCCGCAACTGCCCAAGCACCTGCACTGGTTTTACTGGGAGAGCTACAGCACCTGGCTGACCGGTTTTGCGCTGTTTACCGTGTCCTACCTGTGGAGCGCGGGCACCTACCTGATTGACAAGTCGGTGATGGACTGGGCACCGGCGGCGGCGGTGGCGGTAGCGCTGGGATTTTTGGTGGTGTTCTGGCTCGCCTACGACGCCATTTGCCGCATTTTTGGGCAGCGCAAAAACGGCGACGCTATCGTGGGCGCGCTGGTGGCGGTGTTGGTGTGCATTGCGGCCTGGCTGGCCTGCCACTGGTTTGCCGGACGCGCCGCGTTCTTGCTGGTGGGCGCCATGATCGCCACCGCCATGAGCGCCAATGTGTTCTTCTGGATCATCCCCGGCCAGCGTGCCATGGTGGCCAGCATCCAGGCGGGCCAGCCGGTGGACCCCATCCACGGCAAGCGCGGCAAGCAGCGCAGTGTGCACAACACCTACTTCACCCTGCCAGTGCTGTTTGCCATGCTGAGCAACCACTACAGCTTCACCTACAGCCACCCGCAGAACTGGCTGGTGCTCATCATCATGATGTTTGCGGGCGCCGCCATCCGCCAGTTTTTTGTGCTGCGCCACGGATTCAAGCTGGGACGCAACGCCCACCCTTGGCCGTATGCGGCGGTCGGTGTGGCGTGCATTGTGGGGGCCGTGGCCTGGCTGGCTCCGGCGCCGCAAAGCCCCAGCACTGCCAGTGCAGCCTCGGACGCAAGCTCCAGCGCAGGTGCAACTGCTGCTGGGGGAGCAAGCGGTGCTGGCACGGGGCCTGCTGTGGCCCAGAGCGGCCCCGTAGGCTACGCGCAAATACAGCCGGTGTTGGCCCAGCGCTGCTACATGTGCCACGCCGACCAGGTGCAAATGAAAAACGTGCGTGTGGACACGCCCCAGGCACTGGCCACCCACGCCCAAGCGGTGTACCAACAGGTGGTGGTAAGCCGCAGCATGCCCATGAACAACTCCACCGGCATCACCGAGGCCGAGCGCGACCTCATTCGGCGCTGGTTTGAAGGCGGCGCCCCCACCCACTGAGCCCGCGCTGCGCTCGCCTGCTGCGAGCACCCGGTGGGTGCGGGCGCCTTGTGGGCCTACAGCACCTGCAAGGCCACGTAGTGCAGCGCGTTGTCCTGGGCCTCAGCCACCACGCCGCCTACCGAGACGGTGTAGTGGCCTGTTGCGCTGGCCTGGTCAGACCAGTCGCTCTGGACTGCCAGCGTGCCAAACCAGCCCAGCGGCGCGTCCTGCGGCGTACCGGGGCTGGTGCTGCTGCCATTGAAGGCAGCCCACAGGGATGTGAGGTCGGCAGTGGCCGGGCTGGCAAGCTGCACACCGGCGCTGCTCTGCTGCGCCAGTGCTGCTGCGGCGACCACGTTGATGGTGAGCGTCGTGGTAGCGCTCACGTTGCCGGCGCGGTCGGTTTGGGTCACAGTCAAATCTTCGGAGCCCAGTCCCATGCTGGTGATGTCTGCCTGGGTGAGCGCGTAGCTCCAGGAGGTGCCTGCGCCAGAGCTCACGGTGAGCGCCGTTGCAGTACCCAACCGCAGGCTGACCGTTGCCTCGTTCTCGCGGGTTCCGGTGATCAGGGCGCCGACTTCGGTGGTGGTGATGGTGTTGTCGGTGGAGACTGCATTGATGGACAGGTTTTGCAGTGCGACAGTGTCGACGTTCACATCCAAGGTCGCTGCAATTCCGGTGTTGCCGGCAAAGTCGGTCTGGGTTACCGAAATTTGGTCCGCTCCTTGGCCCATTGCGAGGTAGTCTTCTGGTGTGAGGGTGTAGCTCCAGGTGGTGCTTGCGGGACGGATCAAGGTGATGGACTTGGCGAATGTGCCATCGCCTTGCAGACCCAAATGCAGGGTAATGGAAGCGTTGGGTTCTTTGCTGCCCGTCAGGGTCACTGCGCCGCCGTTTGCAAAGTCGGCACGGGTGATGTTGGTGTCTCCGCCTAGCACACCGATCGTGGGAGCATCTGGAGCGATGAAGTCGTTGCTGAGCATGAAGCTTGAAGTGGGACCGAGATTGCCTGCGGCATCCTCCTGGTTGAATGAGATCTCTACGTCACCTGTCCCAAAAAAAAGCTTAATGGTTGCGCTACTTAAAAAACAGGTCCACGTGGTGCCGACCACCGTTGCTTCCACGTCCATGATGTGTAAACTCAAAGTAATAGACAAATGAACCTTGGCGTTGGGTTCGCAAGTGCCAGTCAGGGTGACTCCGTTTGCTGCCTCCTGCGCATTGATGATGTTGTCGCCCGTGATGTTGCCCACGATGGTTGGGGGCCCTGCTGGGGCCACGGTGTCGATGGTCAATTGCAAGGTGGAGTCTGGGCTCAAGCCCTTGGTTGCGTCGAACGACCTTGCAACTACCTCCATCACACCTTCACCGAGCACGGTGTAGTCGCTGCTGGTCATCACATAGCTCCACTCGGTACTCTGCGAGCTTGCCAGGGTGACTTCTATTGCCTTGGAGGAATCATCAGCCCTGCGCACGATAAGCAAGACAGTTGCACCGCTCTCTTTTGTACCCTTGATGGTGACGCCGGTCGGGGCATCGCGCTCGGTGGCGTTAATGATGTTGTTACCAGCCACCGTATCAATGGTGGGCGCTGCAATGGTGCTAAGGTCAACGTCCACATCCAAGGTCGTTGCAATTCCGGTGTTGCCGCCGAGGTCGGTCTGGGTTACCGAAATTTGGTCCGCTCCTTGGCCCATTGCGAGGTAGTCTTCTGGATTGAGGGTGTAGCTCCAGGTGGTGCTTGTGGTGTGCGGTGAGGTGATGGTTCTGGCGAATGTGCCATCGCTTCGCAGACCCCAATGCAGGGTAACGGAAGCGTTGGCTTCTTTGCTGCCCGTCAGGGTCACTGTGCCGCCGTTTGCAAGGTCGGCGCTGGTGAAGTTGGTGTCTCCGTTGAGCACACCGATGGTGGGAGCGATTGGTGGTGTTTTGTCTATGGTGATTGAGCGACCAGCGCTTTCGGATTGGTTTCCTGCCTCGTCTTGCTGAATCACCTGGAACGAGTAACGTCCATCTGTCAGACTGGCCAGTTGCTCCAGGGTCAACACCAGCTGCCACCTTCCGTTGGTGGTTTGCGCTACGAGCGCTTGACCGTTTAAGTCTCCACCATCGATGTGCACGGTAACTTGGGCGTTGGGTTCGCAGGTGCCCTTTAGCGTGACGCCTGCAGAGGCCATACTGGCATTGATGATCTGACTTCCGCCGCCAACTGCTTCAAATCCCGGCATATCAGGCGCCAACGTATCAACATGGACCCGGAACGTTAGCTCGCTGGAGTTGCCTGCGTCATCGGTCTGCACCAACTTCAATGTCTCCTCGCCTTGTTGCATGTGCTCAACCTCCAACTCGCTGAAGGTAAAGCGGAACGTTCCGTTGGTGACGTCAATCGCGCGCCCAACAGTGTCGCCATCAAGGTACAGCCTGACCGAGGCGCCGATGTCGCACGTGCCATTGAAGGCCGTCAAGTCGACATCACCGAGACCGATGAAGGCGGGGGGGCGTAGGAGAGCGATGCTGCCGATCTCGGTATCGACGTTCACTTGCACCGCATCGGAATCTACACTGGGGTTGCCAGCGACGTCTGTCTGGGTGGCCGTGAAGGAGACCGAACCGCTGGCCATCTGAGGGATTTGATCAGGGGCAACCCGCACACTCCAATTGCCGTCATTGCCCACGGTGGCGGTGCCCACCTCGGTGGAGATGGTGTTGCCCAACTCCGTATGGCTAAAGTGCACCGTCACGGTGGCACCGACTTCGCCGGTGCCGCTCAAGGTGACACCGGCATCGCGCTCAGCGGCATTGATGGAGGCGCCAGCGGAGACCGCGGTGACCGTGGGCGCAAGCGGAGCATTGGTATCGACGCTGATATCCAGCGCAGCCAAAGCGACACTGGTATTGCCCGCAGCATCGGTCTGGGTGACCGAGAAGGCATCGAGGCCTTCGCCCATGGCAGAGTAGTCATCCTCAGTGAGGGTGTAGCTCCAGGATTCGGCAGCGGAAGCTGCGATCTCAATGGTTCTGGCGAAGGAGCCATCGGGGCGCTGGCCCAGGCGCAAGGTCACGGAGGCGCCAGCTTCCTTGGTGCCACTGATGAGCACCCCGGCTTGGGAGTTGCGCTCTGCTGCATTGATGGTGGTCTGGTCGGAGGCACTGTCAGTAGAGATCGAAGCGATCGCTGGGGCATCGGGCACCACGGTGTCGATGTTGAGGTTCAAGGAGGCAGAAGCGGTTCCGGTGTTGCCTGCTGCGTCGGTCTGGGTGACGGTGATGGTCTCGTGGCCTTGCTCCATGGCGTCGATGTCGCCTGCGCGCAGGACGTAGGTCCACGTGTTGTTAGCGGTGTCAATCTCTGTCAGGTGCTCGGTGCCTGGCGCGCTGTCAAAGACCAATCGAACCTCTGTGGCGCCTGGTTCACAGGTACCACGGATCACCACACCGGAGCTGGCGTCGCGCCGCTGCACATTGATGGTGACCGCGCCGGAGACGGCATCCGTGGAGAAGCTATCGGCGGTGACGCTGGTGAGGGCGGGTGCATCGGGCGCCAGCAGGTCGACGGTCAACTCCAAGGAGTCGGAATGTGCGCTGGTATTGCCAGCCGCATCACGCGCTGTAGCCACCAGACTGACCGTGCTTTGGTCCAGGGCTTCCAAGTCGACTGCCGTTAAGGTGTAGCTCCACACCCCATTGGTGACAGCGACCTCGCGCGCCAGAATGCCGATCTGCAGCAGAACTGTGGTGGCCGCGCCCTCGACTGCGCCCGTCAAGGGGATTGCTGCGGTCTCGATGTTGACCACATAAGGCTGGGCAGGCTCGCCGCTGGGTGCCGCGAAGTCAAAGCTGGGCGCACCCGGAGCGGTGCTGTCCACCATGGCTTGGAGCTCGGCCAGGGTGTCTGCACCGCTGCCATCGTCTGGGCTGGCCTCTAAGGTGTGCAGCAGATCGGCCAAGCGCGCTGGGTTGAGGGCGGTGATGCCCAAAGACTCCAGCTCTGCCTGGGTGAGGGTCTGCGCTTGCCCTGCTGCGTGCAGCATGACCTTGGTTGCAATGTCTGCCAGGGACTGCACCTCGCCCACGGAGTTGATGGCACTGCGGCCCTGGAGTTCGATGGCATCGCCCAGCAAGCTGGCTTGGGCCGGCTGCACCCCGGTGATGCCAATGGCGGTGTACTCCTGAGCGCTGGGGCGTGCTGCACTGCCTGCGCTGCCATCGGCCAGCGCGTAGATAGCGATCCAGGCGCTGGCAGCGGCTTGTGCATCGGTGCTCGAAAGACCCAAAGACTGTGCAAACGCGCCGATGCGCCCACGCACGCTATCCACGTTGGCCAGGCCAGCAATCAGATCAAACGCCAGTGCCGAATGGCCGCTGCTGTCTGTCAGGCGCAAGGACAGGTCTTGCAGCATCTGCTCCGTATTGAAGCCGTGCCCGACTTCTATGCCCGAGAGGGCTGCCAGCACCAACCCCAAGTCGTTGACGGCGGGGTTGGCGCTGCCGTCGGAGCCTACGGCGGCAACGGCGGCACTGCTGACGATGTTGGTGCCGGATAAGCCCAGCGCAGTCGCCACCAGGCTGTTGGCCTGGGCGATGGCGCTAGCCGAAACGCCGGCTAGGCTCACCGCAGAGCTGGCGTTGTCGCCACCGGCCAAGCCGAGCTGGCGCACTACCAGCTCGGTCAGCGGGTTGATGTGGACCGTGTAGCTGCCCGGCGCCGTGATGACGGTGGCAGCACGCAGATCAGCTGCCAAGTCCTTGGCGGTGCCGCTGGCCTCGTCGCGGTAGTCGGCGTCGCTGCTGGAGTCGACCAGGCGCAGCAAGAGCACGCCGGTGTAGTTTTCGGTGACGCTGAGCGCGTAACTGCCGTCCGGGTTGACGCTGGCCTGCTGCAGCAAGGTCCCATCGGCCCGGTAGACAAATACCGTGAGACTGTGGCCTTCAATCACAGGCCCCAAGACGGCAGTGCCGGACACGGTAAAGCCTGTCGGGGATGGCGAGGCGGTGTTGCTGTTGGCGTAGTAGTTGGCGACTCCACCGGCGGCCAGCACGGTCAGCGGCAGCCATAGGGGGCTGGAGTCTGACGCGCTGCGTTGGGCTGCAGTGCCTTCGCTGCCCTGCGTGCTGGGGAGTGCGCTGGAGTAGGTGCTGCCCAGGGTGGATGCAGCATCGCCTTCGCCGGCGGCGAACGCAGCGTCTGCGGTTTGCACGCTGGTGTTGCTGGGGGCTGTGTGGGTTGGGGTGGAGTCGGCGCTGTCGGAGCTGTCTGATGTGACCTCGGCGGCGTGGGTGGGGGCGGTGTCGTCTTCGTCTTGGGTCTTGCGGCGGCGCTTGGCTGCGCTCACTTTGGTGGGCGTGGGCTGGCTCTCGGGGGGGAGCGCCACGCCGTGGTTGACGGCGATGGTATGGAGCAGGTCTGCAGCGTTCTTCATGGTGGTGCCCTTGGACTTCGTGTGGAGTGGGTCGTGCCGGACGCCACGGGCGCTCCGCGCGCAGGGGGCGGATGGCGAAGCTGGCGTTCGACGCCGTCGGACTCTAGGGACTTGAGAACGCCGGGCGGGCGCTACTGTTCGAGTACGGACACTACCCCGCGCGCTACAAGTGCTTATTGGGGTTGGTGTGCCTGCACCGGGCGACCTTGCAGAGCGATGGAGCGCAAGAGTGGCCGGGTCGCTGCAACGCGCAGCGAGGGGCTACCTGACCGACCTAGTGCGCGGTCTGCGCCAATTGAACTGCCAAGCGGTTGTGCCGCTCCAGCAGGGGCGCGAGTTCAAGGGTTGTGAGTTGGCCTTGCTGCACCACCAAGCGCCCGTTGACGATGGTGTAAGCCGCTTGCGGGCTGGCGCACAGCAGCAAGGCGCCTACCGGGTCGTGCACTGCGCCGCCGGCAAAGCCCAAGGTGCGCAAGTCAAAGAGCGCAAGATCAGCGCACATACCCTGTGACAGAGCGCCGATGTCGGCGCGGCCCAGCACCTTTGCGCCGCCGAGCGTGGCGATGCGCAGTGCGTCGCGCGCGGTCATTTCAGCGGGGCCCAAGTCGCAGCCAAAGAACGTGCGGCCATCGCGCATCTCGGGCGGTTGCATGGCGCGGCCTACACGTGCCAGCAGCAAAGCCGTGCGGGCCTCGTTGACCATGTGGGCCGCGTCGTTGCTGGCGCTGCCATCCACGCCCAACCCAACGGGAACGCCAGCATCGAGCATGCGCCGAATTGGGGCAATACCGCTGGCCAGGCGCATGTTGCTGCAGGGGCAATGGGCCACGCCGGTGCGGCTAGCAGCAAACAGGCTGATGCCGTCTGCGTCGAGCTTGACGCAGTGCGCGTGCCACACGTCGCTACCCAACCAGCCCAGGTCTTGGGCGTATTGCGCAGGGGTGCAGTTGAACTTCGCCTGCGAGTAGGCCAGGTCGTGGTCGTTTTCCGCCAGGTGGGTGTGCAAGCGCACGCCGTAAGCGCGCGCCAAGGCGGCGGACTCGCGCATCAGGTCGCGGCTGACGCTAAAGGGCGAGCAGGGCGCAACCGCAATTTGGGTCATCGCGCCCCAGCTTGCATCGTGGTGGGTTTCGATCAAGCGCTGGGTGTCTTGGAGGATGAAGTCCTCGCGTTCCACCACTTGGTCGGGCGGCAGACCGCCCTGGCTTTGCCCAACGCTCATGCTGCCGCGCGTGGCCACGAAGCGCATGCCGATGTCTTGGGCTGCCGCGATGCTGTCTTCCAGGCGCACGCCGTTGGGGTAGATGTAAAGGTGGTCGCTGCTGGTGGTGCAGCCCGAGAGCAGCAGCTCGGCCATGGCCACCTGGGTGGACACGGCCACCATCTCGGGCGTAAGCCCGGCCCAGATCGGGTAGAGGCCGCGCAGCCAGCCAAAGAGCTCGGCGTTTTGCACCTCTGGAATCGCCCGCGTCAGGCTTTGGTACATGTGGTGGTGGGTGTTGACCAAGCCGGGTGTGACCAGGTGGTCGCGGGCGTCGATGACAGTGTCCGCCTGCAAGGCCTGTGGCGGTAGGTCGGCGGTGGCGCCTAGCCATTCGATGCGGTTGTCGCACACGAACACCGAGGCGTTGCGCAGCTCGCGCTGGGTCGCGTCTTGGGTAGCTACGGTGTGGGCGTTGTGGATAAGAAGGGTCGGCATGGCTTTTGGCTGGGATAAAGACAAAAAGACCGAGGCCGAATCCCGATGGAGGCCGCCCGCGCTGCTTCCACAGGCGAGCGCCTCGTTGCCGTGCATACCGGGCTGTGCGGCACAATCATAGCGTCCGCCGACCGCTCCAATCACACCATGAACCAGACCGACAGCGCGCCCGATCCCCACACCCAGCCGCGCGATTTTTTGCGGTACTTGTTTGATGTTGCAGTGCGCCGCGCGCTGCCCTTGCACAACACCGCTGCTTTTTTGCCCATGCGGCCTGCGGCTGGTGGGCGCACCCTGGTGCTGGGCGCCGGCAAGGCGGCCGGTGCCATGGCCCACGCGGTCGAGGCCTTGTGGCCCGCCGATGCGGCCTTGGATGGCTTGGTGGTCACCCGCTACGGCCACACGCCGGAGCGCCCCAACGGCGTAGCGCCCCGCATCAGGGTGGTGGAGGCGGCGCATCCGGTGCCTGACGCCGCCGGGCTGCAGGCGGCCGAGCGCATGCTTGCGCTTACCGAGGGCCTGAGCGACCAGGACTTGGTGCTGTGCCTCATTTCGGGCGGTGGCTCATCCTTGCTGACGCTGCCCGCGCTCGGACTGGAATTGCAGGACAAGCAGCGCATCAACCAAGCCCTGCTGGCAAGCGGTGCCCACATCGGCGAGATGAACTGCGTGCGCAAACACCTCTCGCGCATCAAAGGTGGGCGCTTGGCCGCAGCGTGTGCGCCGGCACGGGCGGTGACCTTGCTGATCAGCGACGTGCCCGGCGACGATCCCTCGGTGATCGCCAGCGGCCCCACGGTGCCCGATCCCACCACCTGCGCCCAGGCGCAAGACATCTTGCGGCGCTATGGCATTGCGGTACCGCCTGCCATCGCAGCGCAACTGGCCAGCGGCGCGCTGGAAACGCCCAAGCCAGGCGACGCGGTGTTCGAGCGCAACGAGGTGCACCTGATTGCTACCCCGCAGCAGGCGCTGCAAGCTGCAGCAGATGCGGCCCGCGCAACCGGCTTGGCGGCCTATGTGCTCAGCGACGCCATCGAAGGCGAGTCGCGCGAGGTAGCCAAAGTGCACGCGGCCCTGGCCCGCGCGGTGGCCCAAACAGGTCAGCCATTCGCCACGCCTTGTGTGATATTGAGCGGGGGCGAAACCACGGTGACGGTTCGCCCCTTGCCCGCCGGCGCTGCCAAGGGGCGTGGCGGGCGCGCCGGGGAGTTCTGCATGGGTTTGGCGCTGGCTTTGCAAGGGCAAAATGGCGTCTGGGCGTTGGCGGCGGACACCGACGGCATTGACGGGGTCCAAGACAACGCAGGTGCGTACGTGGCGCCCGACACGCTGGCCCGCGCGCAGGCGCTGGGCGCCAAACTGGTCGACCATCTGGATCGCAACGATGCCTACGGCTACTTCGAGGCCCTTGGCGATTTGCTGGTGACTGGCCCCACGCACACCAACGTCAACGACTTCCGCGCCATCTTGGTGCTGTAACCCCGCTCGCTGGTGCCGAATCCGCAAGCGCCGGCGGCCGATGTTTGATCTGTCTCAAAGCCCAAGCTGGGTCAAGGCGGCACAGTGCGGGCTATGCTTGCCAGCGGCACCCCCAATTTTCTGTCTGCCTACCCGGTGCACACCGTTGCCGAAGGTGCGGTGCTGCTGCGTCGTGGCGCACGGCCCACGCAAGCCGTCTTTCTGGAGTCCGGCCGGGTGGTCCTGGGTTTGGCGGTAGCCACCGCCCCGGGTGACGCTGGACCAAGCTCTGTCCTGGAGCACCAATTGGGCGTGGTGCAAGGCCCGTGCTGGCTGGAGGTCAATGCGGCCGTTTTGGGCTTACCCAGTGCGGTCGATGGCCTGGCCGAGTCGCAAGTGCAGCTGCGCTGGGTACCTATCGATGAGTTTCAGGCCCAGTTAACCCAGTCTGCGCAGTGGACGCGTTCGGTCCTGACCGACATGGCGCGCGCCTACCGCCGCCAGGCCGAGCTGGCGGTGAGCCGGCTGGCCAAGGACGCTGAGGCCAGGTTCGCCGAGTGGCTGCTCAGCCAAGCGCAGTCCAGCCACATGGGTGTGATGGCAGTGCGCTTGCAGCAGCGAAAGCGCCTGATCGCCGCCCAGTTGGGAATCGCTCCGGAAACCCTGTCGCGGGTGTTGCGGCACCTGCGCGAGCGCAGCCTCATCAGCGGCTCAGGAAGGGTGCTCAATTTGGTGGACCCCAAGGGCCTGCGCTCGCTGGCCGGGGTGTAGGCACCAAACGGTCCAGGCACTCTAGGGGAGCCAGGGCTCGGCCTGAGATGGAGCTGGGCGGGGCACTGCGTTGGTCCGGGTTGGGGTACTGGTTCGCCGGTGGCCGGGCTGCGCCTGCGCTTCAAGGCTGCGTGAGAAGCGCCAGCACCTCGTCGAGCGCGCGCAAGAGCGACTCCACCTGCGCCTCGGTGGTGGCGGGGCAGGCCAGCAACATGTTGTGGAACGGCGTGATCATGACGCCGCGGTTGAGCAGGGCCAGGTGGATGAGTTGTTCGAGCTCGGCGTCCATCAGGCTGGCGGCCTCGCTGCCGTTGCGTGGTGCGATCGGCCCGAACTGGAACTCGCAGCGCGCGCCGACCTGGGTCACGCACCACGGCAGCGCATGGCGCGCAATGCAGTCGCGCAGGCCCTTCGCCATGCGGTCGGCTATTCGCAGCATGTGCGCGTAAGCGGCCTCGGTGGCCACCGCGCCCAGCGTGGCGCGCATGGCGGCCATGGCCAGCATATTGGCAGTCAAGGTGGTGCCAATGCCAGAGTGGCCCGGCGGCGCGTCGCGCTTGGCTTGCATGGCGCGCTGGGCCAGCTCCGCGCTGAAGCCGTAGACGGCACAAGGCACGCCGCCACCCATGGGTTTGCCCAGCACCAGCGCATCGGGCTGCAGGCCGTGGGCCTGGGCGTAGCCACCACAGCCGCTGCTCAGGGTGTGCGTCTCGTCCAAGATCAGCAAGGCCCCGTGTTGGCGTATCAGGGCTTGCGCCTGCTGCCAAAACCCATCCTCTGGCAGCACCATGCCAATGTTGGTCATCACCGGTTCGGCCAGCACACAGGCGATATCGCCCTCCTGCAGCGCGGCTTGCAGTGCGGGCAGGTCATTGAACTCCACCACCACGGTGTGCGCTGTCAGGTCCACCACCTGGCCGAGCAGGCTGTCGCGCATCTGCGGCTTGCCGCGCACCAGATCGACAAACACATCGTCCACGGTGCCGTGGTAGCAGCCGTTGAAGACCAGCAGTTTTTTGCGCCCGGTGGCAGCGCGCACCCAGCGCAGCAGAAAGCGGTTGGCATCGCTGGCGGTCATGGCGCTTTGCCACACCGGCAAGCCAAAGCGGCGCGCCAGCTCCTCGCCCACCCAGGCTGCGTCTTCGGTGGCCAGCATGGTGGTGCAGCCGCGTTGCATCTGGGTGGCTACCGCCTGTGCCACGGCAGGTGCTGCGTGGCCGAACATGGCGCCGGTGTCGCCCAGGCAAAAGTCCACACGGATGTTGCCGTCCACGTCGGTGACGGTGGCGCCGCTGGCGTGCGCCACATGCAGCGCAAACGGTGTGGACCAGTCGTTCATCCAATGCAGCGGCACGCCAAAAAGCCAATGGGCGGCGGCGCGCTCGGCCAGTGCCTGGGAGCGCGGGTTGGCGGCGACATAGCGTGCGCGCTCGGACGCGGCCATCGCTTGCAGACGGCTGGCCGAAAGGCGCGCTGGTGTGGGGTTGCTGGGAGCGTCTGCTGCGGGTAAGCCTGGGTGCGGCGGCGCGCTGCCACTCGCTGGGCTGGTGTTGGGGGTGGGCGTGGCGCTTGGCATGGTGCTTTTCAGATTCGTTTACACCAGCAGCAGCAAGTGTTCGCGCTCCCAGGAGCTGATGACGCGGTTGTAGGTAGCGTACTCAAGCTCTTTGACAGCGCAGAAGGCTTTGACGAACTCGGGGAACAGAACCTTCTCCAGTGCCTCGCAAGCACGCATGCGCGAGAGCGCGTCTTCGAGGTGGTTGGGCAATTCAAAGTCAAGGTCCCAGGCGCTGCTGGTCATCGGACTGGACGGCGCGATCTGCTCGGTCATGCCCAGGTAGCCGCAGGCCAGGGTGGCGGCCATGGCCAGGTAAGGGTTGACGTCCACACCGGGCACTCGGTTTTCTACGCGTCGCGCGTCGGGGCCAGACTTGGGGATGCGGATGCCGCAGGTGCGGTTGTCGTGGCCCCATTGCACATTGATGGGCGCAGACATGAAGCGCGAGAGCCGCCGGTAGGAATTGACGTAGGGCGCCAGCATGGGCATGACCTGGGGCACGTACTTTTGCAGCCCACCGATGTAGTGGGTAAACAGCGGGCTGGCACTGCCGTCGGGCAGCGAAAACACGTTGTGGCCGGTGTCTTGGTCCAGCACGCTTTGGTGGATGTGCATAGCGCTGCCAGGTTCGCGCTCCATGGGTTTGGCCATGAAGGTGGCAAAAATGCCGTGGCGCAAGGCGGTTTCGCGCACCGTGCGCTTAAACAAAAACACCCGGTCGGCCAGGTCCATCGGGTCGCCATGCGAAAAGTTGATTTCCATTTGCCCAGCGCCCGCTTCGTGGATCAGCGTCTCCACGCCCAGGCGGTGCACTTCGCAAAACTGCGACAGCTCCATGAAGAAGGGGTCAAAGTCGTTGACCGCGTCAATCGAGTACGACTGCCGGCCCGCCTCGGGCTTGCCCGAGCGCCCCAGCGGCGGCTGCAGCGGTTCGTGCGGGTTTTGCTGGCGCGCGACCAGGTAGAACTCCATCTCGGGCGCCACCACTGGCTGCCATCCTTTGGCCTCGAACAGGCCGACCACGTGGCGCAGCACGCTGCGCGGCGACAAGGTCACAGGCGAGCCGTCGAACTCCTGGCAATCGTGGATCACCACCGCGACCGGCTCGGCCGCCCAGGGAACCACACGGGCGGTGCGGATGTCGGGGATGCAGACCATGTCGGGGTCGGTCTCGCCGACAAACGGGCCGTTGTCGGGCTGCTGGCCATTGACGGTGTTGAGCAGCACGCTTTTGGGAAGCCGCATTTCGCCCGCTGCCAGGAACAGGTCTTTGGGAAGAATCTTGCCCCGGGCGATGCCGGTCATGTCGGGAATGACGCATTCCACTTCGTGGATGCGGTGCTGGGCGATGAATTGGGTGATGGTGTCGTTCATGGGGTGGCTTGTTTGCTGAGCGCGTGCAGCACGTTCTCCGCGGTGGCGGGTGCGGTGAGTGTGACCGCCATGCCGTCGCCGCGCGCTTGGGCGATGGCATCGCGCAGCGCCTCGTACACGCTGATGGCCAGCATGAAGGGCGGCTCGCCCACCGCCTTGCTGCCAAACACATTGTCTTCCCGGTTGGGTTCGGGCCACAGGTCGACGCGAAAGTGGGCCGGGATGTCGCCCGCTGTGGGGATCTTGTAGGTGCTGGGCGCGTGCGTAGCCAAGTAGCCTTTGTCGTTCCACACCAGTTGCTCGGTAGTCAGCCAGCCCATGCCCTGCACAAAGCCGCCCTCGATCTGGCCGATGTCGATCGCGGGGTTGATGCTTCGGCCCACATCGTGCAGCACATCGACCTTGAGCACTTTGCTCTCGCCGGTGAGGGTGTCGATGGCCACTTCGGTGCAGGCCGCGCCGTAGGCAAAGTAATAAAACGGCCGGCCACTCAAGGTGGTCTTGTCGTAGTGAATCTTGGGCGTGCGGTAGAAGCCGTCGCTCCAGAGCTGGATGCGGTTGGCGTAGGCGAGTTTGACCACCTCGTCAAAGCTGCGCGTCGCCTTGGGCGACACCACCTGCCCACCCTCAAAGCGGATGGCTCCCGCGCCGCAGCCGTCGAGCCCGCACACAAAGGCCGCCAGGTTGTCGCGCACATGGCGCGCCGCAAATTGTGCTGCGCGGCCGTTGAGATCGGTGCCTGCAGACGCTGCAGTGGCCGATGCGTTGGCCACTTTGCTGGTGTCGCTCGCAGTGGCCAGCACCCGCCCAAAGGGAATGCCCAGCTCATCGGCCACGATTTGCGCCACCTTGGTGTGCAGGCCCTGGCCCATCTCGGTGCCGCCGTGGTTGACCTGCACACTGCCGTCGGTGTACACATGCACCAGCGCGCCAGCCTGGTTGAACAGGGTGGCGGTGAAGCTGATGCCGAACTTGACCGGGGTGATGGCCAAGCCGCGTTTGAGCACCGGGCTGGCGGCGTTCCATTGCGCAATGGCCTGCACGCGCTGGCGGTACTGTGAGCTTGCCTCCAGCTGGGTCAAGAGCGGTGCGAGGATGTTGTCCTCCACCTTCATCTGGTAGTGCGTGGTGTCGCGCTTGTGCGCTGTGCCGGCAATGGGCTCGTCGCTGTAAAGGTTGCGCAGGCGCACATCGAGCGGGTCCATGTGCAGGTGGCGGGCGATGTCGCCCATCACGGTTTCAATCAGGATGACGCCTTGCGGTCCGCCAAAGCCACGGAATGCGGTGTGGCTTTGGGTGTGGGTTTTGCAGCGGTAGGAGGCAATCTCCACATGCTCCAGGTAGTAGGCGTTGTCGCTGTGGAAGATGGCGCGGTCGGCCACCGGTCCGGACAGGTCGGCGCTGAAGCCGCAGTTCACCGCCATCGTCAGTTGCAACGCCGTCAGCCGTCCGGTGGCATCAAAACCGGCGGTGTAGTCGTAGGCAAAGGGGTGGCGTTTGCCGGTGACCATGAAGTCGTCGTCGCGGTCCAGCCGCAGCTTGACGGCCTGTTGGTGTTTGGCCGCTGCCACCGCCGCCCACACTGCCAGGTGCCCGGCCTGGGTTTCTTTGCCACCAAAGCCGCCACCCATGCGCCTGCACTCCACGCGCACCGCGTGGTTGTCGATGCCCAGCGCGTGCGCCACCCAGTGCTGCACCTCGCCCGGGTGCTGGGTGCTGCTGTGCACCAGCCACTGGTTTTGCTCTTGGGGTAGCACGTAGGCGATTTGGCCCTCCAGGTAGAAGTGCTCTTGGCCGCCGACTTCGAGCATGCCGTGCAAGGTGTGGGGCGCAGATTGCAGGGCCGCTGCAGCGTCGCCCCGGCGCACGAACACCGGCGGCAGCACATAGCTTTGGGCCGCCAACGCATCGGCCACCGTCAGGATGGCGGGCAAGGGCGCGATGTCGAGCTTGACTTTGCGCGCCGCGTGGCGTGCTTGCAGGGTGGTACGCGCCAGCACCAGGCCGACCACCTGGCCCACAAACTGCACGGTGCCATGGGCAAACACCGGCTCGTCGCCAGCAAACGCAGCCAGCATGGGGTCGCCCGGAATGTCGGCGGCCAAAATCACATCGACCACGCCGGGCATGGCCAGGGCCGCGCTGGCGTCCACACCGCGCAACGTGCCGTGGGCCACGTTGGACAAAATGGGCGCGGCATGCAGGGTGCCGCGCACTTCGGGCATGTCGTCGATGTAAGTGACCGCGCCTGCCACCTGCGCGCGGGCACTTTCGTGCGCTACCGAGGTGCCGCTGGAAACCGTGGGGCGCGCGGCTGGGATGGGTGCCCCGGTCGCCGCGCCGGGGGTGCTGGTCTTGCTCATGCGGCCACCCCCGTCGCAGCGAAGTTCTCTAGGTTCACGTTGGCGGTGCCTTGGCTTTCCAGCCACAGCCGTTGCAGTAAATTGCCCAGCACCTGCTTGCGGTAAAGCGCGCTGGCGCGCAGGTCGGAGATGGGTTGGAACTCGGCTTGCAGCACCTGTGCAGCTGTGTGGGCGGTGTCTTGGGTCCAGCGCTGGCCTTGCAGCGCCGCCTGGGTTTTGACGGCGCGCACTGGGGTGGCGGCTACACCACCTACGCCGATGGACGCAGCGGCGATATGGCCTTCGTCCAGTGTGAGGTGGATGGCCAGGCACACCGCAGAGATGTCGTCTTCGAAGCGCTTGGAGATTTTGTAGGCCCGACTGAACTCGTGTGGGACTGCCTTGGGCACTTTGATCCAAGCCAGCACGTCGTCGGGCGCCATCACGTTTTTGCGGTAACCGGTGTAGAGGTCTTCCAGGGGCATCTCGCGGTGGCCGCGCTCGGACATCAGCACCACGTTGGCGCCCAGTGCAATCAGCAGCGGCATGGAGTCACCAATGGGCGAGCCATTGGCCACGTTGCCGCCCAAGGTGCCGGAGTTGCGCACCGGCAGGCCGGCAAAGCGGTGGGCAAAGCTGGCCAGCTGTGGCCGGTCGGCCACCAAAGCGGCGAATGCGTCGGTCAAGCTGGCCGCCGCGCCGATGGCCAGATGGTGCGGGTAGTGCTCGATGCGGCGCAGTTCGGCCACCTGGGTGGTGTCTATCACCTGCGCAAACTGCATGTGCATTTTGGTGATCCACAAGCCCACGTCGGTGCAGCCAGCGACCAATTGGGCCCGCGGGTGCTGGGCGCGTGCGCGCAGCAGCTCCGCAAGGGTGCGCGGCGCGAGGTAGGCGCTGGAGGCTTTGTCTTTTCGTGCTGCTGCTTTGATCTTTGGGTCGGCCAGGGCGCGCAACTGCGCGCGCACCGTGCTTTCGTCGAGCGAATGCCGCGGCAGGTTTTGCATGGCGCTGGCCGCCTCGAGAATGGGGCGGTAGCCGGTGCAGCGGCACAGGTTGCCCGAGAGCGCCGCCTGCGCCTGTTCGCGCGCGATGGGCTGCCCTTGGGTGTCTTGGTACAGGGCAAACAGGCTCATCACAAAGCCCGGCGTGCAAAAGCCGCATTGCGAGCCGTGGCAGGCCACCATGGCTTCTTGCGCAGGGTGCAGCGTGCCATCGGGTTGGGCGATGTCCTCGACGGTCCACAAGGCCATGCCGTCGATGGAATGGGCCAAGCGGATGCAGCTATTGACTGCGCCCAAGCGCAGTGTGCCGTCCCGCTCTTCGCCCAGCACCACGGTGCAGGCGCCGCAGTCGCCTTCGCCACAGCCTTCCTTGGTGCCGGTGCAATGCAGGTCTTCGCGCAGCAGGTCCAGCAGGGTGCGGGTGGGCGGTATGTTGTGCAGTGTGACGGTCTGGCCGCGCCGGACGAATCGCAAGGGGTGGGTGTGCAAGGTGTCGGTCATGTGCCAAGGGTACAACGGGAAATCCCCCGGTGCCAAGCTGCCGCCGCCGTGTAAAGTCGGGCACACATCCTGCTTCTGGTTTGTCATGTCCATCGCTCCCGTCCCCCGGCTTCAACTCAGCGGAATCACCAAGGCCTACCCCGGTGTGGTGGCCAACAGCGACATCAGCCTGGCGGTGATGCCGGGCGAGACCCATGCGGTACTCGGCGAAAACGGAGCGGGCAAGTCGACCCTGATGAAAATCATCTATGGCTCGGTCAAGGCCGATGCCGGCCAGATCGCTTTCAATGGCCGCATCACCCAGATTCGCAATCCCAAAGAGGCGCGCGCTTTGGGTATCAGCATGGTGTTTCAGCACTTCAATCTGTTTGACACCATCACCGTGGCCGAGAACGTCTGGCTCGGCTTGGACAAGGCCATGTCCTTGGCGCGGGTGACCGAGCGCATCACCGCCAAGGCCGCCGAGTACGGGCTGGAGATTGACCCCTCGCGTCCGGTGCACACCCTGAGCGTGGGCGAGATGCAGCGGGTGGAAATCATCCGCGCTCTGCTCACCAACCCGCAGCTGCTGATCCTGGACGAGCCCACCTCGGTGCTCACTCCACAGGCGGTGGAGAAGCTGTTTGTGGTGCTCAAGAAGCTGGCCGAACAGGGCTGCAGCATTCTGTACATCTCGCACAAGCTCCATGAAATTCGTGCTCTGTGCAATGCCTGCACGGTGTTGCGTGGTGGCAAGGTCACTGGGGTGTGCAACCCTGCCGAGGAGTCCAACGCGTCGCTGTCGCGCCTGATGATCGGCGCCGAGCCGCCGCCGCTCGCACACCGTCGGCAAACCGTGGGCAAAACCGTGTTGAGCGTGCACTCCCTGCGCTTGGCGCGCGAGGACCAGTTCGGTGTGGACTTGGACAGCATCAGCCTGCAGGTGGGCGCGGGCGAAGTGGTCGGTATCGCCGGCGTGTCGGGCAACGGCCAAAAGGAGTTGCTGTACGCCCTGTCGGGGGAGGACTGCCGCGCGCCCAAGGGCAGCATCCAGATGGATGGAGTGGACGTCTCCGCCTTGCATCCGGGTGCACGGCGCAAACTGGGTCTGCACTTCGTGCCGGAGGAGCGCTTGGGCCGCGGGGCGGTGCCCACGCTGAGTTTGGCGCACAACCTGCTGCTCACGCGCACCGGCGCCATTTCGCACCCACGATTTGCCGGGGGCTGGATCCGGGTGCGCGCCTTGGAGGCGCACGCCCAACGGATCATTGAGACCTTCAACGTCAAGGCGGGTGGTCCCAATGCGGTGGCGCGCTCGCTCTCTGGGGGCAATCTACAAAAGTTCATTGTGGGGCGCGAGATGGATGCCAAACCCCGGCTGTTCATCGTGTCGCAGCCGACTTGGGGGGTCGATGTGGGCGCGGCGGCACAAATCCGGGGCGAAATCTTGGCGCTGCGCGAGGCCGGTTGCGCGGTGCTTTTGGTCAGCGAGGAACTGGACGAGCTGTTTGAGCTCAGCGACAGACTGCATGTGATTGCGCGTGGCAGGCTCTCGCCCTCGATCCCGGTGGCGCAGGCCACGGTGGAGAAAATTGGCGAGTGGATGAGCGGCCTGTGGGACGCGCCAGATGCCACCGTCACAAGCGCGCCCACGCCAGAGGTGCAGCATGCTTAAGCTCGAAGCGCGTCCCCAACCCTCGCAGTTTTGGAGCTACGGCTCGCCCTTGTTGGCGCTGGTCTGCACGGTGGTGATTGGCGTCGTCCTTTTTGCGGCCTTGGGCAAAGACCCGGTACGCGGTTTACAGGTCTTTTTTTGGGAGCCGATTCGCAGCGGCTACGCCCTGGGTGAGTTGGTGGTCAAGGCCACGCCGCTGCTACTGATCGCGTTGGGGCTGGCGGTGTGTTATCGCTCCAACGTGTGGAACATTGGCGCCGAAGGCCAGTACCTGGTGGGCGCCATTGCGGCTAGCGGTATCGCGCTCACGGCCGATGCCACCACCGGAGGCTGGATGGTGGTGCCCGTGATGCTGGCTGGTATCGTGGGTGGGATGGTCTGGGCCGGTCTGGCGGCGCTGCTGCGCGACAAGTTCAATACCAATGAAATTTTGGTCAGCCTGATGCTGGTCTATGTGGCGGTGCAGCTATTGGGTTACCTGGTGTACGGCCCGTGGAAAGACCCAGCGGGCTACAACTTTCCGCAAAGCAAGACCTTCGAGGCGGCCACACGCATCCCGCGTTTGTTTGAGGGCTCGCGCATGTCGATAGGGGTGCTGATCGCCCTGCTCGGCGTGGCCGCGCTTTGGGTTTTTCTGTTTCGCACCCGATCAGGCTTCGCCCAGCAGGTGGGCGGCCTCGCCCCGGCTGCGGCGCGCTATGCGGGCTTCTCGTCGCGCCGCGCACTCTGGACGGCTTTTTTGGTCTCGGGTGGCATGGCTGGTCTGGCGGGCGCGCTCGAAGTGGCTGGACCCATTGGTCAGCTCACGCCCTACGTACCCGCAGGCTACGGGTTTGCGGCCATCATCGTGGCGTATGTGGGGCGGCTGCATCCGGTGGGCATGGTGTTTTCGGCCCTGCTGATGAGCATGTTCTACATCGGCGGCGAGCTGGCGCAGTCCCGCTTGGGGCTGCCCAAATCGATCACCGGCGTGTTCCAGGGGCTGCTGCTGTTTAGCCTGCTGGCCTGCGACACCCTGGTGAATTACCGCTTCAAATGGACCCGTGCGCAGCCCAAGGTGGCTGCGGGGAACGCATGATGGAATCCTACGCACTGCTGCTGGCGGCCACGCTCAATGCGGGCACCGTGTTGGCCATCGCTTCGCTGGGCCTGCTGATCAACGAAAAGGCCGGCATTGTCAACCTGGGCGCTGAAGGCATGATGCTGTGCGCCGCCATCGCCGGTTTTGCCACGGTGGTGGGCACCGGCAGCGACACCGCTGGTTTTGCGGCAGGCGTGTTAGCTGGTGCGGGTCTGGCAGCCGTGTTCGGCGTGCTGGTGATTTGGCTCAACACCAACCAGTACGCCACTGGCCTGGCGCTGAGCTTGTTTGGCGCGGGTTTCTCGGCATTTGCCGGTATCCGTTTTGTCCAAGAAAAAATCCCCGATCGGCACAACTTTGCAGTGCCTTGGCTGTCTGACATTCCCTTGGTAGGCCCCGCCTTGTTTCGGCACCATCCACTGGTCTACCTCACGGTGATGTTTGCGCTGGCCCTGATTTGGTTTTTGTATCGCACCCGCGCCGGGCTGATTTTGCGCAGCGTGGGCGAAAGCCCCGAGTCCGCCCATGCGCTGGGTTACCCGGTGCGTTGGATTCGGCTGGCTGCGGTGGTGCTGGGTGGTGCCCTGTGTGGACTGGCTGGTGCTTATATTTCTATCATCTACACGCCGCTGTGGGTGGAGGGCATGGTGGCGGGCAACGGCTGGATCGCGCTGGCCCTGACCACCTTCGCAACATGGCGTCCGGCACGGGTATTGCTTGGTGCGTATTTGTTCGGTGGGGTGACCATGTTGCAGTTCCATTTTCAGGGCATGGGCGTCGATGTACCGAGCCAGTTGCTCAGCAGCCTGCCGTACTTGGCAACCATCGTGGTGCTGGCCTTGATATCGCGAAATCCCCGCTGGATTCGTATTAACATGCCAGCCTCGATAGGCAAACCGTTCTATCCGGGCTCCTGAGTTCTTCTCATCTAACTTCTATCAACAAGGAATTGACATGACAGATTTGCAAAAGCGCTCGCTGCTCAAAGTAGCGGCGGTGTCCGCGGTGCTGGGTGCAGCATTGGTGGGCTGTGGCAAGAAAGAAGAACCGGCCCCCGCACCCGCTGCGGCCGCGTCTGCACCCAAGGCCGAACCGCTCAAGATCGCATTTGCCTACGTCGGCCCGGTGGGCGACGGTGGTTGGACCTTTGCGCACGACACCGCACGCAAGGCGCTGGAAAAAGAATTCGGTGACAAGATCGTGACCTCCTATGTGGAGAACGTGCCCGAGTCGGCCGACGCAGAGCGCGTCATCCGCGACATGGCTACCCAAGGCAATAAGCTGATTTTTGGTACCACCTTTGGCTACATGGAAACCATGGTCAAGTTGGCCCCTGAGTTCAAGGATGTGAAGTTCGAGCACGGCACCGGCTACAAAACCGCCGAGAACCTGCGCACCTACGACAGCCGCACCTATGAAGGTGCCTACATGGCGGGTGTGATCGCTGGCAAGATGACCAAGACCAACACCTTGGGCGTGGTGGCTTCGGTGCCAATCCCTGAGGTGATCCGCAACATCAACAGCTTCACCATGGGCGCCCAAAGCAGCAACCCCAAGGTCAAAACCAAGGTGGTGTGGGTGAACCAGTGGTTCAACCCGCCAGAAGAAACCAAGGCGGCAACCAGCCTGATCAACAGCGGCGCTGACGTGCTGTTCCAAAACACCGACTCGGCAGCCGTCCTCAAGACCGCCCAAGAAAAGGGCAAGCGTGCCTTTGGTTGGGATTCGGATATGTCGGCCTATGGCCCCAAGGCCCACTTGGGTTCGGCCATCATCAACTGGGCACCGTACTACATCAAGACCACCCGCGACGTGCTGGAAGGCAAATGGACCACGGGCAGCAGCTGGTGGGGCGTGAAAGAAGGCGCCATTGATTTGGTGTCCATCGCCGAAGATGTGCCTGCCGAGACCAAGGCCCGCGTGGACGAAATCCGCAGTGGTTTGGCGGCTGGCACCTACGCCATCTGGAAAGGCCCCATCGTCGACAACACTGGTAAAGAGCAGTTGGCCAAAGACGTGGTGGCTGACGACAAGTTCCTCAGCGGCGTGATGTTCTACGTCAAGGGCGTGGAAGGCAAAGTGCCAAACAACAAGTAAGCTACCGCACACGCGTTCCAACAAAGGCCGCTTTCCAGCGGCCTTTGTTTATTCAAGCGCCCCACGTTGCAAGGTGTGACATGGCCGATTGCGAAGCAACCACCGTAGAGACCGCATCCGAACTTTCCGTCGAAGCGCGCTTGTGGCACCCAGTTGCGCAGGTGCAGGATGTGGGCGCCGTCCCAGTGGCTGTGCAACTGCTGGAGCGCTCCGTGGTGCTCTGGCGCGACCGCAGCACGACCATTCACGCCTGGGCCGACCAATGCCCGCACCGCGGTGCCAAGCTCTCCTTGGGCCGGGTGTGCGATGGCCAGCTGGAGTGCCCCTACCACGGTTGGAAATTCGATGCGTCAGGCCAATGCATCCAGGTGCCTGCGATGCCAGAGTTTGTGCCACCACCGAGCCACAGGGCAACCGTGTTTGAGGCGCAGGAGCGCTACGGCTTGGTCTGGGTGCGGCTGGCGCTCGGCGGTGCCGACGCCGCCGAGGTGCCCGCCTTCGCGGCCGAGCATGACGACCATTTGCGCAAGCTCAACTGCGGACCCTACGATGTACTGACCAGCGCACCACGCATCGTGGAAAACTTTTTGGACATGGCCCATTTCGGCTTTGTGCACGAAGGCTGGCTTGGCAGCCGCCAGCACACCCGCGTGGCCGACTACACCGTGGCCAGCACGCGCACCGGCCTGGTGGCTACGGGCTGCAAGGCTTGGCAGCCGCAAAGCAATGTGCACTCCACTGCGCCGGCCGAGGTGGAGTACCGCTACGAGGTCACGGCGCCGTACTCGGCTGTGTTGAGCAAAGTGCCTGACACCAACAGTACGGCGGTGGCTGGCTACCGTGAGTCGATTGCTCTGTTCATCAGCCCGCTGACGCCGCAAAGCAGTCGGGTGTGGTTTCGATTGGCAGTGGCCGACTTCACCTCGCCAGACACGCACTTGCAGGCGTTCCAGCACACCATCTTTTTGCAAGACCAGCCGGTGCTGGAGTCGCAGTACCCCAAGCGTCTGCCGCTGCAGGGGCACAGCGAGTTGCACACCGCAGCAGATAGGGCGTCAAGCGCCTACCGCCGGTTCTTGAAGCACAGCGGGGTCCGGTTTGGCGTGCTCTGATGCGCAAACGCTGTATCCAACCGTGCTGCCCAAACCGAACCACCCCTAGAACACACCCCAAGAGTACACACCATGCCACCCCACATCCGCCCCATCACCGCTGACCGCCTGCCCGCATTGCTGCGCGCCATGCCCAAGGCTGAGCTGCACATCCACATCGAAGGCTCGCTCGAACCCGAACAGATGTTCGCGCTAGGCCAGCGCAACGGCGTCGCTTTGGCCTACCCCAGCGTGCAAGCGCTGCGAGAAGCCTATGTGTTTGACAACCTGCAAGAGTTTTTAGACATCTACCACGCAGGCACGCTGGTGCTCAAAACCGAGCAGGACTTTTACGACATGGCCTGCGCCTACTTTGCGCGGGCGCAAGCCGACAACGTCACCCATGCCGAGTTGTTTTTTGACACCCAGACCCACACCGGCCACGGCCTGAGCGCTGCGACCGTCATCCGCGGCTTGCACCGTGCCTGCATGGATGCCCCTTCGCGCTTTGGCATGACGGCGTCGCTGATCCTGTGCTTTCTGCGGCACCTCAGCGAAGACGAGGCCTTTGCCTGCCTGGAAGAGGCCTTGCCCATGCGGGAGATGCTGGTGGGCATCGGGCTGGCCAGCAGCGAAGTGGGGCACCCACCAGAGAAATTTGCCAAGGTGTTTGCCCGGGCCCGCCAGCTGGGTTTTCGCTTGGTGGCGCATGCCGGCGAAGAGGGGCCACCCGCCTACATCTGGGGTGCGCTCGATGTGCTCAAGGTAGAGCGTATCGACCACGGGGTGCAGGCCACCCACGACGCAGCGCTCATGCGCCGCCTGGCCCAGGACAAAATTCCGCTCACGGTGTGTCCGCTCTCCAACATCAAGCTGCGGGTGTTCCCCACATTGGCCCAGCACACCTTGGGGCACATGCTACAAGCCGGCGTGGTGGCGACGGTGCACTCGGATGACCCGGCGTACTTCGGCGGTTACATCAACGACAACTTCACGCAGACGTTTGCCGCCTTGGGGCTGGGCGCCCAGCACGCCTACCAGCTTGCGCGCAACAGCTTCGATGCCAGCTTCATCGAGCCCTCCGAGCGCGCCCGCCACATCGCGCGACTGGATGCGGTGTTTGAAACGTTTGAGTGATTCGGCTCAGTGCGCCATGCACTTGCCGTGGGGCAGGCTGCTCAGGCGCTTGAACATGCGCCTGCAGTAGCCCTGGATCGTCAGACACTTGTTGATTTCGTCCACCGGCAGTGGGCCGGACACCACGACGATGCTATTGGCCTGCGCCAGATCGCCGTTGGAGCGCAGACGCCTGCGCGTGTGCTGCGCCCATGAGTGGATGCGCGTGGGGCTGCCATGCTCATGCAGCTTGCCGGTGTTCATATCAAAAGCGATGGCCACCGTGTCGGTGCGCAACCGCAGCCGGTGCTCGCCGGTGATCGCACTGGTGGGTGTGCTGAGGTCGTACAAGTTGTAGGCGCCGCCTTTGAGTTGGTACTGGAGTGACATGGTTGGTAGTGCTAAAGCGGTAATGGCCTGATTTTTCGGGACGGCGCTTGCGGCTAAAGCCCAAAAAGGCTGGCCAAACGCTTGCTTCTTTGTGTCCTGCTTTGGCGTGCCTCCCTGGCGGATAAAATCAGCGCCGCTCTGGGCGTCCCGGTCAGGAGCTGTGTTGCCAACGTGCGGGACCATGTCGAGGACCACCATGTACAAAAACCTCACGGCTGCGCACCGCGCTGCGCGTGTCTGCTGCTCCCTTGCACTCTAGGGCGCGGCATGAGCTACCAAGTCAAAGAAATTTTCTACACCCTGCAAGGGGAAGGCGCCAATGCCGGCCGCCCGGCCGTGTTTTGCCGGTTTGCGGGCTGCAATTTGTGGTCGGGCCGCGAGGCGGACCGGGCCAGCGCCGTCTGCCAGTTTTGTGACACCGATTTCGTGGGCACCGACGGCACCTTGGGTGGCAAGTTCGACAACGCAGCGCAGTTGGCGCAGTGCATTGCCGCGCAGTGGCCCGATAGTGACGCTGCCCACCGCTTTGTGGTGCTGACCGGCGGCGAGCCTTTGCTGCAAGTGGATGCGGCGCTGGTCGATGCGCTGCATGCACTGCAGTTCGATATCGCAGTAGAGACCAACGGCAGTCTGCCTGCACCAGCGGGTATTGACTGGATCTGCGTCAGCCCCAAAGCCGGTGCGCCTTGGGTGCAGCGCAGCGGCCACGAGCTCAAGGTGGTGTGGCCGCAAACCGGCCTGGACCTGGACGTGCTGGAGGCCGCCGATTTCCAGCACCGCTACCTTCAGCCCATGGACAACCTGCTGCGCACTTCCAACACCGAGCGCTGCGTCGCCCTGTGCCTGCAACGCCCGGCGTGGCGGCTCTCTTTACAAACTCACAAAATCACAGGCATCCGATGACCACAGTTGCTGCGCCACCCGCGCTCGCCCAGTTCGAAATCACGCAAAAGTTCTTTTTCGACGCGGCGCACACCTTGCAGCGCGAGATCGAGGCCGAGGGCAGCCGCCGTATCCATGGCCACACCTACCACGCCGAGGTCACGCTGGCAGGCACACCGCATGCGGACACCGGCATGGTGGTTGATCTGGGTCGGGTGCGCTTGGCCATTGCCGAGCTGCGCCCGCAACTCGACCACCAGCTGCTTGACGAGGTGCCCGGCCTGGGCCCGGCCACCTTGGAGAACCTGGCTGCCTTCGTTTGGCGCGGTATGGAATCTCGCTTGCCACAGGTGGTGCAGGTGCGCGTGTGGCGCGAGGCACTGGGCGACGGTTGCACGCTGCGACGCAGCCCACAGCCATGAGGGCCTACCGCGCGTCCTTGCTGTGGTTTGCTCCCTACACTGGCGGCGCACCGCAGGCCCGGTTTGAGCAAGACGGCCTCTTGGTGGTGGACGCCGATGCGCGGGGCGTGCAGCTGGTGCAGGCCATTGGTGACTGGCACAGCCTGCGCCCGCAGTACCCGGACGTGGTGGTTGAAGACTTGAGCGGACGCATCATCGCGCCGGGCTTTGTGGATTTGCACATTCACTTTCCCCAGACCAACGTGATTGGATCGCCCGCCTCGGGCCTGCTGCCCTGGCTGGAGAACTACACATTTCCCGAAGAAATGCGCTTTGCCTCGCCCGCGTACAGCGCCGAGGCGGCGGCCTTTTTCATCGACGAGTTGTTGCGCAACGGCGTCACCAGCGCTTTGGCCTTTGCCACCTCGCACACTGCGTCGGTCGATGCCTTGTTTGCGCAGGCCCAGCAGCGGCAGATGCGTCTGGTCACCGGCCTGTGCCTGATGGACCGCAACGCACCGGCCGAGCTGCTTAACCGCGCCGGCCCAAACGGCACAGACGCCACCGAACAGAGCCTGATGGAGAGCGAGGCGCTGATCAAGCGCTGGCATGGCAAAGACCGCTTGGGCTACGCCATCACCCCGCGCTTTGCGCCCACCAGCACCGAGGCGCAACTGCGCGGAGCCGGGGCGTTGGCGCAGCGCTATCCAGACGTGTGGATCCAGTCGCATGTGGCCGAGAACAAAGACGAGATCGCGTGGGCGCGATCCCTGTTTCCGGATTCGCGCAGCTACCTTGCCACCTACGCCGACTTCGGTCTGATGCGCGCACGCGCGGTCTATGCCCACTGCATCCACTTCGATGACGACGACCGCGCCCTGATGCGTGAGACCGGCGCGGCTGCAGCAGTGAGTCCAACCAGCAATTTGTTTTTGGGCAGCGGGTTCTTTGATTACCTGGGTGCCGACCGCGTGGGCTTTCGCTACGGCCTGGCCAGCGATGTGGGAGGTGGTACCAGCTTTAGCCCATTTCGCACCATGCTGGCGGCCTACACCGTGGGCCGCGAGGGGCAAACCAAGCCTGGCGTGTCCTTGTCACCGCAGCATCTGTGGTGGCAACACACCGCAGGCGCTGGTGAGGTGCTGGCAGGAAACCAGCATGGCGGGGGCGTATGCACCTGGGGGAACTTGCTGCCCGGCTGCGAGGCCGACTTTGTGGTGCTCAACCCGCAGGCCACGCCGCTTTTGGCGCGCAAGACGGCGCGGGCCGCGAACCTGGATGAATTGCTCTTCTCGATGATTGTGTTGGGCGACGACCGCTTGGTAGAGCGCACCGTCATATCGCAGGCGCTGGACGCCCAGCCGCAGGGCGCACAGCCACGCTAAGGCCGCTGCTTACAATCCGCGCCACACCAGGAGCCCCGTCCCATGAGCATCAAAAGCGACAAGTGGATCCGCCACATGGCCGAGACCACCGGCATGATCGAGCCGTTTGAGCCGGGTCAGATCCGCCAGCGCGAAAGCAAAAAAATCATCTCCTACGGCACCAGCAGCTATGGCTACGACATCCGCTGCGCGCCCGAGTTCAAGGTGTTTACCAACATCCACAGCACTGTGGTGGACCCGAAGAACTTTGACGAGAAGAGCTTCGTGGATTTCCACGACGACGTCTGCATCATCCCGCCCAACAGCTTCGCCTTGGCCCGCACCGTGGAGTACTTCCGCATTCCGCGCAATGTGCTGACGATCTGCCTGGGCAAAAGCACGTATGCGCGCTGCGGCATCATCGTCAACGTCACCCCATTTGAGCCGGAGTGGGAAGGGTACGTGACGCTGGAGTTCAGCAACACCACGCCGCTGCCCGCCAAGATATATGCGGGCGAGGGCTGTGCCCAGGTGCTGTTTTTCGAGAGCGACAAAGACGACGTTTGCGAGGTCAGCTACAAAGACCGAGGCGGCAAGTACCAAGGCCAGGTCGGTGTGACGCTGCCCAAGGCCTGAAAAGTCCGATAGGGGATAATGCGGCTCGCCCCCGGTCTGGGGGCCACCCTGCTATCGGATGGATAGCACCCACTTGGCTATGCCTGACCGACTTGAAACCTGAACCGACCTCCCCCAACGCGCCCGCCCTGTCCAGCGCACCGACTCCCACATCTGCGCAGCCCGCGCCTCTCTCTGGCACCTACTCTGCTGGAAGCAACGAACTCAATACTGACACGCCAGTCATGGCATTTGCCCAGCTGCAACTGGCTGCACCGCTGGCCCGTGCCGTAGCCGAAATGGGCTACCAAACCATGACGCCGATCCAGGCGCAGGCCATCCCGGTGGTGCTGACTGGTAAAGATGTGATGGGCGCTGCCCAAACCGGCACCGGCAAGACAGCCGCCTTCGCGCTGCCCCTGCTGCAGCGCCTCATGAAGCACGAAAACGCGTCCACCTCGCCCGCTCGCCACCCGGTGCGCGCCTTGGTGCTGCTGCCCACCCGGGAACTCGCCGACCAAGTGGCACAGCAGGTCAAGCTCTACGCCAAGTACACCCATTTGCGCAGCGCCGTGGTGTTTGGCGGCATGGACATGAAACCCCAGACGCTGGAACTCAAGGCCGGTGTGGAGGTGCTGGTGGCCACGCCGGGTCGCTTGTTGGACCATATCGAAGCCAAAAACGCGGTGCTCAACCAGGTGGAGTATGTGGTCCTGGACGAGGCCGACCGCATGCTCGACATTGGCTTTTTGCCGGACCTGCAACGCATCCTCTCGTACCTGCCCAAGCAGCGCACCACGCTGCTGTTCTCGGCCACTTTCTCGCCCGAGATCAAGCGCCTCGCTAACAGCTACCTGCAAAACCCGGTCACCATCGAGGTCGCCCGCTCCAACGCCACCGCCTCCACGGTGGAGCAGCATTTCTACAGCGTAGGCGAAGACAACAAGCGACATGCGCTGCACCAGGTTCTCAGAACCCGCGGCCTGAAGCAGGCCTTCGTATTTGTTAACAGCAAACTGGGTTGCGCGCGCCTAGCCCGCTCACTGGAGCGCGAGGGCCTCAAAACAGCGGCCTTGCACGGCGACAAAAGCCAAGATGAGCGCCTCAAAGCGCTCGACGCCTTCAAAAAAGGCGAAGTCGATTTGCTGGTCTGCACCGATGTGGCCGCGCGCGGCTTGGACATCAAGGACGTGCCTGCGGTGTTCAACTTTGACATCCCCTTCAACGCCGAAGACTACGTGCACCGCATCGGCCGCACCGGCCGTGCTGGCGCGTCGGGGCTGGCAGTGAGCTTTGTCGGCGGTAACAACGACGCCCGCTTGGTGGCAGACATCGAGAAGTTGATCAAGACCAAGATCGAACTCGAAGCCATCGAGTTCGAAGAAGACCAACCTGACGTACGCCGGCAGGGCCGCATCAACGACGGTCGGCGCATGTACCGTGACGAGGGCAGCGACCACGCCCGCAGCAGCCATCCGGAGGCGCGGCCCACAGCGCGCGCCCACAGCCGCCCAGCGGCCAAGCCGCGCGATCCGTTTTTCGACATGCCCTACGAGCCCACCGCGGTGTCCGAGGAAGCGCCCCCTGCGTGGGAGGCCTCAGTGCGGCCTGCGGCGCGCAGTATTTCGGCCAATATCAAGCCCAAACGCAAAGTGGCAGCCCTGTTCAAGTCAGAGTAGCCAGCCCACGCGGGTACAGGGCAATGGCCACCTGCGGGTGGCCATTTTTTTTGGTAGCGACCGAGAAAAACATCCGCACTTTTAAAAAATGGGAAAAATTCCCATATAGAATGGCGGCGTGAGCACCCCGACCAACCCGCCGCGTCGTCCGTCCAAGCCCTTGTTTCGGCTGTTGCGCCCGGTCGTGCGTTGGGCGCTGCGCAGTGGTATCGATTACCGCGAGTTCATGCAAGAGGCCAAGCCGGTGTTTTTGGAAGCTGCGGTACTGGAACTGGAGCGGACCCACACCAAAGTCACCGATTCCTCCTTGAGCCTGCTCTCGGGCCTGCACCGCAAAGACGTGAAGGCATGGCGCGAGGCACAAACCCTGGTCACCAATGCCGCAGGTGACGCTGTGCCGCATGTAGCGGGTCAGCGTCGCCCCAGTTTGCCCGCGCAACTGGTCGCCCGCTGGCTGGGCTCCGAGAGCGGCATGACCCTGCCGTTGGCGGGCGAGGCTCAGTCTTTCACTGCCATGGCCCAGACCCTCTCCACCGATGTGCACCCGCGCGCGCTGCTCAGCGAACTGGAGCGCCAGGGCGTGGTGCAGGTGGATGCGCAGCGACAAAAGGTGACGCTGACCCAGCGCGCCTACATGCCTGTTGGGACCAGTGACGAGGACCAGACTGCACAAGACCTGCTGGCCGACAGCGTCTGCGACCACCTGGCCGCGGGCATGCATAACTTGGGCGCGCAGCCAGGCGACCGGCACCTGGAGCAGAGTGTGTTTGCCGACGGTCTGAGCCGCGAATCGGTGGACGCTCTGGAGCGGCTGTCCACCAAGCTGTGGATGGACGCGATGGCCCACGTGGTGCGCGCCGCCACCCCGCTGTGTGAGCACGATGAGCCGCGCGGCGGCAACCAACGCTTTCGCATGGGCATGTTCACCTACCGAGACACCATGGACACTGAAGAATGAAGCGCGAAGCACTGCCCCTCTACCTGGCCCTGACACGCCCACGCCACTGGCTGTGTCTGCTGTTGGCGATGCTGGTGGCCTGCGGCGGTGGCGATTTCACCGCCGGTGTGGGCACGGGCGGCACCGGCTTGAAGGAAGGCAATGTGACCGGCTTTGGCAGCGTGTTCATCGATGGAGTTCGCTACGACAACAGCCAAGCGCTTGTGCAGGTGGATGACGGTAGCGGCACCCTGGCTGCAGGTCAGTTCAAGTTGGGTCAGCGGGTACGGGTCTTGGTCAACGGCGCGGGGCAGGTCAGCACGGCTGAGATCCTGCCGGCTTTGCTTGGGCCGGTGGAGCGCGCACCGGATGCACAGGGCTACCTGGTGGTGATGGGCCAGTGGGTGCGCTTTGTCAGCCGCGCCTTGCCCTACCAAAGCACCTTAAGCAGCAGCACCTATCTGGAAGGGTTCAACCAGCTTGTCGACGTGGATGCAGGTGATGTGGTGGAAGTCCACGGTGCATGGGTGGATGCCGACCCCATCAAGGGCCGGGTGTTGGTGGCGTCGCGCATTGAGAAACGCAGCATCCCGCCGCAGCGCATGCTGGTCACCGGCACCGTTGTCACGGTTCAGCCGGGCTCGCGCAGCTTTACGTTGCACACCGGCGATGGTCGGCGTGTGCAGGGCACCGACGCGGGCAGCGATGTCGCGGTAGGCGACTGGGTGAAGGTGTGGGTGGATACCACGGAGTTGCCAGCGTGGCATGGCGTGACAAGTATTCCCGCTGCGCACTGGCGCTCGGCCAACCTGCCCAGCAACCCGGCGCTTGCGGGCAACACCCTGGAAATCAGCGGACTGCCGGTGCAATTCAATGCACAGGACAACAGGGTGGTCGTGCAGGGTATCAGCGCCCGGGTGGAAGTTGACCGCCTGAACGCAGACACCCTGCAGGCATTGCAAGCGGGCACCTTCTCGCGCTTTAGGTTGCGCCAAGACGAGCGCACGGGCGTCTGGACCGTAGAAGAGATCACCCCGCGCGAAGGCGACTCACTGGGTCGCAGCACCGCGGTGGTGTTTCGGGGCAGTGCGGACATGGTGCTGAGGGGTGAGCAGATTGTTCTGCTCAACGGCGTAGAGGTGGACCTCGGTGACTGGCTGGCGCAAAGCGATACCTGCGCCGACTTGGAGCCCGAGACCACGGTGGCCATTGAGGTCACCGGCTACCCCAGCGGCTCGGTGGTGCAGCCCGAGTCAGTGGTGTGTCGGGTGTTGCCTTCGAGTCGGACTCGATAGCGCGTTTCCTGCAGCTTTTTTTTGGGTAATCGGGTGTGTACATTGAATCAGAAAGGAGTTTTCCTATGAAATCGTCTCTGTCTTCGTGGGTTCCCGTTTGGGGCACGCGCGCGCCACCTTGGCGTGTGGGCTGGGTGCTAGCGAGCGCCTTGGTGCTGTCGGCGTGCGGCGGTGCCGGTGGTGGTAGTGCAAGCAGCACACCAGCCACCACCAACCCGGCGGTGAGCGCGCAGGTGCAAGATCTGCAGCCCGCCGACCCGGCCGATACCGTGGGCGCTTTTGTGGAGCTGCAGCCGGTAACGCCCAGCAGCGGCGCCACTTTGAGTGCAGACGATGCACGCGCGCTGGCCCAAGACCAGTTTCTTGCGGCCTTGGCGCAAGCCGCCCAGCGCCCAGCAGCAGGTGCAGACACGGGAAGCAGCTGCGATGTGGCAGCCTTGGCCGCCCGCATTTCCCAGGCCTACAAGCCAAAGAGTGGCACGGTGGTGCGCATTGAACTCACCGCATGCGAACTCAACCTGCTGCCCAGAATCGGTAACGTCAAGGGCGTGTTTGCCGACATTCCCTTGAGTACCAATGGGGTCGCTACCAGTTCTACGGTGGCCGCCTTCAACAAGGCGGTAGTGGATGGCTTTGACGGCGGCACCGCGTGGCCCAGTTACACAGTGGGCGGCAGCACGCTGCAAGCCACCGGCGCGGGCACCGTGATCGCAGTGCTCGACACCGGGGTGGACGAGCGGCACCCGGCGCTCAGCGGCACCGGCAAAGTGCTCCAGGGCGCGTGCTTCTCCACACCCTCGGTGGGTGGTGTGGGCTTTTGCCCCTCTTGGGCGACAAGCAAAGCGATTTCCGACACCACGAGTGCAGATGCCGGGCGCAGCTGCGTAGACAAGCTAGGCACTGCCAATGGCGCTCAGGCTTTGGGCGGAGGTTGCGGCCACGGCACCAGCATGGCGGCCACGGCTGCGATGGCGTACACCAATGGCTCGGTCACCGCGGGTGGCGTCGCCAAGGCGGCCAGCATCTTGCCGGTACAAGTGTTTAGCGGAAGCAACAGCAACGGCAAGGTCAGTGTGTCGGCCAACTCGGGCGACTTGTTGGCAGGTATCGAGTGGGTCACGGCCCAGGCCCAGGCCCGCAAGGCGGCCGGTCAGCCACCCATCGTGGCCGTGAACCTCAGCCTGGGTGGTGGCAGCTACAGCGCTGCCTGCGATTCCGAATACGTCGGCGGCCTCTTCTACACGGCCTTTGCCAATTTGCGCGCGCAAGGCGTGGTGCCCGTGGTGGCTGCGGGCAATTCGTACAACACTTCAGCCATTTCGTTCCCGGCCTGCGTGAGCAACACGGTGAGCGTTGCCGCAGCCAAACTCGGCGGTAATGCCGCTGCGGCCTATACCAATTTCAGTTCCCAGGTCAAACTGTTTGCCATTGGCGGCGACGTCGATGCCAAGTACAGCATGCCCACCCCCTGCGCCAACGCCAGCGAAGGCTTTGAATGCTGGACCTCCGCAGCGGGAACCTCGCCAGCCACCGCCATGGTGTCGGGCGCGGTGGCCGTGCTGCGCGGCTTGAAGCCTAATGCCAGCCTGGCCGAAATTGAAGCTGCGCTACTTACCAGTGACAAGAGCATTTCGCTGAACCTGAGCGGCCAGACGCTGACGCGCCCGCTGCTGCGTACCTCCAAGGCGGGTGCCCAACTGCTGGCAGTGGCAGGTGTAGACACCCCCACCCCCACGCCCACGCCCACGCCCACGCCAACGCCAACGCCAACGCCAACGCCAACGCCAACGCCAACGCCAACGCCAACGCCAACGCCAACGCCAACGCCAACGCCAACGCCAACGCCAACGCCAACGCCGTTCGCGGCGGACTTCACCCGGTTGTGCGTGTACAGCGCCCCTAACTACCAAGGTCGACGTGCGTGCGGGATCTTCGCCAAGGGTGATTCCTTTACCTTCGCGGGCTCCTGGAAGATCGCGTCCCTGCGCTTCTTCGCGTATGACTTTGCCGACCCAAGTGCCACCGATCCGCTGAGTGCCAACCCATTTCCCTCAGTGACGTTGTACGACACGCTGTCGCGTCGCTTTCGCAGTGCCGCCACGGGCGTCGTGGTTGGAGCAGACTCTGCAGACCTCACCGCCGTGCTGCCGTCCAACGGCAAGGTCCGCATGATTAGCTTCGAGTGGGCGGCCAACTGATGGTGACCGCGCCAGTGCCCCGGTTGTTGGCCGGCCGCTGCGCGGCGCTGGCATGCATCGCACTGCTGCTCGCGCCAGCAGCCTGGGCGCAGAACACGTTGCCTGGGCCGCTGGACGTCCAAGCCACGTCCGGCGTACCGGTTGCGCCTCCGATCCCGACCCCGATGGCTTCGGCAGACGCGGCAGCAGACGCCCGCGCTGACGCGCCCACCGACGCCTCTGCTGGCCTTGCCACAGGACCGGGTCCCTTGGTTACCAAGTCGGGCTTGCGGCTGGGGGTGTCCACGGGCTACACCCACTACAGAGAGTCGTTGATGCAACTCGCCGGTCCCAACCTCGGCGTGCAGCTGGAGTGGGCGCAGCCTTGGGGCCTGGAGCGCTGGGTGCTGCAGGCGCAGGGCTTGCTGTCTGCGCCCAATTACAGCAGCCCAGTCAGCGGCGCCATCGACCGGCGAACCACCCTCGACACGGCGTGGCGGGCGTTGTACAGCCTGAGCGCACCAGGCACCGCCTCGGCAGGCCGCTGGGACGCTGGGTTGGAGTGGCAGACCTACTACAACGATTTGCGGGGCACCACCAGCGTGGGCCATGTGGGTTACGAGCGCGAACGCTATGGTCTGTGGGCCTTGGCTGGATACCAGTCGACTGCCGCACCAGCGCAGTCCCAGGGCGCACAGCATTGGCGGCTTGAAGCGGCCGTGCTGCTGCAGGGTCTGGCGGTCTCGCATTTGTCGCAGGTGTCTGCTTCCTACGGCGACGCGGTGAACCGCCAAAGCCGCGGCATCTCGCTGCGTGCCGAGCGCAGTTACCGCTATGCGCCAGGGGAGTTCAGGCCCTACCTTAGCGTGAGCTGGGTGGACGATTCTGATGTGCAGCGCCAGATCAACGCGAGCGTGACGGAACCTGCCAACACCACATGGCAGCTTGGCCTGAAGTGGTTTTGGAAGTAGGGATTGGGGACGTAGCGATTGGACGCCAGCGCAGTGGCAGTGCGTGTCGCTGCCCTTGGCCTGCGCCTGTGCTGAGGACTCCAGAAGTCGGGGTTGCGCGCTCAGTCGCCCGGGGATTGGGCCGGCTCGCATGCCACTGCAATGCGCTCGGTGTTGAGGCCCTGGCCAGTCGCGCCTGGCGCCAGCCGTAGCGCGCTCAAGCAGCCGCCCCAGACGCAGCCGGTGTCCAGGGCCAATACATCGCTGCGCGCCAACGCACCCAGCCGTGACCAGTGGCCAAAGGCCACCGTGATGTCGCTGGTGTTTCTTCCTGGCACGTCGAACCAAGGCAGGTAGCCTGCGGGCGCCGAGTCAGCCGCTCCGCTGTGATCGAACTCCATCTCGCCTTGCGCGGTGCAAAAGCGCAGGCGCGTCAGGGCGTTGACGACCACTCTGGTGCGCTCTGCGCCTTGCCAGTCAGCAGACCAGTGGTTGGGCGTGTTGCCATACATTGCCTGAAAGAATGCGCGCGCGGCAGCACCGCCGGCTGGCTGACCACTTGCTTGCCTCAATTCCACCGAAACCTCGTGCGCCAACTCGATGGTGTCGGCCGCACTCCATTGCGGCAATACGCCAGCATGGACCAGCAAAACTTCTTGGTCTGCGACCCAGAGCTGCCGTGCCAGTGGTTGCTGCGCGAGCCAGTGCAGCAGCGCGTCGCGGTCCGGCGCTTGCAGCACGTCGGCCACAGTGTCTTTTGCCGAGGGTGTGCGTGCACCGCAGGCCAGCGCGAGCAGATGCAGGTCGTGGTTGCCCAGCACGCACTGTGCCGAACTGCCGTAGGCCAGCAAGCGACGCAGCACCTGGACTGATTCGGGGCCGCGGTTGACCAGGTCCCCCAGAAAAAACAGGGTGTCTTGGCTGGGCGAAAACGCCAGCGTGTCGAGCAGGCGCTGCAGCGCTGCATCGCAGCCTTGTACGTCGCCGATCAGGTAAAGTGCCATGGTGTTTATTCTGCTTGGGATTGCATGGACTTTCTGGTGATTCTGGTGCTCACGCTACTCAACGGTGCATTCGCCATGTCAGAGTTGGCGCTGACCGCAAGCCGCAAAGTGCGTTTGCAAACCATGGCCGAAGCGGGGGACGCAGGCGCTAAGGCGGCGCTGGACTTGCTGAGCAACCCCACCCAGTTTTTGTCGGTAGTGCAAGTTGGCATCACGTCGATCGGCATGCTCAATGGGATCGTAGGCGAGGCCGCTTTTGGCGACGGCTTGGCTGCATGGCTGGTGCACAGCTTTGCGTTGTCGGACCAAGCGGCGGCGATCACCGCGACGGTGCTGCTGGTGACCGTCATTACCTTCATCACCATCGTGTTTGGCGAGCTGGTGCCTAAGCGCATTGGGCAGTTGTACCCCGAGGCGGTGGCCCGCGTCGTGGCACGGCCCATGACCTGGGTTGCCATCGGTGCCAAGCCCTTTGTGCGGCTGTTGGCCCTTTGCACCCAGGCCACCTTGGTGCTGCTGCGGGTGAACACCGCCAATCAGCGCGCGGTCACCGAGGAGGAGATTTCGGCCAGCCTAGAAGAGGGCGTGGACGCTGGGATCATCGAAGAGCATGAGCACCAAATGGTGCGCAATGTGTTCCACCTCGACGACCGGCCGCTGAGCTCCATGATGCTGCCGCGCGCCGACATCGCCTGGTTCCATCTCGGCGACAGCGTGGCCGACTGTTTGCGGGCGGCCAGTACAGCCGGAAGCAAAGGTGCGCATTCGTGGTACCCCGTGTGCCGTGGCTCGCTCGACGACGTGGTGGGCGTAGTGCGCGTGGCGCGTTTGCTGGAGTTTGGGCCGTCGCACCAGGGCAGCGTCGAGCCGTTGGTGGAGCCTGCTTCGTTTGTGCCAGAGACACTCACTGGCATGGAGCTGATTGAACAGTTTCGCAAAGCACCGGCGCGCATGGTCTTTGTGGTGGACGAGTATGGTGTGGTGCAGGGCCTGATTACTCCGATGGACTTGCTCGAAACCATCACCGGCGAGCTGCAGCCCGACGCCCAAGCCCAAGCCTGGGCGATTGCGCTGGGCGATGGCTCCTGGGAGCTGGACGGAGCGATGCCGGTGGGTGAGTTCAAGACCCGGCTCGCCATCGAAGACGAGTTGCCCCAGGAAGGCCGGGGCCGCTACAACACGCTGGCTGGCCTGCTGATGACGGTCTCTGGCCGCGTGCCTGCTCTGGGCGACCGTGTCCCCTGTGCCGGCTGGCAGTTTGAAGTCACCGGACTGGACGGTAAGCGCATCGACAAGGTGCGGGCCAGCATTGCGCTTGGCAGTAACTCACTCGATCCGGCCCGCGAGCCGGTAGGCCCCTAAGCCCAGCCATTCGCGCAACACCAACTGCCACTTCGCAGCGCCCAGGTGCAGCGAGTACTGGCTCCAAGGCGTCGCGTGTGCGGTTCGGTGGTCCACGGGGTAAGCGGTCACGTTCCAGCCTACCTTCACAAAACTGCCCATCGCCCGCGGCATGTGCCACGCCGAGGTCAATAGCAACCAGCGTTGGCGGATGTCGATACCGGGCAGGGCGGCACCCATGACCGCGTTCTCGTAGGTGTTGCGCGAGGAAGATTCCAGCGTGATCCTTTGCGCATCCACGCCCATGCTGGAAAAGAAGCGCGCGGCACGCTCGGCTTCGGTGGGTCCAGTGCCAAAAAGCTGGCCCTCGCCGCCTGTGAACACAATGCGCAAATTGGGGTGGCGCTGGGCCAAGGCCACGGCGGCGGTCATGCGCTCGGCGCTCTCGCCCAAAAGTGCTTGCGTATGGTCTTGAGCGAGGTAGCCTGGCTCCAGTGCGCCCCCCAACACGACCACGCCGGTGTAGCCTGACAGATCGGCGCTGGGGGCGAACTCGGGGTACGCCGACTCAAGTGGGCGCAGCAACCAGTCCGGCAAAGGCTGCCAGCCCAGCAGCACCAACAGCAGCACCGAACTGGCAGTGAGCCGCCGCGCCGCAACGCGGTGCCGCTGCAGCGCCAAGGCCAAAAGCAGCAGCGCAATCACCCAGTGCAGGGGTTGCGCCAACAGTGCCAACAGTTTGGATGCGATGAACATAAATCCCTTGCAGGGTGAACTTGTATGATCGGCGAAGCCTTGGATTCCCCCCGATTTTCATGCGTAAAACCGCCGCCAACGACGATGTGATGACGACCCGGCAAGCCGGTGAGGCCTTGGGCGTTGCGGTAAGAACGGTGCAACTTTGGGTGGAATCCGGTGTGCTCAGCGCATGGCGCACGGCAGGCGGACACCGGCGCATCGCGCGCAGCGCGGTTGAGCGTTTGCTGGCCGACCGCGCACGCAGCCTCGTCGTTGGCGCCAGCACCCCACCCATCGATGTTCAAGCGTTCAGCCTGCTTCTGGTTGAAGATGACGTGCACTTGGTTCGGCTTTTCAGCTCGGTGGTACAGAGTTGGGGTTTGCCCATCCGGATCACGGTGGCGGGCAACGGGTTTGAGGGGCTGGTGCGGATCGGCGAAATCGCCCCGGACATGGTGGTGACCGACTTGGTGATGCCCGGCATGGACGGCATCGCGATGCTGCGCGCACTCAAAAAGCCCGGCTCGGGGTTTGCAAAGCTCTCGGTAGTGGCGGTCTCAGCGCTGAGTACCGGAGAGATCCGCGCACAAGGCGGTCTTCCGGATGGTGTGGCCTATCTGCCCAAGCCGCTGGACTACCACCAGCTTGAAGCGCTGGTGCGCCGGGGCATACTGCAGCGCAGCCAGTGATTGGACTAGCGCCGAGGGGCTACTTTTCGCACTTCGGGGAACACACCGCCTGCGACTTGCCCAACAGTTTGCGGGTCGTCAGCTGGGTGCGTGGGCGGTGCTTGCCGCACAGGAAGCACGACATGGTGGAGGCACCCACATAGGCGGTGGAGGTGAACGGTGATCCCGACACTTTGGACTTGTAACGCAGTCCATCATCCAGGATCGCAGACTTGGTAACGGGTTTGCTCATAGGGCGCGATTTTACGGCCTAAAGCCGCTTGCGCCAGAAACGGGCCTATCGACGCGCTGGCGCCAGCGCAAATCAGGCCATCCAGCCCAGGCCAGCCGAGGTGGCCCCCGCCACCGCGCCGCGCGCCGGGCGGTACTCGCAACCCACCCAGCCCGTCCAGCCGCAGGCCGCGGAAACCTCGTCAATCACACCCAGCAAGTAGCGCGCATTGAGCTCACCCACGTCGGGTTCATGGCGCTGGGGAACACCCGCAATCTGAAAGTGCCCGACCCGCCCGGTGGGCAGGTAGTGGCGGATTTTGGTGGCGACATCGCCCTCCATGACCTGGCAGTGGTACAGGTCAAACTGCACCTTCAGCGCATCCATGCCCAACGACTGCACCGTGTGGTGCGCCTGCTCTTGGTGGGTGAGGAAGTAGCCCGGGAAGTCCCGCGTGTTGATCGGCTCAATCAGCACTTGCACCCCGGCGGCGGCGGCCTGTTCGGCAGCCCAGGCCAGATTCGCTTCATAGGTGGTCTGTAGTGCTGCGCGCTCAACGTCAGCGGGAGCCAGGCCGGCCAGTGTGTGGATGCGCGGGCAGGCCAAGGCGTGTGCGTAGTCGAGGGCGCGGCCAAAGCCCGCGCGAAACTCCGCCTCGCGCCCGGGCAAACACGCCAAGCCGCGCTCACCCGCATCCCAGTCGCCCGGTGGTGCGTTGAGCAACACCTGCTGCAGGCCCCAGTCTTGCAAGCGCTTGGCGATATCTTGGGCTGCAAACGCATACGGAAACAACACCTCCACACCCAAAAACCCATCGGCAGCAGCGGCCGCAAAACGGTCCAGGAAGGCGTGTTCGTTGTACAGCAGGGAGAGGTTGGCGGCGAAGCGGGGCATGGTGGGTGGTTGGGAGTGCAGCAGGTGGTGGCGCGCGGGGCATGGTGCCACAGGTCGAGCGAACTGTAGACGTGGCCCGAAGGCCCAAGTCAGCAATTGGGTTGGCAGGCTGTAGGGTTCAGCGATGGCACCCAAGGTGACGCATGGAGCCGTTGCGTCCATGCCAACGGATGAAAAACCGTGCCCAATACAAGTAAGCTTTTTCGGTTTGAAGGCTATAGTGAAGGTACGGAATGCGCTATCTAAGTTGGTCAAGCAGCCGAACTGAGTGCACAACGGGAGCGGCGACTTTGTCAGATTCAATATACCTGTACATAAAAACAGAATATTGCTGTAAGTCTATGAAAACAAGAGGTTTTTTGATGAACAACGAACCACGTTATCTGACTGCCTCCCTTGTTATCCCGCAAAATTGCGGGATATATCAAAGGCAAACATGAACGAGCCCTCAGTGTTGATTTCGCGTACAAACTGAGCCAGCATTTCGGACCAATATTGAGCCACCTGGTTAAAGATAAATTTACCTACTCGGTTGTGGATAAGTCTATGTCATTGGCTTGTTCTTGATGCTCTCCTTTCATTGATTTTGGTTTACTTGTCTTGCGTGCTGGACGCACCTGTGCACTGGAATTCTTGAACCTCCAGCTCTCATTGCCAGTCTCCACAATGTGGCAGTGATGGGTCAGCCGATCCAGTAGAGCCGTGGTCATCTTCGGATCCCCAAACACATTGGCCCACTCCGAGAAGCTCAGGTTGGTGGTGATCACCACGCTGGTTCGCTCGTACAGCTTGGACAGCAAATGGAACAGCAATGCCCCACCAGCCTGGGTAAATGGCAGGTACCCCATCTCATCCAGAATCACCATATCGACGTACATCAGCCGGTAAGCGATCTGCCCTGACTTGCCCTGTGCTTTCTCCAGTTCCAGCGCATTCACCAGCTCCACCGTCGAGAAGAAGCGCACCCGCTTGCCGTGAGTACGAATGGCTTCAACGCCCAAACTGGTGGCCAGATGCGTCTTGCCCGTGCCTGGCCCGCCAATGAGCACCACGTTGTGCGCCGACTCCAGAAACTTCATTTGGTGCAAGTCCCGAATCAAGCCTTCATCAACGCCGGCTTGGGTAAAGTCAAACCCCGCGAGGTCTCGGTGCGACTGGAAGCGTGCCACCCGCGTCTGGTACGCCATGGATCGCACCTCACGCTGTGCAGCTTCTGCCTTGAGCAACTGGTGCAGAACTGTTTCATGATCCAGCGTCTTGATACGCGCCGTGCCCAACACTTCCGGCCACGCACTGGCCATGCCATGCAAACTCAAACCCTTCAGGGCTGTCACGATGTCATTGGACATGGCCAGCCTCCAGGTCGTTGACGCGCAGACTGTCGTAGCGCGTCACGTTGGCCAGCGGTGGGGTTTGCAGTGTCAGTGGGGTATTTACCTCACCAACCGCCATGGGGCGGGACTGGTCCTTCAAATGGGCCAAGGTGTTGAGGACGTGTTCGGCACTGACACGCCCCGCCTGCAAAGCAATCTCTATGGCTGCCAATACTGAATCCAATCCGTGCAGTGGAACGGCACTCAGGACTTGCGCCATCACCCGATCACCGCCCGGGTTCTTGAGCAACTGGCGTTGCAACTCCTGTAACGGCTCGGGCATGGTCTTGAACGGCGCACCGTTGCGCAGTGCGCCAGGCTTGCGCTCGATCAGGCTGATGTAGTGCTGCCAGTCATAGAAGGTTTGGTCCCGCTCAAAGCTGCGTGGCAGATCCACCACTTCACCATGCACGCTGACCACCCGTAGGAATTCGGGGTAGGCCCGTAGGCTGACCACCGAATTGACCCATTCGCAGGGCACGCTGTAGCGGTTACGCTGGAAGTGGATTAGCGATGTTGCTGTAACACGGGCAGGCTGCTCGACGTAGCCATCAAACGGTTTTGGCATTTGCATCAGGCGCGTACGCTCATCCTGCAAGACGTCAGCCACCGTCAACTCCGGCCAGTCGGGGTGGGTGAGTTCGCTCCAACTGTCCTGGCAAGCTTGGATCAGCCAGGTGTTGAGTTCAGCCAAACTGGCCCAGCGTTTCTCAGCCGCTTCGCGCCAGATGTGGCGACGCCTGTCTTGCACGTTCTTCTCCACCCGGCCTTTCTCCCAGCCAGCGGCGCGGTTGCAGAATTCGGCCTCAAACAGGTAGTGCCCGGTCATGGATTCAAACCGGGCGTTAACGCTGCGCTCCTTGCCTTTGCCTACCTTGTCTACGGCGGTGCGCATGTTGTCGTAGATGCCGCGCTTGGGCACACCACCCAGAGCCGCAAAGGCCCGCGTATGGGCGTCAAACAGCATTTCGTGTGACTGGGTGAAGTAGGCCACCAGCACGTAGGCCCGGCTGGCAGCGAGCTTGGTGTGGGCCACTTCCAAGCGTCTGCGCAAGCCTGCAATGACGGCGTATTCACAGCTCCAGTCAAACTGGAAGGCTTCGCCGAGCTCAAAGCTCAGGGGGACGAAGCCAGCGTGGCGTGGAGCGTTGTCCAGGGACTGCTTGAAGGCCCTGCAATACAGGTAGACCTGTGTTGGGCCACCGCTGTAGCCCATTGCGCGGATGGACTCGTAATAGGCCTTGACGGTACGGCGATCGCGTTTGCCACGGTGGCTGTCGGCCTTAATCCAAAGTTGCAGACTGTCGGTATAGGCGTCGATCAGCCGCTCGGCAGCCACGCGCTTGGGGTAACTGGGTTCGACAATTTCTGGCTCAGTCAGCCAGCGCTTTGCGGTGTTTCTGGAGATGCGCAACCGCTTGGCTGCTTCGCGCACGGATACGTTGTCACGTAAAACCATGCGCCTTAATTTGCTGAGGGTTCCCACGTTAATCACTCCTGCCACCTCTGCTCAAAAAATAAGCAGCATAGGTGGATGACGTGGCTCAAATTTGGAGCGAAACTAGCGCATTAGTGGCTCAGTTTTCAAACGCAATCAACAACCATGATCGAAACATTTGAAGGTCAGTGTCAGTGCGGCGACGTGAAGTACCGCGTCGTTGGCACGCCAGTGACACTGTTTGCTTGTCACTGCACTGAGTGTCAGCGCCAGTCTTCAAGCGCCTTCGGAATGGCGCTCTGGTTACGCGATGCCAATGCCCAGCTCCTGAGCGGCAACCTCAAAGAGTGGATTCGAACTATGCCTTCCGGTCGGAACATGGCCTGCAGTTTCTGTCCAACATGCGGGACACGGCTGTTCCACAAGATACTTGGGCAGTCCCAAATCATGAGCATTAAACCGGGCACGCTCAACGACACGACGCTGTTGGAGCCTGCTGGACATATCTGGACGACGAGCAAGCAACACTGGGTTCATATCGCAGCCTCCTCGCTTCAGTACGCGGAGAACCCAGAGAACTTCGAGGAACTCTTTTCCGTCTGGGGCGCCACGCATGCCTAACCGTTCCATCGAGAGGGGCGTCCAAGGGCTATCGCCCTTGGACGCCCCTCATGTCAAACTACAAGGGCTTCCCCATCTTTGTCAAACACAAACCCATCGTGGTTGAATCGCGCAGCGATTGACCACGAAACCTAGATTCACTTTTACCCAATATCACCTGTGCTCTGAGTCGTTGCTTGTGGTGTGCAAGGCATGTGGACGGCGAAACTACAAACGGTCAGATGGCCCTGCGTTGTCAGGTCCGCCCCCGCCCGCCGAACGGCCAACTCCGCCCTGCACTTACAATTTTTGCCAGCATCCACAACCGAGCCATATTCATCACACCATGCGCGCCACAGCACGCCATCTGTCGCGAATTTTTTTGACCGGCTTACTCACCGCCCTGCCAGTGGCGGCGACGGTGTTCATTTTTGTGGCCGGTGTGCGCCTGCTGTACGACTGGGTAGGGCCTAGCAGCTTGGTGGGTGGCTGGCTGGCGCGCGCAGGCCTGGGGCATAGCTCGGAGGTGGCGGGTTACCTGATTGGCGTTGGCGCCCTGCTGCTGTGCATTTTTATGCTGGGGCTTTTGGTGCAAACCCGGCTTCGCGTGGTACTGCACCGCACGATGGATGGCGTGATGCAGCGCATTCCACTGGTGCGTCATGTGTACGACATCGTGCGCAAAATGGTGGACTTGCTTTCGCAGAGAGACAAGGATGGCTTGGCTTCCATGCGCCCGGTATGGCTACGCTTTGGCGGCCCAGGACAAGTCGCGGTGCTGGGGTTGCTCTCAACGCCCGAGCCCGTTCTCGTCTGCGGTGAGCCGTATTTGGGTGTGATGGTGCCCACTTCGCCCGTGCCGGTGGGTGGCGGATTGCTGTATGTGCCGCAGGCTTGGGTCACGCCCGCACCTCTGGGCGTGGACGGTCTGACCAGTATCTATGTATCGATGGGCGTCACGTCGGCGCAGCACCTGGGCAAGGCCGGTGTCACCGAGCCCCGCACCAACACCGACCCAGCTGGTGGGCCCGAGACGCCAACACAGCCATTGTCGTAGGCCAGGAAAGTGCTCCACAGTTTTGGTCCCTAGGTAGAAACTTTGGGCTGTTGTGCCGACGGGGCAGGGTGGGAAAGTTCGACGCGTTTGGCTACATGGTGGCCATGTCAGCACGAAATCAAACATGCGTCAGTGATGCCAAGAACGGAACGTTCTTGATTTCATTGAAAAAAATGGTGCCGGAGAGATGAATCGAACACCCGACCTTCTCATTACGAATGAGCTGCTCTACCGACTGAGCTACACCGGCACGTGAGCGAGGAATTATAGCCAGCGGTCTGTGCTGGCTCGGTGGGTTCAGCGGGCCGCTTCGTGGTAGCTGCGCAGCCGCTCGACTTCGTTTTTGGAGCCCAGCATCACGCTCACGCGCTCATGCAGTTTGCCGGGTGTGATGTCCAAAATCCGCTGGCTGCCGTTGGTGGCGGCGCCGCCGGCTTGTTCGATGAGCCAGCCCATGGGGTTGGCTTCGTACATCAGTCGCAGCTTGCCGGCTTTTTCGGGTTCGCGCTTGTCCCAGGGGTACATGAAGACGCCGCCGCGGGTCAGGATGCGGTGCACATCGGCCACCATGCTGGCGATCCAGCGCATATTGAAGTCTTTGCCGCGCGGGCCTTCTTTGCCTTGCAGGCATTCGTCGATGTAGCGGCGCATGGGCGCATCCCAGTGGCGCATATTGCTCATGTTGATGGCGAACTCTTGCGTGTCTTCGGGCACACGCACATGCTCGTGCGTGAGCACAAACGAGCCTTGCTCGCGGTCCAGGGTGAACATGGCCACGCCCGCGCCTACGGTGAGCACCAAGGTGGTTTGCGGGCCGTAAATGCAATAGCCGGCTGCCACCTGCTTGCTGCCTGCCTGCAAAAAGTCTTGCTCGGAAACGCCCGGGCCTTCGGGCTTGCGCAGCACGCTGAAGATGGTGCCGATGCTGACGTTTACATCGATGTTGCTCGACCCGTCCAGCGGGTCAAACAGCAGCAAAAACTCGCCCTGCGGGTAGCGGTTGGGCACCAGGTGGATGCCTTCCATTTCCTCGCTGGCCATGGCGGCGAGGTGGCCGCCCCATTCGTTGGCCTCGATCAGCACGTCGTTGGCAATGATGTCGAGCTTCTTTTGAATTTCGCCTTGCACGTTCTCGCTCTCGGCCGTCCCCAGCACACCGCCGAGCGCGCCTTTGTTGACCGCCAGGCTGATGCTTTTGCAAGCCCGTGCCACCACCTCCAGCAGCAGGCGCAACTGCGACGGAATGAGTCCGCCTGCGCGCTGTTGTTCGACGAGGTAGCGGGTGAGTGAGACGGCGTGGGTCATGTTGGGTTGTCCTGTGGAGGGAAGTTAGTCGGCCAGCGCGCGTTGCACGACTTCGCGCACATCGTTGCTCAAGTCAGGTTTGGCAGCCACCCGCACCAGCGCCTCGCGGGCGGCGCTGCGGTAGGGCTCCGTCAGGCGGCTCCAGCGGTCCATGGCGCGGGCCAGGCGTGCCGCCACCTGCGGGTTGATTACGTCAAGCTCCAGCACCCGTTCGCTCCAAAACACATAGCCAGCGGCGTCTGTGCGGTGGAAGCCACCGGGGTTGGCGCTGCAGTAGCTGAAGATCAGGCTGCGCGCGCGGTTGGGGTTGTGCAGGTGGAAGTCGGGGTGGGCCAGCAACTGGCGCACTGCTGGGAGGACGTTGCCGCCGCGGTCAGGCGCGCTGGCTTGCAGCGCAAACCATTTGTCGAGCACCAGTGCCTCGTCTTTGAACAGCGTGTGAAAGCGCGCCAGCGCCTGCGCGCCCAGCGGGTGGCCGCTGCCGACCAGCGCGTTGAGGGCGTTGAAGCGGTCGGTCATGTTGCTGGCGTCTTTGAAGCGCTGCAGCGTTTTGCCCGGCCACAGAGAGTCGCCGGTGTGGACCGCGGCCAGACACAGAAAGCCCAGCGCCATGCCAGCCAGCGCGCGCCTTCCTGCTGACACCGCGTCGGGCCGGTAGGCGCCGTTGTCTTGGTGTACCGCATAGGCCCACTGCCAGTCGGCTTGCAAAGCCAGCGCCAGCTGCAGACGCATGCGCTCGCGCACCGCGTGGATCCGCTGCGGGTCCACCTGCGTGAGCTGCTCGGCAATGTAGGCCTCGGACGGCAGGGTGAGCACCAATTCTTTGAATGCCGCGTCCAGGGTTGGGTGGCGCAGGACGCTGCGCAGCGCGTCGATGGTGTCGGCGTGCAGCACGTCGGTCTGGCCCGAGGCCTCGCCGTGTTCAAGCGCGGCCAGGGCGCTGCGCAGCGCCAGGCGCTGGCCCGCCTCCCAGCGATTGAACGGGTCCGGATCGTGGGCCAGCAAGGTGAGCAAGTCGGTATCGCTGTAGCCAAAGTCCAGCAGCACCGGTGCTGAAAAGCCACGCAAGATGGACGGCACCGGCGCTTCGTCCACATCCACAAAGGTGATGGACTCGCTGTGTGCGGTCATCACAAACAGGTGGCTGCTCTGTGGCGCACCCGCAGCCCCGTCGGGCTGCAGCGGCGATACAGCGCCATGGGGCCGCAAGGGCAGGGCGGCGCCGGTGGCGGCGCTGAGCAGGCCCAGGCTGATGGGGATGACAAACGCGTCTTTGCTGTCTTGCCCCGGCGTGGGTGCACAGCTTTGGTTGAAGAACAGGGTGTAGGTGCGGGCCTGGGCGTTGTACTCGCCGCGCGTGGCCAGCCGGGGGGTACCGGCCTGGCTGTACCAGCGTTTGAACTGGGGTAGCAGCCGCGTCAGTGGCGACTCGGGGTTGGCATCGGCAATCGCTTGGGCGAAGTCGTCGCAGGTCACGGCCTGGCCATCAAAGCGCTCGAAGTACAGCCGCATGCCCTGTGCAAAGCCTGTGCGGCTGGTGAGCGTTTGCATCATGCGCACCACCTCGGCGCCTTTTTCATAGATGGTGACGGTGTAGAAGTTGTTGATCTCGATGTAGCTGTCGGGGCGCACCGGGTGCGCCATGGGGCCGCCGTCTTCGGGGAACTGCACGGTGCGCAGCACGCGCACATCTTCGATGCGCTTCACCGCGCGGGCCGAGGGGTCGGCGCACAGGTCTTGGCTGAATTCCTGGTCGCGAAACACCGTCAAACCCTCTTTGAGGCTGAGCTGAAACCAGTCGCGGCAGGTCACGCGGTTGCCGGTCCAGTTGTGAAAGTACTCGTGGCCGACCACGCTTTCAATGTTGCTGTAGTCCGCGTCGGTGGCGGTGGCTTGGTTGGCCAGCACGTACTTGGTGTTGAAGATGTTGAGGCCCTTGTTTTCCATGGCGCCCATGTTGAAGTCGCTGGTGGCCACGATCATGAAGCGCTCCAGGTCCAGCGGCAGGCCAAAGCGGGCCTCGTCCCAGGCGACCGAAGCCATGAGCGAGTGCATGGCGTGCTCGGTTTTGTCCAAATCGCCGGGGCGCACAAACACCTGCAGCAGGTGCTCAGAGCCCGAGCGGGTGGTGATGCGCTGCTCGCGCGCCACCAAGTTGCCTGCCACCAAGGCGAAGAGGTAGCAGGGTTTCTTGAAGGGATCGACCCACTTGGCGAAGTGGCGGCCATCGTCGAGCAGGCCTTGCTCCACCAGATTGCCGTTGGAGAGCAGCACCGGGAACTTGGCCTTGTCGGCGCGCAGCGTCACGGTGTAGCTGGCCATCACGTCGGGCCGGTCCAAAAAGTAGGTGATGCGCCTGAATCCTTCTGCCTCGCACTGGGTGAAGAAGGAGTCGTTGCTCACATACAAGCCCATGAGCTTGGTGTTTTTTGCGGGGTAGCAGGTGGTGAAGATCTCGAGCGTGAAGGCCTCGTGGCCCTCGGGGAGGTTCTCCAGCACCAAGGTGCTGCCGTCGAGCTTGAAAGAAGTGCCCTGGCCGTTGACCAGCACCCGAGACAAATTGAGTTCTTCTCCGTCAAGCCGCAGCGGCTGTGCGGCAACGTCGGGGTTGCGCCGGATGCGCATGTGATTGAGTACACGGGTCTTGGCGGGGTCCAGGTCGAAGCACAGGTCCACCGTGTCGATCCAGAATGCCGGTGCGCTGTAGTCGCTGCGGTGAATCACGCGGGCCGGGGCCGCGCCTGCGAGGTCATCCGTGGGGGTGTGCAGCATGGTGGGTCTCCAGAAAATTCAGGTTCATCAATGCGTGGTAGTCGGGCACGTGGGCGATCACATGCGGCCCTGCCAACTCGTCGGCGGTGTAGCTGGTGCAGATGCCCACGGCGCGCATACCGGCGCGGCGTGCCGCCTCGATGCCCAGCGGCGCGTCTTCAAACACGATGCAGTGCGCCGGGTTGGCGCCGATGCGCCGCGCCACTTCCAAAAAGATGGCCGGTTCGGGCTTGCCCGGCAGGCCTTCGTCGCCGCCCACCGTGGCCAGGGGTGCGATGGGCATGCGCAGGTGCTGGTAGGCAAACGCCTGGTTGTGGCGGTCGCCTGCGGTGCCCACGCCGAGTTTCAAGCCGCGGCGGTGCGCGTGGTCATAAAAGGCCTGGAAGCCCGCCACCTCGGCAAACACAGGCGAAAAAATCTCGCGGTAGACCGCTTCTTTTTCGTGCACCAGGGCCAGCGCGTGGGCCTCGTCCATGGCGGGGTCGCCGAACAGGTCGCGCATGCACTCGACGCCGGTGCGCCCGGTGGTACGGCGCATCAAGTCGTCCATGTCCACCTCCAACTGCTTGCGCCGGGCGAACTCCCACCAGCTTTGTTTGTGCGCCGGCATGGAGTCGATCATGGTGCCGTCCATGTCGAAGATCAGGGCTTCAAGTGGCATCACACACCCTGCTTCAACGAGGCTTCAATGAACACATCGAGGTCTCCGTCCAGCACCTTTTGGGTGGCGGAGACCTCCACATTGGTGCGCAGGTCTTTGATGCGGCTGTTGTCGAGTACGTAGCTGCGGATTTGGTGGCCCCAGCCCACATCGGTTTTGGTGTCTTCGAGTTTTTGCTGGGCTTCCATGCGCTTGCGCATTTCAAAGTCATACAGGCGGCTGCGCAGGCGCTTCCAGGCGACGTCGCGGTTGCTGTGCTGGCTGCGCCCGTCTTGGCACTGCACCACGATGCCGGTGGGCAGGTGGGTCAGGCGCACGGCCGAGTCGGTTTTGTTGATGTGCTGACCACCGGCACCACTGGCGCGGAAGGTGTCTACGCGCACATCGGAAGGGTTGATGTCGATCTCGATCGAGTCGTCAATCTCGGGGTACACGAACACGCTGGCAAAGCTGGTGTGGCGCCCACCGGACGAC
>NZ_JBIIGC010000026.1:0-26487 GCF_044236835.1 Rhodoferax sp.
CTGGTTGGGTGCTGCGCCGGTGTAGAACACGTTCTTGGACAGCTCTTCACCCTCGTATTGCACAGGGTAGAACAAGAGGCCGTTCATTTCCTCGACCACGGGCAACACCGACTTGCGCGACACCGATGTCCAGCAACCAAAAATCACGGCCACCTTGTCTTGGCCCAAGAGCTGCTTGGTCTTCTCGGCAAACAGCGGCCAGTTGGAAGCCGGGTCCACCACCACGGGTTCGAGCTTCTTGCCCATGACGCCGCCTTTGGCATTGATCTCGTCGATCGCCATCAGCACCGTGTCTTTGAGCACCGTCTCAGAAATGGCCATGGTGCCCGAGAGGCTGTGCAGAATGCCGACCTTGATGGTGTCAGCGGCAAAGGCTGGCACCGAGGCCAGTGTGGTCAGGGCGACGGCGGCGGTAAGTGCCTTCAGGGTAAATCGGCGTGCTGAAACAGGTTGCATGTGGGCTTCTCCAAATGAGGGGTTCGCAAAACGCGGAAAGAGAGTTTTCGCTGCTGAAGCACCCCAAACAGATGGCCCAACAGACAGCTGCATCCTAGGTAGGCAGTGGGCAAATCGGAATACGCCGAGTGGCGTATGCCCCTCGGGCATGGGCGACGCGACGCCCTGCTGGTGTCTGGGGACTTAAGCCACGTGCGCCGCAAACACGGCGCGGGTGGCCTCGTCTGCGGCAAACACATGTTCCACCCGCAGCGACGCCAAGGTGATGTCTTGCGGCGTACCAAAGGTAGAGAACATGCTGAACACCGACAAGGCACCGTGCTCTGTGGCAAAGCATGTAGTCAGCACCGGTGCCAGGTGCCGCGGCATGCTGGCCAGGGGCCGCTTGCCCACACCTTGCTGGAACTGCGCCGCCAATAACTCAACCCGCTCAGCCAGCGCGGGTACGACCATCGCGTCATCGCGCAAGTGGGCCAGCAGCGCAGGGCCCACCTCCTCCAGGTTGGTGATGTGGCGCGCCATGCCCTCGGGGTGCAGCATGGCATCGAGCATGTTGATGGGCTGGTCCATTGGCAGCTGCCGGGTCCAAGGCATCAAGGTATGGGCCAGCCAGCGTGCGCCCCGGTTCATTTGCAGCACGTTCCATGCAGCGTCCATCACCATCGCAGGCAGCGGGTCGTGCGCCGCCAGCAGGCGACCCAGCGCTTCACGTGCCGGCGCCAACACCGCATCCGATAAGCCACTGTCGCGGTACACCGGTGCATAACCCGCCTGCTGCAACGCGGCGTTGCGCAGCGCCAGCGGCGCTTGCAGTGCTTGCAACCAGGCCACCAGAAGCTGGCGGCTGGGTTGTGCGCGTCCGCTCTCCACAAAACTCACATGCCGCTGCGAAACGCCCACACGCAGGGCCAACTCCAGCTGGCTGATGCGCCGGACTTTGCGCGCGGCTTGCAGGGTGTCGCGAAGGTGGGTGCTGGCCGTTTCCATGACGCAATTGCACCACAGCGCGCAGCCTGCGCAATTACCTGCGACGTAATTGCGCAGCTGCGAAGCGCTGTGCAAACTCACCGCACTTTGAAAGGAAACGTATGAATAAATCGCTTTTGCTGGTGGTGCTGATCGCCTTTGGCGCACAGACCGCCTTTGCGCTCTACCAAGTCGGTAGCGTGCAGGAGTTGCTGCTGGTGCACCTGCGCCACGCTGCGGGCTGGCAGATCTTTTTGGACCTGGTCATCACCATGGTGTTGCTCTTGGTCTTCATCCAGCGCGACGCCGAAGCCACCGGGCGGCGCTTCTGGCCTTGGGCGGTGCTGTCGCTGCTGGTAGGTTCGTTTGGCCCGCTGCTGTACTTTCTGCTGGCGAAGGAGAAAGCATGAGCCCTGTGATGAACGAATGGCTGATCCGCCTGGGATTTGCGGTGGCCGGGCTGATCCACCTGATTCCACTGGTAGGCCTGTTGGGCCGGTCAGCGCTGGAGCGCGGCTATGGCGTCGACCTCGGGCAGGGCAACGACCTGACCATTCTGATGCAGCACCGCGCCCTGCTCTTTGGCTTGCTTGCTGCAGCTTGCTTTGCAGCCGTGTTGCATCCAAGCTGGCGCACGGCAGTGGGCACTGCTGCGCTGGTGAGCATGCTGGGCTTCGTGCTGATCGCCGCACTGCAAACGCACGGCGCACCGATTGCGAAAGTGATGTGGGTCGATCTGGGTGCAGCGGTGCTTTTGGGCCTTTGCATGCTGTTGCATGCCAAGACAGGCCAGTCGGATTGAGGGAGCACCAATGGTCGCATCCAAGGTTCTGAACCAGCTGATGCTGGCGCTGCTTTTCACCCACGAACTCGATGCCATGACGCACTCAGAATGGCGTTTGCTCTATGTGCTTCGCAGCTTGGACGACGCACAAGGACGCTGGTGGTTTGTCGCGCTGCACCTGCCGATGTTCTGGGCGCTGATCGCGCTTACCCATCATGCCCACGCCCGCGTGCAAGGCGCCAGCCGAGTCGGCCTTGCGGTGTTTTGCATCGTCCATGCGCTCTTGCATTGGCGCTTGGCGAGCGACCCGCTATCGAGCTTTCAATCGACGCTGTCCTGGAGCTTGATATCAGGCGCCTGCGCGCTCGGTGTGTTGTACCTTGGGCTGGCGTTCCGAGCTGCCACGTTACCAGCGTCACCGACAACCCCAACCCAGCCGATGGTTTGAGCGTACGTGCGCCATAACCTCGCACACGGCTTTCGTTGCGTTGATGTTCTGCACTATCCTGTGCCCTATGAAAGCCACTACATTTTCTTTTTTGGGCGCTTGCCTCCTATCGGTCAGCAGTGCCGCCGTTGGCGCCACGGTGCAGCAACTGCAAGTACAAGCAGACGGCCGCACATGGACCTACCACCTGCATGTACCGTCTAAAGCCACTCCATCGGGTGCACCGCTGGTCGTGGTTTTTCATGGTGCGGGCGGCAACGGACGGGACTACCTCACCAAGAATGGTTGGGCCACCTTAAGCGAGCAGGAAGGATTTGTGGTCGTAGCACCCGACGGCCTTGCGGCCATACCGCGACTGCCAACCAACTTTCGCCTGAACCCTCGCCTTTGGAACAGCGGCCAACTCAACGCCAACTCGCCACGCGGCAAAATCAATGACATCGCTTTTGTGAATGCATTGCTAGACGATGTGGCGCTGCGCACGTCCATCGACACCAAACGGGTCTACGCCACCGGCCATTCCAATGGAGCGGGCATGACGTTCAAAGTCGGCGCGGAGCTCTCCGAGCGTTTTGCCGGACTCGCAACCGTGATGGGTTTAAACAGCAGTGAAGGCGCCCGCCCTACAAAAGCATTGCCCACCTTGATGCTGCTCGGAACGCGCGATCCGCTTAACCCAATTGAAGGCGGCGAGCGCGAACTTCCCTGGGGCAAAGGAACGGTGCCACCCGTGGCACAGGGCATCCAGGCGTGGAAACAAAGTCTGGGCTGCACCGCCGCTGCCGCCAAAGATCGTGACGATGAGCAAGCCACCGTCGAACGTTTCTCCGAGTGCCGCGACGGTGCCACATTCACGGTTTGGTACTTCCAGGGCCAGGGCCACGCGTGGCCCGGCGGGCAGGAGTCGGGCCTGCCTGAATCGGTGATGGGTCCCAACACCACCCGCATCCAGGCCACCCCGTTGATCTGGCAGTTTTTCTCGGGCCTGCCCCGCTAAGTCAAGCCGTATCCGTCGGGTCTGAGGCCCCTCGAAAGGCTTGGCTGACGTTCGATGGCGAGACTCAGCGTGCCCGTTTTTCTTGGTACATGCGCTGATCCGCGCGGATGCACGCCTCGGCCAGCCCCTCGGCGTGCCCACGTACAGCGATACCAAAGGACGCTTTCACCCGCAGTTCAAGGAATGCCGCGCGTGCCCTCGCTAGCAATGCCTCGGCGCCAAGCTGATCACATTCCACGGCCAGCAGGCCGAATTCGTCGCCACCGAGTCGGGCGACCAGGTCCATCCCCCGCGCCGCGCTTCGCAGGGCGTCAGCTGCCCTCACTAACAGTGCGTCGCCGGCCGCGTGGCCCAGTGTGTCGTTGACGCACTTGAGTTCATCAATATCTACCATCAAGACAGCAGCCTGGTGGCCGTACCGGGCGCAACGTTCCTCCTCCTTGGCCAGCATCCGGTCCCACGCCCGGCGGTTGTAGAGCGAGGTCATCGGATCCGTCTGCGCCTCGACTTCGTACTGTTCCGCACGGCGTAATTCGTCACTCGCCCTCAAATCCGACTGAAGAATGGAACTCAGAAGCGCGGCAAGCAGCTCAATCAGACCTTGCTCGCCAACAATGGCCGCAGGTTGTCGCGCAGGGTCGATGGCGCACAGGGTGCCGAACAAATCACCGTTGGCCTTGAGCAGTGGCACGCCAACGTAGGCCTTGATATCGACCTGGCGCCCGATGGGAGCGACCGCGTAAGCGGGTACCGCATCCGAGTCAGGCGCAACCCGAGGTCCGTTACCTTTCACCATTTCCGAGCAAAAAGAGTCCGCCCAGCGAAACACCGTGCCGCGGGTCACGTTGTACCCGTGGTCTTCGCTTTGGAGCACGATCCAGTCCTCGCCCTCCTTGCGCGTGACCATCCACAGCCCAAATCCGAAGCGCTGGTGAAGAAATGCAAGTACCTCGCGCCCAGCAGACGCGAAGTCGTACACCGATAGGTTAACCATCACAACGCGCTTGGCTGGCCCCAGGGCGCACCGGATCACCGCGAGCCACAAGCCGCCTCAGGGTTACTGCGTGAAGGCCTGGACATTCCACTGAGGTACTGCAAGGGCCCGTGGCGCGCAATCAGTACGGCTTGAAGTTCGAGCCACCACCGCGCACCGCCGCGGGCACCAGCGGGCTGGTCAGGCGCGGAGGATTGGCACGGCGCTGGTTGCCGAGTTCATGGCGGTTGCGCGGCACGGGGGCTTCGTCGCCGGTGTTGAAGAAGGCCACGCTTTGCTGCAGCTGCTCGGCCTGGCCGGACAGCTCTTCGCTGGTGGCAGCCAGTTCTTCGGACGCAGAGGCGTTTTGCTGGGTCGCTTTGGAGAGCTGGCCCATGGCGCCACCGATTTGCACCACCGACTCGCTTTGCTCCGCGCTCGATGCCGCAATTTCTTGCACCAGTTCGCTGGTCTTTTGGATGCTGGGCACGATCTCGCTGAGCAGCCGCCCAGCGCGCTCGGCGGTGGACACGCTGCTGCCGGCCAAGTCGCCGATCTCGCGCGCTGCCTCTTGGCTGCGCTCGGCCAGCTTGCGCACTTCAGCCGCCACCACCGCAAAGCCCTTGCCGTGCTCGCCAGCACGAGCGGCCTCAATGGCGGCGTTCAATGCAAGCAGGTTGGTCTGGTAGGCAATGTCATCGACGATGCCGATCTTGGCGGCGATCTGCTTCATCGCGCTGACGGTCTGGCTCACAGCCTCGCCGCCTTCGGTCGCCTCTTTGCTGGCCTTGGTGGCCATGCCGTCGGTCACTTTGGCGTTGTCGCTGTTTTGGCTGACGGACGCGGCCATGGTGTCCATGGATGCGCTGGTTTGTTCCACGCTTGCGGCCTGTTCGCTCGCGGCTTGCGAGAGCGACTGCGCCGTGGCGCTGACCTGGTTGGCCGCACCGGTCAATGCATCGGCTGCAGCGCGCACCTCGCCCAACACGCGGGTGAGGTTTTCTGCGGTGACGTTGGCACTGTCTTTGACCTTGCCGAACAAGCCAGCGTAGTCGCGGTCAATGCGCTTGGTGAGGTCGCCTTCGGCGAACGCCGTGAGCAAGTCGGCCACATCGTTGAGCCCCTGCTCGCTGGTGTGCATGAGCTGGTTCATGCCAGACGACAGGTTGGCGAAAAAGCCGCTCTTGCCTTCCAGGCTGAGGCGCTGCGAGAAGTCGCCCTGGGCTGCGGCGCCCACGGCACCTGCCAGTTCGTTTTCCATACCCACTTCGAGGGTGCGCTCCAACCACTCAATGACGGTGCCCAGGCGGTCGCCCTGCGCGTTAAAGATGGGGTTGATGGTGATTTCAAAGTACAGCTCGCCGACCTGAACTTGGTTCTTGCTCACCGCGCGCAACGCGGCCAAGGCACCGGTCTGGAACGCTGCCACGCCTGAGAACACATCGAGCCCCTTGCCCAGCAGGGTGCGGCTTTCCAGGCGGCCAAAGGACTTGCGCAACTCGGGCTCATTGCGCTCCAGCATGGACTGCATCGCCTCGTTCATGAACAGAACGCTGTTGTTGCCGTCGGCAATCATCACATTGGTGCTGGCCTTGTTGAGCGCATTGACCACCCGCATGTTGCTGATGGCGGCGTCGGCTGCGGCAAGCATCTTGGCGCGAGCATCACGCACCACGTCGGTAACGCGGCGCTTCTGGCCGGGCAGCACTTCGATCTCTTGGCTGAAGTCGCCCTTGGCGTACAACTCGAGCAAGCCCACCAAGCGCAGCATCACCGCGATGTGCGATTGCGCCAGCGAGTTGACCGCCTGCGCCATCTCGCCGTACTTGCCGGGCATGGTGTCGGCCGGCATCGCGTGGTCGATGGCACCGGCGTCGTGCTGGGCCGCCATGTCGTTTTGCGCTTGCTGGAAGCGGCCCAGCACCGTGTGCACCGTGATGAGCGACTTGAGCACCTGCGCGACTTCGTCTTTGGTCGTGGGTGGCTGCGGTGCGTTGCTCAAATCACCCTCGGCCAGTTCGCCCAGATGCTGGCTGATGGCGCCCAAGCCGCGGTTGGTAACCAAGAAGAAGCAGTAGAACAGGTAGGCCGCGAGCAGCACGCCCACCACCAGCACCGCAATACCCAAGTTCAGCTTGGCTTCCAAACCCGCGACGCGCGTATTGAGCAAGCCCTGGAGCTCGGTCACCATGCGGTCGTTGAGTGCGTACTGGCTGGCAAGCGCCTTATTGGCCAAATCCAGATAGGCCGATTGGGTTTCAGGCGCGTAGTCTTTGCCCTCCAATACGGCCTTGCGGGCCATCGCAAAGAAAGCGGCAGTGTTTTCCAGTGCCTCGGCTGAGTTGACTTTGCCCGACAGTTCCGGGTTGTACGCATAGGCTTTGCCCAAACCGTCGCGCATGCTCACAAACTGGAAGTCGGCAATTGGAATCACGCCATTCAACATCTTGTACTGATCGGTGGTGGCTGCACCGCTTTTCATGACGTCCAGCCCTACGCTGCGCAGCTTGCTGGTGCTCTCCAACAAGTCGGGGATACGGAAGAACACCGCGTCCATCACGTAGTAGCTGTCGATGTCCGGGTCCAGCGTCAGGTTCGAGGAATCGGTGACTTGCATCAGCAAGGCGGTCAAGGCCCCAATCGTGGCGCTGTGTGCATCAAACACTTCGGCCGGGGTTTTGCCGCTGTCTATGGCGGCAAAGGCCTTTTGCACTTCGGCATAGCCCTTGGCCGTAGCCAGCTCCGTGCCCAAGCGCTTGTCCACCTCGCCCAAGCGATCCAGCGCAGCGCGGAGTTTGACTTTGGTATCGGCCACGGTCGCCGAAGGAATGCCGCTGGCAGCGGCCGCGCTGGAATCGCGGCGCAGTTGCTGCGTCAGGTCGATGAGCGGGAATATTTCACGGTTGTACTCAACTCCGAGCAATTCTTTGGCTGAGAACTCAATGTCGACTTTTTTGTTGGAGAAGTCTGACCACGAAGTCCACACCAGCGGCGCCATGAACAGCAGACAAATGACCAGCGCTTTCCACGCGAAAACAAGGTTTCCCATGAAGCGCACGCCCGGGGCCCACAAGAAGAAGACTGGGGACTGCGGTGCAGTGCCAACCCCTGTTGCGGATGTTTCGCGTGCGATCTGCTGCGCCTTGGATGTAGCCATGTCCATGAACCTCTTTATGTTGATTGATCGTTTATATCAAATTAAAACGACCCGCCAACCCAAGCAATCAGCCCTCAAACTGCGGCTGGAGCTGGCGAATGCGCCCCATCGCCATACCTGCGGCAGCGGTACGCGTCTCAACCCCAAGTTTCACGTAAACACGCTCCAAATGCTTCTTCACTGTCATGGGGCTGCTGCCAACAATGTCACCAATGTCCTTATTTGTTTTGCCTTTGACCACCCAGTACAGGACCTCGGCTTCTTTGCCGGTGAGCTTGAAGCTCAGCCGCATGGCCTCGATGACGGCGGTGTCCGAGACTTCGCGCATCACGATCAGCCAGTCGCCGCCCGCGTCGGCGTCGCCAATCTGCTGGTGCAAGCGCAAGGTGAGCCGCATCGCACCACGCTCCAACACCAGTTTGGGTGGCTCGCCTGCGCGCTCCAGCCCAGCGAGGCACTGGCGCAGCCACTCAAGTACCGCAACTGGCGTATGGGGTGCCTGAGTGCCGCAGTAGCGCTCCAGTAGTTCGCGTGCCAACGGCGTTTGCCACAGCAAACAACCGTCGGCCACGCGCACCGCGATGGTGGCGTACCCGAACGCGTCGAGCGCGTTGCGCGTCTGGCGCCGCTCGCGCGCGCCGGCCAGGTGCACGCCCATGCGCGCCAGCACCTCCTTGGGCTTGATGGGTTTGGTGACGTAGTCCACACCACCCGACTCCAATGCCGCTACCAGGTACTCGGTCTCGGTCAGGCCCGTCATGAAGATGATCGGAATGTGCGCGGTCTGCGGCTGCGCCTTGAGCTGCCTGGCCACCTCAAAACCGTCCATGCCCGGCATCATCGCGTCGAGCAGCACGATGTCCGGGGCAGCCTGCAGCGCGCGCTGCAAGGCCGCCGCGCCCGAGGTCGCCACCAGCACGGTGTAGCCCGACTCATCCAGCGCATCGTGCAGCATGGCCAGGTTGTCGGGTACGTCGTCCACCACCAGCACCACATCGCTGTTGACCCGGTCCAGCACCTGGTCCAAGCCGGCGCGGTCCAGCAGCAAAGAGGTGGGCTCAATCGGTCGCATCGTCCAATGCCTGTTGCACGCGCGCCGCGACCGCGTCGAATTGGTAGCTCTGGGTGAGTTGCTGCAAAGACGCAGTGAAGCCACCGCACTGCGGATGCTGCCGCTCGATTTGGGCCAGTTGGCTGGCAATGCCGCGTGGGTACCCGAGTTGTACCAAGGACTGCAATACCAAGAGCGCTGCGCGCGGTGGCAGCGGGCCGGTGGCGGCTGCGCTTTCGGTTCGCGTTGGGGCAGCGTGCGTCCACACCAAGCCCAGCTTGCGTTCCAGCCAGTCCAGCAGCTCGCTGTGGCGCACCGGCTTGACGATGAAGTCCTCGGCGGCAATGCCTAAGGTGTTGTCCACGCCGCGCTCAAACGCATTGGCCGACACCATGGCCACATGCGGCGCGTGCGGCCCCATGGCGCGCATGCGGCGCAAAGTTTCCCAGCCGTCGATCCCGGGCATGGCCAAGTCCAGCAGCACCACGTCGGGTCGCAGCGAACCGGCCACCAGGTCCAGCGCGTCGTGGCCACTGGCGGCCACCCGAATCTCAAATCCCAGCGGCTGGAGCAAGTTCGCCAGCACCCCCCGGTCCGCCTCCTCGTTGTCCACCACCAAAATAGTGCGCCGAACACCCTGGTAGCCGCGCCGTGCGGGCTGGGCTGCCGCACTGGCAAGCACTGCGTCCTCGGCGGCGCGATGGATCTCGGGCAAAAACAGCCGCACCCGGAACACCGAACCTACGCCTGGCTCGCTGCTGGCAGTGAGCTCGCCGCCCATGAGGTCGGTCAGCATCTTGGCAATCGTCAAGCCCAACCCCGAGCCACCAGAGGCGCTGGCGCTGCCCGCGCTGTGGTTCATGGCGGAAGCGCTAGCAGGTGCAGCGCTTGCGAGCGCGCTGCTATGCGTCGCGCTGATGGACGTACCTGGCGCGGCAGCCTGGCCGCGGGCGAAGGGCTCGAACACGTGCTCCAGCTCGGGGGCCGACATACCGGGCCCGGTGTCATGCACCTCGATGTGCGCCATCTCACGGGCATAGCGCAAGCGCAAGCGCACCGATCCGCGCTGGGTGAACTTGATGGCGTTGCCCACCAAATTGAAAACGATTTGGCGCAAGCGCTTGTCATCGGCGCGCACCCAATGGGGCACCGTGCCCAGCACCTCGTAGCCAAAGGCCAAGCCCTTTTCGCGTGCCTGCAACTCAAACATGGCTGCGATGTCTTCCATGGCGCGGGCAAACGCCATAGGCTTAGGGTTGAGGGTGAGCTTGCCGGACTCGATCTGAGCCATGTCGAGCGTGCCCTCAATCAGGGACAGCAGGTGCTCGCCACCGCGCTTGATGACCCCGACGGCCTGCTTGCGGTGCTGGGGAATGGAGGCGTCCTCGCCCATCAACTGCGCATAGCCCAGAATGCTGTTGAGCGGGGTGCGCAGCTCGTGGCTGATGGCGCTGATGTAGCGGGTCTTGGCGTGGTTGGCCTGCTCGGCCTGTTGACGGGCCTGCTCTGCCTGCATGCGGGCCTCTTCGGCGAGCTGCTTGGCGTCTTGCAGGGCCTGGTCAGTTTCGCGGTGCAGCGCAATCTCGCGTACCAGTAAGTGGGTCTGCCGGTTGGACTCCTGCTGTGCCACCTGCCGGGATTTGTGCGCCAGCACCAACCACCAAGCCACAATGCCAGAGAGCAGCAACAGCGCCGCAAATGCCTTGGAAAATCCAGATTGCAGCGCGGACTGCAAGGCCTGCGCGCTGGGTCCCGCCTGGGCCAGTGCGGCCAGCTCGTGCCGGTAAAAAATGCCAAACACAGCCGCCAGCACCGGCACGATGGTGGCCATCAATAACAAGAAGTGGCCCAAACCCGTCTCTAGGTAGGGCCACACCGGCTTAGGCATCAGCCAGCGCAGGCTGGCAGACCATTGGCTGGCCAAGCTGGCGTGCGGTTTGCAGGCATCACCGCAGCGGGCGTCCAGGGTACAGCACAGGGAGCAAATCGCGCCTTGGTAAGCTGGGCAATAGGCCATGTCAGGGCTTTCGTAATCGCGTTCGCAAATCACGCAGCGGCGCAACTGCGCGTGGCCCGCACCTGGCTCGAAACCTGGGGAGCTGCGTGCGATGTAGTACTTGCCACGCGTGATCCACGCGATCAAGGGTGCGGCGACCAAGGCAGTGACCATCGCCACCATGGCTGAGAAGGCCTTGGCGGTCGGCCCGAAGAACCCAAGGTAGGCGGCAATCGACAGGGCCGAGGCCAACACCATCGCGCCCACGCCCACCGGGTTGATGTCGTACAGGTGCGCCCGCTTGAACTCAATGCCCTTGGGCGACAAACCCAGCGGCTTGTTGATCACCAGGTCGGCCACCACCGCCATCATCCAGGCGATCGCAATGTTGGAGTACAAGCCCAGCACCTCACCCAGCGCCTGGAAGACATTCATCTCCATCAGCATCAGGGCGATCAGGCAGTTGAACACCACCCACACCACCCGCCCGGGGTGGCTGTGGGTCAGCCGCGAGAAAAAGTTGCTCCAGGCCAGCGAGCCAGCGTAAGCGTTGGTGACGTTGATCTTGATCTGCGAGACCACCACAAACAGCGCGGTCGCAGCGACCGCCCAACCAACCGCAGGAAACAGGTACTCGTAGGCGGCCAAGTACATCTGGTTAGGGTCCACCGCGCGGTCGGTGGGCACGCTGTTGCTGATAGCCAGGTAGGCCAAACAAGCACCGCCCAGCATTTTTGCCACGCCCAGCAGCACCCAGCCGGGGCCGCCCACCAGCACGCCGGCCCACCAGCGCACCCGGTTCTTCGGGGTCTGCTGCGGCATGAAGCGCAAATAGTCCGCCTGCTCGCCCATTTGGGTGATCAGCGCGATGCCCACGGTGAGTGCAGCACCAAACAGGTGCCAATCGAAGACGCCGGCGGCGCCCAATTCACCAGCGTAGTGCGTGATGCCGGAAAACGCTCCCGGGTCTTGCACCCCGACGGCCACATACGGCAGCACCAGCAGCGCCAGCCAGAGGGGCTGCGTCCATATCTGCAACTTGCTGATCACCGACACCCCGTGGGTCACCAAGGGGATCACGACCAAGGTGCAGAGCAAGTAGCCCCAGCTCGGCGGAATGTCCAGCGCCAACTCCAGCGCATAGGCCATGACCGCAGCCTCCAGCGCAAAAAAAATGAAGGTGAAGGACGCATAGATCAGCGAGGTGATGGTCGAGCCCAGGTAACCAAACCCAGCACCGCGGGTGAGCAGATCCATGTCTACGCTGTAACGGGCGGCCACCACGCTGATGGGCCAACCGGCTAAGAAAATCACCAGGCCGGTAACCACAATCGCCCAAAAGGCGTTGACGAAGCCGTACTGCACCAACAGGGTTGCACCCACCGCCTCCAGGATCAGGAAAGAAGCTGCACCGAACGCGGTGTTGGCCACCCGCCACTCCGACCAGCGGCGAAAGCGCTGCGGGGTGAAGCGCAGCGCGTAGTCCTCCATGGTTTCGCTGGCCACCCAGTTGTTGTAGTCGCGCCGAACTTTCACCACCCGCTGCATCGGCGAGGGCTCGGGCCCAGGGGCATCTGCAGAGGTGGACGGATCGTGGGACACCGGCTTTGGGCAGCAGGTTTCGTGCCAAAAAAGGGCATGGGCTTTGCTTGGTAAGCTCCAGCCCATCTCTAACGCCCGAGCTACACGCCATGGAACTGACCCCCCGCGAGAAAGACAAACTGCTGATCTTTACCGCCGCCTTGCTGGCCGAGCGGCGCAAGGCCCGTGGCCTCAAGCTCAACTACCCCGAAGCCGTGGCCCTGATCAGCGCCGCCGTGATGGAAGGCGCACGCGACGGCAAGACCGTCGCGCAACTGATGGGCGAAGGCCGCGCTGTACTGACCCGCGACGATGTGATGGACGGCGTGGCCGAAATGGTTCCCGACATCCAGGTGGAAGCCACCTTCCCCGACGGCACCAAGCTCGTCACCGTGCACCAACCCATTGTGTGAACCACACCACCGCCCGAAAGGAATCTGCCGTGTCCCATTCCCCTTCACCCTCCCACAACGGTGTTCGCCCGCGCATGACGGGCCATGCGCGCTGGATGCTGCTGGGCTTGCTGTGCGCCGCAGGGAGCGTCGCCGCCCACACGGTCCACACAGGCCTTGGCGGAGACAGCACGCCGCACACCCACGCACTTGACAGCCTGCTCCAAGGCATGCTGCACCCCATTACCGGACTGGACCATGTGGCTGCCATGCTGGCAGTGGGCTGCTGGAGTGCGCTGACCGCGCGGCGCGTGTGGGTTGCACCGCTGGCGTTTGCCAATGTGCTACTGGCCGGAGCGTTGTTGGGCATGGCCGGTGTGGCCTTGCCGGCGGTCGAGCCCATGGTGGCCAGCTCCTTGTTGGTGCTGGGCCTGTTGCTAGCGTCGCGCACCCGCATGCAGGGGGCTGCATCTGCGCTGCTGGTTGGTGGCTTTGCGGCATTCCACGGCTGGGCGCACGGCAGCGAGCTCTCGGGTGCGCTCTGGTTCGCGCCGCTTGCGGGCATGGTGCTGGCCACGCTGGCCTTGCATACGCTCGGTGTCGCTCTGGGCCTGGCGCTGCGCGGGCGCAGCCTGTGGTGGAGCCGCATGGCGGGGGCCATGGTGGCGCTGGCGGGTGCTGCCTTGCTGGTGCGCGCCGTATGACGCCGGGCGAAATCATCACCGACGCGGGCGAGCATGTACTCAACGCCGGTCGGCGCACCCTGACCCTCTTGGTCACCAACACGGCAGACCGGCCCATTCAGGTGGGCTCGCACTACCACTTTTGTGAAACCAACGCGGCGCTGGGTTTTGACCGCGATGCAGCGCGCGGCATGCGCCTGAACATCGCCTCGGGCTCGGCAGTGCGCTTCGAGCCCGGCCAACAGCGCACGGTGGAGCTGGTCGACCTGGGCGGCGCGCGCACCGTGTACGGCTTTCGTGGGCTCACGCATGGCCCCCTAGACACCGCAATGCAAGGAAAGACCTAGCCATGGCAACCATCGGACGGCGCGCCTACGCCGAAATTTTTGGACCCACCACCGGCGACCGCGTGCGCTTGGCCGACACCAACCTGCTGATCGAAGTGGAGCACGACTACACCTTGGGGGCAGGCAGCTACGGCGAAGAGGTGAAGTTTGGCGGCGGCAAAACCATTCGCGATGGCATGGCGCAAAGCCAGCGCACCCGCGACGGAAGCGGCACCGGCCCCGAGGCTGGGGGTGCTGTGGACTGCGTGATGACCAACGCGCTGATCGTGGACCACTGGGGCATCGTCAAAGCGGACATCGGCCTCAAGGGCGGGCGCATTGTGGGCATTGGCAAAGCGGGCAACCCGGACACGCAGCCGGGGGTGGACATCATCATTGGACCGGGCACCGAGATCATCAGTTGCGAGGGCAACATCGTCACCGCCGGTGGCATCGACAGCCACATCCATTTCATCTGCCCGCAGCAGATCGAAGAGGCGCTGTGCAGCGGCGTCACCACCATGCTGGGCGGCGGCACCGGCCCGGCCACCGGCACCTTTGCCACCACCTGCACGCCCGGTCCCTGGAACATCGAGCGCATGCTGCAAGCGGCCGACGCCTTCCCGATGAACCTGGGTTTTTTGGGCAAGGGCAACGCCAGCCTGCCAGGTGCCTTGCGCGAGCAGATCCACGCCGGTGTGATTGGCCTCAAGCTGCACGAGGACTGGGGCACCACACCGTCAGCGATCAGCAACTGCCTGGACGTGGCCGACGAGACCGACACCCAGGTGGCCATCCACTCCGACACGCTCAATGAATCCGGCTTCGTGGAAGGCACCATCGCCGCCACCAAGGGCCGCGGCCTGTGCGCCTTCCACACCGAAGGCGCGGGCGGCGGCCACGCGCCCGACATCCTCAAGGTGGTGGGCCAGGACAACTTTTTGCCCAGCTCCACCAACCCCACCATGCCCTACACCGTCAACACGCTCGACGAGCATGTGGACATGCTGATGGTGTGCCACCACCTGGACGCCGGCATTGCCGAAGACCTGGCCTTTGCCGAAAGCCGCATCCGCAAAGAAACCATCGCCGCCGAGGACATCCTGCACGACCTGGGCGCCATCAGCATGATGAGCAGCGACAGTCAGGCCATGGGCCGGGTTGGCGAGGTCATCATCCGCACCTGGCAAACGGCGGACAAGATGAAGCTGCAACGCGGCTGGCTCAGCCCTTCGACAGGCTCAGGGCGAACGGAGTTGAGCGCTGCAGGCGCGGGGTTCAGCACTGCAGGCGCGGGGTTCAGCACTGCTGGCGCAGGGTTCAGCACTGCTGGCGCGGGGTTCAGCACTGCAGGCGCAGGGTTCAGCACTGCTGGCGCGGGGTTCAGCGCTGCAGGCGCGGGGTTCAGCGCTGCTGGCGCGGGGTTCGGTGCTGCGGGGATAGGTTCCGTTCGGGCTGAGCCTGTCGAAGCCCTGCAGCGCAATGACAATTTTCGGGTCAAGCGCTATATCGCCAAGTACACCATCAACCCCGCGATAGCCCATGGCATCAGCCACGAGGTGGGCAGCATTGAGGTGGGCAAGTGGGCTGATCTGGTGGTCTTCAAACCCGCGTTCTTCGGCACCAAGCCTGCACTGATTTTGAAAGGCGGCTTCATCGCCCACGCCGCCATGGGCGACCCCAACGCCTCCATTCCCACACCGCAGCCGGTGCACTACCGACCCATGTTTGGCAGCTTTGGAGGCGCACTGCACCGCAGCAGCCTCACCTTTGTGTCACAAGCCGGATTGAACGCCGGTATCCAAGAGCGCTTCGGCTTGGCTAAGCAGTTGGTGGCAGTGAAAAACATCCGCGCTGTGCGCAAGCAGCACATGGTGCTCAACAGCTATTTGCCCGCCATGGAGATCGACCCGCAAACCTACCGCGTGCGCGCCGATGGCCAGTTGCTGACCTGCGAGCCTGCGATGCGCCTGCCGATGGCGCAGCGGTACTTTTTGTTCTGATCTCCAAGCGCCTTACTGTGGACATTCGCATCGACGATTTGCAGGGCGCACAGATTGCAGCCTTGCTGCAAGCGCACCTGGATGCCATGCGCCAGCATTCGCCGCCCGAAAGCGTGCACGCGCTCGACCTGAACGCGTTGCGCCAGCCAGGCATCACCTTTTGGACCGCCTGGGACGGCTCTGACCTGATGGGTTGTGGCGCGCTCAAGTCGCTGACAGCAGACCACGGGGAGCTCAAGTCCATGCGCACAGCGGCTGCTCATCTGCGCAAAGGCGTAGGGCGCGCCATGCTCAGGCATATTGAGTTGGCAGCGCGCGCGCAAGGCATCAGGAGAATCAGTTTGGAAACCGGTGCGCATGCGCCATTCCACGCTGCCCAGCAGCTCTATGCCAATGAGGGCTATCTGGTGTGCGGCCCATTTGCAGACTATGTGCTAGACCCGTTTAGCGTGTTCATGACCAAACCCCTGGGTTAGAGGTATCAAAGTGCAAGGTGCCATCGAATCCACGGGGCCAACATGGCCTCTTGCCTGTCTCTTGCGGCGGGCCGCAGCATGGTGGGCACGATGACACGCACTGCGTTACCACTTTGCGTGGGTTTGGGCGTGGTCCTGGCCGGATTTCTCAAGTTATAAGGTTTCCTTCGTGAACCGCCCGCCGCACTCCAGGCCACCTTCCACGGTTCCCAACACGCAAATGCCCTCCCCCATGCTCCAAATCTCGAAATGCATTCCCCAAGGCCGTGGACTGGCACCGGTGCTGCTGCGGCGCGCCGCCACTGTGGAGCTTGACTGGGACGTACGCCAGAAAAGCCGCTTTGACGCCACCGACTCCACAGGTCGGCACTTTGGCGTGTTCCTGCCCCGCGGCACGGTGGTGCGCGGGGGCGACGTGTTGGTGGCCGAAGACGGCTCCTTGATCGTTGTCCACGCCGCGCCGCAAGCTGTGCTGCGCATCACCCACTGCATGCAGCACGGCACGCCGTTTGACTTGACGCGCGCGGCCTACCACCTGGGCAACCGCCATGTGCCGATCGAACTCCAACCCGACCACCTGAAGATCGAACCCGACCATGTGTTGGCCGATATGCTGCGCGCGATGCACCTGATCGTGCAAGCCATGGATGCGCCCTTCGAGCCTGAAAGCGGCGCCTATGCGGCGGGCACGCACGGCCATTCGCACAGCCACGGCCACGGCGACCACCACGACCATCCGCACTGAGCCATGCCCGGACGCGACACCACCCTCATGCAGCTGATGTGGCTGGCCTCGCCGGCTCTGCCGGTGGGTGGTTTTTCGTATTCAGAGGTGCTCGAAGCTGCCGTGGACAGCGGCCATGTCACCGATGTGCAGGACGCCAGCGCCTGGTTGCAAGACCAGTTGCACCTGGGCCTGGCGCGTGGCGATCTGGCCGTGGTGGCGCAGGCGGTGACCGCTTGGAACGCCGACGATGGCAACCGCATTCGCGTCCTCAACGACTGGGTGTTGCACACCCGCGAAACCAGCGAGCTGCGCGCGCAGACCGAGCAAATGGGCCGCTCTTTGCTGGAGTGGCTGCGCAACCACACCACCGTGTCTGCGTCCCAGCTACAAAGCTTGGCGGCGCTACCGCCCACCTACCCCGTTGCGTTTGCGCTGGCCGCCAGCGCCACCGGCGCCGAGCTACGCGACTGCTTGACCACCTACGCCTTTGGCTGGGCCGAGAACATGGCACAGGCCGCCATCAAATCGGTGCCGCTGGGCCAAAGCGCGGGCCAGCGCATCCTCTCCAGCCTAGCGGCAGAAATTCCTGCGGCGGTAGACCACGCCTTGGCCAGCACCGACGCCACGCGCCAGACCTATACCCCCATGCTGGCGATTTTGAGCAGCCAGCACGAGGTGCAGTACTCGCGGCTGTTTCGCTCTTGAAGCCGTTCACAACACGCCCGCTTGCAGCGCCCAGTTTTCTTTCCCTATGAGGCTCCCACGATGTCGAACTTGCACCACATTGCCCACCGCACCAAAACCCTGCCACCGCTGCGCGTGGGCATCGGCGGCCCGGTGGGCTCCGGCAAAACCACCTTGCTCGAAATGCTCTGCAAAGCCATGCGCGACCAGTACGACCTGGTGGCCATCACCAACGACATCTACACCAAGGAAGACCAGCGCCTGCTCACCGTCAGCGGCGCGCTGCCAGCCGAGCGCATCATGGGCGTGGAAACCGGAGGCTGCCCGCACACTGCCATCCGCGAGGATGCGTCCATCAACCTCGAAGCGATCGACCGCATGCTGGTGGAATTTCCCAATGCCGACGTGGTCTTCATCGAAAGCGGTGGTGACAACCTGGCCGCGACCTTCAGCCCCGAACTCAGCGACCTCACCATCTACGTGATTGACGTAGCCGCCGGCGAAAAAATCCCCCGCAAAGGCGGCCCCGGCATCACCAAAAGCGACCTCTTTGTGATCAACAAAACCGACCTGGCACCCCACGTGGGCGCCGATTTAGCGGTGATGGAGGCTGACACGGTGCGCATGCGCACCACCGCCAAAGGGCTCAAGCCGTTTGTGATGACCAATCTAAAGACGCTCTCGGGCTTGAAAGAGGTGGTGGCCTTCATCCAAACCAAGGGCATGCTGGCTGCCTGACCCAGGCGGCTTGACCCGGGTGGCTTCAAGGGCCGGGCTTGCTTCCCAGCAGCTCGATGCCCTCGTGCTCTGCCACCATCTCCAGCGCTCGCTCGAATAGCGCTCGGGCGGAGCCCGAAATAGAGGACAGGTAGGCGTGCAGGTGGGCGTCTTCGGAGTTTTTGTTCAGGCACTCCTGGCTGTACTCCTCGAAGCTGGCGAGCTGGGAAATGATTTCGGCCACGTGGCGCGGGCATTCGCACAGCACATTGGTCGAGATACCAGCGACCCGCGAGAGGGTGGCGTCCGAGTACTTGCGCTGTGGAATGAGCGAACCTTGGTCGGCACCGCGCACCGACTGCGCCGCATCGATCAGCAGCACCGAGCTGATCAAATCCGACAGCTCAAAGTCTGAAATCGGCTCGCGCCGCACGATCATGCCGGTGCGCCGCATGGCCTCCAGCACCGGCTCTTGCGCGTAGTTGTAGAGCACGATGGCCTGCTGCACCCGGTGCTGCGCCACCAACTGCGCAATCTGCGCCCGGGTCGTGTCCTGCAGGGTGCTGACCTTGATGAGCAGCATCTGCGGCTGCTCGGCCAGCACGGCGGCGCGGGCGGCTGCGATGTCAAAAAACACGTCCGTCACCCGGATGGTGTTGCTCATGAAACGCAGGGTGAACTTGTGCGACTCGATGCGGCTGGCCAGCCCCAAGCCCACCACCGCCATGCGCACCGTGTTGGCCGCCAAGCGTGCGTGGGTGCTTTGCAGCGAGGACACCTGCACCCTTTGCAGCAACTGCTGCAACGCAGCCAGGTCCAGCGCGGCAATGCTGCCAATCGCCTGCCCTTCGCCGGAGAGGCGCTTGAGCAAGGTGGCCTTGAGCACGTCGGCCTCGTGGTACAGGCGGTGCTTGCCCTCGGACTTGTCGGGCACGAAAGCGCCATAGCGCGTCTCCCACACCCGCAGCGTGGTCACCGGCACCCCGGCGAGTTTGGCGACCGCGCCAATGCGGTAGCGCAGGGGGGCGTTGGCTTTTTCATCACGCATGGGCAGACTTTCTTTGAGATGAATAGATATTGAATAGATTAAAAACAGTTTTTCGTGTTGATTAATCGTTTTTAGTCGTTACATTCTACGCACTTAGTTCACAAAGGAGCCAGTGATGGTCTCAAAAAAAGCACTGCACGCTTTGAACGCCACGGTCTACATCGCCCGCAACGCACACCAGCGCTGCGTGCCCACACAGGAAATCTCTAGTGCGCTGGGGGTGTCCGTCTCGTACCTGGAGGGCATGCTGAAAACCCTCAAAGACCACGGCGTGCTGCACTCCTTCCGTGGGCCCGGTGGCGGCTACCAAATCGGTGCGGCGCTGGCAGACATGTCGGTCTGGGACGTGGCGCGCATCTTCGATCCCCAGGCCCAAGCGCCTCGCGCCACCCCAGGCCCAGTGCCAGCGCGCGCGGTAGCCTTTGAGACCCAGTTGGCCGAACTGTCCCAAGCGCTGCTGCACGCCAACCCGTCGCTGGGGCGCGTGGCGCGGGTGCCGGGTGCGGTGTCCATCGCACCCAAGGCGGCCGGTGGCTTCAAGTTCAAGCCTTTAGCACCTCCGTTGGTGCCGATGTGCGCCAACTCGGTGTTTCAGCTATCAGCCTTTGTGCAGGGGGCCAGCCGGGCCTAACGCGGGGGCCTGCATGGTGCAGCGGCGCGCACGCAGCGGTCAAAGCGGCAATGCCCGCGCCACGCCGCCCCGACCGGCGTATCGGCTGAGCGCATCCAACGCCTCCAGTTGCACGGACGCTGCGCGGCCCGCATAGACGTTGTGCTTGAGCCAATCGCACTCGGCGCGCAGCGCCTCGTCGTCCCGCAAAGCGATGCCCCACACCCGCTGATCGGCATTCCAGCGGTAGCCACGGGCCTTGAGTGCGTCCTTGGCGTCAAAGGGCGCTTGCGTGGCTTGTAGACGGTAGCTCGGTGCCGCCGCAGAGCGCAGCAGGTGCGCCAGCGCAGTGTGCAGCGTGGCCTGCGCCGCGCCGCTTGGGTCGGCCACCGCTGGATCCGTCAAGGGCGCAGCCAGCACGGCCAAGAGCGCATGGCAATCCATCTCGGCGCGGTGGGCGTCGTAGAACCAGCCCAGCGCCTGCGCCAAGCTCTCTAACTTGGCAGAGCTGCGGCCTTGCTGCTTCCAGTCGATCTCGGCAAAACTGCAGCTCCAGCGCAGATCGGCAAACTGGGGCAAACGCTTCTCCACAAAGGGCCGGTCGAACGCGGCGTTGTGGGCAATCACGCAGTCCACACCGTCGAGCAACTCGGCGATGCGGGTCTCGTCCAGGCGCTGGCCGCGCACATCGGCATCGCGGATGCCGGTCAGCGCCACCACCTCTTTGGGAATGGGTTTGCCCGGGTCCTCCAGGCCGTCGTACACCTGCACTGGTCCCACCGGCAGGCCGTCGGACAGGTCCACCTGCACCCGCAGCAGCGCCAGTTCAATGACACGCTCGCGCTGTGCGTCCAGGCCGGTGGTTTCGGTGTCCAGCACCAGCACGGTGGCGGTGGCACCTCCGCGCGCAGGCCCCCAGTCCACGCGGGGTTGCAAGCGCCGCAGCACGCGGTAGTCGGGGTGGGCCTCCAGCGTCTGCGCCAAGGGCTCCAGGTCGCCGTCCAACCTGGCTGGTGCCCGGGTGGCGAGCGGCGCTGCTGTGGACTGGAGCGTGGCTTTGGCTGCGCGGCGCTTGGGGGGCGCAACAGGGGCAGGCAGTTCGGGAAACAGATCGAGGGCCAGCGGTTCTTGGGACAAAAAGCACCTCGCAGCGGGTGGGTTGCAAATGTCAGACGCTGGATTATTGCCTCTATCATCCCCCCGAACTCGCCCAACGAACACGCCCACCGGCGCACCCGCCGTCAGCACCAGCCACCCCGCGCACCACCGCTCCTTCCCACAACCGATTGCGGCACACCAAACCACCCTCTATGGCCCGTCCATTCCAAGGCATGCGCATCCTGAGCCTGGCATTGAACCTGCCCGGCCCCGCCGCGCTGATGCGCTGCCGCTCCTTGGGCGCGCGCTGCACCAAGCTGGAAGCTCCGGCACGCGCTGGCATGTCCAGCGACCCGATGGCCAGCTACAGCCCGCAGGCCTACACGGCCATGCACCAGGGCATTCGCACCGTCACCGCCGACCTCAAAACCGACGCTGGCCAAGCGGTGTTGCACCGCGAACTGCAGCGCACAGACCTGCTGCTCACCTCCTTTCGGCCCTCGGCACTCAAAAAGCTCGGCTTGCAGTGGCGCAGCTTGCATGCGCGCTACCCACGGCTTGCGGTGGTGCAAATTGTGGGTGCAACCGGTGTGCATGCCGAGGCTCCGGGCCACGACCTGACCTACATGGCCGAAAGCGGTTTGGTGCCCGGGTTGGACTTGCCCGCCAGCCTCTACGCCGACATGGGCGGTGCACTGCTGACCAGCGAGGCGGTGTTGCAGGCGCGGCTGTTGCAATTGCAAAGCGGCCAGGGTGTGCGCCTGGAGGTGGCGTTATCTAACGCCGCCCGCTACTTGGCGTTGCCACGCGATTGGGGCCTGACGCAGCCCAGCGGCACGGTGGGCGGCGCCCACGCGGGTTACCGCGTCTACCCCTGCAAAGACGGTCGTGTAGCGCTGGCCGCCCTGGAGCCGCATTTTGTGGCGGCACTGTGCCAGCAACTGGGCGTGCCAGCGGCAGACGCAGCCACCATGCAAACCGACACCATGCACGCGGCGGTGGCACGCTGGATGTCGGCCCACACCTGCCAGCAGCTCGAAACCCTCAGCGCGCGCCACGACATTCCCCTGTGCACCATGGGGCTGTAGAAGTCGCTACCCTTGGCGGCTTTTACCAGCCTAGCCGATACGAATTCCCATGGACTCCGTTACACAAATTCTCTTAGGTGCCTCGGTCAGCGTGGCCGTCATGGGGCGGCGCACTGCGCTGTGGAAATCTGCCCTGTGGGGCGGCGTTGCCGGCCTGTTGCCCGACCTCGATGTGCTGATCGACCATGGCGACCCGGTCCTCAACATGGTGCGCCACCGGGCTGAGAGCCACGCGCCTGTATTGCTGGCGCTGTTTGCCATCCCGATGGCGTGGGCAGTCAGCAAAATCCACGATGAGCAGCGCCAGTTTGGCCGATGGTGGTGGGCGCTGATGCTGGCCTTGGTCACCCACCCGCTCTTGGACTTGATGACTATCTACGGCACCCAGGTGCTGCAGCCCTTTACCGACGAGGCCTACGGCCTGGGCAGCATCTTCATCATCGACCCGGTCTACACCCTGCCCTTGTTGTTCGCTGTGGTGGTGGCCCTGCGCAGCAAGGCGGTAGACCGCGCGCTGTCCATCAACCGCTGGGCATTGGCATTCAGCACCGCCTACCTGGCCTGGAGCGCACTCGGCCAAGCTTGGGTAACGCACCACGCGCGCGAATCGCTGCAGGCCCAAGGCCTGCCCAGCGCGCAGCTGCTCGTGACGCCCGCGCCGTTTACCACGCTGCTGTGGCGCGTTGTCGCCCTGGACGGCGAGCGCTACCACGAAGGCTTCTACGCCCTGCTCGACGGCAAGCGGGCCGTGCGCTTTGTGGCCTACCCACGCGGTGCAGACTTGGCCCAGCAACACGCTGACCACCCCCAAATGCAGCGGCTATCGCGCTTTACCGACGGGTTTTTCAAGGTGCGGCGCGACGGTGACAACCTGGTGGTAACCGACTTGCGCATGGGGCAAGAGCCCGCCTATGTGTTTAGCTTCAACATCGGAGCGCCCCTGCTGGCGGGGCGGGCCCACTGGCCGGCCGAGCAACTGGGGCAACGCATGGACATGGGCGCGGGCCTGCGCTGGCTGGGCCAGCGCATGCTGGGGCGCGACGTGGCGCCGCCGGGCTTGTAGGGCAGCGGGACTCCATGCAGCGGATACGATGAGCAAATACTTACCACTTCAACCGGGTCAGCCAGCGCCTTGGTTTCGCCAACGCTGCACGAGCAACCCGGATTACCAGTTCCACACGGTCGCTGGACGTTACATCGTGCTGTGTTTCTTTGGAAGCGCGCGTGATGCGCCAGGTCAGCGCGCACTGCAGTTCGTAGACCAGTACCGATCCTGGTTTGATGACGCGCGCATGGCGTTCTTTGGTATCAGCGGCGATCCACAAGACGAAGCCATCGGGCGGGCGAAAGAGTCGCTACCGGGGGTGCGTCACATCTGGGACTTTGATGGAACCGCCAGCCGCCTGTATGGATCACTGCCAGCCGACGGCCCCGACAAAACGGCGTTCAAGCGCCAATGGGTGGTCCTCGATCCGGGCCTGCATGTGCTGGCAGTCTTTCCTTTTTTGGAGGATGGCAGTGACTGCGCCGCGCTGGCGCGCTTCCTTGAGCAACTTCCACCGGTCGCAAGCTACGCCGGACTGGAAATGCATGCGCCGGTACTCATCGTGCCCAACCTTTTGGAGCCCGCGCTGTGCAAACGCTTGATCGCGGTGTACGAAGCAGACGGCGGTGCGTCGTCTGGCGTCATGCGCGATATCAATGGCAAGACCACACTGGTCATCGATGCAGCACACAAGCGGCGGTCCGATGTCACCATCCACGATGAGCGGCTGATGGCCTTACTGCAAGCGCGTGTGAAGCAAAAGCTGGTGCCACTGGTACACCGAGCCACCTGCTTCGAAGTGACGCGCATGGAGCGCTACATCGTTGCGTGTTACGACAGCAAGGACAGCGGTCATTTTCGCCCCCACCGAGACAACACCACGCCCGGCACTGCCCACCGCCGCTTCGCCTTGTCAGTGAATTTGAACGATGCCTTCGAAGGTGGAACGCTGAGTTTTCCCGAGTACGGCCCAAAAGCTTACAAAATGCCTGCGGGCACAGGTGTGGTTTTCTCGTGTTCTCTGCTGCACCAAGTAGCACCTGTGACTCGGGGGCAGCGCTACGCCTTTCTGCCCTTCCTCTACGACGATGCAGCGGCCACCTTACGTGAGAAAAACAATCGCTTTTTGGACAAGGACTTGGACGCTTACAAGGCCTGACAACCCAGCGTTTTACACAAAGTTTGCGCGCTTTGTGAAGTACCTGCTGCGCCGGTTGGCCCGTGGCGGTTGGCAGTGCGGTGAAGCACCGACAATCCGGATCGGAGAATGAATTGAACACACAGCGGCTTACAACCCGACCAACCTATGAGCAAGCACAACGTTTCGCGCCACCCAGTTGCGGTCGCACTCACCATCGGCTTGCACAGCCTTAGCGCTGGCGCGCAACCGTCGAACCCTGAAACCGACATCCCGCCCAACCCCGCGCTGACTTGGTCGCTCACGGACGAAACGTGGCAACTGCCTGCCAACGAAAGCATGGGCATGGTCGGTGGGCGCGTGTTGATGGACGTTAGCCCGCATTGGAAAATGGGTGTCGCCTCCTACGGCGCGATGCGCGGCAACCGTGGGGGCTTTATCACCCTGGGAGCCGAGGCACAAACCCACTGGAGTTTGGGTGATCATCAGACCTTGGTAGGCAACCTCTTTGTCGGAGGCGGTGGGGGGCGTGATGGACGCAGCCTGGCCGGTGGTGGCCTCATGGTTCGCACCAGCTTAGGTCTGGAGCAACACCTGGGCGCGGGTCACCACATCGGTATTGGCATGAGCCACGTCAGTTTTCCTGAAGGCCGTATCCGCAGCACCCAGCCGTATTTGTCGTATTCCTATGAATTCCCCAGCCTGCTGTGGGGCGGCTGGCCCAACTTGCCCACGGGTGGCACACCAGACCTCAGCAACACCTTGCCCGGCCGCAACCAGGAGTTTGCAGTTGTCGCCTACGACTACCGCTTGGCCTCGGATGCGATGCAAGACAACGGCACCCAAGCCCAACACCCCCGCATGCAGTTGCTGGGAGCGCAATGGCTTAGTTACTTCGATAAGCACTGGTTCTTCAAAATCGACGGCGCAGGCGCGCTGGGCGGCGAAAGTGCGGGCTACATGCAAATCCTGCTGGGTGGCGGCTACCGTGTTCCCCTGTCCGCGCGTCAGTCGCTCAAGCTGCATGCAACTGCCGGCCCCGCGGGCGGCGGCGCGACTGATACCGGTGGCGGCCTGCTGACCGACGTAGGCATTGGATGGCAGATGCGCCTGCGCGCCCACCAATCGCTGGAACTGTCCGTGTCCGACGTGCGCGCCCCGGGCCGCAGCTTTGTGGGGCGCAACCTGGGCATCAAACTCGTGCACCACCTGCAACAGCCTGACACCAACGGTCAGGCCCTGAGCGCGGCGATGCTCTCCGGGCTCGATGTTGAGCGCCTGCGCATGCGCCTGGTACAACAAAGCTACCAAGGTGCCAGCCCCGACTGGCGCTGCTGCTACGCCGACCTGCCAGTCCACAACCTCGGACTGCAGCTGGACTACATGTTGGGCCCCACCGAAAAGGCGCGCCAATGGTTCCTCACCGGCCAGGGCATCGCCGCTTACAAAGGTGAAGCCGGTGCCTACATGACCGGCCTGGTAGGCGCCGGACTGCGCCAAAAACTGGCCCCGCGCTGGAGCGCCGAAGTGGAAGCCCTGATCGGCGCAGCCGGCGGCGGCGGCCTGCGCGTGGGTGGCGGCCTGGTGGCCCAAACCAACATCGGACTGGGCTACCAGCTCACACCCCAGGTCGGCCTGCTGGTCACCGCCGGGCGGATGGAAGCGTTGCACGGCGACTTCAAGGCCAACGTGCTGGGGGCTAGCGCGGTGTACCACTTCAGTACGGTGACGCGTCGCTGACGCTCTGGCACGCGGCACGCCACCATGCAGCAAGTAACAATCGGCAGGTAAATCGACCAGCACGTTTTTGTGGCCCGCGATGTGCTTGGGGGTTCCCTTGAAGATGGACTAACCGCCCAATGAAAAAGCCCCGAAGCTGAGACAGCGCGGGGCTTGTAAAGACTGACTGGGATTGATTCTGGCGGAGCAGGCGGGATTCGAACCCGCGGTGGGTTTAACCCCACGCACGCTTTCCAGGCGTGTGACTTAAACCGCTCATCCACCGCTCCGAAGCCGCAGATTCTAACCTCATAAAAAGCCGCC
>NZ_JBIIGC010000035.1:0-7271 GCF_044236835.1 Rhodoferax sp.
GCCTCGGCCTGGCGCAGAAAGCCAATGATCTGCTCTTCGCTGAATTTGCTTGTTCTCATGTCCATCATTCTCCGGGTGGATGGACTTCTTGGAAATTTGGCTGGTACGGTTTATGGGGGGCAGGTCAAACCTGCTCTATAAGTTGGGCGTTGCTCCATAAGTTGCTCATGTCTCACCCCTTACAGTGGTGTAAAGCTTGGCTTGCCGCTCAATGTTTTGTAGGAATTCACAGCTACAAAAGCCCTGTAAAACCCAGCACTCCAGCGCTGCAGTACCCCCGGATTTTGGACCAGCTGCGCGAGCGGATTCTGACCATGCACTATAGCCTCAGCACCGAGCAGGTGTACGTCTACTGGGTTGGCTTTTTCATCCGCTGGTCGGGCACCACCAGGCCAATGCCCTCATAGCCATTTACCAGCACAGATTCAAGGAAAATCACCGCTGCGCCAACGCCATCTAACGCACCCCACAACCCGAGGTGCCGGGCCAAGCACCAACAAATAAAGGAGCACCCCATGCAAGAAGACGACCGCTGCTGCGGGACAGGCACCTGCATCATCGATGCGCAAGGCCGCTGCTGGTGCGGGCAGATTTGGAATGGCCAAACCATGTGCCACCCCTCAGAAGTAGCTTCCCAAGCCGCAAGCGGGTCATCCGCCCCCACCCCACAGCAACCCAGCACACCCTCACCCGACGCGCGCAAATGAACACCACAGCGCGTGGCACGCCCAGCGGCACGGCCGCTCTGTTGGGCTTTGGCGGGCTGATCCCCTTTGTGGGCTTGGCCTTGGCGAGCTGGTTCGTGCCAGCGCCCTACCGTAGCGACGTACTGCACGCCTTGGCAACCTATGCAGCCACCATTGCCAGCTTTGTAGGCGCCCTGCACTGGGGCGCGGCGATGCACCGTGACGACGTGGACCCAGCGCGTCTGTTGGCCTGGGGCGTGGTTCCCAGCTTGGTGGCTTGGCTGGCCTTGCTAGCCAATGCAGCAAGCGCCCTGTTGATACTGGCCGCGTTGTTGATGCTGTGCTTTGGCGTGGACCGGGTGGTGTACCCGCGGCTCGGGCTGGCTGAGTGGCTGCCCATGCGGCTGCGGCTCACGGCAGTTGCAGTTATCAGTTGCATGGCCGCCGCCCTGGCCTCGGTGGCGTTTTGATGCGGGAGGCGGCTTGGCGGTTTGCGGTGGCCGATGCGCAAGGCCTGCGCTGGCACCTGGTGCGCAACTGCTCAGTCACGCCGCGCCAATTGGCGGCGCTGTACGCGTCGCTTTGCGCCATTGCGGTGGTGGTGGCCACCGGCTTTTGGTTGCACGGGGCGCCGCTGGTGGCACCCTTTGCCGTGCTGGAGTTGGTGGTGGTGGGCATCGCCTTTTTGCTCTACGCACGCCGCGCCACCGACGGTGAGCGGCTGCGGCTGGTGGGCGACCAACTGGAGGTGGAGATCGAACAGGCGGGCCGCATCACCCGCACGACCTTCCACCGCCCGTGGGTGCGGGTACAGGCGCCGACCATAGCGTCAGCGCTGATCGAGTTACACGGACAGGGGCAAACCGTGTTGCTTGGGCGCCATGTGCGCCCCGAACTGCGCGAAGGGCTGGCCCGGGAACTGGCCAGCGCCTTGCGGCTTGCAGGCTAACTGACTTTCACACCCTTCCAAAACGCCACCCGTCCGCGAATCTGTGCGGCTTCGGGCTTGGGGTCGGCGTAGTACCACACGGCGTCGGTGTTCACTTCGCCATTGACGTTAAGGGTGTAGTAGCTGGCCTGCCCTTTCCAAGAACAGGTGGTTTTGTGGTTGCTAAACAGGATGAACTCGCGCTTGAGCGAGCTCTCGGGGAAGTAATGGTTGCCTTCCACCAAGACGGTGTCGTCGCTCTCGGCAATCACGGTGTTGTTCCAAACGGCTTGCATAGTGCGTCCTTGGGCGTTGCGGGAAAGATGCAACCATAGCGCTAAATCCCTACCAGCTGGCGCACCCCATCAATTTCCATGTTGGGGCCCTTGCCATGGGCCAGCACCGCGCCGCGCTCCATGACGATGTAGTCGTCCGCCAGCGCCTGGGCAAAGTCGTAGTACTGCTCCACCAGCACAATGGCCATGTCGCCGCGGTCGGCCAGCATGCGGATCACCCGGCCTATGTCTTTGATGATGCTGGGCTGGATGCCCTCGGTGGGTTCATCCAGCACCAAGAGGCGCGGCTTGGCTGCCAGTGCGCGGGCGATGGCGAGTTGCTGCTGCTGGCCACCCGAGAGGTCGCCGCCACGGCGCTTGAGCATTTGCGCCAGCACCGGGAACAAATCAAACAACTCAGCGGGAATCGCCGTGCCCGCCTTCTTGTACGCCAGCCCCATCTCCAAATTCTCTTGGACGGTCAGACGCGCAAAGATCTCACGGCCCTGCGGCACAAAGCCAATACCGGCGCGGGCGCGCTCGTAGGGCGTGGCGTTGTGGATGGGCTTGCCGTCGAACGCGATGGTGCCGGTTTTGATGGGCACCAGCCCCATGAGCGACTTGAGCAAAGTGGTTTTGCCCACGCCGTTGCGCCCCAGCACCACCGTGACCTTGCCCAGCTCGGCGCGCAGGCTGACATCGCGCAGGATGTGCGAGCCGCCGTAGTACTGGTTGACCTTGCTGATCTCTAACATCACCGCCCCAAATAGACCTCAATCACGCGCTCGTCGCTTTGCACCTGCGCCAACGTGCCCTGGGCCAGCACCGCGCCATCGCACAGCACCGTCACGATGTCGGAAATGGTGTTGATAAAGCCCATGTCGTGCTCCACCACCATCAGCGAGTGCTTGCCTTTGAGCGACAAAAACAGCTCGGCGGTGCGCTCGGTTTCTTCGTCGGTCATGCCCGCCACCGGCTCGTCGAGCAGCAGCAGCTTGGGGTCTTGCATCAGCAGCATGCCAATCTCCAGCCATTGCTTTTGGCCGTGGCTCAAGGTGCCTGCTTGCACCCCCACGCTCTCGGCGAGGTGGATGGTGGTCAGCACCTCGGCCAGGCGGTCCGACTGGGCCGAGTCCAGCCTGAAAAACATGGATGCCGCCACGCCCTTGTTGGTTTTGAGCGCCAGCTCCAGGTTCTCGAACACGCTCAGGTGCTCAAAAACCGTGGGCTTTTGGAACTTGCGGCCAATGCCCAGTTGCGCAATCTCGGCCTCTTTGTAGCGCAGCAAATCGATGGTGCTGCCGAAGAACACGGTGCCGGAGTCGGGCCGCGTTTTGCCGGTGATGATGTCCATCATCGTGGTCTTGCCCGCGCCGTTGGGGCCGATGATGCAGCGCAGCTCACCAGGGGCAATGTCCAGGCTCAGGTTGTTGATGGCCTTGAAGCCGTCGAAGCTCACACTCACGCCGTCGAGGTACAGGATGCGCCCGTGGGTGGTGTCCACCGCATTGCCCTGCTTCATGCGCGAGTAGCCGGCCGAGCGCCCTCCGGACTCGGTCTGCCCGGCCTGTGCAGCCAGCGCGGCCATGCGCTCTTGCACCCGCTTTTCGCCTTGCTCCAACAGGTCGGGCGTCATGCTTTTTTACCTGCCAGTTTTTTTACCAAGCCCACTACGCCCTGCGGCAAAAACAGGGTAACAACGATGAACAAGGCGCCCAAAAAATACAGCCAGAACTCGGGGTAGGTGACGGTGAGCCAGCTCTTGGCGCCGTTGACGATGAAGGCGCCCACAATCGGCCCGATCAGGGTGGCGCGCCCGCCCACAGCGGCCCAGATGGCAATCTCGATCGAGTTGGCCGGGCTCATCTCGCTGGGGTTGATGATGCCCACCTGCGGCACGTACAGCGCACCGGCTACACCGCACATCATGGCCGAGAGCGTCCAGATGGTGAGCTTGTAGCCCAGCGGCGAGTAGCCACTGAACATGACCCGCGTCTCGGCATCGCGGATGGCCTGCAGCACCCGGCCAAACTTGCTCGATACCAACCAGCGCGCCAGCAAAAAGAACAACAGCAGCGTCAAACTGGTGATCACAAACAGCACCATGCGGGTGCTGGGCGTGGCGATCGGAATGTCCAGAATGCGCTTGAAATCGGTGAAGCCGTTGTTGCCGCCAAAACCGGTCTCGTTGCGAAAGAACAGCAGCATGGCCGCAAACGTGAGTGCCTGGGTGATGATGGAAAAGTACACACCCTTGATGCGCGAGCGAAACGCAAAGTAGCCAAACACCAGCGCCACCAAGCCCGGTGCCAGCACCACCAGCGCCAGCGTGGCCACAAAGCTGTCGCTCCAACTCCAGTGCCAGGGCAGCGTCTTCCAGTCCAAAAACACCATGAAGTCGGGCAACTCGCTTTGGTAGTTGCCGTCCAGCCCGATCTGGCGCATCAGGTACATGCCCATGGCGTAGCCGCCCAGCGCAAAAAACAGGCCATGGCCCAGGGACAAGATGCCGGTGTAACCCCAGATCAAATCCATGGCCAAGGCGCAAATCGCAAAGCACATGATTTTTGCGACCAGCGCCACCGCAAAGTCACTCAGGTGAAACACACTGCCCTCGGGAATGAGCAGGTTGAGCACCGGCACCACCGCGCACAGCACGACCAGGGCCACCAGCCAGGCGGTCCAGCCGCCCTTGCCCAGCAAAGGTGGCTTGGGTGGAAGCTGCACCGCGCTCATGCTTCCGCGCTCCGGCCCTTCATCGCGAAGATGCCTTGGGGGCGCTTCTGGATGAAGATGATGATGAACACCAGCACCGCAATCTTGGCCAGCACCGCTCCGGTCCAACCCTCCAACAACTTGTTGAGCAGCCCCAGGCCCATGGCGGCGTACACCGTGCCCGCCAACTGACCCACGCCACCGAGCACCACCACCATGAACGAGTCCACGATGTAGCCCTGCCCCAAGTCCGGGCCCACATTGCCCACCTGGCTCAAAGCGCAGCCAGCCAGCCCTGCAATGCCTGAACCCAGCGCAAATGCGTAGGTGTCCACACGCGCGGTGTTCACGCCCATGCAGGCGGCAATCGGCCGGTTTTGGGTGACACCGCGCACAAACAGGCCCAAACGCGTTTTGGCAATCAGAAATGCCACGCCGCCCAGCACCGCAAAGGCAAAGCACACGATGATGATGCGGTTGTAGGGCAAAGACAGGTTGCCCATCAGCTGCACACCACCACTCATCCAACTGGGGTTTTCTACGCCCACGTTCTGCGCGCCAAACACGGTGCGTACCAACTGCATCAGCACCAGGCTAATGCCCCAAGTGGCAAGCAGCGTCTCCAGCGGACGGCCGTACAGGTAACGGATGACAGAACGCTCCATCGCGGCACCGACCAGAGCCGACGCCATGAACGCCACCGGCACCGAGGCCAGCAAATACCAATCGAACGCACCGGGGAAGTGGGTGCGAAACACACCCTGCACCACGTAGGTGGCATAGGCACCCACCATCATCAATTCCCCATGGGCCATGTTGATCACGCCCATCAATCCGTAGGTGATGGCCAGGCCAAGTGCCACCAGCAGCAAAATGGATCCCAGGCTCAGGCCGCTGAACATCGCGCCCAGCCGGTCGCCCCAGGCCAGGCGCGTCTCCACCTTGGAGAGGCTGCGTTGCAGGGCCGACTTCACATCCGGCTCGGTCTCTGTCTGCAAGCGCTCGACCAGCAGTGTTTTGGTAGCGGCCTGCGCGCTACTGGACAGCAGTTCAGCAGCCTGCAAGCGCAGCGCCTTGTCGCTGCTGCCCAGCCACGCCACAGCACGCAGGCGGCCTAGCTTCTCCTGCAAATCGGCAACGGTCTCTTGCGCAAAGGCGCGGTCGAGCAAGGCCAGCTTGCTCTCGTCCATGGCGCCTTCCAGGGTCTTGATGGCGTCGCGCCGCACCGATTCGTTGGGCGAAAGAAGACGGATGGCGGCCAGCGCAGCGTCGATTTCACCGCGCATGCGGTTGTTGTTGATCACATCTTCGGCGGTGTCCGGCAGTGCCACTTGCGCGCCAGTCACCGGATCAAAAGCTTGGTCGTCTCGCAGCACCACCGGGCGATCGCCGATGAGCTTGACAGCGTCTTGCGACAGCGCCTCCAGGAACAAAACCAAGGCCTCGTCGGGCTTGGCCACCGCTTCGCGCAAGGCTGCGATGCGGGTCTCGCCACCGTCGTCACCGGACGCGACCGCAATCGCCTGGGCTTGCTGGGGCGTGAGGGCCTGGGCCGCGCCCGACAGCAGCAGCGCAAAAACCAACAAGCAATGTTTGGTACGCATGGATCCTGAGTCGCGTTAAAGCTGGTGTGGTTGCACAACAAACGAAAGACCTGCGGGCCACAGCACGGCTGGGGCCCGCAGCTTGGCTGGGCACAAGGGCCCAGACCCGAGGCGCCTTACTTCTTCTCTGGCTCGTCCTTCTTCTTGTCGTTGCCTTCGATGTACGGGCTCCATGGCTTGGCCTTCACCGGGCCCGGTGTCTTCCACACCACGTTGAACTGGCCGTCGGCCTTGATCTCGCCAATGAACACCGACTTGTGCAAGTGGTGGTTCTTTTCGTCCATCTTGCTCACGATGCCCGAGGGTGCCTTGAAGGTCTGACCGGCCATGGCGGCGATCACCTTGTCGGTGTCGGTGGACTTGGCCTTCTCCACCGCCTGCTTCCACATATTGACGCCAATGTAGGTCGCCTCCATCGGGTCGTTGGTCAGTGGCTTGTCTTTGTGGCCAGCGATGTTCTTGGCCTTGGCGTAAGCCGACCACTTCTTGATGAACTCGGCGTTGGTGGGGTTCTTGATCGACTGGAAGTAATTCCATGCCGCCAGATGGCCCACCAGCGGCTTGGTGTCCACACCGCGCAGCTCTTCCTCACCCACGGAGAAGGCCACCACCGGCACGTCCTTGGCCTTCAGACCGGCGTTGCCCAGCTCTTTGTAGAAAGGCACGTTGGAGTCGCCATTGATGGTGGACACCACCGCGGTCTTACCACCGGCAGAGAACTTCTTGATGTCGGCCACGATGGTCTGGTAGTCCGAGTGGCCAAACGGGGTGTACTTCTCGTCGATGTCTTTGTCGGCCACGCCCTTGCTCTTGAGGTAGGCGCGCAGAATTTTGTTGGTGGTGCGGGGGTACACATAGTCGGTGCCCAGAAGCACCCAGCGCTTGGCGCCACCGCCGTCTTTGCTCATCAGGTAGTCCACCGCAGGAATGGCCTGCTGGTTGGGTGCTGCGCCGGTGTAGAACACGTTCTTGGACAGCTCTTCACCCTCGTATTGCACAGGGTAGAACAAGAGGCCGTTCATTTCCTCGACCACGGGCAACACCGACTTGCGCGACACCGAAG
>NZ_JBIIGC010000003.1:0-250056 GCF_044236835.1 Rhodoferax sp.
GCGGCCGAGCATGTGGGCGTGGCGCCCGCCGACGCAGCCGCTGCGCTGGCAAGTTTTGAGAGCGTCAAGCGGCGCATGGAGGTGCGCGAGCGCATCACGCTGTCCAAGGCCGCAGCCCACACCTCCGACGTAGATTTGCCGCCGGTCACGATCTACGACGACTTTGCGCACCACCCCACCGCCATCCGCACCACCCTGGACGGCTTGCGCCGCAGGGTGGGTGGCGCGCGCATTCTGGCAGTGTTCGAACCGCGCTCCAACACCATGAAGCTCGGCGCGATGAAAGCGCAATTGCCCTGGAGTCTGGAGCAGGCCGACCTGGCGTTTTGTCACAGTGCTAGCTTGGGCTGGGACGCGTCAGAGGCGCTCGCGCCCATGGGTGCGCGCTCCGAGGTGATAGACACGGTGGACGCGTTGGTGGCACGCATCGCACACGTGGCACGCCCGGGCGACCACATCGTGTGCATGAGCAACGGCGGTTTCGGCGGCATCCACCAAAAGTTGGCCGACGCCCTGCGCGCCCCAAGCGACTAAGCGCCGGTCTAGGCGCCAGCCATTTGCTTGCGCCGCGCCTGAACACCCTCGGACAAAAGCGCCAAAGTCTTGAGCGAATCGTCCCAACCCAGGCACGCATCGGTGATGCTCTTGCCGAACTCGAGTTGGTCCACACGGTCCTTGCCAGGCGTGAACTTCTGGGCACCTGCTTGCAGATGGCTCTCCACCATCACGCCGAAAACGCTGCGCGATCCGGATGCGAGCTGGGTGGCGATGTCGGCGGCGACGGTCAACTGCTTTTCGTGCTGCTTGCTGCTGTTGGCGTGGCTGCAATCGACCATCAGCGTGGCGCTTAACTTGGCTCGGGCCAACTCGGCGCAGGCCTCGGCCACGCTCTGGGCATCGTAGTTGGGCGCCTTGCCACCGCGCAGAATCACGTGGCAATCCGGGTTGCCCTTGGTCTGCACGATGGCGACCTGACCGTTTTTATGCACCGACAAAAAGTGGTGCCCACCGGCTGCCGCCTGGATCGCGTCGGTGGCGATTTTGATGTTGCCATCGGTGCCGTTCTTGAAGCCGATGGGTGCCGACAAACCGGAGGCCAATTCGCGGTGCACCTGGCTCTCGGTGGTGCGCGCGCCAATCGCACCCCAGGCGATCAAGTCGCCCAGGTACTGCGGCGAAATCACGTCCAAAAACTCGCTGGCTGCGGGCAATCCCAGGCGGTTGATCTCGATGAGCAGTTGGCGCGCAATGCGCAGACCCTCGTCGATGCGAAAGCTCTCGTCCAGGTACGGATCGTTGATCAGCCCTTTCCAACCGACCGTGGTGCGTGGCTTCTCGAAGTACACCCGCATCACGATTTCCAGCGTGTCGGCGTAGGCGATGCGCTGCGCCTGGAGGCGGCGGGCGTACTCCAGTGCCGCGCCGGGGTCGTGGATGGAACACGGCCCGATGATGACCAGCAGCCGGTCGTCCTTGCCCGCCATGATGTTGTGGATGGTGCGGCGGGTGTCGGAGATCAAGCCCTCGACTGCGGTGCCACGGATCGGGAAAAAGCGCACCAGGTGCTCGGGCGGTGGTAACACGGTGATGTCCTTGATGCGTTCGTCGTCGGTGATTCCGGTGCGGTCGCCGTGCGGTTCGGCGCTGCGGTGGCTGGAAGCGGTCATGTGGGGAACTCCAGGGTCGTGGGTGAATGAACATAAAAAAACCGCCGGGGGAGCCGGCGGTTTTTGGAGGGTTCGGAACGTTTACTTCAGCACGCTTCAAATCTCTCTACCGCCGCAGGCGCTTGAGAACCAAAAGAAGCCAAAAAAATAAGAACGCGAAACCATGGACGGCAATGTAGCACAGCTTTTGCGGACCACGCTCAGGCGGTTCCGCCCACAGTCAGGCCATCGATGCGCAGCGTGGGCTGCCCCACTCCGACCGGCACGCTTTGCCCTTCTTTGCCGCAGGTGCCCACCCCGCTGTCCAGCCGCATGTCGTTGCCAATCATGCTGACCCGCGTCAGCGCGTCGGGGCCATTGCCCACGATGGTGGCGCCCTTCACCGGATACAAAACCTTGCCGTTCTCCACCCAGTAGGCCTCACTGGCGGAAAACACAAACTTGCCGCTGGTGATGTCGACTTGCCCACCACCGAAGTTGGTGGCGTACAGACCCTTCTTGATGCTCTTGACGATCTCTTGCGGGTCTTTGTCGCCGCCCAGCATGTAGGTGTTGGTCATGCGCGGCATGGGGATGTGCGCATAACTCTCGCGGCGGCCGTTGCCGGTAGGGGCCACGCCCATCAGGCGCGCGTTCATCGCATCTTGGATGTAGCCCTTCAAGATGCCGTCTTCGATCAGCACATTTCGCTGGCTGGTGTTGCCCTCGTCATCCACATTGAGCGAGCCGCGCCGGTCGGCCAAGGTACCGTCGTCCAACACGGTCACTCCTTTGGCAGCAACCCGCTGGCCGATGCGGCCACTGAAGGCGCTAGAGCCTTTGCGGTTGAAGTCACCCTCCAGGCCGTGGCCAATCGCCTCGTGCAACAAGATGCCTGGCCAGCCAGGGCCCAGAACCACCGTCATTTCGCCCGCAGGCGCTGGGCGGGCGTCCAGGTTGGTAAGGGCGGCGTGCACCGCTTCATTGACGTAGGTGGCAATCTGCTCGTCGGAAAAGTAAGCTAAACCGAATCGGCCACCGCCACCGCTGGAGCCCATCTCGCGGCGGCCCTTCTGCTCGGCAATCACCGTCACCGACAGGCGCACCAAGGGACGCACATCCGCAGCTATGGTGCCGTCGGCGCGGGCAACCAACACCACGTCGTACTCACTGGCCAAGCCAGCCATCACCTGGGCGACCCGTGGATCTTTGGCACGCGCCAGCCGCTCTACTTTGCCCAACAAAGCCACCTTGGTGACGCTGTCTAAGGTGGAAATGGGGTCCACGCCGGTATACAGCGCACGGCTCGAAGCGAGCTTTCGACTGGCGGCCTTGACGCGTCCGCCCTTTGCCGCCGCAGAGATGGTGCGCACCGTACGGGCGGCGTCGAGGAGAGACGCTTCAGAGATGTCATCCGAGTAGGCGAACGCTGTTTTTTCGCCGCTAACCGCACGCACGCCAACGCCTTGGTCGATGCTGAACGAGCCGCTCTTGACAATGCCTTCCTCCAGACTCCAACTCTCAGAGCGGGTGTACTGAAAGTACAAATCGGCCTCGTCGACAGCGTGGGCGCGGATCTCGCCCAGCGCTTTGGACAAGTGCGACTCGTCCAAGCCGAAAGGTGTGAGCATCAGGGACTTGGCGATCGCCAAGCGTTCAAGGGTAGGTTCGCGGGAGATCATCCGGTCATTTTAGGTGTGTGCGGACCGCGGCTGGCGCAGCGACGATCTATGCCCTTTGGGACGCGCAGGGGCAGTCAATGGCGCGTGAGCGCTCACCCGTTGGCTTACATGCTGGCGTGGCAAAAGAGCATCCACCAGAAACGTTCATGTCTAGCTTTGCACCAGCCGCTTCGAGTTTGCAATGGACATCAATATCCCTAGCGCCAAGCCCAGGGTCACCATGGCGGTACCGCCGTAGCTGATGAAGGGAAGTGGCACGCCCACCACCGGCAAGATGCCGCTGACCATTCCCATGTTGACGAAAGCGTAGGTGAAAAAAATCATGGTGACGCTGCCCGCCAGCAAGCGGGCAAACAAAGTGGGTGCTTCCAGTGCGATGGCCAGGCCGCGAAAGATCAAAAACAAAAAGGCCGACAGCAGTAACAAGTTGCCCGCCAGCCCAAACTCCTCGGAAAAGGCGGCAAAAATGAAGTCGGTGGTGCGCTCGGGAATGAACTCCAGGTGGGTTTGGGTGCCTTGCATGAAGCCCATTCCAAAGAAGCCGCCCGAGCCGATGGCTATCATGCCCTGGATGATGTGAAAGCCCTTACCCAGCGGATCGCGAGTGGGGTCCAGCAAGGTGCAGATGCGCTGCTGCTGGTAATCGTGCAGCACCGCCCAGCGCAGCCCCTCGGCGCACAAGGTGGGCTCCAGCACCACCAGCAACACGATACCCACCACCGCCGCCAACACCGGCGGAACCACCAGCTTCCACGGCATGCCAGCAAAGAAGATGACCGACAGACCTGCAGCGAGCACCAGCAAGGATGTGCCGAGGTCGGGCTGCTTCATGATGAGCAGCACCGGCACCGCCAGCAGGACCCCGGCCACCAAAAAATCCAGGGGCCTCAGCTGGCCCTCGCGCTTTTGAAACCACCATGCCAGCATCAGCGGCATCGCGATCTTGAGTATCTCGCTGGGTTGGATGACCAAGCCCACATCGATCCAGCGTTGCGCGCCCTTTTTGGTGATACCCACCAGCTCCACCCCCACCAACAAGGCGACGCCGACCAGGTACAGCGGCACCGCCAAAGCCATCAGGCGCTGGGGTGGCACTTGCGCCACCACAAACATAATGGCCGCAGCAATCAGCATGTTGCGGCCGTGATCCACGAAGCGGGTGCCGTGGTCCCAACCAGACGAGTACATGGTCAGCATGCCAGCAAAAGCCAGTACCAGAACGGCCAGCGCCAAGGGGCCATCAAAGCCCGCAAACCAGGGAGCTAGGCGTCGGCGAAGTGAAGGTTGACCAAAACGGGTTGCCATGGCCTGCGATTATCTCGCGCACCTTGCTCAAGCCGCGCCGCGCAGAACGCTAGCCAACCCAGCGATTGAGTTCGATGATGGGCATCAGCACCGCCAGTACGATCAACATCACGATCAAGCCCATGGCGACGATGAGCAGGGGCTCCAGAACAGTGGCTAGCGCCAAGGAGCGGCGTTGTACTTCGGTGCTGAACTGGCGCGCGGCGCGCTCTAGCATCTCGGGCAACTGGCCCGTTTGTTCGCCTAGCCGGGCGAACATGGACAGCAGGCCAGGGAAACGCTTTTTTTGCGCCAGAGCCGATGCCAGGGGCGCTCCCTCACGCACCAGCACCAGCGCGTCTTGTGCATCGCGGCGCAGCGCATGGTTGCCCAAAGTGTCCGAGGCCGCCTGCAGCGAACGCAAAATCGGCACCCCAGCGGCGCACAACATGGACAAGGTGCTGGCAAAGCGCGCCGCGTTGTACAGGCGCGCGAGCTTGCCCACCACCGGCAGGTTCAACCAGGCCGCATCAAAGCGCTCACGCACAGGTGCCCTTTGCAGCATCCAGCGGCCTACGCCCGCAATGCAAGCCAGTACCAGCAAAGCCAGCCACCCATAGCCGCGCACCAAGTCGCTCACCAAAAGCATCACACGGGTCAACCAAGGCAGTGCGTGTTTGGTACCGGCAAACACCTGTGCCACCTGCGGCACGACGTAGCCCACCAAAAACAGCACGATAACCAAGGCAACCAAGGAGACGATGGCCGGGTACAGCGCCGCGCCAATCAACTTGGACTTGAGCACCTGCCGTTCTTCCAGGTCCTCGGCTAGGCGCAAGAGGACCAGCCCCAAATGGCCGCTTTGCTCACCGGCACCGACCACCGCCACAAAGATGTCTGCAAACTCGCGCGGGTGCTCGCCCAAGGCCTTGGCAAAGCTGCTGCCACCGTTCACCGCGGCCCGCAGAGCAGCATTGAGGTTGCGCTCGCTCTCGCGGTCTGCTTCTTCGGCCAACGACCCCAGCGCGCGCTCCAGAGGCAGACCGGAGCTGACCAGTGAGGCCAGCTGACGCGTCCAGACCGCCAACTGGTTCGCAGTGAAGACCCGGGCTGTCCACCAACCTGTCGATGGACTGCCGGCGCTGCCACGCACCGCCTGGCCCAAAGCCACCTGCTCTACCGCCAAGGGAATCATCGCCTGGGCCCGCAGCTGGGCGCGGGCCGACTTAGCGCTGTCGGCCTCCAAGGTCCCTTTATGGGCTTGGCCTTGTTGGTCCAGCGCTGAAAAAGTGTAGGCGGGCATGCTTGGAACATACCACGAGCCCCCACGCCAACGCGCTCAGTGACAATGTGCCATGCGTCCGACTTTGCACCCCTCTTCCCGTCCCATCGGCGAGCGCGCGTCGGCGCTGGACAGCTTGCGCGGCTTCGCCATGCTCTGGATGACCGGTTTTCACCTGTGCTTTGACTTGCAGCACTTTGGCCACCTGCAGGCCGACTTCTATAACGACCCGTTTTGGACGGTGCAACGCAGCGCCATCGTCACCCTGTTTGTGTTTTGTGCGGGCATGGGCCAGGCGTTGGCAGCGCACCAAGGGCAGGGCTGGCCGCGCTTTTGGCGGCGCTGGCGCCAGATCGCGTTGTGCGCTGTCTTAGTGACTGTGGGCTCGGTGGTGATGTACCCAGACAGCTTTATCTACTTCGGCATCTTGCATGGCCTGGCACTGATGTTGATCGTGGCGCGGGCCACGCAGCACTGGGGGCGCTGGCTGTGGCCGCTCGGGGCGCTGGCCATGCTGCTGCCGATACTGGCCAAAGGTGCCCACCAGCAGTTCCCTGCTTTGGAGTTCTTGAACACACCGGCCTTCAATTGGCTTGGGCTTATCAACCGCAAACCAGTGACCGAGGACTACGCGCCACTGATGCCGTGGCTGGGCGCCATGTGGTGGGGCGTGGCCAGCGGCCAGTGGTGTTTGCAGCACAGGGCGCACTGGCTAACCCACGGCGGTGTGCCTCTGCTGGCGCGGTTGGGACGCTGGAGCCTGTCGTACTACATGGCGCACCAGCCAGTGCTGATCGGTGGCTTGCTGGCCTGGGGCTGGCTCAGTCGCGGGTAACGCGCACCAGCTCTTCGGCGGTGGTTACGCCACCGGCTACCAAACGCGCGCCATCGTCGCGCATGAGCACCATGCCCGCAGCCAGTGCGGCAGCACGCAGCTCGGCCTCGGATGCTTTTCGGTGGATCAAGGCGCGCTGCGCTTCGTCCGTTACCAGCAGCTCAAAGATGCCGGTGCGGCCGTGGTAGCCCGTGTGTGCGCATACCGCGCAGCCAGTTCCTGCGCAGGCGATGCATGTCTTGCGCACTAGCCGCTGGGCCAGCACACCCAGTAGGCTGGAACTCAGCAAGAAAGGTTCAATCCCCATGTCGGTCAGGCGGGTCACCGCACTGGCAGCGTCGTTGGTATGCAAGGTAGCCAGCACCAGATGGCCGGTTAGCGAGGCCTGGATGGCAATCTGCGCGGTCTCGAAATCGCGGATCTCGCCGATCATGATTACGTCTGGGTCTTGGCGCAGGATGGCGCGCAGCGCCTTGGCAAATGTCAGGTCAATCTTCGGGTTGACCTGGGTTTGCCCGACACCGGCAAGCTCGTACTCGATCGGGTCTTCCACCGTCATGATGTTGCTGCGCCCGGCGTCCAAGCGGCTCAATGCAGCGTACAACGTGGTGGTCTTGCCTGAGCCGGTCGGGCCGGTCACCAAAATGATGCCGTGCGGCTGGTCGATGAGGTGCTGTAAGCGCCGCAGCACCTCGCCATGCAGACCGACCGCCTCAAGCTCCAGCTTGTTTTGACTTTTGTCGAGCAGGCGCAGCACCGCGCGCTCTCCGTGGGCGCTGGGCAGGGTACTGACCCGCACATCCATGGCGCGGGTGCCAATGCGCAGCGAGATACGGCCATCCTGCGGCAGGCGCTTCTCGGAGATGTCAAGCTGCGCCATGATTTTGAGGCGCGAGATCAGCGCCGCATGCAGCGCTCGGTTGGGCTGCACCACCTCGCGCAGCGTGCCGTCCACCCGAAAGCGCACGCTGCTGTGCCGCTCGTACGGTTCGATATGGATGTCGCTCGCGCCGTCGCGCGCGGCCTGCGTGAGCAAGGCGTTGAGCATGCGGATGATGGGCGCGTCGTCGGCGGTTTCCAAAAGGTCTTCCACGGCGGGCAGCTCTTGCATCATGCGCGAGAGGTCGGCGTCGCTTTCCACCTCGCTGACCACCGAGGCCGCGCTGGACTCACCTTGCGCATAGGCCGCGCTGATGCGCTGCTGCAAGCCCGCCGCTGCTTCCACTTCCACCCGGTGTGCGCGGTGGCGGCGCATCACCTCCGCGATGCCAGCCGTAGGACTTTGCGGGTGCACCCACAAGGTCAGCGTGTCACCGCTGTCTTCCAGCAGCAGTTGCTGGTTGCGGGCGAACGCGTAGGGCAGCGGGTAGCGCATGGTGGCTATTGCGGCAGGGCCGCACCGGGTGCAGCGGGCAGTGGCGCCACTGGCATCGACGTTGCAGGCTGTGGCGCGGCCTGCGCAGGCGCAGCCGGAACGCCGGTGGCGGGGACAGGTGCGCCCGTGGCGGGCGGTGCCAAGGCCGGGCCAGGCAGTATCGGTGCTGCGTTGATGGGCAGGCGGTCGTTCTCCAGCGGCTGCGCATCGGTTTGTACTTTGCGCATCTGTTCGTAGCGACCTGCGGACAAGGCCTCGGCACCCGCCGCATCACGCACCACCACCGGGCGCAGGAACACCATCAGGTTGGTCTTTTTGCGGCTGCGCGATTCGCTCTTGAACAGATTTCCAAATATGGGGATGTCCGCCAGCCCCGGGACTCGGTCATCGTTACCCGAGTAGTCGTCTGACAGCAAGCCACCGAGCACTACGATGGCGCCGTCCTCAACCAACACGTTGGACTCAATGGAGCGCTTGTTGGTGATCAGTCCCGTTGAGGAGTTGACGCTGGACGACTGCACGCTGGAGACCTCTTGAAAGATCGACAGCTTGACGGTGCCGCTCTCGCTGATTTGCGGCTTGACTTTGAGCGTCAGCCCCACGTCTTTGCGCTCGATCGTCTGGAACGGGGTCACCGTTGCGCCGTTGCCGCCCCCACCCGAGTTGGTGTACTGGCCGGTAACGAAGGGCACGTTCTGTCCGATCACGATCTTGGCTTCTTCGTTGTCCAAGGTCAGCAGGTTGGGTGTGGACAGGACGTTGCCATCCTCGTTTGCCTCCAAAAAGCGCGCCAAAAAGCCTAGCGTGTAAACCCCCTTGGTGTACTGCGTGGCCACACCCACATTCAAGCCGTTGCCGGGCAGCGCCACACCGCCAGCCTGCGCGGACAGACTGATAATATTTCTGCCGGCGGTTCCAAAGTTGGTACCCAGAAGGCCTATGGTGCCGCCGCTGGTGTTGCCGATGGGGCCTTGCCACTGGATGCCAAATTCGGCGGCGCGCGCGGCGTTCACCTCAACAATCAGGCTCTCCACAAACACCTGCGCTCGCCGGGCATCGAGCATGCGGATGACCTCACGCAACTGGCGGTACTGCGGGTCGGGCGCAGTGATGATCAGCGCATTGGTGGCCACATCGGCCTGAATCTGACCGGCGGTGCTGGTCGGACTGGCTGCTGCGCTGGCGGCCACACTGCCTGCGCCTACGCCCGCGCCTGCACTCGGCGTGCCCGGGCTGCGAACCTCGCCAGACAGGACGGCCCGCAGCGTGGCAGCTAGCTTGGTGGCGTCAGCGTTCTTCAGGTAGACCACGTGGATGTTGCCGGTACCTGCGCTGCCCTGCACCGCCGGCTGGTCGAGCTTGGCAACAAGCGAACGCACCAGTGCGACGCGGGCAGGATTGGCCGCGCGCAGAATCAACGAATTGCTGCGCGGCTCGGCAATCAGCGTGGTGCGAAAGGAGTTGTCGGTTTGGCCCTGGGCTGCGGCACCTGGTGTGCTCGAATCGGCCAAGCGCAGCACCAAGGGCGCCAGGTCGGACGCAATCGCATGCTTGAGGCTAATGACCTCGACTTCGGTACCGTTGGCCACGTCGCTGGCCGCAATGATGCGGGCGATGCGCTGCAGGTTGTCGGCGTAGTCGGTAATGATCAAGGAGTTATTGCCTGGGTTGACGTTGATCACGTTGTTGGGGCTGATCAACGGGCGCAGCACCGGCAACAGGTTGCTGGCATTCTCGAAATTGAGCTTGAAGATTTGCGTCATTACCTGGCTGCTGCCACCCGCGCCCCCACCGGTCAGCGCACCCGCATTCACTGCGCCGCTTTGCAGCTTGGCTTCGGCCTCGGGCACCACCTTGTCAAGCCCCCCGGACTCCACCACCGTGAAGCCCTGCAGCCTCAGCGCCGCCAAAAACTGGTTGTAGGCCGCGTTGGGCGACAAGGGTTTGTCACTTTGCAGGGTGATAGTCCCTTTCACCCGGGGGTCCACTACGACTTGGCGGCCGGTGATTGCCGCCATGGCGCGAGCCACCGCTTCGATGTCCGCATTGCTAAAGCTCAGGGTGACCGGCCCGCCCGCTGGCGCTGCGGCCTGGGCGCGCACCGGCTGCGGCAACGCCGCAATCAAACTGGCAAACAGCAGCAAGGCCGCAGCAGCTTGGGCAGCCCGTGAGGGCGCAGCGCAGGTTGCTCGCGCTCCGGCCGATGGCACCGTGGTGGGCGGGGCTGCGTGCGCCACGCAGGAGGCGTTCGCTACGCACAAAGAAGACAGTCGAAGTAGACGTGGCATAGCACTAGCCCAAGGTGATAACGGAGCGTGCACCGTCGCGGCGCCCGATGATATTGAGAAGGTTGGAGAGTTCCTGCGCATGCTCGGGCGTGGCGCTGGCTTCGCCTTCAAAGCGCAAGCGTCCGGCCGTCCAGCGCCCCTGACCCTGAAGTTGCAGCGCGCCACGTTGGGTGGACAGCGTCAACGCAGGCTGGTCGCCGCCTGTGACACCTAGGCGGTAACTGCCCAGCGGGCGCAGGCCCGACAGGCGCGACTGCATTTCCTGCGCGTCGAGCTGGACGCTGCCTTGCAAGGTCCAACGGTCGAACGTCGTGGTAAGCACCATGGCGGAGGTGTCGAGTACCAGGTTGCCCTGAAGCTGCAGCGTGTTCCAAGGCGTGCCCAAACCCGCCAGCACAGACGCTGGCCAGCGCGATTGGTGGCGCGCAATATGCAGCGTCCAACCCGGCCAGGCTGGCGCAAGCGCAAGCTCCAAAGGATCGGTGGTACAGCAATCGGCGCCCAGCTTCAGGCGCAGCGTGCCCCAACCCGGCGCCAGCGACCAGTGCACCCGCCCGGGCAGGCGCGCCGCATCACGGCTGCCAGCGCCGCCAGTAAGTGTGAGCCCGGCAGAGCCCGACCATACGGTGCCGGTGGCGTCAGTGAGCAGCACCTTGCCCTGGGTGGTCGCAGCGACCGTGCGCACCAACCAGGCAGCGGGCGCCCACCAAAGCGTGGCCAACACAGCGCCAACCAGCAGACCGCAAGCAGCCCAGGTCCAAGCGGCGGCGGTAGAGTTGGAAGACGGCGTGCGCTGCATTTACGGAGTCCGTGCGTCGAGCGCAGGCAGTCGGTACACCAAGGTGCCACTCCAAGCCGGCACGGGCCCCGGATCGCGCACCCACCGCGCCTCGACGGGCTGCAGCCGCGTCCCCACCTGCGGTTGCACCAGCCACTGGGCGAGTGCGTCGGCGCTGACCTGCTGCAACTTGACCGTCGCCACCTCGCCGACCACCTGCAAGCTGGCTCCACTACCCAAGGCGGAAACCGCCGTCTGCAAGGCCTGCAAGGCATCGGCCGGGGACAAGGTGGCCTGGGCCTGCAATGTTTGCGCGCGCAACTGCAAAGCCAGCATGCGATCGCGCTGCTGCTCCAACTGCAGGCGCTGCGCCGGCGCCTTTGTGAGGGTGCCCAGCGCAGGCGCCAGGACCACCCACCACACCAATGCGAAGCCGACGACAACAACGGCCGTCTGCAAGGCGCGCCGCTCACGCGGCGCCAGCGCGGCAAAGCGCGTGGCGAGCGCAGCGCGCAGCGTACGCCATCCAGTCCAAGCGCTTGCTGGTGCAGACATGATCACGGAGCCCCTTGTTGCGAGAGCACCAACTGGTCACCCTGCAACTTCGCGGTCCAACCTTGGCCACCCAAGACTGCGGTCAAGTCGGCCGCATCCTGGTCGCTGAGTTGGCTGGCCCGCACACGCAAAGCGCCGGCAGAGAAATCCAGGGTGGTCACCGGCTTGTTCACTCCCAGCACGGTGCCGACCGCGGTGAGAAGCCGGGCCAGATCGGCCCCCTCCTGGCCACGGGCGCGAGCCAGCGCAGCCACCTCGCGCTGCATCTGCAGCGGTGCATCGATGACAACCGGCACGTTGGGAAAGGTTTCCAACAACACCGAGCGGACCGCGGCGCGCTGGGCTTCGAGCTGGGCTTCTTGCTTGTAGGCCAAAGCATTGAGCGCCACCATCTGCAGCAGCAGCAAGGCCAGCAGACCATAGCGTAAGGGCTGCCAGTGTTTCGCATGGAGCAGCTCTGACCAGGCTGCCGCCATGCGGCGCGACAGCCGCCCGCTTTGGGACGGTTTGAACTCCAATTGCGCCAAGTTCCAGGGCGAGCGTGCCGCCGCAATCCAACGCTGCGCCGAGGTTTGTGCCACAGCCGGCACGCCAAAGCACTGTTCGGCCAGGCCCATCACCGACGGTTCTGCCAGCAACTCCAACGGGTGATGCGGCTGGGCCAGACGGGCCACCGCATCACCCAAGGGCAGCAAGCTTACCCCGGCCGCTGTGCACAAGGCGGCCTGGGCCGGGGCGAGCGCGTCAGTCACCGTCACTCGGGCAGTGGCCGGGTCTGGCATCGGCTCGTATTCGGCCACCAACCGGGCAAGCTGGAGACCAGCCACATCAAGCGCTTGCACAGCGGCACGCAGCCAGGCGCGGTCGCACGTCGCCACCCACAGCGTCTGCGCAGCCGCACCGCCAAAGACAGCGAAGTGCAGCTGCACGGGCTCGTCAAGCAAATGCTCTTCCAATGCACCACCCAGCACCGCGCGGGCGCGTTGGGCATCGGTGCGACCCGCCAGCAGGCCAGCAACCACCCGCGCCGGCAGCACCAAGCTGTGCCACGACAGCATGGCGCCGGGAATGACAGCCACCACCTCTTTGGCTTGGCGCGCACTGTGCGGGAGCAGCGAGGCCAGCGCGCGCCCATGCGCATCCGACAGTCCGTCGTCGCGCAGCACGACAAAGTCGTACTCTGGCGCGTGGGGACCGGATGCAAGGGGCAGGGAAAGAATCAGGGTCGACATGGGCGTGGGATGGCGGTCATTGTAGAGACGCGGCAACCGCACCGGCTGGCGACGACAGGGCCTCTCGCGCGCGCCACAACACCGTGACTGTGGTGCCGTCTCGGCTTACCAGCGAGGCTTCCTGCACCACCGTATTGCCCAGGCGCAGCTGCCCATGCACCATGAAGTACCGCGAGGCGACCGCCAGGCGAGCCACGTCGACTTGGTCGACCCTCAACTTGGCCGCCTCCAGTGCCTGGGCCACGTTGGCGTAATGGGTCAATGCGCGCTGGGTCACCATCTGCTGCGCCAGGCGCAGGTCCACGCCTGGCAGCGCCGCAGACAGCACTTGCGCGGGCGCAGTATTGAGGTTCACCGGCGTGCGGGTGGGCAGCCAGGTGACATACGGGCGCAGCGCCTGCAGGCTGCTGCTGGGCAGGCCTAACCAAAGAAGATGCTCCAAGCGCTGGGGGCCAAGCACCCCCGGCGCATCCGCAACGGGTGGTCCTGGGCGGTTGGCAAGCAGCAGCTGATCAGCCAAACGTGCGAGCTGCGACTTGGGAATTCCCAGTTGCTTGAACAGGCGGTCAAACGCGGCATAGTCGGCGCCCGACACCTCGCCGCCTTCGACCAGGTTGGCCAGGTTAAGCAAGCCTTGTTGGTCGGTAACTTGGCCCGACAAAAAGGCCTCCATCGCACCGTCGGTGTTGTTCTGGTCCACCGCCAAAAAGCTCGAAAGGCGTGCCTCAGCCAGAGGCAAGGCCCAAGGCTCGGAGAGGTGGTCCACCGCGCTGGTGCGGGCGTCTTCGCGCAGGATGAGGCGGGCCCAGTCCAGCGCACCGGTCAGCACCCAGGTCATCTGCGTGCGGGTTCGCTCGGCACTTTCCACTTCGACCGCGCGCCACTGCTGCCACAACGCCGCCGACGCCAGCGTGGCCACCAGGGTGACGGTGAGCATGGCGGTCAGGATGGCTGCGCCGCGCTGGCGCGCCGAAGGCTGGTGCAAAGACGCTGGCCTCATGACTTGGGGCCCGCCACCGCGGGACGAATCCAGTCGCGCGTCAGCTTGCCAGCCAGCACACCGCCGCTGGGCAGCGTCAGGACCAGGCGCACTGCGTCGGGCGTGGCGGTGGCGTTCTCGGCGCTGGATAGCGGATTGCTCCAGGCGTCATTTCGGAAGTAGAAGATCTGCCAGTCTGAAAGCGGCAGCACCGCTAGTTCTTGCAGGCGCTCGGCATCGCCCGGGTTCTGGCCCCAGAGTGCAGCCTGAGCCCAGGCCGCGCGCCAGGCCAGCGGGTCGCGAATGGGCGGCGACTGCCAGCGAAGCCAGTGCGGCACGCCTTGCACCTCGCGACGGCCCCACGCCACCACCCGCAGGCCGAACTGCGCTCCGGCGGGGTCGGTGCGGGTCAGGCGCAGCACCTGCCCATTCCAGTCCAGGGCGGCGGGCGCGGACGGGTCCGGCTTGGCGGGGCCGGGCTTGGGCGGGTCCACCATGGCGTCCAAGTCCACCCCCCATTGCGCCATGCCAGTTTGCAGCACCATGAGTGCGTCGGAGCGTTGCTGGGTGTGGGTGGTGGCGCGGGCCATGGCGTCGAGCCCGCGCCAAGCCATCACCGACATCAAGGCCATCACTGCCAACGCCACCAGCAGCTCCACCAAGGTAAAGCCGCGCAATGTGCGCGCTGACGTGCCCTGCGTACACATCAGTAACGCCCCACCACCGTAGTGAGTTGGAGCAGCGGGGTCTGCCCGCGCAGTACCTTGGCCTGCACGCGCATGAAGTTGGGGTTGGGCGTGGGCCGCACACTGGCTACCACCTGCAATTGTTGCCCCGCTTGCTCGCACACCTCTTCGGTGTCGCCCGCCGAGGGAAGTTGCCTCGTGAGGCGGATGCGGATGAGCGCGTTTTCGGCACACCACTGGGCGATTAAGGCGTCGGACTGGCGCTGTGCGTTGGACGCCAGTGCGCTGCTGGCCTTGATGCCCGCAGTCAGCGCAATCGCCACGATGCCCAGCGCCACCAGCACTTCCACCAGCGTAAAGCCCCACTGGCGCCGGCGTGCCAAGGGTCGGTGGCCTGTGGGCCTGCGCCCACCGAACGGATGCGCCTGGCTCCGGTGCACGCCTTGCAACTGGGCCGTGGCCGCAGGCCCGGCCATCATGGGCGCTCCACCTGGAAGGGGCGCAGCCCGTCGCTGGCCACACGCCAACCAGGCGCCGAAGGCTGGCTACCGCGCAAGGTGACGCCTTGCGGCGCCAGGATAGGCTCTGGACCCAGCACGAGCCAGGCACCGACCGGCGCGCGCGTGGCGGAGTCCAGCCAGTTGCTGGGCAGGGAGTCGGGCTGCACGCCCTCAAACCGAAAGCCGCTGGGCGTGACCCGCCAACGCACCACCGTGCCGGTCAGGCGGGACTGGGCGCGGGCTGACTCCAACAGGCTGGCCAGACGCTGCGCCTCGCGCTCCAGTTGGGCCTGGCCGCTGTCTGGCAAAGCCATGGCCACGCCGGCCGCCGCAATGGCGATGATGGACACCACCACCAGCAGCTCCAGGAGAGTCACGCCACGGACGACCCACGCAGCCGCTGTGGTGGCGGTGTGTCGGGGCTGCCGACCCATCGCGAGGCTACTGCCAGCTGCCGATGTCGGCACCGGTGCCCTCACCACCAGCTGTGCCATCGGAACCGAAGGACATCACATCGATCTCACGCTGGATGCCAGGGTTAAGGTACTGGTAGGGGCGGCCCCAAGGATCGTCGGGCAGTTTGTCGAGGTAAGGCCGCCAGTTGGGCGGAATGGGGTCCACGCTGGGCTTGGCCACCAACGCCTGCAGACCCTGCTGCGCGCTGGGGTAGCGCTGGTTGTCCAGCCGGTACAGCTTGAGGGCTTGGCCCAGGTTGGCAATGTCGGCCTTGGCGGCGGTGACGCGCGCACTGTCGGCACGGTCCAGCACATTGGGAACGATCAGCGCCGCCAGCACGCCAATGATGACCAGCACCACCATCAACTCAATGAGCGTAAAGCCACCAAGGCGGGTTGCAGCTGTGGATGGACGGGGTCGTTGGAGATGCAAATGGCGTGTCATACAAGAAAGACCCAATAAAGAGCCAAGAAACAAAAAAACAAAGGCCAGAAAACGCAGCCAAGAATCCACGCGACTCTGGGGCGGCAGTCCATGGTAAGGGGTGAAGGAATGCTTACACGATAATCGCAATCATGCAACGGAATGTTTACTCCCCTTGGGCACCGCGGCTCGGCGCATTTTTTTCCGCGCTGCTGCTCGGTGCCAGTGCGGTCTATTGGGCGTTGCAGTGGCAGCAGGCACAACCTGCAGCGCCAGCGTCGGCGGCGGCGCAATCCGAACTCCCCACGGCCGCACTGGGCGCGGTAGTCGGGGTGCTGGGCGGTCGTCCTCAGCCCGTGACCAATGCGCCGGTGCAGGACCGCTCCGAACAGTTCAAACTGGTAGGCGTACTGGCACGCAGCAACGGCCGGGGAGCCGCGATCATCTCTGTCAACGACTTGCCGCCCAAAGCCTTCAGGGTGGGCAGCACTGTCACCGAAGAATGGGTTCTACATACAGTCGCGCCGCGCCAAGCCACCTTGGCGCGCGGCGCTGACCGCAGCCAAACCCACATCCTGGACATGCCCGCGGCCGACGCAACCAACTAAGGCGCTGGGGCCCGCATGGGACAATTCGTTTCATGCATGTACTCTTCGAAGAAGCGGGCCGTTTCATGGCTGGGCGGGTGTTGTCTGAAGCCGAGGCCTCAGCGCAGGTGGAGCTCGACAGCGGCAAGCGCGTAAAAGTCAAAAGTAGCCACCTGCTGCTGCGCTTTGAGACCAGCGCCAGCGCCGCCTGGATGGCCGCCGCGCGCAGTTTGGCCGACACCATCGAGTTGGATTTGGCTTGGGAGTTTTCTCCTGAAGACGAGTTCGGATTCGCCGATCTGGCCCGCGATTACTTCTCTGCGCAAGCCACCCCACAACAACAAGCGGGCATGTTGCTGGCCTTGTTTGAGGCGCCGCACTACTTCCGCCGCGCCGGCAAAGGGCGTTTTCGCAAAGCCTCAGCCGAAGTCATCGCGCAGGCACTGGCAGCCATTGAAAAAAAGCGGCGCGTGGCCGAGCAAATTGCCCAATGGGCCACCGAATTGGGCCAAGGCAGTTGCCCTGCGCCGATTGCAGAACAGCTCTACAAAATCCTGTTCAAACCCGACAAAAACGCGCCCGAGTACAAGGCCGTAGTCGACGCTTCGCGCGCCACCCAAACCGCTCCACTGGCACTGCTGCAAAAGGCGGGAGCAATTGCCTCGCCATACCTGTTCCACTGGAAGCGTTTTTTGATGGAAAACTTTCCCAAGGGCACTGGTTTTCCGGCTTTGGCAGCACCGGCGATTGCCGAACCACTGCCGGTGGCCAGCGTGCAGGCGTTCTCCATTGACGATTCGCAGACCACAGAAATTGACGACGCCCTCTCGGTGCAAGGCCTGGGTAGCGGCACGGTGACGCTGGGCATCCACATCGCCGCACCGGCGCTCGCGGTGCTGCCGGGCAGTGCGGTCGACCTGGTTGGGCGCGCGCGCCTATCCACCGTGTACATGCCGGGCTACAAAGTCACGATGCTGCCCGACGAGGTAGTGCAAACCTACACCTTGCAAGCCGGGCGCAACTGCCCCGCGGTGTCGTTGTACGTCACACTGGACGAAGCCAGCTTGGCAATCCAATCGTCTGAAACCCGGCTGGAGTCGGTGCCCATCGCCCACAACCTGCGCCACGACCAACTCGACGCGGTGGTCACCGAGCCGTGGTTGACCGATCCAAGCTTTGTGCACGGCGCAGACGACCCCACGCCAATGCCCACACTGCGCCGCGAGCTCGCCTTTTTGTTCCGACTCGCCAAGGACCTCAAGGCCAAACGCGAGCTGGTGCGCGGAAAGCCCGAAACATTTAACCGCCCGGACTACAACTTCCGCCTGCAAGGCAACGACGGCCAGGAGCCCCAGGGCACCGAGTTGGTGTCCATCGGCCTGCGTCAGCGCGGCGCGCCGCTGGACCTGATCGTCGCCGAGGCCATGATTCTGGCCAACAGCACCTGGGGCCAGTGGATGGCGGAGCTGGGCGTGCCCGGCATTTACCGTAGCCAGGCGTCGCTTGCGCCCGGCGTCAAAGTGCGCATGGGCACCAAGGCACTGCCGCACGCGGGCATCGGCGTCAAAAGCTACGCCTGGAGCACCTCGCCGCTGCGCCGCTATACCGATCTGGTCAACCAATGGCAAATCATCGCTTGCGCGCGCCACGGCAAGACCGCAGCCCTGGTGGCGCCCTTCAAGCCCAAGGACGCGGACCTGTTTTCCATCATCAGCAGCTTCGATGCCGCCTACAGCGCGTACAACGGCTACCAGAGCGCGATGGAGCGCTTCTGGACCCTGCGCTACCTGCAGCAACTGGGCTGCACCGAACTGACGGCCAGCGTGGTCAAAGACAACCTGGTGCGCGCCGAAGACATTCCGCTGGTGCTGCAGGTGGTAGGTACCCAGGGCCTACCGCGCAATGCCAGAGTACGCGTCAAGCTCGGTGCAATGGACCTGATCACGCTCGACGTGCAGGGCACGGTGATCGAGCGTCTGGACACCCCGGTGGCTGCGAACCCGCAGGGTGGCGATGACTTCGTCGCAGAAGGCCCCGGTGACGACGAGGACAACGATGACGCCATGGCCGGGCCGATCACGATTGCGGTGGACCTGAACGACGCGCCCGAAGCAGCAGGCGACGACCTGCCTGGCAAATCAGCGAGTGCCGAGTCCGCGCCGGCGGAAGACTCCGCACCCGCGCCATGGACAGGTGGCACGCCGTGACACCAACGCGTATCAGCACCCTGCACTGGGCGCTGGGCGCCTCGCTGGCGGTGCATGCCAGCCTGTTGACCGTACGTTTTGTCGCTCCCGAGTCCTTCAACCGGGTGTTTGAAGACACGCCGCTGGAAGTCATTTTGGTCAACGCCCGCAGCAAAGATGCCCCCGAGATGGCCCAGGCCATTGCGCAGGCTTCGCTCAACGGTGGTGGCCAGGCTGAGAGCGGGCGCGCTACCAGCCCACTGCCCGCGTCAGACCTTAGCCAAGCAGGCGAAACCCAAGAGCAAAGCCGCGCCCGTGCACTACAACAAATGCAGGACCAGCAAAACCTGTTGCTGGCGCAAGTGCGCAGCCAAATCAGCGCCCTGCCCCAACCCCAAGAAGCGGGCGATACCGCCAGTGCGGCGCGAGAGGAGCGGCGTCGCCAGCTGGAGAAAATCCTCGCGGAGATTGAGCGACGGATCCAAGCCGAGAACGCGCGCCCGAAGAAAGGCTACATCAGCCCGGTCACGCGCGAAAGCGTGCACGCCGCCTACTACGACGCGTTCCGGCGCGCGGTAGAAGCACGCGGAACCGAGAACTTTCCCACCCTCAACGGCAAGAAGCTGTATGGCGAACTCACCATGGTGGTCACGGTGAACTTCGATGGGAAGGTGCTGTCCACCGAGGTGATGCAAAGCTCGGGCATTCCCACGCTGGACCGCCGTGCCGCTGCCATCGCCCGCACCGCCGGCCCCTTTGGGGCGTTCCCCAAAGCTATGCGCGCACAGATGGACCAGCTGCTGGTCGTGTCGCGCTTTCGCTTTACCCGAGAGGAAACCTTGGAAACCAAGGTATCGACCGGGCCATGACGCTCGAACCATGAAAACTGCACGATGAAGACCGCACTGCGTTGGCTGGTCATGTTTGCACTTGCGGTTGCGGCCATGCAGGTGTTTTTTGTCCTGCGGATTGCGTCTATGGCGGTGGTTGATGTGCAGTCCACCGCCTTCGAGCGCTCGCAGGCGTGGCAGATTGCTCTAGCCCAAGGCGCACTGCCATGGCGACAAGAGTGGGTGGACTACCCGCAGCTATCGGACCGGCTCAAACGCGCCGTCATTGCCTCCGAGGACGACGGCTTTGCCAGCCACGGTGGCGTGGATTGGGATGCGCTGGAAAAAGCCTGGGCCCGCAACACCCGTGCCGAGCAGCGGGCCGAGCAGCGCAAATCCACCCGCCCCCCAAAGGTCGTTGGCGGCTCCACGATCACCCAACAACTGGCCAAGAATTTGTTCCTCTCCGGGGAGCGCACCTTGTTGCGCAAAGGCCAGGAGCTGGTGTTGACCCTGGTGCTGGAGCAACTGCTGTCCAAGGAGCGCATCCTAGAGATCTACCTCAACCATGTGGAGTGGGGCCAAGGCGTGTTTGGCGCGCAGGCCGCCGCGCAGCACTACTTTCGCAAGCCAGTGCAGCAACTCAGCGCTTTTGAAGCCGCCCGACTCGCCGTGATGTTGCCGCGCCCAAAGCACTTTGAGAAGCTGCCCAACTCGGCGTACCTGAGTGGCCGTGCAGCCGTGATCGTGCAGCGCATGGATGACGCACAGCTGCCGCCTTGAGCTTGGGACCAAGCGCCGTCGGTATCATCTCACCCATGCTGGCGACACTGGTGCGTTATTTTTTGCTTGGCGTGGTACGTGTCTTGACCGGCTCACAGGCCCGCTGGCTGGGCTGCCCACCCAAGGCCGAGCAGCGTATCTACTTTGCCAACCACCAAAGCCACGCCGATCTGGTGCTGCTGTGGGCAGCACTTCCGCATGAGTTGCGCAGTGTCACCCGGGCCATCGCCGCACGCGACTACTGGACCAAGACGCCGCTCAAGCAGTGGCTCACCACCCGCGTCTTCCATGTGATCTACGTCTCGCGCGAGCGCAGCGCCGACGAAGACCCGCTAGAGCCGCTGATAGAAGCACTTGAGAACGGCGACTCCATCATCTTGTTCCCCGAAGGCACCCGCGGCCACACTGGCGATCCGCAACCCTTCAAGGCCGGGCTGTACAACCTCGCGCAGCGCTTCCCCAAGGTGGTTCTGGTGCCCGCGTGGATCAACAACGTGCAGCATGTTCTGCCCAAGGGCGAGGTGGTGCCGGTGCCGGTGCTGTGTTCCGTGACCTTTGGTGCGCCCATCGCGCTGCAAGCGGGCGAGGCGCACCGCAGCTTTCTGGAGCGCGCGCGCGCTGCGGTGCTGGCCTTGCGCGATGCTTAGGCCAACATGTACATCTACCTGAGAAACCTGTCCCCCACGCAGCAAATCGGCACACTCTTTGTGGTCGTGTTTGGCGTGCTGGCGCTGGCCAGCTTGCTGTTGTTTGTGTTTTCCATCCGGGACTTCGCCGATGCCGACGCAGCCCAGCGCCGGCGCGCCAGCCTGAAGAGTTTTCAAGGCATCGTGCGCACCAGTTGGGTGATGGTGCTGGTGTTTTGGCTGGGTTGGATGATGGGAAACTGGGTGGCACTGTCCCTATTTGGTCTGGTTTCTTTTTTCGCCTTGCGGGAGTTTTTGACCCTCTCGCCCATCCGGCGCGGCGACCACCGCAGTCTGGTTCTTGCTTTTTTTGCGGTGCTGCCCACGCAATACTGGTTGGTAGGCAGTGGGCACTTTGATATGTTCGCAGTGTTCATCCCGGTGTACGCGTTTCTGGCACTGCCGGTCGTGAGCGCGCTGGCCAACGACCCGCAGCGTTTCCTGGAGCGCAATGCCAAATTGCAGTGGGGCATCATGGTCTGCGTGTACGGCATGAGCCATGTGCCTGCGCTGTTGATGTTGGATTTCCCCGGCTACGACCGGCGCAATGCCTTCATGGTGTTCTTCCTGGTCATCGTAGTGCAGGTCTGCATGGTCACACAGCACCTCGTGGGGCGCCATTGGAAGCGGTCTGCGGTGGCACCGGCCATCAGCAGCAGCTTCCATTGGACTGGGGCTGGCGTCGGCATGCTGGTGGCCAGCCTCTTGGGCGCGGCCTTGGCCGGCATCACACCCTGGGTTCCCGCCACCGCCTTTGTGTTCTCACTTATCGCCTGTTGTGCTGGCACCCTGGGGCACTTTGTCATGAAGGCACTCAAGCGCGACCGGGGCATCCCAAGCTGGGGCGCACAGGGGCGCGCCGTGACCGGGGCGGGCGGCCTGCTCGACAGGGTCGATGCGCTGTGCTTTGCGGCACCGGTGTTTTTCCATTCGGCGCGTTGGTACTTCGAGTTGTAGCCTGTAGGGTAGTCTGCGTCGTCTGTCGGTGCATCACCGGATGTGCTGCCAGGTGCTTGCGGCCTACTTTTGCCATGGTGGCAAGCACCTTACCAAGCTGCAGCGCGCTGCAGCGTGTAGTTGCTGATCTGGCGCCAGCTCAAGACCCCAGCATTCACCTGGGTGCATAGAAGGCCCGGCGGCATGTCCGCAGGACAGCGCTGCGTGACTGAGAAGTCCAAATCTGCGCCATCTGCCACGCCGTGCGGACCTTGCTGCACCAGGGCGCGTACCACGGTCTTGGTCCTGCGCCCGGCGCTGTCGGGCGCGGTGCTGCGTGCGGCCTCAGGCACGTCCAGCAAGAGCAGGCCCGCCGACGGGCCGGTACGGACAGCGCGTTGCAAACCCTGGCCGGTCGCCATGTCCAGCAGGTAGTGAAACCCCGTGCCCTCGCCCTTTCTGCAGACGCCGCCTGTCGACCCACGCGCTTGGGGAATAACGCTGGTGAACAGCAGCTGGGATGGCAAGACCCGCACCGGGCCGGCCAGCCGCTCGCCCGCCGCAGAGAAGTCAAAGTACCAGCCCGCAGATGGTGGACCTGGGGCGATTGGGCCGGGGGCGGCCTGCTCTGAAGGCTGGGTTGGCGCCTCCAGGTTCACGCCAGGCGGCCGCAGCGTGACCGCCTCCAAACGCCCTCGCCCAACGATGGCACCCGATGGTTCAGCTGTATTGGGCAGCGCCAAACCATTGTCTTGAAGCAGGTACAAGGTCTGCACCCCGGTGGACTCCACATCGGCGGCCTCCAGCAGCTTTCCGGTTCCAAACACCACCAGCCGCGGTGCGCCTGGCGCGCCTGGTGATACGCTGGGCGCCAGGGTGATAGGCTGCGCGCGCCCCTGTGCGTCTTGAGCGGTGAACCAGGGCACCGGCCTGCGCGCCGCAGCTGTGCCAGTATGGAATGCGGAGAGCGTCATCAACTGCCAATCCGCACTGGCGGCGCGAGAGAAGTCAAGCTTCCACAACTGCCCGTGCAAGTCGCCGGCGTAGAGCACAGAGACGGCCTGCTGTGCATCTAGCACGGCGCTGAAGTCGACCAGCCCGGTGGGCATATCGGCCTGCAGTGCGTGCTGGGTTGGAAAGCTGACTTTGAAATAGTTCTGACCGGCCAACCAAGGTTGGCCCGCAGGTTTGCTGAGGTCTAAAAAGTACAGCGTGGCCATGCCGGTACGGCTGGCGCCTGCGCCAGCATCACTGAGGTAGCTGTTGACGCCGTTGCCCACTACCGCAAACCAACGGTAGGTGGGGCGCTGCGCTGAGGCGGCGCTGGTGCGCAGCTTGAGTACCTGCGGTCGAGCCATTACATGACCCAAGTCGAAGTCGGGGTCGTCTGCGCTGGTGAACTCCCACAGCACCTTGTCGGCTGAGAAGGCACTTGGGTGGGTCACATCGAGCGCAAACACGCCCTTGCCACCGGCACCGGTACCTGAGACCAGTACCGTTGCCCAGCCGCTGCGCAGCTCGGCCTGCGCCACGGTAGGCGTGGCATCTACGTAAGCGCGGTGGTTCTCGGCGTAGTTGGGCGCAAGAAGTGCTGGGAGATGGGGTACCAACCAACTCGGGATATAGGCAAACAGCTCGTTACCCGAGGCGGCGTCGAAGGCGTGCAGCATGCCGTCATTGGCTCCAACCAGCACCACCGGTCGACGCTGCGCGTGGTCCGCTGCGAACGCGGCATAAGTCGCCACACTGAATTGCCCTGGCGCGGGTGCACCGCTGTAGACCACTTCTGACCGGATGACATCGCCCAGCCGCTGGCCGCGAAGCCGCGAGACCCGTTCGGGCCCCAGTGCGTCGGGCACAGCCCCAGGGTGGGCCCGTCCCAAGGCCTGCTGCAGCACCGGCGGCAACGCGGCCCAACGAAACTCCACCGCCCGCTGCAGCGCACCCGAGCCGGGCACACCGACCGCGATGTTGCGACTGCGATCCGCATCCGGCAATGAGCGCAGCTGAGCCGCTGCGCTCCAAAGTGGCATGTTGTCGAAAGTGACCCCCCGCTGGGCATCCCACTTGATGGGGTAGGCCAGCACATCGCCCTGCCAGTCGCTGCTGTCGTACACACTGCGGTACAACATGCTACCTTGGGCAGTGAGCGTGGTAGATGCCACCGTGCCGGACGCGCCGCTCTGAGGAGCAGCCAGCGCCTGCGCAAACAGCGCCTCAAACGCCCGCAGGGTGTCAAGCGGTCGTGCGGCAGCGCGGAAGTAGGTCTGGGCCACTCCCTCACGGCCGGGCTGCGCGCTGGCCCAGATGTAGTCAGCCCGCGGCCCCATGGCGGGCGTCACCTGGCCCATATCCGAAGCGCCACCGTCGCCCGACTGCACAAACGGATTGCCCCAAGCGTTGTACACACCGGCTGCAACATCGGACGCGTCGGTTGCATAGCCACCGTACTTGGCAGCCATGAACAACGCATTGTTGTCGTGGTCGGCCTCTTGGAACGCTGTTGGCGTGGTGTCGACCACCATCGTGCGCACCCGCAGGCCACGCCACGCTTTGCTGCGTGCGCCGCTGCGGTCCCAACCCAAGTCACGGATGTCCTGGGATCGGGCCCAGTACGCACTGCCGTAAAGCTGCAGCCGGTAGGCGCCGTCGGGTCCGGGAAACACCGCATTCGGCCCGGGCAAGCGGCCGGTGGTTGTGCGGCGGGTACCGAAGACGTCGGTGTAGCTGGCGAGGGCCTGCGTCTCGAAGTGCCGCACCGTGGCGCTCCAAAGGCCGATGTCAGGCAGATCCATGGCTGGGTTGGGCGCGGGCCGCTGCGCGTGGTCGGTGGCTGCCTGCGCACCCAGCACCAGCAGGTGCGCGCGCTGGCAGCTGTGGTCTGCGCTGGGGTCGCGCCCGGCATAGGGGTCGGCCCAGCGCGTGTACGCTGGCAGGCCGCCGTAGACGCGATTGTCGGCGCGCCCGTCAAGGCCATCCACCGCAGCGAGGCTCGGTTGCTGGCCTTGCAGGTAGCGCAACGCCTCCAGGTGCATTTCACCCAGTGCGTTGCGACTTGGGTACTGGCCGTTGCGCCCCAAACGGTTGATGGTGTTGATCACTCCGCTCAGCCCAAACTGCGGTAGGCCCAAGGGGTTGCTGCGCAGCACGCCGGTGTGGGCATCCCACTCGGCTGTCGGGTTGCCGCTGGCAGGGGTGTTTTCGTGACCCAATGGATCGAAGCTGCGCGCACCGATGTATTGCAGGGGCGCACGCAGCGCTGCGCCATAGCGAGCCGGTGGCAGCGCAGGGTCTGCCTGCGCCAACGCGGTGAACACTGCCACCCGCAAACGCTCGGCATAGGCTTGCAATACGCCGGTCGGCTTGTAGTGGCCGCTGGGCTGGCGCTGGCAACGGGGCCAAGGTCGCGACTCCAGCAACTGCCCCTGCGCGTCCTGGGCGCACACCTCCACCCGAGCATAGAAGTGCTGGGCATTGGCCAAAGAGTTTGAAGCACCGATTGGCGCCGAGAGGCTGGCGCTTCCCATCTCCCATTGGTTGCCCATGTTGCGCACCACCAAGGCCTGCACGCCGCCACCGCGCGCCACCCACTCCTGCGGCACCGCACCAAAGTAAGGTCTGCCCGATGCGCCGCCGCTGGGCAACAGCAGTTTGATCGGAAATTGGTAGGGCGCCTCGCCTGCGCCCACAGGGCTGCCCTCCGGCGGCAGGACCGCGCGCTGCAACACGGTAGTGTCGGCGGTATCCGCAATCCGGTCGCCTCCGGTCAGGGCCATGCGTACGACGTCCAGCGAAGAGGTCACTGCCCAGTTGAGGAAGTTGCCACTGAATGCATCGGCGCAGGTGCGCTCGGCAGGGGGTTGCATCGGGGCTGCTGCGCTGCGTACAAAGCGGTGGGGGTTCTGCGCGGTGTCGGTGCCTCCGGGGGCGTGGTAGTGGTAACAGCTGTTGGCGTCCCAGTAGCCCAGGTACTCGGTGCTATTGGAGTAGCTCTTATCTTGGTCCGCGCTGGTTGCCTGCGGATCGCGGTACTGGGCGCTGGCTGCGTGTGGCCCGAGCGACAACACCAGAGTCAAGGTGGGCTTGTCGCCTACCGGAGCCGAGTTGAGCGGCTGCGAGGGCAGCGCGACCGGCGCGATTGCGACCAAAGCGCCTTGCCCGGCCACTTGCCAAGACACCAAAGCCAGCGCGGCGATGCCTCCTAGCCAGGTCGCAAGGCGCTTCGAGCGTGCTGCAAAATAGCGTGTGATCACAAGCGTCCCCCTTCCCATTTTGCGTACTTCGTTGGCCCCCGAAGTTCGGTTGGCAAAGGTCAATTTAGGCAAGCCCAACCTGGCTCCAATGCGTCTTTGTTCTGACCAACACACTTGCGCGCGGCCAACGAGCACAGGCCGACGGCTATGCGCATAGTCGGCATCGACCCGGGATTGCGCACCACCGGCTTTGGCGTGGTCGACTCCGACGGCGGCACGCTGCGCTACGTAGCCAGCGGCACCATCAGCACCCAGCATTTGGACACCCGTGCGCTACCAGAGCGGCTCAAGGTACTGTTCGACGGCATCGGCGAAGTGGTGGCGCGCTACCGGCCCGACTGCGCTTCCATCGAGATCGTGTTTGTCAATGTCAACCCGCAATCCACGCTGCTGCTGGGGCAGGCGCGCGGAGCGCTGATTACGGCGCTGGTGACCCACAACCTGCCAGTGGCCGAGTACACCGCGCTGCAACTCAAGCAGGCGGTGGCGGGCCATGGCCGCGCACAAAAAAGCCAGATCCAAGAAATGGTGCGTCGCCTGCTGGGCCTCAACGGGCTGCCCAGCAGCGATGCAGCCGACGCACTCGGGCTGGCCATCACCCACGCCCACGCGGGCAAAGCCATGGCTCGGTTGGCGGCGGCAGACGGACTGGGCGGTACAGGCACGGTCAGGACCGGTGCCAAGGCATCGTACCGCGCTGGGCGCAGCCGGTAGCATTCGCAAAAAAATCCGGTTTTTGAACAATCTTATGGGTGCCGGTAGCTTGAGCGAGCTATCGGATTCGCTTACATTGTTTTCGCGGGAACAATTCCGCCGCCGTCAGCACAGCGGGCGCACAGCGCCATAGCGGACACAGGGAGAAAAGGGCAAACCTGACGAAAGTCGGGGACGCAAAGCCACCGGGCTTCGGCACTGACTTTCAGGGCCATGCTAGCGGGGTTGCCGGACGAAGCAAGGTATGTGCTTCGACGCTGCAGGTGGGTCCTTTTCGTTTGGTTCAACTTAACGACAAAGGCACCCACCATGTTCCAGCCGACCCCCCTTGTTGCTGCGCTGCTTGCAGCATTCGTGGCTCCTGGCTTCGCGCAAACCAGCGACGACCCCACCACGGTCCCCAGCCAATTCGACGGGGCACGGACCGCAGTTGCCACAGGCATCGCAACCCCAATCACCTCCATCATCAGGACGCCAATATCCAGCAGTGCCACGCTGGTCAAGGCTGCGCCCACCAGCGCGGAGTTGCGCGCACGCATGTACCAGCCGTGGTTGAACCAAATCAACAAGCCCTATGCCAACCAGCTTGGGGCCGGCAACGGTACTGGGGTGCTGATTGGCGTGGTCGATAGTGGTGTTCAAGTGACGCACCCGGCGCTACGAGGCCGCATTCAGGCCAGCTACAACGCGTTCAATGGTGGCACGCAGGTGAGCGACCAAATGGGGCACGGCACCCATGTGGCGGGCATTCTTGCAGGTAACCTGGCCAATGGCGGAATGCTCGAAGGCGTGGCACCGAATGCCCAACTTGCAGTAGCCAAGGTGTTTACCACCGGCGGGTCCAGCACGGTGACCATCGGGCGCGGCATCGACTGGGTGGTCAATGTACAAAAGGCGCCTATCGTCTCGCTCAGTCTTGGCAGCAGCTCACCATCCATGCAAGGCAATCTGCAGAACGCGGTGAACAAGGGCACGCTGGTGACAGCAGCTCTGGGCAACGAAGGCAAAGCCTCAGGCAGCTGGCCCGCCAAGTTCGCGCGGGAAGCCTGGGCCAAAGGTCAAATCATCGCTGTGGGCGCGTTGGACGCCAACAACCAGCGCGCCAGCTTCAGCAACTACGACGCCACACTGGCCAATTGGACGGTGTTTGCACCGGGCGTGAATGTGGCTTCCAGCTATACGGCGCCCGGTGCACCCAACAGCTACGCCAGCATGTCGGGCACCTCCATGGCCACACCCATGGTGGCCGGCCAAGCGGCGCTGATCAAAAGCAACTGGAACTTTCTGGCCGCACCGGACTTGGCACAGATCATCTTCCAGTCCAGCACCCGTCTGTGCAGCGACAACGTCAGTGCTGCGGTGTGCAAAACGCGTGCGGCCGCCGATGCGGTGTATGGCTGGGGCTTGATCAACGTGGGCGCGTCGCTGCAGCCCATTGGTGGCCTCAATCTGACTAGTAAAGCCGGCAGGCCGATCAGCTTTGCCAGCGCGAGCCTGGCCAGCGCAAAATCAGGCAAGGTGGTGGGCCTGCCCGCGCTCACATCGATGGCGGTAGACAAGTTCAACCGAGGTTTTGTGGTCAATGTGGGCGCCGGGGTGACTAGCTCGGTCACAACCACCAACGCCATGCCGGTCAGCGCCGCCCCTTCCGTAACTTTGGGTGCAGCCCGCTTCAGCGTACAAGCCACCCCGGTGACTGGTTACCAGACCGCGCTGGGGCTTGGCAAGGCCGCCGACTTGACTTCGGGCGCTGCCGAAGTGCTTACGCTGGGCAAGGTTAGCCTTAGCTTTGACGGCGCCAATGGCAAAACCTACGGCATGGGCACCGGTGCCAGCCATGCCGACTTCTTTGGCTTGCAGTCCACCGGCACCGCACCGCTGAATCTCAGCGGTGAGACCAGTCGCTTCAATGCACCCTACTTTGCGTTGGCCTCCAACGCCAGCCACATGGGTTACGCCATGGCACTGCCCAACGGCGCAGTGCTGCGCATGGGCAGCCTGGTCCAGTCGACTGGGTTGGACACTGCGATGTTGGGCACCAGCGCAACACAGGGCAGCGCGTCTGTGACCACGATGGAACTGCAAAAGACATATGGCGCAATCACCACCGTGACCACAGTGGGGCTACTGCAAGAGACCGACGCCGTGCTGGGCATGCAAGGCAGCGGCGCGCTGGGCATCGCTGGCAACACCCGCACCAGCTTTCTGACGTTGGCAGGCTCCCGCGCCATGGGGGCCTCCACCACCCTTTCAGCGATGCTCTCTGTCGGCACGACAGGGAGCTACCAGAACACAGCGGCGTCCTTGATTGACGGTGCAACTGCGTCGCAGTCCATGGCCTGGAGCTTGGGACTGGCGCGTGCCAACGTGCTGCAGCACGGCGACAGCCTGGGTCTGAGCTTATCGATGCCACTGCGCACCCAGTCGGGCAGCATGCAGGTCACCACGGCAACGGGGCAAAGCCAGGAGGACGGCGCTCTGAGTTACACAACCCAAACATTGGCGCTGAGCCCCAGCGGCATAGAGCGCAACCTGGAACTTGCCTACGCCCGCGCGCTGTCGTCTGGCACGCTCAGTGCGATGGCGCAGCTCAAATTCCAACCGGGCCACGATGCACAAGCCGCAACGCAATTGGGTATCGGGCTGCGCTACCAGAAGCGCTTTTGAGGAATGGTGTTGGCCCCTACGGCCTTTGCGCGTTGCCGTGGCAGCCGCTGGGGGACCCTTGCGGTGGCAGTGCTGCCTGCCGCGCGCCTAGGCCAGGCGCTCGAGGATCAGAATGCCAAAAAAGCCCAGGCCAGTGAGCACAGCCCACTTCAAGCACAACACCCCAAAGCGCTTGAAGTGCGGCAGATTGGTGAGGGCGTAGGCTGCAAACGATACGCCGGAGGCGATCAGCAGCAACAAAAGTATCCAGCGAAACACCAGCACGGTGACCTCCCTACCAGGCCGCAGCCGTTTGTGCAAAACCACGGGGGGCTAGCAAATGGTCTTCGAAGGTGACCACCTCCCATGCGTCCTTTTGCGCCAGCAGCGCCCGCAGCAAGGTGTTGTTGAGCGCGTGACCCGAACGGAACGCGCTGTAGCTACCCAGCAAGGGCTTGCCCACCAGGTACAGATCGCCCATCGCATCGAGAATTTTGTGCTTTACGAACTCGTCGTCGTAGCGCAGGCCATCGGCATTGAGCACTTTGTAGTCGTCCATCACGATGGCGTTGTCCAAGCCGCCGCCCAGCGCCAGGCCGTTGGCGCGCATCATCTCCACATCCTTGGTAAAACCAAAGGTACGCGCTCTGGCGATATCACGGGAGTAGGAGCCGGTGCTCAAATCAAATTCCACGCACTGGCCGGTGGAGTCCACCGCTGGGTGGTGGAACTCGATTTCGAATCGCAACTTGTAGCCATGAAAGGGCTCCAGCCGGGCCCATTTTTCGTTGGCGCCCGTGCCCTCGCGGACTTCAACCGGTCGCAGGATGCGGATAAATCGGCGCGGCGCGTTCTGGGTCACGATGCCTGCGCTTTGCAGCAAGAACACAAACGAAGCTGCCGAGCCATCGAGTATGGGAATCTCCTCGGCGGTGATGTCCACCATCAGGTTGTCCACGCCCAGACCTGCGCACGCCGACATCAGGTGTTCCACCGTCAGCACCTTCGCGCCTCCCTTGGACAGGGTCGAGGCCAGCCGCGTGTCGGTCACCGCCTCGGCCGACACCACAATGTCCACCGGCTCGGGTAAATCGATTCGCCGAAACACAATGCCGGTGTCGGGCGCCGCTGGGCGCAAAGTCAACTCCACCCGCTGACCACTGTGCAGGCCCACGCCGACAGCACGGGTCAAAGATTTAAGCGTTCGTTGCTGCAACATGCGCCAAGTTTACCGAGCAGCGCAGCGGTGGAGCGTGGGGGCGATCCAACCCACCGCCGGGCCGCCCCAAGGTGGGTTAGCCCCCCTCGGGGGGCAGCGAACCACGCGCAGCGGGGAGCGTGGGGGGATCCAACCCACCGCCGGGCCGCCCCAAGGTGGGTTAGCCCCCTCGGGGGGCAGCGAACCACGCGCGGCGGGGAGCGTGGGGGCTTGCCTCAATCCGCTTGCTTTCGCAAGAAAGCGGGGATTTCGTAGTCGTCCATGCCGCCGCTGGAGAGTGCGTCCACCCGTGCCGCCGCTTGCGTTCGGTTGGTGCGCCAAACGCTGGGGGTGGCCATGGTGTTGTAGTCTGGTTGCGCAACACCGGTTGCCAATGCGCCCGCACCCGAGGCCACAGCCGAGTTCATCGTGGGCACCTGAAAGGGCACATTGTCGGTGCCAGTGCGCAGCACCTGCAGCGGTGGCGCAGTGCGGCGTGCGCCCTGGCGGCTCAAACCGGTGGCCACCACGGTGACGCGGATGTTGTCGCCCAAAGCGTCGTCGTAAGCGGTGCCGTAAATCACATGGGCGTCGGCCGAAGCATAGGCCCGGATGGTGTTCATGGCCAGCTTGGACTCGGACAACTTCAAAGAGCCCTTGGCAGCGCTGATCAGCACCAGCACACCCTTGGCGCCCGACAGGTCAATGCCTTCGAGCAGCGGGCAGGCCACCGCCTGCTCTGCGGCGATGCGGGCGCGGTCCGGGCCGCTGGCAAGCGCGGTGCCCATCATGGCCTTGCCGGGCTCGCCCATGACGGTGCGCACGTCTTCAAAGTCGACGTTCACATGGCCGGGCACGTTGATGATTTCCGCAATACCGCCGACCGCGTTTTTCAGTACATCGTTGGCATGTGCAAAGGCCTCGTCTTGGCTGACATCGTCGCCCAACACTTCGAGCAGCTTCTCGTTGAGCACCACGATCAGCGAGTCCACGTTGGACTCCAAATCTTGCAGGCCGGCGTCGGCATTGCTCATGCGGCGTCCACCTTCGAAATCGAAGGGCTTGGTCACCACGCCCACCGTCAAGATGCCCATGTCTTTGGCCACCCGCGCGATGACCGGTGCTGCGCCGGTGCCGGTGCCACCGCCCATGCCGGCGGTGATGAACAACATGTGCGCGCCGGCAATCGCCTCGCGGATGTCGGCCTCGGCCAGCTCGGCAGCCTCGCGACCCTTGTCGGGCTTGCTGCCCGCGCCTAGACCCGAGCCACCGAGCTGGATGGTCTTGTGCGCCGAGCTGCGCGATAACGCCTGTGCATCGGTGTTGGCGCAGATGAACTCCACGCCGCCCACGGCAGACTGGATCATGTGCTCGACCGCGTTGCCGCCGCCGCCGCCAACGCCGATGACCTTGATCTGCGTACCTTGGTGAAATTCTTCTACTTCAATCATCTCGATGGCCATGTGGTTCTCCTAACTTGCGATAAATGGGTGGGTTTGCTGAGGCTGAGTCGGTGGCGGGTGGGCGGGTCGGTGCCTCGCCAGCGCCCAGGCGGACTTCCGCGTGCGAGCCAAATCTTGCTTTGCATGGCTAAAAGTTCCCCACGAACCAGTCCTTGATGCCGCCCAAGGCGTTCTTCATGGAGCCGGCCTTTTGCGCCACCTTGTAGCCGCGCATGCGGGCTACGCGGGCCTCTTCGAGCAGGCCCATGACGGTGGCTGCACGCGGCTGCGCGACCATGTCGGCCAGCGCGCTGTTGTACTTGGGAACGCCCCGGCGCACAGGTTTGAGGAAGATGTCTTCGCCCAACTCCACCATGCCCGGCATCACACAGCTGCCGCCAGTGAGCACGATGCCGCTGGAGAGCACCTCCTCGTAGCCGGAGTCGCGCATGACCTGGTTGACCAGTGAAAAAATTTCCTCGATGCGCGGCTCGATCACACCGGCGAGCGCCTGGCGGCTGAGCATGCGCGGCCCGCGGTCGCCCAGCCCGGGTACCTCAACCTGGGTCTCTGGGTCCACCAGCAGCTGCTTGGCATGGCCGTACTCCACCTTGATGTCTTCGGCGTCCTTGGTAGGCGTGCGCAGCGCCATGGCGATATCGCTGGTGATCAAATCACCGGCTATCGGGATCACTGCCGTGTGCCGGATGGCACCGCCCGTAAAGATGGCCACGTCGGTCGTGCCAGCGCCGATGTCCACCAACGCCACGCCCAGGTCGCGCTCGTCGGCGGTCAGCACCGACAAGCTGCTGGCCAGCGGGTTGAGCATGAGCTGCTCAACCTCCAGGCCGCAGCGGCGCACGCACTTGATGATGTTTTCGGCCGCAGTTTGCGCACCGGTGACGATGTGCACCTTGGCCTCCAAGCGGATGCCGCTCATGCCGATGGGCTCGCGCACATCCTGTCCGTCGATGATGAACTCCTGGGGCTCGACCAAGAGCAAGCGCTGGTCAGTGGAGATATTGATGGCGCGGGCCGTCTCCACCACGCGGGCCACGTCTGCAGCGGTTACCTCGCGGTCTTTGACTGCCACCATGCCGCTGGAGTTGATGCCGCGAATGTGGCTGCCGGTGATACCGGTGTACACACGGCCGATCTTGCAATCGGCCATGAGTTCGGCTTCTTTGAGCGCTTGCTGGATGCTTTGCACCGTGGCGTCGATGTTGACCACCACGCCACGTTTGAGGCCGTTGGTGGGCGCGACCCCCAGGCCCGCGAGCTTGAGTTCACCGCCGGGCAGGACCTCGGCCACCACCACCATGACTTTGGCGGTGCCAATGTCCAGGCCGATCACTAGGTCTTTGTATTCTTTTGCCATACGTTCACCTGCTCATTCTTTGTTTAATTCTTGACCTCGTCGGCGCGCTGCGTGGTCACCCCACGCAGCCGAATTGCGTACCCGTTCTCATGCCGCAAATCCGCCGACTCCAACGCTTGAGGACCGCGGCCGTAGCGGGTAACGACTTGGGTCAAGGTCTTGAGGAAACGATGCACCCGCGCCAGCACCTCGTCGGTGCTGCCACGCCCCAGTTCGATCACCGCGTCGCTGGCCAGTCGCGCGGTCCAACTACCGCCGCCAGACAACTTCAGTGCCTCGAGCTGAATTTGCAACTCTGCAAACTGCGGCGCCAGCACGTTGTACATGGCCAACACTTCGGCGGCCTGGCCGTCTGGGCCACTCAAGGTGGGCAGGCTGTCTTGGTCCACCTCGTCCACGTTGGCCTCGAACACCTCGCCAAAGCTGTTGATCAAACGCTGCTCACCCTCGCCGCCCCACAGGGCTGCGGCCTGGTGCTCTTGCAGCACCACCCGCAAGCGGTTGGGAAAATCGCGGTGCACCACCGCCCGGCGCACCCACGGCGCCGACTCGAATGCGTTTCGCACCTGGCCCAGGTCGACGGTGGTAAACGTGCCGGAAATGCGCGGCGCGACGTTGGCGCGCAAGGTCAGGCTGTTGTTGTAGTGGGTGTCGCCGGTGACGGTGATCTTCTCGATTTCGAACACACTCCAGCGCGCCACCCAACGCCCCGCCGCCGTTGCAGACAGCAGCGCAAACACCGCCAGCAGCAAAGCGGTGCTGAGCTGCATCAGCCGGACATCGAGCGGCATGGGTGGCGTGGCGTTCATGGTGCGCTGGCGCCATCGAGCGCGGTGGATTGCAGCAGTTGCAGGCACAGCGCCTGGTAGCTGGTACCTCGGGCCTTGGCCGACATCGGTACCAGAGAGTGGCTGGTCATTCCCGGTGAGGTGTTGATTTCCAACAGGTAGGGCGCGCGGGTGCGCGCATCGATCATCACATCCGCACGCGCCCAGCCACGGCATCCCAGCACTGCATAGGCCTTGCAGGCCAGCGCGGCAATCGCTTCCTCCTCGCCGGCTGGCAGTCCTGCGGGCACCAGGTACTGGGTGGTGTCGGTGAAGTATTTGTTTTGGTAGTCGTAATTGCCCTCGGGCGCGACGATGCGGATGACGGGCAGCGCACTCGGCGCATCGGTCGGCCCCAGCACCGGGCAGGTCACCTCGTCGCCGGCAATGAACTGTTCGCACAGCACCATCGCATCGTGCTGCGCGGCCAGCGCGTAGGCGGCGTCGCATTGGTCGGCGTGGGTCACTTTGGTAAAGCCGATCGAGGAGCCTTCTCGGGCGGGCTTGACGATCATGGGCGCGCCCAATGCGACCAAGGCGGCGCGGGTTTGGGCGGCGCTGTGCACCTGCTGCCAGGCCGGGGTGGGCAGACCTTCGAAGCGCCAGATCCGTTTGGTCATGACCTTGTCCATCGAGATCGCTGACGCCATCACACCCGAGCCGGTGTAGGGAATGCCCAGCAATTCCAACGCACCTTGCACCGTGCCGTCCTCGCCCAGGCGGCCGTGCAGCGCAATAAAGCAGCGGGCAAAGCCCTCGCGCTTGAGTGCACCCAAGTCCTGCTGCGCGGGGTCAAACGCGTGTGCGTCCACCCCAGCGGCGCGCAGGGCCTCCAGCACGCCGTGGCCTGACATCAGCGAGACCTCGCGCTCTGCCGACGCGCCACCCATCAACACCGCCACCTTGCCGAACTTGCGTCCCATGTTCTGCACCACCTTCGTGCCTTGTTGCATGCTCATGCCCGCCCCCCGTTCGTGGCCAACATGTCCACCAATTTGCCGGGCACCGCGCCAATCGACCCCGCGCCCATGCACAGCAGCACGTCACCATCTTGTGCGTTATCAATGGCGGCCTGCGGCATGGCAGCGATGTCGTCCACAAAAATCGGCTCCACCTTGCCTGCGATGCGCAAGGCGCGCGCCAGCGCCCGGCCATCGGCCGCCACGATGGGCGCCTCGCCTGCGGCATACACCTCGCCTAGCAAGACCGAGTCGGCCGTGCCTATCACTTTCACAAAATCGTCAAAGCAGTCGCGTGTGCGGCTGTACCGGTGTGGTTGGAACGCCAGCACCAAGCGGCGCCCAGGGAACGCACCGCGCGCTGCCGACAGCGTGGCGGCCATCTCGACAGGGTGGTGGCCGTAGTCGTCCACCACCGTGACCGTGCCCGCAGGTTGGCCGTCTTTGGCAGGCAAAGCCAGGTCGCCGTAGCGCTGAAAGCGCCGGCCCACACCACGAAACTCGGCCAGCGCCTTTTGCACTGCCGCGTCTTCAATCCCAAGCTCGACTGCCACCGCGATGGCCGACAAGGCATTGAGCACGTTGTGCAGGCCGGGCAGGTTGAGCACCACCTCCATGTCCGGCAGCACCACGCCATTGCGCCGCTGTACCGTGAATTGCATCTGCGCTCCGACAGCGCGCACGTTGATGGCACGCACCTGCGCCGCCTCGTTGAAGCCGTAGCTGGTGATCGGGCAGGTCACTTCGTCAACGATGGCGCGCACCGCAGCATCGTCGGTACACAAGATGGCGGTGCCGTAAAACGGCATGCGGTGCAGAAAATCGACGAAGGCTTTTTGCAGTCGGCCAAAGTCGTGGCCGTAGGTTTCCATGTGGTCGGCGTCGATGTTGGTCACCACCGCCATCACCGGCAGCAGGTTGAGGAAGGACGCATCGGACTCGTCGGCCTCCACCACGATGTAGTCACCCTGCCCCAACCGCGCATTCGCACCCGCGCTGTTGAGCCGCCCGCCAATCACAAACGTGGGGTCCAACCCAGCCTGCGCCAGCACGCTGGCGACCAAGCTGGTGGTGGTGGTTTTTCCGTGGGTTCCGGCAATGGCGATACCTTGCTTGAGGCGCATCAGCTCGGCCAGCATCAGCGCGCGGGGCACGATGGGAATGCGCATTTCGCGGGCGCACAACACCTCGGGGTTGCTGGGCTGCACCGCAGTGGACGTGACCACCGCGTCGGCACCGCGAACCTGCTCGGCGGCATGGCCCACATAGGTGGTGATGCCCAGGGACGCCAGGCGCCTGAGGGTGGTGCTGTCGGACAGATCGGAGCCAGAAATGGTGTAGCCCAGGTTGTTGAGCACCTCGGCAATGCCCGACATGCCCGAGCCGCCGATACCCACGAAGTGAATACGTTGGATGGCGTGTTTCATGCGGCCAGTTCCTCACAGGCTGCAACCACCGATTCGGTCGCCTGCAGTTGCTGCAATTTTTTGGCGGCCAGCGCGCGCTGCAGTAGTGCGTCGCGCGGGGTGGCTTGCAGGAAGGCCGCCAAGGTTTCGGGGGTGAACGCAGCTTGCGCCATCAGCCAGCCTGCGCCTTGTTCCACCAAGAATTGGGCGTTGCGTGTCTGGTGGTCGTCCACCGCAGAGGGGAAGGGCACAAACACCGCCGCCGCACCGACCGCGGCAATCTCAGTCACCGTGCTGGCACCGGCGCGGCACACGATGAGGTCGGCCTGCGCAAAGGCCTCGGCCGGGTTGTCGATGAAGGGTGTGAGCGTGGCCTGCACACCGGCGGCGGCGTAGTTGGCACGCAGTGCTTCAATCTGCTTTTCGCCGCTTTGGTGGGTTACTGCAGGTCGCACTGCCTCAGGGATACGCGCCAGCGCTTGGGGCACCACGGTGTTGAGCGCGCGCGCACCCAAGCTGCCGCCCACCACCAACAAGCGCAGGGGGCCACTGCGCTGTGCAAATCGCTGTTCTACGGGTGCTTGCTGCAAGAACTCGGGTCGCAAAGGGTTACCCACACAAGCGCCTTGCGCAAACACACCAGGGAAGGCAGTGAATACGCGGTCAGCCAAGTGCACCAGCACTTTGTTGGCCATGCCGGCTACCGAGTTTTGCTCGTGCAACACCAGCGGTTTGCCCAGCAGTACGCCCATCATGGCGCCCGGAAACGTGATGTAACCACCCAGGCCCACCAGCACATCGGGCTTGACGCGTCGCACCACGCCGATGCTTTGCCAAAAGGCGCGCAACAGGCGCAGCGGCAGCAATACCAAGGTTGGCACGCCCTTGCCGCGCACGCCACCAAAATCGATGGTCTCCAGCGTGAAGCCGCGCGCAGGCACCAGGCGGCTTTCCATGCTGCCAGGGGCGCCCAGCCAGTGCACCCGCCAGCCCTTGTCGCGCAGCGCCTGTGCCACCGCCAAGCCCGGAAAGATGTGGCCGCCGGTGCCGCCCGCCATGATGAGTGCGCAGCGCGTGGATGGAGCCTGCGCGGTGTTCATACCCGTCCTCCGTGCATGAGTTGGCGGTTCTCAAAGTCGATGCGCAGGACGATGGCAATGGCGATGAGGTTGATCAGAATCGCCGAGCCGCCGTAGCTCATGAGCGGCAAGGTCAAGCCTTTGGTCGGCAAAGCGCCCAGATTCACGCCCATGTTGATGAAGGCCTGAAACCCCATCCAGATGCCCACGCCTTGAGCCACCAGCCCGGCAAACACCCGGTCCAGTGCCACCGCCTGGCGGCCAATGTGCATGATGCGGCGGGTTAACCACAGGAACAGGCCAATCACCGTGAGCAGGCCCACCAGCCCAAACTCCTCGCCAATCACCGCCAGCAAAAAGTCGGTGTGGGCCTCGGGCAACCAGTGCAGCTTTTCCACACTGCCACCCAGCCCCACACCGAAAATTTCGCCCCGCCCAATGGCGATCAGCGAGTGCGAGAGTTGGTAGCCCTTGCCCGTGGCGTAGCGTTCATCCCAGGGGTCAAGGTAGGCAAAAATCCGCTCGCGCCGCCAGTCTGAGAGCGCAATCATCAGCGCGAAGGCCACCACCAAAATCGCAGCGATCAAAAAGAACATGCGGGCGTTCACACCACCCAAAAACAAGATGCCCATGGCAATCACAGCAATCACCAAGAAGGCGCCCATGTCGGGCTCTGCCAGCAACAGCAAACCGACGATGGCCACCGCACCGGCCATGGGCAGTACGGCGCGAAAGAAGTGCTCCTTGACTTCCATCTTGCGCACCATGTAGTCGGCGGCGTACAGGAGCACCGCAAGCTTGGTCAGCTCGGAGGGCTGGAAGTTCAGCACACCCAGCGCAATCCAGCGCCTCGCGCCGTTGACGCCCTTGCCGATGAAGGGCATCAGCACCAGGATCAGCAGCACCAGCGAGAACACAAACAACCAAGGTGCGATGCGCTCCCAGGTCTGCACTGGGATCTGAAATGCCAACAGCGCAGCCACAAAGCCCACGCCCATCGACAACATGTGGCGCACCAGGAAATGGGTGTGTGCGTAGCGTGCAAAGCGGGGGTTGTCGGGCATGGCAATCGATGCCGAATACACCATCACCAAGCCCCATAGCAAGAGCGCTACGGTGACCCACACCAGCGGCTGATCAAAGCGGCGCACTTGTGTGGCGGTGGCGGTGGCAGAGAAAGAGCCCCGCCCCGCCAAGCGCACAGGCAAGGCAGTGGCAGCGGGTGCCAGCTTGGCGCGCAGCCAGGCGAAAGTGAAGTTGGCGGAGGCGCTCACGGCATCTGCTCCAAGGTCACTCCCGCGTCCAAGGCGAGCGCCTGAACTGCCGCCACAAACACTTCGGCACGGTGGGTGTAGCTGCTAAACATGTCAAAACTGGCGCAAGCCGGTGACAGCAGCACCGCGTCACCCGCGTGCGCAGCGCGCAGGGCCAGAGCGACTGCATCGTGCATCGCGTCGGCATGGTGCAGGGCGACGCCACCATCGGCCAACGCAGCGGCAATCAAGGGTGCATCGCGACCCAAGAGGACCACTGCGCGGGCAAATCGGGACACCGGCGCGGCCAGCGGCGCAAAGTCCTGGCCTTTGCCCACCCCACCCAAAATGACCACCAGCTTGCGCTCGGCCCCCAGGCCCTGCAAGGCGGCCACAGTGGCGCCGACATTGGTGCCCTTGCTGTCATCAAAAAATTCGACACCGTGCAAGATGCCAATGGACTGCACCCGGTGCGGCTCACCACGGTACTCGCGCAGGCCGTACAAGATGGGTCCCAAGGGGCAGCCCGCTGCAGCGGCCAGCGCCAGCGCGGCTAGCGCGTTGCTGGCGTTGTGGCGGCCCCGGATGCGCAGTGCATCGGCCGGCATCAGGCGCTGGATGTGCACGCCGTCGGCGGCATCGGCTGCGGCCCGCACCAGCCAGACCATGCCGCCACTGTCTTCGAGCCCAAAGTCGCCCGCGCGCTGGGGCAACTGGGTGCCAAAGGTCACCATGTCGGGCACCAAGGGCCGCTGCGCCTTGGCCCGCGCGGGTCGCGCACCCAACACTGGTTCGGCTTGTGCCCGCATCGCCATCACCTGCGGATCGTCGCGGTTGAGCACCATCACACCGTGGCCAAAGATATTGGCCTTGGCCTGCGCGTAGGCCTGCATGCTGCCGTGCCAATCCAGGTGGTCTTGCGTCAGGTTGAGCACGGTGGCTGCTGTAGGCTCGAAGCCGCAGGGGCTGTCCAGCTGGAAGCTCGACAGCTCCAGCACCCACACCTCGGGCAGGGCGGCAGCATCCAGCGCCTGGCCCAGCGTGTCCAGCAAGGCCGGGCCAATGTTGCCCGCCACCGCCACCGACTTGCCCGCCCAGCCCACCAGGTGGCCGGTCAATGCAGTCACGGTGGTTTTGCCATTGGTGCCGGTCACTGCCAGCACCTTGGGCGCATAGCCTGCACTGGTTTTCAGGTCGGCCAGCGCCTGGGTGAACAGGGCCAACTCGCCACCCACCCACAGGCCAACGGCGCGGGCGGCGTCCAGCACCGCAGCAGTTTCCGCCGGGGCCAAGCCGGGGCTGACAAACACTGCGCGCACCGGTGCGCCTTGCACCAGATCGGCACCGAATGGGGCGTGCAACCAGCGCGCCTGAGGCACCGTGTCTTGCAACTGCTGGCGCTGTGGCGGTTCGGGGCGGTTGTCCACCACCGTCACCTGCGCGCCTTGGCGTGCGCACCAGCGTGCCATGGACAGGCCCGAGGCCCCCAAGCCCAGTACCAGCACCACCTGATCGCGCAGTTCGTTCATGGATTAACGCAGCTTCAGGGTAGACAGACCCACCAGGCACAAAAGCATGGTGATGATCCAAAAGCGCACCACCACCTGGGTCTCGCGCCAGCCTTGTTTCTCGAAGTGGTGGTGCAGCGGCGCCATCTTCAATAGGCGCCGGCCTTCGCCGTATTTGCGCTTGGTGTACTTGAAATAGCTCACCTGCAGCATGACCGACAGGGCCTCGACCACGAAGATGCCGCCCATGATGGCCAGCACAATTTCCTGGCGCACGATGACGGCAATGGTGCCCAAAGCAGCACCCAGGGCCAGGGCACCGACATCGCCCATAAAGACCTGCGCCGGGTAGGTGTTGAACCACAAAAAAGCCAGACCCGCGCCGGCCATGGCGGCACAGAAAATCAGCAACTCCCCCGCCCCCGGAATGTGCGGGAAGAAGAGGTACTTGGAGTACACCGCGCTACCCGCCACATAGGCAAACACGCCCAGGGCCGAACCCACCATCACCACCGGCATGATGGCCAGGCCGTCCAGTCCGTCGGTGAGGTTGACTGCGTTGCTCGAACCGACGATAACCAAGTAGGTCAGCAGCACAAAGCCCAGCACCCCCAGCGGGTAGCTGACCTCTTTGATGAAGGGCAGCAGCAGACCGGCCTTGGGTGGCAGATTGACATCGAAGCCCGAGCGAACCCAGTTGAAGAACAGCTCCAGTACCCGCAGGTTGGAACTCTCGGAAATGCTGAACACCAGGTAGAGTGCCGCCAGCAGCCCGATGAGCGACTGCCACAGGTACTTTTCGCGCGAGGGCATGCCCTCGGGGTCTTTGTGCACCACCTTGCGCCAGTCGTCGGCCCAGCCGATGGCGCCAAAGCCCAAGGTCACGATCAGCACAATCCAGACGAAGCGGTTGCTCCAGTCGAACCACAGCAAAGTGGAAATGGCAATGGAGAGCAGGATCAACACCCCGCCCATGGTGGGGGTGCCGCTTTTGCTCAGGTGCGACTCCATGCCGTAACCCCGAATCGGCTGACCGATCTTGAGTGCGTGCAGCCGGCGAATCACCGCCGGGCCAGCCAAGAGACCAATCAGCAGCGCGGTCATCGCCGCCATCACCGCCCGAAAGGTCAGGTACTGGAACACCCGGAAGTACCCCAGCTCCGGGGAAAGGGTTTGCAGCCACTGGGCCAAACTCAACAACATACGATGTCTCCCTGGGGCTGGGCGTCTGCCACCTCGGTGATGGTTTGCACCACGCGCTCCATGCGCATGGACCTGGAGCCTTTGACCAACACGCTGGCCATGCTGGGCAAGGCGGTGCGCACGGCATCTGTCAGCGCATCGATGCTTTGAAAATGCTGCGCGCCGTCGAAGGCAACGGCAACCGACGCCGCCAACTCGCCCAGCGCAAACAGGTGGTCGATGCCGCAAGCTTTGGCATGGCGCCCAGCCTCGGCATGCAGCGCAGGGCCATCGCTACCGACTTCGCCCATGTCGCCCAAGACCAGCAGGCGCGGCCCGGGCAGCTCAGCCAATACCTCGATGGCGGCGCGCACCGAGTCGGGGTTGGCGTTGTAGCTATCGTCCACCAGGGTCAGCTGGTGGCCGCTGGAGGCGAGCCTTATCTCCTGCGCGCGTGAGCGGCCCTTAACCGGCACAAAGCGCTCCAAGCCCTGCTCTACCGCTGCCACGCCTACCCCTGCAGCCAGCGCGCAGCTGGCGGCCGCCAAGGCGTTTTGCACGTTGTGGCGGCCTGCAATGTGCAGCGTGAATTGCAAAGTAGTCTGTGCGATTTGCGCCTGCACTTGCCAAGCCCCATGCGACCAGACCGCGCTGCGGCACACCAGGGCGTCGCTGCCGCCGGCGGCGTCGGGCGTGCCTCCAAAGCGCGCCACCTTGCGCGTGCCAGCGATGGATTGCCACAGCGCGCTGTAAGTATCGTCAGCCGGAAACACCGCCACACCGCCCTCGGGCAAGGCGGCGAACACACTGCCGTTTTCCTGGGCCACCGCCTCGACGGTGTGCATGAATTCCAGGTGCTCGCGCTGCGCGTTGTTGACCAGCGCCACCGTGGGCCGGGCGCAGTCGGCCAGGCGGGCGATCTCGCCAGGGTGGTTCATGCCGAGTTCCAACACGGCGATGCGGTGGTTGGGGCGCAAGCGCAGCAATGTGAGCGGCACACCGATGTCGTTGTTGAAGTTGCCCTGGGTCGCCAGCGAGGCACCGTCGGGCGCATGGGCTTGCAAAATGCTGGCCAGCATTTGGGTGACGGTGGTCTTGCCGTTGCTGCCGGTGACCGCGATGAGTGGCACATCGAACTGCATGCGCCAGCCACGCGCCAGCGCGGCCAGCGCAAGCCGGGCGTCCGGCACCTCGATGCGTGCGATGCCGCTGGGGTAAGCCGCCGCAGGCAGGCCCGCCTGACACAGCAGCGCGCTGGCGCCGCGCGCCTGGGCCTCGGCGAGAAATTCGTTGGCATCAAAGCGCTCGCCTTTCAGGGCCACAAACAGGTCGCCGCTTGCCAGGCTGCGGGTGTCGGTGTGCACCCGCACAACGGATGTGTTGCCGTCGCCCACCAACGTGGCCTGGTCCAGCCAGGCCAAGGCACGGTGCAGCGGCATCATGGGCTGGCTCATGGCGCCACCCCGCAGGTCGTAGGCATACGCAAGTCGAGCGCTTGGCGTGCGTGCGCCAGGTCAGAGAACGGGGTCTTGACGCCGGCAATTTCTTGGCTGTCTTCGTGGCCTTTGCCAGCAAGCAGCACCACATCCTGGGGCTGGGCGGCAGCGACGGTGTGGGCAATAGCGCGCGCGCGGTCTTGCTGCACCTCTACCGTGGCGCAGGGTGGCAGTCCACGCAAGATTTGCGCGATGATGGCCTCGGGCTTTTCGCTTCGCGGGTTGTCGCTGGTGACCACCACACGGTCGGCGCGCTTGCCCGCGATCGCGCCCATCAGCGGACGCTTGGAGGCATCGCGGTCGCCCCCGCAGCCAAACACGCACCACAGCTGGCCACCGCGCTGCTGGGCCAGCGGACGCAAGGCGGCCAGCGCTTGGTCCAAGGCATCTGGGGTGTGGGCGTAATCCACCGCCACCACCGGGGCGCCCGGCGCGTCCACGCACTCCATGCGGCCTGGCACCGGACGCAATGCATTGCAGGCGCGCGCTGCATCCGCCAGCGGCACGCCCAGGCTGCGCATGGCACCCAACACGGCCAGCACATTGGAGACGTTGTAGCTGCCCAGCAAGCGCGTGCGAAGCTGCACCGATTCCGCGCCCTCGCACACTTCAAAGGAAAGGCCTTGCGCACTGTGCTGCAGATGCCGCGCTTGGAGGCGGGCGCTGCCTTGCACGGAATAGGTCCACAGATCGATGCTGTGCGCCCTCTGGCCCTGCAGGGTCTGCGCCAACTCCAAACCGTGCGCGTCGTCGGTATTGACCACCGCAGCGCGCAATCCAGGCCAGAAAAACAATCGGCGTTTGGACTCCCAGTACGCTGCCATGCTGCCGTGGTAATCGAGATGGTCCTGGGTCAGGTTGGTGAAGATGGCCACCGCGATATCGGTGCCCGCCAGCCGGTGCTCCTGCAGACCGATCGACGAAGCCTCGATCGCGCAGGCCCGCAGTCCTTGGTCTGCGAAGTCGCGCAAGGCCTGCTGCAGGCGCACCGGATCGGGGGTGGTCAGGCCGGTGGGGACCAAGTCGGCACCTGCTGCGCCGACGCCCAGGGTGCCGATGAGGCCCGCCGGTAGCCGCAGCGGCTCGGGTAATGCCGAAAGCGCATGGGCCAACCACCATGCGGTTGACGTCTTGCCATTGGTGCCGGTCACCGCAAGCACCGGCAGCGTGCGCGAGGGCTGGCCGAAGTAGTCGGCGGCAATCGCACCGGTGGCGGCCTTGAGTTCCCGGTAAGTCGCTACCGGGCCACTGAGGCCAAAGCCCGCAGCACCCTCGTGCTCCACCACGCAGGCCACTGCACCGGCGGCCTGCGCCCTGGGCACGAAGGCACGGCCATCGTGCGCCGCGCCGGGCCAGGCCACAAAGCCGTCACCGGGTACCACCTGGCGGCTGTCGGTGCGCAGCGTGCCGCGCACCCGCTCGCGCAGCCACTGGGCCGCTTGCGTTGGCGTGTGCAGTTGCTCCATCAGAAGCTCTCATCCACCACGCTGGCCACGATCTGCGGCCGTACCGCAACATCGGGCTGCACGTTGAGCATGCGCAGGGTTTGCTGCACGGTTTCGCTGAACACCGGCGCTGCGACTTCGCCGCCGTAGAACTTGCCGGCGCTGGGCTCATCGAGCATCACCCCGACGATGATGCGGGGCGCATCGATCGGCGCCATGCCCACAAACCAACTGCGGTACTTGCGGTTGCCGTCGGTGCCGTAGCCCTTGCCCACCTGCTTGTACGCCGTCCCGGACTTGCCACCCACCGAGTAGCCCACGGTCTGTGCCTTGGGCGCGGTGCCGCCCGGGCCTGCGGCCATCTGCAACATCTTGCGGATCTCGGCGGCGGTCTGCGCAGAAAACACGTTTACGCCGACCGCAGGTTGGGTGGTTTTGAGCAGCGTGGCTGGGATGATTTGCCCGTCGTGGGAGAACACGGTGTAGGAACGGGCCATTTGAAAGAGCGACGCGGAGAGTCCGTACCCATACGACGCGGTGGCCTGCTCAATGGGTCGCCATTTGCCGTAGGGACGTAGGCGACCTGATACCACCCCGGGAAACTCCACCTGCGGCTTGTGACCGAAGCCAGCTTGCGAGAAGGTCTCCCACATATCGCGCGCAGACATCTGCATGGCGATCTTGGCCGTGCCCACATTGCTGGAGACCTGAATCACCTGCTCGACGCTCAATGCGCCGTGCGGATGCGAGTCGCGGATGGTGGCACCAGAAATCGTGATCGAGCCCGGTGCAGTTTCGATCATGGTTGAAGGCTTGTAGTGGCCCTTCTCCAAGGCGAGTCCGACGGTAAACGGCTTCATCACCGAACCGGGCTCGAAGGTATCGGTTAGCGCCCGGTTGCGCAGCTGCGCGCCGCTAAGGTTGTTGCGCTTGTTGGGTTGGTAGCTGGGGTAGTTGGTGAGCGCCAAAACCTCGCCAGTGGTGGCATCCAGCACCACCACGCTACCAGCTTGCGCCTTGTTGGCCAGCACCGCTTCGCGCAGTTTTTGGTAGGCAAAGAATTGAATCTTGCTGTCAATGCTGAGCGCGATGTCGGTGCCGTCTACCGGCGCGATCACCTCGCCCACATCTTCCACTGCATGGCCCAAGCGATTCTTGATCACACGGCGCATGCCTGGCTTGCCCACCAAGGATTTGTTGTACAGAAGCTCAATCCCCTCCTGCCCGTTGTCCTCCACGTTGGTGAAGCCCACCACATGCGCCGCGGCCTCACCCTCGGGGTACTGGCGTTTGTAGTCCTTGCGCTGGTAAATGCCTTTGAGGTTCATTTCGGCAACTTGCTTGGCGACATCGGCATCCACCTGGCGCTTGATCCAGACAAACGTCTTGTCCTCGTCAGCGAGCTTTTTTCCCAGTTCGGCGGGAGTCATGTCTAGCAGCTTGGCCAGCTTTTTGCGTTGCTCCGGGCCCATATCCACATCCTCTGGGATCGCCCAAATACTGGGCGCCGGCACGCTCGATGCGAGGATCAAGCCGTTGCGGTCCAGGATGCGGCCCCGGTTGGCCGGCAACTCTAGGGTGCGGGCAAAGCGCACCTCGCCCTGGCGCTGGTAGAAATCGTTGGCCACTACCTGGATGTAGCCCGCGCGCGCAGCCAGGCCACAAAAGGCCAGCGCAAGCGCAGCCACCACCAACTTGCTGCGCCATACCGGCGTGCGGCTGGCCAGCAAGGGGCTCGACGCGTACAACACGCTGCGGCTCACGGCACGGTCCCCGCAACGCGACCTGCCCCTTGCGCGCTGGCAGCGGCGGGGTTTCCATTGGTGGCGCTACCCATGGTGGGCGCGGTGTAGTTGACGTAGGCACTAATGGCCGCTGTGGCCGGGCGCATGTCCAGCTTCTCCCGGGCCAGTTTCTCGACACGGGCCGATGTGGCCTGGGCGCGCCGCTCCACCTGCAGACGCTCGTGCTCCATGGCCAAGCGGCGTGCCTCGTTGTTGACCCGATCGAGCTCCACAAAGTGGCGGCGCGAGTCGTACTGCACGCCTACCAAGTAGATTGCACTGAGCACCAACGCCACCAGCAAGACGAGGTTGACGCGCATCATGCCTCGGTCCTTTGCGCCACACGCAAGATGGCACTGCGTGCACGAGGGTTGCTTCGGACTTCTTCAGCGCTGGGCTTGGTGCGTCCCAAATCGCGCAGTTTCATGACCTTGGGCGCTGCAAAAGGGGTGCGGCGGTCGTACCCATCGCGCGCGTGCTGGGCGATGAATTGTTTGACGATGCGGTCTTCGAGTGAGTGAAAGCTGATCACTGCAAGACGCCCCCCAGGTTGCAAGACATGCAGACTCGCCTCTAACGCTTGTTGCAGCTCTTCAAGCTCGGCGTTGATGAAAATCCGAAAAGCCTGAAATGTGCGCGTTGCAGGGTTCTGGCCCGGCTCGCGGGTTTTGACCTGCTCAGCCACGAGTTGGGCCAACTCGGTGGTGGTTGAAATTGGCCCCCGTTCCTGTCGGCGAGCAACAATCGCCTTTGCAATGGGGCCAGCAAACCGTTCTTCACCATATTCACGTATCACCTCCGCAATCTGGTTGGCGTCCGCGGTTTCCAGCCACTGGGCAACGCTCTGTCCGCGCGTGGTGTCCATGCGCATATCGAGCGGACCTTCGAAGCGAAAACTGAAACCCCGCTCTGGGTTGTCGATTTGGGGCGAGCTCACACCCAAGTCCATCAGCAAACCGGCCAGGCTGCGGGGCGCGAGTTCGCTCACGCTTGAAAACGCCGCGTGGCGAATCGAAAACCGGGGGTCGCCAATCGACGCCGCCTCGGCCACCGCCATCGGGTCGCGGTCGAATGCAATCAAGCGCCCCGCCGCCGACAAGCGCGACAGCACCAGCCGGGAATGCCCGCCCCGACCAAAGGTCGCATCCACATAGGTACCGTCGGTGGCATGGGGATGGTCGCGGGTACCTTCGCTGAACAATGCACCGACTGCTTCGTTCAGTAAGACGGTGGCATGGCTCCATGGTGTGTCCACACGCCGCGCCTAGAAAGAGAAGTCCTTGAAGACGTCGGGCATGTCGCCCTGCATGGCCTGCGCTTCTTGCGCGTCGTAGGTGGCCTTGTCCCACAGTTCGAAGTGGTTGCCCATGCCCAGCAGCATGGTGTCGCGGGTGATGCCGGCGGCGGCACGCAACTCAGGCGACACCAGAACGCGGCCCGTGCCGTCCAGCTCCACGTCCATCGCATTGCCCAGGAAGATGCGCTTCCACCACTGCGCCGACATGGGCAGGGCGGCAATGCGGTCGCGGAACTTTTCCCACTCGGGGCGGGGAAACACCATCAAGCAGCCGTGGGGGTGTTTGGTGATCGTCAGTTGGCCGGCGGCGGTCGCACTCAGGACGTCACGGTGCCGGGTCGGCACCGAGAGCCGGCCTTTGGCATCCAAGCTGAGAGACGAAGCCCCTTGAAACACGGCGGAACACCTTTATTGACCAATGGCAGGGAAGACAGCAGCTTGGTGGCATTTTTTACCACTTAAGTGCACTTTTTTGCACTGTACCAGCAATTGGAGGCGCTGCGAACCATCGCAACAGAAAAATTTCCAATGAAATCAAGGACTTACAAGCGATCTTGGAGGGAGAACGATAGGAAAAATTCGTTCTAAATGAAGCACTTAGAAGTGCATTTGAAAGTAATGCATGAAACCCATGGGCGGGCCGTGCCCCGACCATGGCTCAAAGGATGTACCGCGACAGGTCTTCGTTTTGACTGAGTTCGACTAGGCGCCGGTCCACATAGGCCGCGTCAATCACCACCGTCTGGCCCGACAACGCGGCTGCGTCGAAACTGACATCGTCGAGTAAACGCTCCATCACGGTGGCCAGGCGCCGGGCGCCGATGTTCTCGGTGCGCTCGTTGACTTCAAAGGCAATGCGGGCCAAGCGGGTGACGCCATCGGCCCGGAAATCGAGGGTCACGTTCTCGGTTGCCAGCAGGGCCTGGTACTGGCGTGTGAGCGACGCCTGGGTCTGGGTCAGGATGGCCTCGAAATCTTGCACCGACAGGGACTGCAACTCGACCCGGATTGGGAAGCGGCCTTGCAGTTCAGGAATCAGGTCGCTGGGTTTGCTCAAGTGAAAGGCACCGGAGGCCACAAACAGGATGTGGTCGGTCTTCACCACACCGTACTTGGTGGACACGCTGGTGCCCTCGACAAGCGGCAACAAGTCGCGCTGCACGCCTTGACGTGAGACCTCAGCGCCGCTGCCTTCGCTGCGGGAGGTGACTTTGTCGATCTCATCGATGAACACAATGCCGTTTTGCTCCAGAGTGTGCAGGGCCTGCGCTTTGATCTCATCTTCGTTGATCAGTTTGGCAGCCTCTTCGTCGACCAGCAACTTGTGGGCCTCGGCGATCTTCATGCGTCGGCTCTGGCGCTTAGCTTGCCCCATTTGGCCGAAGATGCCGCGCAACTGCTCGGTCATTTCCTCCATGCCGGGCGGCCCCATGACTTCAAGTGCTGGGCTTGCGGCCGCCACATCAATTTCAATCTCACGCTCGGCCAACTGCCCCTCGCGCAGCTTTTTTCGGAAGGTCTGTCGCGCGGTGCTCTCGGCGACTGGCTCCGACGACACCATGCCGAACTCGCCGCGAGGCGGTGGGAGCAGTATGTCCAAGATACGCTCTTCTGCGGCGTCTTGGGCACGCGCACGCACCGCCGCCTTCGCCGTCTCCCGGGTTTGCTTGACTGCAATATCGGCCAGGTCGCGAATGATGGAATCCACATCCTTGCCAACGTAGCCCACCTCGGTGAATTTGGTAGCCTCGACCTTGATGAAGGGTGCATCAGCCAGGCGCGCTAGGCGCCGTGCGATCTCGGTTTTGCCCACGCCGGTAGGCCCAATCATCAGAATGTTTTTGGGCGTGATTTCTGCGCGCAATCCAGCGTCGACTTGCTGCCTGCGCCAGCGGTTGCGCAGCGCAATGGCCACCGCACGCTTGGCTTGGGGCTGGCCAACGATGTGCTTGTCGAGCTCTGCGACGATGTCCTGCGGCGTCATGCAGTGGGTAGATCCAGGGTTTCGATGGTGTGCTGCATGTTGGTGTAGATGCACAGCGCACCGGCAATTTCAAGGGCGTTCTTGACAATCTCTGGCGCGCCCAAAGCGGTGTGTTTGAGCATAGCCACCGCAGCAGCCTGCGCGTAGGCGCCACCCGAGCCAATGGCGACGATGCCGTCTTCAGGCTCCAGTACATCGCCGTTGCCGGTAATGATGAGCGAGGCCTGGTGATCGGCCACAGCCAGCATGGCCTCCAAACGACGCAGCACCCGGTCAGTGCGCCAGTCTTTGGTGAGCTCGATGGCGGCGCGCACCAAGTGGCCCTGGTGCTTTTCCAGCTTCGCCTCAAAGCGCTCAAACAACGTGAAGGCGTCGGCGGTGGCACCCGCAAAGCCTGCCAACACCTTGCCGTGGTGGAGCTTGCGTACCTTGCGTGCGCTGCCTTTGACGATGATGTTGCCCAGGGTGACTTGCCCGTCACCACCAATGGCGACCTGGTCACCATGGGGCGTCTTGCGCCGCACGCTGATGATGGTGGTTCCGTGGAATGCTTCCATGATGTTCAGACTGGGCGGGGCACCACGGTAGCGAATTCGTGGATGCCGACAACGGTAAAGAAGGCCGCAACCAAGCGCTGCACCTGATTGAACTGCACATGCAGGCCTTGCATATGCTTGCCACTGGCCCAGTTCAAGATGCTACCGGCTGCGGCAAAGTCCACCCGCAACAGCCCGGCGCAGTCGACTGCCAAGGTTTGTCCGGGTTGATGCAACATTTCCATCATGGCCAAGGCGGCGCTAGCGTCGCCCAATACCTCACCGCGCAAGCCAGGCTGCAGCGGATCCGGTACGGTCTGCATTTGCATGCCCTGCGGTACGGGACTGGCAAGGCTCAAAGCCGCAATTTCACGGTACTGGCAGCGGGCGTCCACCCAATCAGGCGGCACCAGCTCAAAGGTAATGCAGTAGTCCAGCGCTGCCAGCTCGAAGTCATCTTGCAAGTGCATCGACCGCAGTGCATTGAGCCGTGTGATCCACCAGGCGGGATCCACGCTGCGGTCACCCGAGGGGGTCATGTACCGCAAGGCCTGCACCAGCCTCTGGCTGCCGGCAAACTGCAATTCCACCGGTTCCTCGCACAGGCTCGAAAAAAGCTCTCCCAAAAGCGGCATGGCGCCGGGCGCAATTCGGGTCAGGCTGGACCAGTCGATTCGCCATGGCATGGGTTGGGACGACATGGCATCGCGCAAGTCTTCCATGCCAGCCAGATTGAGCAACTCGGGGCAAGTCCATGTAGGGACTTGGACCGCTTGCGAGGCCGCCATCGCAGCGCCACCAGTGGTACCCCAGTCGGCCAGCCGGACCCACGTGGGCTGGACCCTTCCGGGAGTGGCGCAAAACTCCATCACTACGGCGTCAAAAGCGGCCCGGTTGCCGGTGGCGCGGTACAAGTCCAGCAGCGCTGCGGCCCAGACTTGCAATGCAGCCGGCGGGCAGCCCGGCGCGCGCATGGACGACAACAGACCCTGCTCGGCACCCCAATCGTCGCCACTGGCAAAACGGATCGCGGCTTGCTCTAGCACCGGGTCGATGGCCACGGCACCAGGCATGGCCACAAAGGCGCGGGCAGTCGACAGCCCTAGTTCGGGCACACCAAACTCGGAGGCCAGTGCATGGGTGCCGCCGCCCGGACCCATCTGAATCGTGGCCACATCCTCCGCAAGTGCAGTGGCGCCTTTACCGGCAGCGGGGAAATTGGCCTGCGTTGTGTCGAAATCTTCACCCTGGCCCGCTGTGTCCGCCTGGACGCTGGTGCCGGATGGGCTGTTGCCCAACTGCGTAGCCATTTGCGCCTCGATGGCGTCGATCTTCTTCAGGGTGTTGGCGCGCCCATCTTGGTCGCTGGGCCAGCTGGTTTGGAAAAACGAGGAGAGGGCAGCGCCTACAGCCCCGTCCAGAGCGCGGTTGCGCAGCTTGCGCAACTGGTCGAACTCACGCTTGCGTACAAAGTCGTTTTGTCGCTTGCGCTCCATCATGGCCTTGATGGCCTGTTTGTCGTACTCCTGCTCAGGCGCCTTGGCCAGGTCGTCGAGCTCAGACCAGTCCTTGGTCGGATTACGCACAAACAAGGCCACCTTCGACAATAGGCCGGGACGCTCGTCTTTGGTGGCCATGGGCTGCGTAGGCAGGTGGGGGAAAGACGGCGGGCTTAGTCGCCAAACATCTTTTGCTTGAGCTCGCGGCGCTGCTGGGCCTCGAGCGACAGCGTCGCAGTGGGTCGCGCCAGCAATCGGCCCACGCCGATGGGTTCACCTGTCTCGTCGCAATAACCGTAGTCGCCCGCGTCAATGCGGGCAATGGACTGCTCAATTTTCTTCAGCAGCTTGCGTTCTCGGTCACGGGTACGCAACTCCAGGGCGTGTTCTTCTTCAATGGTCGCACGGTCGGCCGGGTCTGGTACCACCGAGGTGTCCTCACGCAAGTGTTCGGTGGTTTCGCCCGCGCTATTGAGAATTTCACGCTTGAGCACCGACAACCGGTGGCGAAACGCAGTCAATTGCACCTCGTTCATGTACTCGGCATCGGGCATCGCCATCAGCTCAGCGTCGGTCAACTCGACCGCTGGCTTGGTCTTCCAGTGGTTGGCGAGCTTGGGGTCTTTCTTGATCAAGGCTGGCGCCACGGGCACGATCAACGTCGGGGCAACTGTCTGGCTGTAGCTGGCCTTGGCCGCGGTGGATGCCACCGATTGGGCCATGGAGGGCACGGTCAGTTGGGCCAAGCGCGAGGACGGACGTCCAGGCTTTTGCTGCAGGCCGATGGGCGCAAGCACCGCAGAAGACGGGGCTGGCTTGGTAATGGTAGGGGGCATGGGGGAAACGGGTTTCACTGTTGCTGCCATCCGGGCTGCGGGCTGCGCCGCCGGCGCGGTGCCAGGTTTGGCTTTCACCGAGGCCGCTGGCTGGGTGGTCGCTGCGGACTTGACCGCAGTGGCCGCCGGAGCTTTCGCCGGAACCTTCACGGGGGGCTTGACTACGGCTTTGGCGGCTGGCTTGGCGGGTGCCTTGCCAACGGCCTTTTGCGCCGCTAGGCTGGGATTTGGCTTGGTGGGCTTGGTTGCCGCTTTGGTGGCGGGTTTGGCAACGGTAGATTTGGAGGCGAGTTTGGTGACCACGGTGGAGGTGGACTTGGCCTGCGGCTTGCTTGGCTTTGCCGCAGGTTTGGTTACAGATTTACCGGCGGCCTTGGTGCTTCCCTTGTTCAGGGGCTTACCCGCCGTCTTGACGGGCGCCTTGGTCGGCGGCTTGGCGGCACCCTTGGCCGACACAGCTGGCTTGGCGGGTTTCACCGGTTTGCTGGGCTTGGCGGGCGCCTTGGCTGCTTTGGCGACCACTTTCTTGGCGCTGGGGGCCGCTTTGGTGGCGGGCTTCTTACCGGATTGGGCTTTCACGTCGGGTCTCCTGGCCGGGGTCACGGGGGTTTTTTTGGATGTCCCCTGCGCCTTGGCGGAAGCCTGTGGGGGCTGGGAAACCGGGTTTTTGTCGGCGCGCGAGTGTACAGGCTTGGCCATCGGAAAACCCATCAGTTGCAAAATCGAGACAATCATGTGGAGCTGGGCCGGAAGGTGCTACCGGCATCAAAAAAGTGTTGCGGTGCATCATGCACCAGATTTAGGCTCACACCAGCGCCTGTTCCAGCCCTTGCAACAAGATGTCCTTGGGCAGGTCGATGCCAATGAACACCATCTTGCTGCAGCGGGTTTCGCCAGCCGCCCACGCCGGGCCCAAGTCACTGCCCATGAGCTGGTGGACGCCCTGAAAAATCACCTTGCGCTCGGTGCCCTGCATGTGCAAAACACCTTTGTAGCGCAGCATGCGCGGGCCGTAGACGTTGACGATGGCGCCCAAGAAGTCTTCCAGCTTGGCCGCGTCAAAAGCACGCTCTGAGCGAAACACAAAGCTCTTCACGTCGTCATCGTGGTGGTGGTGGTGACCATGTCCGCCATGCGCATGCGAGGGGTGGTCGCAGTGCTCGCCCTCGGCATGGTCGTGGTGCGCATGTGCGTGGTCATGGCTGTGGTCGTGGTCGTGATCGTGGTCATCGGCCTGGAGGAAATCGGGGTCAACGTCGAGCTTGGCATTGAGGTTGAAGCCACGCAGGTCAAACACCTCGCTCAAAGCCACTTCACCAAAATGCACGGAACGCTGGGGCGCGCGCGGGTTCATGTGCTTGAGGCGGTGCATCAGCGCAGCGAGCTCATCGCCCGAGACCAAATCGGACTTGCTGATGAAAATCTGGTCGGCAAAACCGACTTGGCGGCGCGCCTCTTGCCGGTCGTTGAGTTGCTGGGCGGCATGCTTGGCGTCCACCAAGGTGAGGATGGAGTCCAGCAAGTAGCTCTCCGCGATTTCGTCGTCCATGAAAAAGGTTTGCGCCACTGGGCCGGGGTCGGCCAAGCCGGTGGTTTCAATCACCACGCGCTCAAAATCGAGTTCGCCTTTGCGTTTTTTCTCAGCCAGATCGCGCAGGGTGGCGCGCAGGTCTTCGCGGATGGTGCAGCAGATGCAGCCGTTGCTCATCTGGATGATTTGCTCGTTGGTGTCGCTCACCAGGATGTCGCTGTCGATGTTTTCTTCACCGAACTCGTTCTCTACCACCGCGATTTTTTGCCCGTGCGCCTCGGCCAGCACCCGCTTGAGCAGGGTGGTTTTGCCCGAACCCAAGAAGCCGGTCAGGATGGTGGCGGGAATCAGCGACATGGCGGCATCCAGAAATTTGAAGCTGCGGAGTTTAACGGCGCAGGATGACCAGCCCCTTAAGGTACTCGCCCTCGGGAAAGGCAATGGTCATGGGGTGGTCGGGGGCGGCGCTCAGACGCTCGGTGATGAAACCGTCCACCCCCGCGTCCGAACCCGCGCCGGCCACGATTTTGTGGAACAGGTCGGCGCTGATGCCACCCGAGCAAGAATAGGTGTAAAGCACCCCACCCGGCTCCAGCAATTTGAAGGCCAGTCGGTTGATGTCTTTGTAGGCGCGCGCAGCGCGCTCAGCATGGGCCACGGTGGGCGCGAATTTGGGCGGGTCTAACACAATCGCGTCGAAGCTGCGGCCATCCTCGGCAAAGCGGCGCAGCGAGGCGTTGACGTCGGCGTCCAAAAAGCTGGTGCGGCTTGCATCAAAACCGTTGCGCGCCACATTGGCCGCCGCCAAGGCCAAAGCCGGGCCGCTGGAGTCGATGGAAGTGACGTGCGCGGCCCCGCCCGCGAGTGCTGCCACGGTGAAGCCACCGGTGTAGCAGTAACAGTTGAGTACGCGCTGCAATTGCAGGCGGTGCACCGCCTCTGCAAACTTTTTGCGGTTGTCGCGCTGGTCCAGGTAAAAACCGGTTTTGTGGCCCTCGGCAATGTTCAAGGCCAAGGTCCAATCGTGCTCTTGCAGCTCCAGGTCCAGCGTGCCGCTGCCGCGCAGCCAGCCAGTGCGTTCGCCCAGGCCTTCCAATGCACGGCTGCTAGCGTCGGAGCGCTCGTAGAGCCGGGTCAGGCCGGTCTCGGCGAGCACCGCGTCGGCCAGCACATCTTTCCAGCGCTCTACTCCGGCTGCGCCAAACTGCGCCACCAGCGTGTCGCCATAGCGGTCCACCACCAGGCCGGGCAGGCCGTCGGACTCGCCGTGAATCAGTCGCACGCCGTTGCTGCGCACATCCAGGCGCGCCCGGGCCCGCACCGCGCGCGCCACCGCCGCCTGAAAAAACCCGGCATCGATGCGTTGGTTGGCATCAAAACTCCACGCGCGGGCGCGGATTTTGGAGCTGGGGCTGAACGCCGCCCAGGCCAAAAAATGGCCCTCGGCTGACTCGACGCGCACCGTCTCGCCACTGTCGCCGCCGCCTTTGGCGATGGCGGACTCAAAAATCCAAGGGTGGTGGCGTAACAGAGAGCGCTCTTTGCCGGCGCGCAGGCGGATGGACTTCATGCGCTGATTGTCGCTGGCAGGGTGCGCGCAAAATAGTCAAACACCAAACGGATGCGCGGGCTGCTGCGAATCTCGCGGTGCACCACCAACCACATCGGCAGCGGCGGGATGGTCAGCGCATCGGGCAAGACACGCTGCACCACCGGGTCGGTGCGCGCCAGGTAGTGCGCGAGAAAACCAATCCCTAAGCCTGCGCGCACCGCCTGCCACTGCAGCACCAGATCGTCGCTGCGAAACACAAAGGCCTCGCGCGCGACGGGCACGCCCAAGGCGGCAAAGCCTTCCACAATGGTGGCATCGGTGTCGCCGCCCACCAGGTCGTGCTGCAACAGGTCGGCGGCCGTGTGCGGCGTACCGCGGCGCGCCAGGTAGCTGGGGTGGGCGTACGCACCTAGGCCCACATCGCCCAACTTGCGGGCCACCAGCGAGCTTTGGTCGGGCCGCACCATGCGCAGTGCAATATCGGCCTCGCGGCGCAGCAGGTTGCTCACCTGGTTGCTGGCGACCAGCTCCAGCGCGATCTCGGGGTGCGCCAAGCGCAGCGCGGCCAGCGCCGGCGGCAGGAGGTAATGGGCCACCGGCTCGCTGGCGGTGATGCGCACCGTGCCTCCGAGCGCGGTGTGCGCGCCGGACAACACGCCCGAGAGCTGCAAGGCCCCGGCCTCCATGTCGCGCGCGGCAGCGGCCAAGGCCAGCGCAACCGGCGTGGGCGCCAGTCCGCGACCGGTGCGTTCAAACAGCACCACACCCCATTGGCTTTCCAGCTCGGCCACATGCCGCCCGAGTGTGGGCTGACCCACCTTGAGCGCACGCGCGGCGCCCGACAACGTGCCGTGGTCCAAGGCCGCCAGAAAAGAGCGGACCAGGCTCCAGTCAAACGCTTTGGGGGGCTGCGGGTGCGCTCTGGGGGTCTTCATAGGTGCATAGCTGGTGTGGGCAATTCGGCATTGTGGAGTCCCCATGGGCTTCCCACAATGGCAACCACCACGACTACGAAGGAACACCATGCAACGCAGAAACTTTTTGCGCGTCAGCGGCGGCGGCTTCATCGCAGCAGCCACGCTGGCACCACTGGCATCGATGGGTTTGAGCGGCTGCAGCCCGACCATGCCCGAGAGCGCCGTCGAGGCCTGGAAGGGCCCGGCACCCGAACTGGCCAACACCGATGTGCGCCGCTGGATCCTGTCCTACGCCATCCTGGCGCCGCATGCGCACAACCTGCAATCCTGGGTGGTCGACCTGCAGCGCGACAACGAGATCGTGTTGCGCTGCGACGTCAAGCGCCTGTTGCCCCACACCGACCCGCTCTCGCGCCAGATCATGCTGAGCCAGGGCACCTTTTTGGAGCTGCTCGACTTGGCCGCCAAAGCGCGCGGGCTCCGAGCCGACATCAGCCTGTTTCCCGAAGGCGCGCACAGCGCGCAGAACGTGGACGCCCGCCCCGTGGCCCGCATCCGTTTGGAGCCCGACGCCAGCGTGCAGAAGGACCCGCTGTTCGCCCAGGCGCTGCTGCGCCACACCCACCGCGGCGCGTATGACATCGGTCGCCCGGTGCCCGACGCGGCCTGGCAAACGCTGACCGAGGCAGCGCGCGCACCCGGCCTGCGTCTGGGCTATGTGGGCAGCGCGCAAGCCGCTGCGCTAGACGCCCACCGCAAGCTGGCGGCGCAAGCCTGGCGCATCGAGCTGACCACGCCGCGCACCGTCATGGAGTCCTACGAGTTGCTGCGGGTGGGCGCCGACGAGATTGCACAGCACCGCGACGGCATCTCGCTGTTGGACACCAAGGTCGTGCTGCTCAACCGCTTCGGTCTGCTCGACCGCAGCACCGCCCCCGCCGCCGACGCCTATGCCACCACCAGCCAGATCAGCAGTTTTGAGAACAACTTGGCCACCACACCCGGCTTTGTGTGGCTGACCAGCACAGGCAACGACCGCATCACCCAGGTGAACGCAGGCCGCGCCTACGTGCGCCTGCAACTGGCCGCCACCGCGCTGGGCCTGTCGATGCACCCGCTGTCCCAAGCATTGCAAGAGTACCCCGAGCAACGCCAGCCCTACGCCGACGCCCACGCCCTGCTCGGCGCCACGCGCCCGGCCGAGACGGTGCAAATGTGGACCCGCATCGGCTACGCGCAACCGGTGACACCGTCGCCCAGGCGGCGGTTAGGAAATTTCATTCAGGCCTGAAATGCGAGAGGAAAGTTGCGAAGCGAAATCGAGGGCGGCAGGTCGCGGGCTGCACGATGGCGATCACATGCACGCTGTGCAGCGCCAACGGTGGTCAGAGTTCAAGCGGCATGGCTGACACAAGGCGGAACGAGGCCCCAGGGCCAACTCTTTGCGCACTAGGTGGTATGGTTCCAACCGAGCCAACCGAGCCTAGCCCATGCACCCCAGCAACCCGTTCGAAACCCCGCTCCCCATCATCCAAGCGCCCATGGCCGGCGTGCAGGGCTCGGCTTTGGCGATTGCGGTAGCGCAGGCGGGGGGCTTGGGTTCCTTGCCTTGCGCCATGCTGTCGCCCGCCGCTTTAGAGGCCGAGCTGCAGGTCTTGCGGGTCCACCAGCAGGCGCGCTTCAACCTCAACTTTTTTTGCCATCTCCCAGCGCCACCCGACGCTGCGCGCGAGCAGTCCTGGGCGGCGCAGTTTGCGTCCTATTACACGCAGTGGGGCGTAGACGCTAGCGCACTGGCGAACGCGCCTGCGCGGCTGCCCTTTAACCGCACCATGGCCGACCTGGTGTGCGCGTTTGCGCCGGCGGTGGTGAGCTTTCACTTTGGCCTGCCCGCGCCTGAGTTGGTGGCCCAGGTCAAGCGCTGCGGGGCCAAGGTGCTTTCCTCGGCCACCACGGTGGAGGAGGCGCTTTGGCTGCAGGCGCACGGGGCGGATGCCATCATCGCCCAGGGTGTGGAGGCAGGCGGACACCGGGGCATCTTTTTGACCGAGGACTTGGCGTCGCAAACCGGCTTGTGGACCCTGCTGCCCCAGGTGCTGGCGGCGGTGGACGTGCCGGTGGTGGCTGCGGGTGGCATTGCCGATGCGCAGGGCGTGGCGGCAGTGCTGGCAGCGGGCGCGTGCGCAGCGCAGGTGGGCACCGCTTACCTCTTGTGCGACGAGGCCACCACCAGCGCGGTGCACCGCGCCGCCTTGCAAAGCGACGCCGCCCACCGCACTGCGCTCACCAATGTGTTCACCGGACGCCCGGCGCGCGGCATCGTGAATCGGATGGTGCGCGAGTTGGGCCCCATCAACCCCTTGGCGCCCGCCTTCCCCACAGCCGCAGCGGCCTCGCTGCCCTTGCGCCAAGCCGCCGAACGCCAGGGCAGTAGCGACTTCTCTCCCTTGTGGGCCGGGGAGGACGTATCGGGCTGTGCCGCGATTACAGCGGGGCAGATGACGCGCAGGCTGGCGGGCTTGGACAACAGCTAGGCCAGCCGCCAGCCGCCTGGCTCAGGCGTCGCGGGACTCGCGCCGCCCATCGGGATGCAGCGCAAAGCGCCCTTGCCCGCGCGGGTGCACCGGGTCGCTGGCGGGCCAGGGCCAGCCGCCAAAACCGGTGCGGCGGTAGTCGGCAAAGGCCTGCTGAATTTCTTGTTGGGTATTCATCACAAACGGGCCGTACTGCGCCACCGGCTCACCAATGGGGCGGCCTTGGAGCAGCAGCAACTCGGCTGGTTCGGCACCGTTTTCCAGTTCCACCGCCTGGTCGCCCGCCACCTCCACCACCGTCGCGCTGGGCAGGATCTGCCCGGCCAGCGTGAGTTGCGCGCCCTTGAAAAAGTACAGCTGCCGCCGCGTCTGGGCGCTCTGCGCCGCAGGCAAAGTCCAGCGCGCGCCGGGCGCCATAGCCAAGGTGAGGATGGCCAGATCGGCGCTGGGGTCGCTGGCCCAAGAGTCGGGCGGCGCGGGCAGGCAGCGCGCGCCGGTCAGGGTGCCGGCAATGCAGGCGATGTGCGTGTGCAGCCCGTTGGCGTCGGTGGCGGTTTGGCGGGGAATGTCTTCGCTCCAGAACATGGTGAAGTGCGGCGCGGCCATCTTGTTCTTGGCTGGCAGGTTGAGCCAGATTTGGAACAGCTCGGTCGGGTTGGGCGCATCGGTGTGCAGCAGCGGAAACATCTCGCAGTGCACGATGCCTTGGCCTGCGGTGAGCCACTGCACATCGCCATCACCAAAGCGCGCGGTGGCACCGGCCGAGTCGGCGTGGTCAATGCGACCCTGGCGCACGATGGTCACCGTCTCAAACCCACGGTGCGGGTGCGTCGGAAAGCCTGGCACCGTCTGTCCGTGGTACATGCTCCAACCGTCCTTGCCCGAGAAGTCCTGCCCCAGGTCGCGCCCGGCCAAGGACGCCACCGGCGCCATACGCGCATCGCCCGCCGGGTAGTTGTCGTGGTGGTGTACGCAGAACAAAAATGGATCGAGGGTCTGCCAAGGGAAGGACAGCGGCGCAACCGACACGATGGGTGACTTGGACATGGCAGGCCTCCTGGCGCTAGGGAGTTGGAACTGGCTAACTTTTGGAACCGGAGTCCGATGGCGCACGGGGCCGAGATTTGGCGCGCGGGTGGGCTGCGTCGTAGGCCTTGGCCAGATGCTGAAAATCCAGGCGGGTGTAGACCTGCGTGGTGCTGATGTTGGCGTGGCCCAGCAGCTCCTGCACCGCGCGCAAATCGCCGCTGCTTTGTAGCAGGTGGCTGGCAAACGAGTGGCGCAGCATGTGCGGATGCACCGGAGCCGCGGTGCCCGCAAGCAGGCTGCGCCTACGCAGCCGTTGCCACACCGATTGGGCAGTCAGGCGGGTGGCGTTGCGGCCACAAAAAAGCGCCAGGGTCTCGCCCTGCGCTGTGCCACCCTCGCCGCGCACTTGAAGCCAGCGCTGCAGCGCACGCAAGGCGACGCTGCCTACCGGCACGGTGCGGCGCTTGGCACCTTTGCCCAGCACATGGGCCTGCGCGGCCTGCAGATCGATCCAACCTTGGGCCGTGCTGCTGGCCTGCACATCCAGGCCCACCAGCTCGCCCACACGCAAGCCGCTGCCGTACAGCAGCTCGACGATGGCAGCATCACGCGCCTCCAGCCAGGGGTCGTCGTCGGTCACATGGTTGGCCAGGTGCACCGCATCGTCCACCGCCAGGGCTTTGGGCAAGGGCTTGGGCGCTTTGGGTGCGCGCACGTCTTGCACCGGGTTGGAGGCGACCAGGCCGGCGCGACCCAGCCAGGTGTAGAAGCCGCGCCAGCCCGACAAAATCAGTGCGATGCCGCGCCCGCTGCGTCCCGCGCTGTGCATCTGCGCCACCCAGCGTCGGATGTGCTGGTTTCTGACATTGCACAGGGCCACATGCGCTTGTGCCGCACAGGCCTGCAGCTTGTGCAGATCGAGCGCATACAACTCGACGGTGCGCGCTGCCAGCCGCTTTTCTACGCGCACATGCTCCAGGTACTGCTCAACCAGCGCGTTGTCGTCGGCGGCGACCTGCATGGCAGCTACTGCAGTCGTGCGAGCGCGGCGCTTGCCAAATGGCCGATGCGGGCCAGAAAGTCGGTGCCCATGCCGCTGGCAAAACGCTGGGGGTCACCAGAGGCCAGCACCAGCATGCCAAAGGCCGGGTTGGCCTCGCCCGCAGGCCCGTTGCGCAGAGCAATCAGCGCCAGCGAGGTGACGGCAGTCGGCTCGGGCAGCCACTGCACCGCCTCGAAGCCGGTGTTGAGGCCACAAAACGGCTCCACCAAAGCGCTGGCAAACCCCTTGGCATCATCGCTTGCGCCTTGCGCAAACGGTTGGTCGGCAAAGGCCGGGGCCACGCCCCACACCCGCAAGCCCACTTGGGGCACCGCAAACTGCGACGCGATCTCAGAAGCGATCTGCGCTGGCAGCGCCGATGGGTCGGTGCTCTTGAGCAGCGCGCTGGCCCAGCGCACGATCTTGTCTTGCAGCAGCAGGTTGTCGTTGCCGTTGCGCAGCATGTCCATCATGCGTTGCTCAAGCAGCTTGATTTTTTCGCGCAGCAACTCGGCTTGGCGCTCCTGCAGGCTTACGGCGCGGTGGCCGTGCGGGCTGCTCAGTTGCACTGCGGCCAGCAGCTCGGCGTGGCGCGCAAAGAAGTCGGGGGTGTTACCCAGGTAGTGGGCGATGTCGTCCTCGGTGATCGGGTTGGTTAGGCTTTGGTTCAGAGGATGGGTCATGGGAATCAATCCGAATACATCGATAGGCTGGGATGGTCAGGGACGTCAATTTCGCCTTGAAACACAGTGGTGGCTGGGCCGCTCATCCACACCGATGCACCCAGACCGGCCCAGGCAATGGTGAGCACTCCGCCGTGGGTGTGCACCTGCACACTGGAATCGATCAGTCCCAAGCGCATGCCCGCCACGGCAGCGGCACAGGCACCTGTCCCGCAGGCCAAAGTTTCGCCTACACCGCGCTCAAACACCCGCAAGCGGATCTGTGTGCGGCTTTGCACCTGCATGAAACCCACATTGACCCCTTGTGGAAAGCGGCCACTGGCTTGCACCAGGGCGCCCAAGCGGGCCACTTCGATGCGCTCGGTGTCGGCCACCTGAATCACTGCATGCGGATTGCCCATGGACACGGCGGCGAGCACCACCTCGGCAGCTTGGGCTGCATCCCCCGTGAGGGGCACAAGCCATTGACCCCAGTCACCCTGGGCAACTTGGTGGCGCAAGCCGGTGCCGTCAAACGGGATGTCCGAGAGCGCAAAAATCGGCACACCCATATCGACCGTGACTTGGCCGTCAGCGCCCAAGCGCGGTGCGATAACGCCCTTGCGGGTTTGCACGCGGATGGTGTCTTTGCTGGTCAGTCCGCGGTCGCGGACAAAGCGGGCAAAGCATCGTGCGCCGTTGCCGCATTGCTCGACTTCTTGGCCGTCGGCGTTGTGGATGATGTATTCGAAGTCGATGCCCTCGGCGGGCGAAGGCCGCACCGAGAGAATTTGGTCTGCGCCCACTCCAAAATGGCGGTCCCCTAAGAAGCGGTACTGGGCGGCGCTCAGACCCAAGCGACCTCGGGTTTCGTCAAGCACCACAAAGTCGTTGCCTGCGCCCTGCATTTTGGTGAACTGGATTCGCATGGCGCAATTATCGGCCCGCTTTGCCCGGCAGCTTACATTGGCACGAAATCGGTGGGATAGGCCCAATACTCGCGCAACAGGTAACTCTCGGGCAAATTCAGCACCGCGCTCTTGGGCGGAATCGGGCTGGCAAACCACTTGGCATACATGGCCTGAATCTGCTTGGAGTAAATCAACGCGCGCAATGTGCCGTCAACGACTTTTTTGAGCTCTGGATCGTTCTTTGGCATTGCGATGGCCAAGGCCTCGGTGGTCAAGAACTTCCCGATGATCTTGAGCGCTTCGGGCTTGTCGCGGCCGGCACGCAAGCCAAACAGAAGCACATCGTCCATGGCAAATGCCTCAGCCTTGCCGTTCTCGACCATCTCGACCGCTTTCTGGTGGTCTGGCGCTTCGACGATGGTGAGCCGCAGCAACCGGTCGCGGTTGGCTTGCACCAGCGCCTTGAGCGGCGTGGAGCCCGCCGTGGACACCACCGTTTTGCCTCGCAAGTCCTCCAGCCTGGTGGCCGGGTTCTCGGCGCGCACCATCAAACGCGCACCGGTGATGAAGTGGGGAATGGCAAAGGCAACTTGGGTGCGGCGCTCGGCGTTGTTGGTGGTCGAACCGCACTCCAGGTCCACCTTGCCTTGAACCACCGAGGCGATGCGGTTGACGGATGTGACCGGCACCATGGCGATCTTCATATCCTTGGCGCCGGTCTTGATGCGAATGGCCTCTGCAATGGCCAGACACAGGTCCACCGCGTAACCCACCGGCCTGCCGCTGCCGTCCAGATAAGAGAAAGGCACCGAGGCATCGCGGTAGCCGAGGTTCAGGGTGCCGCCATGGGCCACCCGCTCCAACACGGTGTCAGCGTGGGTCGGTGGCGCCGCCACCGCCAACATTGCGCACGCCACCAATGACCAACTGGTTTTTTGCTGCATACAAGACCTTTCAGTGACTGCCGCAGTGGCTGCGGCCGGGGCCCATCGTGCAGTAAGTACGTATGCCAGGCAGTGCAAAACGTACGCCGCGCACAGCTTGGTGCAGCAGGTGCAAAATCGCCGGATGGTTCGACCCTCCCAAACCCTGACCGCGCTGCGCGACGCCGACTCCGGCCCCATGCCCCCACCTACCGACTGGCAATGCGATGCGCCGGTGGCCTTGCTGAAGAATGTGCTGCGCCTGACCGCGCCCAACCCCGGCGTCATGACCGGCCCAGGCACCAACAGTTACTTGGTGGGCGGTGCCGAGACCGGCTTTGTGGTGATCGACCCCGGCCCGGCCGACGCCTTACATGTGCAGCGCCTGTGGGCCGCCGCGGTGTACCCGGATGGCCAAGGCGGCAACATCCGCGCGGTGGTGTGCACCCACTCACACCCAGACCACGCACCCGGTGCCGCCCCGCTGCAAGCCCTGTGCGCTAGCGCAGGCCACACGCCACCCATCCTCGGACTGCCGTCCGCCCCCACGGCGCGGGCTGCCAGCGTTTTCGTACCCGACCGTGCGCTACACCACGGCGAGCGTCTACTGCTGGCACCGCGAAGCGAGGTCGCAGCTTTGTCGGTTGGGGATAGCACCCGGACCGTCCACACCCTGCAAGTCGTCCACACCCCCGGCCACGCCGCGAACCACCTGTGTTTGCTGCTGCTCGAAGATGGGCTGCTGTTTTCCGGCGACCATGTGCTCAACGGCAGCACCACCGTGGTCGACCCGCCCGACGGCAACATGGCGCAGTACATCGATTCGCTCAACCTACTGCATACCCTGTGTACCGAGCTGGACGTGCAGTTCATCCTGCCCGCGCACGGGCATGTGATGGCCGATGCTCCACAGGCCATTGCAGCGCTGACCGCGCACCGCCTCAAGCGCGAAGCCAAGATCTCCGCTGTGATGCAAGCGAACCCTCAAGGCGGCCCCGACGCCTGGCTCCCGCTGGCCTACGACGATGTGCACCCGCGCATCTGGCCGGTGGCCAAACGCTCGCTGATCGCCCATGTGGAGCGCATCACTGCGCTGCAAACCGCGCCCTGCTGCGCGACGACCACCGCACCAGCGGCACGCCCAGCCGGGCGCACGCCATGACCGGCGCCAACCCCAGGGTACGCACCCTTGGTGCCCCCCGAGTCGCTCCAGCATCCCGGCCCACCCGACCTGCGCATAGGCCCCCGACCAACCCGCAAACGTCTCGACCCGCCAGCGCCATGGCCAGCAAGACGCCCGCCAGCGCCGATGCGGGTGAGCGCCTGTCCAAGCGGGTCATGCAACTCAAAGCCTGCTCGCGCGCACAGGCCGAGCAATACATCACGGATGGCTGGGTGCAGGTCGATGGGGCTGTCGTGCAAACGCCTCAGTTGCGGGTGCGGCACCAGACCGTCGTGGTCGACCCCGACGCCACACTACAAGACGCTACGCAAATTACCGTCATCCTGCACAAGCCCGCAGGCTGGCAGGACGGGGTGTATGACCAAGGCGGACTCCAGGCGAAAGACAGCCGCAGCTTGCTGACGTTGGCACACCATTGGGCGCAAGATGCATCGGGCATTCGGCCGCTCGTGCGGCACTTGGACCGATTGGACGCGCTGGTCCCGCTCGAATCTGGCGCAAGCGGTCTGTTGGTATTCACCCAAGACTGGCGCACGCGGCGCAAGCTTTCGGAAGACATGGCCTCGATGGAACATGAAGTGCTGGTGGATGTGGCGGGAGCGATACCGAACGAGGCTTTGCAAAACATCGCCCGCGCGCTCAAGAACGAGCGCAATCCTTTGCCCCTGACCAAGTTCAGTGTGAGCAGCAGCACGCCCGCGCGCAGCACTCTGCGCTTTGCCATCAAAGGTGCGCACCCGGGCTTGGCCGCGCACCTGTGCGACCGGGCAGGCTTGCAACCCCTGGCGATGCGCCGCATCCGCTTGGGGCGGGTGCTGCTGCGCGATTTGCCGCCAGGGCAGTGGCGCTACCTGTCGCCGTTAGAGAAGTTTTAGGGCCAGGCTGGCGCGAACAGCCCAGGCGTTCAGGACGCGATGTAACTTTGCAGCTGGCTGATCGTCAGCTCGTGGTCGGAGATGATGTCGTCCATGATGTCGCGAATCGAAATCATGCCAATCGGTGTGTCGCCATCCATGACCGGGAGGTGGCGAATCTTCTTTTGGCTCATCAGTGCCATGCAGTCGCGGGTCCGGGTGTGGGCGGTCACCGTCAGCACCTGGCTGGTCATGATGTCTGCCACTCGGGTGTCTTTGGAGGACCGGCCCGCGAGTGCAATCTTGCGGGTGTAGTCGCGCTCTGAAAACACGCCCACCAGCTTTCCCTTGTCCAACACCATCAGCGCACCCACGTCGTGGTCCGCGAGGACTTGCAACGCGTCAAACACGCTGCTCTGCGGACCCACGCTCCAAATCTGGTCATTGCGTTTGCTCATCAGTTCTGAGACGGTGCGCATGGTTTCTCCTCACAGTGCGGGGTTGGTCAAAGTGCTGTCAACCATAACGCAAATTCAGCTTGAAAAGTGTGAAGCTCGCCGGTACGCCGGATTCTGTGCATGCGGGTTTCCCCGCATGTGACCACCATTACTCTGGGCCGCTGGTCGCCCAAACGGCTCGATGCTACCTACCCGCACACTCCGCGGGCCGCGGTCATGGCGCTGCGGCGAACCGCCGCGCTTTGCGTGTGCCTACTTGGTATTGCTGCGCGTAGAGATTGCCCGTTTCACCCGAACTCAATCGGCTCGTCTCTGTTGCTCTGATCCTCACCTTAGGGCCTTGCGGCTTGTCGGTGGACAGCCGTTAGCTGCTACGCTGCCCTGTGCAGTCCGGACGTTCCTCCAGTGCGCTGTTTCCAGCTTTGCACCAGCGGTGGTCTGGCGAGCTCCACGGGCGCATTATCGCGGCAGGCAGCGGCCACCCGGCGCGGCCCCATATTCATATAACCCAGGCACGCAGTCGCTTGGCACAGAATGGCAAGCCCACCATCATCCTGGCACCGCCCACACCGAAGGAGTCACCATGCGCTTTGACAACGTTCTGCAGTCCATTGGCAACACCCCCCACATCCGCATCAACAAGCTGTTCGGCGGCACCCATCAGGTGTTCGTCAAGTCCGAGCGCGCCAACCCCGGCGGCTCGATCAAGGACCGTATCGCCCTGGCGATGGTGGAGGCCGCGGAGCGCAGCGGTGCGCTCCAACCCGGTGCCACCATCATCGAACCCACTTCGGGCAACACCGGTGTGGGTTTGGCGCTGGTGGCAGCGGTCAAGGGCTACAAGCTCATCTTGGTGATGCCCGACAGCATGAGCATCGAGCGGCGTCGCCTGATGCTGGCCTACGGCGCATCGTTTGATCTGACGCCGCGCGAAAAAGGCATGAAAGGCGCCATCGCCCGCGCCCAAGAACTCGCGGCCCAAACCCCCGGGGCCTGGATTCCCCAGCAGTTCGAAAACCCCGCCAACATCGACGTGCATGCACGCACCACCGCACTCGAAATCCAGAACGACTTTCCCGAGGGCATTGACGTCATCATCACCGGCGTGGGCACCGGCGGCCACTTGAGCGGCGTGGCCCAGGTGCTCAAACGCAAATGGCCCGCACTCAAGGTGTATGCGGTAGAGCCCTCAGCTTCCCCGGTGATCAGCGGTGGCGCGCCTTCGCCCCACCCCATCCAGGGCATTGGCGCTGGCTTCGTTCCCAGAAACTTGCTGGTGGACTTGCTCGACGGCGTGATCCAGGTGGACGCCGAAGCGGCACGCGAATACGGCCGCAGGAGCGCGCGCGAAGAGGGCTTGCTGGTGGGCATTTCCAGCGGCGCCACCTTGGCAGCGATTGCGCAGAAGCTACCCGAGATCGCCCCGGGTGCCACCGTGCTAGGCTTCAACTACGACACCGGCGAGCGTTACCTCTCGGTTGAAGGTTTTCTGCCCAGCTAAACGGCGCGGCGCGCTTGCTCAGTTGCGCACCACGCTGTCACCCGGCTCGTAGTCAGCAGCCTTGAGGGGGCTCTTGTTGGCGATGAACTCGCGCAGCACATCGGCGTCCGCAAAACCGGTGTCCACGTAGCTGGGCAGGCCCGTGAGTTTGGGATAACCGTCGCCGCCCGCGGCAATGAAGTTGTTGACCGCCATGCGGTAGGTTTTGCCGGGATCAATCAGCTGACCGCGCACGCGCGCCTCGGTCACATTGCCACCGGCAATGCGCAAGCGGATGCCAGCAAACTGCGCGAAGCCGCCCGAACCTGCACTCATTTTTGCCACCGCATTGAGGTACTGCAGCACCTCGGCACCGGTCAGGTCCACCACCGCGATGGTGTTGCCAAAGGGCTGCACCTTGAGCACGTCTTTGTAAGTGAGCTTGCCCGCAGGCATGGAGTCGCGCACGCCACCGGCGTTCACTACCGCGAAGTCGGCACGGGTTTTGGCCACCATCGACTCACCCACCAGCACGCCCATGACCGCCGGCTTGCTGCGAATGACTGCGCGGTCGCCCTCGAGCTTGGCGTCGGTGCTGCCGATTTCGACCAGCAGTTTTTGCTGACCAAACTCACGGTAGGGGGTGAGCAGCGCCAGCATTTCCTTGTCTTCGGCAATCGGCGCGGTGTAGTGCACCAGGGTGGTCTTGCCGTCGGCGCCCTTGACTGGCTTCTTGAGGTTGACCGGAATCAGTGCGTACTTGACCAAGGTGAAGCTGCCATTGCGGTACTCAAAATCGGCCCGCCCCACATACTTGCCCCACTCGTGCGCCTGCACGATCCATGCGCCATTTTGGCGGTCTGGGGTGCATTCGGCACCCGGAACGTAGGCGCGGTCCACCACATTGGGCGCTTTCATGCAGGCGGGGTTTTGGGTGTGGCCACCCACCACCAAATCGATGCCCTTGACAGCGCGCGCCATCTCTACGTCGCCCTCGGACTGGGTGCCGCGGTTACCGTTTTCAAAATGGCCCATGTGGGTGGCGGCAATCACCACGTCGGCTTTGGCGCGCAGTTCGGGCACCAGTTTGGCGGCTTCGCCAATAGGGTTGCGAAACTCGATATCGCGAATGTTGTCAGGGTGCACCATTTTCTTGGTGTCTTCGGTGGTCAGCCCCATCACTGCGACCCGCACGCCGCCGAGGTTGAACATCTTGTAGGGGTCGAACATGCGCTGGCCCTGGCGGTAAATGTTGGCCGAGAGCATCGGGAAGGTGGCCAGATCGCGCTGCATTTTGAGCACGATGGGGCTCTTGTCGAACTCGTGGTTTCCCACCGCCATCGCGTCGTAGCCCAGCAGGTTCATGGCCCGAAAGTCGGGGACCGCATCTTGCAAGTCCGACTCCGGCACGCCGGTGTTTACATCGCCACCGTCAAGCAACAAGCTGTAGCCACCTTGGGCGGCCACTTCGGCGCGGATCGACTGCACCAAAGTGCGCCGGGCCGCCATACCGTATTCGCCGTCGTTGTTTTGCCAAAAGCGCCCGTGGTGGTCGTTGGTGTGCAAGATGGTGATGCGGTAGGTGGTGTCTTTGGCGGGGCCGGCCACGGGCACGCTGCTGCATGCGGCGAGCAGCGCGGCAAGCGCGAGCACTGAAAACTTGGTGAACTGCATGGTGGGATCGGGTTGGTAGTTGGGGGTGACCCATGTTAATCACTGGCGCACGCCGCGCGCCGTCCACGGTGGCGACAAGGGGCGCCCTTTATCATCGCCCGTTGCTTGATTGCCACGAGCCCACCGTGATTCGCCTCTCCGAACTCAAACTCCCACTCTCTGCCCTACCGGTGGACGCGCGGCGCGCTGCCGATGCACCGTCCGAAACCGAGGCGGACCGCGCACCCGCACCTCACCCGCTGGCCGAACTCACCCGGCTGGCGGCCATCGCCTTGAGCGTCAAACCAGCGCAGATCGAACAACTGCAGGTGTTCAAGCGTAGCTTTGATGCGCGCAAGGCCGATCTGGTGGTGGTGTACATCGCAGACATCACGCTGCCCACAGCCCTGGAAGCGCAACTGCTGCGCCAACACGCGGGCAACCCGCACATCAGCGCCAGCCCCGATATGGCATATCGGCTCTGCGCGCAGGCACCAACGCAGCTGGCGCAGCGTCCGGTGGTGGTGGGTTTTGGCCCCTGCGGCATGTTTGCCGCGCTGCTGTTGGCGCAAATGGGCTTCAAGCCCATCGTGCTTGAACGCGGCCGCACGGTGCGCGAGCGCACCAAGGACACCTGGGGTCTGTGGCGCAAAAAACGGCTGGATCCGCACAGCAATGTGCAGTTTGGCGAGGGCGGTGCGGGCACGTTTTCAGACGGCAAGCTGTGGAGCCAAATCCGAGACCCACGCTTTTTGGGCCGCAAGGTGATGCAGGAGTTTGTGCAGGCGGGTGCGCCGGCGGAGATTTTGTACGAGGCCCATCCACACATCGGCACCTTCAAGCTAGTCAAGGTGGTGGAAAACCTACGCGCCCAAATCATTGCGCTGGGTGGTGAAGTGCGGTTCGAGCAGCGTCTGGTCGATGTGATGCTGCAACCGCACGCCGACCAAGCGGACCAGCACCAACTCGTGGGCCTGCAGGTGCACGACTTGCAAAGCGACCGTACCTACAACCTGGATGCCCAGCATGTGGTCATGGCGCTGGGCCACAGCGCACGCGACACCTTCGCCATGCTGTTCGACCGGGGTGTGGCGATGCGGTCCAAGCCGTTTTCGGTGGGCTTTCGCATCGAGCACCCGCAAAGCGTGATCGACCGCGCCCGCTGGGGCCGCCATACCGGGCACCCGGCCTTGGGCGCAGCGGACTACAAGCTCGTGCACCACGCTAGTAACGGCCGTGCCGTGTACAGCTTTTGCATGTGCCCCGGCGGCACCGTGGTGGCAGCTACCAGCGAACCGGGTCGGGTGGTGACCAACGGAATGAGCCAGTACTCGCGCAACGAGCGCAATGCCAACGCGGGCATCGTGGTCGGTGTGGGTCCAGAGGACTACCCGGACGACGAAGCCAGCTTTGTGTTCGCCTTTGGCGAGCAGGACGGCCGACGCTACGCTGCCCAAGCCCACGAGCTGCGCAATGCGCCGGTGCAGGCCGGTGGCGATCTTGCACAACAGGTGCACCCGCTGGCTGGCGTGGTGCTGCAGCGTGCGCTGGAAAGCGCTGCCTTCACCTTGGGCGGGGGCAGCTACGAGGCGCCCGCCCAATTGGTAGGCGACTATCTGAAGCGGCGTGCATCCGATGCTCTGGGCAGCGTACTGCCTTCCTACAAACCCGGCGTACGCCTGTGCGATCTGAGCGCCAGCCTGCCAGGCTACGCGATCGAGGCGATCCGGGAGGCATTGCCCGTGTTTGCAAAAAAGATCAAAGGTTTTGACATGGCCGATGCAGTGCTCACCGGGGTGGAAACACGAACCTCTTCACCACTAAAAATGCCACGTGGCGAGGACCTGCAAAGCACCAATGTGCGCGGCCTGTACCCGGCCGGCGAAGGCGCGTCCTATGCGGGGGGCATTTTGTCGGCGGGAGTCGATGGCATCCGGGTCGCAGAGGCGCTGGCGCGTGCGATGCTGTCCGACGGCAACAAGGTGTAACGCACCGCAACCCAGGAGGTGTTGTCCTTTGGGGCCAAACGTGTCAGTCCTTGGCATCTGAGTTGCCGCAGGTGCACACAAAAAGTACCGCCTGAGAAAGCAGAACCGACCGCTTCCAAAAAGTAAAGGGCCACTGCGCGATGGTGCGCGCAGCGGCCCTCAACTCCAGCGGATTAGATCTGCGCGTTCTGCAACGCAGCGATGCGCTTCTCGATCGGCGGGTGGGTGCTAAACCACTGGCCAATGCCACCGGTAATGCCCATCGCGGCCACGGTTTTGGGTAACTCGCCTGGCGTCATCCCACCCAGGCGGGCCAAGGCATTGACCATGGGCTGCTTGCGACCCATGAGCTGCGCGGCGCCCGCGTCAGCACGGTATTCACGCTGGCGAGAGAACCAGGCGACCACCAAGGCCGCAGCAAAGCCCAGCACGATGTCGAGCACGATGGTGGTGACCCAGTAGCCAATACCGGGGCCGCTGCTGGAGTTGTCGTTTCTGCGCAGGAAGCTGTCCACGGCGTAACCAATCAGGCGGCTCAAGAACACCACGAAGGTGTTCATCACACCTTGAATCAACGTCATCGTGACCATGTCGCCATTGGCAATGTGCGCTACTTCGTGGCCGATGACGGCTTCTACCTCTTCGCGGGTCATGCCTTGGAGCAAACCCGTGCTCACTGCAACCAAGGCCGAATTTTTGAAAGCGCCGGTAGCAAACGCGTTGGGCGCGCCTTCGAAAACGCCCACCTCCGGCATGCCGATGCCGGCCCGGTCAGCGTAGCGGCGCACCGTCTCCACAATCCAGGCCTCGTCAGCGTTTCGCGGCTGATCGATGATGCGCACACCCGAAGTCCACTTGGCCATGGGCTTGCTGATCAGCAGGGAAATGATGGCGCCGCCAAATCCCATGATGAGCGCAAAGCCCAGCAGCGCGCCCAGGTCCAGGCCATTGGCGGTGAGAAAGCGGTTGACCCCCAACAGGCTGGCCACCACACCCAGCACGGCGACCACCATCACGTTGGTCAAGACAAACAAGAGTATGCGTTTCATGGTTTCCTTCGATAAGCGCGCCGACACTGGCGGCAATGGCGGGCATGTTAGGGCGGCCCCTGGCGTTTTCAAGCGTTTTCGCGGCAATGCCCCGGGGAATGTACGGAAATGCCAGCGCCTGCAGCCGACCGGGGTGGCCGAAACACACTGGTATCGGCATAAAAGCCGGGGTCGGTATTGGCCGGCCACCAGGTCGGAACCCCCAGCACCGGCAGGTGCGCCATAGGCCCCACCGCTTGCAGGTCTGCATCCAGGGCGCCAGCCAGCCAACGGTCGATATCGGTCAGGTCGGGGCTGTCGGTATGCACGCGCAACACATGGGCGGTGATGGCTTTGCGCGGCGCCACCAGTTTTTCCAACAAGGCGTGACCAAACAAGACGATCTGGCTCTGCGCCCACAAAGCCCGGTGGGTCACAAACACCGCCTGCCAATCCTTGGCCAACAGCGCGTTCCACAGGACGTCGGGTGTTTGCAGCAGCGCGGCGTTCTCGTCGATCACCGTCAAGGCGTCGCGGGTGGGGCCGCGCACCGGCTGGACGCCCGTGCGCGCGATCTGCTGTGCTTGCAAGGCGTTGAGACGCAACTTGGTGTGGGGAAAGCGCATCCAGCACAGACCGTTGAAAAAGTCGTGCAAGCCGTCGCGGGTGGGCACCTGGCTGGTCTCGAAAATGAACTGCTCATAAGCCACCCCGGGTGGCAACTGCGATTGCGCAACGAACACCTTAGGCGCGAGCGGCTCCCCTCGCCCCTGCCCTTGCTGGAGTTTGTGCTGGTGCGTGAACCCATGCTCGGTGTTGAACGCGTTAAGGGCCTGGACGCAGCTCTGGCCGGCGCGAATGCGCTGCGCAACCGGCTCGCCCAAGGCGCGCCAAGGCGCAAGCCAGGGAGCGCTCCAGTCGAGGTCTAGACCGTCACCAGCCGCCATGCCAGGGGCTCGCCGCCGGCCAAGGGTTTGAGTTGCGCCTGGCCAAAGGGGTAGCTCTCGGGGGGCGTCCAAGTTTCGCGGCGTAAGGTGATGCGGCCGGTGTTACGCGGCAGGCCGTAAAAGTCGGGGCCGAAAAAGCTGGCAAAGCCTTCGAGCTGGTCTAGCGCGCCAGCCGCATCGAAGGCCTGGGCGTACAGCTCCATGGCGGCATGCGCGGTGTAGCAACCAGCGCAGCCCGAAGCGTGTTCCTTGAGGTGCGCGGGGTGGGGCGCGCTGTCGGTCCCCAGGAAAAAGCGGCCCGATCCACCGGTGGCGGCCTCTACCAGCGCCAAGCGGTGGGTTTCGCGCTTGAGCACCGGCAGGCAGTAATAGTGGGGACGAATTCCGCCGGTAAAGATGGCGTTGCGGTTGTAGAGCAGGTGGTGCGCAGTGACGGTGGCTGCGGTGAAGCGGTCGGCCTGCGCCACATACTGCGCGGCCTCGCGGGTGGTGATGTGCTCGAACACGATCTTGAGTTCGGGAAAATCGCGCCGCAGTGGAATGAGCTGCGTGTCGATGAACACCGCCTCGCGGTCAAACAAGTCGATGTCGCTGGAGGTCACCTCGCCGTGCACCAGCAGCAGCATGCCCGCCTTTTGCATGGCCTCCAGGGTTTGGTAGGTCTTGCGCAAATCAGTCACACCGGCGTCGCTGTGGGTGGTGGCACCAGCTGGGTACAGCTTGGCCGCCACCACACCGGCTTGGGCGGCGCGGCCAATTTCCTCGGGCGGCAAAGTGTCGGTGAGGTAGAGCGTCATCAACGGCTCAAAGTCCACGCCCAGCGGCACCGCTGCACAGATGCGCTCGCGGTAGGCCAGCGCCTGCGCGGCGGTGGTCACCGGCGGCTTGAGGTTGGGCATGATGATGGCGCGGGCAAACTGGGCGGCCGTGTGCGGCACCACGGTGCGCAAGGCCTCGCCATCACGCACATGCAGGTGCCAGTCATCAGGCCGGGTAAGGGTCACGGTGGTGGTGGCAGTCATCTGTCGGCCTTGGCAGCGGGTTTGTGGTTTAGCAGGTGCGCCCACAGCGCCTGCGCAGCGCTTTTGGCAGGCTTGGCGCCGCTGCGGTGGGCTTCCTTGCCCAGCGGCTTCTCGCGGTAGGCGCGAATTTCCAGCTTGGCTTGCAAAGGCGCCATGCCCGGCCCCACGGCACTAACCAACTTGCGGGCACGCAGTTCCTTGCGAATGGCGCTTTGGGGCAAGAAGGCAATGCCGTGGCCCTCAAGCGCCATGGCCTTGAGTCCCTCGGCCATGTCGGTCTCGTACACCCGGTCCAAGTGCATGGCAGCGCCGGATTCCTTCAGCAGCGTCTCCACCACCAGCCCCAGGTAGGCGCCTGGCGCATACCCCAGGTAAGGTAGCGGTGCGTCCTGGCGGCTGGGCAGCACAAACAGCGGCGCGCCATGCTCGTTGGCCAGCGCGTACGGCGCCACGGTCTCTTCGCCCAGGCTGACCATTTCGTAGCGGTCGCTGTCGAGCTGGAAGGGCTGCGAGTCGTGGTGGTAGGCAATCAGCAGGTCGCAGCTTCCCTCGACCAAACGCATCACCGCATCGTGCACATTGAGTGCAATCAGGCGGCTCTTGATGGTGCCAAAACTCTCGCGCAGGCTACTAACCCAGGCCGGAAAGAAGGTGAACGCCAGCGTGTGCGGCACCGCAAACTCGATCACGTCCTGCCCGGCCGACGCGTGGCCGCGCAGCATGGCGCGGGTGCTTTGCAAAGCCTGCAGCACCTCAAGCGATTGGCCGTACAGCGTCTCGCCCGCCGGCGTCAGTCGCGTGGGATAGGAGCTGCGGTCCACCAAGTCGGCACCTGCCCAAGCCTCCAGGGACTGGATGCGCCGTGAAAACGCGGGTTGGGTGACATGGCGCAATTGCGCCGAGCGGCTGAAACTGCGGGTTTCAGCCAGGGACACGAAGTCTTCAAGCCATTTGGTTTCCATCGTCGAATTATCCGCCCGTGGATTGCGTCTGCGCAGCGCCCCTCAGGCTTTGCGGTGCTCTCCATCCGCGTGCGCTTGGCACTGTTCCAGGGCCAGCAGCAAGCTGGTGCGGTGATCGCGCGCGACCTCTTGCCAGGGCAAACCGGTGAGTGCGCCCTCCAGCGCCCACAGCAAGTTGAGGCTGGCTGTGGGATGGGTTTGCAGCACCCGCACATAGGCGGCGACCGCACCTATCTTGCGCAACTGCGCCTCGCTGTGAATGCCACTGCGCGAGATCATCTCCTGCGACTTGGGGCCGAGGTTGGGCAATGCGACCATGGTCTGGGTTCGTGCGTGCTCAGGGCGCCGCGGCTTGCTGCGGAGACGGCATGGCGAGTTCGCTGCTTTGCTGCATCGCCCACATCCGGGAATAGCGCCCGCCTTGGGCCTGAAGTTGCGCGTGGGTGCCGCGCTCGATGATGCGTCCGGCGTCCATCACCAGGATTTCGTGGGCGTCCACCACCGTGGACAAACGGTGGGCAATTACCAAGGTGGTCTTGTTGTGCGCCACGCTTTGCAACTCGGCTTGGATGGCACGCTCGTTGGCGGAGTCCAGCGCCGAAGTCGCCTCGTCAAAAATCAACACCGGCGGATTCTTGAGTAGGGTGCGGGCGATGGCCACGCGCTGCTTTTCGCCGCCAGAGAGTTTGAGGCCGCGCTCGCCCACCATGGTGTCGTAGCCCTTGGGCGCTGCGCTGATGAAGTCATGGATGTGCGCCGCCTTGGCTGCCGCCTCCACCACCGCGCGACTGCACCCGGGCTGGCCGTAGGCGATGTTGTATTCCACCGTGTCGTTGAACAGCACGGTGTCTTGCGGAACGATGCCAATGGCCTGGCGCACCGAGGCTTGCGTGACCTGCTGGATGTCCTGACCAGCGATCAGAATGCGGCCCTGCTGCACGTCGTAAAAGCGAAACAGCAGCCGCGCCAGCGTCGACTTGCCCGAGCCCGAAGGTCCGACCACCGCCACCGTTTTGCCTGCCGGAATTTCGAAACTGATGTCGTACAAGATGGTGCGCGCAGGCTTGTCTTGGGCCGCGCCTGCGCTGCCTGCCGGGTCGTAGGCAAAGGTGACATGATCAAAGCGTACGCTCACCTCGCCGGGGCGCAGTTGCAGTGGCTGGGCACCCGGCGCATCGGCAATCTCACGCTCGCGCTCCAACAGGGTGAACATCTTTTCCAAGTCGGTCAGACTTTGCTTGATCTCGCGGTAAATCACACCCAAAAAATTCAGCGGAATGTAGAGCTGGATCATGAAGGCGTTGACCATCACCAAATCGCCCAAGGTCATGCGACCCTCCACCACACCTTGCGTGGCGCGCCACAGCATGGCAACCAGCGCCACGGCAATGATGAGCTGCTGGCCGGTGTTAAGAATGCTCAGTGTGGTCTGGCTCTTGACCGCCGCGCGGCGATAGCGCTCCAGGTTTTCGTCGTAGCGCCGGGTCTCGAATTCTTCGTTGTTGAAGTACTTGACGGTCTCATAGTTGAGCAGCGAGTCGATGGCGCGGCTGTTGGCGTTGGAGTCCAGCTCGTTCATCTTCTTGCGAAACTGGGTGCGCCACTCGGTCACGGTGATGGTGAACACGATGTACACCGCCAGCGCGATGATCGTGATGATGGCAAACCACACATCAAACTTCACTGCCAACAAGCCCAGCACCAGCGTGACTTCGATCAGCGTGGGGATGATGCTGTAAAGCGAGTAACTGATGAGCGAGTGCACGCCGCGGGTGCCGCGCTCTATGTCGCGCGTCATGCCGCCGGTTTGGCGCTCCAGGTGGAAACGCAGGCTCATCGCGTGCAGGTGGCGAAACACCTGCAGCGAGATGCTGCGCGCAGCACCCTCGGTGGCTTTGGCAAACACCAGCTCGCGCAACTCGGTGAACAGCGAGGTGCACAGACGCAAAGCACCGTAGCCCAGCAACAAGGCTGCTGGCACCACCAACAACGCCGCCGGATCGCCGGGCTTCAAGGTCATGGCATCGACCAAGTTTTTCAGTAGCAAGGGCACACCCACATTGGCCACCTTGGCACCCACCATGAAGGCCAGCGCCGCGATCACCCGCCACTTGTAGGTCCACAGATAGGGAAACAAACGGCCCAACGTGGCCCAGTCGGACTGGGGCGCGGCAGTGGGGCTGCTGGCTGCAGGGCTGGGGGTGAGGGTGGCGGAGTGACCGGGGTGCATGGGCGACAATCGATGTTTGCGAACCCTAGGATTGTGCCCATGTCCACCCCTTCCAACGCCGCCCCGGTGTCCGGCACACCACGCACTGATAGCACGCAGTCCGCGCCTACCGCGCGCGCGGCGCCAGCCCCGGTACAGCTGCCCACCGACCAAGAGTTGGTGCTCAAAGTTATTCCCATGCCGGCTGACTGCAACGCCAATGGCGACATCTTTGGCGGCTGGGTGATGGCGCAGGTGGACTTGGCCGGATCGGTGGTGCCCGCGCGCTACACCAAGGGGCGCATGGCCACGGTGGCGGTCAAGGAGTTCATCTTCAAGCAGCCGGTGCGGGTGGGGGACATCCTGAGCTTTTTTTCCAAGGTCAGCCACATCGGGCGCACCTCCATCACCGTGGAGGTGGAGGTGTATGCCGAGCGCTACCAGACCCAAGGGCAGTACGCCAAAGTGACCCAGGCCACGCTGACCTACGTGGCCATTGACGAGCAAGGCAGGCCGCGGGAAATACCCAAGTGAAGCGGCCCCTGCCCGTCGGAGACGGAAAAGGGGCAGTGCGCTACGAGACGATGTAGGCCGCCGAGCCGGTAGAGAGCAGTTTGCCGTCGGCCGCCAAAAACTCCATGCGGGTCGAGGCCACCCGCGAGCCCAAGCGCATCACCTCGGCGCGCAAGCCGAAGTGCTCGCCGATGCCCGGGCGCAGGTAGTCGACGCGCAAATCGATGGTGCCGAGCTTGGCAAAACGCTGCAGCCTCGATTCGATGCTCTCATGGCGGTGGCGCGCGCCGATGGCGGCCATCACAGCCAGGCCGCCCATGGCGTCGAGCCCGGCACTGATGACGCCACCGTGGATGCGGTTGTAGCTGTAGTGGCCCACCAGTTCGTTGCGCATCTCTATGCTGGCGCGGACCTCGTGGGCTTGGATGGAAGTGATCTTCAAGCCCAGTGTGCGGTTGAAGACAATGCCTTCCTCAAAAATGCGGGTCAGGCTCTGCAGGAACTCCGGTTCCAAAGGCAGGGACTCAGAAACCATCCCCTGCTTACTTGTTTTTGAGCTTGCCGCGGGGAATCACCACCGTGGTCACCACCGGGCGCACCGCTTCGCCCACGCCACTTCCCAGCGGCTTGGCCGGCGTGCTGTCCTTTTTGGGCTTCTTGGCTTCCTTGTTGGACTTTTGCTGACCTTTGGCCATGGTGCGCTCCGCGGTGGTTGGTGGGAGCGTGCAGTTTAATACGGGCCCATGAGTGACGACCCACGCACCCACGCTGCACCTGCTGCGCTGCGCATCCGAGAAGACGAGGTGGAGCTGCGCGCCATCCGCGCGCAAGGTGCGGGTGGTCAAAACGTCAACAAAGTCTCCAGTGCGATCCACCTGCGCTTTGACATCCCGGCATCGAGCTTGCCCGACGCAGTCAAGGAGCGCCTGCTGGCTTTGCGCGACAGCCGCATCACCCAAGACGGCGTGTTGGTGATCAAGGCCCAGCAGCACCGCACCCAGGACATGAACCGCATGGATGCCTTGCTGCGCCTGCATGCACTGGTTGACAGCGTAGCCACACCACCACGGGTGCGCCGAGCCACGCAGCCCAGTTTTGGCGCACGCCAACGCAGGCGTGACGGGAAAAGTCAGCGCTCTGAAGTGAAAGCCGGGCGCAGCAAAGTGCGGCCTGATTGATTGCAAGCCAGGGGCACCTGCGCATAGGACTGGCGCATCTGCCGCTGCCGATGTGGCTGCGGCTGCCGCCGATGCAGGCCGTGAAGCAACTTGGGATTGGCGCTGTACCGCTAGAACAGCGAGCCCACGTTGAGCAGTGCCAGCACGCCCATCACTGCAAACATGGCAGCGGCGATGCCGTGCACCAGCTTCATCGGGATCTTGTTGGCAAAGCGGTCACCCACAAATACTGCGGGTACGTCGGCGATCAACATGCCCAAGGTGGTTCCAATCACCACCAGCACCGGGCTGGCGTAGTGCGCGGCCATGGCCACGGTGGCGATCTGGGTTTTGTCGCCCATCTCGGCCAGAAAGAAAGTGACCAGCGTGGCGCCAAACACACCGAGCTTGTGGGCCACTTGGGTTTCTTCTTCTTCGATCTTGTCGGGGATCAGAGTCCACACTGCCATGCCCAGAAAAGACAGGCCCAAGACCCAGCGCAACACATCGGCGGACACGACAGAGGTGATCCACGCACCCAGTGCACCGGCCAGCGCGTGGTTGACCACGGTGGCGCACAGAATGCCCAAGATGATGGGCACCGGCTTTTTGAAGCGCGCCGCCAGAATGAAAGCGAGCAGCTGGGTTTTGTCGCCGATCTCGGCCAGGGCCACCACACCGGTGGAAATGAACAGGGCTTCCATGCAAGGTCCCAACGCAAAGGGACGCCATCATGCCAGCCCGCCCCGCGCGGTTCTGTGCGCTAGGTCAGAGTTTGCTGAAATCGGGCTTGCGTTTTTCCATGAAGGCGGTGAACGCCTCCCGCGCGGCGGGCTCGCGCAGCATGCGGCCAAAGCTGGTGGCCTCCTCCATCATGCGCGCTTGCACGGCGGGCGTTTGGCCGAGCTTCATCAAGCGCTTGGTTTCCACCAGCGAGGACAGTGGCTTGGCCGCCAGCTTGGCAGCCAGCGCCTGAGCCGCTGCATTGGCCTCGGTGGGCGGAACAATGCGGTTGACCAAACCGACCTCCAGTGCGGCCTCGGCCATGAAGGGCTCGCCCAGCAGCAAGGCCTCGGCGGCGCGGTGGTAGCCCATCATCTGCGGCGCAATCAGGCTGCTGGCCGCCTCGGGACACAGGCCCAGGTTGACAAAGGGCATGGAGAACGCCGCGTTGTCGCCAGCCACCACCAAGTCGCAGTGGAACAGCAAGGTGGTGCCCACGCCCACCGCCGGGCCGCAGACCGCTGCCACCAGCGGTTTGGGAAAGGCGGCAATCTCGCGCAAAAACCGAAACACCGGCGCGTCCGCGGTGGCGGCACCACCTTTTAGAAAGTCGCCGATGTCGTTGCCTGCGCTAAAGACCGTCACATGGCCCTGGATGACCACAGTGCGCACGGATGGATCGGCGGCAGCGCTGGCCAGCGCATCGGCGCAGACGCCGTACATCGCCTGGGTGAAAGAGTTTTTCTTGTCGACCCGGTTGAGGGTGATGGTCATGACCGCATCGGTGGTGTCGATCAGGATGTCTTGGGTGTCATTTGGCATGGGGCGTCTCCTTAAATCTTGTAGTAAACCAGTTGGTGTGTAGTGGCCAGCAGGGTGCCGGCTTCGTTCCAGAGTTGCGCGGTCTGATCGGCATGGCCGTTGCGGTAAGCCTGGGCGCGCGCTTGGCACAGCACAAAGCCGTCGCCCGTCTCGGACAGGTCCTGCACATCGGCATGGAAGTACACCGACATGGACACCGTGCCTGCGGCGACCATCTCGGCGCGGCGCAGCCACACGCGGGGAAAAAACACATCGGCCAACGCCGAGAGTGCGGCGTAGTCCAGCGCGCGCTCTGGCACCAGACGCGCCCAGAGCTGTGTCAAGCTGGCCTGCTCGGGCGCCACGTCGCGCACCGCGCCGTCCCAGCGGGTGGGCGGTGCGCCACAGACCATGCGGGTGTCGTAACGGCCCAGCCACTCCAGTTCCTTGGGCGGCTGCGCGCGCGCGATCTGCGACGCTGGCACGACCTGGGGCATGGGGTGGTCGCAGGCGTTGAACGTGGGGCGGCGCAGCACGGTGACCGCAGTGCCAGTGAGCACGGTGGCAGATGTTCCGTCGGCCTGCACTTGCTCGCACTCGATGAGCCAGTGCTGGCTGGAGCGGTTGGTGCGGACTATGCGCAACAGCAGACGAAATGGCCCGGGCGCAAAGCCCGCCAGGTAGTTAACAGTGAGCGCCGCCGGCTGGCCCAGCACCATGGGGTGCTGGGCTATACCCGCAACCACCGTGGCTGCCGTGATGCCACCAAACGGCCCCACCATGTTCCACCACGCCGGGTGGGTTTGTCCGCCAAGCCCGCCGTTGGCGTCGCTTTGCAGCGCAACCGCCTGGTCAAAAACGTGCATCGGTGTGGCGCAGGACGTTGACATCACAGGCGGGGCGTAGCGCAATCACACCCGTTCGAAGATGCCGGCAGCGCCCTGCCCTGCGCCCACGCACATGGTGACCATGGCGTGCTTGAGCTGGTGGCGGTGCAGGGCGTGGATAGCAGTGGCCGCGCGAATGGCGCCGGTCGCGCCCAGCGGGTGGCCCAGCGCAATGGCACCGCCCATGGGGTTGACCTTGGACATGTCCAGCCCCAGGGTGTTGATCACTGCGAGCGACTGCGCGGCAAATGCCTCGTTGAGCTCGAACCAGTCGATGTCTTGCTGCTGCAGGCCTGCGTAGCGCAGCGCCGCCGGTATTGCCTCGATCGGACCAATGCCCATGATGTGCGGTGGCACGCCCTTGCTGGCAAAGCTCACAAAACGCGCCAGCGGCGTCAGGCCAAACTGTTGAACCGCCTTCTGACTGGCCAGCACCAGCGCGCCCGCGCCGTCCGAGGTTTGCGAGCTGTTGCCGGCTGTTACCGAACCGCGTGCAGCGAACACCGTCTTGAGTTTGGCCAGGCCTTCGATCGAGGTGTCTGCGCGCGCGCCTTCATCAAGACTGACGGTACGGCGCTTCTCGACCACTTCGCCGGTCTCCAGGTTGGCGCTACGGTCAACTATGTCAATGGGCGTGATCTCAGCAGCAAAGTCGCCGCGGGCCTGGGCGGCCAACGCGCGCTTGTGCGACTCCACCGCAAACTGGTCTTGCGCCTCGCGGCTGACCTTCCACTGGTTGGCCACCTTTTCAGCGGTGAGGCCCATGCCGTACGCAATGCCAATGTTCTCGTCATGAATGAAGATGTCCGGTGAGAGCGAGGGCGTGTTGCCCATCATCGGGACCATGCTCATGCTTTCTACACCGGCGGCGATCATCACATCGGCCTCGCCCACGCGGATGCGGTCGGCCGCCATTTGGATGGCCGAGAGGCCCGAGGCACAGAAGCGGTTGACCGTGATGCCCCCCACGCTGTGCGGCAAGCCAGCCAGCACCGCGCCCATGCGCGCGATGTTGAGCCCCTGCTGGCCCTCGGGAATGGCGCAGCCGCAAATCAAATCTTCAATGGCCGCTGGGTCCAGGCTGGGCACCTGGGCAAGGGCCGACTTGAGCACCTGCACCAGCAAATCGTCGGGCCGGGTGTTGCGGAAAAATCCACGGTGCGAACGCCCGATGGGCGTGCGGGTGGCGGCAACAATGTAGGCGTCTTGCACTTGTTTCATATCAGTTCCTCACGGGCTTGCCAGTGGACATCATTCCCATGATGCGCTCCTGCGTCTTGGGGTGGTTGAGCAGCGCGCCAAAGGCCTTGCGCTCCAGCGTCATGAGGTAGTCCTCGTTGACCAAGGTGCCCGCATCAACATCGCCGCCGCAGACCACTTCGGCGATCAGGCTGGCGATGTGGAAGTCGTGCGCGCTAATGAAGCCGCCGTCGCGCATATTGACCAGCGAGCCCTTGAAGGTGGCAATCCCGCTGCGCCCGGCCACCGGGAACAGGCGCTTGTGTGGCGCGCGGTAGCCCGAGGCATGCATCGCTTTGGCTTCATTCAAAGCCACAAACAAGAGTTCGTCCTTGTGGGCCACCACCACGTCGCTCTCCAGCAAATAGCCCAGCTTGCGTGATTCGAGTGCGCTCGTACCCACTTTGGCCATGGCGGCAGCGGTGAAGCCCTCGGTTAAAAACGGCAGCAGGTCTTTGCCGGTGGATGCAGCCGCGTTTTCCGCTGCGCGGCGGGCGATGTAGGTCAGGCCACCGGCGCCGGGCACCAGGCCCACGCCGACTTCGACCAAGCCGATGTAGCTCTCCATCGCCGCAACCCGCTTGCTGGAATACACCGCCAGCTCGCAGCCACCGCCCAGGGCCAGGCCGCGTACGGCGGAGACCACCGGCACGTTGGAGTAGCGCAGGGCCAGCATAGCGGCTTGCATCTCGGCCTCGGCGCCCTCAATCGCCTTGACACCACCGAGCATGAAGGCCGGCAGCATGGCCTGCAAATCGGCGCCGGCGGAGAACATGTCGTCGGGCGACCAGATCACCAAGCCTTGGTAGTTTTGCTCGGCCAGGGCCTGCGCCTGCACCAGACCTTCGACCACCGCTGGGCTGATGGCATGCATTTTGGACTTGATGCTCGCAATCAGCACCTCGCCATCGAGCGTCCACAGCCGAATGGCATCGTCTTCGTGCAACGTGGTGCCCGCCGTCTGGGCGCGCGGCGCACTAGAGCCCAAAACGCTTTCGGGAAAATGCTGGCGCGCGTACACCGGCAGGCTGCGCACCGGCACAAAGGCGCCGGTGCTGGGGTTGAAACTGCCCTCGGTCTGGTGCACGCCGCCGCGCTCGGCCACGGGGCCTTGGAACACCCAGTCGGGCAGCGGTTCGCTGCACAGCGCCTTGCCGGCATCGATGTCCTCTTGCACCATGCGGGCCACGTCCAACCAGCCCGCTTCTTGCCACAACTCAAACGGCCCTTGTTGCATGCCAAAGCCCCAGCGCATGCAGAAGTCCACATCGCGCGCGTTGTCGGCAATGGCTACCAGATGGATGGCGGCATAGTGGAACGCGTTGCGCAAAATCGCCCACAGGAACTGGCCCTGAGCGCCTTCGCTGTTGCGCAAGAGCTTGAGCCGCTCGGCGGCGGGCTTCTTGAGCATACGGGCATAGACCTCGTCGGCCTTGGCGCCGCCACTCACATACTCTTTGGTGGCCGCATCGAAACGCAGCACATCGCGTCCGACCTTTTTGAAAAAACCCGCTTTGGATTTTTGCCCCAGGTGACCCATCTCCAGCAGGGTCTTGAGAACTTCGGGTGTGGCGAAGCTAGGGTGGAACGGATCGAACTTGCCAGGGCCGTCGGCGGGGTTGGCGCTGAGCGTGTCCTGCAAGGTCTTGATGACATGGGCCATGGTGTCCAGACCCACCACGTCGGCGGTGCGGAAGGTGCCCGAGCTGGCACGGCCCAGCTTCTTGCCGGTGAGGTCGTCCACCACGTCGAAGGTGAGTCCGAAGTTCTGCGCCTCTTGCATGGTGGCCAGCATGCCGGCGATGCCAACGCGGTTGGCGATGAAGTTGGGCGAGTCTTTGGCCCGCACCACACCCTTGCCCAAGGTGGTGGTAACAAAGGTTTCCAGGTAGTCGAGGATGTGCGGCTCGGTGCTGGGTGTGTTGATCAGCTCGACCAGCGCCATGTAGCGCGGCGGGTTGAAGAAGTGGATGCCGCAGAACCGGGGGCGCAGCGCCTCTGGCAACGCCTCGCTCAAGGCGGTGATGGACAGGCCGGAGGTGTTGCTGGCCAAGATGGCATGCGGCGCGATGAACGGGGCGATCTTGGCGTACAAGTCGCGCTTCCAGTCCATGCGCTCGGCGATCGCCTCGATCACCAGGTCGCATTCGGCAAGCCGTGCCAAATGTTCCTCGTAGTTGGCCGGCTCGATCAGCGCGGCGTGTTCGGCCACGCCCAGGGGCGCGGGCTTGAGCTTCTTCAAGCCCTCCACCGCACGCAGGACGATCCCGTTTTTGGCGCTGCCAGCGGCGTTGTCCGGCAAATCAAACAAGAGCACCGGCACCTTGACGTTCACCAGATGCGCTGCGATTTGCGCACCCATGACGCCCGCGCCCAAGACGGCGACTTTTCGGACATTGAAACGGGACATAGTTCTTCCTAGGGAGCAACAGGCGGTTTACTGAACGCGGATCCAGGTTTGCGTGCGTCCCAGCATGGGGGTGCCGATGAAGCCGCGCACTTCGAGCTTTTTGCCACCATCGATGGGCGTCATGCGCAGGCTGTACTCTTTGCCGTTCTCCGGGTCGAGGATCTTGCCGCCTTCCCACACATCCTTACCGTCGGCCTTTTTGCCACCACGGATGATTTCCATACCGATCTTGGGCTTGTCCTTGCGGTCGTCGGTGCATTTGACGCAATTGGGTTCCGGATTGGGCTCGGCACTCAAAGAACGCTCCACTACGCCCGAGAGGGTGCCGCTGGCGCTGGAGATCTTGATCTCGGCCTTGGGCTTTCCGGTGCCGTCATCGATGCTGTTCCAAGTACCCTCGGGCGTCATTTGCGCCATGGCGCTCGCAGCGACGAAGGACAGGGCCAGGGTGGTCAGGGTGCGTTTCATAGGGCTCTCCAGTGGTGTGGGTTGAAGACAGGTGGGACAAAAATGGTCAGGCCAGCGCAGCGTCGGTGTCCATCAGCACCTTGGATCCGGTGCGGGCGGTGCGCATGAGCGTCGTAGTCTCGGGGAACAGCTTGGCAAAGTAAAAGCGAGCGGTTTGCACCTTGGCCTGGTAGAACGGATCGGTGTTGCCGGCGGTGATTTCGCGCAGCGCCACCTGCGCCATGCAGGCCCAAAAGTAGCCGAACACCAAATGGCCAGCCACCCGCAGGTAGTCGACGGCGGCAGCGCCCACTTCGTCGGGGTTTTGGAAACCCTTGAAACCGATCTCCGTGGTGAACTTGGTCATCTGGTCGCCCAACACTGCAATCGGGGTGATGAACTCGGCCATCTTTTCGTTGACGCCTTCTTCGTCCACCAGCTTGGCAATGAGTTTGCCAAACTTGCGCAGCGTGGCGCCGTTGTTGGAGAGCACTTTGCGGCCCAGCAGGTCGAGCGACTGGATGGTGTTGGTGCCTTCGTAAATCATGTTGATGCGCGCATCGCGCACGAACTGCTCCATGCCCCATTCCTTGATGAAGCCGTGGCCACCAAATACCTGCAGGCAGCTTGAAGTCGCGGTCCAACCGTTGTCGGTGATGAACGCTTTGACGATGGGCGTAAGCAAGGCCAGCATCTCGGCGGCGTCCTTACGGACTTGCTCGTCGGGGTGGTTGATCTCTTTTTCCAGCAGCATGGAGCAGTACGTTGCCAGGGCTCGGCCGCCTTCGGCATAGGCCTTGGCCGTGAGCAGCATCTTGCGCACATCGGGGTGCACGATGATGGGGTCAGCAGCTTTGTCCTTGGCCTTGGTACCCGAGAGCGAGCGCATCTGGATGCGGTCTTTGGCGTAGGCCAGCGCGTTTTGGTAAGCGACTTCGGTCAGCCCCAAGGACTGGTTGCCCACGCCCAGGCGGGCTGCATTCATCATGACGAACATGCCTTGCATTCCCTTGTTGGGTTGGCCCACCATGGTGCCAATGGCGCCATCAAGCACCATTTGCGCGGTCGCATTGCCGTGGATGCCCATCTTGTGTTCCAGACCGCCGCAATAGATGCCGTTGCGCTCGCCCAGCGTGCCGTCGGCGTTCACATGGAACTTAGGCACGATGAACAGGCTCACGCCCTTGATGCCGGGTGGCGCATCGGTCAGCCGGGCCAGCACCAAGTGGATGATGTTGCCTGCCATATCGTGCTCACCGGCGCTGATGAAGATTTTGTTGCCGGTGATTCGGTAAGTGCCGTCTGGCAGCGCTTCGGCCTTGGTGCGCATCAGCCCCAGGTCGGTGCCGCAGTGTGGCTCGGTCAGACACATGGTGCCGGTCCATTCGCCGCTGGTCATTTTGGGCAGGTAAGTGGCTTTTTGCGCGTCGGTGCCGTGGGTATGCAGCGCGGCGTAGGCACCGTGGGTCAGCCCGGGGTACATCGTCCAGGCTTGGTTAGCGCTGTTGAGCATTTCGTAAAACATCTGGTTGACTACCAGCGGCAAACCCTGTCCGCCGTATTCGGGGTCGCAGGCCAATGCAGCCCATCCTCCCTGCACATATTGCGCGTAAGCCTCTTTGAAGCCCTTCGGCGTGGTCACGCTGTGAGTGGCTGTGTCGATGCTGCAACCCTGGGTGTCACCGCTGATGTTGAGGGGGAACAGAACCTCGGCGGCAAACTTGCCGCCCTCTTCAAGCACTGCATTAATCGTGTCGGAATCGACATCGGCGTGCTTGGGCATGGCGCGCAGATCCTCGGTCACGCGCAGCAATTCGTGCATTACAAACTGCATGTCGCGCAGGGGCGGGTTGTAGACGGGCATGACAAAGCTCCTTAGAAGTTAAAACGGTAGAACTAGCGCGAAAGCGCAGGATGGGCTGCGCCGACAGCATGGCGGGCCAAAATGCTCTCGAAGGTCTGGAGCGCCCGCGCGATTGATCCCGGCGTTTTGAGAAATCGAGCCTCATAGTGCACTGCCAAAATCAGGCCGTGGATTTCGAAGGCCATTTGTTCTTCATCGGCGTGCGGCGACAGATGGCCGCACTGACGCGCCAGTACCAGCGAGCGATTCAATGCGGCCAGCCAGGTCTGCACCGAGTGGGCCAGGGCGTCGCGTACCGGGCCAGGACGATCGTCAAACTCGACCGCGCCGCTGATGAAAATGCAACCTGACTGGATCTCTTCGGCCACGCGCCGCATCCAGTTGGCAAACAGTGCCCGCACTCGGGGCAGGCCCCTAGGCTCTTGCAATGCGGGGTAGAAAACCTCTAGCTCAAAGCGGTTGAAATACTCCCGCACCACCGAGATCTGCAACTCTTCGCGAGAACCAAAATGGGCGAAAACGCCCGACTTGCTCATCTGCGTAACCTCGGCCAGTGCGCCAATGCTCAAACCCTCCAGACCAATTTGGGTCGCCAAACGCAGGGCCGCCTCGACAATCGAATTCTTGGTCTGCTGGCCTTTCTGCAATGCCCGTTCAGACGCCGCGCGCAAGGGCGCGGTGCTTGGACGTGTGCGGGATAGGGAGGCAATCGACACAGTTGGATGCAGCAAAATAGAACGATCGTGCTATTTTGCATGACTTCGGCCTGGGCTGGTCAACGGCTTGGGAAACTAGACGCACAAACCTAGGAAATCCTAGGGTATTCCCTAGGCAGAGCCACCCTTAAGCCTGGATACGCAGAATCAATGCCAAGCTAGCGTCGAGCTGGTCGGACGCACGCTGCCTGAACCCAGAGCGTACGTAGCGCTGCAAACGCCCCACCAAAAATGCGTTGAGTACCGCGGCGCGCACGCCTGCATCGGGCACCGCGTCCTCGCGCATGCACTGCTTGAGGGCGGCTTCCACCTTGTCGAAGAACTGGTTCATGCGCTGCTGCAGCCGATCACTCTCAAACACCAACGCATCACCAACCATGACGCGGGCCATACCGGGGTTTTTTTCCGCAAACTGCACCAGCATGGTCACGATGGCCGAGGCTTGGCGCAGGCCACGCGATGCCTCTGGGTCCTCGCGCGAAACGATGTGGTTGATGAGGGTGAAGACCGACTGCTCAATGAACTCCAGCAGCCCCTCAAACATCTGGGCCTTGCTGGCAAAGTGCCGGTACAGCGCCGCCTCGCTAACGTCCAAACGCGCGGCCAAGGCCGCTGTGGTGATTCGCTCCTGGGCTGGCTGCTCCAGCATGCTGGCGAGCATTTGCAAAATCTGCACCCGACGCTCGCCTGGCTTGGGCCGCTTGCGGCCCGCCAGGGCGCCAGCATTGGAGGGAACATCGGTGGCGGTTTGTGAAAGCTGCGCCGGCATGGTCAGTGCGAGCGAATCATGGTGCCAAAAGCCTGGTCGGTCAGAATTTCCAGCAGTAGCACATGCGGCACACGGCCGTCCACAATGTGAACCGCATGCACGCCGCTCTTGGCCGCATCCAGCGCGCCAGCAATCTTGGGCAGCATGCCGCCAGAGATGGTGCCGTCGGCAAACAAGGCATCGATTTGCCGGGAACTGAGGTCAGTAAGCAAGTTGCCGCTCTTGTCGAGCACGCCGCTGATGTTGGTGAGCATGAGCAGCTTTTCGGCCTTTAGCACCGTGGCCAGTTTGGCCGCCACCACGTCGGCGTTGATGTTGTAGCTTTCGTTGTTTTCACCAAAACCGATCGGGCTGATGACGGGAATAAATGCGTCGTCTTGCAGGGCCTGGACCACCGCCGGGTCCACACTTTGGATGTCGCCGACCTGACCCACATCGTGCTCAATCGATGGGTCGATTTGATCCAACATCTTGAGCTTTTGCGCACGGATCATTGCGCCGTCGCGCCCGGTCAGGCCCACGGCCTTTCCGCCGGCCTGGTTGATGAGTCCCACAATGTCTTGCTGAACCTCGCCACCCAGCACCCACTCGACCACCTCCATGGTCTCGGCGTCGGTGACGCGCATGCCCTGGATGAACTCGCCCTTCTTGCCCAAGCGCTTGAGTGCGCTCTCAATTTGTGGGCCGCCACCGTGCACCACCACCGGCTTGATGCCCACGAGCTTGAGCAAGACCACGTCCTCGGCAAAAGCCTTCTGCAAGGCTGGATCGGTCATCGCGTTGCCGCCGTACTTGATGACCATAGTCTTGCCGTGAAACTTGCGGATATACGGCAAAGCTTGGGCCAGAATCTGCGCCTTGTCACTTGGCGCGATGGGGGTGCTGGCAACACTGTGGACATACGCAGAAGATTCAGACATGGCGGCTAACCCGGTGGGGCAAAAGTATCGCGAGGGACGAGAACATGGCGCCTACTTTACATCCCGGCCCGAACCGACAACCGAGCACTCGCGCCCTGGACGTAAGACAGCCATCTGCGCCGGTGACGGGCTGCACCGTGACGTGGAACACGCCTGCAGCCCGTGAGCGAGCTAGTTGCTGGCAATCAAGAACGCTTCCTTCGACTGGCCTTGCGCTACCAGGCTGACCAGCCACTTGGGGGTCAGACCACGCCCGGACCAGGTTTCCCCATTGGGACCGCGGTACTTTGCAGCAACCTGGGCACCTGCCTTTTTGGCGGCCTTTGGCAGCTTTGCAGATTTGGCTGGGGCATTGCGACTGCGGGAACCCTTGCCGGACTTGGCCGGCTTGGCGGTTTGCAGGTGCTTGACGGTAATGCCAAAGGCCTGCATTTTTGCGAGTATCTCGTGCACCGTTGCGTTGAACTCTTTTGCCTTGATCTCGTTAGCTTGTTTTTGCAGTTTTTCAATTTGGGACTGCAGATCGATCAGGTTGCTCATGGTGATATTCCAACAAGTTAAATGCTAATTCGGTGCCTATCAAAGCTGGCTAAGCCAGCGCCGACAGGCCCCCCGTGCGAATGACGCGGATGCATTATCTACCGGTATGACCAAAATATGTCCACACAAAGGGGGTTTTTCAGGGATTTCCAGTTCCTCTGAACCGATGGGCTTAGAAGTGAATTCCACGCATCATCTGCTGCATCGCCATCGCCTCGGGCGATAACTGTTGCTTGGGGGCCTTTTCACCGGGCTGCAGGCCTTTGGCCGCGCTGGAATCCGGAAACATGCGAAAACTGGTATTCATCGCAATCTGGGCCACCCGGGGAACCAGTGCGTGCAGAACTTGGCCGGTGATTCCAAGCCGCGTTGCGATTCGCACTGGCTTAAAGATGCAGGCCTGCGCCACCATATCTGCCGCCTCTTCGGGCGAGAGCGTGGGCACGTTCTTATAGATATTGGTAGGCGCAATCATGGGAGTTCGCACCAGGGGCATATTGATGGTGGTAAACGAAATGCCTTGATCGGCAAACTCGCTCGAAGCACAGCGCGTCCACGCGTCGAGCGCCGCCTTGCTGGCGACGTACGCACTGAAGCGCGGCGCGTTGGTCAGCACGCCAATCGAGCTGATGTTGACCACATGGCCTTTACGCTTGGTCACCATGCCAGGCAGCAAGCCCATGGTGACGCGCAAGCAACCAAAATAGTTGAGCTGCATGGTGCGTTCAAAATCATGGAAACGGTCGTAGCTGGATTCAATTGCACGACGTATAGACCGCCCCGCGTTGTTGATCAAAAAGTCCACGCCACCATGCTCGCGGACCACTTCCCCGATGAAGCGATCGCAATCGACCATGTCGGCAATGTCAACGGTATGAGCGACAAAGCGGTAACCGTTCTTATGGGCTTGCTTGCAGGCGTCTTCGAGCTTGTCGGCATCGCGGCCACAAATCAGGGTGACTGCACCGGCCTCGGCGAACTTGTGGGCCGCCGCCAACCCGATCCCCGAGGAGCCCCCAGTTACCAAGACCACCTTGCCGGCCACTGCCCCGCGCAGAGAGCGGTCGATGTGGAGGTCGGGATCCAGGTGACGCTCCCAGTAATCCCACAGGCGCCACGCATAGTCCTTCAAGTTGGGGCATTCCACGCCACTGCCCTTGAGCATGGTTTGCGCTTGGCGGCAATCAAAGCGCGTGGGGTAATTCACAAAGGTGAACATGTCTTCAGGCAAGCCAAGGTCCTTCATGACCGCATTGCGCACACGGCGCACCGGTGCCAGTGCCATCAAGCCCTTGGTCACGCTGCGCGGTATAAAACCGAGCAAGGCCGCGTTGATGAACAAATTCATCTTTGGCGCATGGGCTGCTTTGCTGAAGATATCGAGCACATCGCCAACCCGGTAACCTTGCGGATCGACCAAGTGGTAACACTGTTTTGCGATACCTGTTTTGTGGCTGATGGTGTCGAGCGCGTCCACCACAAAGTCCACCGGCACAATGTTGATGCGCCCACCTTCTAGTCCAATCGTGGGCATCCACGGCGGCAGCAACTGGCGCATGCGCTGAATAAGTTTGAAGAAGTAATACGGCCCATCGATTTTGTCCATCTCACCGGTGCGGCTGTCGCCGACCACCATGGCAGGACGGTAAACCGACCACGGCACCTTGCACTCCGTACGAACAATCTTTTCACTTTCGTGCTTGGTTTTGAAATAGGGGTGGTCGTAGTTTTCGGCCTCCTCAAACATATCCTCCCGAAACACGCCCTCGTACAAACCCGCAGCGGCAATACTGGAGACATGGTGGAAATGCTTGGCATCGATCGCCTTGGCAAACTCGACCGCATTGCGGGTGCCTTCTGTGTTGACCTGTGTCTGGCTTTCTTCGTCTGCGCCGAGGTCGTAGATGGCGGCTAGGTGGTAGCAGTGATCAATTTGGCCCTTGAGTTGTTTAAGGGCTTCGCCGGATATACCGAGCTTTTTGTCCACGAGGTTGCCATACACGGGCTGCGCGCGGGCAGCGCTCTTGGCATCGTTCAAACCCCAATACTCACGTAAATCTGCGACTTTGGCCTCGCTCTCTGGGCGCAACAAGAAATGCACCGTCGCGCCTTTGCGCTCAAGCAACTTCTTTACCAAACGTTTTCCAATAAAGCCAGTGGCACCCGTCACAAAATACTGCATACAGAATCCTCCAAGGTTGCGAGCATTTTCTCTGACTTGGCAATCACAGTCGTTCAGCGTAAACCCGAACGCAAATTGCGAGTGCAGGTGGCAACCGCATGCCGTAGCCCTAAGCTGAGGGTGCACGCTAATGTGGCGCCGCTGCTCACTGAAGCGCCGCCGCAACAGGCTTGGAGTTAGAAGCGTCTCTCTACTGCAAAGCTGTTCGCACGCTTACATTGCGGCATCGTTAACACCCCCATGGAGTCTTTATGGTGAAAAAACTGCAGAAAAAGTCCGCTCCCGCGAGCGCTGACATGCCCAGCTCGGTCAAGGACTCGGCCCAGCAAATCTGGCAAGCAGGCTTGGCCGCGTTCGCGCGAGCACAGGCCGAAGGCAACAAAGCCTTCGAATCGCTGGTCAGTGAAGGGATTGGCATTCAACGCAAAACCCAAAGCGCCGCCGAAGAAAAGATCGCCCAGGCAACCCAGAAGGTGTCCAGCATGGCGACAGACATCTCCAGCAAGGCGTCTGGCCAATGGGACAAGCTGGAGACCATTTTTGAAGAGCGCGTAGCCAAGGCCTTGAACAAGCTGGGCGTGCCCTCGGCGAAGGATGTTCAAGTCTTGATCGCACAGATCGATGCACTCAACCAAGCGGTTCAAAAGCTCTCTCCAGCCACGACCAAAACCACCCCCTCTGCCGCCAAGCCCACTGCCACCAAGCCCACTGCCACCAAGCCCACTGCCACCAAGTCTGCCGCAGCCAAGGCACCCGCCGCCAAGAAGGCTGTGGCTAAGAAAGCGGCTGCACGCAAGGCCAGCAGCAAACCAGCGCCAGCCAGCGCCGCCCGTGCCAGTTGAATGCGCACAGGGTCCGCATGAGAAGGCGCCTTGGCGCCTTTTTCATTGCTGCATAGCAGCACCAACGCACTGCGGCCAAGCCTACACTGTGGCGCCATGAAAGCCCACGCACGACCCAAGATTGCACTGGCCGTCGCTGGTGGCGGCCCCTTGGGTGCCATCTACGAAGTCGGTGCCATGTGCGCGCTCGAAGAGTCGCTGCTGGGCATCGATTTCAACCGACTGGACCACTATGTGGGCGTGTCTGCCGGCGGGTTCATCGCGGCGGCCCTGGCCAACGGCATCAAGCCGCGCGCACTGTGCGCGTCCTTCATCGAAAACTCACCCACCGATGTGGACGCTTTCGACCCTTCGTGGCTCATGCAGCCGGCCTACCTGGAGTACCTGCAGCGCAGCGCCAAGCTGCCCTGGCTGCTGGGTTCAGCGCTATGGCAGTTGGCGCTCGGCCAGAAAACTGCGCTCAATGCACTGGAGCATTTGGCTGGCGCCATGCCCACTGGGCTGTTCAGCAACCACTACATCGATGTGCACCTCGGTCGGCTGTTTGAAGGTGCCGGTCGTACCAACGATTTTCGCCAGCTCAAGACCCAACTCACGCTGGTGGCCACCCACCTCGACAGCGCCCGGGCAGCGCCGTTTGGGCGGCCAGGCTGGGACCATGTTCCCATTTCCAAAGCGGTGCAGGCCAGCGCCGCGTTGCCGGGCATGTTCCCGCCGGTCGAGATTGACGGTGAGCTGTATGTGGACGGCGCGTTAATCAAGACCATGCATGCCTCGGTAGCCTTAGACGATGGTGTGGATTTGCTGCTGTGCCTCAACCCGCTGGTGCCGTTCCACGCCACCGGCAGCCGGCGTGGCAGCATTCCAAAGATCGCCGAGGGTGGCTTGCCGGCGGTGTTGAGCCAAACGTTCCGCTCCATGATCCATTCCCGCATGGAGCTCGGCATGAAGCATTACGAACATGCTTACCCGGGCACCGATATCGTGCTGTTCGAGCCCGACCACCACGACCCTGCGCTGTACCTGGCCAACACCTTTAGCTACGCCCAGCGGCGCCAGCTTGCAGAACACGCATACCAGCAGACCCGCCAACTGCTGCGTAAGGACGCGGAGCACTTGGTACCCAAGTTTGCACGCCACGGCGTCACGCTCAACTACGCCGCGCTGCTTGATGTGCAGCGGCACCTGATCGACGACGCCACTGTGGGCGCAACGCGCGATTCCGAGCGCAATGACTTGCAGCCCGCTCGGGCGGTCGACACGCTGCACGACACCCTCAAGCACTTGTCGACTTGGGTGGACACACCTGCACAACGTGGCTTGGGTACCTGAACATGGCAGAGAAGAAGGCACCACGGCGCACCGCCGAACGGATTCTCGAAGTTAGCCTTGCGCTCTTCAACCGCTTTGGTGAACCCAATGTATCTACCACCCTCATCTCTGCGGAGATGCGCATCAGCCCGGGCAACCTGTACTACCACTACCCCGCCAAAGACGAGCTGATCAACGCCTTGTTCAACCGCTACGAGAACGCACTCCATGTGCTGCTCAACGCCAGCGACAACGTCCGCGATGTGGAAGATGCTTGGTTCTTTCTTCACTCCCTTTTTGAGTTGATTTGGCAGTACCGTTTTCTGTACCGCGACCTCAACGACTTGCTGAGCAAAAACCGAAGGCTGGAGACGCACTTTCAATCGGTGCTACATCACAAAACCCGCTCGGTGAAGGCCATGCTCGACAGCATGCACCGCTGCGGTGCTGTGCGCATCGACGCACGGGAGGTAGAACCCACTGCCACCAGCATGGTGGTGGTGCTGACCTACTGGCTCAGCTTTGAGTATGTGGGCAACCCGCGCAAGGCGCTGGAGCCCGAAAGCGCGCAAGGCGCGATGCTGCGTGGCGCCCACCATGTGTTGAACCTGCTGGTGCCCTACCTGGCAGCACAGCAGCGCGAACACTTGCTCGGTCTCGTGGCCGCCTACAGCAAAGCGCCCTGAACGCAGCGGAAGGGCCACCTGCAGGCTTGCGGCTCAGGCCTCAGGCTCGCCCCAAGGCAACATCAAGGCCATCCAGGTCAGCTTCTCGAACTCGGGGGCAAACAAGTCAATGATGTGCTGTGGCTGCGGGCACAGCGTGGTGTCTGCCACGATGCCAAACTGCACGCCACCGCCGTAACTCAGAATCGACACGCCCAGACCCACCGAGCCACTTTGCGGTACCCAAAACAGCGTCTCTTCAATCGTCGATCCACACAGCTTTTGTTTGACGTTGGAGCCAGGCACATTGGTCATCACGGCAGTGGTCTTTTTAGAAAAAAGCCCCAACATCGCGTCCTGCGCTGGCTTGATGAGCAGTCCTGCTACCGCCAGCAAACCGAATGTAAGCAAGGGCTGCGTACTGCCCTTGAGGCTGCGCATGCGATGGCGTACTTCGTAAACCCGCTCAACCGGGTTGTCCAATCCGATCGGCAAGGTCAGCGGCGCCAGCCCGAAGTGGTTGCCCAGCTTGTAGGCATGCTCCAGCGGCCGCAAGTTCACTGGCACCATTGCCCGGATGTTTTTGCCCTGCACCGTGTCCCCATGAGCCCGCAGGTACCCACCGATGGCGCCTGCGACGCAGCCCAACAACACATCGTTAACGGAGCAATTCAAGGCGCGCCCAACCGCCTTGACATCAGCCAGAGGCAGCGGTTTGCACCACGCCACCCTCTTGTGTATGCCCGGAACACCTTTGAGGGCCGTGGGCGAATCGTCTTCCATCAGGGCCAGCGCCGCCAGATCGGTCACCACCTGGTAGGCCAGCTTGGCCACATCCACCGATCCGGCCAGGCCCGATTCAACACTTTTTTGCGGCGCCATCAAGGCGCCCAGCGATCGCACCGCACTGTCGCCCGCCTTGTCCATCGCCGACACCGCCAACTGGGTTAGGGGCTTGAGCAGATGGTCGATCAACCACTCTTGGGGGCCTTCGGCTAGCTCGTTGGTGCGGTGCCGTTGGGGTGGTGGCGCACCGCCATCTACCAAAGACTGCATGACCGAAATCAGGGCAATACCGTCGGCGATGCAGTGGTGGATGCGCACCATCAGTGCGCTACCGCCTTGGTAGTTTTCAACCAGGTGGAACTGCCACAGCGGACGTGACCGGTCCAGGGGCTGCATGCACAGCTCAGCCAATCGCTCCTGCAAGGCGTCCTGCTGCTTCGCCGCCTCGGCTTGCGGCAAGGCGGTGGGCACCAGGTGGTGCGCCATGTCGAAGTTCTCGTCACTCACCCAGGTAGCACCGGCGGCATCTTCCACGGCGCGTTGCACAAATCGGGGGTACTTGAGCAAGCGCTCTTCCAAGCGCTGTGCCAAGTCGGCATAGGCCACGCCGGGCCGGATCACCCACACGCCCAAAATCATCATCAAGTTGCTGGACGAGTCCATGCGCAACCAGGCGGTATCGACCTTGCTCATGCGCTCGCCGTGCAGACCCAGCGTGCCGGTCACCGCACGTATCACTTGCTTTTGCGCTGTGCGCGTGGCCGACTGCGGCCGGATGCGGGTCACCATAAGATCAGATCTCCCATCTGCCGCACAAGGCAGATTTGAAAACGATTGTGCAATCAAATCGCAACGTAAGATACGGGCAAAACCCCACCCTGCCACCCTGAACTGGAAACACCATGCCGGACCTGAAAGCACAATTTGAAGACGCTGTTGCCAACTCCAAATCGCTCAGCGAACGACCAGACAACAGCACCCTGCTCAAAATCTACGCGCTCTACAAACAAGCCACCGTGGGGGACAACACGGAAAAGAAACCAGGCTTTTCTGACATGGTGGGGCGTGCCAAGTGGGAAGCCTGGGCTGGCTTCAAAGGCACCGAGCAGACGGCCGCCATGGAGCAGTACATCGCTTTGATTGAGTCGCTTCGCTAACCCTCCTGCCAACACGGCGAGAACGCGCGCTCAGCCTGCGGCTTTTTTGCGTGCGGGTTTGTTTGCTGCGCTGGGCGCAAGCAAGGCATCGAGGTTTTTCACGATCTCTTGCTCAATTTTTTCCTTGAACGCACCCAGCAAGAAGCCCAAGGTTGCGTTGAGTTCAAACCGGTCCTTGGTGACATCGAGCGTGCCACTGACGCCGGTGCGTTCGAAGCGCACAATGTCGTGGGCCTTGCCTTCTTCGTAGGTGCAAGCCATGCCGAACTCACCCTCCACCTGTTCAGCCCAAGAAAACGCCAGCTTGCGCGCTGCGGCCATGCCCAATGCATGTTCGCGGACTATGTGAAGATTTGCCATCCAACCCTCCTTGCAACACCATGTACAAATTCAAATCGCCTGCAACGGCGGATCTCATCATGCTTGAGCCCAACGGCCGTCAACTCGTTGCGCTGATGGGAAAAGACTACGGCGACAACAGCACCCAAGGAATTTTGCTCCCAGAAGAGATGCCAGCCGCGATACACGCCATACGCTTGGCGATTGTGCAAGATGAGAAGCTGCGGGCCCAGCGCATTCGCGAGGCCCTGGCTGTGGGCGCACCGGCTCCGGTATTCGAAGGGGTGTCACTCAAACAGCGCGCACTCCCCATGATTGCCATGCTAGAACGCTGCCACCTTGCACAAAAAGAAATGGTCTGGGGCAATTAGAGAGCCCCAGACCACCCAAAAATCCAACCCGTGAATTAATCCGCGTATTCGCCAGCGGCCTTGATGATCGGGCCCCACTTGGCGATTTCAGCGGCCACAAACTTCTTGTGCTCCGCAGGCTCCACACGCCTGTCAGTCACTACCAAGGCACCCAAGGCCTCTTGCTTCTTGACGAACTCGGGGTCTTTCAATGCCGCCTTCAATGCGGTGTTAAGCGCAGCCGTTACATCGGCTGGGGTGCCCTTGGGGGCGTACAGGCCGTGCCAAATGGTGACTTCAAATCCCTTCATGCCCGACTCCTGCAACGTGGGCAGGTCCTTCAGGGCCGGGGTTGTCAGGCGCTTGGCGGTGGTGACCGCATAACCGGTGATCTTCTTGCCCTCGATCTGCTGGCTGGTGTTGGTGGACTGGTCGCACATCAGATCGATCTGCCCGCCCATCAAGTCGGTCATGGCTGGACCGGTGCCTTTGTAGGGTACGGTGGTCATGTCAATCTTCATGGCCGACTGAAACAGCAAACCGCACAAGTGAGAAGCAGCGCCCAGACCCGCGTTACCCAGGTTGATCTTGCCCTTGTTTTGACCGAGCCAAGTTGTTAGTTCGGTGAAGTTCTTGGCGGGCAACGTGGGACGGCCGACCAAGGTCATGGGCACATCATTGACCATGCCCAAGTACTCAAAGTCGCTTTCCACTTTGAAGGGTAGGGTGCGGTACAGCGCTGGCATAGTGGACATGCCGATGTGGTTGAGCAGCAAGGTGTAGCCATCGGGGGCTGCCTTGGCCACCTTGTTGGTGCCGATGGAACTGCCGGCGCCCGCCACGTTTTCTATGATGATGGTTGCGCCGTTGAGCGGCTTGCGCAGCGCCTCGCCGAGGTCACGCGCCACACGGTCCGTCGGGCCGCCTGCGGCAAACGGCACCACGATCGTGACTGGCTTGGACGGGAAGCTCTGCGCATGTGCGAACAGGGACGTAACAGCGACGGCAACGGCAAGCAGTTTTTTCATATGTAATCCGTGTGGAAGGTTAAAGCGAGCAGTCTAGCGCGAAGCCACCCCTGTGCCATCCCGATTTCTACTTAGGAACACCGCACCTCAAAGCCTTTTTTGGCTGAGGCTTTTTGGGTGGTCTCACCGGTAGCTACGGGCATCCTCAATAACCTTGCCGTCGTTGGGCAAGCTGCCGGATTGCACGATCGCCACATCGCCACGCAGCTTGGTGACATCACGAATGGCCTCGCCAATGCGCGCCGCCAGCGCCGCGCCAGAAACCACGGCAGGCGTTGAAGTCTCCACTTGCAATGTCATGACATCGTTGGCCATTTCGCCACTGACCACCAAGCGCGCACGCAACACTTCGGGGAAGCGCTTCACGATGGCATCGACCTGCTTGGCATGCACAAACATGCCACGGATCTTGGTGGTCTGGTCAGCCCGGCCCATCCAACCTTTGATGCGTGTGTTGGTGCGCCCGCTCGGGCACTGCCCCGGAAGAATGGCCGACAAGTCGCCCGTGCCAAACCGCACCAGCGGGTAATCCCGATTGAGCGTAGTCACCACCACCTCACCCACCTCGCCGAGCGCAACCGGGTCGCCGGTGCCGGGGCGCACGATTTCCACTAGCACACCCTCGTCAAGCACCAAGCCCTCTCGCGCCGGGGTTTCGTAAGCGATCAGCCCCAAGTCTGCCGTGGCATAGCACTGGTAGCCCCGTACACCCCGGGCAAGGAACCAGTCGCGCAAGGACGGCGGGTACGCCTCGCCACCAAACATGGCTTTGGTGACCGAGGGCAGCGCCACACCCATTTCCTCGGCCTTTTCCAGGATGATTTTCAAAAAACTCGGAGTGCCGATATAGCCTGCCGGTTGTAGTTCGCGCATGGCTTGCACTTGCTGCTCGGTTTGCCCGGTTCCGCCTGGGAAAACGGTGCAGCCTAGCGCATGGGCGCCGGTTTCCATCATCGAGCCTGCAGGGACGAAGTGGTAGCTAAAGCAGTTGTGGATTAGCTCACCGCTGCGAAACCCGGCAGCAAAAATCGCACGCGCCATGCGCCAATAGTCTTTAGCCGTGCCTTCGGGTTCATAAATCGGGCCAGGGCTAGCAAACACGCGGGGCATGGAGGCGCCATAGCCGATGGCACTAAAGCCCCCAAACACATTGCCCGGCATGGTTTCGTGTCCAAGGGTCGCCACATTGGTTGCATTGGTCCGCGCGGCCTGTTGCAAGTCTTGCAACTCGGACTTGCGGATGACCGGCAACTGCGCCAGCGCAGCGCGGCTGGTGACGGCGCTGGCGTCAACCTGGGCCAACAATGCAGCAAAAGCCATCGACGACTTTTTGGCATGAGCAATTTGTGAAGGCAGCGCAGCCAGCAACGCGGTCTCGCGTGCTTCGGGACTACGGGTCTCCAACGTATCGAAGGTTTCACTCATCACACAACTCTCCTATGCCAACCAACGCTTGCGACGCTTGTAGCTCTTGACGTCTTTGAAACTCTTGCGCTCGCCGCCGCCCATGCCTAGGTAAAACTCTTTGACGTCCTCGTTGCTGCGCAAGTCGGCAGCGGCACCGTCCATCACCACCCGGCCAGACTCCATGATGTAGCCGTAGTCGGCGTATTTGAGGGCCATGTTGGTGTTCTGCTCTGCAAGCAAAAAAGTGACCTTCTCTTTGGTATTGAGGTCTTTGACGATCTCGAACACCTCTTCCACGATTTGCGGTGCCAGTCCCATCGAAGGCTCGTCGAGCAGCACCATGCTAGGGTTGGCCATGAGCGCGCGGCCAATGGCGCACATCTGCTGCTCACCGCCGGAGGTGTAGGCCGCCTGGCTGGTGCGGCGGGTTTTGAGGCGTGGAAAGTAGGTGTACACCTTCTCCAAACTGGCCGCCACCTCGGCCTTGTTCTTGCGCGTGTAACCGCCGGTGAGCAGGTTCTCTTCAATCGTCAGGTGGGCAAAGCAGTGGCGGCCTTCCATGACCTGCACCACGCCGCGCTGCACCAGGTCGGCGGGGGACAAGTTTTCGATACGCTCACCGCGCAGTTCGATCGAGCCTTTAGTGACCGCGCCGCGCTCACCGGCCAACAGATTGGAAACCGCACGCAAGGTGGTGGTCTTGCCCGCACCGTTGCCCCCCAAAATCGCCACGATGCCACCCTGAGGCACCTGCAGCGACACGCCCTTGAGCACCAAGATGACGTGGTTGTAAATGACCTCGATGCCATTGACGTTGAGAACGATGTTGGATTCACTCATAGCCCAGTTTCCATAGAGACCAAGTCAAAGAACCGCAACGCGAGTCTTTGATTTGGCCGGCGGAGCACCTGCACTCCAGCCGCCCAAAAAAAACCGCAGTCCAGCAAGACCGGACTGCAGGGTGTGCTTAGCTTTGGCAATCCGCCGGGGTGCGACGGCTGAGCTTCTTCTCGCTGGCATATTTCTCAGCAGAGGCTTTGACCAATGGACGGATGATTTGATCGTCGGCCTGCAACCAATCAGAGGCCCAAACGAACTTCTTTCCGTCCCAGGTGTGAACCCGTGTCCAAGCCGATCCCATGTGATCGACGCAGCTCGTAGAAACCGGGCGCATTACATTTTTGAAGCCCAAAGCATCGAGCTTGGCCTGCGTCAAATTGAGGTTTTCGTAGCCCCAACGCGCTTGCTCACCCGTCATCACTTTGCCCTTGCCAAACCGTTCTTGGGCAGCCCGCACGCCTTCGGTTGCCAACATCGCACCCACCACTCCGCGCATGTAGAGCACATCACCCACTTCTTCCTTGGGGCCTGTGCCCTGGCCTTTCGCATGGACTTTTTCCAGAATCTCTTTGACTACCGCGGAATCCTTCTCGGAACCGTGCTGCATCATCACCGCGCTATAGCCCTTGGCATTCTCACCAACGTCTTTCAAATCCGGCTCTGCGCCAGACCACCACGTTCCAAACATCTTCTCGCGGGGATAACCCGTCGCAACTGCCTCTTTGATGGCGGTGGGGGTCATCACACCCCAGGTTTGCATGACTACGAAATCGGGTCTTTGCTGGCGAACTTGGAGCCAGATCGCCTTTTGCTCCACACCGGGCGCTGGCACTGGCAGGAGTTGCAGCGAAAAGTCATGGGTTGCCGCGCGCTCTTGCATGATGGGCAGGAGTTCTTTTCCAAATGCACTGTCGTGGTAGACGACAGCAATCTTCTTGCCTTTGAGCTTGTCCCAACCGCCTTCCTTTTTGGCGATGTGCTGCAAAACCGTATCGCCAGCCACCCAGTAGTGCCCAATCAGCGGAAAGTTCCACTTGAACACGCCACCATCGGCGGAATCACTGCGCCCGTATCCCGAAGTAATCATCGGAATCTTGTCAGCGGGGATTTTTTCGGTGAGTGCAAACGTAATGCCGGTGGAAAGGGGCTGAAACACCGTCGCTCCGCCGTGTTTTCCCTTGAGGCGCTCATAGCACTCGACCCCTCGGTCCGTGGCGTACGCGGTCTCACATTCCTCGACCAGCGTCTTGACGCCATTGATCCCGCCGCGCGCATTGACCAGCTTCATATAGTCGTTGTGGCCATTGGCCCAAGGGGTTGCGTTGGGAGCTACCGGACCGGTCCGCCCAGACAAAACCGGGAAAAACTGTTCTTTCGCCTGCGCAAAGGCTGCACCAGAAATCAGCGCCGAAGAACCGGCGACAACCAAGGCCGTTGCGATAGCTATGTTGCGAAACTTCATTTGTCTCTCCTGTGAATAAATGTTGAAGTACGAGGGAACGCGGGAAAACTGGAAGTCACATCAATGCGGGAATGGCCAAAGCCTCATCTTTTGCTTGCCGATCGCCCACAGCTTTGCCAGACCGTGCGGCTCGACGATCAGGAACCACACAATCAAGCCACCAAACACCATGAGCTCAGCGTGTGCGATACCCGCAGTTGAAATTTCAAAACCGAACGGCGCCGCAAGTACGGGCAGCGACAGGTTCAAAATGATTGGCAAAACCACGATGAAGGCGGCACCAAAAAAGCTGCCCATGATGGAGCCCAGGCCACCGATGATCACCATGAACAGCAGGCGGAACGACAAGTCCACGTTAAAGGCCGCTGTCTCCCAGGATCCGAGGTAAACAAAGCCCCACAGCGCACCCGCCACACCCACGATGAAAGAGCTCACCGCGAAGGCGCTCAGCTTGGCATACATGGGGCGAATGCCAATCACCGCAGCAGCAACGTCCATGTCGCGAATAGCCATCCATTCGCGACCCACTGCGCTGCGCACCAAGTTTTTTGCCAAGAGCGCAATCCCCACCAGGACCGAGAGGCAGAACAGGTACTTCGACATAGGAGTGTCAATTGGAAACCCAAGAATCTGGAGGTTAGACACTGCCACGGAGCCCGAGGTCGAGTTGTTCGTAAACCAAGAAATACGCAAAAACATCCAGTCCGAAAAGAACTGCGCCGCCAGGGTTGCAACCGCAAGGTACAAGCCCTTCACACGCAGACTCGGCAGGCCAAACAGAATGCCGAAGAATGTTGCGCACAGTCCGCCCATCAATAGCGAAGCCAACAAGGGCATACCCTCCACCCGCACATGGAAGTTGTAAGCCGCATAGGCGCCAACCGCCATGAATGCACCTGACCCCAGGGAAATTTGACCGCAGTAGCCCACCAAGATATTCACCCCGATCGCTGCCAAGGACAAGATCAGGAAGGGAATCAGAATGGCGCGAAACATATAGTCGCTGGCCAGACTTGGCACCAACACAAACGCTCCAATCAACAGAAGCAGCATGGCGACGCGGTCTTGGGCAATCGGAAGGATTTGCTGGTCTGCCCGGTACGTCGTTTTGAACTGACCGTTTTCCCTGTAAAACATGTTCTATTCCTCAAACACGGTCAATGATCTTTTCGCCAAACAGGCCCTGCGGACGGATCAGCAAGAATCCCAAGGCCAGTACATAAGCGAACCAGATCTCGATCCCGCCGCCCACAAAGGGCCCTAGGTACACCTCGGAGAGCTTCTCGCCCACGCCAATAATCAGGCCGCCTACGATGGCGCCAGGCACCGAGGTTAGGCCGCCCAAAATCACCACCGGCAAAGCCCGCAGCGCTACCGTCGTCAGCGAAAACTGCACGCCTAGCTTGCTGCCCCAAATCATCCCGGCCACCAGCGCGACCACACCGGCCACACACCACACGATGACCCAAATCCGGTTCAGAGGAATGCCAATGCTTTGCGCTGCTTGGTGGTCATCGGCCACCGCGCGCAGCGCCCGCCCAGTCGAGGTCTTCTGGAAGAAAACACTCAGCAGGGCAACCAGTGCAGCGGCGATCAGAGCGGCATAAAAATCTTCTTGATTAACTAACAGGCCGCCTTCAAACGTGTCTTGCAGAATCATTACTGGCTCTTTGGGCATGCCAATATCGATCTTGTAGGCACTGCTACCAAACAGGGACTGCCCCAGACCTTCCATGAAGTAGGCGATGCCCAGAGTCGCCATCAGCAAGGTAGCCCCTTCTTGGTTGACCAAATGGCGTAGCACCAAGCGCTCAATCACCAAAGCCACCACAAACATGATTGCGCCTGCGCCCACAAATGCGATCACGTTGGCAGCAATCGGGTCGGTGATGCCCAAGTAGATCGGTATCCACTCGGCAAACCGCGCCATCGCCAAGGCCGCAAACAGCACCATGGCGCCCTGTGCAAAATTGAACACACCCGAGGCCTTGAAAATCAACACAAAGCCCAGCGCCACCAGCGAATACAACATGCCGGCCATCAGGCCGCCCAGCAGTGTTTCCAGAAAAAAAGCCATGGTCTGAATTCCTAATGTGAAGTGCCAAGGTAGGCGCTGATCACGTCTGGGTTGCTGCGCACTGCTTCAGGGGTGCCATCGCCGATTTTTTTTCCGTAGTCCAGCACCACCACCCGGTCCGAGATGTCCATCACCACGCCCATGTCGTGCTCAATGAGAACCACCGTGGTGCCGAACTCGTCGTTCACGTCCAGTACAAAGCGGCACATGTCTTGTTTTTCTTCGACGTTCATACCGGCCATCGGTTCGTCCAGCAGCAACACCTGCGGCTCCATGGCCAATGCGCGGCCCAAGTCGACGCGCTTTTGCAAGCCATAGGGCAATTGGCCCACCGGCGTCTTGCGGTAGGCCTGGATTTCCAAGAAATCGATGATGCGCTCCACCGCCTCGCGGTGCCGGATTTCTTCGCGCTCGGCCGGGCCGATGCGCAGTGCTTGCAAGAGGATGTTGCTTTTGATCTTGAGGTTGCGTCCGGACATGATGTTGTCGAGCACGCTCATGCCTTTGAACAAGGCCAGGTTCTGGAAGGTGCGCCCGATGCCCATGCTGGCCACCTGGTGACTGTCCATGTGGCTGAAGGTCTGGCCACGAAAGGTGATGCTGCCCTGCTGCGGGCGGTAGACGCCATTGATGCAGTTAAGCATGGAGCTTTTGCCTGCGCCGTTGGGGCCGATGATGGCGCGTATCTCGTGTTCGCGCACATCGAACGAGATGTCGGTCAGCGCATTGACGCCGCCAAACTTGAGCGAAATGTTGTGGACATCCAGGATGACGTCGCCGATGGTTTTCTGGGTCGCCATGGTGTGTTGCGCTGTGGTTGCTACGGTGCCGGATTACGCCGCTGCTTGGACGGGTGCGAAGGTCTTCGCGTCTTCGATCTTCAGGGTGGCGCTGACGCTGCCGGTGCGGCCATCTTCGAACTTGACCTGCGTCTCGATGTACTGGCTGCTTGCGCCGTTGTAGAGCGCGTCCACCAGCACCTGGTACTTCTCGGCGATGAAGCCGCGACGCACCTTGTTGGTCCGGGTCAGTTCGCCGTCGTCGGCGTCCAGCTCCTTGTGCAGCACCAAAAAGCGGCTGACCTGGCTACCCGCCAGCAGCGCGTCGGCGCTGAGGTCGGCGTTGACCTTCTCCACACACTCTTTGATGAGTTGATAGACCTGCGGCTTTTGCGCCAAGTCGGTATAGCCGGCGTAAGGCAGGTTGCGCCGCTCGGCCCAGTTGCCCACCGCGTCGAAGTCGATATTGACCATCACGCACACCTTCTCGCGGCCGTCGCCATAGGCCACGGCTTCCTTGATGTGCTGGAAAAACTTGAGCTTGTTCTCCACGTACTTGGGCGCAAACAGGGCGCCATCAAAACCTCCGCCTTGGATGCGGCCCACATCTTTCACCCGGTCGATGATCTTGAGGTGTCCGTGCGCGTCAATGAAGCCCGCGTCGCTGGTGTGGTACCAGCCATCGTCGGTCAGCACCTCGGCGGTGGCAACGGGGTTCTTGTAGTACTCCTTGAGCAAGCCCGGCGACTTGACCAGGATCTCGCCGTTGTCGGCCACCTTGATCTCCACCCCCGCGCAGGGCACGCCTACGGTGTCGGCACGGGCCTCGTGGTCGGGCTGCAGGCACACAAACACCGCCGTCTCGGTGGAGCCGTACAGCTGCTTGAGGTTGACGCCGATGGCACGGTAAAAGGTAAACAGGTCCGGCCCAATGGCCTCACCCGCGGTGTAGGCCACCCGCACCCGGCTCAGCCCCAAGTTGTTGCGCAACGGGCCGTAGACCATGAAGTTGCCCAGCGCGTACAGCACGCGGTCCACGGTGCCCACGGCCTTGCCGTCCATCAACGCAGGCCCCACCCGTTGGGCCAGGCGCATGAAGGCATGGAACAGCTTGCGCTTGGGCGCGCCAGCGTCTTCCATGCGGATCATCACGCTGGTCAGCAAGCCTTCAAACACTCTGGGCGGCGCAAAGTAATACGTCGGCCCAATCTCCTTGAGGTCGATGGTGACGGTGGCCGCCGACTCCGGGCAGTTCACCACGTAGCCGCAGGCCAACCACTGCGCGTAGCTGAAGATGTTTTGCCCAATCCAGGCGGGTGGCAGGTAGGCCAGCACCTCTTCGCTGTGGGTAAGCTTGTCAAAGTCAGCACCGGCACGGGCACGGTTCAATAGCGAATCGTGGGTGTGCACCACACCTTTGGGGTTGCCGGTGGTGCCCGAAGTAAAGAACATGGCGGCCACATCGGTGTGGGCGATCTTCTCCACCTCGGCTTTGAAAAAGCCCGGGTGGAGGCCGGCAAAAGCCTGGCCCGCCGCAAGCAACTCGTCTACCGACGCCAAGCCGGGCTCATCGTAGTTGCGCAGGCCGCGCGGGTCGTCAAAGTAGATGTGGGCCAGGCTCGGGCATTGCGCGCGCACCTCCAGCAGCTTATCCACCTGCTCCTGGTCCTCAGCAAAGGCAAATGCCACCTCGGCATTGTTGATGGGGAACACGCACTCCGCCCCCGCTGCGTCCTGGTACAGCGGAATCGGCACGGCACCCAAGGACTGCGCCGCAAGCATCGTGGCGTACAACCGGGGCCGATTGGCACCGACCACCACCATATGGTCGCCCCGGCGCAAACCGGCTTGGTGCAAGCCGCAGGCGAGGTGCTCCACCAAGGTGGCCAAGGCGCCCCAGGACAGCGATTGCCAGATGCCGTATTCCTTCTCGCGCATGGCCGGCGCCGCGGGCCGCTCTTGCGCGTGCGTCAACAAAAGCTGTGGAAACGTGGTGTGCATGCCTGTGCCCATCGGTGTTGTCTGGTCCTTGCGCTTGCGCTCTGGTGGGCGCTGCGGGTTACGTCCTGGTGCGCTGGGCAGTGTGTGCTTAGCGCCTGTTGCAAGCAATTATTCGGCGATCATTGACGTCAGGTTGTCATTCGGACGACAATTCAGGCCAATCTCCCTAGGTGTTTTCCCTTCGCTGCGCCGCCGCATCACCACCGCGCCTTGTCGCCAAGCCGCCCTACCCATGGCCACTGAAAATCCGCTGCACCAACGCCGCCGTCCTCTGGCCGAGCCTGAGCTGGCCGGCATCCCGTGGCTGCATTTGCTGCTGCCGCCAGAGCGCGAACGCGCGGTGGACGACCTGCGCATCACCGAGGTTGCGCCGGGCGAATTCATCTGCCGCGTGGGCCGGCCAGTGACCTACTGGTTTGGGGTGGTCGATGGGTTGTTGAAAATGAGCACCGACAACGCCGAAGGCCAAACCATGACCTTCACTGGCGTACCGCCAGGCGGCTGGTTTGGCGAGGGCACCGCGCTCAAGCGCGAGGCCTACCGCTACAACATCCAGGCCCTGCGCACCAGCCGGGTGGCGGGCCTGCATGTGGACGCCTTTCATTGGCTGCTGGACCACTCGATTGGCTTCAACCGCTTTGTGATGAACCAGCTCAATGAACGCTTGGGCCAGTTCATCGCCGCCCGCGAAATCGACCGCCTCACCAACCCCGACATCCGGGTGGCGCGAAGCCTGGCCGCTTTGTTCAACCCGGTGCTCTACCCCGGCGTAGGCGAGGTGCTGCGCATCACCCAACAGGAGCTGGCCTACCTGGTGGGTCTGAGCCGACAACGGGTTAACGAGGCGCTGGCGTCCCTCGCTGCCCAGGGTTCCATCCGCATCGAGTACGGCGGCCTGCGGGTGCTTGATTTGGCCGCGCTGCGCTCTACGTTTGCCCCCTGACACCACCGCCACTACCATGCAAGGGCAACTCTTTACCTAGCACGCTGGGACAACTTGCCCGCCACATCCACATATCGAATGAGCACAGAAAGCGCCAACCACCCACCGCCTCGAAGCAAGCAGCCCTGCCGTTGCAGGGCACACTCCCAGCGGCACATGGCGGGAGCGCTACGCATCGCACCGGGGCAGGCCGGCGTGATGCAGATGCTGGTGTTCTGGTGCGCGGTCATGGGCGTGTTGTATGTGGCGATGACGTACTACCTACAACCACAGAAGCCGCAGGTACGGGCCAACGGCGATGTGGTGGTAGCGCGTGCGCCCGATGGGCATTTCTACCTGCCCGGCGAAATCAACGGCCACGCGCTGACGTTCCTGGTGGACACCGGTGCGAGTGTGGTGAGTGTGTCCGAGGCTTTTGCCGAGCAGGCGGGCCTGCAGGGCGGCACGCCCACCACCTTTCGCACCGCCAACGGCGACCGCGCTGGCCGGATCGTGCAGGGGGTGACGGTGCGGGCTGGCGCAGTGGAAGTGACCTCGGTCGAGGTGGGCGTGGGTCTGCTTGGCGGCGCGAAGGACGACGCGCTGCTGGGTCAATCCTTTTTGTCGAAGTTCGATGTATCCATCAGCAAAGATCGAATGGTGTTGCACCCACGGCCCTGAGCGCGCCGTACTGCGCGCGCGCCCTGCAGCAAAGCCTCTTTGAACCCCGCGCCGACTCGCGGCCCCGCAATGCGCTAGCGCCTCAGCGCAGCCCGCGCGGCACAGCGACAATGCCAAACAAGTGAGCGCCACACAGCACACCAAGCCGCAATCCCAACCATAAGCTGCCCGCCCTGCATGACCCAAGCCAAACCGCCCCCCACCTTCCGGCGCGCCGCGCCGCCAAGCCCAAGCTCTAGCACGCGACCAAGTGCCTCGGCTGCGGGCAAGCCTGTGTCCGCCCGCGCACCCATGCCCGCGGGCCAGACCAACACCGCCGCGTTCGGTCCCAACGGCACGGTGCGGCTCAACAAGCTGATGGCCGAACGCGGCATGGCTTCGCGGCGCGAAGCTGACGCGTGGATCGACCAAGGCTGGGTCAAGGTCAACGGCAGGTTTGCTGAGATGGGCATGCAGGTGGCACCGGACGCCAAGATTGAAGTTGACAAAGAGGCCAAGGGCCAACAGGCCAAGCAGGTGACGGTGCTCATCAACAAGCCTCTGGGCATCGTCAGCGGCCAGGCAGAAGATGGCCACGCTCCCGCCATCACGCTGGTGCAGCCGCACAACCGTTGGCCCGAGGACAACGCCCGCTTTTTCTTTCACCCCAGCCAGCTCAAAAGCTTGGTGCCTGCGGGACGTTTGGACATTGACTCCACCGGCCTGCTGGTGCTGACCCAAGACGGCCGGGTGGCGCGCCAACTCATTGGCGAAGACGCGGTCATCGAAAAGGAATACCTGGTGCGCGTGGCCTACACCGGCGTGGCCAATGCGGCGGCCGCCCACAGTGCGGCGGCGACCCACCCGGCGCTGGCCACCTCCAAGAGCGCACACCAACCCGGTGCTACCCACGCGGTGCCCGGCAAGCCGAAGCAACTCATACGGCTCGATGACGACGACCCGGTGACCAGCGACGTGCAGTCGGTGTTTCCCTCCGAGAAGCTGCAGCTACTGCGCCACGGACTGAGTCTGGACGGCCAGCCACTCAAGCACGCCAAGGTGGAGTGGCAAAACCCCGAACAACTGCGCTTTGTGCTGCACGAGGGCAAGAAGCGCCAGATCCGCCGCATGTGCGAACTGGTCGGCCTCAAAGTTGTGGGTCTCAAACGGGTGCGCATCGGCAAGGTGATGCTGGGCAACCTGCCCGTGGGCCAGTGGCGCTACCTGGCGCCGCACGAAAGGTTCTGAATGGCCCCAACTGCCAAGAGCCGCTGGCCTAGGCTTCGAGCAAGCGACGCACTCGGCCTCGCCCAACTGGCCACGCAGGCCACCAGCGGCGCAACCGCCGTGGCCGAAGAACTCACACATGCCATCTGGCGCACCATGGGCTTGGCAGGCACGCACCCAGAGGGCAAGAACCGGGGCATCACCGGCCTGGTATTCGAGGCCATCCACCGCACCACCGCCCTGGCGGGCCACAGCGCCGACCTGCTGCTGCGCACCCTGCTGCCGCTGCTGCAGACCGCCGACGCCAATCCACCCGACTCTTACCCGCGCGAGGCGGTGCTGGCTGCCCTGAATGGCGTGCTCGGCGACCGGTTGGAACGCAGCGGCAACCCGCTGGCAACCCCCATGCAAATCCGCTGCCATGGCGAGGTTCTGGATTGCACCCCCACGGCCCCGGCGCAGCCGCTGCCAGTGGCAGGCGCCACCGGCAAGGTTCTGCTGCTGGTGCATGGCCTGTGCATGAATGATCTGCAGTGGGATAGCCAGAGCGAAGGGCCCCATGGGCCTTGCCACAACCACGGCAAGGCGCTGGCCGCCGCGCTGGGGTACACGCCGGTGTTCCTGCGCTACAACACCGGGCTGCACATTTCCACCAACGGCCACCTGCTATCGAAGCAGTTAGAACATCTTGCAGCGCATTGGCCGGTGCCGCTCACCGAGATCAGTGTGGTGGCCCACAGCATGGGTGGCTTGGTGGTGCGCAGTGCGCTGCACAGCGCCCAAACGCAGCAGCCTGGCGAAAACCTGGGCGGCGCGCCAACCCAAGCCCATGGCGGTGCACAAGCTGCCATGGACTGGCCGCAACGGCTGCGCAGCGTGGTTTTCTTGGGCACGCCACACACGGGTGCACCCCTGGAACACGCTGGTGGCTGGGTGGATGCACTGCTGGGCAGCACGCGCTACTCCAAGCCGTTTGCAAGGCTCACCCAAGTGCGCAGCGCAGGCATCAACGACTTGCGCCACGGCCACCTGCGCGATGCCGACTGGGCCGACTCCGACCAGCACCGCAAAGTACATAGCCAGCGCCGGGAGCCGCTGCCCTTACCACCCGGTATTGGCTTTTATGCGGTAGCTGCCACCGTATCGAGCGCAGGCACGGGTGCCTCGGCCCGGCTCGTGGGCGACGGCCTGGTGCCCTTGTCCAGCGCGTTGGGCCAGTGCGTGCGGGCTGCAGACTCTTTGGTTTTTGGCCAAGGCGCACAGTGGGTCGTGCGCGGCACCAACCACATGGAGCTGCTTCGCAGTCGCCGGGTCACGCGCAAACTGCGCGCCTGGTTGGCGGCAGGGTCTGCAGCAGCGGCTAGCGCTTAGGCGCGGGCGGAGGAGATTCGAACAAAGGCGCGGGCTCGGTATCGTCAAAGTCCGACGAGGGCTTGGCGCCTGGCGCAGGCTTTGCTGCCGCCGCGCTGGCGTTGTGGGCCTTTACCGTGTCTTGCCACAGGCCCCAGGCGGTGTCCGAATCGCTCTCCACCGCATCGGGAACCGGCAGGGGATCCAAAGAATAATCGGGCTCTTGCGCTGTGGAGCGCTGCGCAGCCGTATCTCTTGGTTTGCTCGGACGGGTGACCATCTCCCGATTTTGCATGATTTCGTGGCGCATTCTTGGGCCTTGAAACCCAAGCGCCCGCCACCAACTAAGGGCTTCGCCCTGCGTGGCAGCACCGCTGCAAACCGAGCTTCATTTTTTGTTCACCCTTTCAACACCCTATGAGCAAGCAAACACTTTCTTTCCAAGCCGAAGTCGCACAACTGCTGCATCTGGTCACCCACTCGCTGTACTCCAACAAAGAGATTTTTCTGCGCGAGCTGATCTCCAACGCATCGGACGCTTGCGACAAGCTGCGCTTTGAAGCGATCAACGACAGCACGCTCTATGCTGGCGACACTGACCTTAAAGTCCGCGTTACGCTGGACCAAGACGCCAAGACCCTGACCATCACCGACAACGGCATCGGCCTGTCGCAGCAAGAAGCCATTGACAACTTGGGCACCATCGCCAAGAGCGGCACCAAAGACTTTGTGAGCAAGCTCAGCGGCGACCAAAAGGCCGACTCGCAGCTCATCGGCCAATTTGGCGTGGGCTTTTACTCGGGCTTCATCGTCGCCGACAAGATCACCGTGGAGTCGCGCCGCGCGGGCTTGCCGGCAAGTGAAGGCGTGCGCTGGGTGAGCGACGGCGGCGCCAGCGGCGGCGGAGCGTTCGAGGTGGAAACCATCGAGCGCGAGGCGCGCGGCACCAGCGTGATCTTGCACCTGCGCGACGACGCGCTGGACTACACCCAGACCTGGAAGGTCAAAGGCATCATCAACAAGTACTCGGATCACATCAGCCTGCCCATTCAGATGGAAAAGGAAGAATGGCAGGACGGCGCACTGATCAGCCCCAGCGACGAGGACGGCGGGCGCGAGCCCGGTGCCATGGTGAAAACCGGCGAGTGGGAAACCGTCAACAAAGCCAGCGCCATCTGGAGCCGTGCCAAAAAAGACATCACGCCCGAGCAGTACGAAGAGTTCTACAAGCAAATCAGCCACGACTTTCAGTCACCGCTGGCCCACACCCACAATCGGGTTGAGGGCAGCACCGAGTACACCCAGCTGCTCTACATCCCCAGCAAAGCGCCCATGGATTTGTGGAACCGCGACAAAAAGGGCGGCTTGAAGCTATACGTCAAGCGCGTGTTCATCATGGACGATGCCGAGGCGCTTTTGCCCACCTACCTGCGCTTTGTCAAAGGCGTGGTCGACAGCGCTGACCTGCCCCTCAACGTCAGCCGCGAACTGCTGCAAGAAAGCCGCGACGTCAAAGCCATCCGCGACGGCTGCACCAAGCGGGTGCTGGGCATGCTCGAAGACCTGTCCAAGCACGACAAGCCGCCAACAACCGACGGCATCGACGGCGTTTCTGATGTCCTGACCGCCGAAGAAAAAATCGAAGCCGAAAAGCAAGCGGGCAAATACAGCAAGTTCTACGCCGAGTTCGGTGCGGTGCTCAAGGAAGGTCTGGGCGAAGACTTTGCCAACAAGGACCGCATCGCCAAGCTGCTGCGCTTCGCCAGCAGCACCAGCGACGGTGTGACCGTGTCACTGGCCGACTACAAAGCGCGCATGAAAGAAGGCCAGGAGGCGATTTACTACATCACCGCCGACACCCTGGCCGCCGCCAAGAACAGCCCGCAGCTCGAGGTGTTCAAGAAAAAAGGCATTGAAGTGCTGTTGATGACCGACCGCGTCGACGAGTGGGCACTGAACTACCTGCACGACTTCGATGGCACGCCGCTGCAAAGCGTGGCCAAAGGCGCGGTGGATTTGGGCAAGCTCCAAGACGAGGCCGAGAAGAAGGCCGCCGAAGAAGCCGCCGAAGCCTTCAAACCACTGCTGGCCAAGCTCAAAGAAGCGCTCAAAGAGAAGGCCGAGGATGTACGCGTCACCACCCGCTTGGTGGACAGCCCGGCGTGTTTGGTGGTGCAAGACCACGGCATGAGCACCCAACTCGCCCGCATGCTCAAGCAGGCCGGGCAAAGCGCGCCTGACGTCAAGCCGGTGCTGGAGGTCAATGCCGAACACGCGCTGGTGAAAAAGCTCGACGGCTCGGTGCACTTCCACGACTTGGCGCACATCCTGTTCGACCAGGCGCTGCTGGCTGAAGGTGGCCTGCCCGAGGATCCGGCCGCGTATGTCAAACGGGTGAACGCGCTGCTGGTTTAAGCGGCGAGGCTGGTCATGGTGGCGCCAACTTGGGCGCGTCGGTGATGGACGCCCCATGTCGTTTCGCAGCGCGTCACAGCGCGGCGACTGACAACCCTGCGGTCGCTACAGCAACGCCAGCAGCGGCTGCAGCACGCTGGCGCCAAGCTTGCGAGAGCGCTCGCCGTTCCAACCCACGTGCGGGTCGGGCAGGTTGGCGTTGTCCTTGAAAGGCATCTCTACCGTGAATGCCAGGCAGGCGAACTGTTGCGCGACCCAATGGGTGGCTAGCCCCATATTGGCCTTGCCTGGAGCACCCACGCTGTAGTGGTGGGTGTCCTGAAAATCCGGGCACGCCGCTATCCAGGCGTTCTTGAACGTCGCCTCCAACTCGGCAATGCGCGGGCTGTAGCCGGGTGTGCCCTCCGAGCCGGCCACAAACACGTAGGGCAGGCCTTCGTCGCCGTGCACATCCAGGCTGACGTCCACGCCCACTTCCAGCATCTTTTGGCGTACCCAAAACACCTCGGGCGCGCCCTCCAAGGCAGGTGACTCCCATGCGCGGTTGAGGTCCGCACCCGCAGCGTTGGTGCGCAAGTTGCCACGCACTGCGCCATCTGGGTTCATGTTGGGCACCACATAGAAAACGCTTTGTTCGAGCAGCACACGGCTGACCGAATCGCTGGTGTCTAGCAGACGCTCCAGCAGCCCCTCCACAAACCACGCGGCCATGGTCTCACCTGGGTGCTGGCGGGCGATGACCCAGATTTTTTTGCGCTCCGCCAGCGGCACGCTGCCCTGCGCGTGGGTGACGCGCAGCACGGTGATGTCGCGGCCATCGAGGCTGGCGCCCAGGCGCTCAGGGGTGGTGTGGGGGGACGTCGATGCGGATGCCAGCAGGTCAAGGTGCTGCTCGTAGGAGTAAGGCTCAAAGTACGCAAGGTACAGAGCCTGCGTTGCCGGTGTGGTGCGCGCGGTCATGACCTGGCCATCAAACTGCGTGTCGATGCGAAACCAGTGCTGCCGATCGTAGCTGGCCACCACCTGGTAACCCTTGAATCCTGCAGGATAGCTGCACTGCCCCGCGTTCATGAAGCGCAAGGTCACCGGCACTCCGGCCGCACCGTGCAGGCAAAAGTGGAACCACTGCGCAAAGTCAGCCGCGTGGTCGCTGCGAATGCGCAATTGGATGTCGGCCGGGTCGGTCAGGCTCAGAACCTCAATGGCGCCTGAGTCAAACGCGCTGGAAATGTGCAAAAGGTTCATGGTGCAACAACCACTTTAACCAGTTGGCCCGGACGCAGCTCGCCCCCGCTGTAGACGCCGTTGATGAGGCGCAGTTGCTGCTCGGCTTGTGCCAAGGGCGAGCCTTTGGCCAGCGCTGCGAAGCCGCCTTGCGGCAAGGGCACGGTGCGCACCACCCAGGGTTTGGCGGCAGCGCGGTCGGCAGCGCTCAAAGTCCGAAACGTGCCTTCGGCCTCCCGCAGGCCGCTGCGCGCTGCCTGCAGGGAGCGGGCGTCTTTGGCCAAGGGCTGCATCAGGTAAACCCGACCCCCAGGACCAGTGACCACGGTGGCTTCGACGGATTGCATCTGACCTTGGGCGTTTTGGCGCAGGCCGGTAAAGCGTGTTGCGCTCAGTCCATTGAGCTGCGTGGCCTCGCTGCGCCCCTGGCTCGGTTTGAAGATGTTGCGAATTACATCGGCATGCGTGTTGCCAGCCTGGGGCGGCACGGTGCGCACCACCAATGCTGCATCTGCTGCAGTGTTGATCAGGCGCAGCTGATCAGTGCCGTTGTCGATACGCCAACCGGCAGGCGCCGTCATGGCAAAACCCAAACCGGGGTGGTAGAAGTTGCGCCCTCGGGTCAGCCCTTGCGCGGCAGACTCACCGAAGTCCATGCCGGCAATCGCCTTGAGGTAGCGCTCGCGCCCGGGATCGGCGTAATCGGCGGGGCTGTTTTTGTACTGCGCTGACAGCTGCGACATGATCTCCAAACGCTGGTCGTTAGAAGGGTGCGAAGCCAACCAGCCGCCTGAGCTGGGTGGTGGCCGACCCTCGGCCTTGGCCAAGTCCGCGGCGAAGCGCTCTTGGTCCTTGAGCACCCGAATCACGTTGACCATATTGCGGGGGTCGAAGCGGTTGCGGTAGAGGTACTCGGCGCCCAAACCATCGGCCTGCAACTCCTGCTCGCGCCCGTAGGACGCAATGTACCCAGCCGCCACGGTTTGGGACACTTGGTTGGCCGTCCGGCCAGCACCGGCAACTCCCTGGCTCTCCAAATATGCGCCCAGCACATTGGCCGCGAACACACCCAGGCTCGCGTTTTGTTGCGTGGTAGCGCGCTGTGCCCCGTGGCGGGCGGTGACGTGCCCGATCTCGTGTCCCAGCACGCCGGCCAAGTCGGCTTCGCTCTCCATGTAGGCCATGATGCCCCGGGTCACATACACATACCCGCCAGGCAACGCAAAGGCGTTGATCTCTGGGCTGTCGAGCACAGTGAAAACCCACTTGAGATGGCTACGGTGCGACTGCGCGGCAAGTCGCTGGCCCAGGGTGTTTACATACGCTTGCAGTTCCGCATTGGGGTAGGCGCCGTAGTCTTGAAGCACCTCCTGATGCGCCTTGCGACCGGCCGCAACTTCGGCCTCCTCGTCCATCACGGTGCGCTCGGCTTGGCCGGAAACGGGGTTGACCACCACACTACCGCAACCACTGAGCCCCAAGGTGCCCAAGATGGCCGCCAGGAGCACCGAAGCCAGCGCTAAGCGAAGTTTCAAACGCATGCTTTGTTCCTTGTACATCTGCTGCGGATGCGCAGCGCATTCTACGAAAGCCACCTGGTGCAGCCGCCGCCGATAATCCCGCGATGAGCCCCACCCCAAGCACGCCACCCGCACAGGCTAACGACTTCGAGACGCTTGCGCTAGCGCCGGCCATGTTGGCCAATCTGCACCAACTGGGCTACACCCGCATGACGCCCATCCAGTCGGCCAGCCTCCCACTGGCTTTGGCGGGCACCGACCTGATCGCACAGGCCCAAACCGGCAGCGGCAAGACCGCCGCCTTTGCCTTGGCACTGCTGGCTTCTATCAACCCGCGCTGGTTTGCCGTGCAGGCGCTGGTGCTGTGCCCTACCCGCGAGCTGGCCGACCAAGTGGCCGTCGAAATACGCCGCTTGGCCCGCGCCCAAGAGAACATCAAGGTGGTGACGCTTTGTGGCGGCGTCGCACTGCGCGGACAACGCGCTTCGCTGGAGAACGGCGCGCATGTGGTGGTGGGCACGCCGGGGCGCATCCAAGACCATTTGGCGCGGGGCCACCTGACGTTGGAGGGCCTCAAGACCCTGGTGCTCGACGAAGCCGACCGCATGCTCGACATGGGCTTTTTTGACGACATTGCCAATGTCGTCAGGCACGCGCCGGCCTCGCGCCAGACGCTGCTGTTTTCTGCCACCTACCCCGAAGGCATCGCCAAGCTGGCGCATCAATTCATGCGCACGCCGCAGCAGATCAAGGTAGCCTCGGCGCCGCAGAGTGGTACCGCCATCGAGCAGCGGTTCTACGAGGTTGAACCCAGCCAACGCCTGCCCGCCGTGGCGATGCTGCTGCTGCACTTTCGCCCGGTGAGCACGATTGCGTTTTGCAACACCAAGCAGCGCTGCAAAGACCTGGTCGCGTTGCTGCAGGCGCAAGGCTTGAGCGCGCTGGCCCTGTACGGCGAGCTGGAGCAACGCGAGCGCGACCTGGTGCTGGCGCAGTTTGCCAACCGCAGCTGCTCGGTGCTGGTGGCGACCGACGTGGCCTCGCGCGGGCTGGACATCGGCCAGTTGGAGGCGGTGATCAACGTGGACATCACGCCCGACCCCGAAGTCCATGTGCACCGCATCGGGCGCACCGGGCGGGCAGGCGCATCGGGCCTGGCACTCAGCCTGGCTTCCATGCAAGAGATGGGCGCGGTTGGCAAGATCGAGCAATTCCAAAAAAGCTCGTCGGTCTGGCATCCGCTAGACGAACTCACGCCCACCGGCAGCGGTCCTCTTTTTCCACCGATGGCTACGCTGCAAATTTTGGGTGGCCGCAAAGAGAAGATCCGACCCGGCGACGTGCTGGGCGCGCTCACCAGCGAGGACGGCGGACCGGCTTACACGCGCGACCAGATCGGCAAGATCGCGGTCACCGAATTCTGCACCTTTGTCGCCGTGGCCCGCGACCTGGCGCACGCCGCCTGCGACAAGCTCAACGCTGGCAAGGTCAAGGGCAAGAGCGTGCGGGTGCGGGTGGTGTAAGGCAAATTCCTACAAGCGTTCCAGCCGGATGCTGACTCCGGTTTTGCGATGCGCTGGCTAGAGTTCATCCACGCGCCAAACCATCCGATGGCGCACCGTTGAACCACCGGAGAAGCCCCATGAAACACGCCGCCCACGCACTCAATCCATTTAGCCTGATGATGGAGCCCGAAGTGGTTCTGCAAACCATGGAGCGCTCGCAACAATTGCGCGGCCTGCGCCGCCATCGGCTGCGCCCACTGGACAAGCCGCTGATTCCCCTGACCCAAGAAGCCCTGGCGGCCCGCGCTGCGTTCGATGCGGCCATCGACGCCGAAGACTTCGAGGCCCACGCCGAGTCGTACCTGCTGAATTGAGCCAGGTGCCCCACCAGGTCACGGGCCGTACCTCACTCCCCACCGTGCTGCGGGGGATACGGTTCGTTGAGCAGCAGGTCTGGCGCACCGCCCGCCCGCTGCGCCAGGCCGGGGCGCTACAGTTGCGCGTGCCAGATCGTCGCTGGCAAGCCGCCAAGGAAGCTCCCCCATGCACGCCCTGTATCGCGAGTTCGCAACCCAAGCGCAGTTCGATGCGCAATACAACCCCTCCATCGCCCTGAGCGACCCTGCTGCACCGGGCCGCGCGTTTGTACAGCGGGCCCAGCACGCGCGCGCAAACTACCGCTGCACACTGGACGTGCAGTTTGGACCCACGCGCGAAGAGACGCTCGACATTTTTCCCGCCGACGCGCCCAACGCCCCCGTCTTTGTTTTCATCCATGGCGGCTACTGGCGTGCGCTTTCCAGCAAGGAGTTCAGTTGGGTGGCCACCGGCTTGCAGGCGCTGGGCATCACCACCGTGGTGACCAACTACGCACTGTGCCCGCGCGTGACCATCGACGAGATCACCCGCCAGACCCGCGCCGCCCTGGCCTGGGTGCTGCGCAACATCCAACACCACGGCGGCGACCCCAGCCGCGTCGCCATTGGCGGCCATTCCGCTGGCGGCCATCTCACGGCGATGGCTTTGCAAACGGCGTGGGAGGCCGACTACGCGCTACCACAGGACCCGTTTGCGGGTGCCATTTTGCTCAGCGGCATCTACGACATTGAGCCGCTGCGCTACAGCTACTTGCAACCCCAAATTCAACTCGACGACCGCACGATTCGCCGCAACTCGCCTGCGTTTTCCGCACGGCCTTGCAGCACCCCGGTCTGGATCACCTGGGGCGGCGCCGAGACAACCGAGTTCGCCCGCCAATCCGCGCTGTTCGACTCAGCGTGGAAGGCGCAAGGCAACACCGCGCAACTGCAGGCGATTCCGGGGGCCGACCACTTCACCGTCATCGACGGCTTCATATCGAAAGACAGCGCTGTGTGCCAGTGGCTGGCCAACGCATTGCGCGCTGGACCGACCTAGCCGGGCAGACAGGCGACCGAGCGGGCTCGGCGCGCAGGTTCGATGCGGGTTAGCGGGCATTGACCCCCTCGTTTGATTGCCCACAATCGGGCCATGTCTTCCTCGCTTCAGCATCCAGCCACCGAGCCGCCGCCGGGCACCTACCGCGACCCCAAGCGCTACGCTTGGCTGTTCTCGCTGGGAGCGCCCTCTTCTGCCTTGGTTGGTCCCTTGCTGACGCTGTACACCGGCGACGCCCGGACCCTGTGGATCTCGGTGGTGTTCTTCTACGTCCTCTTGCCACTGGTCGACTGGGTGATGGGCGAAGACAGCAGCAACCCACCAGAGCGCGCGGTGCCGCAGCTGGAGGCCGACACCTACTACCGTTGGATCACCTACCTGTTGGTGCCGATTTTGTGGCTGTCCTTTGTGGTGTGTGCATGGTTTGTGGCACGCCACGACCTGCCGCTGCACGGCCTCGCAGCGATGGTGCTGACCTGCGGTTTTGTGGGTGGCTTTTGCATCAACCTCGGGCACGAGATGGGCCACAAAAACACAGCACTCGAGCGCTGGTTGGCCAAACTCATTTTGGCGCCCACGTGGTACGGCCACTTCACGATCGAACACAACCGCGGCCACCACCGCGACGTGGCCACGCCCGCAGACCCGGCATCGTCGCGCATGGGCGAGTCGATTTACCGCTTTGTGCTGCGCGAAATGCCCGGCGCGTTTCGCCGCGCCTGGACACTGGAATCCGACCGGCTGCGCCGGGACGGGTTATCAGTTTGGTCCTCGCGCAACGAGATCCTGCAGCCCGCTTTAGTGTCCGTCGCTTTGTGGGCTACCTTGATTCTGTGGCTGGGTGTGGAGGTGCTGCCGTTTTTGCTGATGGCCGCGTTCTGGGCCAACTTTCAACTCACCTCGGCCAACTACATCGAGCACTACGGCCTGCTGCGCGCGGAGCGCGCTCCTGGCAAGTACGAGGTGTGCCAGCCGCACCATTCCTGGAACAGCAACCACGCGTTTTCCAACTGGGCGCTATTTCATTTGCAGCGCCATTCCGACCACCACGCGCACCCGCTGCGGCGTTACCAGTCGCTGCGCAATTTTGCGAATGTTCCGCGCCTGCCCAGCGGCTATTTCGGCATGTTTTTGGTAGCCTATGTTCCGCCGCTGTGGCGCCGTGTGATGGACGAACGGCTGCTGGCCGTGGTGGGCCGCGACGCACGCCGCATCAACTTGGAACCCTCGCAGCGCGCGGCGCTCGTGCGGCGTTACGGACTGACCAACGCCTAATGAAGGCGTGAACGTGGCCTAACTTGCACACTCGCAGCCTGTGCCTGCCTGGGCCATATGGCAGGCGCATGCAGAGCCGCAAGTGCACGCCATTTCGGCAAACGTGTCACACAGCAGGCGCACAATCGGTCGCATGACCGATAGACACCAATCTCTGGGCGAGGAAATCGCCAACAGCGTGAGCCACGGCGTGGCCTTGCTGGCAGCCTTGGCGGCAGTGCCGTTTTTGATTGTGTCGGCCAGCAAACTCAGCGTGTCCAGCCTAGTGGGCGCCTGTGTGTTCGGCGCGACCATGCTGCTGCTGTACTTCACTTCCACCCTGTACCACGCGCTTCCGCCAGGCCGGGCCAAACGCGTTTTTTTGAAGCTTGACTACAGCGCGATCTACCTCTTTATCGCCGGCAGCTACACGCCCTTTGCCTTGGGTGCGTTGGGTGGCGCCTGGGGCTGGACGCTATTTGGTCTGGTATGGGGCTTGGCGGCTATCGGGGTGGCACTCAAGGCGTTTGACCGCTTGTCCCACCCGTGGGCATCGACGGGGCTGTATTTGGCGATGGGCTGGTTGGTACTGATTGCGGCAGTACCGATGCTCGAGCGCGTGCCCTTGCCCGGCCTGCTGTGGCTGGTCGCTGGTGGGTTGGCGTACACGCTGGGTGTGGTGTTCTTTGTGCTGGACCACAAAGTGCGTTACGCCCATGCGGTGTGGCACGCCTTCGTAGCCACTGGTACCGGCCTGCACTTTGTGGCGATCATGGGCTACGCCGGGGTGTGATGCGGCAGAGCATCCGGCTCACAGCGCAGCCGCAGCTCTCAGTGACACAGCGCTGACAGCTTGCGCCACAGCCAGCGACTACATATTGCGCCGGTACTGCCCGCCCACCTCGAACAGCGCGTTGGTGATCTGACCGAGTGAGCAGACCCGCACCGCGTCCATCAGCACCTCGAACACATTGCTGTCGTCCATCACCGCCTGCTGCAACGCCCGCAACATGGCGGGAGAATGCGCGGCGTGGCGAGCGTGAAAGGCTTGCAGGCGCTGGAGTTGGCTTTGCTTCTCGGCCTCGGTACTGCGGGCCAGCTCGAGCGTGTCAACCACCGGGTCACCGTGCGGGTTGCGGAAGGTGTTGACGCCGATGATGGGCAGCTCGCCGGTGTGCTTTTGCATCTCGTAGTGCATCGACTCGTCCTGGATTTTGCCGCGCTGGTAGCCAGTCTCCATCGCGCCCAGCACACCGCCACGGTCGGCAATTTTTTCAAACTCGGCCAGCACCGCTTCTTCTACCAACTCGGTGAGCTCTTCGATGATGAACGCGCCCTGGTTCGGGTTTTCGTTTTTGGCCAGGCCCCATTCGCGGTTGATGATGAGCTGGATGGCCATGGCGCGGCGCACCGAGTCTTCGGTGGGGGTGGTGATGGCCTCGTCAAAAGCGTTGGTGTGCAGGCTGTTGCAGTTGTCGTAGATGGCGATCAGCGCCTGCAGTGTGGTACGGATGTCGTTGAATTGGATCTCTTGCGCGTGCAGGCTGCGCCCGCTGGTCTGGATGTGGTACTTGAGCTTTTGGCTGCGCTCGTTGGCACCGTAGCGCTCCTTCATGGCCACTGCCCAGATGCGCCGCGCGACTCGGCCCATGACGGTGTATTCGGGGTCCATGCCGTTGCTAAAGAAAAAGCTCAGGTTGGGCGCAAAGTCATCAATGTGCATTCCGCGCGCCAAGTACGCCTCCACGAAGGTAAAGCCATTGGAGAGCGTGAACGCAAGCTGGCTGATAGGGTTAGCGCCCGCCTCGGCAATGTGGTAGCCGCTGATGCTCACGCTATAAAAGTTGCGCACGTCGTGGTGCACAAAGTACTGCGCAATATCGCCCATCACCTTGAGCGAGAACTCGGTGCTAAAAATGCAGGTGTTTTGGCCCTGGTCCTCCTTGAGGATGTCGGCTTGCACCGTGCCGCGAACATTGGCCAAGACCCAGGCTTTGATTTTGGCGGCCTCGGTGTCGCTGGGCTCGCGGCCATTGTCGCGCGTGAACTTGTCGATGTTCTGGTCGATCGCGGTGTTCATGAACATGGCCAAAATGGTGGGCGCCGGGCCGTTGATGGTCATGGACACGCTGGTGCTGGGGCTGCACAAATCAAAGCCTTCGTACAGCACCTTCATGTCGTCCAGGGTGGCGATCGACACGCCGCTGTTGCCCACCTTGCCGTAAATGTCTGGGCGCAGGCCGGGGTCGTTGCCGTACAGCGTGACCGAATCGAAGGCAGTGGACAGGCGCTTGGCCACCATGCCCGCCGACAACAGCTTGAAGCGCTTGTTGGTGCGAAAGGCATCGCCCTCGCCGGCAAACATGCGGGTGGGGTCTTCGCTCTCGCGCTTGAAGGCGAAGGTGCCTGCGGTGTAGGGAAAGCTGCCGGGCACGTTGTCGAGCATCAACCACGTCAGGATGTCGCCGTGGTCGTGGTAGCGAGGCAGCACGACTTTGCGGATGGTGGTGCCGCTCAAGGTCTTGCTGGTGAGCGAGGTGCGGATTTCCTTGTCGCGGATCTTCACCACGTACTCGTCGCCCGCGTAGGCCTGTTGCATCGCGGGCCAGTGGGCGAGCAGCTTGCGGGCATCGGCGTCAAGCCGCTCTTCGCGCCGCTGCGCCAAGTCGTTGGCGGCTTCGGCGGCGGGGGCACGCGCTGGCTTGTCCACGCGCAGCATGGCGGCGCTAGCGCGCAACTGCTGGATCTCGCGCGCCAGCTGGGCCTGGGTGCTGGCGCGCCGCTTGTAGCTACGAACTGTGTCGCTGATATCGGCCAAGTAGCGGCTGCGCGCTGCGGGCACCACCGGCGCCTGGTTGGAACTGCAGCGCACCGCCACCGGCGGCAGCGAGCCCGGCGCCGACACCGGCAAACCCAGTGCCTGCAAGCGAGCGCGCAAGGCCTGGTACAGGGAGGTCACGCCGTCGTCGTTGAAGCGCGCGGCCATGGTGCCAAACACCGGCATGGATTCGAGCGGCGTGGTCCAGGCCTCGCGGTTGCGCTGCACTTGTTTGGCCACATCGCGCAACGCATCAGCTGCGCCCTTGCGGTCAAACTTGTTGATCGCCACGAACTCAGCGAAATCCAGCATATCGATTTTTTCCAGCTGACTGGCCGCACCAAACTCGGGCGTCATCACATACATCGGCACATCGACCAAAGGCACGATCGCAGCGTCGCCCTGGCCAATGCCCGAGGTCTCCACCACCACCACATCGAAGCCTGCCGCTTTACAAGCAAGAATCGCATCGGGCAAGGCCGCCGAGATCTCGCTGCCGAACTCGCGGGTGGCCAGGCTGCGCATGAACACACGTTGGCCGCTGCCCTCTGCGGCACCCGCTGCCGACGGCTTCAGAGGTTGGGCGCCAGCGTCCAACGCGCGCGTGGGTGCCCACGGACCGATGGCGTTCATGCGGATGCGGTCACCTAACAAAGCACCGCCACTCTTGCGGCGTGAGGGGTCGATGGAAATGACCGCAATGCGCAGGCGGTCGCCTTGGTCCAGCCGCAGGCGACGGATCAGCTCGTCGGTCAACGATGACTTGCCCGCGCCACCAGTGCCGGTGATGCCCACCACGGGCACGCGTAAGGCACCGGCGCGCTCGCGCAATGTGTGCAGCAAACCGGCGTCGGCGCAGGACGTTTCGATGGCCGTGAGCAACTGCGCCAGTGCGCGCCAGCTGGCATCAGTGTGGCCCTGGATGGCAGCCAGGTCCTTGGGCGCGAAGCCGCTGATGTCTTGGTCGCAGCGCATCACCATCTCGCCGACCATGCCAGCCAGGCCCATCGATTGCCCGTCTTGGGGGCTGTAGATACGGGCCACGCCGTAGGCGTGCAAAGCGCTGATCTCGGAGGGAACGATCACCCCACCGCCACCGCCAAACACCTGGATATGCGCGCCGCCCCGCGCGCGTAAGGCATCCACCATGTACTTGAAATACTCCACATGCCCGCCCTGATAAGAGCTGATCGCAACGCCCTGCACATCCTCTTGCAAAGCAGCAGTCACCACCTCATCGACACTGCGGTTGTGCCCCAGATGGATCACCTCGGCACCCATGCCCTGCAGGATGCGGCGCATGATGTTGATCGACGCGTCGTGCCCGTCGAACAAGCTCGCTGCCGTGACAAAGCGCACCTTGTGGGTGGGGCGGTAGTTGGCCAGGGCCTTGGATTCTGCGGAAAGGTCGGTCATGGGCGCGGTCTCGGTGGTGGGGTGGGTCGTATGACGAAAGCTGTTGCGCGTTAGGGGCAGGGTTCGGCAGGAATCGGGCGGCAGAGATTGACGTTTACGTAAACGTCAACTTTAATCGATTTCGTTTTCAAGGAGGCTGTGCGACTTTTGCGCGACCCCTGCCGCACGATCCATTACAGTGCGGCTCTGCGCAGGTACGCCGCGCATCCCGACCCCAGACCACGCTATGCAGCCTATTCAGTTGTTCGACCCGGCCTCATGCACCTACACCTACTTGGTGTTTGATGAAGGCACGCGCGAAGCGGTGGTCATCGACCCGGTTGACCAGCACATCGAGCGCGACCTCGCGCTGTTGCGGCAGTACGGGCTGCGCTTGGTCTGGGCGATTGAAACCCATGCGCACGCCGACCACATCACCAGCGCCGCACTGCTGGCCGAGCACGCCGGAGCCCGCACCGCCGCTCCCAAGGACTGCGGCATCGGCACCGCCGCGCACCAGCTCAGTGATGGCGATACGCTGGCGTTTGGCGCGCAGCAGTTGCGCGCGCTGGCTACGCCCGGCCACACTGCGGGCAGCATGTGTTACGTCTGGGGCGACCATGTTTTTACGGGAGACACCTTGCTGATCAACGGCTGCGGTCGGACCGATTTCCAATCGGGCAGCGCGCACGCTTTGTTCCACAGCCTCAAGCAGGTGCTGTTTGCGCTGCCGGACCACACCACCGTCTGGCCGGGACACGATTACCACGGCCGCACCCACTCCAGCATCGGCTTCGAGAGGGCCCACAACGCGCGGGTGGCTGGCAAGACGTTGGCGGAGTTTGTGGCCACTATGGAGGGCTTGCAACTCCCCCGGCCTGCGCGGCTGGACGAGGCGGTGCCCGCCAACTTGCGCTCGGGCTTGCGCCACGATGCCGACGGAGCAAACGTACCGTCACAACAACCAGCGCAGGGCTACGCTGGGGACGTCAGTCCCGCCCTGGCCTATGCCTGGTGGCGGGCCGGCGAGGCTGTGCTGGTGGATGTGCGCACCGATGCCGAGCGCGAGTGGGTGGGTCTTGTACCTGGTGCGGTGGCCATCGCTTGGAAGCAGTGGCCGGGCATGGCCATGAATGCAGCCTTTGACAGCGCGCTGCAATCTGCGGTGCCGGCTGGACACAAAGTGCTGCTGCTATGCCGCAGCGGCGTGCGCTCGGTGGCAGCAGCCAAGCGGGCGACCGAGCTTGGGCTGCAGGCCTACAACATCCTTGAAGGCTTTGAGGGCGACCCCGACCACTTGGGGCACCGGGGCACCCAAGGTGGCTGGCGGCGAGCGGGTTTGCCCTGGCGGCAGGGCTGAGTGCGCACATGGCGTTTCTCGCGCTTGATATCGGCAACACCCGCTTGAAGTGGGCGCTGTACGCGCTAGCCCGCCCTGACGCGCCGCCGTTGGCGCAGGGCGCGGAGTTTTTGGAAAACATTGACAAGCTCGCGGAGGGTGCCTGGCGCGGTATGGAGCCGCCCAGCAGCGTGCTGGGCTGCGTGGTGGCTGGCGACACCGTGCGTCGGCGCGTGCAAGAGCAAATGGACGCCTGGGATGTAGTGCCACAGTGGGTCGTGGCCAGCGAGGCCGAGGCCGGTTTGCGCAACGGCTACGACCACCCGGCCCGGCTCGGTGCCGACCGCTGGGTGGCGATGATCGGCGCCTACCACCGCATGCGCTCCCAAGGCGATGCGCAGCCCATGGTAGTGGTGATGGTGGGCACCGCAGTGACCGTCGAAGCGGTGGACGCGTCGGGCAAGTTTCTGGGTGGTTTGATACTGCCGGGCCACGGCATCATGCTGCGGGCGCTGGAGTCAGGCACTGCCGGGCTGCACGTGCCTACTGGCGAGGTCAAGCCCTTTCCCACCAACACCAGCGATGCCCTCACCAGTGGTGGCACCTACGCCATCGCGGGCGCCGTGGAGTGCATGGTGCAGCATGTGCGGGCGCACTGTGCCACCGAGCCCAAATGCATCATGACCGGGGGCGCTGGATGGAAGATGGCCCCCAGCATGACCCGGCCCTTCGAGCTGGTGGACAACCTGATTTTTGACGGGCTGCTGCACATCGCGCAGCAGCGCGCACTAGGCTGACACCGCAGGCTTCAGCCAAGCTTGGGCCAGCTGCACCCAGTAAGTGGCGCCCAGCGGAATGAGGTCGTCGTTGAAGTCGTAGCTCGGGTTGTGCAGCATGCACGGGCCCGCGCCGTGGCCCAGGGCTCGGTGGCTGCCGTCGCCATTGCCCAAGAAGATGTAGCAACCTGGCTTGTGCATCAGCATGTAAGCAAAGTCTTCGGCACCCATGGTGGGCTCTTGCGGCAGCACCCGCGCGGGGCCCACGATAGACGCCATCACCTGGCGTGCAAACTCGGCCTCGCTCGCGGTGTTGATGGTGGGTGGGTAATTGCGCCGGAAATCGAAATCGCATTCCAGGCCAAAAGCTTGCGCGGTGTGCTGCGCCATCTCGCGCATGCGGGTTTCGATCATGTCCAGCAGCTCAAAAGTGAACGTGCGCACCGTTCCTTGCAACTCGCAGCTGTTGGGGATGACGTTGGTCGCCTCGCCCGCATGGACCATGGTGACCGAGATCACACCGGCGTCGATCGGCTTCATGTTGCGGCTGATGATGGTCTGAAACCCTTGCACCATCTGGCAGGCCACTGGCACCGGGTCGAGTGCGTTGTTCGGCATGGCGGCATGGCCGCCCTTGCCGCGCACGGTGATTTTGAACTCGTTGCTAGACGCCATCACCGGCCCGGCGCTCACCGCAAACTCCCCGTGCGCCAAGCCCGGCCAGTTGTGCAGGCCAAACACCGCATCCATCGGGAACTGGGTGAACAGCCCTTCTTTGATCATCTCGCGGGCACCGCCACCGCCCTCTTCGGCGGGCTGAAAGATCAAAACCACCGTGCCATCGAAGTTGCGGTGCTGGGCCAGATGGCGGGCCGCTGCCAGAAGCATGGCGGTGTGGCCGTCGTGTCCGCAGGCATGCATTTTCCCGGGGTGGCGGCTGGTGTGCGCGAAGGTGTTGTGCTCCTGCATGGGCAGGGCGTCCATATCGGCGCGCAAACCGATCGCGCGCCCCGACGTGCCACTGCGCACCACGCCCACCACACCGGTGGTGCCCAGGCCACGGTGGATGGGGATGCCCCATTCGGTCAGCTTCGCGGCCACCACATCAGCTGTGCGCGCCTCCTCGAAACACAGTTCCGGGTGGGCATGCAAGTCACGGCGGATGGCAGCAATGTCGGGTGCGCCCGCCACGATGGAGTCGATCAGTTTCATCGGCGCATTATGGCCGCCACCCCCACACAGCACCACACACACCTTACTCCCCGCCCAAGCGACCAGCACCGGCGCCCCATGCTCCCCGCGCTTTACAGGCGCAGCCCTTACCATTACGTGCATGACGCCTGCGAACCAACCTCCATCCGACAACCCCTGCAGCCCACCGCCCATGCGCGGCACCTTTGAAGTGCTGGGCGCCTGCCCCCATGACTGCCCTGACACCTGCTCCATGGTCACCACGGTGCAGGACGGGGTGGCCACTAAAGTGCACGGTAACCCGGCGCATTTCCACACCGGCGGCGCGCTGTGCACCAAGGTGTCGCGCTACACCGAGCGCACCTACCACCCCGAGCGCTTGCTCTTTCCGCAGCGCCGCGTCGGGCCCAAAGGCAGCGGGCGCTTCGAGCGCGTTAGCTGGGCGGAGGCGCTCGCCGACATCGCTAAACGCCTGGGTGCCATTGCGCAACACGACCCCGAGGCCATCCTGCCCTACAGCTACGCTGGCACTATGGGACTGGTACAGGGCGAGAGCATGGCGGCGCGTTTTTTCCACAGGCTTGGCGCCTCCCTGTTGGAGCGCACCGTGTGCTCATCCGCCGGTGGCGAGGGGCTGGTGCACACCTTGGGCGGCAAGGTTGGCAACCGGGTCGAGTTTTTTGCGGAGTCCAAGCTGATCTTGATTTGGGGCAGCAACTCTATTGCCAGCAACCTGCACTTCTGGCGGCATGTGCAGACGGCCAAACGCCATGGTGCGCGGCTGGTGTGCATCGACCCGCGGCGTACCGAGACCGCCGAAAAGTGCCACGTGCACATCGCGCTGCGACCTGGCACCGATGCGGCACTGGCGCTTTCGCTCATGCACGAGCTCATCCGCAACGACTGGCTGGACCACGCGTACATTGCCGAGCACACCCTCGGCTGGGACGCACTGCGGGCACGCGCCCTGGAGTGGCCGCCCGAGCGCGCCGCCGAGGTGTGCGGCATCGGCGTGCACGAAATTGTGGATCTGGCGCGCGAATACGGTCAGACCGCCCGCGCGGGGGAGCCCGTTGCCATCCGTATGAACTACGGACTGCAGCGCGTGCACGGCGGCGGCAACGCAGTGCGGGCCATTGCGTGCCTGCCTGCGCTGGTGGGCGCTTGGCGCCACCGCGCGGGTGGTGTGCTGCTGTCCGCGTCTGGCGCCGCACCGGTTAACAAGGCTGCGCTGCTGCGGCCGGATTTGCTGGCCGGCCGCACACCGCGCAGCATCAACATGAGCACCATCGGCGCTGACCTGCTGCGCCCCAGCAGCCCAGAGTTTGGCCCGCAGGTGCAGGCGCTGGTGGTTTACAACAGCAACCCGGTAGCAATCGCACCCGACTCCGGACAGGTGGTGCAGGGCTTTGCGCGGGAGGACCTGTTCACCGTGGTGCTGGAGCATTTCCAGACCGACACCGCCGATTACGCCGATTACCTTTTGCCGGCTACCACCCAACTCGAACACCTCGATGTGCATGCCAGCTACGGCCACACCGATGTACTGCTCAACCGCCCCAGCATCGCGCCCGTGGGCGAGGCCCGCAGCAACAGCCAGATTTTTCGCGACCTAGCCCGCCATATGGGTTTTGATGACGCCTGCTTTATTGATGACGACCTGACGCTGGCCCGCGCCGCATTCGCACCAAGCGTGCGCTTTGAGGAGCTGCTCGACAAGGGCTTCGCCAGCATCCGACTGCCCGACGCACCGTTTGCCAAGGGAGGTTTTCCCACCGCCTCGGGAAAATGTGAGTTTTTCAGCGCGCGCTTGCACGCGCTGGGACAGGACGGCGTACCCAACTACCTGCCAAACTACGAATTGCCCGATGTCAGCGGGCCCTACCCCTTGGCAATGATCTCGCCGCCCGCACGCAACTTCTTGAACAGCTCCTTTGTCAACGTGAAAAGCCTGCGCGACATCGAGGGCGAGCCCTTGCTGGAGCTGCACGCCCAAGACGCAGCGGCACGGGGCATAACGAGCGGCGACGTGGTGCGGGTCTTCAATGCGCGGGGCAGTTACCGCTGCGCTGCGCGGGTCAGCGCGCGGGCGCGGCCCGGTGTCGTCAACGGGCTGGGCGTGTGGTGGCGCAAGCTAGGGCTGGACGGCAATAACGTGAACGAGCTCACCAGCCAGCGTCTCACCGACATGGGTGGGGGGCCGACCTTTTATGACTGCGCGGTGCAGGTGGAGAAGTCCACGACTTAGTCAGGCCCAACGGACCGGGTTGGGTTTTTGCCGAAGTTCAGCAGGCGGGTAGCAATCAAAGTCTCGGCAAAAAAGCAACCGAGCGCCAGCATGAAACTCACGAGCGCGGCCAGGAAGCTGACGATGGATGCACGCAACATCGGAAGGTCCACGGTCTCACCCAAAAACAGCACCACAATGGTGGCTCCAATCAGAATCGCGCACAACGTGAGCAGGCCGATGCTGCTATTGGCCAGCAGGCCGCGGGTGCGCAACTCGCCGAGCTCCTTCCAAGCAACCGAGGGGTCGAAACCCGGCGCATTCTCTTTCATGCGCCCCTCCACCACACGCGCGCGGTCGATGATGCGCGCCAGCCGGTTGGCCACCACACCGATCATGCCGGCCACCGCAGTGAGCAAAAACACCGGGGCCACTGCGAGTTGAATTCCGTGGGAGATGACATCGGCGTCGGCTGGAAAAATCATGGGTGGTCCTTTGGGTTGCAAGAAACAAAAAAGCCCACGGGAAGGTGGGCTTTTTTCGTCCAAAAGGACGCACGGTAAGGTGGTTGCGCGAGAAGGATTTGAACCTCCGACCTTTGGGTTATGAGCCCAACGAGCTACCAGACTGCTCCATCGCGCGGCAAGCGGTGATTCTAACCTACTGGGCCTTCACTTCGGCAGTGTCAGGAGCGGTGTTTTCAGGGCGGTCGACCAACTCCACCAAGGCCATAGGTGCGTTGTCACCCACGCGAAAGCCCATCTTCAAGATGCGGGTGTAACCACCCGGGCGTGCCTTGAAGCGCGGGCCCAGTTCATTGAACAATTTAGTCACGCTGTCACGGTCGCGCAGACGGTCGAAGGCCAAACGGCGGTTGGCCACGGTGGCGTCTTTGGCCAGCGTGATCATGGGTTCCACTACCCGGCGCAACTCCTTGGCCTTGGGCACGGTTGTCTTAATGACTTCGTGCGCGATGAGCGAGTTCATCATGTTGCGAAGCATCGCCAAGCGATGCGATGTGGTGCGATTGAGTTTTCGCAGTCCGTGTCCGTGGCGCATAGTTTTCCTTCAGTATGTTATGGGTCAGCCGTACCAGGTACTGACCGCGGCGCACGCCCTTCAAGAAGGGCAGTTTAATTTTTCGTATCAACGCTTCTCGAGCGCTGCGGGCGGCCAGCTCTCAAGCTTCATGCCCAAGGTGAGTCCGCGCGAAGCCAAGACTTCCTTGATTTCGTTCAAGGACTTGCGGCCTAGATTTGGTGTCTTGAGCAATTCGTTTTCGGTTCGCTGAATGAGGTCACCAATGTAGTAAATGTTCTCGGCTTTGAGGCAGTTCGCAGAGCGCACTGTCAACTCCAGCTCGTCCACCGGACGCAGCAAAATGGGGTCGAACTGCGAGCTCTGGCGCGTAGGCGTCGGGAACATGGGTTCGCTGCCTTCGAGCTGTGCAAACACCACCAATTGCTCCACCAAAATCTTGGCGGAAGCCCGCACTGCGTCTTCTGCGGTGACTGCACCGTTGGTTTCAATTTCGACCACCAGCTTGTCGAGGTCGGTGCGCTGCTCCACGCGCGCACTTTCCACGGTGTAGCTGACGCGGCGCACCGGCGAGAAAGACGCATCCAACACAATGCGACCGATCGACTTATTAGGCTCATCACCGTGGCGGCGCATGGAGCCGGGAACATAGCCACGTCCTTTTTCCACCTTGATCTGCATATCCAACTTGCCACCATGCGACAGGTTCGCAATCACGTGGCCCGGGTTGATCACCTCCACATCGTGTGGGGTCTGGATGTCAGCCGCGGTCACAACACCTTCTGCGTCTTTGCGCAGGCTCAACGTGACTTCCTCGCGGTTGTGCAACTTGAAGACCACGCCCTTGAGGTTGAGCAAGATGTTGACGACGTCTTCTTGCACGCCGTCAATCGACGAGTACTCGTGGAGCACGCCAGCAATGGTCACTTCGGTGGCCGCAAAGCCTGGCATGGACGACAACAGAACGCGGCGCAATGCGTTACCCAAGGTGTGGCCGTAACCACGCTCGAACGGCTCGAGGGTCACCTTGGCCCGGTTGGGACCCAGTTGGTCGACACTGATGGACTTGGGCTTTAGCAAACTGTTTTGCATGCAAACTTCCTCTCAATACCCCCGACTCGTTACGTCAGTAAGGCTGGTGAAGCACCTTGGCGTCAGTGCCCTGACGCCAAGGAACGATTACAAAGGCGCTAAGGATTAGCGCGAATACAACTCAACGATCAACGATTCGTTGATGTCTGCCCCAAACTGGTCACGGTCAGGGACGCCCTTGAAGGTGCCCTCGGCCTTGTCCGCATGCACTTCCACCCAAGAAGGCATACCCACCTGGGCCGCCAGCTGCAGTGCTTCCACCACACGGTTTTGCTTTTTGGACTTCTCACGCAGAGCTACCACATCACCGGCCTTGACCATGTAGGACGGGATGTTGACTGCGCTGCCATTGACCGTGACCGCCTTGTGCGACACCAATTGACGCGCCTCAGCGCGGGTAGAGCCAAAGCCCATGCGGTACACCACATTGTCCAGACGCGACTCCAACAAGAACAGCAGGTTTGCACCGGTGTTGCCTTTGCGGCGGTCCGCCTCTTCAAAATAACGCCGGAACTGACGCTCCAGCACGCCATACATGCGCTTGACTTTTTGCTTCTCGCGCAACTGCAGCCCGTAATCCGAGGTGCGGGCGCCCGAGGTGCGGCCATGTTGGCCAGGCTTAGAGTCGAACTTGGCCTTATCTCCAATAGCGCGGCGAGCGCTCTTGAGAAACAGGTCCGTGCCTTCACGGCGAGATAATTTGGCCTTGGGGCCGAGGTAGCGTGCCACTTGAACTTCCTTTTATGTCATCTGCCGCACCACGGGTGCGGGAGCTGCGGGCCAAAAACCAGCAGCGGTGGGCTTGTTGAAAACTAGATACGGCGGCGCTTTTGGGGACGGCAACCGTTGTGTGGAACCGGGGTGACATCCGCGATCAAGTTGATACGAATGCCTAGCGCTGCAAGAGCGCGCACAGAGGACTCGCGGCCAGGGCCGGGGCCTTTGATTTCGACATCCAAATTCTTGATGCCTTGCTCCAGCGCTGCTCGGCCCGCGACTTCGGAAGCCACCTGCGCTGCAAAAGGAGTCGACTTGCGCGAGCCCTTGAAGCCTTGTCCGCCTGACGACGCCCATGACAACGCATTGCCTTGGCGGTCGGTGATCGTGATGATGGTGTTGTTGAACGAGGCATGCACATGCGCAATGCCGTCCGCTACATTCTTGCGGACTTTCTTGCGAACACGTTGTGCAGCAGTGTTGGAAGGTGCTTTTGCCATGGTGGGTTATCCCATTATTTCTTCAAAGATGCAGCAGCCTTGCGCGGGCCTTTGCGGGTGCGTGCGTTGGTGCGGGTGCGCTGGCCACGCATGGGCAACCCACGGCGGTGGCGAAAACCACGGTAGCACCCGATGTCCATCAAACGCTTGATGTTCATGGTAGTTTCACGGCGCAAGTCACCCTCGATGGTGAACTGGGCAATTTGGTCGCGGATTTTTTCCAAGTCGCCATCGGTCAAATCCTTGACCTTCTTGGAATATGCGATGCCACATGCCTCGCAAATCTTGCGAGCGCGCGCACGGCCAATTCCAAAAATCGCGGTCAACCCGATTTCAGAATGCTGTTGCGGCGGAATGTTGATGCCTGCGATACGTGCCATTTTCGTCCTCTAAAACTCTTGCGATTAACCTTGACGCTGCTTGTGGCGTGGGTCGGTGCAAATAACACGCACCACGCCCTTGCGCCGAATGATCTTGCAGTTGCGGCAAATTTTCTTGACCGAAGCCGAAACTTTCATAGCTCTCTCCTAAAAACATCTCAACCAGTTACGGCATTCCAGGTACCCGAACACCACATGCCTACCTGCGCCCACATGGGCCTTATCGCACCAACTTAACCAAGCCCCTGCTATGCCAAAACATCAGGGATTGAAGTTCGCCTTCTTCAGCAAAGATTCGTACTGTTGCGACATCAAATAATTCTGAACCTGCGCCATGAAATCCATGGTCACCACCACAATAATTAGCAAGGACGTTCCACCAAAATAGAACGGCACGTTGTACTTCAAGATCAGAAATTCCGGCAGCAAACAAACAAACGTGATGTAAATTGCACCAGCCATCGTCAGGCGCAACAAAATCCGATCAATGTACTTCGCGGTCTGGTCGCCAGGACGAATGCCTGGGATGAAGGCACCGCTTTTCTTCAGGTTGTCTGCTGTGTCACGGCTGTTGAAGACCAAGGCCGTGTAGAAGAAGCAGAAGAACACAATGGCGGCAGCATAAAACATCACATAGACCGGTTGTCCGGGGCTAAGCATGCCAGCAATGTCCTTGAGCCAGTTCATCGACTCACCTGCGCTGAACCAGTTGGCAACTGTGGCGGGCAACAAGATGATCGACGACGCAAAGATCGGCGGAATCACCCCAGCCATATTGAGCTTCAAGGGCAAGTGGGACGACTGGCCGCCATACACCTTATTGCCCACCTGGCGCCGTGCGTAATTCACCAATATCTTGCGTTGGCCGCGCTCAACGAACACCACAAAGTAGGTTACCGCTACAACCAGCACCACCACCAACATGGACACGATGATGCTCATTGCCCCCGTGCGCACCAACTCAAGCAAGCCGCCAATTGCGCTGGGCAAGCCCGCTGCAATGCCACCAAAAATCAAAATCGAAATACCGTTACCCAAGCCGCGCTCTGTGATTTGCTCACCCAACCACATGAGGAACATAGTCCCGGCCGTCAAGGTAACCACCGCAGTGAACCGGAAACCAAATCCTGGCGAGATAACCAATCCCGCCGACGACTCCAGCGCTACAGCGATACCAAGCGACTGGAACAGGGCCAAGCCCAAGGTCCCGTAGCGGGTGTACTGAGTGATCTTCCTACGCCCCGCTTCGCCTTCCTTCTTGAGCTGCTCGAACGTCGGCACGACGTAGGTCAGCAACTGCATGATGATGGACGCCGAGATGTACGGCATGATTCCGAGCGCGAACACGGTGAAACGCGACAAGGCCCCACCTGAAAACATATTGAACAAACTCAATATGCCCCCGGCTTGGCTCTTGAAGAGCTGCTGCAATTGCGCAGGATCGATTCCAGGCACCGGAATATGCGCACCAATGCGGTACACGACCAAGGCCAGCAACAAAAAGACCAAGCGGCGGCCGAGATCCCCGCTCTTGCCGGTCTTTGCTGTTGGTGCTGCGCTACTTGCCACGTGAGTCTTTCCTGAAGAAAACGCGCTGCTTACTCAACCCGGCCGCCAGCAGCTTCAATGGCTGCTTTGGCCCGGGCTGTCGCACCAATTCCGCTGAGATTGACCGCACGCGAGATCGCGCCGGTATGAATCACTTTGACCACTTTGGCAATTTCACCCACTAAACCAGACTGCTTAAGCACCACCAAATTCACATCAGACAGGCCCAACGCATCTAGCGATGTCAAGGTCACTTCAGCATTGAACTTCAGCAAGTGGGACTTGAAACCGCGCTTAGGCAGCCGGCGGTGCATGGGCATTTGACCGCCCTCAAAGCCCACCTTGTGGTAGCCACCAGCACGCGACTTTTGGCCTTTGTGACCGCGGCCTGCGGTCTTGCCCAGGCCCGAACCAATGCCGCGCCCGACGCGACGCTTGGCGTGCTTGGCACCGGCGGCTGGCTTGATGTCGTTGAGTTCCATCACAAACCTCTTAGAGCACTTTGACCAGGTAGCTGATCTTGTTAATCATTCCGCGCACAGCGGGCGTGTCTTGCAGCTCGCGTTGGCTTCCCATTTTGCGAAGGCCCAGGCCACGTACCGTGTCGCGGTGGGACTGCTTGCAGCCAATCGGGCTGCGCACCAACTGAACTTTGACAGTTGCTTGTGTTGTCATCGTGCGCCCCTTAAGCGAAGATTTCTTCCACCGTCTTGCCGCGCTTGGCGGCAACTTCGGCGGGTGTGGTCGAGACGGACAAAGCATCCAGAGTCGCTCGCACCATGTTGTACGGGTTGGTCGAGCCGTGGCTCTTGGCGACGATGTCGGTAATACCGAGCACTTCAAACACCGCGCGCATCGGTCCGCCTGCAATGATGCCGGTACCCTTGGGCGCCGGTGCCATCATCACGCTGGCAGCACCGTGGTGGCCCATCACTTGGTGATGGATGGTGCCATTCTTCAAAGAAACCTTGAGCATATTGCGGCGGGCTTCTTCCATCGCCTTCTGCACTGCAGCTGGCACTTCTTTGGACTTACCCTTGCCCATGCCGATACGTCCGTCACCATCGCCCACCACGGTGAGCGCCGCGAATCCGAGGATTCGACCGCCCTTAACTACTTTGGTCACGCGGTTGATGGCGATCATTTTTTCGCGCAGACCGTCTTCGGGGCCCTCGGCCTTACCTTGCATTTTTGCTTGAACTTTAGCCATAGTGATTTCCGATCTGCTTAGAACTGCAAGCCAGCTTCGCGCGCCGCATCCGCCAGCGCTTTGACACGACCGTGGTACGCAAAACCTGCACGGTCAAACGCAACTTTTTCGACGCCAGCTGCCCGCGCCTTTTCGGCAACGCGCTTGCCAACCAGCTGAGCTGCAGCCACGTTGCCACCCTTGCCGGCGGCACCCAAGGTCTTGCGCATCTCCGCTTCTGCGGTCGATGCCGACACAATCACCTTGGCGCCGTCGCCGGAGATCACGCTGGCGTAGATGTGCAGGTTGGTGCGATTGACCGTCAAACGGGCTACGCCCTGGGCGGCAATACGGATGCGCGTTTGGCGCGCCCTGCGAAGACGTTGCTCTTTCTTGGTCAACATAATGCAGATCCTTATTTCTTCTTGGTTTCTTTGATCGTGATCTTTTCGTCCGCGTAACGGATTCCCTTGCCTTTGTATGGCTCGGGCGGGCGAACAGAACGGATCTCGGCGGCAACTTGGCCAACACGTTGGCGGTCAGCGCCTTTGATCAAGATTTCAGTGGGCGTCGGGGTTGCCACGGTGATACCAGCAGGCATATCGATGTTGACAGGATGCGAGTACCCCACAGCCAAATTCAACTTCGCTCCGGTAGCTTGGGCCTTGTAACCCACGCCGACCAAGCTGAGCTTTTTCTCGAAGCCCTTGGACACACCGATGACCATGTTGTTGACTAACTGGCGCATCGTGCCGGACATGGCATCCGCTTCACGCGATGCATTGGCGGGCACAAAGCTAAGCTTGCCGGCATCGCTAGTCACTGTGACCAACTGGCTTTGGGCCAAATTCAACACACCACCAGCGCCTTTGACGCTAATTTGGTCTGCCTTGACAGATACATCAACACCAGCCGGAATATGGACAGGTAATTTACCTACGCGGGACATGAACTATTCTCCTTGCAGGCTTAAGCAACGTAGCACAGCACTTCGCCACCGACACCGGAAGCGCGCGCCTTGCGATCGGTCATCACACCCTTGGGCGTAGTCACGATTGCCACTCCCAAACCGTTTTGAACCTGGGGAATCACACTGCTACCACGGTACACACGCAGTCCAGGGCGGCTTACGCGTTCGATGCGCTCGATCACTGGGCGACCGGCGTAATACTTCAGGGCGATCGAAAGTTCGGATTTACCGCCTTCGGTGGTCACCTTGAAGCCATCAATATAGCCCTCATCCTTGAGCACCTGCGCAATCGCGACCTTCACTTTGGAAGACGGAACCGACACGGTTTTTTTGGCCACCATTTGCGCATTGCGAATGCGGGTCAGCAGGTCGGCAATGGGATCACTCATACTCATATTTGATTCTCCTGCCGCTTACCAACTGGCTTTAACGACACCGGGAATTTCCCCGGCGAACGCCATTTCGCGGATCTTTGCGCGCGCCAACCCGAAATGCTGAAAGGTACCGCGCGGCCGACCGGTGATGGAGCAGCGGTTGCGCTGGCGGGTAGGGTTTGCATTGCGCGGCAGCTTTTGCAATCCGAGCCGCGCAGCAGCGCGCTCGTCTTCGGTGCGCTTGAAATCAGAAGCTACCGACTTCAGTTCCGCATATTTCTTTGCGTACTTGGCAGCCAACTTGTCACGTTTGAGCTCGCGCTCGATTAAAGCCATCTTAGCCACTGGTCACCTCAATTCTTGAAGGGGAAGCGAAAGCCAGCCAAAAGCGCCTTGGCTTCTTCGTCTGATTTTGCGGTCGTGGTGATACTGATGTTGAGACCACGCAAGGCGTCCACCTTGTCGTACTCAATCTCAGGGAAAATGATTTGCTCTTTCACGCCGATGTTGTAGTTTCCGCGGCCATCGAACGCGCGACCGGAGATACCACGGAAGTCCCGCACGCGGGGCAGCGCCACCGTCACGAAGCGATCCAAGAACTCGTACATCTGCACACCACGCAGGGTGACCATGCAGCCAATAGCTTGGCCTTCACGAATCTTAAATCCGGCAATCGCTTTCTTGGACTTCGTGACCACGGGCTTTTGACCCGCAATCTTGGTCAGGTCAGCGACCGCGTTATCCATCACCTTCTTGTCGGCGACCGCTTCACTCACACCCATGTTGAGGGTGATTTTTGTCAGACGCGGCACCTGCATGGGCGACTTGTAGCCAAACTTGGCCGTCAACTCCGGGGCCACCTTGTCGCGGTAATGCTCTTGAAAACGTGCCATGGTCATGCCGCCTTGATTTCTTCGCCGCTGGACTTGTAAACGCGAACGCGCTTACCGTCGGCCAACAATTTGATACCCACGCGATCCGCCTTGCCAGTTGCTACATTGAAGATAGCAACGTTGGACTGGTGGATAGGCATGGTCTTTTGAACGATACCGCCTGCCACACCCTTCATCGGGTTGGGCTTGGTGTGCTTTTTGACTACATTGACGCCCTCCACAACCACGTGAGCGTCGTCAGTACGCAAAGAGATTTTTCCGCGCTTGCCCTTGTCGCGGCCCGCGATCACGATGACTTCATCGCCTTTTTTAATCTTGTTCATGGCTTGTCCTTACAAAACTTCTGGCGCCAAGGACACGATCTTCATGAACCTCTCAGTGCGCAACTCGCGCGTGACTGGTCCAAAAATGCGGGTGCCAATGGGCTCCAGCTTGGCATTTAGGAGCACCGCGGCGTTGCCGTCGAACTTCACCAAAGAACCGTCGCTGCGACGGATGCCCTTAGCAGTGCGCACCACCACAGCGCTGTAAACCTCGCCTTTTTTGACGCGGCCGCGCGGAGCAGCTTCTTTAATGCTTACTTTAATGATGTCGCCGACGCTAGCGTAGCGACGCTTCGATCCGCCCAGCACCTTGATGCACAGCACGGATTTGGCGCCGGTGTTGTCGGCGACTTCCAGTCGAGATTCAGTTTGGATCATTTCTTTATTCCCAACTTGCACCTGATGCGCCATTCGCGAGCACACGGTGGGTGTGCCACAGAAAACGCCTCAAGCCAGTCTTGGGCCCGTTGCTCGCCGTGCAAACCACTTGCACGCCGCTCAATTGGGCTGAGTCTTCAAGCTTTATTCAAGCGAAGCCCATCATTATGCACGGAATTTGGCCGACCGTCCAGATTTTTTATGGCACCAGGAAATACTGTTCGGCCAACACCTTGAACGCCTGGGTCTGCGGGTCCAGCCTGGTCTCTTGCTGCAGGATCGCCGCGACGCGGTCTGCCAAGCCCAAGGCAGCACGCGCGTCCAAAAACAACAAGCGGGAGCGGCGCGCAAGCATGTCCTCTACCGTCACTGCGTACTCATAGCGGGCGGCAAAACGCACCATGGCCTCACTCAAGCCGTCGCACAGCACCGAAGTGGCGCCCGGCAAGGCTGCTACCTGGGGGGCTTCCACGCCATACGAATGCAGGCCCGGCGGTGCGCTGATCGACACCGGCGCGTCGTGGCCCGAGCCGCCACTGCCCACCAAATGCAGGTGTCCCGTGCGCGACGCCACCCCCGTGACAACCAGGCCGTGGGCCACGCAGGTAGACAGCACATCCTCGGCCATCGCCCGGTAGGTGGTCCACTTGCCGCCGGTCACAGTCACCAGGCCACTTCGACTGACCAACACGGTGTGCTCCCGACTGATGGCCTTGGTCGCTTCGACGCTATCGCTTTGCGGCTTCACCAAGGGGCGCAGGCCCACCCAGATGCTGCGGACATCCGCGCGGCATGGTGGGCGACGCAGGTAACGGGCCGATTCACCCAAGATAAAGGCCACTTCCTCGTCGAAGGCCAGGGGCTCTCGGTCCAGGTCCATGCGGGGGGTGTCGGTGGTACCCAAAATCACTTTGCCCAGCCAGGGCACCGCAAACAAGACCCGGCCGTCCGAGGTTTTGGGCACCATCAAAGCGGTGTCCGAACCCAAAAAATCTCGGTCCACCACCAAATGCGCGCCTTGACTCGGGGCCACCATCGGCTTGACAGGGGCGCCGCCAAGGGCCTGATGCGCTGGACTATCGTGTGTCCGCAAAGCGTCCACCCAGACCCCGGCGGCATTGACCACGCACTGCGCCCGCACCCGGTAGCTTGTGCCGGTCAGCGTGTCCACGCATTGCACCCCCGCGACCTGGCCAGCCTCATACAGCAAGCCGTCAGCACGGCAGTAGTTGACCAACAAGGCGCCGTGCAGCGCGGCGGTGCGGGCCAAGGCCAGCGCAAGCCGGGCGTCGTTGAATTGGCCATCCCAGTACTTGATTCCGCCCTTCAAGCCCTCGGGCCGCACCGAGGGCAGCAAGGCCTGGGTGCGGGTCTTGCCGATCAGCTCAGTGCGCCCCAGTCCAGCCTTGCCCGCAAGCAAGTCATACGCCGCCAAGCCCGCCCCGTAAAACGGGATCTCCCACCAGTGGTACGAGGGAATGACAAACGCCAGCGGCTGGGCCAAGTAAGGCGCGTTGTGCAAAAGCGTGGTGCGCTCGTGCAGCGCCTCACGAACTAAGCCGATGTTGCCCTGGGCAAGGTAACGCACGCCACCGTGCACCAGCTTGGTGGCACGCGACGACGTGCCTTTGGCAAAGTCATGCGACTCCACCAGCACCACCCGCAGGCCGCGCGCCGCAGCGTCCAGTGCCACCCCTAAACCAGTAGCGCCGCCGCCGACCACTGCGATATCGACCACCTGCTCCTGGGCCAAACGGGCCAGCAGCTCGGCGCGCGGGGTGGGCATCGCGGGGGTGGCTGGTGGCATGGTCAAAAACCGATCGGTGCGCGAGTGTTGGTGGTGCCGCACTTTCAGACCCTTTCGGATCCGTTTCGCTGGGGGCTGACGGCACCCCAGCTTGAACTTCCCGGGCGTGCAGGAAACCGCAAGAAGGCCTAAGGTAAATTAGACCACCGAACTCCGGGGACACCGATGACCTACCTGCTCGCACTCGACCAAGGCACTTCCAGCGCCCGCAGCATTCTGTTTGACGAACACGGTCACACCGTGTCCAGCGCGCAGAAGGAGCTGACGCAGATCTACCCCCAGCCCGGCTGGGTGGAGCACGATGCACAAGAGATTTGGCGCATCCAGCTCGCCACCGCGCAAGAGGCGCTGGCCAAGGTGGGCGTGGCCGCGCGCGAGGTGCGCGCCATCGGCATCACCAACCAACGCGAAACCACGGTGGTCTGGAACCGCAAGACCGGTCTGCCTATCCACAACGCCATCGTTTGGCAGGACCGGCGCGGCGAGCCCGCGTGCGCTGCGCTGCGCGCGCGTGACCTGGCCGACACCATTCGGGCCAAAACCGGCTTGCTGGTGGACGCCTACTTTTCCGCCACCAAGCTGCAGTGGCTGCTCGATACCGTGCCAGGCGCGCGCGAACTGGCATCGCGCGGCGAGCTGGCCTTTGGAACCATCGACAGCTGGCTCATCTGGCAGCTCACCGGGGGTGAAGTGCATGCCACCGATGTGAGCAACGCGTCGCGCACCATGCTGTTCAATGTGCACACCAACCAGTGGGATGCTGAGTTGCTCGCTGCACTGGACATCCCCACCAGCCTGCTGCCCGCCGTGCAGCCCTCAGCCTCGCTGTTTGGCACGCTGCAACCCGTGCTCTTGGGCCACCCTATCGCCATTGGCGGCGTCGCTGGTGACCAGCAAAGCGCCTTGTTTGGCCAAGCCTGCTTTGCGCCGGGCATGGCCAAGAACACCTACGGAACCGGCTGCTTCATGCTGATGCACACCGGAACGCGCTTTGAGACCTCGGGCAACGGCCTGATCACCACCAGCGCAGCGCAAACCACGCCAACACCGGAGTTCGCGCTGGAGGGCAGCGTGTTTGTTGGCGGAGCGGTCGTGCAGTGGCTGCGCGACGGCCTGCACGCGATCGAGGCCAGTCACCAGGTGCAGACCCTCGCGCAAAGCGTGCCCGACGCGGGCGGTGTGATGGTGGTGCCAGCCTTCACCGGCTTGGGCGCGCCGTATTGGAAGCCAGATGCCCGCGGCACGATCACCGGCCTGACGCGCGGCACCACCTTGGCACATATCGCCCGCGCGGCGCTGGACAGCATTGCCTTCCAAAGCGCGGCGCTGTTGCTGGCCATGGCGCGCGACGCAGCCCAGGGCGGGGGGGCGCCGTTGACCGAACTGCGGGTGGACGGTGGCGCCTGCGTTAACGATTTGCTGATGCAAATTCAGGCCGATCTGCTGGGCATTGCAGTGGTGCGACCTGCTGTCACCGAAACCACGGCGCTGGGAGCGGCCTACCTCGCAGGACTCACGACCGGGGTGTACAAAAGCACGGGCGAGCTGTCCGCCCTGTGGCGCGCGGAGCGCCGCTTCGAGCCCTCCATTTCGCGCGACCAAGCAGCACAGCGCATGGCGCACTGGGAGCATGCGGTGCGCCAAACCGTCCTGTGATGGGCAGTATTTCAGGCGACTGGGTGAGCAGCACGCCACACGAGCTGCAAACGCAGTAGGTCAAGCGCTTGGCGCAAAGGACAACATCATGAGCGAACACATTGCATTTATCGGCGGCGGCAACATGGCCAGCGCCCTCATTGGCGGGCTGCTGCGGCAGGGATTTCCCCGCAGCGGCCTGACGGTGGTCGAACCGTTTGAGTCGGCCCGCAACGCGCTGCGCAGCAGCCTGGGCCTGGACGCGCTGGAGCACGCCAACGCCACGCTCGGGCAGGCGGGCATGGTGATCTGGGCGGTCAAACCCCAGGTATTCAAAGAGGCGGCCGCGGCCGCGCAGCCTTACACCACAGGCGCGCTGCACCTCAGCGTGGCAGCAGGCATACGCAGCGAGACCATTGCGCAATGGCTGGGCAATGAGCGCGTCATCCGCAGCATGCCCAACACGCCGGCCTTGATCGGCAAAGGCATTACCGCGCTGTGCGCCCGCCCCGCCGTCACGCCCGCAGACCGCGCCTGGGCCGAGCGGGTGATTGGCACCACCGGCGAATTTTTGTGGCTAGACCATGAAGACCAGCTCGACGCCGTCACCGCACTCTCGGGCTCGGGCCCGGCCTACATGTTCTATTTCATGGAGGCCATGATTGCGGCCGGTGTGCAAATGGGCTTGGACCCAGCACACGCCCACCGGCTGGCGGTGGCCACCTGCCTGGGCGCAGGCGAACTGGCGCGGGCTTCTACCGATGCCCCCGAAGTACTGCGCCAACGCGTCACCTCCAAGGGCGGCACCACCTATGCCGCCATCACCTCCATGGAGCGCAGCCAGGTCAAAGACCACTTCATCGCCGCCATACACGCCGCACGCGAGCGGGCCCACACACTGGGCCTGGAGTTTGGCGCATAGGCTCCAGCCGCGCCAGCCACACCCGCTAGCTTGCGGCCGGCACCTTCCAAAACTCGGGCGAACCGAAGTGCTGCTTGAGGTGTTCAATCCACAGCCGCACGCGCAGCGGTAAGTGCTTGCGCTGCGGGAACACCGCATAGATGCCGTTGGGCGGGGCCGCATAGTCTTCTAGCAAGGGCACCAGCCGGCCCGCTGCGATGTCGGCCTCCACCTCCCAGGTGCTGCGCCAGGCGATGCCGTAGCCAGCCAAACACCAGTCGTGCAGCACCTGGCCGTCAGAGCAGTCCAGCGGCCCGGCAGGTTTGAGGTAGGTGACCCCGGTCGCATCGCCGGGTTGACTGCGAAACGCCCAGCCACGGGTTTGTGAGGCATCGCTGGAGAGGGTGAGGCAGCTCAGGCGCAGCAAGTCGGCCGGTGTTTGCGGCGTGCCATGGCGTGCCAAAAACGCCGGTGCCGCCACGCACAGGCGACGGTTGTCGGCCATGCGCACACTCACCAAGGACGAGTCCGGCATGTCGCCCACCCGCACCGCGCAGTCAAAGCCCTCGGCGGCCAGGTCCACCACGCGGTCGCTCAGGTTGAGCGAGATCGTGACCTCCGGGTGCAGCGCCTGAAACTGCGGCACCAGCGGGGCCACATGGCGCCGTCCAAAACCCGCTGGCGCGGTGGTGCGCAGGTGGCCGCTGGCTTTGATGCCACCGGCGCTCACGCTGGCCTCGGCATTGGCGAGGTCGGCCAAGATGCGCTGGCAGTCCTCCAAAAACGCACTGCCCTCGTGGGTGAGCGTGATGCGCCGCGTGGTGCGCAACAGCAGCTTCACGCCCAAGCGCTCTTCCAATGCATCCAGCCTGCGACCCATGATGGCGGGTGCTACGCCCTCGGCATGGGCGGCGGCGGTCAGGCTGCCGCGCTGGGCAATCGACACAAAGGACTCCAGTTGCTTGAGCTTGCTCATGGGGTGGGTGCGGCATTGGGCGCAGCCACCTCGAACGCCGCAGAGCGCAGGATGCCGTCCTTGCGCATGGCAGTGATTTCCTCGTCCGCGTAACCCAGGCCGCGAACGATTTCCATGCCATGCTCATCGAGCTTGGGCGGGTTGTGGCGCAAGCCCAGGCGCTGGCCGTCAAGCATGAGCGGCAACAAGGGCACGGTGGTGGGCCGGCCATCGGGCAGCTCCATCGGGGCCAGGCCGCCGGTTTGCTGCAGGTGCGGGTCGTCAAACAAATGCTGCGGATCGGTGATCGGCGCAAAGGGCAAACCATGGGCCTCGAAGACCGCGGTCAGTTCCTGTGCACTGTGTTGCGCCAGCCTTTCCCGCAGCAGCGGGATGAGCCAGCTGCGGGCGCGCACGCGGTCGTTGTTGGTGGCGGTGCGGGGATCAGCGGCTAGGTCGGCGTAAGCAAAGGCCTTGCAAAACACGCCCCACTGCGTGTCGCCCACCACGGCCAAGAAAATCTGCGCCTGGTCTTTGACTGCAAACACGTCGTAAATGCCCCAGGGCGAAATGCGTTCGGGCATGGGCGCGGCGGGCTTGCCGGTGACGGCGAACTGCAGCATGTGCTGGGCCACCAGAAAAATGTTGTTCTCAAACAGCGCCGACTGCACCTCTTGTCCTTTGCCGGTGTGCTGGCGCTGCATCAGCGCGGCCATGGCACCAATTGCACCGAACATGCCACCCATGATGTCGTTGACGCTGCTGCCCGCGCGCAGCGGGTCGCCCGGGCGCCCGGTCATATAGGCCAGACCACCCATCATTTGCACCACCTCGTCGAGCGCGGTGCGGTGGTCGTACGGCCCAGGCAAAAAGCCTTTGTGGCTGACGTAGATCAGGCGCTCGTCCAAGCCGCGCAGCGATGCGTAATCGAGGCCAAGCTTTTGCATCGTTTCGGTCTTGAAGTTCTCGCTCACGATGTCGGCGGTGGCGATCAGCCTCAGCACCACCTCGCGGCCTTTGAGGCTTTGCAGGTTGATAGCCAAGCTTTTCTTGTTGCGGTTGAACAGCGGATAAAACCCCGCGCCGCTGCCCAGCAGCTTGCGGGTGCTGTCCCCAGCCAACGGCTCCACCTTGATAACCTCGGCGCCCAAATCGGCCAGTACCATGCCGCAGGTGGGGCCCATCACCATGTGGGTGAACTCGACAACGCGGATGCCGGCGAGGGGCAAGGACGGGGCGGACAAGGGGACGTTTGCTTGCATGGATACCGCATTTCTAGTCACAAATCGAGTGATATTTTTCCATATAGTGGCGCTTTAAGTATCGAATACAGTGCCAAGTTCGGTTCGATTTTTTACAAGAGGCGTCCCATGTCAGCTCCTTCCACCCCCCGCACCCAAGTCCACCGCCTTCATGTGGCCAGTGTGTTGTTCACCTTCATCCAAGACAAAGTGCTGCCCGGAACGGGCATTGCGCCCGAGGTTTTCTGGAAGGGCTTTGACGCCATCGTGGCCGACCTGGCGCCCAAAAACATCGCCCTGCTGGCCGAGCGCGACCGCCTGCAAACCGCACTGGACGCTTGGCACCGAGCCCACCCCGGCCCCATTGCCGACATGCCTGCCTACAAAGCCATGCTGGAAGAAATCGGCTACCTGGTACCCAGCCCCAAGAAGGTCAAGGTGAGCACTGCCAACGTGGACACTGAGCTGGCCAAACAAGCCGGGCCACAGCTGGTGGTGCCCATTCTGAACGCCCGCTACGCCCTCAACGCCGCCAACGCCCGCTGGGGCTCGCTGTACGACGCGCTGTACGGCACCGACGTCATCTCGGAAGAAAAAGGCTGTGAAAAGGCCGGTAAAAAAGGCGGCTACAACCCCAAGCGCGGCAAGAAGGTCATTGCGTACGCGCGCCATGTGCTGGACCGCACCGCGCCTCTCAAGAAGGGCTCGCATGTGGGCTCCACCGGCTACCGCGTCAAGGACGGCCAGTTGGTGGTCTCGCTCAAGGAGGGCGGCACCTCCAAACTGCAAGACAACACCCAGTTCATCGGCTACACGGGCGATGCCAAAGCGCCCAGCTCGGTCTTGTTGCAGCACCACGGGCTGCATCTTGATGTGCAAATCGACCGCAGCACACCCATTGGCAAAACCGATGCCGCTGGCGTGAGCGACTTGGTGGTCGAAGCCGCTTTGTCCACCATCCTCGATCTCGAAGATTCGGTGGCCGTGGTGGACGCCGAGGACAAGGTGCTGGCCTACAGCAACTGGCTGGGCATACTGCAAGGCACGCTGGTGGAGCGATTCGAGAAAGGCGGCAAGGCGCTGACGCGCGGCCTCAACCCGGACCGCATCTACACAGCGGCCAGCGGCAAAGGCACCGTCCGGCTGCACGGCCGCAGTCTCATGTTCCTGCGCAACGTGGGCCACCTGATGACCAACCCGGCGGTGCTCTACACGGCCGCCGATGGCACGCAGCAAGAAATCCCCGAGGGCATTCTGGACGCCATGGTGACCACCACCATCGCCCTGCACGATCTGCAGCGCACCAAGAAAGACGCTGACAAGGGCCTGGTGCGCAACTCGCGCAAGGGCTCGGTCTATATCGTCAAGCCCAAGATGCACGGCCCCGCCGAAGTGGCGTTTGCTGCCGAGCTGTTTGGCCGGGTAGAGAAGGTGCTGGGGCTGCCGGAGAGCACCGTCAAGCTCGGCATCATGGACGAGGAGCGCCGCACCAGCGTCAACCTGAAGGCCTGCATTGCCGCAGCCGCCAGCCGCGTGGCCTTCATCAACACCGGCTTTTTGGACCGCACCGGCGACGAGATGCACACCTCCATGCACGCGGGTCCCATGGTGCGCAAGGGCGACATGAAGACCAGCGCCTGGATTGCCGCTTACGAAAAGAACAACGTGCTGGTCGGCCTAAGCTGCGGCCTGCGCGGCAAGGCGCAAATCGGCAAAGGCATGTGGGCCATGCCCGATTTGATGAAGGCCATGCTGCAACAAAAAATCGGCCACCCACTGGCCGGTGCCAACACCGCCTGGGTGCCCAGCCCCACCGGCGCGACACTGCATGCTTTGCACTACCACCAGGTGCTGGTGGCCGACATCCAGAAAGACCTGGAAAAAACCAACTACGAAAAGGTGCGCGACACGCTGCTCACCGGCTTGCTGACCATTCCTGTGACCACCACGCCCAACTGGTCTGCCGCCGAGAAGCAGCAAGAGCTGGACAACAACGCCCAGGGCATTCTGGGCTATGTGGTGCGCTGGGTCGACCAGGGCGTGGGCTGCTCCAAGGTGCCCGATATCCACAACGTGGGCCTGATGGAAGACCGCGCCACCTTGCGCATCAGCAGCCAGCACATGGCCAACTGGTTGTTGCACGGCGTGGCGACGAAGGCGCAGGTTTCTGAAACCTTTGAGCGCATGGCTGCCGTGGTGGACAAGCAAAATGCGGGCGACAAGCTTTACAAAAACATGGCGGGCAACTTCGGAACCTCCAAAGCCTACAAGGCGGCCACCGATCTGGTGTTCAAGGGCCTGGAGCAGCCCAGCGGCTACACCGAGCCGCTGTTGCATGCTTGGCGTTTGCAAGTGAAAGCGGCTTGAACCCCATGCCCCTAACGCCTGACCACCCTGGCTTCCTCTAGTTAAAACGGCACCTTCGAGTGCCGTTTTTCTTTGGCGCGATTCAGCAAATTGCTCTTGTCGGAGTTGCTACTATCGCCCACCATGTTGCCCACCACGTCGCCCGCCAAACTGACCCTTAGCCGCCTCGAATACCTGTTGCTGACCGCCTGCGATGCGCTGCGCGGCAACATGGACGCCAGCGAGTACAAGGAGTACATCTTTGGCATGCTATTTCTCAAACGCGCCAGCGACCTGTTTGACGAGCGCCGCGAGCAAATCAAGGCTGAAGGCAAAGCCGCCGGACTCAGCAGCGCCGACATCGCGCTCAACCTGGAAGACAAAGACCAGTACGCCGGCAAGTATTTCTTTGTGCCAGAGCGCGCCCGCTGGAGTACGCCATGGTCAGAGCACACCACGGACCCGAACGGCAACCCAAAAACCATTCAACACCCGGCCCTCAAGCACCTCAAAACCAACGTTGGCTCCATGCTCAACAAGGCTTTAGAGGCCTTGGAAGAAGACAACGCCGAAGCCCTGCAAGACGTACTCAAAGGCACCATCAATTTCAACCGCAAGATAGGCCAGACCACCCTGGACGACGACACGCTGGCCGACTTCATTCAGAACTTCGACAAGATTCCGCTCAAAGACAGCGACTTCGAGTTCCCTGACCTGCTGGGCGCAGCCTATGAATGGCTCATCAAGTACTTTGCCGACTCTGCGGGCAAAAAAGCCGGCGAGTTTTACACCCCCGCCGAAGTGGTGCGCATTTGCGTGGAAATCTGCGACCCCGAAGACGGCATGCGCGTGTACGACCCAACCGTTGGCTCCGGCGGCATGCTGATTCAGGTGCGCGATTACGTCCGTGAAAAGGGACAAGACGCCTCCAACGTGCGCCTGTTCGGCCAGGAAAAAATGGGCACCACCTGGTCGATTTGCAAAATGAACATGCTGCTGCACGGCATTCCCGACGCCGACATTCGCCAGCAAGACACCCTGCGCGAGCCCCAGCACAAAGACGAGACCAACCAACTGCGCCGCTTTGACCGCGTGCTGGCCAACCCACCGTTCAGCCAGAACTACATCAAGAAAGACATGCAGTTTCCTGGCCGCTTCCCAGTGTGGATGCCCGAAAAAGGAAAAAAGGCCGACCTCATGTTTGTGCAACACATGCTGGCGGTGCTGAAAAACGATGGCCGCCTGGCCACCGTCATGCCCCACGGCGTGCTGTTTCGCGGTGGCGAAGAGCGTGAGGCGCGCAAACACTTTATTGACAACGGCTATTTAGAAGCCGTCATCGGCCTGCCGGGCAACCTGTTCTATGGCACCGGTATTCCGGCCTGCATCGTGGTGCTCAACAAAGACAAAGCCGCGCAGCGCAGCCAAGTGCTGTTCATCAACGCAGACCGCGAATACCGCGAAGGCAAGGCCCAAAACCACCTGCGCGCCGAAGACATTGACAAGATCGTCCACGCATACCGCGCGGGGCAAGACATACCCGCCTATGCCAGGCGCGTGCCGGTGGCCGAAATCCAAGCAGAAGACTACAACTGCAACATCCGCCGCTACGTGGACAACGCGCCACCCCCTGAACCGCACGACGTGCGTGCCCACCTGCATGGCGGTGTGCCCCTGGCCGAAGTGGACACCCTCGCCCACTTCTGGCACAACTACCCCGGCTTGCGCGAGAGCTGCTTCACCGTCCGCACCCCACCAAACCCCGCTAGCCCCTCACCAAACCCCGCTAGCCCCTCACCAAACCCCGTTCGCCCCTCACCAAACCCCGTTCGCCCCCCACCAAACCCCGTTGGCTCCCTACTAAACCCCGTTCGCCCTGAGCCTGTCGAAGGGCCGGCCCCCGTCCCATACGCCGATTTCACCCAAGCCCTGCAAAGCCAGCGCGCCATCGCAGAGCACGTGGCCCAGCACCCCGGCGTGCTAGAGCGCCAAGCCCAGTTCATGCGGCAGCTCGGCGCGTGGTGGCAACAGCACCTGCCTATCGTGGAAGCCCTGGCCCCCGACGCCACCAACCAACACGCCACCGACCGCAACGTGTACGCCGTGCGCGCCGCCCTGCTAGACGGAATCGAGCGCGTGTTGGTGGGCCAGTCTCTGCTTACCCGCTACCAGGTGCGCGGCGCGTTTGCCAACTTCTACCAAACCCTGGCGTCCGACCTCAAATCCATCGCCGCCAGCGGCTGGGGCCCCGAGCTGATACCGGACGACGACATTCTGCAAAGCCAGTTCCCCCAGGTGCTGGCCGAGCTAGAGACCCAGCACGCCCGCCTGGCTGAACTGCAAGCCCTGTTTACCGCCGCCAGCGAAGAAGACTTTGAAGACACCGAAGACACGGGCGTGCTGCCAGCCGACGAGGTGAAGTCGCTCAAGGCCGCACTCAAAGACGCCAAGGGCATGGCCAAGGCGGCCAAGCGCGACCCCGGTCTGGGCGACTGGCAAGCGTTTGCCAAAGAGGCAGTTCGCATCGAAGCACAGCTCCAACGCCACAAAGCACTGGAAGACGAAGCCAAAACCCTCAAAGCCCACATCAAAAGCACCACCGAGAAGCGCGACGCATTGGTGGAGCAAGCCCGCAAAAAAATCAGCGCCGATGAGGCTCGCGTCATCATCATCCAGCGCCTCGGCCAAGTGTTGATGAGTAACTTCCAACACTACCTGCGCGCCGATCAACGGGCTTGTGTGGCTGCCATTGAAAACCTGTGGCGCAAATACGCAGTGACGGCCAAGCAGATTGAGGCGCAGCGGGATGCGGCGGCGGCGGCGTTGCAGGGGTTTTTGGTGGAGTTGGGGTATGAGTGAGGAAGTGTCTCCAGTTCGCTTGGGGGACGTACTGATCGAGTTGCCAAAGTCGATCTTGCCCGCTGCTGCTGCCACGAGTAGCGGCGCTTATCCATTTTTTTGCTCTAGCTCGACACCGAAGCGCACCAACACATGGCAATGTGATCGCGAGGCCATATTGATGGGAACTGGCGGCGTTGCATCTGTTCACTTAGGCAAAGAGAAGTTCGCATACTCCACCGACACGTGGGCATTCAGAGTTCGTGACCAAAATCTGTTGCTACAGGAGTTTGTTTTCCGCGCACTTGAACTTAGTCTTTCAAAAATTGACTATGTGGGTTTTGAAGGTTCAGGGTTAAGGCATTTACGCAAAGACTTCATCCGCAGTTTCATGCTGTTAGCGCCGGATACAGAGAAACAAACAGCGATCTGTCGGGTACTCTCGACCATCGACACCGCCATCGAACAAACCGAAGCGCTGATCGAGAAATACCAGCACATCAAAGCCGGCCTGATGCACGACCTCTTCACCCGTGGCGTGCTCCCCAACGGCCAACTTCGCCCACCCCGCGAACATGCGCCCGAGCTGTACCAGGAAACGGCGATTGGGTGGATTCCGAGGGAGTGGCAGTATGAGCTACTAGATAACTTGGCGCATCGGGGCAGCGGCCACACGCCAAACAAAGACCACCCCGAGTATTGGAATGGCGGCATCAAATGGGTGTCGCTGGCGGACTCCAAGAAGTTGGACCAACTCTACATTTCAGACACGGAGCTTGAAGTTAGCCACAAAGGCATCCTGAATTCATCCGCAGTGTTGCACCCAGCAGGCATCGTGGTGCTGTCGCGTGATGCAGGCGTTGGCAAAAGCGCCATCACCACCGAGTCCATGGCGGTTAGTCAACACTTCATGTGCTGGAAGTGCGACCAGAAGATGGACAACCACTTCCTGTATTACTGGCTGCAGTTCAACAAGCGCACGTTTGAGAACATCGCCATGGGCAGCACCATCCTGACCATTGGCTTGGCGTACTTCAAACGCTTGAAGATCGCTTGCCCAGTCGAGCTAGCTGAACAACAAGCGATTGCCAAAAAGCTCAAATCCGCAGACACCCGCATATTTGCATTGCGTGACCACTTGGCAAAACTGCGCCAACAAAAACTTGGCCTCATGCAAGACCTGCTCACAGGCAAGGTCTCAGTTCAATAGCATATTGGGGAGCGTATGGCGGATTACAAAAACAAGAAGCTCATCTATCACTTGACAGCACTCAAGAACATCCCATCCATCCTTGAGAAAGGGCTTCTGCCCCGGAATCAGCTGACGGGTTTCCAAGACGTTGCGGACAAAGAGATCCTTCATAAACGGCAGGGCTTGGTGTTGGAGGGGTATGTCCCGTTTCACTGGTTCGTAAACAACCCTTTCGATGGAATTGTTCAGAAAACCCACAAGGACACCCCATTCGCACTCATTGCCGCGAAGCGTGAGCTTGCTGCCAAGAAGAACTGGAAAATTCTTCCTCGCCACCCGTTGGCCAGCGGTGAAATGGAACTGCTCGATTACGCTGAGGGTTTTGAGGCAATCGATTGGCAGAAGATGAATCAACGCGATTACCGTGACCCGGTTTGCAAGAGCGTATGCATGGCCGAGTGCCTTGCACCCAGCACAGTGCCAGTTTCTCAGTTCTTTGCTATCTATGTCCGCGACACAACGATTGAACGAAAAGTCCGTACGTGGGCCAATCGCCTGGGAGTAGCCGTTAGGGTTGACGTAAATGAGAACATGTTTCTTAAATGATTTACAAGAACCTCAACCCCGAAAAAGCGCTGATCTGGCGAATCATCCATCGCGACAATTTACCGTGGGTGCTGCAGCATGGACTGCACTGCGGCAATAGTGCACTGCGGGCACCTAACTGGGTGAGCATTGGTAATGCGGAACTGATTGACAAGCGCGCACGCCACGCTGTGCCTATGCCACCGGGCGGGCTGCTGAACGACTATGTACCCTTTTACTTCACGCCTTTCTCGGTGATGATGCGCAACATCCGCTCGGGGCGCGGCGGTGTGCAACAACGGCAGAACGACGAGATCCTGATTTTGGTGTCCAGCCTGCACCATGTGGCCAAGCTGGGGCTGCCGTTCTTGTTTACCGATATGCACGCCTTTTACCGCTGGGCGACCTATTACGATGACCTGGCCCATCTGGGCAAGGTGGACTGGAAGCTCTTGCAGGCGCGGGATTTCAAGCGCGACGAAAACGACCCCGCCAAGTTTGAGCGCTATCAGGCCGAGGCGCTGGTTCATCGGCATTGCCCCGTATCGGGGTTGATCGGTATTGTTTGCCATTCAGAAACCTGCAAAATGCAGGCTCAGGCGCAAGTGGCGGCCCAAGGGCTCAACTTGCCAGTTCATGGACGTCCGGATTGGTATTTCTGATGCTCAATTTCACAACAGGTAACTTGCTGGAGGCACGTGCGCAGGCGCTCGTGAACACAGTGAACACCGTCGGCGTGATGGGCAAAGGCATCGCGCTGATGTTCAAAGACCGCTTTGCCGACAACTATCGGCTCTACGCGGCCGCGTGCAAAGCACACCAGGTGCGTACCGGCCATATGTTTGTCACCCAACCCGCTGAACTGGACGGCCCGCGCTGGATTGTGAATTTCCCGACCAAGCACCACTGGCGCTCACCGTCCAAACTCGAGTGGGTGACTGAGGGCCTACAAGACCTGCGCAAGTTCCTCATCGACAACAAGGTTCAGTCCATCGCTATTCCCCCCTTGGGCGCGGGCAATGGTGGATTGGAATGGGAGGCAGTGAAGCTCGAGATTCAGCGCGCATTGGGCGATCTGACCGATATCCACATCACCGTGTTTGAGCCCACCAAGGAATACCAGAACGTAGCCAAGCGCTCTGGCGTTGAAAAGCTAACGGCGCCGCGCGCGCTGATTGCGGAGCTAGTGCGCCGGTACTGGGTTCTGGGGATGGAGTGCAGTTTGCTGGAAGTCCAAAAGCTGGCCTGGTTTCTGGAACGTTCTATTGAGCGGCTCAACCTAGGTAAAAGCCCTTTGAACTTAAAGTTTGAAGCCAACAAGTTTGGGCCGTATGCACCGGACTTGAACCATTTGCTCAACAGCTTAGACGGCAGCTATCTGCGTAGTGAAAAGCGTATTGCCGATTCAACCCCGCTCGATGTGGTTTGGTTCAACGACAGTCGCAAGGATTTGGTACAGGGCTATCTGCGCAGCGAAGCCAAGGCTTACATGGAGGCACTTGAGCAAACAACCGAGTTGATTGACGGCTTTGAATCCCCGTTTGGCATGGAGCTGCTGTCCACAGTGGACTGGCTGCTAAGCCGGGAAGGCGTGGCTCCTACAGTGGAGGCCGTGCGTGTGGGTCTGAGCTCATGGCGACATGAAGGCGGTGCCGCACGCAAGTCCAAGCTTTTTAATGACCGCGCGATTGGAATTGCACTGGAGCGATTGGCCCAAGTCGGACCTTCGTGCGTGGCATAAAGTGACCGCACTCCAAGTCGACGTTCGGTGGCGACCCGAGGGCTCACCGATCAACTGCACATACGACAAGTCCTTTCGCGGGCAACGTGATGCGGTACTGGCTGACGCGGTAGCCCACGTCGACCGCAACTACCGGACGCAGACAACCATAAAGCATCCAGCCCAAGCTGAAAGTACCCGGTTTTGGAATTTCTCCTTGGCTGACATTGAGGCTGCGCTCAAGCTAGCGGTGGGAAGTTGCCCAATGCTGGATGAAGCTCATGTTTTTGTGGACATTGGGTTTAGCTCAATCCAAATAAGGACAGCTGGCGAAAAGTGTAAAGCTTTGAAATCACTAGCGCACGGTGGCTCTTTCATGATTTCAGTGCCAGCACATCAATTGGCTAAAGCGCCACTGCTAAAAGAACAAGCAAACGCTTTGCCATGAGCGAATACAGCGAGGTAGAGCTCCCCTTTTTGCAGCAACTCGCCGCCCAAGGCTGGACGGTGGTGGACCAGGGCTGCGCCACCATCCCCCAAGACCCGGCCGTCAGCCTGCGCACATCGTTTCGCGAATGGCTGCTGCCCGGTGTGTTTGATGCGGCAGTGCGTCGCATCAACACCTTGCCCGATGGCAAGCACTGGCTCACCGACCGCCAGCTCGACGACCTGCGCGGCCAGCTGCTGCGCCAACCCAACCGCACCCTGCTGGAAGCCAACGAGGCCATTCAGGCGCTGCTGTTCAAAGCCCAAGTGGATGTGAACGAGGTCACGGGCGAGGCCGACCCGGTGGTGCAGCTGATTGACTTTGCGCACCCCGAGAACAACTCCTTCCATGCCATCAACCAGTTCCGCATTGACACGCCTGGGTGTGTAAAGGCGTTCATCATCCCGGACATTGTGTTGCTGGTGAACGGCATTCCACTGTGCGTGGTGGAGTGCAAAAAGGGCTCGGAAACCTGTGCCAACCCCATGGCCGAGGCCTTTGTGCAGCTGCAGCGCTACATGAACAAGCGCGCCGACACGGCAGCCGCAGGTCTGCGCGAAGGCGAACCCCGGCTGTTCCATAGCAACCTGCTGCTGATTCGCTCTAGCGGGCTGGAGGCAGACTACGGCACCATCACCAGTGGCGAAGAGCATTTTTACGACTGGAAGACGCTCTACCCGCACGACGATTCAGCCCTGCAAGGCATGAGCGCGCAGCAGCGGCTGGTAGCGGGCATGCTCACCCGGCACAACCTGCTGCACATACTGCGCACCAGCACCATCTGTATGGACACCGACAGCGGGCCTCGCATCAAGGTGGTGTGCCGCTACCAGCAATACCGCGCTGCGGCCAAAATTTTGCAGCGCTTGCGCACGGGGGCCAGTAGTGCGGAGCGCAGCGGCGTGGTGTGGCACACGCAGGGCTCAGGCAAGTCGCTGACCATGGTGTTTCTGGCCCGCATGCTGCGCGCCAGCAGCGACCTCAACGACTACAAAATTGTGCTGGTAAACGACCGGCAAGACCTGGAAGCGCAGTTGGGCGAAACCGCCACGCTAATAGGCGCGCGAGTGAACGTGATTGAAACCCGTGCCGAGCTGCGCCGCCAACTGGGCACAGACAGCTCGGACGTGAACATGGTGATGGTGCACAAGTTTCAGGAACGCAAAGAAGCACTGACCAACACGGTGGCCGAGGCGCTAGGAACTTACTTGGCCATACCCGCCGGGCAGACGTTTGGTGTGGTCAACACTTCCGAGCGCATCATTTTGATGATTGACGAGGCGCACCGAACGCAAGGGTCTGACTTGGGCGACAACTTGTTCGAGGCCTTCCCCAATGCCACGCGCATAGCCTTTACTGGCACGCCGCTGATTACCGAACGGCATGGCGGGCGAAAAACGCATAAGCGCTTTGGCGAATACATCGATACGTACCGGCTGATGGATGCGGTCAATGACGAAGTGACGCTGCAAATCTTGTACGAAGGCAAAACGGCCGACACGGCGCTGAATGAAAAGCATGCTTTCGACGAAGCGTTTGAAGACCTGTTCAAAGAGCGCAGTGCCGAGGACTTGCTGGCCATTAAGAAAAAATACGGTGCCACGGGTGACTTGCTAGAGGCGGAGAACCGAATCAATGCGATCGCCAAGGACTTGGTGAACCACTATGTGGACAACATCTTGCCCAATGGCTTCAAGGCGCAGGTGGTGTGCCACTCCAAGCTGGCATGCATTCGCTACCAAAACGGTATTCGCAACGCACTGACTGAACGCATTGCCGCCGAGGAGCAAAAGGCAACGCCAGACACTGCGCTGCTTGCGCAGTTGAAATTCCTCAAAACGGCGGTGGTGATTTCGTCCGACGGCACCAATGAAGCGGCCTTTGTGACGCAAGCGCGCAAAGAGGCTGCCCGCTTGAACGCCACCAACAACTTCTGCAAAGCATTCAACCAAGAGGACCCGGATGCCGCCGGCACCGGCATTGCGTTTTTGATCGTGTGCGACATGCTGCTCACAGGCTTTGATGCGCCGATTGAACAGGTGATGTACATCGACAAAAAGCTGCGCGAGCACACGCTTTTGCAAGCCATTGCCCGAACCAACCGCGTAGCACGCGGAAAGCAGCGTGGCTACATCGTTGACTACATAGGCCTTGCCAACCACTTGACCGACGCACTCACGATTTACGCCGCAAGCGACGAGATGCAAGAGTTGCACAGCGGTTTGCAAAACATCAGCTCTGAGCTGCCGGTATTGGACGAGCGCTACCAGCGGTTGCTGCAACACTTTGATGCATTGGGCGTCAAAAACATCAGGCGTTTTGTCAACGGCGAGTCCCCCGGCTTGGCCGCAGACGCGGAGGTCGTGCACGCCGCTGTGACGGCTTTAAAAAACGAACGACACCGAGCGGATTTTGGTGTGTACCTGAAGAAGTTTTTGATGAGCATGGATGTGGTGATGCCGCATGCTTCGGCCCAGGCGTTTCGGGTACCGGCCAAGCGGTTCGGCTACATCTTGGCGGTAGCAAAAGAACGGTACAAAGACACTAGCCTGAGCCTGGGTAATGCGGGCGAGAAGGTAAAAGCCTTGATCAATATGCACTTGATCAGTCTGGGAATAAACCCGAAGGTGGAGCCGGTAGAGCTACTGGCGTCCGATTTCATGGAAAAGCTGGCCGCACATGCAGGCGACAACGTGGCGGCCAAAGCCAGTGAAATGGAGCATGCCATTCGCAAACATTGCACAGTGCACCACGACGAGGACCCGGCGTTCTTCAAGAGCCTGTCGGCCAAGGTCGATGCACTGATCGAGAAGCACCATGAGCAATGGGACTTGTTAGCGGAAAAACTGACCGAACTGCGCACACACGCCATCGCCGGGCGCACCCACGCAGGCGCTGGCATGGAGCGAGAGGCAAGCACGTTTTACGATCACATCGTGCAAATTGGATTTGCTGACGGAGTAGTTTCTGAAACGGACCAAGCCGCTTTGGAGAAACTGGTACGGGAGCTTGTGGGTTTGCTGCAAGAGACATTGGGCGGTCTCGACTTCTGGCTCAACGCGGACCAACAAAAGCGCTTGCGAGGTGCAATAAAAACAGAAATCGCGAAAGCGAACATTGAGGGGCTCAAAGCCCGCCGTGAACGTGTGACGCTAGAGATCATGAAACTAGCAAAAAACCGACACAGCCTTTTGCTAGCCGCCAGCCAACACAGAGGACCCTGAATGCAGGTTCGCCGAGTTCAAGATATCGAGTACCAACTGCTGGCCGGTGCAGAACGGAAAACCACTGACATCGTCATTGAACGCGATGGCGTGGTGCGTGTGCGTCCTCCCAAAAAGATGACGCCTGAGCAGGTGGATGAAACCGTGCTTTCCAAGCGAATGTGGATTTACCGCAACCTGGCCGAGTGGCACGACCTAAACGCCACCAAAGTGGTGCGCGAATGGGTGAATGGGGAGTCATTTTTATACCTGGGCAGCAGCTACCGATTGACTTTGGTAGATGCGCAACTTGAGGCGCTCAAGCTCAAGGATGGGCGTTTTCAGTTGCTGCGCTCCGTCATGGAAACCGAGGGACCTGCGGGTGCACAGCGGGCGTTTGAGCAGTTCTACAAAGACCATGGCCAGTCGCGCATTGCACGGCGAGTGGCTGATCTTGCGCCAAAGGTTGGGGTCGTGGCTGGGGCAGTGCAGATCAAGGACTTGGGCTTTCGGTGGGCAAATTGCACATCGGAGGGGAGCCTTCACTTCCATTGGAAGTGCTTGATGGCCCCTTTGACGGTGATCGACTACATCGTGGTACACGAGCTGTGCCACCTGCGCCACCGCGATCACTCTGAAGCGTTTTGGAACGAGATCGACAAGGTCTTACCAAACTACCGCGAACGCAAGGAATGGCTGCGGCAGCGTGGCGCGCATCTTGCGCTCTAACTGCACCCACCAACAATCCCACCGCGATGCGGCAGCGCGCAATAAGCCGTCATGCGCCGTAGGCACAATAGCCGCATGCCAAACCAACCACCCTTTATCGCCCCCCAACGCTTCACCGACCCCGCGCTCGCACTGGCCCAGGTGGGCCGGATTTATGACGCTGGCATTGCGCACCTGCGCCACTGCATGCAGCAGTTTGTCGCAGGCCACGACACTACCGAACGCGTGCGCGCCTTCTACCCGATGGTGCGCATCCACACCGACACCGTGTCGCGCGTTATCACACCCGACACCGCACGCCTGAGCTTTGGCTTTGTGGCCGGGCCGGGCCGCTTCGAGACCACACTCACCCGCCCCGATCTGTACCACGGCTACTACCTAGAGCAGTTCCGTTTGCTGATGGAGAACCATGGCGTAGAACTGGAGATTTGCACCAGCGCGCAACCGATTCCAGTGCACTTTTCGTTTGCCGAACACGACCACGTAGAGGGCAGCCTGGGTGCGGAGCGGCGCGCCCGCATGCGCGATGTATTCGACCTGCCCGACCTGGCCGCCATGGACGACGGCATTGCCAACGGCACCTACGAGCCGCAGCCTGGTGAGGCCTTGCCTTTGGCGCTGTTTACCGCACCGCGCATGGACTATTCGCTGCACCGGTTGCGCCACTACACCGGCACAGCGCCAGAGCACTTTCAGAACTTCGTGCTGTTTACCAACTACCAGTTCTACATCGACGAGTTCATCGCCTACGGCCACGCCGCCATGGCCGATCCCGACAGTGAATACACCGCCTTTGTGGAACCCGGCAACGTCATCACACGCCGCGTGGGGCTCGCCGCAGAGGCGGTGGATGGACTTGGAAAGCCTCCCCCGCGATTGCCGCAAATGTCTGGGTACCACCTGGTGCGCGCCGACAAAGCGGGCATCACCATGGTCAACATCGGCGTGGGGCCGGCCAACGCCAAAAACATCACCGACCACATCGCCGTGCTGCGGCCGCACGCCTGGATCATGCTGGGCCACTGCGCGGGTCTGCGCAACAGCCAGCAGCTGGGCGACTATGTGCTGGCGCACGGCTATGTGCGTGAAGACCATGTGCTCGACGAAGAGCTGCCGCTGTGGGTGCCCATCCCAGCGCTGGCCGAGATTCAGGTGGCGCTAGAGCGGGCGGTGGCCGATGTGACGCAAATTCAAGGCCCCGCGCTCAAGAGCATCATGCGCACCGGCACCGTGGCCAGCACCGACAACCGCAACTGGGAGCTGCTGCCCAACAACCAGCCCCAGCGCCGCTTCAGCCAAAGCCGCGCGGTGGCGCTGGACATGGAAAGCGCCACCATCGCCGCCAATGGTTTTCGGTTTCGCGTGCCCTACGGCACCTTGCTGTGCGTGAGCGACAAGCCGCTGCACGGCGAGATCAAGCTGCCCGGCATGGCCAACCACTTTTACCGCGAGCGGGTGGACCAGCATTTGCGCATCGGCATCCGCGCTGTCGAGCTGTTGCGCGCGCGCGGCCCCGACCAGCTGCACAGCCGCAAGCTGCGCAGCTTTGCCGAAGTGGCGTTTCAATAAGTGGCAACCCAATCGGTGGTGCAAGCCGTGGAAGCAGCAATATTCCAAGTCAACAACCTGGTCAAACGCTACGGCGACACCACGGTTGTCAACGACCTGTCCTTTGCCATTGCACCGGGCGAATGCCTGGGCGTGATTGGCCCCAACGGCGCGGGCAAAACCACCACCATCCGCATGTGCCTGGGCCTGAGCGTTCCCGATGGCGGCAGCATCACCGCAATGGGTCTGCAAATGCCCTCCGATGCGCTGGCCATCAAAGCGCAGCTGGGGGTGGTGGGGCAGATGGATACGCTGGACCCCGATTTCAGCTGCGAAGAAAACCTGCTGGTTTATGGCCGCTATTTCGGCATGAAGGACCGGGACATCCGCCAGCGCATCCCATCGCTGCTGGAGTTTGCCTCGCTCACCGCCAAAGCCAAGGCCAAGCCCGGCGAGTTGTCCGGCGGCATGAAGCGGCGTCTGAGCTTGGCGCGCGCCTTGGTCAACGACCCCAAGCTGCTCTTGCTGGACGAACCCACCACCGGCCTGGATCCGCAAGCGCGCCACCTGATGTGGGAGCGGCTGCAGCTGCTGTTGCAACAGGGCAAATCGATTTTGCTCACCACCCACTTCATGGACGAGGCCGAGCGCCTGTGCACGCGCCTCTTGGTACTCGACCACGGCAAAAAGATTGCCGAGGGCAGGCCGCGCGATCTGATCGCCCAGCACCTGGAGCCCGATGTGGTGGAAGTGTTTGGCCTGGGCGCGCTGGCGCTGGCGCAGGGACCGCTGCGCAGCCTCGCCGCGCGCACCGAGGTCAGCGGCGAAACGGTTTTCTTCTACACCCGCGACGCCGGTGCGCTGCTGCAGGCGCTGCAGGCCCATCCGCAGTTGCGCACCCTGCACCGGCCAGCCAACCTGGAAGACTTGTTTTTGAAACTCACTGGCCGCCAGATCCGGGAGGACGCGTAATGCAGCACAGCACCCCTTCGGTTTGGCGCGCACCGGAGTTGAGCCTGCGCTTTTGGCCGGTGTTCATGCGCAACCTCTTGGTCTGGCGCAAGCTGGCCATTCCCAGTTTGGTGGGCAACATTGCCGAGCCGCTGATGTGGCTGGTGGCCTTCGGTTACGGCATGGGCGCGCTGGTGGGCCAGATCACGGTGGCCACACCCGAGGGCGCGGTGGCCGTTCCCTACATCTTGTTCCTGGCCAGCGGCTCCATTTGCATGAGTGCCATGCAAGCCGCGTCGTTTGAAGCGCTGTACTCGGCGTTCTCGCGCATGCATGTGCAAAAAACCTGGGACGGCATCATGAATGCGCCCGTGGGCCTGGACGACATCGTGTTGGCTGAAATGCTGTGGGCCGCGTTCAAGGCGCTGTTTACCGTTACCGCCATTTTGGGCGTCATGCTGGCCTTGGGCATTTCGCACTCCCCAAAGTTGTTGGTGGCGTGGCCTATCCTGTTTCTGGTGGGGATCACTTTCAGCTGCATGGCGCTGGTGTTCAACGCGCTGGCCAAAGGTTACGACTTCTTCACCTATTACTTCACGCTGTTTCTCACGCCGGTCATGTTTTTGAGCGGCGTGTTCTTTCCGCTAGAGCAGTTGCCCGAGCCGGTGCGCCGGGTCTCCGAGTGGCTGCCGCTGTCCAGCGCGGTGGCCCTGGTGCGTCCGCTGTTCATGGACCTGTGGCCCCAGGAGGCCGGAAGGCATCTGGCGGTGCTGGTGGTGTACGCTGGTGTGTCGTTTTGGCTGGCACTGGCGCTCACCCGCAAACGGTTTCAGAAGTGATTGCAGGAGTGATTTGGCAAGTGACGCCATCCGTACATTCTTAGCCAGACGCCCCGCCAAGCCCTGGCCACTTTTTCCCCACCGCCTGCCCGCTCAGGCATTTTTAGAAAGACCGCACCATGAACAAGATTGAAAAAGTTCTGTACCAAGCCCACGCCACCTCCACCGGCGGGCGCGATGGAACCAGCCGCACGCCCGACGGCCTGCTCGACGTCAAACTGGTTCCACCCAAAGAGATGGGCGGCGCCGGCGGCGGCGTCAACCCGGAGCAGCTTTTTGCAGCGGGCTACAGCGCCTGCTTTATCGGCGCCATGAAGTTTGTAGCAGGTCAGCAAAAGATCGCGCTGCCCGCCGACACCCGCATCGACGCCACCGTGGGCATCGGCGCCATTCCCCAAGGTTTTGGCATCGAGGTGCAACTGGCCGTGACCGTGCCCGGCATGGAGCGCGCTGCAGCGCAGGCCATCGTCGACAAGGCGCACCAGGTGTGCCCTTACTCGAATGCGACCCGGGGCAATATCGAAGTCACCATCACCGTCGTGTAAACACGCGGATAGCCACACCGGGTTTGCAAACCCGGTGTCAGCAAGTTGCGGCACGATCGTGGTCCCCGGTTCCACCACAGGCAAGGAGATGCGATGCGACTGGCCCTGATGTCGGACATCCACAGCAATTTGCAAGCGCTCGAAGCATGCCTGCGCCACGCCCGCGCGCAACAGGCCCAGCGTCTGGGCTTTCTGGGCGATCTGGTGGGCTATGGCGGCAACCCGGCGCAAGTCGTGGACCGCATCATGCTGCTCACCGAAGAAGGCGCATTTGCCATCAAGGGCAACCATGACGCCATGGCGGTGCGCCCACCCACCCAGGCGACCACCGTGGGTGACACCAGCGCGCTGTGGACCCACCAGCAGCTCAGCGCCCAGCAGCGCGATTGGCTCGACAGCCTGCCTCTGACCCACCACCTGGAGAAGCTGCTGCTGGTGCATGCCAGCCTGAACCAGCCGGAGCAGTGGCGCTACGTCACCGACGAACGATCAGCCGGTGCCAGCCTGGACGCAGCGGCCGCCTGGCCCGGCGTGCGCTACGTGCTGGGCGGCCATGTGCACGAGCAAACGCTGTACTACCGCGGTGCCACCCAGGGCTTGATGAAGTTTGCCCCGCAAGCCGGCATAGCGATTGCCGTGCCTGCGCACCGGCATTGGCTGGGCACGGTGGGATCGGTGGGTCAACCGCGTGATGGCAAGTCCGAGGCGATGTACGCGCTGGTCGACACCGAGCGTGCGCAATTGACCTTCCACCGCGTGCCCTATGACCATCCGGCGGCGGCCCGGGCGATTGTGCAAGCCGGGCTGCCCGCCCAATTTGCCACTCGGCTGGAGGTGGGACGATGAAACTTCTCGAACCTGGCACCGACCTCGACGGTTTCACCATCGAAGACTGCATCCACGCCGGTGGCATGGCGCACATCTACCAGGTGCGCTACGCCGACGACCGGCGAACGAGCAGTTTTCCCATGGCCATGAAGATTCCGCGCATGACCGCAGGCGACGGCGCAGAAAACATCGTGAGCTTTGAGATTGAATGCCAAATCATGCAGGCCATCGCCGGGCCGCACTTCCCGCGCTTTGTGGCCGCGGGCGACCTGGAACGCATTCCTTACCTGGTGATGGAATATGTGCGCGGCCACACGCTGCAGCACTGGCTGGACCGCGAGCAGCCCGCGTCCATCGACGAAGTGGCCCGATTGGGTGCGGCCATGGCCCAGGCAGCACACGCGCTGCACCAGCAAAACGCGGTGCACCTGGACCTCAAACCCGCCAACGTGCTGGTGCGCGACGATGGCAGCGCGGTGCTGCTGGACTTTGGCCTGTCGTGCCACGCACACCACCCCGACCTGCTGGCCGAGCAGTTACGCAAGGCGGTGGGCTCGCCCGCCTGGATTGCGCCCGAGCAGGTGGTGGGCGTGCGCGGCGACCCGCGCAGCGACATTTTTGCCATCGGCGTGATGCTCTACCAGTTGTGCACCGGCGCGCTGCCGTTTGGTGAGCCGCAGTCCACCGCCGGGCTGCGCCAGCGCCTGTGGGTGGACCCGGTGCCCCCTCGCAAACTGCGCCCCGAGGTACCGGCCTGGTTGCAAGAAGTGGTGCTGCGTTGCCTGGAGCCGGTGGCGGCGCAACGCTACCCGTCGGCGGCGCACTTGGCGTTTGATCTGAGCCACCCCACGCAAGTACACATCACCACACGCGGCAACAAACTCACCGGCACCCCATTTCGCACCCACTTCAAACGTTGGATCCGCGCCGCGGGCATGCAGTACGCGCCCAGCCCCATGCCGGTGCAGCAAATCAGCGAGGTGCCCATCGTGCTGGTGGCCGTACCCTACAAGGATGTGAGCGATGCCACGCTCTACTCCCTGCGCGAGGCGGCAGCGCGCTCACTGGGCACCCGGCCCGGCGCACGGCTGGCCTGCGTGACCGTGATTTCCAGCGGGCTGACCAGTGCCTCCGACGAAGAGAAGAGCGAGACCACGGTGCACCGGCGCTACCTCAGCACCTTGCACCAATGGGCCCAGCCGCTGGAACAACCGGGCTTGCAGATTTCCTGTCACGTGCTGGAGTCGGGCGACCCGGCGCATGCGCTGCTGGAGTACGCGCGCGGCAACAACGTCAGCGTCATCGTTATGGGCGCTGCCACACACGGCCTGAAAACCCAGCGCTTTGTGGCCACGGTGCCCATCAAGGTGGCGATGGACGCGCCCTGCACCGTGGTGCTGGTCAAGCAAGCGCTGCCGTTTGCGCTGCTCGCCGAGGGCGACGCGCCCCGCGCCGCCCGCACTGGCTACTCGGACTCGGATTCCGAGGGCGCTTCGCAGTTGGGCGACGACCTGGGCCCCTTGGGCTGAGCTGCGTCACCAGCGCCAGCCGGCACCCACAGGCGCCAGAGGCGACAATCGCAGCCCCTTGGCTCGCCCAAGCCCTTGGTTAGCCCGAACGTCGGGCCCGCACGAAAGACCGCATGGCCCATGCCTTTGAAACCCTCACGCCCGATGTGGTGCTCGACGCACTCGAGGGCGTGGGCCTGCGCGGCGATGGCCGGCTCACTGCGTTGTCCAGCTACGAGAACCGCGTCTACCAAGTGCAACTGGAAGACGGCAGCGCGGTGGTCGCCAAGTTCTACCGCCCCGAGCGCTGGAGCGACGCGCAAATTTTGGAAGAGCACGCTTTTGCCGCCGAGCTGATGGCCTTCGAGGTGCCCGCCATCGGGCCGCTGGTGCTGGGCGGCCAGACCTTGCACCACTTTGGCGGCTTCGCCTTCAGCGTGAGTCCGCGCCGTGGCGGGCGCGCACCCGAGCTGGACGACGGCGAGGTGCTGGAGTGGATTGGCCGCTTTCTGGCGCGCATCCACACCGTAGGCGCCCGGCAGGATTTTGTACACCGCCCCACCTTGGACCTGGAGAACTTTGCCATCGAACCGATGCAGTGGCTGCTGGCGCACGACATGGTGCCGCTGGATGTGCAGTCCGCCTGGACGCGTGGCGTGGAAGCGGCCATTGCGGCGATGTCCAAATACAGCACGCTGTCGGCCGCGCCCAAGGGCCAGGCCAGCGGCACGCCTGGCATTCGCTTGCTGCGCCTGCACGGCGACTGCCACCCCGGCAACATCTTGTGGACCCCGGCGGATGCCGCCCCGGCCACCGGCCCCGGCCCGCACTTTGTGGACCTGGACGACGCCCGCATGGGCCCGGCAGTGCAAGACCTGTGGATGCTGCTCAGCGGCGACCGCCAACAACGCACCCGCCAACTCGGCGCGCTGGTGGACGGTTACGAGCAGTTCCGCGAATTTGACCGCGCCGAGCTGGCACTCATCGAGCCGCTGCGCACCCTGCGCCTCATCCATTACAGCGCCTGGCTGGCCCGGCGCTGGAGCGACCCCACCTTCCCCGCCAACTTTCCGTGGTTTGGCAGCAGCGACTACTGGCAAGGCCAGGTGCAAATGCTGGAAGAACAGCTCGAAGCGATGCAAGAGGAGCCGCTGGTGGTGTAGGGACTGTTTTCGCGCGTCGATTGACAGCGGGAGGGAGCGCGAGGCCGAGTTCGAGCACAGCTTGATTCGTGAACGAACTATGGAGGGGTTGAAATCAGCACGGGCGCGAGGCAAGAGCGGTGGACGAGAAAGTTGCGAGGCAAAGAGTTGGCCATGGCCACAACCCTTATGGCCAGTTAACCTTGCAAACTACGGACTTCTGGAATTTAGATTGGTACGGAGATTGGGGGCAGGTCACGACCGCGACAACTATGTTGCCGAGGTTGCCAAGCAATTCAACGTCCACCGATGCACGCTCAACGGGCGGGCGAAAAAGGCGCAAAAAAGCACCCGCGAGGGGTGCTTTTTGTCATGGTGTGACCGAAACAGAGACGGAATCAAAAGTACCGGGTGAGTATCCATCCACCAATGCACCTGTCCCGATTCGCAAATAGAAGGTTCTACCAACAATCGAAGTGGGCAATGTGACTGTTTTTGTCGTCACTGTTTTTGTTGTATCCGCAAATGAAATAGACCGCTCTATTTTGGCCGTACTTCCTTCGACCGTGAGCCTGTAATCCATGTATGCCGAAGTTGAACCAGTGACTGAAGTGAGTATTCGAGTTGCTGAATCTACTCCATTGAATGATGAACCACTTCCATAAAGATAAAAACTATCAGAATAATTTGTATCGCCAATTTGTATGAAGTGTCCGTTAGCGGTATCAATTAGTTCCATGTGGGTATCTCTGCCGACAGCAGAACCGACAAATCTACCTTCTACAACAATCTTTGAACCGCCGAATGTAACCTTGCTTTGTGTCGTTGCATATGAGCCCCCACCAAATGTGACCTCTGTTCCAGAGTATTGAATACCGCCGGCACCAGATATGGTATTCCACTTTGTCGCATCCAATGACGCGCCATTGAATGAATCGGTGAACTGGAGGACAGTAGGTGGTGTAGCTGGAGCAATTACAACAGCCTGACTAGTTGTGGACGCAATACCTTTTTCATTCGTTACAGTGAGTTCAACGATATAGGTTCCCTGCGTTTTGTATGTATGGAATTGATTGGCCATTGAACCTATACTTCCATCACCGAACTTCCAAGCGTAGGACTGAATCGGGCCATTTGGCGCGCTGCTTACGTTTACCGAGAAAGTCATAATTTCGCCGACTTTGGGAGATGCTGGACTGGAAACAATTGATATCCCTGAAGCAGAAGATGGAACGGACGCCACAATAGTTTTTGCCTCAACAAATCTGCCAGTAGCGCCATACAGGGCACAGGTAAGCCCTACCATGCCAGCGCGACTAAAATAAAATGGACCCAATGTTTGCGGCGATGAAGTATTAACGCGAATTGCTAAAGGACTCGAACTTGTGTGGTTTGAATACGGAGCATAGCAACGCAATGTCCCACCGAACGCACCCGACCCATTTAGACTTAAGGCTATATTCAAGCTAACTACGCCACCTTCAATGGTCGTACTCATTGCCATGTGATTTGCAAGATACGAATCGGTTGCCTCACTATCAATTCTACCCAAATAGTAGCGAACCTCCCGATAGACATCAGGTATTGAGTAAGAGTTACTATCGACTATTACAGCATTATAGATACTCTGAACATAATCCCATCGAGAATTCAGGCCTCGCAGTTCATAATCAGAAGTTTTTCCTACTTCATAAATCAAGTCAAACCAATCTTTCGCAGTGACAACCCCATCATCATACTTATAACTTAAGCCGTATTTCCCAAAAAATCCTCGAATGTCACTACCAAAAAGCAAGCGTTCCTCTATAAACAGTTGTGTCATTAATGCTTCGCTTTGCTGCCCACTGTACTTCATTGCTATGTTAACGCCACTCGCTGCAACCAGCACATTCGCAGCCTCTTTCGAGACGCCGTCAATCACAGCTTTACTACATCCCCATCCTACTGTTGCACTGGTTTCTCCGATGCATTTTTCCGCAATGCCAAACATTGTGTCGCCAGTGTTTTTGGTAAAGTCCGATAAAAAACTCTGAATTCCCTTTGTCGGAGGCGTTGATTGCTCATTGGCAAGGTTATATGCATCAAACCCAAGCTTAATCATTGAGCGAGCAGACGCCGTCGCAGCTCGAAGTAGCTCGTCGCGCTTCGCCAGGGATGTTCCTGTTGTCGCTAACTTGGCGGCATTACTCAACACCTTCATAGAGCTTAGCAGCACATTTAGTTGCTTTTCTATTGTTTTATCGGCATCCGCCGCCAATGTTACATTCAGCGTCTTTGCGTATACTGAAATTGACGCATGTACTGCATCGACACAAAGGGAGATTTTATCTTCTTCAAACTTTTTTAGCAAAGCAAAGCAACTAGGTGTCGTTGTAAGTGTTTGGATCGTTGCATCTATCACTTCAGATATTTTGTGATAACTTTCCGAGAATTCAACCCCAGATTGAAGGGACTTTCTGGGGTCATCGCTAAGTATTAAGCCGTTTTGTACAATTACTAAGACCGCTTTTTGTAGGGCAGTTTGTGTACCCAAAAATGCCTTCCATACGTCGCCCTTTACGCTATCTTCTAATGAAGATATCGCCGCATCGGCAAAATCCAGTGAATTGCTGACTACGTTGTTATCCAAATGCTTTTGTACATTCTCTCTATTGAAAGTTTCCTCGACAACGGCGAGGCTAAGCTCGCTGTTGTATTGTTTTGATTGAAGCGTTGACTGCAGCCTGTTCTTGTAGTAGTAGTACTTGGACCGATCCAGACATGATAAGCTGTTTTTAATTCTGCCATCTTGCGTGACAGGCGCAGGTATTTGACACTGCGCAAGTATTTCTTCGCTTGTTTTGTCAAGATGCGTTTTTGCCTTATTGAAATCAACAAAGGCCTCCGCTGGATAACTTAGTGCAACAAGCAAGTTTTTTAACTGCTCATCAAATTCCGCTTGATTACCATCAAACTTCATTGAATTCGATAACATCTTGTCGCCGCTTATCCTTGATACATCTATTCCATTACTAACATCTCCATCGCGATCTAGAGATTGCAGTAATTGACCTATACGAATCTTGCGAAGACCGTCTTGATTATCCGTTCCGGATAAGTCATATAAATGCAACAATTCTTTTCCGGTAGCTATGCCAATAGGTAGATTCCCCAAAAAAAAGTTTACAGTCTCTCCAGCATAGTATGAAAATTCACCCAAAGAATTTGTTTTTCCAGACTGCGAAGCGGTCACATAATTTATCCCCTCTACTGCGGAATCAATAAACCTCCCCGTGATTATTGATTTGTCAGCGCTTCCAGTAGAGCCCCCATCCCCAGATCCCCCTCCACACGAAGCCAGGAGTCCCACATACGCAGTAACGAGAATAACCCTTCCAATAAGCCTAGTGTTTGTTATCATTTTATTGGCTTCTGATATAAATACTAAACGTGACATAGGCGTCATTAACTAATAGTGCTTCTGCATTCCTAAAAACCTTCTTGATTCTCAATTCACCGTCACCGGCCTCGACCCCACTTGCAAAATCGCATCAAACGCTGTTTTGTTGAATCGCAGTTGGCTTGGGGTCCATACGTTCGCGGGTGTGAAGTCACCGCCGAGTACCTTGCCGTTTACTACGCTGAAAATGAGTTGACTTCCATGAGGCCCGTACGGCGCGTCAATCTTTAACACCGATTGACCATGAACCGTTTCAATGACGTACGCCGCATTGGATCCAGGGGTCCAGGTTCCGCCGTCACAGCCAGAGAGCGCGGCCTCAAAGCCCAAGCTGCAGACATACCGCCGCACGGTGCCACTCCCAGCGGCGATAGCCGTCGATGAGGTTTCATTGAACGAGAAGGCCAGCCCATTGGAACTTATCGTGTTTGAACTGGGGTTACCAGGCGAAGGTGTCCGCAGGGCGTCGATGAACGCAGCCAAGCTCGCGTAGCCGGGATTGTCGCCATAGGCTCCGGGCGCAAAGCCAGCCGACAGCGTATAGCTTGGCTTCAGGTTGTTCATCGACACGTAGAACACTTTGCTGCCAACTGGAAACACATAGTTGGCATAGCTGCTTGGCAGGTCCGCGCCGTTGATTTCACTGAATTTTTTGCCCGCTACGTCTTGTGTGCGCAGGGTGGCGCGCGCTTGCCACCCGTCGCTGGAGCTTGCCAAGCCACCGACACCATCGGGGGTCCATGTCCCTCCAGTATTCCGGCCGGCCGACGACGAATCGATCCAGCCCGACGGTGTCAAGACAAAGCCATAGCCACTGTTAGAGAAGGCGACCCAAGCACCCTCAGACAAGACCTTGAAATCAAAACTCCATGTACTTGCTGTGCCGTGGAGCTTCGTATAGTCCAGAGGCGTGCAGTACGTACTATCCAAGCACCCGGCGTAGCTGCCCTCAACCAACATATCGTTCACGTTACCTAAAGAGGTCTGTGACGTTTGTTTGGCTGCAGCAAGCAGTGAGCTTGTGTCGGGCTTCAGGTTGGCGTCGGCGCCAGTAGGGGCAGCGCTGCCGTTGCCTGCCAACAAGCTCTTTACCGTGGCGCTGGAGGCGGGTTTGGCGTTGACTGGTGCCGCATCGGCGGCAGCGTCCACCGCCTTCTTTAGTTGAACGATGTTCCCCTGTACGTAGCTCAGTCCCGCCAACAACGCGTCACGGCCCGAAGCACCACCGTCCCGGGCCAACTTAGTGACCTCACCGATGGCTGATGCAATGACTTGTGCTGTGATCTTGAGGTCGGGGTTTTTACTGGGGTCTTGCGTGAGGCTGGTGCCCTCTGGCAGGCCCAAGCGAGTTTTCACAGCTTGGGTGGCCTCGGCCAGCGATTTACTGCCATCCACGATCATGTCGTGCGAAACCAGCGTGGTGATGGGGCTGACCATGGCGCCGCTCGCGCTTCCATCGATCGCAGCGTAGGCGACAGTAGGCGCTATGAGGCTGTAACTTGCCTTACCGGCTTCAGCGAGGGTTTGGCCGTTGTCATCTGCGTCCTTCGCAGTGGCTGGAATCAGGGCTACCAAGTGCGCGGCCTGGATTTGCGCTGCTGTCAATGCAGACGCGTCGATCTTGAAGCTGCCGTCTTCAGCAGTTGGTGCCGATGCAGGCTCGCCGTCGTCTTTGGTCTGGTTGTTGTTCAGGTCCAGAAAAACCGTGGCACCTTGAATAGCCCCATCTACGACGGTACCGCTGATGGCGATCGACTTGGATGTTGTCGGTGCATTGCCACCTCCACACGCCACGAGGACAACTCCGCAGGCGAGCGCAAGCGCGCTGAGCGCAGGGGTGCGCGTCATGTTCTTCATGCAATTTCTCCCATCATGTTTTGTTGAAAAAAGGTTCAACGGGATAGAGGGCGCGGCAACGAATGCACGCCATGAACCTCTACCGTTGTTGGGCCATTCTCTGGTTGGCCACCTTCTTTGTCTGCCCGCTGTCGGGGGACAAAACAGCAAAAAAATGTCGCTGTTTTTCCGTGCCGCGTTACAGCGGCAGTTGCAGCCGCAGCTCGCAACCGCGGCCCGCTTCGCTGGTCAGATGCAGCGCAGCGCCCAGCCTTAGCGCCCGTTCGTGCATGCCGTCTAGGCCTTTGCCACGCTGTACCGTGTCAGGGTCAAAACCCTCGCCGTTATCCCGGATGGAAATGACGATGGGGGACTTCGACGCAACATCTCCGACCGCGTTGTGGGCGCGCACTTCGATGCGGCTGGCGTGTGCATGTTTGCATGCATTGCCCACCGCCTCGCTGAGCAGGGCGCGCAGGTCTTGGGTGCGGTCCGCATCGAGTTGGACGTCGGGTAAGTTCACATCGACATGCCAATCCAATGCAATGCCCATGCGCCGAAGGCGGGGGTTGAGGCGCTCGCGGGTGTCTGCCAGGATGTACATCACGGTGCTGGGGCGGTGCACCTTGGGGCTGCTAAGGTCGCGCACTTCGTGGCCAATGTCTTCCAACACGCTGAGCATGTCGTGTTGGCTCAAATCCTGTTCGTGAATTTGGCGTTTGGCAGTGACCAGCAGGTTGCCCACCCGGTCATGCAGGTCCAATGCAAATGCTTGGTGCTGGCGGGCCAGCCCTTGCGCGAGTTCCAGCTTGCGAATTTCTTGGTGCTGTTGTTCCAGGAGCACCGCCTGCTGCTGCAGTTGCTGGTGCAAGATCAGCTCGTGCTGCTCGGCGCGCTGCAGTGCGGTGCCGTAGCGGCGGTTGGTGATGTACATGAACACCGCAAACAGAAATGTTGAGCTGACTTGAAACAGAAAGAAGTCGTCTGGATGGCTTTGGTTGGTCAAGCGAAAGATGCTGTGAATACCAAACAGGAACTGCAGCCAGTTTGCGACCGCCAGCAAGACACTCTCTCGCGTGCGCACACGCCAAGCGTGGTAGGTCATGATCGCGGCGCAGCCAATAAACAGACCAAGATTGATGATGTGCTGTAAGACCAAGGCGTTCTTGTCCCAACCCCACATGGGCATGGTGACGACGGTACTGGCGACCGCATAGGCCAGCAAAGCCAGTCGCAGGCGTGGAAAACGCAGCCCCTCAAACGCGAACGTGAACAAGAAGCTCAGCGAGATGATCCAATTGATGCTGGCATCAACAGCCCAGCCAAACCACAACGACAGCGAATCGTTTTGCGAGAAGTCATGGGTGTATTGAAAGCCGGACGCCAGCCACATGAACGCAGTCAGGGTAAGCAGGCCATAGATGGGCTCTTGGCGACGAATGCGAGCCAGCTGCCAACAGACCAGCGTCATGGTCAGGGCGATCGCTGCGGTCACGGTACCCACGCCAACGTGCCACAGATTGCGGTCACGCCACGCTTGGTCAACATCATCGATCGGACCCATGAAGATGGACCCAATGGCATACCCCTTGGCTTGTGGGTGCAATACCGAAAGCAAAATCTCCGGCTCGGGCGTCTGCGCACGCAAGGTAGGTAAACCTACGCGCAGCGGTACGTTCCAAGTGATGCGCCAGTCGCGCAAACTCGCTTGCACCAGTTCGCCGTTGACCCACAGCGCCCACGGCCCGCCCATCACTCGGTTGCCCATCAGGCCAAGTTGTCCTGGCGTTAACTCCCTGGTTTGTCGGCCTTGAAGTAATGCATCTGGAATGCGAATACGCAACCACAGCAATGCAACGGGCGCGTCGGCAGGTAAATCAATTGATTCGGGCAGGGGCTGGCTGTGCGGAAGGGTCACGGTGGTCCACTGCGCAGCTTGCAGCTGGGGTGGGGCCAACAGGACAGGCTCGATCTGACTCTGTGTCATCACCATGCGGCCTACGGGCTGCACCCACATCTCGACCTGCTGCACCTTCTGCACCTGGGGCGTGGGTGTAGGCAACAGCACGGCCAACAGAATGAACGCCGCAAGCGGCAGCGCCATACCGATGAACGCTCTGCGCTGCCAAAGCGTCAAGCTTTGGTCGGACGGCTGCCAGCGAAGCAACGCCAAGAATTTGCGTAGTGCCCAGCCGTGTCGCGAGGCATCTCCGAACAGGGGGCTAGCCTTTGGTGGGGAGTGTTGGTCGTTCACAGAAGTCCCCTTTGCCGCGCCAGCTGCAGCGCGCTTGCTTTGCTGCTGACCCCCAACTTTTTGTACAAGCGCTCTCTGTAGGATTTGACGCTGTGCGGGCTGATACCCATTCGTTCTGCACAATCGGCTTCGCTCAAGCCCTCGTGAATGTGTTGCAACAGCTGCGACTCACGCTCGCTCAAGCTCGTTGCCTCATCTTGGAGCAAGGTATAGGCTTGCCGCACCAACAAGCCTGCTTGGTGGGCGGAGAGATGCAAGTCGCCTTGCAGTTCGCCCAGCGGGCGCCCAGTTTTCACGTACCGCAGAACAGTCAACACGCGCTCGTGGGACTGTGTTTGGGTTTGGCTCAATTGCTCTTGCAGCGCGCTTAGCATCTCCTTGGCCAAATAGGAGTTGATGGGGCTGGCCCCGGCAAACACGTTTTGTACCAGGGTTGGCCAGATTTCGGCACGGTCGTCTTTTTCCAGATAACCCACTGCGCCGGCCCTGATGGCGGTCAACACGGTGTCAAACGTTCGGTGCGCACACAACACCACGCAAAGACACTGCTTACCGAAACGTTGCTGGGCAACATGAATCAAGTTCAAGCCATTGCCCATGGGCAGACCTAAATCCACCAGCAACATGTCCGGACGGTCTCTCTCCAAGAGCTTGCGTCCTTCTTCTTCGTTTTTGCAGGGAGTCAGCACCTGCCAGTGGGGCACCGTCGCCAAGGCGCGCACCAAGCTCTCGCGCGGTGGGGTGTGGTCTTCAACGATTGCTATACGCATGGTTCACCGTGCTGAGGTGATGCTGACGAACCATCGAGCTGACGGGCTGCAAACGACTGCGAGTGCTGCGCCGAGATTTAGCCGGGGAGATGTGGACTTCATATAGTGCTTGAGTTTTCTACGGAGCGCTTTGCGCCGAGAATCGTAAACCGGTTCCCTGCCAGATCCCAAACCCACATCGAACGTCTGCCCCATGCACACCCTCAACCTCATCGGCGCCGGCCGGGTCGGCCGCACCCTGGCACACCTCTGGCACCGTTGCGGCGCGCTCGCCATCGGCGATGTACACACCCGCAGTCTGGCGTCCGCCCAAGCGGCCTGCGCCTTCGTGGGCGCCGGGCGCGCCGTCGAGCGGACCGACCAGATGCAGCCTGCTGACGTATGGATGCTGGCCGTGCCCGACGCACAGATCGCCAGCGCAGCCTACGCCTTGGCGCAGTGCGCCAGAGAGCATGGCTGGGCGCCGGCGCAGGCGTTCCACTGCAGCGGGGCCTTGGCCAGCGACGTGCTGCAGCCCTTGCAAGCGCTGGGCTGGCAGGTGGCCAGCACGCATTGCATCTTGAGTTTTGCCAGCGCTGAAACGGCGGTCGAGCAGTTTGCCGGCACACCCTGCGCCTTGGAGGGCGACCACGCACTGACAGATTGGCTGCGCGGCCCGTTTGGCGCCATCGGCGCGCGTTGCTTTGATCTGCAGGCGGACAAAAAAGTGCTCTACCACGCCGCCGCCGTGTTCGCCACCAACTACCTGCCGGTGCTGGAACACTTGGCGGAGCGCGCCTGGGCAGATGCAGGCGTGCCCGCCGAATTGCTGCCGGGCTTGCGCCAGAACGTCATGGCCCGCGCCATGGCCAACGTCCAGACATTGGGGCCGCATGGCGCACTGACCGGGCCAGCAGCCCGCCGCGATGTGGCAGCGATTGCGCGCCAACGCGCGGTGGTGGCCGCCTGGGATGCCCAAGCGGGCGAAGCCTACGCCGCCTTGAGCGCCCTGGCGCTGCGGATGGCAAACCAGAGCAGCCAGGCCGCCGCAAACAGCGCCAACCCGCGCTGAAGCCCAGCCGTCTCCGCGAAGTCCTGCGGCGTGGTGGCCAGCACCCAAGCGGCTGCGCCCACCAACAGCGCCAGCGCCCGGGTGGGCCAGGCGTGCACCTGTTGGTAGCGCAAGGGCACGCGCGCCAACAGCCACTGCGCCAGCAAACCGCACAGCAGCCCCAGGCTGATGCCCACGGCCACATCGCCCGGCCAATGCGCACCCACCGCAATGCGCGACAAGCCCGCGCCCAAGGCGAGCAACAACAGCCAGGCATGGCGCAGCCGCTGCGGTGGCGACAGGGCAAAAAACAGCGCGCTGGCCGCGGCCCATGCGCTGGTGGTGTGGCCCGATGGCATGGACACGGTGTACAGCGTTTCACCGGCAATGCGCAGCAGCGCCGGGTCAATCTCGGCTGCCGGGCGGGCACTGACGATGAAGTCCTTGCCCAGCCGGGTGAGCACCGCCGCAAAGGGTACCGCGCACATCCAGGCCCACATCAATCGCGGCGCCAGTGTCAGCAAGGGTGCGGTCAGCGCCAACACAATCCATCCGTTGCCCAACAAGGACAGCGCCATCCACACCGCCAGCGGCACGTGGGCGCTGGCGTGGTGCAGGGCCAAAAACATCGCAGGCTCCCACCAGTGCAACCACAAAGGCGCTGCCAACGCCGCCAGGGCAAAGGGCAGGCACCACAACCACAGCGGATGGCCGGCAACGCGCTTCATGGAGTCACCCGTGCAGCGGGCTGCGGCTGCGGCTGCGGTTGCGGTTGCGGTTGCGGTTGCGGTTGCGGTTGCGGTTGCGGTTGCGGTTGCGGTTGCGGCTGCGGCTGCGGCTGCGGTTGCGGTTGCGAACCTGGCATACCAGACCAGCCGAAGCACGCATAAAAGTCGAACTGCGCGAGGTGGTAGCCAAATCGCTGCACAGCCAAGGTCTCGAGCCGCTCGCAGCGGGCAAAGCCAGGTGTTCCCAGCGGGGGTGCGTAGGGCTGCTGCGACCAGTCGACCAGCAACGTGCTGGCCCCGGAAGGCAATTTGCCAGCCCAAAAATCAAATTGGTCGAAGCGGTCTTGCAGCACATGCACGGGCAAGGGCCGGGCGTACCACGCCAGGCGGCTTGCCAGCGTCCAGTTCTGTACAGCCGCCGAAGTCAGCCCGCGCTCCTTCGCCAGCTGCTGTGCGCGCGCAGCCGCGGCGTCCCATCCGTGCAGATCGGCAAATGGATTGGGCGTGGTGCTGGTGCTGGTGCTGGTGCTGGTGCTGGTGTTGGTGTTGGTGTTGGTGGTTGTAGCGTGGGTGCTAGCAGTCGCGCCGCCACTTGGATTGCTGGCCGGGGTCTGCGCGGCATGGCTTCCCGTGGCTTCGGCATGGTTGCTGGCGGGAGCGGCGTTGGCTGCGGGAGGCACGGTGCCACCCGCCAACCAAGGCGCGCCACCGGAGACCATCATGCCCAGCAAGGCGGCGCACCCCGCCGCTTGCAACGCCACCAAAGCGCGCAACAGGGCGCGCCTACCGCCGCCCTGGCCCCAAGCGTGGGCCAGCGCCACGCCGGCAAAGGGCGACAGCGCCACCCAGGCGGGCGCAGTCCAGTGCGGCAAGCCACTGCCACCACCGGACATGGCCACCAGTACCAGCCAGGGAATCGCGAAAAAACCACCCAATCGCTGCCCCCGCGGCGCAGTGCGCAACCAGCCTGCAAAACCCCACCAGAGCAATGGGCCGTAAGCGAGCAACTGCAGCAGCAGGTAGCGCACCAAATGGTCCCATTGCCACGCACCACCCGCACCATGGCCCGCCTGGTAGGCAAATGAAACCCATTGGTTTTGCGCGTTCCACACCAGCACCGGCGAGACCACCACCAAGGCCAACAGCAAGGACAGCACCGCCCACGGACTGCGCAAGCCAGCCCATCCGCGCACCGCCAGCAGGCACCACAGCAGCGCTGGCGCCAAGAACACGGCGGTGTACTTGGACAGCCCAGCCAATCCCAACAACAGCCCCAAGGCCAACCACTGCCGCGCGCTCACCGCGCCGCCTTGGCCCAGAATGCGCAGCGCAAGCGCCATCACGGCCACAGTGAAAAACATCAACAAGGTGTCGGGCAGCAAACCGATGGCGAGCAAGTGCAGCACCGGTGCGAGCAGCAAAGCCACCACCGTCCACAGGCCTGCGTTCGCTGCGGCCCCAGCGTCCGGCGCAGCCCGTGCCAGCCCCTGCAAGCGCAATGCAATGCCGTGCGCCAGCCAAACGGTTGCCAGCCACAGCACGCCGGGCAGCAGACGCAGCACCGCCTCGGGCGCATGCAACGCTACCAGCGGCCACTGCAGCCAACCGACCAAGGGCGGGTGGTCAAAATAACTCAGCGCGAGGTGCTGCGCGTACAGCGCGTAGTGCGCCTCATCCACCGAAAGACCGACGGCCGCGCCCAACACCGCATGCAATGCAAATGCCGCGCCCAGCCACCAGCGGGTGCGGCGCAGGCTCGGTTCGGGCAGAGGGATTGCGCGCGCGGGCGTGGGTCGGTCCATACAATCCCCGCAGTCTAAACCGCAAGCTGCAAGGAGAAACCATGCCCACTTACCACGTCGAAATGCTTGAAGGCCGAACCCTGGCCCAGAAGAAAAAACTGGTTGAGGAAATCACCCGCGTGAGTGTCGAAGTGTTGGGCGGCTCGCCCGAGTCGGTGGACATTTTGATCGTCGACGTGAAGGCAGAAAACTGGGCCACTGGCGGCAAGCTGTGGAGCGAGCCACGCAACTGAGCCACGCCTGCCGTTTGTGCCAAGGCAAAAATGTCGCGGTGTACACTGATTTCATGTGCCAACTGCTAGGAATGAACAGCCGCTTGCCGGCCAGCCTGACCCTGAGCTTTACCGGGTTTTCACAGCGCGGCGGTTGCACGGACCACCATTCGGACGGTTGGGGAATCGCCTTCTTTGAGAGCGAAGGCGACCAGCCCGGCAAAGCGGCGCGCCACTTCGTCGACAAGGACAGCGCCGCCACCTCACCCATTGCGCAGATGCTGCGCAGCTACCCGATCAAAAGCCACAACGTGGTGGCCCATGTGCGCAAGGCTACCGTGGGCGCAGTCACCCTGGAAAACTGCCACCCCTTTGTACGCGAGCTTTGGGGCCGCTATTGGTTTTTTGCGCACAACGGCGACCTCAAAGACTTTGCCCCCAGCTTGCACGGCAGTTTCAAGCCGGTGGGCAGCACCGACAGCGAGCTGGCCTTCTGCTGGCTGATGCAAGAGCTCAACAAATCGCACGCCAATGTGCCCTCGGTGGCCGAACTGACCCACACCTTGGCCGAACTCACACCAACCATCGCGCGCCACGGCACCTTCAATTTCCTGCTCAGCAACGGGCAGGCGCTGTGGGCACACGCCAGCACCAAGCTGCACTATGTGCAGCGCCAGCACCCGTTCAGCGAGGTGCAACTCAAAGACGAAGACGTCAGCGTAGACCTGTCCCAGCTCAATGGTCCGGACGACCGGCTGGTCGTCATCGTGACCGAGCCGCTCACCACCAACGAAACCTGGGTGGCTATGCAGCCCGGTGAGTTGCGGGCCTTCTGCGACGGCAGCGTGCTGGTGTAGCGAGGGCGACGGCGAATCGGCCGCACGCGCGGCAGACCCTGCAGCAATTGGGCTCAGCGGGGCAGTCCATCTGAATGGGCCATGGCAGCCTGCAGCGCATCGACAAACAGCGCTGGCACATCGCAGCCGGTCTGGTCCGTGATTTCCTGAAAGCATGTCGGACTGGTGACATTGATTTCGGTGAGCGTGTCGCCAATCACATCCAGGCCTACCAACAACAAGCCACGCGCCGCCAACACGGGTCCCAGCGCCTCGGCAATGGCGCGGTCGGCGTCGCTCAGCGGCTGCGCCACGCCTTTGCCGCCAGCAGCCAAATTGCCGCGCACCTCGCCGCCTTGCGGAATGCGCGCCAGGCAAAACGGCACCGGCTTGCCGCCGATCACCAGCACCCGCTTGTCGCCCTGCGCAATGGCCGGCAGGAACTTCTGCACCATCACGGTTTGGGCACCGTCACAGTTCAGGGTTTCGATGATGCCGCCCAGGTTGAGCCCATCGTCCTTCACCCGAAAAATGCCGCTGCCACCCATGCCGTCCAGCGGCTTGAGAATGATGTCGCGGTGCTCGGCGTGGAAGCGCCGGATGTCGGCCGCGTCGCGGGTCACCAAGGTGGGGCCGGTCCATTGGGAAAACTCGAGAATCGCCAGCTTCTCCGGGTGGTCGCGCAAGGCGCGTGGCTTGTTGAACACCCGTGCGCCTTCGCGCTCGGCCTGTTCCAGCAAGTGGGTGGCGTAAAAAAACTCGCTATCAAACGGCGGGTCTTTGCGCATCAGCACGCAGTCAAAATCTTTGAGCGCCTGTGCGCGCTCGTCGGGCTTGCTTTGCCTTGCCACAAACCAGCGCTTCGCATCGCCGGTGAGCGTGATGTCACGCACATAGGCCGTCACGGGCGCGTCACGCTGCCACATGATGTCTTTGGGCTCACACGCGCTCAAGGAGTGGCCGCGCCGCTGCAGCTCGCGCATCATGGAAAAGCTGGTGTCCTTGTAAATCTGGAAGGACTCCAATGGGTCGGCGACAAACAAAACGTGCATAAAAAACCTGGGTGAATGGTGGTTGGCGCTGCGCCGGCAGAGCTTAACGCAGGGCAGCTTGGGGGCTCAATTGCGGCTCAGGTCGCGTCTGAGGGTTTGCCGCACGTGGTGACGCTTCTGACTGAGGATCTGACCCTCAGGGTCCGGGCTGTTCTGGTGCGCCGTACTGCTGGATGGCTAGCGCAATCGCACCGGCTACCACGCCCCAAAACGCCGACCCAACACCCGCTAGCACCACGCCACTGAGCGTCACCAGGAACGTCACCATGGCGGCTTCGCGGTGGGCGGGGTTGTCCAGGGCGGTGCGCAAGGCAGCGGCGATGGTGCTGATGAGGGCCAAGCCCGCAATCGCCGAAACCAGCTCCTTGGGGAAGGCGGTGAGCACACCGATGATGGTCGCGCCAAACAGTCCGATCAGGATGTAGAGCGCGCCGCACACGGCCGAAGCGGTGTAGCGCTTTTTGGGGTCAGCATGCGCCTCGGGGCCCATGCAAATGGCCGCCGTGATGGCGCTCAAATTCAGCGCAAACGCACCAAAGGGCGCCAGCACGAACGTCGCCACACCAGTGAGGGTGATGACCTTGGACACCGGTATGCCCGCGTCTCCACCGAGCGCGCGCCGGTCGCCATAACCGCAGGCTTGGATGGCCGCCACACCCGGCAGGTTTTGCGACGCCATGGTGACGATGAACAGCGGCAGCGCCAGGCTGACGCAGCCCGCCAGCGACACCGTCGGCGTCACCCATACAGGGTAGGTCAATCCGAAGCGGATGTCGGTTGGCGTGAACCCGGTGGTCAACGCCGCAAATACCACCGCCACCAGCAAGGTGGCCGGCACCGCGTAGCGCGGGATGGTGCGTTTGCCCAGCAAGTAGGCCAGGAGCATCACCACCACCAGGGGCGCGGCGGTTTCGGCGGCGCTGAAGGCCGAGAGGCCAAAGCGCGCCAGCGCACCAGCCAACAGGGCCGAGGCGATGGCCACTGGAATGCGCGACATCAATCGCTCAAACCAACCCGTCCAACCGACCAGCACCACCAACAGCGCACTGACCATGAAGGCCCCCACGGCATCGGCCATGCCAAAGCCACCAGCGAGCCCGGCACTGGCCAGCACCGCAGCGCCCGGCGTGCTCCAAGCCACCATGACCGGCTTTCGCAACCACAGCGATGGCAAGAGCGTGCACAAGCCCATGCCCAGACCGATGGCCCACATCCACGACGCCATGATGGCCGGCGTGGCCCCAAAGGACTGCGCCGCCTGGAACACGATGGCAATCGAGCTGGTGAAGCCCACCAGCACCGCAACAAAGCCAGCGGCGCAGGCGGAGAGGCTCAGGTCCTTGAAAAACTGCATAGGAAAGCTCGCAGGGTCTACAGGCTGTTCAAGGCCGCGCTGGAGGCGCCGCCGCGCTCGGCTGGGACATGCCCTTCGTGGCCTGCGGCACCATCAGATTTCGATTTTGGAGCCCAGCTCCACCACCGCGTTGTTGGGCAGCTTCAAGAAGTCTGCGGCGGCGCCGGCGTTGCGGTGCATTTGCGCAAAGAGCTTCTCGCGCCAGGGCGCCATGCCCACCCCCAAGGTAGGCACCACGGTGTCACGCGACAGGAAGTAGCTTGTGGTCATGGGGTTGAGGTCGCAGCCCCGGCCCTGCATTTGCTGCAGGGCTTTGGGCACGTCCGGGTCGTTCTTGAAGCCGTAGTGGATCACCACCTCCCAGCAGTCGTGCCCCAAGGCGTTGACTTCCAGTCGCTTGTTCATGCCCACCCAGGGCACCTCGTGGCTGCGCACCGAGACGAACAGGTTTTGCTCGTGCAGCACCTTGTTGTGTTTGAGGTTGTGCAGCAAGGCATTGGGCACGGTGCCGGTCTCGGCGGTGAGAAACACCGCTGTGCCCTCTACCCGCACGGGCGGGCTGACGAACACCGCCTCCAGAAAACTGGGCAAGTCCAGCGCGTCGGCCCGCAACTTTTGGTTGAGCAGGGCGCGGCCGTCTTTCCAGGTCAGCATGAACATGAACATCACGCTGCCAATCAAAAGCGGGAACCAGCCGCCGTCAAACAGCTTGAGCATGTTCGAGGCCCAAAACGCCAGGTCCACCAATAGAAAGAAACCGGTGGCCGCCACGCACAACCACAAAGGGTACTTCCAGGCGTGGCGGATCACGAAGAAGGTGAGCACGGTGGTGATGAGCATGTCGGTGCACACCGCAATGCCGTACGCCGCCGCCAGGTTGCTCGAGGACTTGAACATCACCACCGCCAGCACAATGGCCGCAAACAGGCCCCAGTTGACGAATGGAAGGTAGATCTGACCGGTGTCTTTCACGCTGGTGTGCATGACTTGCAAGCGTGGCAGGTAGCCCAGTTGGATCACCTGCTTAGTCACGGAGAAGGCGCCGGAGATGAGCGCTTGCGAGGCGATCACGGTGGCCATGGTGGCCAGCACCACCAAGGGGATCAAGGCCCAGTCGGGCGCCATCAAATAGAACGGGTTTTTGACTGCTTCGGGGGTTTGCAGCAGCAAGGCGCCTTGGCCGAAGTAGTTCAGCGTGAGGCAGGGCATGACGATGGAGAACCAGGCAATCCGAATGGGCCGCTTGCCGAAGTGACCCATGTCTGCGTACAGCGCCTCTGCACCGGTAACGCACAAGACCACCGCGCCCAAGATAATGAAGGTGGTGCCCGGGTTGTTCCACATGAAGCCCAGTGCGTAAGCGGGGTTGATCGCCCACAGAATCTCCGGGTGGTGCACGATGTGCGACACGCCCAAGGCTGCGATGCTGAGGAACCACACCAGGGTAATCGGGCCAAAAAACTTTCCAATGCCCGTGGTGCCGCGCTTTTGCACCGCAAACAGGCAAAACAGAATCAGCAGAGTCAGCGGGATCACGTACTTCTTGAAGGTCGGGGAAATCACCTCCAGACCCTCGACCGCCGACAACACCGAAATCGCGGGGGTAATGATGCCGTCGCCGTAAAAAAGGCAGGTGCCAAAGATACCCACGAGCAGCAGCACTGCGCGCAGCCTGGGTTGGTCCTTGACCGATTGCGACGCCAGGGCCAGCATGGCCACCAAGCCGCCCTCGCCATGGTTGTCCGCGCGCAGCACCAGCACCACGTACTTGATGGAAACGATGACGGTGAGCGTCCAAAAGAAGATGGACAAGATGCCGTAGATGTTGTCGGTGGTAAAGGGCACATGGCCCGAACCAAACACCTCTTTGATGGCGTACAGCACGCTGGTGCCGATGTCGCCGTAGACCACTCCGATGGCGCCCACGGTGAGCGCGGTGAGGGACGATTTTGAAGCTGCCACACATTCGCCCGGCGCCACTGGGCGGCCGGGGTCCATTCCTTTAGGGAGCGCTATTTTGCGCCCGGTCACTGTGGACGCAAGCGCCGCTCACGCAAATGGATGCCTTAGCGCAATCATGTTGCAACGCAGCAACTCCCCTTGCATGCCGCGCTGCTTGGTGCTAACGCAGCCTATTCGTACTGCTCGGCGTCGGGGTCGGTCGCTTCGAGTTCGTAGCTGGCTGCCAGCATGGCCAGGCGGCCGATGACGCCGTACATGTAAAAACGGTTGGGGGCGCTGGCGCCTGGGCGGATGCCAGGCTGCGGCAGGTGGGTGCTGTCGGCAAAGGCCAGCGGCACAAAGGCTGCGCCCGGGGCACTGAGGTCCTCGTCCACACCGCGGTCTGCGTGGATGCGGTAGAAGCCGCCCACCACGTAGCGGTCCATCATGTAGACCACCGGCTCGGCGACTGCGTCATTGATGCGCTCGTTGGTGAGCACGCCTTCTTGAATGATGAGTTCTTGTTCGCCCGACGCCAGCTGGGTATTGGCCGCGCGCGCCTTTTGAATCATACCGGCCATGTCTTTGGTGTCACGCACCGTCATCAGGCCCGCGCTGCTGCCGCGGTTGTCGGCCTTGACCACCGCAAAGGGCTTTTCCTTGATGCCGTACTCTTTGTACTTCTTGCGCACCCGGGCGAGCAGGGCATCCACCTGGGCGGTCAGCGCCTGCACGCCTTCGGCGGTAGCTAGGTTGACGTTGCCACAGCGGTCGAACATGGGGTTGATCAACCACGGGTCCACACCGATGAGCTTGCCAAAGCGCTTGGCCACCTCTTCGTAGATTCTGAAATGGGTGCTCTTGCGCCGAGTTGCCCAGCTGGCGTGCAAGGGCGGCAGCAAGAACTGCTCGTGCAGGTCTTCCAGAATGCCGGGCACCCCGGTCGAGAGGTCGTTGTTGAGCAAAATGGTGCAGGGGTCGAAGTCTTTGACGACCAGCCGCCCCTTGGCCCGCACCACAGGCTCCAAGGTGATGCTGGTACCACCAGGCAACTCGATGGTGGCGGGCTTTTTGACGTCGGGGCTGATGGAGCCCAGGCGCACGTTCAACCCCGCCATATGAAACACCGTGCGCAATTGGGCCAGGTTGCTGAGGTAAAAGGTGTTGCGGGTGTGGTTGTCGGGAATGATGAGCAGGTTGCGCGCCTCCGGGCAAATCTTCTCGATTGCCGCCATGGCCGCCTGCACCGCCAAGGGGAGCATCGGCGCGGTCAGGTTGTTCCAGCCAGTGGGATAGAGGTCGGTGTCCACCGGGGCCAGCTTGAATCCCGCGTTGCGCACATCCACCGAGCTGTAAAACAGCGGCGTGTGCTCCATCCATTCCAGGCGGAACCAGCGCTCGATCGCAGGCATCGAGTCCAGGATGCGCTGCTCGAGCTCGTTGATCGGTCCTGTCAGTGCGGTAACGAGGTGGGGAACCATAGAAGTCGTGCTTTCACAAAAGGGCGTGGTACTGGGGCGAGCGCCACTGCTCCAACTGGAGCGGCATTCGCAAAAATCAAGTGCGCACTTCGCCTTCGCCCAGCACCACGTACTTCAGGGACGTCAGGCCTTCTATGCCCACCGGGCCACGGGCGTGGAACTTGTCGGTGCTGATACCAATCTCGGCACCCAAGCCGTACTCAAAACCATCGGCAAACCGGGTGCTGGCGTTGACGATCACGCTGGCGGAGTCCACCTCGCGCAAGAACTTTTGCGCATGCACATGGTTGGTGGTGAGGATCGCGTCGGTGTGGTGGCTGCTGTACTGGTTGATGTGGGCAATGGCCTGGTCCACGCTGTCGACCACCTTGATGCTGATGATGGGTGCGAGGTACTCCTCGTACCAGTCTTGCTCGGTGGCGACGGTCAGTTGGGCACCGTCCAAATTGCGCAGCAAAGCGCGGCTGCGTTCACACACCCGCATTTCCACACCCTTGTCGGCGTAAATCCGGCCGATGCGCGCAAGAAACTCGGGCGCCACGCCCTGCGCCACCAAGAGGCTCTCGGCCGCATTGCACGGGCTGTACTTCTGGGTCTTGGCGTTGTCTGCCACCCGCACCGCCATGGCGACATCGCAGGGGTCGTCTACGTACACATGGCAATTGCCATCCAAGTGCTTGATGACAGGCACCTTGGCCTCGCGGCTGATGCGCTCAATTAAGCCCTTGCCGCCGCGCGGGATGATGACGTCTACATACTGGGGCATCGCAATGAGTTGGCCCACCACTTCGCGGTCCGTGGTTTGCACCAGTTGCACCGCATGGGCAGGCAGGCCACTGTCGCTCAGCGCCTGCTGCACCAGTGCGGCCAGCGCCTTGTTGGAATCAATCGCCTCGGAGCCGCCGCGCAAGATGCAGGCGTTGCCACTTTTGATGGACAGGCTGGCGGCCTCGATCGTCACGTTGGGGCGGCTCTCGAAAATCATGCCGAACACGCCAATGGGCACGCGCATCTGCCCCACGCGAATGCCGCTGGGTTGCTGTTTCATGCCGATGATTTCACCGATCACATCGGGCATGGCCGCAAGCTGCTCACAGCCTTGGGCGCAGGTCTCGATCACTTTGGGCGTGAGCTTGAGGCGGTCCACCATGGGCGCGGCCAGGCCAGCTTCTAGCGCCCGTGCAATGTCTTTGGCGTTTTCCGATTGCAGCGCGTCGGTGCTTTGGCGCAGCAGCGCGGCCAACGCACGAAGTGCACGATTTTTGGCATCGGCCGAAGCCCGCGCCATCCGCGCGGACGCCGCCTTGGCCTGCGCACCCAGCAGGTGGGTGGATTCGGTGATGGAAGTCGCGTTCATGCGCGGATTTTGGCAGATCACTGCGCCCGCGCGGCGGGCTGGGGATTCGCACCACGCTGCCCGCCCGCAGCGGGCACACGTTCCGCGCACACTGCACACAGTGCAAGCGCCAACCGGTGCAAAGCGTTCCAGCCCGAACTGGGCCAGTCAGGGTGCTTAAGGCCCTTGACGATGCCATCGACAACATGGGCGTCTTGCAGCAAGCGCGCAAGGTTGGCATCGGAGAGGCGCGGCAGCACCCGCTCGAACAAGCGCTCGCGCACGCCCCAGATGCGCTGCTCGCGCAGCGCCATGGGCAGCGGCCGGCCCTGTGCCATGGCCAGCTTGACCCGAGTGAGGGCGCGGATGTCTTCGGCCAAGGTGTAGTGCACCAGCACCTCGGCTTCGCCCTCGGCCTGCAGGCCGTCGAGCATGCGCTGGACCCGCAGAGGCTTGCCTCCCAGCACCGCCTCGGAGAGCTTGAATACGTCGTAGCGCGCAACGTTGAGCACCGCACTTTCCACCTGCGCATAGGTGAGCACGCTTGCTCCTGCCGCATCCGTGCCAAGCGCAGGTGCGCTTGCAATCGGATACAAAAGCGCGAGCTTCTGGATTTCCTGGTGGGCCGCGAGCAAATTGCCCTCAACCCGGTCGGCAAAAAACTGCAGCGTGCGCTGCCCTGCCTCGCCGGGTTCGACCCGCTGGCCGTTGGCCGCCAAGCGCTGCGCAATCCATTGCGGCAGGGCCTGGCGCTCTATGGGCTGCACTTCCACAACGACACCAAAGCTTTCCAGCGCGGCGAACCAGGCCGCCGCCTTGGACGCTTTGTCCATCCGCGGAAGCAACACCACCGTGAGCAAGGCGTCGTTAGCCTGCGCGGCTTGCGCTAGCTGCTGCAATGCGCCGCTTCCATCCTTGCCAGGTTTGCCGCTGGGGATGTGAACTTCCAGCAGCTGCTTGTCCGCAAACAGGCTCAGGCTGCCGCCAGCGGCCAGCACCTCGCTCCAGTCAAAATGGGCACCGGCCACGGTGTGGCTGCTGCGCTCGGTGTAGCCCTGCCTGCGGGCCGTCGCGCGGATGGCGTCAAGCGCCTCCTGGCGCAACAGCAGTTCGTCGCCGCACAGGGTGTACAAAGATTTGAGTCCGCGCTGCAGGTGCGCAGCCAACTGCGGTGGCGCGATCTGCATGGCCTAGGGCGCAATCGGCCGCGCGGCGTCCGGGGGCACAGCGTCCAGACGCTTGACGGCGGAAAGCCTGCGCAGCAGTTGCTGCACCGCTTCACTTTGCATGTCACGGTAGAGCAAGACCTCTTCCGCCTCTTTGGCCAGCACTGCCGATTCGCTGAAGCTGATTTCGCGGCGTTGTTCGATCTCGGTAGGGGGAATGATTTCACGCCCCTGGGGTGTGCGCAGTCTGAAGGTAACTGCCAAGCGCAACTGGTACTCGCGCACCTGACCGGATGCGTTGACGCCCACCACCAGCTTCTCGCGCTGCTCGCGTACGATGTCCAGAATCGCATCAGGCGCGGCCGCGCCGGTGGCCGCCACCGGCCGCAGCGATGCACTGAAGTAGCGCGCAAGCTCCGAGGCCACGCCGGCGCCGCGCTCGGGGGTCACCGCAATGGTGTCAAACGGCAAAGCGGGCGTGCTGCGCAGTTGGAAACCACAGCCCGCCAGAACACCGGCCAGCAAGACGCTGCCCAGCCAAACGCGGGCGGTGCGAGGCAGGGGCCAATGGGACACAGTTACCAATCAAAGAACGATGTTGACCAAGCGGCCCGGCACCACCACCACTTTTTTGGCCGGGGCACCGGCGGCGAAGTGGCGGAAGGTCTCGCAGGCCAGGGCCGCAGCTTCGATGCTGGCCTTGTCGGCGTTGGCGGCCACCGTCAGCGTGCCGCGCAATTTGCCGTTGATTTGCAGTACCAAGTCGATGGTGTCTTGCACCAGTGCAGCAGGGTCGACCTGCGGCCAGGGCGCATCCAACAAGTCACCGACAGCCTGGGCAAACCCCAGCTCGGTCCACAGCGCATGGGTAATGTGCGGGCACGCCGGGTAGAGCAGGCGCAGCAGCAGCGATGTGCCTTCACAGCGCACAGCGGCATCGCCATCGCTGCCATCCCACGCGAAGTCTTCCAGCGCGTTGAGCAGCTTCATGCAGCCCGACACCACGGTGTTGTATTGCATGCGTTCGTAGTCGTAACCCACTTGCTTGACCACCAGATGCAACTCGCGGCGCAGCTTCTTGGCCTCGGTGCGCAAGGGCGCTTGGCTGAGGTCGCGCGCGGTGGCGTTGCGCAGCGCATCGGCGTGCTTATGGGCAAAGCCCCAAATGCGTCGCAAAAAGCGGTAGCTACCCTCAACCGCAGCATCGTTCCACTCCAGCGTGGCCTCAGGTGGCGCGGTGAACATGGTGTAGATACGGGCGGTATCGGCGCCGTATTTTTCAATCAGGTCTTGCGGGTCGACACCATTGTTTCTCGACTTGGACATGGTGCCCACGCCCTCGTAGTCGATGGCAGTGCCAGCTGGCAAATCGCCCACGGCCTTGTTCAGCTTGGCACCCACGACCTTGCCGCCGGCATCCAACAGATCGTCCACATCGTGTGGCCAAAAATACTCTTTGCCACCCTTCTCGCCTCTGCGCGAGTAGATATGGTTGAGCACCATACCTTGGGTCAGCAAATGGGTGAAGGGCTCGTCCACCGACACCAGCCCCAGGTCGCGCATCACCTTGGTCCAAAAGCGCGCATACAGCAGGTGCAATATGGCGTGCTCGATGCCACCGATGTACTGGTCCATGGGCATCCAGTACTGGGCGCCTTCGGCCACCATCTTCTCTGTGTTGTCCGGATCGCAGTACCGCATGAAGTACCAGGCGCTGTCCACAAAGGTGTCCATGGTGTCGGTCTCGCGCCGGGCGGCCTTGCCGCACACCGGGCAGACCACGCCAGCGTGAAAACCTTCGTGTTTGTTCAAGGGGTTGCCCGAGCCGTCGGGCACACAGTCGCGCGGTAAGACGACCGGCAGGTCCTTCTCGGGCACCGGCACCGCGCCGTGCTCTTCGCAGTGGATGATGGGAATGGGCGTGCCCCAGTAGCGCTGGCGGCTCACGCCCCAGTCGCGCAAACGCCACGTGACCTTTTTCTCGCCCAGGCCTTTGGCGGCCAGCGCGTGCGCCACGGCATCCACCGCCTCGCGGTAGCCCATGCCGCTGAAGACGTCGGAGTTGACCGTCACGCCGCGCTGCTTGTCGGCGTACCAGTCGTGCCACACCGCGTGGTCATAGCTCAGACCGTCGATGTGCACCACGTCGTCGATGCGCAGGCCGTACTTTTTGGCGAACTCGAAGTCGCGCGCATCGTGGGCGGGCACGCCCATCACCGCGCCATCGCCATAGCCCATGAGCACGTAATTGCCCACCCACACATCGATCGCGTGGCCGTTGAGCGGGTGGGTGACCTGCAAACCCGTGGGCATGCCGAGTTTCTCTTTCACAGCCAACTCGGCTTCGGTGGTGCCGCCCACTTTGCAGGCTTCAATGAAGGCTGCCAGCGCCGGGTTGGACGCGGCGGCGTGCATGGCCAAGGGGTGTTCAGGGGCCACCGCGCAAAAGGTGACGCCCATGATGGTGTCGGCCCGGGTGGTGAAGACGTACATCCTGCCGTCGCCGATCAGGGCACCATCGGCACCGCGCACCTGGTGGGTAAACGCAAAGCGCACGCCCTCGCTTTTGCCAATCCAGTTGTCCTGCATCAGGCGCACGCGGTCGGGCCAACCGTCCAGGCGCTGCGACTGGCTTGGCGTTGGCGCGCCATCGTCGGCGCCACTGGGGAGTTGGACAAAGTCCAAAAGCTCTTGCGCGTAGTCGGTGATCTTGAGGTAGTAGCCCGGAATTTCGCGCTTTTCCACTGGCGCGCCGGTGCGCCAGCCTTTGCCGTCGATCACCTGTTCGTTGGCCAGCACCGTCTGGTCCACCGGGTCCCAGTTGACGAACTGGGTCTTGCGGTAAGCGATGCCCTTTTCGAGCATCTTCAAAAACAGCCACTGGTTCCAGCGGTAGTACGACGGGTCGCAGGTGGCGACCTCGCGCTGCCAGTCGATGGCCAGCCCCAGAGCCTGCATCTGCCGCTTCATGGTCGCGATGTTGTCCAAGGTCCACTGGGCAGGCGGTACCTTGTTCTTGAGTGCGGCATTTTCTGCGGGCAGGCCAAACGCATCCCAGCCCATGGGCATCAACACATTGAAGCCCTGCATGCGCAGGTAGCGCGTGAGCATGTCGTTGATGGTGTAGTTGCGCACATGCCCCATGTGCAGCTTGCCGCTGGGGTAGGGCAACATGGAGCAGGCGTAGAACTTTTTCTTTTGTGTTCCTTGCGCATCGCGCGCGTGTTCAAGCACCCGGTACGCGCTGTGGCCGGCCCACAGGGGCTGGGCCCAGTGGGCTTGCGCCGCTTTTTCTACATCGGTGTGCTGGTACTTGTCTTGCATGGGTAGGGCGCACGGCCTTGGCAGCCGCGGATAACTCGAAGTGTGCGTCGGGCGATTTTAGGCCGTCCGCCTGCTCACTGGGACGGTGCAGCGGGCCGCTGGGCCACGAAGGCAATGCGGCTCAAGCCTGCGGCCTGGGCTTGGCCCATGAGTTCCACCACCCGGCCATAGGGCACGGTGGCATCGGCGCGCAAACGCACTTCGGTGTCGGGGTTGACTCGCGCGGCGGCCTGCAGGGCAGTTGCCACCGCCTCGGGCGCACGTACTGTGTTGTCGATCAGCACCTGCCCGTTGGCATCCAGGGTGACTTCCAACATAGGCGGCCGCTGCAGCGGCGCAGCAGCGGCCGACCTGGGCAAATCCACCCGCACGGCGCTGACCATCAGCGGCGCGGTGATGATGAAAATCACCAGCAGCACCAACATCACGTCGATCAGCGGGGTCATGTTGATATCACTCATGGGCGCGCCAGCCGGGCTGCGGCCGAGCCGTCCAAAGGGCTCGTCCGAGGGTGCGTTCATGCCGCGGTTGGGTTGCTCGACACCGGGGTTTGCGTCAGCAGCAGCCCCCGCAGGTCCCTGGCGAAGCCGTCGAGGTCGGTTTCGATGCGCGCCACCAAGCGGCCCAGAATGTTGTAGCCCAGCACCGCAGGAATGGCCACGGCCAAGCCAGCGGCCGTCATGATCAAAGCCTCGCCCACCGGCCCGGAAATCTGCTCGATGGTCATCGCGCCGGCCCCTGAGATGCCGATGAGCGCGTGGTAGATACCCCAAACCGTGCCCAAGAGCCCGACAAAAGGCGCCACCGAACCCACGGTGGCCAAGAGCACCAAACCCGATTGCAGCCGGCGCAGCACGCGATGCAGGGCGTCACGCATCACGCGGGTGAGTTGTTGCGAGCGGTCGGCCGTGCTGGCCAAGAAACCCACTGGTGGCGTGCAAGCGGCCTCGGCGACGGGCAGCAGCAAGGCCTCGCGGTCCATGGCGCGCAAAACGGCAAGCGCGTCATCCAGAGAGTTGGCCTGCCAGAAAGCCGCGGTACTGCGCGCGGTGTCACCCAGCGCTGTCTGCAGCATCCAGGCCTTCCACAAGATAACCAGCCAACTCGCCACTGACATCAGCAACAAACCCACGGCCACAGCCGTGCTGACCGCGTCGCCGCGAAATAGCAGATCGAAGGCGCTCATGCCAAGCCCAGCACATCGAACATGTCGAACAAGCCCGCCCGGTGGCCCGCGAGAAACCGCACGGCGCGCAAGCTCCCCTGCGCATAGGTAGCACGGCTGGAGGACTTGTGGGAGATCTCGATGCGCTCGCCTGTGCCTGCAAACAGCACCGTGTGGTCCCCCACGATGTCGCCGCCCCGGATGGTGGCAAAACCGATGCTTGAGGGATCACGCTCACCGGTCACACCTTCGCGGGCATAGACTGCGCAATCTTTGAGGTCGCGGCCCAGGGCCTGTGCGATGACCTCGCCCATCTTGAGGGCGGTGCCCGAGGGGGCATCCACCTTGTGGCGGTGGTGGGCCTCGACGATTTCAATGTCGTAACCGGTGTGCAGGGCTTTGGCGGCCATGGCCAAGAGCTTCATGGTGACGTTGACGCCCACGCTCATGTTGGGCGCCATCATGATGGGAATGTGCTTGGCGGCCTCAGCTATTTGCGCTTTTTGGACCTCGCTGAAGCCTGTGGTACCGATCACCAGTGCCACACCCATGGCGCGGCACGCGGCCAGGTGCGCCATGGTGCCTTCGGGCCGGGTGAAGTCAATCAGCACTTCGCTGTCTTGGAGACCCAGCGACAAGTCACTGGTGGTGCGCACGCCGGTGACCATGCCAGCAAAAGCGCCCGGGTCTTGCCCCAAACTGGGACTGGTGGCGACGTCGAGTGCGCCGGCCAACACGCAATCGTCAGCAGCGCGGACCGCCTCAATCAGGGTCTGCCCCATGCGGCCGGACGCGCCGGCGATAGCGATTCTGTGGGCCATGGTGCCGACCTCTTGTACGTTCGACCGCCAAGCTCAGGGGCGGACTGGTTCTAAGGGGGGATAAGCCTGCGCGGGCGAACCCGCAACGGGGGGCGCAACCACCGGGTTGGTGGCGACTTTGGGCGGCGGAAACTCGCGCAATGCCTGCTCAGTGGCTTCCATCGGCGGCGGTTTGCCAATGCGGCCGGATCCACGCAGTGCCGCCACAAACTCGGACTCACTGGGCAATTGATCGGCTTCGACACGTTCGAGCAAGTCGCCATTGAAGAACAGCGTCACCCGGCGGGACTGCAGCGCTTCGCCCTGGCGGCGCATAGAAAAAACATAGTCCCAGCGCTGCGCGTGGAATACGCTGCTCAGAAGTGGCGTTCCCAGAATGGCACGCACCTGGGCGCGGGGCATGCCCACCGCCACCGCATCCATCTGCTCACGGGTTACCACATTTCCTTGCACCATGTCGATCTGGTACGGGGTGATGGCAGCGGTCACGCCGCGAACACTGGGCAGGCTCCCGCAACCGGCCAACACCGCCACCGCCAGCAACAAGGCGGCGCGAAAAAAGGAGAAAACATGGGGCTGGTGCATGGGCTTAGACGCTCACAAAACGGTGCAGGGATTGTAGCGGGCGGGTCTTGGGGAGCGCGCGCAACTTAACCCTGCTCCATCGCCTTGCGGTGCCGTTCGACAAAGTCTTGGTAGGTGTCGATGCCGCGCAATTGCAGAATCGTGTTGCGCACCGCCGCCTCCACCAACACGGCGATGTTGCGGCCCGCAACCACTTGGATGACCACTTTGCGCACTGCCACGCCCAGCACGTCTTGGGTCAGGGGTTCGTAGGGGATGCGCTCGTACTCGCGCTCCAGAGTTTCACGGCGGACCAAGTGCACGATCAGCTTGAGCCGCATGCGTCGGCGCACCGCGGTCTCGCCAAAAATGGCACGGATGTCGAGCAAGCCAATGCCGCGGACTTCCAGCAGGTTTTGCAGCAACTCCGGGCAGCGCCCTTCAATCGTGGTTTGGTTGATGCGGTAAAGATCCACCGCATCGTCAGCCACCAAGCCGTTGCCGCGCGAAATCAACTCCAGCCCCAGCTCACTTTTGCCCAGGCCGGATTCGCCGGTGATCATCACCCCCAGGCCCAGGATGTCCATGAACACGCCGTGCATCGAGAGTCGGTCGGCAAAGTGCTTGGAGAGGTAGGCGCGCAGCACATCGATCACAAAGGCCGACGACTCGCGGGTAGCGAACATAGGAATCTGTGCGCGCTCGCACATGGACAGCAGCGCTTCGGGGGCGGTCTGGCCATCGGCCAGCACCAGCACCGGCGGCTCCAGTGTCACGATGCGGGCGATGCGCCGGGCACAGTCTTCGGGCGTGGCGCTGGTGATGTAAGCCACCTCGCGCTCACCCAAAATTTGCACGCGATAAGGATGGATGTAGTTAAGGTAACCGACCAGATCCGCGCCAGAACGGGCCGCGCGCACCGCGACCTCGTCAAAGCGGCGCTCGGAGGCACCCAAGCCGGCCACCCACTCCCATTGCAGTGGGCCGCGAAACTCCTCGAACAAAACGTCTGCGCTGACGACCGTGGGTTTCACTGCTGCGTCACCGCAAAACGAAGCGGGTCAGGCGGGGCGGTCGGACTGCCACAGCGCTATCAGGCTATGCAGCTGCGCCGAATCGGTGGTCGAGGCCAGCCGCTCACGCAAGACGCTGTCGCTCAACATTTCGGCCATCTCGGAGAGGATTTCCAGGTGCTTTTGGGTGGCCGCCTCGGGCACCAAAAGAAAAATCAACAAGCGCACCGCCTGGTCATCGGGTGCGTCAAAACCAATCGACTGGCTGAGCTGGAACACCGCTGCCAAGGGGGCTTTGAGGCCTTTGATGCGGCCGTGCGGTATGGCCACCCCGTGGCCCAGACCGGTGGAGCCCAGACGCTCACGCGAGAACAAACTGTCGGTGACCAGGGCCCGGCTCAGGCCGTGCAAGTTCTCGAAAAGCAGGCCGGCTTCTTCAAAAGCACGCTTCTTGCTCGTGACCTCGACTTGCGCGAGGACTTGGGCGGGCGACAGGATGCTGGAGAGTCGGTTCATGGCAGTGGGGCGGATTATGCACACAAAAAAACCGCCCGAAATGGGCGGCTTGGGGCTTGGCGCGCTGGGGATTTACATCAGCCGCTTGGGCGCTGCGTGGTGGTGGTCTTGCACGCGGTCTTTGTAGCGAACCACCTGCCGATCGAGCTTGTCAACCAGATCATCAACCGCCGCATACAGGTCTTCGTGCGCGCTTTCGGCAAACATGTCGCTGCCCTTGACGTGGATGTTGCATTCGGCTCGCTGTCGCCTTTGCTTTTCCTTTTGCTTCTCAACGGTCAATAGCACCTTCACATCTACCACCTGATCGAAGTGCCGGATGATGCGATCGAGCTTGGTGGTGACATAACTGCGAAGGGCCGGGGTCACTTCCAAATGGTGACCGCTGATCGTCAAATTCATAAAAAGCCTCCAATTGCTGTCGGGTTGAAAAAGCACACGCAACGCGCGGTTCGCAGGCATCCGGAATTTGCGAGCCCTGCGGTGCTGGGATTGACTATGCGCCCGAACAAACCGGTTTGCAATGGCTATCTGCAATCGGCCAACCGATGCTGGGGACTTGCAACACCAACTGGGCCCCGGCAGATTAGGCCGATTGGGCTGGACCGCGGTGCATCTGCACGCGGCTGGCCACCACGACCGACAAGCCACTGGCAAGCGCCCCAACCAAGGCTGCCATCCAGTAGTTGTGCACCAGACCTTGGGCGTCGCGTCCAATCAGCAGGCCGCCAACGATGGCTGCCAAGCCCATAGCGGCCGACTGCACCGCGGAATTCAAGCTCATGAAGGTGCCGCGCAGCGCCGGATCGGCCGCCGAGGCCAGCAACGCCATGCCAGGGATCATGCGCCCGCTCATGCAGATGAAAAACACGGTACTGACTGCAATTGCCACACCCAAAGGCGCAGCTGGAATCAAGGTAATGCCCACCATGGGCACCATCACTGCGATGGCCATGATCCTGAACATCTCGAACTTGCCTTTGCTGTCGGTCCACCGGCCCACCCAGCGCGCGCTCAGCAAGGTTGCAATCCCGCCGCTAAGGTAGATGTAGGGAATCTGATCGGGCCGCAGGCCCACATTGGTCTGCATATAAATCGTGATGTACGGAATCACCGTGAAGCCGGCAAACATGAGCAAGCCAGACAGCACAAAAGCACGCTGGTGGTTGTGGTTGCCTAGGGTCTGTCGGATGCGTGACCATGCCGACACCGAGGCGCCTGCGGCGAGATGGCCGTCCAGCAAGGGCAAGGTCACGGCAGCAAACACCGTGAGCACCAGGCACAGGGCAGCAATAGCGATAAAGGGTGCATGCCAACCCAGGTGGGCCGCCGCGAACAGGCCCAAAGGAACGCCTGCGACGGTAGAGACAGAGAACGAGGTCATCAAAACGCTCATGGCTCGGCCGCGCCGCTCGAAGGGGACCACGTCTGCCACGATGGTTTGGGCCAAGGAGGACAGTACCCCGCCAAAAATGCCCGCCGCCACCCGCGCCGCCATCAACTGGGCGTAGCCCTCCGACAAACCGCAGGCCAGCGTGGAGAGTCCGAACAGGCTGTAGAGCACCAGCATCAGGCGCTTGCGCCCAAACTTGTCGATGTAAGACGAGGCCATCAAACCCGAGAGCCCCCCAGCCAGCGTGTAGGCGGAGACCAGCAGGCCGAACTGCGCGTCGCTGATGCCAAACAACTGGGTGAACTGCGGCCCCAGGGGCATCATGATCATGAAGTCCAGGATGTTGGTGAACTGGATGCCAGCCAGCGTCATCAAGAGCCAGAGTTCGCGACGGGGGGAGAGGGAGGGGGTAGTAGACACGTGCGGGCCAGCAATCCAACCAGGCACAGAGATTCGCGCAAAATACGCGCTGTCCCGACCCGAGCGGCAAATCATAGCCTGTGCCGCCTTGCGGTATCGGATGCCGCCGAACCGAAAGCCCCTGGTGACCCCTTCCATGCCCCCCACTGCGCCAACTGCGCGCGCCCACACCCGCAGCAGTGAGTTCGCCAGCTATGTGCTCGCTGGCACCGCCGGGCTGGCCTGCCTGGTCTACAGCCTGCTGCCTGGCCTGCTGGCGGTGTGCCTTGGCTATCTGTTCACCCGCGCGCTGACCCACTCACGCAGGGCGCGCATGCGCATGCGGCATCCGGTGGCAGCTGGTGTCGTGATTGTGTTGCCCTTGGTGGGTGTGGCCCTCTTGGTGCTCAATGCACGCGGCATGGCCTTCGAGGCGGTGGCCCAGTACCAGGCGCTGTTGCACTACCTGGCCGCAACGGTGTTGGAGATACGGCAGAAGCTTCCGCCCGACTTGGCAGCACGTCTGCCCGATGGTCTGTTGCCTGCACAGCAGTGGCTGGTGGACTACTTGCAGTCCCAAGCCCGCGCGCTGACTGGATTTGGCACCGCTGGGCTTCGCGGCGGCTTGCTGGTGTATGTAGGGCTCATCGTCGGCGCCCTGATCGCAGGGGGCGACATGCGACCCACCGAGGCTCCTCTGCGTCGGGCCATGCGCGAGCGGGGCACCCACTTCATTGCGTCCTTCCGGCAAATCGTGGTGGCCCAGTTTTGGATCGCGACGTTCAACGCCACCTGCACCGCCCTGTTTCTGTTTGTGGCGCTACCCATTGCTGGCGTGACCATGCCTTACGCCGGCGCCTTGGTAGCGCTCACATTTTTTGCCGGCTTGGTACCGATTGTGGGCAACCTGCTGTGCAACGGGGTGATGACCCTGGCCGGGGTTTCCATCTCGCCCGCTGTGGGAATCGCATGCCTGTTATTCCTGATTGCAATCCACAAGTTCGAGTACTTCATCAACGCCCGGGTGGTGGGCCAACGCACCAACACCGCGGCCTGGGAACTGCTGGCGGTCATGTTCACAGGCGAGGCTGTCTTTGGGGTGGCCGGTTTGGTGGCTGCGCCCTTGTATTACGCGTATGTCAAGAGCGAGTTGGCCGCGCGGGGCTTGGTGTAGGACCGCGCGGCGGTGCGATAATTTGTCCACTTTGGCTTTTGGAGAACGCTCCTTGGAAACCTACCCTAGTCGGTAGCTTTCAACTCCCACCACTGCAGCGGGGTTGAAGGCACCACCCCATTGCCCTGCAGATGAACCATTCATGGGAGTGAGCCATGCTCAACATCTTTTCCCTTGCCAACGGCCGCCTCTTCCAAGAGGAAATTGAGTCGCTGGAAGAACTCTCGCGCTTTCAGCCCATTTGGGTCGATTTGGAATCCCCCACGCCCGAAGAAAAGCGCTGGGTCAAACAGTACTACGGCCTGTCCATTCCTGAGGACGCCATGGACGAAGACATCGAGGAGTCCGCACGCTTTTATGCCGAGGACAACGGCGAGGTCCATATACGCAGCGACTTTTTGGTCGCTGACGACGACGAACCGCACACGGTGCGGGTCGCCTTTATCCTGAACTTGGTCAATGACGAGCTCAAAAGCAAAGGCGTGCTGTTTTCCATCCATGATGAAACCGTGCCCGTGTTTCGGCTGTTGCGCATGCGCGCACGGCGGGCGCCGGGACTGATTGAAGATGCCAAGGAGGTCTTGCTCAAGCTCTTCGACGCCGATGCGGAGTACTCGGCCGACACGCTCGAAGGCATCTACGATGCGCTGGAAAAAGTAAGCCAGCAGGTGCTCTCGGGCGACGTCACCGACGCGATGGCTGGCGAGGTGCTGGGCGCCATTGCGCGGCACGAAGACATGAACGGACGCATCCGGCGCAACGTCATGGACACCCGGCGCGCCGTGAGCTTCATGATGCGCAGCAAGATGCTCAATGCCGAGCAATTCGATGAGGCGCGGCAAATTCTGCGTGACATCGATTCACTGGACTCGCACACCGCTTTCCTGTTCGACAAGATCAACTTCTTGATGGACGCGACCGTGGGTTTCATCAACATCAACCAGAACAAGATCATCAAGATCTTCTCGGTGGCCAGCGTTGCGCTTTTACCGCCCACCTTGATCGCCAGCATTTACGGCATGAACTTCAAGTACATGCCTGAGATCGATTGGTCGCTGGGCTACCCCTACGCCGTCGGTCTGATGCTGTGCAGCGCCTTGGTGCCGATGTGGTACTTCCGCAAGCGCGGCTGGCTCAAGTAGCCAGCGCAGGGCCACAAGCCTGCACCGTGATGGCCTGCGACGTCGTAGTCGGCGGCGGGCTTTATTTGTCGCGCAGCTCGCGGCGCAAAATTTTGCCCACGGGCGTCTTGGGCAGCTCAGTGCGGAACTCGACGATCTTGGGCTGCTTGTAGCCGGTAAGGTTTTCCTTGCAGAACTCCCGCACATCGGCTTCGGTGAGGTTGGGATCTTTCTTGACGATCACCAGCTTCACCGCCTCGCCGGTCTTGGCATCGGCCACGCCCACGCAGGCGCATTCCATCACGCCAGCCAACTGGGACACCACGTCTTCGAGTTCGGTTGGAAACACATTGAAGCCACTGACCAAAATCATGTCCTTCTTGCGGTCCACGATCTTGAAAAAACCGTGCTCGTCGACCACACCGATATCGCCCGACTTGAAGTAGCCGTCGGGCGTCATGACTTTGGCCGTCTCGTCGGGCCGCTGCCAATAGCCAGCCATCACCTGTGGGCCCTTGATGGCGATTTCGCCGCTTTGCCCTGGCCCAACCTCCACACCTTCGTCGTCGAGCAACTTAAGGTAGGTGCTCGGCAAGGGCACGCCGATCGTGCCGGTGAACGCGGTGGACGTGACCGGGTTTCCGGTGGCCGAGGGCGAGGTCTCGCTCAAACCATAGCCTTCGCAAATCGGGCAGCCCGTCTTTTCGAACCAGAGTTTGGCCACCGCGCTTTGCACTGCAGTACCGCCCCCGACCGACACCTTGAGATGGCTCCAGTCCACCTTGTTGAAGTCGGGGTGGTTTGCCAGACCATTGAACAAAGTATTGACCGCCGGGAAGCTGTGGATGGTGTGCTTGGAAAGCTCCTTGAGCACGGCGGGCAGGTCCCGCGGATTGGGAATCAAGACGAGCTTGCCACCGGTGCGCAGGGTCAGCATCATGCCGATGGTGAACGCGAAGATGTGGTACAGCGGCAAGGCGCAGACACTCACCGGCTGGACGCCCTCTGGTATGCGCCGCATGGCCGGGCTGTTCCAGGCGTCAGACTGCAACACGTTGGCAATCAGGTTGCGGTGCAAGAGCACCGCGCCTTTGGACACCCCAGTGGTGCCGCCGGTGTATTGCAATACCGCCACATCGTCTGCAGAGATCGTCGGTTTGCGCACCGAGCCTTTGGCGCCTATGGCCAGCGCGTCGTTGAAGCGCACCGCAGTAGGCAGCTCGAACATGGGCACCATTTTCTTGACGTTGCGCACCACATAGTTGACCAACGCGCCCTTGATCAAGCCCAGTTGGTCACCCATGCTGCACAGCACAATGTGCTTGACCGGCGTGGCCGGCAGGCACTTCTCCAAGGTGGTCGCGAAGTTTTCAATGATGACAATCGCCTTGGCTCCCGAGTCCTTGAGTTGGTGCTCCAACTCACGCGGTGTGTACAGGGGGTTGACATTGACCACCACGTACCCCGCGCGCAAGATGCCCGCCACTGCCACCGGGTACTGAGGCACATTGGGCATCATGATCGCAACCCGGTCGCCCTTGGCTAGCCCCAGGCTTTGCAAGTACGCAGCGAACTGGTTGCTCAGCGCATCCGTGCTGGCGTAGGTGACGTCTTTGCCCATGAAACTGTAGGCCACCCGATTCGCATGCTTTGTGAAGCCCTCTTCCATCAGTGCGATCAGTGAAGGATAGGCGCCGGGGTCAATATCAGAGGGAACGCCCTCGGGGTAACTCTTGAGCCAAACACGGTCTGTCATGGTCTTGTCTCCTGCTTGATTTCGTTGTGAGCAGCCGCCTTGGTGCGCCCTGGCGCACCTAAACGTGGCTGCTGGTTACCTATTCGATGGCCTTACACATGTCTTCAACAACCTTCTTTGCATCGCCGAACACCATCATGGTTTTGTCCATGTAAAACAGTTCGTTGTCCAATCCGGCATAGCCCGCTGCCATCGAGCGCTTGTTGACGATGATGGTTTTTGCCTTGTAGGCCTCCAAGATCGGCATGCCGTAAATCGGGCTGCCCTTGGTGTGCGCTGCCGGGTTCACCACGTCGTTGGCGCCCAGAATGATGGCGACGTCAGCCTGGCCAAACTCGCCGTTGATGTCTTCCATTTCAAACACCTGGTCATACGGCACCTCGGCTTCGGCGAGCAACACGTTCATATGGCCCGGCATGCGCCCGGCCACCGGATGGATCGCGTACTTGACGGTGATGCCCTTCTCGGTGAGCTTGGCGGCAAGCTCTTTGACGGCATGCTGCGCACGCGCCACTGCCAAGCCATACCCAGGAACAATCACTACCGTCTCGGCATTGCCCAACACAAAGGCGGCGTCGTCCGCACTGCCGCTCTTGACCGAGCGCTGAACCGCTGAGCCGCTTTGCGCTGACGTTGCATCGCCACCAAATCCACCCAAAATCACGTTAAAGAAGGATCGGTTCATGGCCTTGCACATGATGTAGCTCAGGATCGCCCCCGAGCTACCCACCAGCGAGCCAGCCACGATCAGCATCGCGTTGTTCAAGCTAAAGCCAATGCCCGCTGCCGCCCAGCCGGAGTAGCTATTGAGCATGGACACCACCACCGGCATGTCAGCGCCACCAATAGGAATGATGATCAGCACGCCCAGCACAAAGGCCAGCGCCAGCATCGCAAAAAACGCGGTCCAGTTCTCGGTGAAAGTAAACACCAGCCCCAGGCCCACCATCGCCAGTCCCAGCACCAAGTTGAGTGCGTGCTGCCCGGAAAACTGCACCGGCGCACCCTGAAACAGGCGGAACTTGTACTTGCCCGACAGCTTGCCAAACGCGATTACCGAGCCACTGAAAGTAATGGCACCAATGGCGGCACCCAAAAACAGCTCCAGGCGGTTGCCAAGGGGAATGGGCAGGCCTTTGGCCACAATCCCAAAAGCATAGGGTTCGGCCACTGCCGCTACTGCAATGAACACCGCGGCCAAGCCGATCATGCTGTGCATGAAGGCGACCAACTCGGGCATCTTGGTCATTTCCACACGCTGCGCCATCACGGTGCCAGCCACGCCACCCACCAACAGCGCGCCCACGACGTAGACCAAACCATAGGCCGAGCCCGGCGAGAGCTTGATGATCAAGGCGGCCGTGGTCAGCACGGCCACCGCCATACCGACCATGCCAAACAAATTACCCCGAATCGAGGTGGTCGGGTGGGACAACCCTTTAAGTGCCTGAATGAAACAGACGCTGGCAAAAAGGTACAGCAGGGTGACGACATCCAAGCTCATCGGGCACTCCCGTCGGCCTGGGGCAGCGCTGCCTTCTTCTCTTTCTTCTTGAACATCTCCAGCATCCTGCGGGTGACCATGAAGCCACCAAACACATTGACTGCGGCCAACACCACCGCCAGCACGCCCATGGTTTTGCCCAGCGTGGTTTCGGTCAAGGCGGCGGCCAACATGGCGCCCACGATGACAATGGCCGAAATTGCGTTGGTCACCGCCATCAGAGGGGTGTGCAGTGCCGGCGTCACCGTCCAGACAACGTGGTACCCGACATAAATTGCCAGCACAAAAATCGTGAGGTTGGTTACGGTATGCGATACGACTTCCATGGCGTCGCTCCTTCCTAGGTTGGGGATTTACTTGCGCCGGACATCGCCGGCATGGGTCATCAAGCAGGCGGCCACGATGTCATCGTTGAGGTCTTGGTGCAAGGCACCTTCCTTGTCGATGATGAGCTTGAGAAAATCGAGCACATTGCGCGCATACAGAGCCGAGGCGTCGGCAGCCACCAGGCCGGCCAAGTTGGTTTCGCCCACGATGGTGACACCATGCTTGACCACAGTGCGATCGGCCTCGGACAGCGGGCAATTGCCGCCCACACCGCCTGGGCCTTTGCCCGCAGCCAAGTCCACGATGACCGAGCCCGGCTTCATGGATTGCACCATCTCAGGGGTGATCAAGGTGGGCGCCGCCCGGCCGGGAATCAGCGCGGTGCTGATGACCACATCGGCTGCCGCCACTCGCTTGGCCACTTCGACCTTTTGCCGGTCCAGCCAGCTCTGCGGCATAGGCTTGGCATACCCGCCCACACCCACAGCCGCCTCTTTTTCCTCGGCGGTTTCGTACGGTACGTCGATGAACTTGGCGCCCAGCGACTCGACCTGTTCTTTCACGCTGGGGCGCACATCGGATGCCTCAATCACCGCGCCCAGGCGCTTGGCTGTTGCAATGGCCTGCAGCCCGGCCACGCCCACGCCCAGGATCACGACCCGCGCCGCCTTCACGGTGCCGGCGGCGGTCATCAGCATCGGGAAAAACCGCTGGTACTTGTCTGCGGCGATCATGACCGCCTTGTAGCCCGCAATGTTGGCCTGGCTGGAGAGCACGTCCATGCTTTGCGCCCGCGTGGTGCGCGGAGCCGCCTCCAGGGCATATGCAGTGAGCTGGGCTGCAGCCAATCGCTGCAGGCCCGGCGCGTCAAAGGGGTTGAGCATGCCCACCAGCGTGGTACCTGGTCGCATCAGTGCGAGCTGCGACTGCTCGGGGGGACGTACGGTGAGCACCAGGTCACAGCCGAGGGCGCCCGGGGCGTCGCTAACTTCGGCGCCGGCCGCAGCGTAGGCCGCATCGGTCACGCTGGCGGCCACCCCGGCACCGGACTGCACCCGAACCGTGTGGCCCTGGGCGCTGAGCTTCTTGGCGGTTTCCGGCGTCACGGCCACCCGGGTTTCGCCTGCCGCCGTTTCGGCAGGTACACCAATATGCATTGCGCACTCCTTCATTGGAAATCTTCCATGGAGCTTACATGAGTTTGCGCAGGCTTCGTCCCGGTTGAAACCCCAAGCCAACGCACACCGGCGCACCCGACAAGGGCAGCAATGCGTTCGTTGGCAAACAGTTGCGTGGGTGGGTGCGGACGGCCCTCCCTGTAATGGCGGACGGCGTGGGCCGCCCAATCACTCGCTTGCCGCACCACCGCAATTTGAGCGCGTCCCGACCAAACACCACACCGCACACCCACCGCAGGACCCCACGATGCAGACCCTAAGTGCACCTACAACCCGACCACCCACCCCCCAACTGCGAGCAGCCGCCGATGCCACTGTCATCGTTGTCGCCACTGCCACGCCATGCGCCAACCAAGCAGCTTGCGCCGCCTCCGATCGCAGCACACCCTCTGCGTATCTGCCTCCCTGTCCCATGACCTGCGTCGGTGTGAAGTTCCAAGATATGCGCTGGGACTAGCGGCTTGCGCCCCGGTTGGCATCGCTGCGCCACCACCATAATGGCGCATGCACCCGCGATGGACACCCAGCGTCACCGTGGCCGCAGTGATCGAACACGGCGGCCAGTACCTGCTGGTCGAAGAGCACACTCCCGAGGGCCTGCGCGTGAACAACCCGGCAGGGCACCTGGAGCCGGGCGAGTCGCTGGTGCAAGCCTGTGTGCGCGAAACGCTGGAGGAAACGGGCTTCGCATTCACCCCCACCGCCTTGGTAGGCGTGTACCTGGCGCGTTTTCAGCGGCTTCTTGCAACGCCAGAGGCATCCGGCACGGTCCAAGACATCACCTACCTGCGCTTTGCGTTTTGCGGCGTCTTGGGCGACCACGACGCAACACGTCCACTCGATACAGGCATTGTGCGCACCATATGGCTGCCACCCGATGCGCTACGCCAAAATGCACACCGTCACCGCAGTCCGTTGCTTTTGCAATGCATGGAAGACCATCTGCGGGGGCAGCGCTTCCCCCTCGATCTGCTCAGCGCGGACCCTTCGATTTTTCTATAAACGGCGCCGTCTAGCGTTCAGTCCTCGCCCAAGCCCAAGCGGTTGGGCTGGCGCCGCTCCACCGCATGGCGCAACAGCGAGGCGGTACGAAATACGCCGTGGGCAAACTTGCCATAGGGAAGGGTCACAAACAAGGCCATCACCACTCCCAGGTGTACCGCCAACAGCGCTGGCATCCAAGCGGTACCCCGCAGCCACCACAGGCCCAAGCCCGTGGCACTGGTCAAAAACAGCAGAGCGATGAACCCCAGATCCATCGGCTTTTGCGCAGGATCCCCGTGCAGCGGATGGCGGCGCAGGTGAAGGGCGAGCAAACTCGCTGTGCCCACCAACAAGGCCACGCCGCCCACTGCACCGAGCAGCTTGGGCAGGCTGGGCAGGTCGTAAGGCGCCACCCAACCCAGCGCGTAGTGGTAAATGGTTCCCACGCTGGTGGCCGCAAAACACAACAAAAATCCGTAAAACGTCAGGTGGTGCGCCCGGCGGCGCGACAGGGTCCAGGCGTCGTCCTCGTTGTTGCAACCCTGGCCGTGCCCGCCATCGAGGTACTTCAGGGTCAGCACCTGCGCAGTTGCCTCGCGCGCAGCATGGGAACGCAGTGGCGCACCCGAGGTTGCAGGGGTGATATCGCGCCAGAACCGGCGCACCCCCAAGCCCAGCGCCAGCACCACGAAGACAAACACCGGCGCAAACAGCGAGACCAACAAGTTGTGCGGGAAGATGGCGTAAAAGTTACCTCCAGGCACCGCGCCCCACAGCGTGCCGTGCCAGGCCAGGGCCAGCAGCAAAAACAAGGCCAAACCGCCAGCCAGCGCCATGCAGACGGCCAGACCGTTGCGTTGGTAGAGCGCGCCCAACGCGCCAGGCCAGGCGTAGTCCGCATAGGTTTGAACCCGCACCTGGGCCATCGCGCGCGGGACATTGACCCCAAACTCGTGCGGCGGCGCGTATTGGCAGGCATGCAGGCAGGCGCCGCAGTTATGGCACAGGTTGGCCAGGAAGTGGATGTCAGCCTTGGCGAACTCCAGCCGGCGCGTCATGGCAGGAAACACGGCGCAAAAACCTTCGCAATAGCGACAGGCATTGCAGATGTGCATTTGGCGCGCGACCTCGGCTTCGGGACCCGACAGCGTCGCATGCCCACCGACGCCCCCGCCACCATTGGCCAGCGCTTGGGCCTCGCGGGCGAGCGCTTCAAGCGACAGCACGGCCTGCCTCCCATTCGGTGGCGTAACCTGCGGCGCGAGCCGCCTGCACCCCGGCGATGCGCCCAAACGCCGTGCCAATCGACATGCCCACACCCGCGGTGTAACCCTTACCCAACACATTGCCGGCCATCATTTCCCCCGCCACAAACAGGTTGCGGCTGGGTTCTCCTGCAAAGTGCACCGCCGATGTCGCGTCGGTCTTGAGTCCCAGGTAGGTGAAAGTGACGCCCGGCTTGAGCGCGTAGGCAAAAAACGGCGGCGTGTCGATGGGCCGGGCCCAATGCGTTTTAGCGGGGAGGATGCCGTCCGTGTGGCAGTCGTCCAGCGTGGTGTGATCGAAAGTGCCGATGCGGCAGGCGGCGTTGTAGTCGTTAAGGGTGTGCATGAAAGTGTCAACGTCGAGCCCGATGCGCCGGGCCAGCTCAGGTAAGGAATCGGCCTGCACGCCGGCAAACACCGGCGGCATGAAGCGGCCCACCGCTTTGGCGTCAATGATGGAGTGCGCCACCTGCCCTGGCTGCTGCGCCACCAGGCGACCCCAAATGGCGTAGCGCTTGGGCCAGAAATCTTCGCCCTCGTCGTAAAAGCGCCTTGCCTCGCGGTTGACCACCACACCCAGGGACACGCAGTCGATGCGGGTGCAAATGCCACCGTCGTACAAGGGTGCGCGCGCGTCGATGGCCACCATGTGTGCCTGGGTCGGATCGCCAATCGCGTCGGCCCCCAACTCCAAGAGCTGTTTGAGCAGCGTGCCCTGGTTGTAGCGTGTGCCACGGATGGCAAAGTTGTCCACCGGCCACTCGCCCTGCGCGTTCTGTCCCCAGGCTTGGCGCAGCCATTCGCGGTTGGACTCGAAGCCGCCGCAGGCCAGCACACAGGTCTGGGCGGTGATGCGTTCATCACCCACGTAGGCCGCCACAAACGCACCGTCTTGGAGCTCAATGCGCTCCACCGGCGCCTCGTAGCGCACCTGCACGCCGAGCGCCTGCGCGCTGCGGTAGTAGGCATTCATCAGCGCTTTGCCGCCGCCCATAAAGAATGCGTTGGTGCGCGCGGTGTGCAAGGCACCTGAGAGCGAGGGTTGGAAATGCACGCCGTGGCGGCGCATCCACGGGCGGCAGGTGGCAGACTCGCGAATCACCAGGCGGGCCAGTGCCTCATTGGTTTGGCCACCCGTGACCTTGAGCAAGTCTTGCCAGAACTCTTCTTCCGAATAGCGTTCCACCAGCACGTCCTGCGGCGTATCGTGCATGCAACGCAGGTTGCGGGTGTGGGCCGAGTTGCCGCCCCGCCAGGCTGGGGGTGCGGCTTCTAACACCAGCACACGGGCGCCCGCTTCGCGCGCCATCAGCGCCGCGCACAGCGCAGCATTGCCCCCACCGATGACCAGCACATCTGTCACGTCGATTCCTGTGTAAGGGGCCAATACCCCGGTGTCACTGCGGCGCGAAAATGGCCAACCCGCGCCGCCTCTGCTCTGTACTGCGCCGTTGGCGCGCAACGCTCAATCCGGCTTGATGCTGGCGCGCTTGACGATGTCACTCCAAATCGTCTGCTCGCTCTTGATGAAAGTAGAAAACTCGGCCGCCGGCCCACCGCCGCCGACGGCGTTGTCGGTGGCAAACCGCTCTGTCACCGCACTCGACCGCAGCGCCTTGTAGGACTCTTCCTGCAACTTCTTAACGATGTCGGCCGGCGTGCCTGCTGGGGCCAAGATACCGTACCACTGCGAGGTCTCGAAATTCTTGTAGCCCATCTCGGCGACGGTGGGTACATCGGGTAGCGCGGAGATGCGGCTTTGGGTGCCCACCGCAATCGCTCGCAAAGCGCCGCTGCGGATGTGCGCGCCCAGTGCCGGCATGCCCGCCGACGAGGCTTGGGTGCGCCCGGCCAACAAATCAGTGAGCTGCGGGCCGGTGCCCCGGTAGGGAATGTGCGTCATGTACATGCCCGTGACCAGCTTGAGGTACTCCATCGCCAAGTGACCCGCGCTGGCGTTGCCAGCCGAGCCGTAGTTGAGCTTGCCGGGGTTCTGCTTGGCATAGGCCACAAACTCGCGGAAATTCTTGGCCGGCACATCCGGGTGGATCACAAACACATTGGGCACTTTGGCCAGCAAGGTCACCGGAACAAAGTCGCGGTTCACGTCGTACGGCTGGTTGGAAAGCATGTAGGGATTGACCGCCAACGTACCCACGTGGCCCAGGATGATGGTGTGGCCGTCGGGCGCGGCCTTGGCGGTTTCCTGCATGGCAATCACACCGGCGCCGCCAGGCTTGTTCTCCACAAACACGTTGTGGCCGAGTTGCTTGGTCAACTCCGCCGCCACCGAGCGGGCCACGATCTCGGAGGTGCCACCTGGTGCAAAGGGCACCAAAAAGCGGATGGGCTTGGTCGGCCAGTTGGATTGGGCGCGGGCCTGCAGCGCAGGCAGCATTGCGGCACCGGCCAGTGCGATGGCGTCGCGGCGGTTGATCATGGTCATGGTGGTCTCCTGTTGTGTGTTGTGGGTAACTCAGGCCGGGGTGGTGGCACCCGAATGTTGACGCAGTGTCCCGGCGCAATGCCGCGTCTTCGGTGGTGTGCGATTGGCGCCTAAAACTGGTATTTGCGCAAGCCGCCGTCCACCGGAATCACTGCGCCGGTGATGTAGCTGGCACGCGGCGAGGCCAAAAATGCCACCAGGTTGGCCAGGTCCTCGGGCTCGCCGTAGCGGCCCATCGGAATCTCGTTCTCGCACTGCCACTGGCGGTACTCGGGCGTGTAGTTGCGAAAAATCTGTTCGGAGTGAATGCGCCCCGGTGGCACGCAGTTCACGGTGATGCCATGTGGACCCACCATGCGCGACAGGCCCTTGGCCCAGCTGTGCAAACCCGCCTTGGCGCAGAAAGCGCCGTTGGTGTGCTCGGGCTCGCTTTTTCCAGTGATGTTGATGATGCGGCCCCACTTGCGCGCAATCATCTGGTCGACCAGCGCGTCGGCGACCTGGCGCGGGCGGTGGAAGTTCAGGGTGATGGCCTCTTGCCAGCGCTCTTCGTCCACATGCAACTCTTTGAAGCTGCGCGAGCCGCCGGCGTTGTTGACCAGAATGTCCACATGCCCCAGGCCCGCGAGGGCGGCGCCCGCGAGTTTGGCCGCCGCATCGTCGGGGTACAGGTCGGACTCGATCACCACGGGGCGCTTGCCGCCCGCAGCTACGATCTCGCTCGCCACTTCCTCCAGCAAGGCGACGCGGCGCGCTGAGATGGCCAGCTGCACCCCTTCTGCGGCCAACGCCAGGGCAATGCCTTTGCCAATGCCGGTGGACGCGCCGGTCACCAGTGCGGTTTTGTCTGCAAGTCCCAGGTCCATCGTGTCTCCTTGTTGTGCGGTGGTTGGGGCGCACTGTAGGCAATGGCACGCGCCGCGTGCAGGGGTCTGGCGCTATGGGGGTATCACGAACCGTGATGGGACAAGCCCGCGCCCACCCAACGGCCTTGCGCCACCAGGCTGCGCACGCAGTCGCCCAGCACGACTCGGGCGGCCAGCGCGGCCGGGGAAAGCTCGTCGTCCGACAGGCTGCACAGCACGTTTTGGCGTTTGACATTGGGGCGGGTGATGCGCGCCATGGTGAAGCGGCTGGCCGCATCGGCAAAGCGACCCACGGCGGCCCACGGCTGCAAGGTGCAGCCCAGCCCAGAGTCCACCGCCTCCATCAGCATCGGCAAGGAGTCGATCTCTAACACCACCTGCGGGACCACCTTGGCCTGAGCGAAAGCGGCGTCCAGCGTGCTGCGCAAACCGTGGGGTCCGGTGGGCAATATCAGCGGTCGCGCGCCCAGACTGGTCAGCGGCATCGTCTTGGCGTGTCGCTCGGGTGCATGTTGGCGTGATGCGATCAAGTACAGGTCTTCTTCTAGCAGGTTCAAGACGCTCCAGCGGCGCGCGGCCTTGGCGTTGTGGCCGGTTTTGAGGGGCGTATCAAACAGCACTGCCAGGTCCAACTGGCGGGCGTTGAGCATGTCGGCCAGGTGGCCCGAGAGGCTCTCCACCATGTGCAGTCGTACATCGGGGTAACGCTCGCGCATGGCACGCACCAAGGGCAGGCCGAGCACCGAGGCCGTGGTGGGCGCCAGCCCCACGCTGACGGAGCCGGTCAACCGCGCGTGCTGCGCCGAGCGCACCGCTTGCTCGGCGTGGCGCAGGGTGAGCTGCGCTTCGCGAAAGAAGGCGATGCCAGCCTCAGTCGGGCTCACGCCCTGCGCGCTGCGCTGCAGCAGCCGGGTGGATAGCTCGCCCTCCAGCCGGGTGATCTGCTGGCTCAGCGCCGACTGCACCAGGTTGAGGTCCAGCGCGGCACGGCTGATGCTGCGCATCTCCACCACGCGCACGAAGTACCTGAGTTGGCGAAGTTCCATGGCGGGGATAATCGCACACCAATCTACCGTTTATGGCCAAGCAACGCATTGTCGTCGGACTCAGTGGCGGGGTCGACTCCGCAGTCACCGCGCACCTGTTGAAACAACAGGGGCACGAGGTGGTCGGCATCTTCATGAAGAACTGGGAAGACGACGACGACAGCGAATACTGTTCCTCGAACATCGACTTTGTGGACGCCGCCGCTGTGGCCGATGTGCTAGGCATCGAGATCGAGCACGTCAACTTTGCTGCCGACTACAAGGACCGGGTGTTTGCCGAGTTCTTGCGCGAGTACCAAGCTGGGCGCACACCCAACCCCGACATCCTGTGCAACGCGGAAATCAAGTTCAAGGCTTTCCTGGACCACGCCATGCGGCTGGGCGCCGAGAAGATCGCCACCGGCCACTACGCCCGTGTGCGCCACAACCCAGCAACCGGCCGCCACGAGTTGCTCAAGGGGCTGGACGCATCGAAAGACCAGAGCTATTTCTTGCACCGTCTGAACCAGGCCCAACTCGCCAACACCCTTTTCCCAGTAGGCGAGCTGCACAAGACCGAGGTGCGCCGCATTGCCGACGCCATCGCCCTGCCCAACGCCAAAAAGAAAGATTCCACCGGCATATGTTTCATCGGCGAACGCCCGTTCAGAGAATTTCTGAACCGCTACATCGCCAAAGAGCCCGGCCCCATCAAAGACTCCAAAGGCCGCACGGTGGGCCAGCATGTGGGGCTGTCGTTCTACACCCTGGGCCAGCGCCAGGGCTTGGGCATTGGCGGGCTCAAAGCCAAGGGCGCGCAGCGCGGCGGCGGCGACCACGCGCCTTGGTTTGTGGCCCGCAAAGACATGGACAGCAACACGCTGTGGGTGGTGCAAGGCCACGACCATCCATGGCTTTTGTCAGACTCCCTCAGCGCGCAAGAGGCCAGCTGGATCGCCGGCACACCGCCCACTGCGGCCCCGCTGGCCGCCAAGACCCGCTACCGGCAAAGCGACGCGCCTTGCCAACTGCAGCCCACTGCCGCCAAAACCTTCGCGCTGGCGTTTGCCGCACCCCAATGGGCGGTCACGCCCGGCCAATCGGCCGTGGTCTACGACGGCGAGGTGTGCCTGGGCGGTGGCCTGATTACACTGCCCCAACCGCACCCCCAAGCCACCGCACTTTTACCCACCCCATGACGCACCACCACCCACGGAAACCCCTGCCATGGCACTGACCTTTCCCTTCTCCGCCATCGTGAGCCAAGACGAAATGAAGCTGGCAATTTTGGTCTGTGCGGTGGACCCCAGCGTGGGCGGCGTACTGGTGTTTGGCGACCGGGGCACCGGCAAATCGACTGCAGTGCGCGCCTTGGCTGCGCTGTTGCCCAAGATGCGCGCGGTCGTGGGGTGCCGCTACGGCTGCGACCCCACCGCCAGCAACACCCAGTGCCCCGACTGCGACGCGCTGCGCGCGCAGGGCAAGACCGTGCTTCCCAGCCACTTGGTGTCGGTGCCGGTGGTCGACTTGCCCTTGGGCGCCACCGAAGACCGTGTGGTGGGCGCTCTCGACCTGGAGCGCGCACTGTCGCAGGGCACCAAGGCCTTCGAGCCGGGGTTACTGGCGCGCGCCAACCGCGGGTTTTTGTACATCGACGAAGTCAATCTGCTGGAAGACCACTTGGTCGATTTGCTCATCGATGTGGCCGCCTCTGGCGAAAACGTGGTCGAGCGCGAAGGCCTCAGCGTACGCCACCCTGCCCGCTTTGTGCTCATCGGCAGTGGCAACCCGGAAGAAGGCGAGCTGCGCCCGCAGTTGCTGGACCGGTTTGGCCTGTCGGTCGAAGTCAGAACACCGCAGACCCTGGCCGAACGGGTCGAGGTGGTCAAGCGCCGCGATGCCTTCGAGCGCGACCCCGAGGGCTTTTCTGCGCTGTGGAAAAAGGAAGACGAGCGCACCCGGCGCAGCATCGTCGCCGGGCGCAAACGCCTGAAGTCGGTGGCCATCCCCGACAGCGTCCGCGAAGCGGCAGCCAAACTCTGTATGGCCTTGGGCACCGACGGCTTGCGCGGCGACCTCACCCTCATCCGTGCCGCGCGCGCCTTTGCGGCCCTGCACGGTGATGCCCAAGTCGGCGACAAGCATCTGCGCAAAGTGGCCGCGCCGGCGCTGCGCCACCGCCTGCGGCGTAACCCGCTGGACGACTCCGGCTCATCGACGCGGGTGGACCGCGCGGTGGCCGAACTTTTGGCGGCCTGAGGGCGCAGCCCGCCAGAACGCAGCGCCCCATGCACTCCGCCATGCACCCCATGCTCCAGGGTGACGCCGCCACCATCGCAGCCCTGTTGGCGGTGGACCCGGTGGGCCTGGGTGGCGTGGCATTGCGCGGCCCGGCCGGTCCGCAGCGCGATGCCTGGCTGTCGCTGCTGCGCACGCTTCTTCCTGCTGGAACAGCGCTGCGCCGGGTGCCGCTGCACGCCACGGACACGGCGCTGCTGGGAGGCCTGGACCTGGGCGCGACCCTGCAAGCGGGACGACCGGTGGCCCGCGCAGGCCTATTGGCGCAAGCCCATGGCGGCGTGGTGCTACTGGCCATGGCCGAGCGCATGGGCGCAGACGCCGCTGCCCGTTTCTGCGCGGTGCTCGACAACCAAGAAATTCGCTTGGAGCGCGATGGCCTGACCCAGCGCACACCCGCCCACTTGGGCGTGGTCGCCCTCGATGAGGGCGTGTCCGATGAGGAGCAACTTCCTGCCGCGTTGTTGGAGCGCCTGGCTTTTCGGTTGGTGCTCACTGGCGCGGATGCAAGCGGTGGCACCAACGCCGACGCTGACCCCAACCCACCCAGCATCGATTGGACGCCCGAAGAGCTTGCCCAAGCCCGCACCCTGCTGGCCCAGGTGGATGCCGATGCTGCAGCGGTGCAGGCACTGTGCGCGGCGGCCTGGGCGCTGGGCGTGGACTCGCTGCGCGCCCCGCTGTTTGCCCTGCGTGTCGCGCGCGCTGCCGCCGCCTTGGCCGGCTGTACCCAGGTGGAGGAGGAGCACATCGCCCTGGCGGCCCGCCTGGTGATCGCACCCCGCGCCACCCGCCTGCCCAGCTCTGACGACACAGTGGCCAACGACGCCAGCGCGGCAGACAACCCCGCGCCTGCGGACCCAGCGATCGCAAATCCGCAAGAGGCCAATCCGGCCCCAGCCGAGTCGGGCGAATCGCAGCCTCAGCTAGCGGAAGTCGAGCCACCGACACAAGTCAGCGCCAGCCCGGCCGAGCCCGGCACCCAAGACAACCACCCGCCCGTGGATCCGCCCAACTCCACACAGCAGCGCCCACTCGAGGAGCGCGTACTGGACGCAGCCCAGGCGGCCATCCCCGCCGGTTTGTTGGCGGCGCTCAAGATCGCACAAGTAGCCCGCGCCAAAGCGCCTTCGGCAGGGCGTGCGGGCGCGGTGCAGAAAAGCCAGCTCCGGGGCCGCCCCATAGGCGCGCGGCGCAGCGAGCCCCGCGCCGGGCAGCGCCTGAACCTGATCGAAACCCTGCGCGCCGCGGCGCCCTGGCAGACCCTGCGACGACGCGATTGGTTGCAGCGACAGACGCAGCGCCTTGCAGCGCCCCGCATTCAGGTCCGCAAGGAAGACTTTCATGTCACGCGCTTTCGCCAGTTCAGCCAGACCACCACCGTCTTCGTGGTGGACGCATCCGGTTCGGCCGCACTGCACCGGCTGGCCGAGGCCAAGGGCGCTGTCGAGCTGCTACTGGCCGATTGCTATGTGCGCCGCGACAGCGTGGCGGTACTGGCGTTTCGGGGCACCCGCGCCGAGTTGCTGCTGCCGGTCACCCGTTCGCTGGCACGCGCCAAGCGCAGCCTCGCTGGCCTGCCCGGCGGGGGTGGTACTCCGCTGGCCAGCGGCATCGACGCGGCACGCACCTTGGGCGAACAAATCCGCCGCAAAGGGAACACGCCCATCCTGGTGTTCTTGACCGACGGGCGCGGCAACATCGCCCGCAATGGTGCGCCTGGCAGGGCGCAGGCGGCGCTCGACGCCAGCGACGCAGCGCGCGCCGTGCGCTTGGCCGGGCTGACCGCGTTGGTGCTCGACACCTCGGCCCAGCCCCACATGGTGGCCCAAGCGTTGGCCGCCGACATGGGTGCGCGCTACCTTGCCTTGCCGTACGCCGCCGCGCAAGGCCTGTCACAGGCGGTGCGCAGCGCAACCAGCCTGGCCGCGCCAAGCCGATGAGCGCGCGGCTGCAGTGGGACAGCGACGGCGTCGACTGGCCGCACCGCGCCGCCAGCCGGTTCGTCGAAGGCGGCGGGTTGCGCTGGCATCTGCAGGTGTTTGCCCATGCGTCGGATGCAGCGCCCAAGCTGCTGCTCTTGCACGGCACGGGCGCCTCCACCCACAGTTGGCGTGATCTGGTGCCGCTACTTGCACCCCACTGCAGCGTGCTGGCGCTGGACCTGCCCGGCCACGGCTTTTCCGCCATGCCGCCGGGCGGACCTTCCTCACCCGTGTTTTCCTTGCCCGGCATGGCACGCAGCCTGGCCGACCTATTGCAGGTGCTGCCCTTTGCGCCAGACTGGATCGTGGGGCATTCAGCTGGGGCCGCGCTGGCGGTGCGCGGCTGTCTGGACGGCCTGCTGGCGCCGCAAGGCGTGGTGTCGGTCAATGGCGCGCTGGTACCACTGGACGGCTGGGCCGGGCAGGTTTTTTCGCCGCTGGCCAAGGTGCTGGCGCTGGCACCCTACGTGCCCGAGGTGTTTGCCTGGCGCGCGGCCAAGCCCTCGGTGCTGCAGCGCTTGCTGGACGGCACCGGCTCCCGACTCAGCCCGCGAGGCCGCGCCCTGTACCGGCGGCTCACCGCCAACCCGGGCCATGTAGCAGGCGCCTTGGGCATGGTGGCCAATTGGGATTTGCACACGCTGTGGGCCGACCTGCCCCGGCTGACGGTGCCGCTGCACCTGCTGGTGGGCACCAACGACCTCATCGTCCCACCCCGTAGCACCGAGCGGATTTTGCAGGTGAACGCCTTGCGGTCCATCACGCAGATGCACCGCCTGCAGGGGCTTGGGCACCTGGCCCATGAGGAGCAGCCTGAGCAGGTGGCCGAACTCGTGCTGCATCTGGCACGTCAGCCTTAGGCTGCGCCACTCGGCGAAAGCCGACCACCACCCACGGAGCAGCATCCGCTGCGCGACCCCACAGCGCAAAATGCGCTGACTACCCCCTTCAACCGATCGGTCTGACCACCCCAGGCGGAAACCACCGTTGACACCCGCATCCCATGTGTCTATATTGATTGACATTACAAAGTGGTAACTTAGGTTGTCATTTCCCAATACCTGCAGTCCACACCTCGGAGGTCCCATGAAAGCCATTACCCGTATCGAGCAGTCGCTGGCCTTGGCGCTTGCCTCCGGCGAGGCGCCCGGCTGTCCACCCAAACTGGCCGGTGCAATTCGCCACGCGGTCTTTCCTGGCGGCGCACGCATCCGCCCGCAGCTCTGTTTGGCGGTGGCCCAGGCCTGCGGGCAGGACGACCCGGCGCTGTCCGAGGCGGCAGCGGTGGCCATCGAGCTGCTGCATTGCGCCTCCCTGGTGCACGACGATCTGCCCTGTTTCGACGACGCACAAACCCGGCGTGGCCGCGCCTCGGTGCACTGGGCCTACGGCGAAAGCCTCGCGGTGCTGGCCGGCGACGCGCTGATCGTGCTGGCCTTCCAGACGCTGGCCAAGGCGGCAGGCCAATCGCCCGCGCGATTGCCTGCCTTGCTCAACATCGTCGCCAGCGGTGTGGGCATGCCTTTTGGCATCGTGGCCGGGCAAGCCTGGGAGTCGGAGTCGAGGGTGTCGCTGGTGGACTACCAGCGCGCCAAAACGGGCGCACTGTTTGTTGCCTCCACCTGCGCCGGTGCCTTGAGCGCCGGTGCGGACCCCGACGCCTGGCGCGACCTGGGCGAGTGCCTGGGTGAGGCCTACCAGGTCGCCGATGACATTCGCGATGTGATGGGGCAGGCCGACCTGCTGGGCAAACCGGTCGGGCAAGACGCGCAGCACGCCCGCCCCAATGCGATTGCCAACCTCGGGCTGGGCGGTGCGATCGCCCACTTCGAGTCGCTGATCCAAGCGGCGGTCGACGCTGTGCCCGAAGGTGCCAGCGCGCAGGAGATGCGCGCCTTGGTGCGCCAAGAATCCGAGCGCTTGGTGCCGCGCGCCGCCTGCAACGCGTACCGCAACGCTGGTGCGCAAGCGCCAGCCGCAGCAGGCTAAGGCCATGAAAACGCTGGACCTCGCGCCGCCCCCTGCGGCGCAGCAGCGCAGCTCGCCTCTGCGTGACCGCATCCTTGCCCGGATTGACCGCTGGATGACCAGCGAAGCGATGTACCGTTGGAGCACGAGCAACCCGCTCACCCGCTGGATCACCCGCCGGCGTGCCCGCCAGGTGTTTGACCTGATGGCCGGATTTGTGTACTCGCAAGTGCTGCTGGCCTGCGTTCGGTTGCGGGTGCTGGAAACCGTGGCCCAACAGCCCCGCACGCTGGAAGAACTGGCGCAGCTTTGCAACACACCGGCGAGTGGCCTGCAACGCCTGCTGCAATCGGCGCTGGCTCTGCGCCTGCTGGAAATGCGCGGCGGCGCCCGCTACGGCCTAGGCGCCCTGGGCGCGCCAGTGGCTGGGCACGCGGGCATCCGCGCCATGATCGAGCACCACGCGGTGCTTTACCAGGACATGCAGGACCCGCTGGCCTTGCTGCGCGACGAGTTACCCGAGGGGCAAATGGCGCAGTACTGGCCCTATGCGCTGGATGCGGAACGCGACACCGCCAAGCACCAGTGGCAGTCCGAAAAGATTGCGCGCTACTCCGACCTGATGTCGGCATCGCAGCCCTTTGTGGTCGATGAAATTCTGGCCACCTATGCATTTGGCAACCACCGCTGCGTACTGGATGTGGGCGGCGGGCAAGGCACCTTTTTGTCACGCCTGGCCCGGCACGCCCCCCATCTGCAACTCCAGTTGTTCGACCTGCCGCAGGTAGCGGCACTCGCACAGGGCAACTTCGCACGCCAAGGCCTGGAGACACGCAGCGCAGTCACTAAGGGCAGCTTTTTGCGCGACCCCTTGCCCAGCGGCGCCGACCTGGCCACCTTGATCCGTGTGGCACACGACCACCCGGACGACGATGTCCGCCAGATTCTGCGCGGCATTTTCGCCGCCTTGCCCGCTGGCGGCACCTTGTTGCTGGCCGAGCCCATGGCCCAGGAACCGAACCAACCACCCCAGGGCGACGCCTACTTCCACTTCTACCTGCTGGCCATGGGTTCGGGGCGACTGCGCACGGCCAACGAGCTCATGGGCCTGATGGCACAAGCCGGCTTTTGCCGCATGGAGTTGCTCGCCAACCCCATGCCGCTACAGACGCAAATCCTGGTCGCACGCAAACCGTAAGGTTCGCAGTGCACTTATTTTACCTAACGTAAATATTTATTGACATAGCGCATTGTCAATGTAACCATACATACCATGTTTGCGCCCGCCGTCGTTTTCCAAAGCCCCAAATCCCTGCAGATTTTGGAGCTGGCCCTGCCCGATCTGGGCCCGGCCGACGTGGAAGTGCAAGTGGAGTTCACCGGCATCAGTACCGGCACCGAGCGACTCTTGTGGGACGGCACCATGCCCGCCTTTCCCGGCATGGGCTACCCGCTGGTGCCCGGATACGAAACCGTGGGGCGGGTGGTGCGCGCTGGCGCGCAAGCCAGCCTGACAGAAGGCACCCGGGTGTTTGTGCCCGGCTCCCAGTGCTTTAAGGATGCGCGCAACCTCTTTGGCGGCTCGGCAGCGCGCTTGGTGGTTCCCTCTGCACGCGCATTGCCGATCGCCGACCACCTGGCCGAGCGCGGAGCGCTGTTTGCGTTGGCGGCCACCGCCCACCATGTGGCTTCGGGCGTTTTGGCGCAGCAACCTGACTTGATCGTGGGCCACGGCGTGCTGGGTCGCTTGATCGCCCGCCTGGCCGTCGTTGCCGGGGCCGCGCCCACTGTCTGGGAGACCAACCCCAGCCGCCGCGATGGCGCCGTCGGCTACACGGTGGTGGACCCCAGCACCGACACCCGGCGCGACTACCGCTGCATTTGCGATGTCAGCGGCGACGCCGCCTTGCTCGACAGCTTGATCGCCAGGCTCGCCCCCGGCGGCGAGGTGGTGCTGGCCGGGTTTTACGACGCGCCGCTGTCCTTTGGTTTTCCCGCCGCGTTCATGCGCGAGGCCCGCATCCGCGTGGCAGCCCAGTGGGCGCCACAGGACTTGGCTGCCGTCATCGCGCTGGCCACCAGCGGCCAACTGTCGCTCGACGGTTTGATCACCCACCACGAAACCGCAGGCCGCGCCGACGCCGCCTACCACACTGCATTTGGCGACGCCGCCTGTTTGAAGATGGTTCTTGATTGGAGAGACGCACCATGAGTTCGAGTTCTATCCCCTCGGTGGCACCCATGAACTTCATGCGCGAAATTTTGCGTACTGAAGCCGCGCAAGAGCCCGCACCCGTAGCGACCGGCGCGGTGACCAAAGAAACCCAAATCATTGCCATCTACGGCAAGGGCGGCATTGGCAAAAGCTTCACGCTGGCCAACCTGAGTTACATGATGGCGCAGCAGGGCAAGAAAGTGCTGCTCATCGGCTGCGACCCCAAGAGCGATACCACCAGCCTGCTCTTTGGTGGACGCGCCTGTCCCACCATCATCGAGACCTCGTCCAAGAAAAAGCTGGCAGGCGAAGCGGTGTCCATTGGTGATGTGTGCTTCAAGCGCGACGGCGTCTACGCGATGGAACTCGGTGGGCCCGAGGTGGGCCGGGGCTGCGGCGGCCGCGGAATCATTCACGGCTTTGAGTTGCTAGAAAAGTTGGGGTTCCACGAATGGGGCTTTGATTACGTGCTGCTCGACTTTTTGGGCGACGTAGTTTGCGGCGGCTTCGGTTTGCCGATCGCCCGCGACATGTGCCAAAAGGTGATCGTGGTGGCCAGCAACGACTTGCAGTCCTTGTATGTCGCCAACAACGTGTGCTCCGCCGTGGAGTACTTCCGCAAACTCGGCGGCAACGTGGGCGTGGCCGGCATGGTGATTAACCGCGACGACGGCACCGGTGAGGCCGCCAACTTTGCCCAGCAGGTGGGTATTCCGGTGCTCTCCACCATTCCTGCCAACGAAGACATCCGCCGCAAGAGCGCCAGCTACGAAATCATTGGCCGCCCCGACTCGGTGTGGGGCCCCATGTTTGCAGAGTTGGCCGACAACGTAGGTACCTCGCTGCCGGTGCGCCCCAAGCCCATGACGCAAGACGCACTGCTGGGCCTGTTCTCCGCTGCCTCCGTAGGCCGCGATGTGGTGCTCGAGCCTGCCACCCAGTTCGATATGTGTGGCAAGACCGAAAACACCAAGCCCACGCTCGAAGTGGTCTACGACGAAGTCTGAGCGCAAGCCCCCAGTCCATCGCCGCACACCATGACCAAGACCATTCCCATTGTTGCGGCACCCGCCAGCCCAGCGGCCCAGCCCGGCACCGCGATCGAGGGCGACGGAATGGGCTGCCACGCCGGGGGTGAAAAGATGCTGGCTGCCGCCAAAGCCTCTGGTAAGTCCGAGGTGCTGGCGCAGTACGCCAAAGACTACCCTGCCAAGCCCGACGCGGGTCCGCACGACCAGCCCCAAAGCATGTGCCCGGCCTTCGGCTCCCTGCGTGTGGGCCTGCGCATGCGGCGCACCGCCACCATCCTGTCGGGCTCGGCTTGCTGCGTGTATGGGCTGACCTTTACCTCGCACTTTTATGGCGCGCGGCGCAGCGTTGGGTATGTGCCGTTCAACTCCGAGTCGCTGGTGACTGGCAAGCTGTTTGAAGACATCCGCGAGGCGGTCTACCAGCAAGCCGACCCTGCCTTGCTCGACGCCATCGTCATCATCAACCTGTGCGTACCCACCGCCAGCGGCGTGCCACTGCAGTTGCTGCCCAAAGACATCAACGGCGTGCGCATCATCGGTATTGACGTGCCCGGCTTTGGTGTGCCCACCCACGCCGAGGCCAAAGACGTTCTGGCCGGTGCCATGCTGAAGTACGCCCGCGAAGAGATCATGGCCGGGCCGGTGCAAGCACCCCGCACCGGCCGCGCCGACAAGCCCACCATTGCCATGCTGGGCGAGATGTTCCCCGCCGACCCCGTCATCATCGGTCGCATGCTCGAACCCATGGGTTTGGCTGCAGGCCCGGTGGTGCCCACCCGTGAATGGCGCGAGCTCTATGCCGCGCTGGACTGCGCAGCGGTGGCTGCCATTCACCCGTTCTACACCGCCAGCGTGCGCGAATTTGAAGCCGCGGGCCGCACCGTGGTCGGCTCCGCACCCGTGGGCCACGACGGCACGGAAGCCTGGTTGCAGGCGATTGGCAACGCTGCCAACGTGCCCCAGGCCAAGATCGATGTGGTTAAAAACATGATGCTGCCTGCCATCCGGGCCGGTCTGTCCAAAATGCCCATCCGGGGCCGCATCACGCTGAGTGGCTACGAAGGCTCGGAGCTGCTGGTGGCACGTCTGCTGGTCGAAAGTGGTTCCGATCTGCGCTATGTGGGCAGCGCCTGCCCCCGCACCGCCTGGAGCGACCCCGACCGCGAATGGCTGGAAGCGCGCGGTGTGCAGGTGCAGTTCCGCGCCTCGCTGGAAGACGACCTGTCGGCGGTGCGCGAGTACCAACCCGACTTGGCCATTGGCACCACGCCCGTTGTGCAAGCCGCCAAAGAGTTGAGCATTCCGGCGCTGTACTTCACCAACCTGATTTCTGCGCGCCCACTCATGGGCCCGGCAGGTGCAGGTTCCTTGGCCACGGTCATCAACGCCGCCATCGGCAACAAGGCGCGCTTTGATGCCATGAAAGATTTTTTCGGCGACACCGGTTCGGGCCACAGTGCCGGCGTCTGGGAAGGTGCCAACGGCGTACCGCTAGACCGCCCAGAGTTCAAAGCCGAAACCAAACGCCAGCTCGAAAAGCTTCTGAAAAAGCGCAAAGCGGAGGCGATGGTCTGATCATGTTGGTACTCGACCACGATCGCGCTGGAGGTTATTGGGGAGCGGTGTATGTGTTCACCGCCATCAAGGGCCTGCAAGTTGTGATCGACGGCCCCGTGGGTTGCGAGAACTTGCCTGTCACGTCGGTGCTGCATTACACCGACGCCCTGCCCCCGCACGAGCTGCCCATCGTGGTGACCGGCTTGGCCGAAGAACAACTGGGCCGCGAGGGTACCGAAGGCGCCATGCGCCGCGCCCACGCCGCGCTCGACCCTGATTTGCCCGCCGTGGTGGTGACCGGCTCGATTGCCGAGATGATCGGTGGCGGTGTCACGCCCGAGGGCACCAATCTGCAGCGCTTTTTGCCACGCACGATCGACGAAGACCAGTGGCAGTGCGCCAACCGCGCCATGTACTGGCTGTGGCAACAGTACGGCCTGCGCCATGTGCCGGCACGCACACCGTTGGCGGAGCGCAAGCCGGGCGAGAAGCCCCGCGTCAACATCATCGGCCCCAGCTACGGCACCTTCAACTCTCCCAGCGACCTTGCTGAGATTCGCCGCTTGGTGCAAGGCATCGGCGCCGAAGTCAACATGGTGTTCCCGTTGGGCAGCCACCTGGCCGATGTCTCGCGCTTGGTCGAGGCAGACGTCAACATCTGCATGTACCGCGAGTTTGGCCGCCTGCTGTGCGAGGCACTGGAGCGGCCCTACCTGCAAGCGCCCATCGGCCTGCACAGCACCACCAAGTTCCTGCGCTCGCTGGGCGAGCTGTTGGGACTGGACCCGGAGCCCTTTATCGAGCGCGAAAAGCACACCACCATCAAGCCCATCTGGGACCTGTGGCGCTCGGTCACCCAAGACTTTTTCGGCACCGCCAACTTCGGCGTGGTGGCCAACGAAACCTACACCCGCGGCATCCGCCACTTTCTCGAAGATGAAATGGGCCTGCCCTGCAACTTCGCAGTGGCCCGCACAGCCGGAAACAAAACGGACAACGCCGAAGTCCGCCGCTTGGTGGCCGAGAAGACACCGTTGGTGCTGTACGGCAGCTACAACGAACGCATCTACCTGGCAGAGATCGGTGGCGGTGGAATGATGAAAACCACCTTCATTCCGGCGAGCTTTCCGCTGCCCATCATCCGCCGCCACACCGGCACGCCGTTCATGGGTTATGCCGGTGCGACTTACATCATTCAAGAGTTTTGCAACGCCCTGTTTGATGCGCTGTTTCACATCCTGCCGCTGGGCACCGAGCTCGACAAGATCGAAGCCACGCCGGGCCGCGCCGCCAGCACCGAAACCTTGGCCTGGGAGCCGGGCGCCCACGCATTGATGGAAGAACTGCTGGAAGCGCAGCCGGTGCTGGTGCGCATCTCCGCGGCCAAGCAGATGCGCGACCGCGCAGAAAGAGACGCAAGAGAGACAGGGCGTGCCGGTGTAGAGGCCAAACGCTTTGCAGAGTTGTTCGGACATTCAAACGCTGGAGCGACCGCATGAACTGCGCGTTGCAGTGGATGAGTGACTGCACAAATGTCCGGGCAACCGGGCATGAGGACGCTGGTGTGCACGTCACGCTGGCGATGAGGGCCGTGCTTGCAAAGGCAGGGCGTAACGCCGAAAGGCATTTTGAGTGAGGTGCTAACGATGACTGAATCAGCGAATCCTTCAGGGCTGACAGACGAAGAAGCGCAAGAGTTCCACAAGTACTACATCCAGGGTTACCTGCTGTGGGCAGCTGGCGCATTTTTTGCGCACAGCTTGGTGTGGATTTGGCGTCCCTGGTTCTAACAAGAACCACGCTTAGAGGTGTATATGAACCAACAACACGTCAATGATCCGTCCTTTGTCTCCGACAGCCACCTCAATGGCTACCGGGTGATATTTGTGGTGATCTTTTGCATCTTCATGACGCTTGCCGTGGTGGGGCAATTGCTGGCGCTGAACTGGCGCAAGTGGCTGCCTGGCGCAGAGGGCACGAAGACCACTTTGGTCAGCGTGAAATCTGCTGTGTACACCGTGATCTCTCAATTGAGTTAACGAAAGGAAATTCCTATGTGGCGCATTTGGCGTGTGGTCGATCCACGCAAGGCAATCGTTCTGACCGGACTGTTGATTGCCTTCATCTCTGCAACGATCCATCTGGTTTTTATCAGCAGCGATCGTTACAACATCAACACCTGGCATCCCGATACGGTCAAGGCCGCAGCGGCTGCACAGAATGCGGCTCTGCCGCAAAAGTAACGACTTCGGTCGTTCATTCCGGCAGACGTACCCGCTCTCGGGCGGTGCGTCTGTCTCCTGATTTTTTTGACTCTCACCGCGCTGGGACCAACTTGACCGCATAGGGGTCGGAGGATGCAAAATGTCCATGCTGAGCTTTGAACGTAAGTACCGCGTGCGCGGTGGAACCCTGATCGGGGGCGACCTGTTTGATTTTTGGGTCGGTCCGTTCTACGTTGGATTCTTCGGGATCACAACCCTCTTTTTCACATTGACCGGTACGGCAATGATTCTGTGGGGCGCGGCCATGGGGCCGACCTGGAACCTCTGGCAAATCAACATCGCACCGCCTGACCTGTCGTATGGGCTGCGCTTTGCGCCCATGCTAGAGGGTGGCATCTGGCAAATCATCACGGTGTGCGCCATCGGGGCCTTTGTCTCGTGGGCGCTGCGTGAGGTCGAGATCTGCCGCAAGCTGGGCATGGGCTTGCATGTGCCCGTGGCCTTCAGCATGGCCATCTTGGCGTATGTGTCGCTGCAGGTGATTCGCCCGGTGCTCATGGGCGCCTGGGGCCACGCCTTCCCCTACGGCATTTACAGCCACCTCGACTGGGTCAGCAACACCGCCTACCAGTACCTGCACTTTCACTACAACCCCTGGCACATGATTGCGGTCACGCTGTTCTTTGCCACCGTGTTGGCGCTCTCCATGCACGGTGCATTGGTGCTCTCGGCCACCAACCCCAAAGCGGGGCAGGCCGTCAAAACCCCCGAGCACGAAGACACTTTTTTCCGCGACCTGATCGGCTACTCGGTTGGCACCCTGGGCATCCACCGCCTGGGCCTGTTCCTGGCACTGGCCGGGGTGTGGTTCGGCATTGTTTGCATCGTGGTCAGCGGTCCGTTTTGGACCGGTGCCTGGCCCGAGTGGTGGGGCTGGTGGTTGAACATGCCCATCTGGCGTAGCTAAAGGCGACAAGGAGACACACAATGGCGCAATACCAAAACCTCTTTACCGCAGTGCAGCCAGTGGGCCCGCTGCACGACGGCGTACCCCTGCCCAAGGGCGACTGGAAACGCTCCGGCACACCCTTCCTGGTGCACCTGCTCGGACGCATCGGCAACGCACAGATCGGACCGGTGTACCTCGGCTCGCTGGGCGTGGCGTCGCTGCTGTTTGGCACCTTTGCCTTCAACATCATCGGCTTCAACATGTTGGCCTCGGTCGATTGGAATCCCATCCAGCTCATCCGCCAGCTCTTCTGGCTGGCCCTCGAACCCCCGGCACCGGGCTACGGTTTGAGTATTCCACCGCTGGCGCAAGGCGGCTGGTGGTTGATCACCGGCTTCATGCTGACCGTCTCCATGCTGCTGTGGTGGGCACGCACCTACCGCCGCGCACGCCAGCTTGGGCTGGGCACCCATGTGGCCTGGGCGTTTGCTGCGGCCATCTGGTTGTACCTGGTGTGCGGATTCTTCCGCCCCATCATGATGGGAAGCTGGTCGGAGGCGGTGCCCTTTGGCATCTTCCCGCACCTGGACTGGGTGTCGGCCATATCGCTGCGCTACGGCAACCTGTTCTACAACCCCTTCCATGCGCTGTCGATTGTTTTCCTGTACGGCTCGGTGCTGTTGTTTGCGATGCACGGTGCAACGATTCTGGCGGTCAGTCGCTTTGGCGGTGAGCGCGAGATCGAACAAATCGTCGACCGCGGTACCGCCTCCGAGCGCGCCGCCTTGTTCTGGCGCTGGACCATGGGCTTTAACGCCACGATGGAGTCGATTCACCGTTGGGCCTGGTGGTTTGCAGTGCTGTGCCCGCTGGTGGGTGGTATCGGCATTTTGCTGACCGGCACCGTGGTGGACAACTGGTACCTCTGGTCGGTCAAACACCATGTGGTGCCCGAGTACCCGCTGACCATGCCGCTGATCGCCGACCCCGCTTTGATGGGAGCCAAGTAATGAACCCCTCTATCCGAACCCTTGCGATCGCTGCCGGCGCCCTGCTGGTGGCACTGCTCTCCGGCTGCGAGCGCCCCCCCATCGAGACGGTGCAAACCGGCTATCGCGGAACCGGCATGGAGCAAATCTACAACCCACGCACCCTGGCAAAAGAGGCCAAGCTCAACACCGCACCACCGGCGTTGGAGGCGGCCAGCCCGGACGGCCCCAAAGCCAAAGATGTGTACCAGAATGTGCAGCTCCTAGGCGACCTCAGCGTCGCTGAGTTCAGCCGCCACATGGCGTCCATCACCCAGTGGGTGGCGCCAGACGCAGGTTGTGCCTACTGCCACAACGGCGAGAACTTTGCCGATGACAGCAAGTACACCAAAGTGGTGGCGCGGCGCATGATCCAGATGACGCAACGCATCAACGCCGACTGGAAATCCCACGTGGGCGACACCGGCGTGACCTGCCACACCTGCCACCGTGGAAACAACGTTCCGACGCAAGTATGGTTCGCGCCCAAGGACCGTAAGTACGCTGGTGGTGTGCTGGGCGACCTGGCCGGTCAGAACCAACCGGCCTTGTCGGTGGGCCTGAGTTCCCTGCCCTTTGACCCTTACACGCCTTACCTGAAAAACGCATCTGAGATTCGCCTTAACAGCGACGAAGCGCTGGTGGTGCGCGGCGCCACTGCCAACCGGACCTCGACCAAACAGGCCGAGCATACCTATGGCTTGATGATGCATATGTCGGAGTCGCTGGGTGTGAACTGCACCTATTGCCACAACACCCGCAACTTCGCGTCTTGGTCCGAATCACGTCCCCAACGCGTAACCGCCTGGCACGGCATCCGCATGGCACGCGACATCAACAACGACTACCTGACGCCGCTGACCAAGACCTTCCCCGCCAACCGCCTGGGGCCCACCGGGGACGTAGCCAAAGTGAATTGCACCACCTGCCACCAAGGCGCATTCAAGCCTCTGTACGGCGCGCAAATGGCCAAGGACCACCCGGAGCTGCTGACACTGGCCAAGCAGTAAGTCACAAAAGCCTCTGCCCCATGGCAGAGGCTTTTTGTCTCCCCTGTTCACCCCCACCTGGAGACATGACATCCCATTCGCCATGCAGGAGGCACTGTCCGACGAAGTAGCCGTGCTGCTGCTGGCGGACATCGTTCCATCGTCCAAACTGTGGGGCTGGTCGCGCATCGTGATCGGCCCTAGGCTACTGCGTGGTGTACCGTGTTTGCGTTTCGCCAAGTTGCTGGGCAGCGGCTACGAGGGTGGGTTCGGTCTGCGCCCCAGCGGCAGTCGCCAAGGCCTGTTCGCGGTGTTTAGCAACCTGCGCGCGGCCGAGGAATTCGTAGCGCACTCCGAACTGGCGGCCACCTACCGCCAGCGCTGCAACGAAATGTGCATCGCCATGTTGCGCACCTGGTCCTGTCGCGGTGCCTGGGACGGCACCGCACTGTCGCTGTCGGCTACAGCTCCGGTCGATGGGCCGGTGGCCGCACTCACCCGCGCCTCCATCGCCTTGCGCAAAGCCCCTTCCTTTTGGAGTTACGCGCCGGCCGCACAAACTGCATTAGAGGCCGCTCCCGGCGTGCAACTGGCGGTCGGTTTGGGCGAAGCGCCATTTCTGCGCCAGGCCACCTTCAGCGTGTGGGACAGCGTGGCAGCCATGGACGCCTATGCGCGTGGCGGCGCGCACCGCAAGGCGATTGAAGCGGCTGCGCGGCAGCAGTTCTTCTCGGAGTCCATGTTCGCGCGCTTTGTGCCACTGCGCATCACCGGCACTTGGAAGGGCCGCCACTATGGCTGAGGCGCCACCGCACTCCCTGCGTGGCGCCAGCGTGCGACAAGGGCATGGCCCCAGCACCCGCCATCGAGTGGTGGTGGTGGGCGCCGGCATTGGCGGCCTGGTCAGCGCCCTCGTCTTGGCCCACCGCGGGCTGGACGTCACGGTGGTGGAAGCCGCCGATGTGCCAGGCGGAAAAATGCGCCAGATCATGGTGGACGGTGCAGGCATCGACTCCGGTCCCACGGTGTTCACCATGCGCTGGGTGTTCGACCAGATGCTCAACCCCATGGGCACCTCGCTGGACGAACTGCTGGTGCTCGAACCGATCCATGTGCTGGCGCGGCACGCCTGGCGTGGTACGCCAGGGCACCTTGATATCTTTGCCGACGCACAGCGCTCCGCCGATGCGATTGCCGCTTTCAGCGGGCCACAGGAGGCGCGCCGCTTTCTCGGGTTTTGCCAGCAAACCCGGGCGCTCTACCAAACCCTGGAGGGCCCCTACATCCGTTCGCAACGGCCCTCGCTGTGGAGCATGGTGCAGGACCTGGGTCCTCGCGGGCTGGGCGTGCTGGCCGGTCTGGGGCCGTTTGCCTCGCTGTGGGGCGCCTTGGCCCGGCATTTCCACGACCCCCGCCTGCAGCAGCTTTTTGGCCGCTACGCCACCTACTGCGGCGCGTCGCCCTGGTCGGCACCAGCAACCTTGATGCTGGTGGCACAAGTCGAGCAAGACGGTGTGTGGTCGGTGCAAGGTGGCATGCACGCAGTGGCCTTGGCGCTGGCGAAGTTCGCCGCCAGCCAAGGCGTGCAGTTTCGGTACGGAACCGCCTGCCAAGAAATTGTGGTCCAGGACGGGCAGGCGCGTGGCGTGCTCTTGGCCAACGGCGAGCGGCTGGAGGCACCGTCCGTGGTGTTCAATGGCGACTGCAATGCGCTTGCCACGGGACTGTTGGGTTCGCACGCGCAAGTCGCCACCGATCCGGTGCCGCGTTCCAAACGCTCGCTCTCGGCCTTGACCTGGTCGATGCGTGCCCGCGCCAGCGGCTTTCCCCTGGTGCGCCACAACGTGTTCTTTGATGGCGACTACGCCAGCGAGTTTGACGACATCTTCCAACGCCGCCGATTGCCCCAGCGCGGTACCGTGTATGTTTGTGCCCAAGACCGCAACGATGACGCCACCGACCCCGGCGGGCCTGAGCGGCTGCTCTGCCTGGTGAATGCGCCGGCGGATGGCGACACCCACCCTTTTGATGCATCGGAGACCCAACCATGCCACAACCGAAGCCTGGCGCTGCTGCAGCAGTGTGGCTTGACGCTGCAGGCCCAGCCGCACCAGGTGGCGCTGACCACACCGCGCCAGTTTCACCAGCTGTTCCCGGCAACGGGGGGAGCGCTCTACGGCCAGGCCACCCACGGCTGGATGGCAGCCTTCCAGCGGCCGGGCTCACGCAGCAAGTTGCCAGGGCTGTACCTGACGGGGGGCAGCGTGCACCCCGGTCCGGGCGTGCCGATGGCAGCGATGTCGGGACGGTTGGCGGCAGAAACGCTGATGGCGAACCTCGATTCGACCAGCCCGTCACGCCGGGTGGTTATCTCTGGTGGTATGTCGACGCATTGAGCGACGACGGCCAAAACGGCCTGTCCATCATCGCGTTTGTGGGCAGCGTGTTTTCGCCTTACTACGCGCTGGCGCGCGCGCGACAAGGCGGCGTGGCTGACCCCGAAAACTTTTGCGCCATCAACGTAGCGCTGTACGGCCAAGCCGGGCGGCGTTGGACCATGACCGAGCGCGGCCGCGCCCAAATGCAACGCAGTGCCGCGCGCTTTGTGGTGGGCCCCAGCCAAGTGCGCTGGACCGGGCAGTCGCTGGTCATCGACATCGACGAGGTCAACGTGCCGATCCCGATGCGGGTACGCGGCCGCGTGACGGTCACGCCCCAAGGCCTGAGCCGATTTGTGACTGGGCTGGACGCCGACGCAAAGCACCGCTGGGGGCCCATTGGGCCGTGCTCGCGGGTGCAAGTGGAAATGCAGCAACCCAACGCCCATTGGAGCGGCCACGCCTACCTGGATTCGAATGAAGGCGACGAGCCGGTGGAGCGCGCATTCGCCGACTGGGATTGGTCGCGCGCCGTCATGCGTAACGGCGACACCACCGTGGTGTACGACGTGCGCCCGCTGCACGGGCCCGAACGGGTGGTGGCGCAGCGCTTTGCGCCCAGTGGCATCGCCACCGCATTCGAGGCCCCGGCGCGCCAGCAACTGCCGCGCTCCAAATGGCTGGTGCCGCGCGCCCAACGCTGCGACCCCAGCAGCGCGCCCCAGTTGGTGCAAACGCTGGAAGACACCCCGTTTTATGTGCGTTCGGTACTGCAGTCGGATCTGCTGGGCGAGCGCATTACCTCGGTACATGAAACGCTGGATGTGCACCGCGTGGCCTCGCTGCCGGTGCGCCTGATGCTGCCCTGGCGCATGCCGCGCCGGGCGTAAGCGCCAAGCGGACGAAGGGCTCAACGGTCAGGGCCCGCTGAACCAAGCGCTGCGGAAACACTGTATGGGGCGCAGCACTCAGGCCGCTTTGGTCACCATCAGGTAGACGATGGGCAGCGGCACGATGGTGGCCACCGCGCCCGAGATTTGCCAGACCTTGGAGAGCCGCAGGTAGTCGGCGGTGATGTGGTCAAAGCGGTTGAGCAAGGCGCGCTGCTTGAGCTGGATAGGCACCAGCACCAGCGCCCAGATCAGGCCCGAGAAGCCAAACAGCATGTACGACCAGGTGAGCCAGCCGTGCGCCGTGTCACCACCGAAGCGCTGGGCCATCAAATGCCCAGTCACCACCACGCCGATGGCGCCAGTGGCGGTGAACAGGCAGTCGGTGATCAGCACCATGCGGTTGCTGAACTTGATGATGTCGTGCCGCCCGGTGCGCTCGGCCATGGCCGCCCACACGCCGCTGACGATGACATTGCCCAGGAACAGGCAGGCACACAACAGATGGATGATTTTCAGGTGGGCGCTCATCGCAGTGGCCTCGTGTCCGGTGCGGCGCGTTCGCTAGACTGGTGGCCACCCTGCTGCGTGACGTGGTTTTCGGTGCGGTCGTGGGTGCCGTCTGCAGCGCTTTCTTGCGCTTGGGTTGCGGCTGCGGCTTCGCGCTCACGCTGCTTTTTGGTCTGCTCCTTTGCGATGCGCAAGTCGCGCAACTGCCACCAGACAAACAGACCGAGCGCCACCAACAGCGCCAAGGCTTCGAGCAGCTTCATGGGATTTGGCGTGGCACGCGTTGCTGCTTTTCCAGGCGGCCAAACAAGTCCACCATCCACTCGACACGCTCATCGAAACTGCGCTGCGGCACCCGCCACGACCCATGCGCTCCTGCGACGCCGTGGGCGTCGGCCACCGCATCCACCAAGAACGCAATCGCTGGCAGCGGCGCCAAACTGCGCGGCAAAGAGTGTGGCGGGTTGACGACCACCGCCGTAGCCCGCGCAATCAGTACCAGCTTGCGCCGCTTGGACACCACAGTGCGTTGGTTGACGGAATTCAGACCATCGCGGATCAGCTGTTTGCCGATTTCGGCGTATACCAAACGGGCGGCCTGGATGGCCGGCCGGCAGTCCCAGGGCAGGGACGAGATGCCCGCTTCACCACGCTGGTAGAGCACATCGGCCCGCTCCAGCAAGCGCCGAGTGAAACAGGCAACGCGTTCGTCAAACTGGGGGGCCGCCAACCAGCGATCGGCGTCCAGGCCGAGGTCACGAAACCAAGCGCGCGGAATGTACAAGCGGCCGTTTTTTGCGTCTTCACCAATGTCGCGCGCGATATTGGTGAGCTGCATGGCCACGCCCAACTCGCAGGCGCGCGCCAGCGCAGTGGCGTCTTGGGTGCCCATGATGAGCGCCATCATGGCGCCCACGGTGCCCGCCACGCGCGCACCATAACACTCCAAGTCCTCCAAGGTGTCGTAACGGCGGCCCTGTGCGTCCCACACAAAGCCATCGAGCAGGGCATCGAGCAAGGCGCGCGGGATGCCGTAGCGGTGCACCACCTGGGCCAGGGCGCGGTCTGCGTCCACGCTGCCCGGGCGACCTGTGTAGATTGCGTCCAGCCGCTGCTGCAGGTCGCGCATGGCGGCATGGGGGTCGGCGCCCAAGTCAATCGCGTCATCGGCCAAGCGGCAAAAGGCGTACAGCGCGGTGGCGGGTGCGCGCAGGCGCACCGGCAGCAGCCGCGAGGCGGCAAAGAAGCTTTTGGAGCCGCCGCGCATCAACTCACGGCACGCCGCCAAGTCGTAGTGCAGATCGGGTGGTGGGGCAGCATCCGGTTGCGCCAATGGCACCAAAGGTTCGGGCTGGGGTGCCAGCGACGCTGCAGGCTGAACTCGCAGCGGCCCTGCAGGCCGGGGTAGCTCAGGCGAAGGTTGCGACATGCGGCACCACCATCTCGAGTGTTTTTGCAGACATCAACACACCGGGCACGCCAGCACCGGGGTGGGTGCCTGCACCCACCATGTACAGGCGATCCACATCTTCGCTTCGGTTGTGCGGGCGAAACCACGCGCTTTGCAAGAGCAAGGGCTCCATGCCGAAGGCCGCGCCTTTGTAGGACAGCAGACGGTCCTGAAAATCGAGCGGCGTGGTCACGCGCGAGGTCACGATGTGCTGCTGCAAGGCAGGCAACACGGTGCGTTCCAACGCCTCGGCAATGGCCGACCGGTAGGACTCGGCCTTCACCGTCCAATCGGTGCCGCTGTCCAGGTGCGAGACGGGGCTGAGCACATAGAACGCATCGCAGCCTGCGGGCGCCATTGACGCATCGGTGGCGGTGGGCCGGTGCAAGTACAGACTGAAATCTTCGGGGACGATGTGGCGCTTGAAGATGTCGCGCAGCAGGCCCTGGTAGCGCGGGCCCAGCACCATCATGTGGTGCGGCACATCGTGGTACTGCTTGTTGGTGCCGAAGTACCAAACGAACAGGCTCATCGAATGGCGGCTGCCCTCAATGCGCTTGTTGGTCCAGCGCTTGCGGTACTGCGGCTCAACCAAGTTTTTATAGGTCCACAGCGTGTCGGCGTTGGACACCACGATGTCGGATGCCAGCTGCTCGCCGCTTTGCAAGGTGACGCCGGTAGCCTCTCCGCGGCCGTTGGCCTGGGGCTGCACATTGATGCGCGCTACCTGGGCGTTGTAGCGGATGCTGCCGCCCAGGCTTTCCAGTAACTTGACCATCGCCGAAATAATGGCGCCGGTGCCGCCCATCGCCCAGTGCACGCCAAAGCGCCTTTCCAGCGTGTTGATGAGGCTGTAGATGCAGGTCACCGACATCGGGTTGCCGCCGATGAGCAGCGGATGAAAGCTCATCACGATGCGCAGCTTGGGGTTGCTGAAGTAGCCGCAGGCCATGCGATAAATGCTGCGCCAACCCTTCATCCGAACCATATTGGGTACCGCGCCGAGCAGGTCGCCTACGGTGTTGTAGGGGATGCTGCCCAGCTCCTCAAAGCCGAGCTTGTAGCACTTGTCGGCCTCAACCAAAAAACGCTCGTACTGCGGCAGGTCTTCTGGGCAAAAGCGCGCGACCTCGTCGCGCATGCGCTCGGCGTCACCGCTGTAGTCGAACCAGGTGCCGTCATCAAAGCGGATGCGGTAGTAGGGCTCCATCAGGCGCAGCTCCACATCATCGGCAAAGCGTTTGCCCGCTAGCGCCCACAACTCATCCAGCATGAAAGGCGCAGTGATGATGGTGGGACCGGCGTCAAAGGTGAAACCGTCCTGGCGCCATACATAAGCCCGCCCGCCAGGCGCGTCGAGCTTCTCTAACACCTGCACACGCCAGCCTTTGCACGCGAGCCGGATGGCGGCTGCCAAGCCGCCAAAGCCGCTGCCAATCACCGTCGCCAGCGGCGCGTTGGTCACCGCTGCGCCACCCAATGGGCCACCACCGCCGCCGCTGGTCATCCCGTCAACGGATTTGAAATAGTGTGTCATGGGCGTCCAGGTTGTCGCTACCCACAAGCGGGGGCTTGGCTGCGGAAAATGCCGCCGGGTTGCTGCGTTGTGTTGCGCTGTCTAGTGCGCTAGTCACTACCGGAGTCTGCGGCGCACGCTGGCGAATGGCCCAGCGCCACAGCGCGGTGGTGTCCAGCGGCAGCACCAACAACAGGTGCTCCACAACCGCCAGCGCCAACAAGGTGGCCAACAGGGTATAGCCCACTGCTTGCGCCACGCTGCCAGCCGATTGGGCCTGCAGGACCAACACCGCCAGGTAGGTGCTTGCAGCGCCCACGGCCGGGGGGAAAAACCAGTTCATCGCACGGCGGCGAAAGAAACTTTGCAAGTAGGTCAGGTGGGGTGGCAGAAATGCTTCGCTGAGGTTGCGCACACCCAAAAACAGATTGAGCTTGGCACTGGTTCGCATGACCCACAGCACCAAATACGTTCCGGTGCCCACCTGGTTGGGCGCATCCCAAGTGATGGCCACGATCGCCACACCGATGAGCAAGATGCCCAGCTCGTGCCACTGCACCGCACGGAACGACTCTACAAAACGCGGCCAACCGGTACTACCTTCTGGCAAGGCCGCGGTGCGCGGACCAGTGATCCAGCCGGTTAGAAAGCTCAGCTCGTTCCACCCCCACACGAGCAACGCACAAGTGAATGCGCAATACGCACCTGCCACACTGGTCTGTTCTGCGGTGTGGGCCAAGCCCACCAGCGCCGCCAGACCGAGCAAGGAGGAAAGCAACAGACTGGCCGCAACGGCGCTGCGCGACATGTGGTTCAGCAGCAAAACGATGCCGGTGCTAAACCACCAAATGAAGATGGCAAACAAGACAGCCAGCGCGGTGTGGGTCATGCGGGCGCAATCAGGTGGGGGCGTGCCTTAGTGCCAAGGGGTGGCGTGTGTGCGCCTACCAAGCCGGCGCCACACGCACATCGTCTGGCAACTCGTTGCGCAGCACGGGCAGGGTGTAGAGGCGTACAAAGCAGGCAAGCCCGGCGACCGCCCACCAGCCACGCTGCACCGTCCCCAGCAAACCACCGCGCGCCTTGGCCGCGTCCATTTGGGTCTGAATGTGAAACAAGCGCGACATGCCGGCGCGAAAGGCGGGAGCATCGATGTCGAGCATGATCGGGAACACTTGGCGGGTGATTTCGTTGGTGATGCGAAACACGGTGTAGTCGTAGGTGGTGGAGTCCAGACCCATTTCGTGGTGCAACATAGGACGGGTGTGGTCACGCACGTACATGGTGGCGTACACCGCCAGCAGGAAGAAACGCACCCACAACAAGTTGCCGCCGCGCAGCAGGTGCGGATTGGCGCGCATGATGATGGCAAAGGACTCGCCATGGCGGAACTCGTCGTTGCACCAGCGCTCGAACCATTTGAAGATCGGGTGGAAGCGCTTCTCCGGGTGCTTTTCAAGCTGGCGGAAGATGGTGATGTAGCGGGCGTAACCAATCTTTTCGGACAGGTAGGTGGCGTAAAAAATGTACTTGGGCTTGAAGTAGGTGTAGGCCTTGGTGCGCTTGAGGCTGCCCAGGTCAATGCCCAGCCCAAAGTCTTTGAGCGACTGGTTGATGAAGCTGGCGTGGCGCGACTCGTCGCGGGCCATGTAGCGCATCAGCTGCTTGATGTCGGGGTTCTCGACGTTCTTGAAAATCTCGTTGTACAGGATGCAGCCTGAGAACTCGGACGTGAGCGAAGAGATCAAAAACTCCATGAACTCCTTGCGCATTTCGGGGCTGACCTGCGAGAAACGCTCGGCTACCTCTTGCGCGAACTCAGGCGTGCGCTGGAAATGGTCGTGGTTGTTGTCGCCCTCGTACTCCGCCATCATGGCGTCCCACTCCTTGCGCACAGGCGACATATCGAGCCGGTCCATGGCCTTGAAATCGGTGGTGTAAAAGCGCGGGCTCAGCAGGGTGCTCTCACGGGCTTTGCTGGACGCTTCTTCGGCACTGGCGATGGTGGGTGCGGCTTGCATGAAGTTCTCCGGGTACTACGGTCAATCAGGGCGATGCGGCTTCGGCTGACATGGCCAGAAAGCGCGAAAACTCGGCCACGTTACTGGGGCCAAATGAATCCAGGTCCACCTTTTGGCGCGTGGCCGGGTCGTACAGGGTGACGCCGCCATCGGTGCGGGCCACCAGCGTAAAGGGTTGCTCCGCCCCGATGCCGCGCGCATAGCGCTCCCGGGTTAACGCACGCAGCGTGCCGCGTACGAAACCCTGCTCACCGTGCAGCACCGTCAACACGGCGCCATTGGCCCCGTCAATGACCGAGACGCCACCATCGGTGCGGTCTTCAAACCGCAGGGAGCGCTCCACGGTGCTTGCCGCCTTGCGCTGGTCCGGCCCGTTGCCGGTGATGCGCACCAAGCCGACCGAAACCAGGGAAAAAGCGATCAAGCCACCGGCGCAGAACAGGACCCAGCGCGGAAAGCTATCGGGTGACCAGGCGCGGGCTTGTGCCTGCGCATTCATGTGGGACTCGCTTGCAGTTCGCGCGCGCGGCTTGCGGGCAAGGGTTGTGGCGGACGCACATCTTTGGCGGTGTGTGCAGTGGCCGCGGATGCTGCCAGGGCCACACCGGTGGCCGCCGACCACACTTCACTCAACTGGGCAGCACGCTCTTGCGCATGCGAAATGCACCGCAGCATGGGTTCAGACCGGGCGAAGCGCCAGGGCCGCGCGCTGGGCCACAGGTGCACCCAGCCAATGTGATCGGTTCCTGCGAGCGCCAAGGTGATGTCACCAAAGTCACCATGGTGTTGGCGCATGTCTGCGCTGGCGATTTTGGTCAGCGGAAGGTTGAAGGTCACGGTCAGCACAATGCCCAGGCGCATGACCACCCGTTTGTTAGTGACGGTGTAAACGGTGGTGCGCGCGCTCAGCCACGCCAGGGTCCAGGCAATGGCCAGGCCCAGCAGCGCAATGGGGAACAACCACTTGAGTGCCAGCGCCAGCTGCAAGGCGCCGGCACCTGCCATCACTTCGGGCGTGATACGAACCACCATCAACAGCGCAAAGTACAGCGCGAGTTTGCGGATGTGAAAGGCTTCGCGCGCCAGCAAACCCACGTCGGGCGAGGCCTGCCAAACGATGCGCTCGTTGGCAGGCAGGCGCTCGGGCAGGCCAAACTGGGGCTCAAACTCGTGCTCGTGTCCGTGGTTCTCGATGGCCATGGTGTGCTCCGCTATGGCTTAGATGAGCGGCTCGCTGCGGGCCGGGTCGGCATACAGGGTGCCGCCGCCGTAGTAAGCGCTGATTTTTTCTTCTTCGAGCTTGGTGACCTGGTCCGGGCTGCGGGTGGCAGGCACATGGGCAAAGTGCATGCCGTAGATGGCGTGGACTTCCACCTGGTTGCGGCGGATGCGCGCAAAGGGAATGGGCAGCAAAACCCGGCGTGTGCCGTCGGCGCCCTGGGTTTCCACTTCCAGGTAGCGAAACATCATTTCGGCCGAGTCCAGCCACAGGTCCTTGACGATGCCGCCCTGTTTGCCATCGCCGCCTACCACCGGCAGGCCGCGCGGATCCACATCTTGGGGCGCAACGCTGTAGTCACTCACCAAACGCAAGGGGCGGATCAGCGGCTCACCATGGGTGGTCAGCTCGGCCACGTCTTCGCGCATGGTGTAAGCACCTGGGCCCACCGCGTCCAGCATCGCATTGCCTTTTGGCTCCAGCGGTGCGCCTGACGACGGGTTGGTTGGCACGCCACCCAGCGGCGGCTCGCCACGGTGCAGGTCGGGCACGGTGACGCTCTTGCCGTCGGCGAGCTTGAAGGTCTTGGGCTCGGGAATGGGCCAGCCCTTAACCACTGCGCGGCCGTTGCTGCTGGACTCGACGGGGTAGCCCTCGCGGTGGTTCTCTCGCACGAGGTAATAAATCAGACCGGCAAAAAATAGCCAGAACATATACAGCACGATCTGTGCGAGGTCGATGTACGCGGTGATGGTTCCTACAGTTTGCATGGCTCTTCTCCTTGGATTCAACTAGCGGGTCAGCTCGGCCAGACCGAACTCGGACGGCGCACGGCGCGCCTTGGCGGTGTTGCGCTGAACCAAGGGTCCAATCGCAACCAGGGTGACAAACAACAACAGCATCTCCACGTGGTAGACCACGCTGTAGCCGGTAAAAGGTGCCGCCAGTGCAGTGCCCATGGCACCGCCGGCGGTCAGGCCGGTGACTGCATCGCGCAGTGCACCGCCAGAAAACATGGCCAAGCCGGCGGCGGTGGATTGCACCGCACCCCAGGCACCCAGCGCCAGGCCGACGAAGCCGCCGCCTTCCATGCGCATGGCCGCAAACAGGGTGCCCACCGCGAACAAGCCGCCGCCAAAGCCAATGCCCAAAGCACCCGCGCGGAACAGCCAGCCCGCATCCAGGGGCGCCGAAAAAATCACTGCCGAAAATGCGGGCAAGCCAGCCAGCGCGCCGTAGGCCGCCAGCCGCAAGGGATCCACGCCTCGCTCCAACTTGTAGCCCGCCAACATGAAGCCCAGCAGACCGCCACCGGCCAGCATGGCAGTCAGCGCGCTGGTGGCACCCACGCTCAGATGCAGGATTTCACCGCCATAGGGTTCCAGCACGATATCTTGCATGTTGAAGGCCATGGTGCCCAAGGCGGTGGCCCACAAAAAGCGGCGGGCGTGCGGTGCGCGAATGAACTGGGCCCACACCTCTTTGAAGGGCGGCGTCACCTGCGACTTGAGCGCGGCCACGCGTTGGGGATCGCGCGGCTCTTGCTTCCATAGGGCGGCTGCATTGAGCAACAACACCACGACTGCGAAGCCCTGGATTACCTGAATCAAACGCTCAGGGCTGAAGTTGGAGAGCAGCAAACTAAAGGCCAAGCTTCCACCAACGGCACCGGCAAGCAGCATCACGTACAGCAGGGCCACCACGCGGGGCCGGGTGTCGGGGCTGGCTTGGTCGGTGGCGAGGGCAAGTCCTGCGGTCTGCGAGGTTTGCAAACCGGCACCGACCATCAGGAACGCAATCGCAGCCGCGCCCTGCCCCACCCACGCGGGCACCTGCACTTGGCCCTGGCCCGACAACACCAAAAGCGCAAACGGCATCACCGCCAGACCGAAAAACTGAATCAACGTGCCGCCCCACATATAGGGCACCCGGCGCCAGCCAAAAGCCGAGCGGTGCGTATCGGAGTGGTATCCAGTGACGGCGCGAAACGGCGCAACCAGCAAGGGCAGCGCCAGCATCAGGGACACCAGCCACGCCGAGACACCCAACTCCACAATCATGACCCGATTGAGGGTGCCGATCAGCAAGGCCGTGGTCATGCCCATGGTGACCTTGAACAAGGACAGCCGCATCAAGCGCGACAGCGGCAAGCCGGGACTGGCCACGTCCGCAAACGGCAGCCAGCTCGAAGGCAGGCTGCGGGCGAACTTGCTGAAGGTTTTGGCTCTCATGCGCGCACCAGCTCCAGAGCCTGCGATTTGTAGAAGCCACTCGACACCCGCTGGGTGCGCTGGGCCGACCAAGCGCGCAGGGCGGCATGGTCTTGCATCAAACTGATGATCTTCTCGGCTGCCATGGGCTCCAGCCAAGGCGCGCGGTCTTTGCGCGGCAACCAGCGACCCACGGTAATCATGGCCGCCAAAAAGGGCGTCCGGGGCGCAAAGGTAAACACCATGGAACCGGAGGTGCGTTGCGCCAACTGGGCCAGTGCGCCCACCGCGTCTTCTGGGCTGTAGTGGATGACCGAGTCCATGGCCACCACATGGTCAAACTCGCCCAATGCGGGCGAGAGCATGTCACCGCTTTGGAAGTCGATGCGGCCCGCAAGATCGGCCGGCAGGCGCTGGCGGGCGAGGTTGACCAAAGTGGGGGAGAGGTCGATGGCCACCACCTCGGCGCCACGGCGTGCTGCCTCCACCGCAAATGCTCCGGTGCCACAGCCTGCATCGAGCACGCGCTTGCCGCTCAGGTCGGCGGGCAGCCACGACAGCAGGGTGTTGCGCATTTGGTCGCGACCGGCGCGCACGCTGGCGCGGATGCGGCCCACCGGCGCATCCGACGTTAGCTTTTCCCAAGCGGCCACGGCGGTGCGATCGAAGTAGTCTTCGATCTGGCCGCGCCGCTGTTCATAGGTCATGTCAGCCATGCTTTGGGTGCTCAATCAAAACCGAGCAAATCAAAAATATCGCGGTCTTTCATGGGCACTGCGGTGTACGGCTCGCCGCCTACCCACAGTGCCGCAGCCAGCCGCATGTATTCCTTTTGCACCGCTTCCAGCTCGGGCGATGCCTCCATCTCGAACAGCGTGGATTTTTTGAGGCGGCTGCGGCGGATGACGTCCAGGTCGGGGAAATGCGCGGCCAGCTTGAGGCCGATCTTGGCGTTGTACTTGTCGATCTGGTCGGTGGCCGCACTGCGGTTGGCGATGACGCCGCCCAGGCGCACGTTGTAGTTTTTGGCCTTAGCGCCAATGGCTTGGACGATGCGGTTCATCGCGAAGATGGAGTCAAAGTCGTTGGCGGTGACGATCATCGCGCGGTCGGCATGTTGCAGCGGTGCAGCAAAACCACCGCACACCACATCGCCCAGCACATCAAAAATCACCACATCGGTGTCTTCCAGCAGGTGGTGCTCTTTGAGCAGCTTCACCGTCTGGCCGACCACGTAACCGCCACAGCCGGTGCCAGCGGGCGGGCCACCGGCCTCCACGCACATGACGCCGTTGTAGCCAGGAAACACAAAGTCCTCGACCCGGAGTTCTTCGGCGTGGAAGTCCACGGTCTCGAGCACGTCGATGACGGTGGGCAGCATTTTTTTGGTCAGCGTAAAAGTGCTGTCGTGCTTGGGGTCGCAGCCAATTTGCAGCACCCGCTTGCCCATCTTGGAAAACGCCGCCGACAGGTTGCTGGAGGTGGTGCTTTTGCCAATGCCGCCCTTGCCATAGATGGCAAAGACTTTGGCGGTGCCAATCTTCACATTCGGGTCGAGCTGCACTTGCACGCTGCCCTCCCCGTCCAGGCGGGCGCGCTCGGCCAGGGTCTTGGTTTTGACCGAGGGAAAGGGCAAGGTTTCGACCATCATACGGAGGCTCCCTCAAACACGCCTTCAAGGCGATCTTCCAGTTCTTCGCCAGCGTGGCGAAGGGCGTCTAGCGTGGCCGCATCGGGCTGCCAGAAATTGCGGTCGGAGGCTTCAATCAGCCGGTTGGCCACGCGGGCCGAAGCGGTGGGATTGAGCTTGGCCAGACGCTCGCGCATGGCGGGGTCCAGCATGAAGGTCTCGGTGAGCTGCTGGTACACCCAGGGCTGCACCTGGCCAGTGGTGGCCGACCAGCCCATGGTGTTGGTGATGTGCACCTCGATCTGGCGCACGCCTTCGTAACCATGCTCCAGCATGCCCTCGAACCACTTGGGGTTGAGCATGCGGGTGCGGGTCTCTAGCGCAACTTGCTCTTTGAGCGAGCGCACCGAGGCGTCGCCCATGGTCTGGTCGCCGATGTAGACCGGTGGCGTCTTGCCGCCCTTGGCCGCCTTGACCGCCTGGGTGATGCCGCCCAAGGTGTCGAAATAGTTGTCCACCGTGGTCACACCCAGCTCCACCGAGTCGAGGTTTTGGTAAGTCAGCTGCACATCGGTCAGCGCGCTTTGCAACATGGCGGTGTGCTGCACCGCGCGGCCCGAGCGGCCATAGGCAAAGCCTTTGCGGCGCTTGTAGGTTTCGGCCAGTTCGCCTTCTTCCGACCAGCGGCTGCTCTCGACCAGGTTGTTGACGTTGGAGCCGTATGCGCCCTCGGCGTTGCCGTACACCCGCAAGGCAGCGGTCTCCAAAGTGCAGCCGTGCTCTTGCTGGTAGGCCAGGGCGTGCTTGCGCACCCAGTTCATCTCCACAGGCTCGTCGGCCGACGCAGCCAGAAATGCGGCTTCGGCCAAGAGTTTGATTTGCAAGGGCATGAGGTCGCGGAAGATGCCCGAGAGCGTGATGACCACATCGACCCGCGGACGGCCCAGCTCGGACAGCGGTATCAAGGTCGCACCGGCAATGCGGCCGTAGCTGTCAAAGCGCGGCAACGCGCCCATGAGCGCCAGCGCCTGGCCGATGGGCGTACCCTCGTTTTTGAGGTTGTCACTGCCCCACAGCACCATGGCGATGGACTCGGGCAGCGGGTTGCCATCGGCCACAAAGCGATCCAGCAGCATTTGGGCATGGCGGGCACCGTCGCGCACCGCAAAAGCGCTCGGGATGCGAAACGGATCAAAGCCGTGCATGTTGCGCCCCGTGGGCAAAACGCCTGGCGTACGTAACAAGTCGCCGCCGGGTGCGGGCCGGATGTAACCACCGTCCAGCGCATGCAACAACGCAGCCACCTCGGTGTCTTGCGACAGCAGCGTGTTGGCATGGGCCAAGGACTGCAGCAGGCCCAGCGTCTCCTCGGTGACTCTCATCGGTCCAGCACGCAAGGCGCTGTCGATGCTGTGACCGTCCACCAAGGCCTGCACCACCTTGCGCTCGGGGCGCACACCATGGCTGGACTCGGCCATAGACAAGAGCATGTCGACCCGCTGCGCTCCCGACAGTGGTTTGCCAGTGACATGCAAGCCGTGGGGAATCAAGGTGTATTCAAGCTCTAACACCTGCTGCGCGAGGTCGGCCACCCGCAGGTCGGCCTGGTTTGCGTGGGAGAGGTCCCACGGTGGCTCGGCGTCGGCAAGGTGGAGCGCGGCGGCCTGGGATTGGATCAAGGCTGCGGTTTCGCTGCGGTCTTTGCAACCAGGCTCTTGACCGCGCCAGCGCTCAATCGATGCCTTCAGGTCATTGAGGCCTTTGTACAAACCAGCCTGGGCCACCGGCGGGGTGAGGTAACTCACCAAGGTAGCGCCGGAGCGGCGCTTGGCAATCGCGCCTTCGGAGGGGTTGTTGGATGCGTACAGGTACACATTGGGCAGGTCGTCAATCAACCGGTCGGGCCAGCAGTTGCCGCCCATGCCGCTTTGCTTGCCTGGCATGAACTCCAAGGCGCCGTGGGTGCCGAAATGCAGCACCGCGTGGGCCGCAAAGTCTTCGCGCAGGTAGCGGTAAAAGGCCGAGAACGCATGCGTGGGCGTGAGGCCTTTTTCGAACAGCAGCCGCATCGGGTCGCCCTCGTAACCGAACGCGGGCTGGACGCTGACCAGCACATTGCCAAACTGCTTTCCAAGTACAAAGATGGCGTTGCCGTTGCTGAGCTGGCGCCCAGGCGCCGGGCCCCACTGGGCTTCGATCTCGTGCAGCCAGCGCTCGCGCTTGACGTGGTCTTCGGTGGCAATGAGGGTGTGCACATTGGCGTCAGCACCGTACTGCGCAGCATTCCCATGCAAGATGGCATCGCGCAAGGCATCCACACTCGGCGGCAGATCGACCTGGTAGCCCTGAGCCTGCATGCCCACCAGGGTGTGCATCAGCGACTCAAACACCGACAGGTAGGCGGCGCTGCCAATGTTGCCGGCGTTGGGCGGAAAGTTGAACAGCACGATGGCCACCTTGCGCTGGGCACGCGCGCCGCGCTTCAGGGCCACCAGCTTGCTGACCCGCGCTGCCAGCATGGTGGCGCGCTCAAAACAGGAACGCATGTCGGATGCAGCCTCGCTGGCCACGAAGGTGCACTGATGGTGGCAGCCGGTGCAGCTGGTGCCCACCGCACCCGGGCGCCCACCAAACACGATGGGGCCGGTGGCGCCGTCGAGCTCGGGGATGGCCACCATGATGGTGCTTTCCACGGGCAACAAGCCGCGCTCGGACGCACCCCATTGGTCCAGCGTCTGGAACTCCACCGGATGCGCTGCCACGTAGGGCACGTCCAGCTTGGCCAACACCTCCTCGGCCGCCTGCGCGTCGTTGTACGCGGGGCCGCCCACCAAGGAAAAGCCGGTAAGCGAAACCACCGCATCCACCGCCACGCGGCCGTCTTGCATGAAGTACGCATCGATGGCAGGACGGCAGTCCAGTCCAGCGGCAAAGGCCGGCACCACCCGCAGACCCCGGACCTCCAGCGCGGCAATCACACCGTCGTAGTGCTGTGAGTTGCCCGAGAGCAAATAGGAGCGCAGCATCAACACGCCCACGGTGCCTTTGGAGCCCACTTGAGCGGCGGGCAGGTCGCGGGCATGCTCAGAGTACTTGCCCGGCAAACGCGGGTGATAAACACCGGTTTCCGGGTAGTCGAGGGGCGGCGCCACTTTGCCCAGTCCGCGCAAGCCTTTGCGCTCGGCGCTGGCGCAGCGGTCAATCACATGGCGCACCATGTTGACGATGTTTTCGTCCGAGCCACCCATCCAGTACTGCATGGCGATGAAGTAGGCCCGTACATCCTGCGCGGTGCCGGGGATGAAGCGCAGCATCTGCGGTAGGCGGCGCAGCATCTTCATTTGCGCAGCGCCGCCGGTGGCCTTTTTGTCCTTGTTGCCGCGGAGCTTTTTGAGTAAGGCCATGGGGCCGCTGGCGGGCTTGTCCATGTCGAAGTTGCCCATGCGGGTGAGCTTGACGACCTCGGACGCAGAGGCCATGCAGATCATGGCGTCGCAGCTGTCGCGCCGCGCACGCAGGGCGTCGATGACCGGGAGGAAGTGGTCCTCCAAAAACAGCATGCCCACCACCACGATATCGGCACTGGCAATGTCGGCACAGCACTGGGCGATCAAGCGATCATTGCCGGCGTACACCGCTGCTGCGTGCAAGCTGATAGACAGGCCGGGGTAATCGCGCAGCAAGGCATTGCGGCCACGGGCCACCGCGCTTTCGAAATGGGTGTCCATGGTGACGATCACCACGCGGATCGGTATGGCGCGCGCGCCGCCCAGGCTATCGGCTGAAGTAGGCTTTTGCGTCATACAGTGTCTCGATCGTGATCTGCGCAACGCCTTTTTCTGCGGCGTAGCGCTCCGTGTTGCGGCGGGCTTTGCCGCGCACAAAGAAAGGAATCTTTTTTAGTTCTTGTTCGGCATCGGCCTGCCAGATGGCGGCCACCGCCTGTGCGGATGTCTCTGCTGCGTGCGCGATGGCGACGTTGGTGGCAGCCGCCGCCTGCTGCATGGCTGCTCCGCCCAAATGCGAGGGCGCGGCATCTTCGTGGAACTCCGCATCGCCCTTGAACATGCCCAGCAAATGCTCTTCCAGGCCCATCATCAGCGGATGCACCCAGGTGTCGAACAGCACATTGGCGCCTTCGAAACCCATCTGCGGGGCGTAGCGTGCTGGAAAGTCTTGCACGTGGACCGGGGCGGAAATGACAGCACAGGGCACGCGCAGGCGCTTGGCGATGTGGCGTTCCATCTGCGTGCCCAGCACCAGCTCGGGCTGTAACTCGGCAATGCGGGCTTCGACCTCGAGGTAGTCGTCGCAGATCAGGGCCTCCACGCCGTAGAGCTTGGCGGCGTCGCGCACCTCGCGCGCGAACTCTCGGCTGTAGGTGCCCAGCCCAACCACGGTAAATCCGAGTTCTTCGTGGGCCACTTTGGCAGCCGCCACCGCATGGGTTGCGTCGCCAAAAATGAAAACGCGCTTGTGGGTGAGGTAGGTTGAATCGACCGATTGGGCGTACCACCGGGCACGCGGTTCGAACTGGGCCAAGGTGGGCTGCGGGTCCACGCCAGCCAGTGCTGCGACCTCGCGCACAAAGGCCTGCGTCGCCTTGACACCGATGGGTATGACTTTGGTGAACGGCTGCTGGCAGTTGCGCTGCAGCCACTGCGCAGTAAGGTTGGCGACTTCCGGGTAGAGAACTATATTGAAGTCCGCGTCGCCCAGGCGGGCCAGGTCGTCGGGCGTTGCCCCCAAGGGTGCGACCACGTTGATCTCGATGCCCATGGCCTGCAGCAGGGTGCGAATTTCCTGCACATCGTCTCGGTGGCGAAAGCCCAAAGCGGTGGGGCCCAGGATGTTGCAGCGTGGCGTGGCACCCGGTGTGCGGGCCACAGCGCCCGTGCTATCGCGCTCAGCCGGACGGGCCAAGGTGCGCACCAGTTGGTACAGCGTCTCCGAGGCGCCCCAGTTTTCCTTGCGCTGGTACGCGGGCAGCTCTAAGGCGACAACGGGCACCGGGAGATCCAAGGCCTTGGCCAAACCGCCGGGGTCGTCTTGAATCAACTCGGCGGTGCACGATGCGCCCACCAACATCGCTTTGGGTTGGAATCGCTCGAACGCCTGGCGGGCGGCGTTCTTGAACAGTTCGGCGGTGTCGCCACCCAGGTCACGCGCCTGGAAGGTGGTGTAGGTGACAGGCGGGCGCTTTTGCAAGCGCTCGATCATGGTGAACAGCAAGTCGGCGTAGGTGTCGCCCTGGGGGGCGTGCAGCACGTAGTGCACGTCCTCCATGGCGGTGGCGATGCGCATGGCCCCCACATGGGGCGGGCCTTCGTAGGTCCAGAGCGTAAGTTGCATGCTGCGGGTCCGCCAATGCCGATCAGGCCGCCAAGCGCATGCGGCGCACCAGCGGACGGGTGAAAAGCTCTGCCAGGTCCGCAGCCTGGTCAAACCCTTGGATGGGCGTGAACACCAGCTCAATGGCCCACTTGGTGGTCATACCCTCCACCTCCAGCGGGTTGGCCAGGCCTAGGCCACACACCACGATGTCAGGCTGGGCTGCGCGGCAGCGGTCCAGTTGCCGCTCGACGTCCTGGCCTTCGGACAGGGTGGTTCCGGCGGGCAGCAGCGCTAGCTCTTGCGCCATGTTGTGCCGGTGCAAGAACGGGGTGCCAACCTCGGTCAGCACCATGCCCAGCTCGCGCGAGAGAAAACGCGCCAGAGGGATTTCGAGTTGCGAGTCCGGGAAGAAAAAGATGCGCTTTCCTTGCAGCGCAACACGTTTGCTTTGCAAGGCAGCAGTGGCGCGCTGGCGGGCGGGCGCGACCGTGGCCTCAAAGCGCTCGGCAGACACATGGAAGCGGGTAGCAGCTGCCTGCAGCCACAGCTCAGTGCCCTCGACGCCCAAAGGGAAAGGTGCCGCGATGCGCTGCGCGCCCCGGTCTTGCAAAGCCTTGGCGGTGTCGGCCAAAAAGGGTTGGGCCAACAGGATTTGGGTGTTGGGACCGATGCTTGGCAGCGCATTGGCGCGCCGCGGCGGAAAGAACTTGACCCGGGGCATGCCCATTTGATCGAACAGCCGGATGAACTGGTCTTCCACCACATCGGCCAAGGTGCCTACCACCAGCAACTCAGGTTCCGCAGTGGAGGAGGCTTGCGGCATGGCCGGAACCAAAGATGCCAGGCAAGCATCTTCCCCTTGGGTGAAGGTGGTTTCAATGCCGCTGCCGGAGTAATTCAGCACCCGCACCGATGGCGAAAACGTGGACGACAGTCGGGCTGCCGCACGCGCAAGGTCCAGCTTGATCACCTCCGAGGGGCACGAACCCACTAGAAACAGCAGCCGGATGTCGGGGCGGCGTTGGAGCAGCTGCTGCACCACGCGGTCGAGCTCAGCGTTGGCGTCAGCCAATCCGGCCAGATCACGCTCATCAATGATGGCGGTTGCAAACCGGGGCTCGGCAAAAATCATCACACCTGCTGCCGACTGGATCAGGTGCGCGCAGGTGCGCGAACCCACCACCAGGAAAAACGCATCCTGTATCTTGCGGTGCAGCCAAATGATGCCGGTGAGCCCACAAAACACCTCGTGCTGCCCGCGCTCGCGCAGCACCGGTGCGTCAGAGCAGCCATTTGCGGGCGCGATGCGAATGGGTGCCATGACCGTCATAACACCAGCCCCGGTGGACCCGCGCGGGCACGCTCGACTTGGGCGGCATAGTCCAGCCGGGCGGCGCGCAGCTTGAGCACGAATTGGGTGGCGTTAACGACATAGGCGGCATACGCCAGGAGCGCCAAGTACATCAGTGGCTGCGGCGCCAATGCGCCGGTTGCCAGCGCGTACAGGTAGGCCGTGTGCAGCGCCAGCACCAGCATGCTGAACACGTCTTCCCAATAAAAGGCGGGGGCAAACAGGTAGCGGCCAAACACCACTTTTTCCCAGATGCAGCCAGTCACCATGATGGTGTAAAGCGTGGCGGTTTTGATTACCACCGACGCGTTGGCCGCTTCCAGCCCTGAACCTGTTGTCAGGTAGCGCAGCACCAAACCCAAGCTAACGAGAAACACCAAAAACTGCACCGGCGCGAGCACGCCTTGCACCAGCGTCCAGACGCTGGCGTCACGTCGCGCGCGCTCCTCTGGCGTATAGAGCGGATGACGTGGCTTCACATCATTGCTTTGCGCCAAGTCAAAGAAAGGCTGGGTTGTCGACATGGGGCCAATTTAGCCCCCATCGAATCGAATGTCAACTTTTTGTTACGTAAGATAAATTTGACATTCATTTTTCAGCTAGGTACAGTTTTTCGCTAAGAACTTGGAAATGCTTTGACCTTGCGCAAACTAAAGGGTAAAACCCAGCCGGGATGGTTGGTTGTTGGTAGCAAGCGATGGAGCTTTTTGTAAGTAAAAGTCCAGTTTGACAGCGCAAGAACGTTTCGGCAGGTACTGAAGCCCCTACGCAGTCGTCAAAACTCTATAACGAGGAGACAAGCACTATGGGTTCCTTCACGCCAAGCGGCGCACCCTATCCGCCGGGCGACGACGCGGCGTCAGACAACTGGAACAGCTACGGTCCTGCGGCCAACCGGGTGTTTGATGACCAAGTCACCAAAAAGGTGCGCGTAGAGCGCGACGACCAGAGCGTTGCCCTGCTGACGCGGGCCATACAGCACGAGATCATTCCGCGTTTGATGCTGGCGCACCGCAGCCCCAAGGAATGCGCCGAGAGCCTGCCTTTTGCCCACGGCAAGGTGTCATCGCAAGAGGTGGACGCCTTTGCGCGCCTCGTGTTATCGCCCAACGAGTCTCTGGCGATGAACTGTATTGAGTCGATACGTCTGCGCGGCGTCAGCATCGAGACGGTGTACATGGAACTGTTGGCGCCAGCAGCCAAGGTGCTGGGGCAGTTCTGGGAAGATGACCTGTGTGACTTCTCCGAGGTCACCATTGGACTAGGAAAACTTCAGCAGCTACTGCACCGCCTGAGCGCCGACCTGAGCCGCCCTGATGAGCAGGCGTCCAATGGACTGCGTGTTTTGCTGCTGCCAACACCGGGCGAACAGCACACCTTCGGGCTTGCCATGGTCGCGGAGTTTTTTCGGCGCGACGGCTGGGATGTCGCAGGTGGTCCTGGTGAGTCCCAGGAGGCTTGGGTTCAGCTCGCCCGCAGCCAACACTTCGACTTGATTGGCTTCTCTTTGGCGGTTGAGGAGCACATAGGCCAGCTCATATCCTGTGTCAGTACGATGCGCAAGGTCTCTTTCAACCGTCGAGTAGGCATAATGGTTGGAGGCCCGGTTTTTGCTGCAAACCCCGAATGCGCCAAACGGGTGAATGCCGACGTGGTCGCTTCCAGTGGGCGTGACGCCCCGGCGATTGCGGAAAACTTCGTCACCGCGCGCGAAGACGTCCCCTGAACACCGCGGAACCACAGAAAGCCCCACAC
>NZ_JBIIGC010000037.1:0-6910 GCF_044236835.1 Rhodoferax sp.
TGTCGGGCCGAGCCTCGATGCGTCTTGTCTGGCCGTGGATGGATGGGCCAGACCCGGATCAAGCGGCGCTGTCGGGTTTACCCCGGGGCCTGTCAGCTTGAAAAGGGCGTTTGAATTTCCTATGCTCTGCCACTTTAGGCGGTGAAATTGATGTACCGACACTGGCTGGAAAAGCGGCTATCGATATTCCTGAAGGCACTCAAACCGGCAAACAGTTCCGACTGCGCGGCAAGGGCATCAAGGGTGTGCGCGCGAGCTACCCCGGTGACCTTTATTGCCACATCCTGGTGGAAACACCGATCAAGCTGACAGAGCATCAGCGCAAGTTATTGCGCGAACTCGATGAGTCGCTGAAAAAAGGAGGTGCCAAGCATTCACCGACTGAAGACACCTGGACCGATCGGTTGAAGAGTTTCTTTAGCTGAAATCGGTGTATCAAAATCATAGGCAATCAACCGCACCACCGACCATCAACAATCGCTAGACGAAACTATGGAGTTTGGGTCAGCATGATGGTGTGGAGCGGCTAGGCGAGCACGTGCATGTGGTGGCGCGCTGTATCAGGGTAATGGGCAGCAAGTCATGCACTGCCGGGCCCAAATAGGCACGCGTCATCCTGGCAACCAGCCGCTTAACTGCCGTCCTGGCCATGGCCTCGATCGGTTGGCGAATGGTCGTGAGCGACAGCAGCGGGGACGCGGCCATGGGCGAGTCGTCAAAGCCTATCACCGATAGCTGCTCAGGCACCGAAAGACCGCGCCGCATGGCTGCCTCCAGAATGCCCAAGGCAATAGTGTCATTGCCAGCGATGAGCGCTGTCATGGATGAATGGGAGGACAGCAAACGCATTGTTGCAGCGTAACCGCTCTCAGAGGTGTACTCACCCCATGCAACGTGAACATCCACACCCTTCAAACCCTGTTGCTCCACGCACGCTTCAACGCCGGCATGGCGGTCACGGCTGGTTGACGTATTGCGTGGACCAAGCACAAGGCCAATCGACTGGTGCCCCAGGGCCAGCAAGTGACGCGAAGCCTCGGCACCCGCATGCACGTTGTCGATTTCAACCGTATCCACATCCAACCCGTCTACCGAGCGCACAACCAGTACCATAGGCAGGGCACGTTGTCTAAGTTCGGCCACCACGGGAGAGTCCAGCGTCGCAGTCATAACGACCAAACCATCCAGGTATCCGTCAACCAACGGACGCAACGTGTGCAGCGCTGCTGCGTTGTTCATCGGCTCAATAATCAAGGCGAGCTGATAGCCTGCCGTCTGCAGGGCGTCGTGCATGTGCTCAAGCAGCTCGGTCATGAACCGGTTGTGTAGTGCCCCGACCACCACTCCAACCATGCGCGTGGCCGCCTTCCCAGGGCGCCGACCCTGCACCGGAAGTCGGTAACCAATCTGTGTGGCTGCATCTTGAACTGCATTGCGGGTGGCGGCACTGATGGCGCGATGGCCCGACAACGCCCGCGAGACCGTAGATATGGAAACCCCCACCAAGCTGGCAATTTCTTCGAGGCGCGGCTTAACAGACATGGAGACCCCCCTGGTACAAATCGTCATGGAATGGCGCATCACTCGACTGGAGCATGCCGCTTTGCATAATTTTGCATGAGCGCAATCCGCAAGGGTTAACACCCACCATTTGCACTAATTTTGCATTGAATTTTTCTGACAATGGCGTCTTCATTGATGGAGATGCAACCATGATTCGCTTTTTAAAGACAGGACGCACGGCAGAGCAGTCTGCGCAAGACGCTGCCAAGGTACGTGAGACGGTGGTCGGTATTCTGGGCGACATCGAGCAGCGCGGTGACGAGGCCTTGCGCGCGCTGTCTGGCAAGTTTGACAACTGGCAGCCCGAGTCGTTTCGCCTGAGCGACGCTGAGGTGGACGCCTGTGTGCGATCCTTGACCCCGGGTCAGCTCGATGACATCAAATTCGCGCAGCACCAGATTCGCAACTTTGCGCAGGCCCAGAAAGATTCGCTGCATGACATCGAGGTGGAGACCATGCCCGGTGTCGTGCTGGGGCATCGCAATATGCCCGTTGAATCCGTGGCCTGTTATGTACCGGGCGGCAAATTCCCACTGATCGCTTCGGCCCACATGGGTGTGGTGACTGCCAAGGTGGCCGGCGTTTCACGCATTGTGGCCAGCTCACCTCCGGTGGGCGGCATGGTGGTGCCTGCGGTGGTTGCTGCCATGCACCTGGGCGGCGCCGATGAAATTTACACCCTGGGTGGGGTACAGGCCATCGGTGCCATGGCATTGGGCTCGCAGTCCATCCGCCCCGTCACCATGGTAGTGGGGCCGGGCAATGCGTTCGTTGCAGAAGCCAAGCGGCAACTGTTCGGTCGTGTAGGCATTGACCTGATAGCCGGACCGTCCGAGACCCTGGTCATCGCAGACGACACGGTCGATGGCGAAATGTGCGCTACCGACTTGCTCGGCCAGGCCGAGCATGGCTTCAATACACCGGCAATCCTGCTGACCAACAGCGAGAAGCTCGCGCACGATACCCTGGCTGAAGTGGAGCGGCTGCTGAAGATCTTGCCTACTGCCCACACCGCTGGCACCAGCTGGCGTGACTACGGCGAGGTCATTGTGTGCGAAAGCTACGAAGAAATGTTGCGGGAAGCTGACCGCATTGCCAGTGAGCACGTCCAGGTGATGACCAAGGACCCCGACTATTTCCTTAAGAATATGCGCAACTACGGCGCGCTGTTCCTGGGTCCACGCACCAACGTAGCCTACGGCGACAAAGTGATTGGAACCAACCACACCCTGCCCACCGGAAAGGCCGCACGCTACACCGGCGGTCTGTGGGTGGGCAAGTTCATCAAAACCTGTACCTACCAGAAGGTGCTGACCAATGAAGCCAGCACACTTATTGGGCGATACTGTTCGCGTCTGTGCGCCATGGAAGGCATGGTGGCGCACGGCGAGCAAGCCAATGTGCGGGTGCGTCGCTATGGTCAGCAGGAGGTGCCCTACGCGGGTGCCGCAGTCTGAGCCATTGCCCCTGCGCAGATTCCGCAACATCATCACGAAGGGATTACCTTGAAACGACTCGAAGGAAAGCGAACCGTCATCACCCAGATCGACGCGTTCATGGGCGCCGATTTGGTGGAGCTATTTACCAAAGAGGGTGCTGACGTCATTGCCGATCAGCGCGACTTGCGCCAGAACGGCGCGGCCCAGGCCCTGATAGACGAGGCGGGCCATGTGGACATTCTGGTGGTCAACCTGGCAGCCGTACAGCCCAGAACCTCGGTGCTAGAAACGGACGACGCTACCTTTCGCTCCATGTACGAGGCCATGGTGTATCCCATGCACGGCCTGGTGCGCGCCGTGCTGCCGCAGATGATTGCTCGGCGCAAGGGGAAGATCGTGGTGATGGGCAGCGCCTCCGCGCTCAAGGGCATGCCCAACTACAGTGCCTACGGATCAGCGCGTGGTGCGCAGCTGGCCTATGTTCAGGACGTTGGTACAGAGGTAGCGCCGCACAACGTGCAGGTAAATGCCATTGCGCAGACCTTTGTTCATAACCCCACCTATTTCCCTGAAAGCTACCAGCAGACCGAGGAATTCAAGGAGCGTATCAAGGGTGCCCCGCTGGGCCGGTTGGCGCACGGGTGGGAGTCCGCAGCGCTGGCACTGTTTCTGGCTGGTAGTGAGAGCGACTTTTTCGTGGGCCAAGTGTTTCCCTTCTCAGGTGGATGGGTGACACGGTGAGCGACCTGCGCTCGGCCAGCCGCGACCGCACACACCCGCAAGGCGACTGGAACCATCGCGTTCTTGAAACACCCGAGGCCTCCCTTCACTATGTCGATGAAGGTTCTGGCCCGCCGCTGTTGTTGTTTCACGGCTGGCCCGAGTTCTGGTGGACCTGGCACCGCAACATCGGGGCGTTGGAGCGGTCCTGGCGGGTCATCGCCCCGGACCTGCGCGGCTTCGGGCAGAGCCGGATCAAGCCGCCCCACGACTTTTTGCCCGCAGGCGCTGACGTCCACGCCAGGGACATACTTGCGCTAGCCGACGCACTGGGGCTAGAGCGTTTTGGCATTGTCTCGCATGATGTGGGTGCCTATGTGGCGCAGACTTTGGCCCGCCAGCACCCCGAGCGTCTGTCTGGCCTCTTCTTCTTCAACGCACCCTACCCCGGCATCGGGCGCCGCTGGGCCGACGCCAGCCACCTGCGCGAGATCTGGTATCAGTCTTTCCAGCAACAGCCGTGGGCTGCGCAACTGGTCGGGCACAGCCGAGAAACCTGCCGCATCTACTTCGAGGGAATCCTGCGCCACTGGGCCCATGTGCAAACGGCCTTTGACGGCCAGATCGACCACTGGACTGACAACTTTATGCGCCCAGGCAACATTGAAGGCGGCTTTGCATGGTACGCGGCCACGCATGCGGCCCGCATGGACCTGGTGGCCAACGGCGCACCGTCACTGCCCGCGATCACCGTACCCAGTCGCTTTTTTTGGGGGCAGGAAGACCCGGTCATCCGCGTGCAATGGATGGACAGGCTGGCCGATTACTTCAAGAACCCCGTGCTGGAGACGGCAGAAGGTGCTGGACATTTTGTGCACCTAGAAGCGCCGGATGCCGCCAACCTGCGGATTGCAGACTTCTTTACACAACTGGACTTCACAGACGATTGAGGCCTTGCGTACGCCTGATGAGCGTTTTGCCAACCTGCCCGGCTGGAACTACACGCCGCGATACACCGACACCCTGCCTGGCTACGAGGGCCTGCGCATGCCTACGTGGACGAAGGAGCCGCTGACGCTGCCGTAACCTTTCTGTGCATCCATGGCACGCCCTCGTGGTCCTACCTGTACCGCAAGATGATCCCGGTTTTTGTAGCCAATGGCCATCGCGTGGTAGCTTTTGATCTGTTCGGCTTTGGCCGCAGTGACAAACCCGTGGACGACGCGGTGTACCGCTATCACTTCCACCGCAGCTCCATACAGGCCTTTGTCGAGCAGCTGAACTTGCACAACGTCTGCCTGGTGGCCCAAGACTGGGGTGGCATCCTCGGCCTTTCTCTCATCAAAGAGATGGCCATGCGCTTCACCCGCCTGTTCCTGATGAACACCAGCATGCCCTATGGTGAAGAGCCCACATCGGGCTTTGCCACTTGGCGGGTGGCCAATCGCAGCCAGCCGGACAACCCGGTGGGCCAGTGGATTCAAAGCCGCACGCCCGTGCTCACTGACGCTGAGACGGTGGCCTACGATGCGCCCTTCCCCGATGTTCACTACAAGGACGGCGTGCGCCGGTTCCCCGAACTCATCATGCGGCCCGAGAACGGCGAACTGACGCCAAGCGCGCGCGAGGGACTTGAAACCAGTCTGGCGGCGCGTGAGTATCTGAGTACCCAATGGTCTGGGGAATCTTTCATGGCCATTGGCATGCAGGACGTGGTGATCACGCCTGTGCGCATGGAGTTGCTGCGCCAGGTGATCCGCGGATGCGAGAACCCTATGCTTGTGCAAGAGGCCGGCCACTACGTGCAGGAATGGGGTGCTCCCGTGGCCATTGAAGGGCTGCGCCGCTTTGGGCTGCTGCAAAACGCAGCCTGAGACCGCGCTGGGACCAAGACCTTTATGAACGGGACACTCACCGCGGCCGAACGCCTCCTGGGCACAGCGCACGTTGCAATAGTCGGGGCCAGCCTGGTCGGAGCGGGCTGGGCCATTGTTTTTGCCCGCGCGGGGCTGACCGTGCGCGTGTATGACGCGAGTCCCGCTGTCCGCTCCAGCGTGCTTGGCTACATCGCAGAAGAAGCCGCTGCGCTGGATGCCCACGGGCTGCTGGATGCCCCCCAGCCCTGCTGCAGCGTGTACACCTTGCACCGACGCTGGGCGAAGCCGTGCAGGGCGCTGCCTACATCCAGGAGTCCGTGCTGGAGCAGGCAGCGGTCAAGACCGCCCTGCTGAGTGAACTGCAAGATTTGGTAGAGCCCGGCGCAGTGATTGGCAGTTCTACCTCCGGCATCGGCGCCTCGCGCTTTACCGCTGGGCTGTCCATCGCGACGCGCGTGCTGGTAGCCCACCCGGTCAACCCGCCCCACCTGGTCCCGGTGGTCGAACTGGTGCCTTCACCCGATACCGACCCGGCAGCTCTGGACTTTGCCCGCGCGCTGATGGATGCGGTGGGGCAGTCCACCGTCGTGGTTCGGCAAGAGACCGGGGGGGTTGTGCTCAATCGGCTGCAGGGGGCGCTACTGCGCGAGGCCTGGGCACTGGTTGAAGAAGGCGTTGCCAGCTGCGACGATATTGACAAGACGGTGCGCGACGGACTGGCCGACGGAGGAGCTTCATGGGGCCCTTCGAGACCATTGACCTGAACGCCCCCGGCGGCGTGGCCGACTACGCAGAAAGGTTTGGACCGCTCTACCGTACGATTGCCGCATCCCGCACGCATGACAGCGCCTGGTCGCAGGCGTTGATCAAGCAGGTCGAAGCACAGCGGCGCGAGCGCCTGAGTGCCGATGATCTGCCTGCACGGAGGGGCTTGGCGCGATCGCATGCTGATGGCCCTGGCAGCCCAGCGACGCAAAGTTGAGCAGACCCAGACATGAGCGCACCCAACGCAGATTCAACCACCGGGCAGCAGCCGATCACACTGCCGCGCATGCCGTCTTTCCGCCTGGATGGAAAACACGCACTGGTCACCGGTGGCGGGCGGGGCCTCGGTCTGGCCAGCGCAGTAGCACTGGCCGGCGCAGGTGCCCACGTCACGCTGATGGCCCGATCCGCAAGCGAACCATGTCGCAGACGGCAGCGCACCTGGTGGACCATGTCATCCCCCACGTGCCGGTGCGCCAGTGGGTCCTGTCGCTGCCGATCCCGCTGCGCGTGCTGCTGGCAGCGCAGCCTGAGCTGGTCACGCCG
>NZ_JBIIGC010000016.1:0-78294 GCF_044236835.1 Rhodoferax sp.
ATTCCGAAATTTGACAACCCCAAAATGCACATGAACCCCGCGCTGCAGCTCTTTGGCGCCGGACGCGAGAAGCGAATCTACGCGGTGCCGCCCTACACCGCCGTGGAGAGCTTGGGCTTTGAAGATCATCCGTTTGAAGTGCAGCGCTGGGACGCCGCCTGCGCCCTGTGCGGCGCCACCGACAGCTTTCTGGACGAAGTGATCACTGACGATGCCGGAACCCGGATGCACACCTGCTCCGACTCCGACTACTGCGCCTCGCGCCAAGCCCAAGCCCCGGCGCTTGGCATCGGTGAAGAAGGGATCGCACCATGAAAGTGGAAATACGCCAAGCCGACACTGAGGACATCGCAGCGGTGCTGGCCCTGTATGCGCAGCCCAGCATGGACAACGGAGAAGTTCTTGCGCTGGAGGAAGCAAAGGCCCTTTTCGCCCAGTTTGCGAAGTACCCCAACTACCGCCTGTTTGTCGCGCTGGCGGACGGACTGGTGGTGGGCAGCTACGCCCTCTTGGTGATGCACAACCTCGGGCACCTTGGCACGCCCTCGGCCATCGCCGAGGATGTGGTGGTGGCCCAAGAGGTTCAGGGCCAGGGCATCGGGCGGCAGATGATGGAGCACGCCGCAGCACAGGCCCGCGAGGCCGGCTGCTACAAGCTGGCGCTGTCGTCGAACAAAAAACGCGTAGATGCCCACCGGTTTTATGCATCGCTGGGCTTTGTGCCGCACGGCGTCAGTTTTGTGATGGAGCTCTGACATGGCAAGCGACGCATCCCTTCCCCTGCTGCAGGTGCGCGGCATTAGCAAACGCTACGGCAGCCGGGTGGCGCTGCGCGAGGTGTCGTTCGATTTGTGGCCAGGCGAGGTGCTGGCGGTGGTGGGCGAGTCGGGCTCGGGCAAGTCCACCCTGCTCAACGCTATCTCGGCACGCGACAAGCCCGACGCGGGCAGCGTGCAGTACCGCACCCAAGACCACGGCCTGCAAGAGGTGTTCCTGATGACGCAGGCGCAGCAGCGCCTCTTGGCCCGCACCGATTGGGGTTTTGTGCACCAGAACCCCGCTGACGGATTGCGCATGGACGTGTCTGCCGGCGCCAATGTGGCCGAGCGGCTGATGGGACTGGGCGCGCGCAACTACGCTCACTTGCGCCAGACTGCGGCGCAATGGCTGGACCGGGTGGAAATCGACACCGCACGCATCGACGACGCGCCACGCACCTTCTCCGGTGGCATGCGCCAGCGGCTGCAGATCGCCCGTAACCTGGTCACCAGCCCGCGACTCGTGTTCATGGACGAACCCACCTCCGGGTTGGACGTGTCGGTGCAGGCGCGCTTGCTGGACCTGCTGCGCCGGCTCACCCACAGCATGCAGCTGTGCGCGGTGATCGTGACGCACGACCTCGCAGTGGCCCGGCTGCTGGCCCACCGCATGCTGGTGATGCAAGGCGGCCAGGTGGTGGAGGCGGGCCTGACCGACCAACTGCTAGACGACCCCCAACACCCCTACACCCAGCTGCTGGTGTCTTCGGTACTGCAACCATGAACCCACCTTTGCTCGAACTGCGCGGCGTGGCCAAGCGCTTCACACTGCACCACCAATCCGGCACCGAGCTTCCCGTGGTGTCCAACGCCAGCTTTTGTGTGCGCCCCGGCGAATGCGTGGTGCTCGATGGCCCCTCCGGCATGGGCAAAAGCACCCTGCTCAAAATGGTCTATGCCAACTACCGCACCAGCGCGGGCAGCATCACCGTGCAGGCAGCGGACGGCACGGTGACCGACGTCGCCACCGCAACACCGCGCGAGCTGGTGCAACTGCGCCACACCACCATCGGCTACGTGAGCCAGTTTTTGCGCGTCATCCCGCGTGTGGCAGCGATCGATGTGGTGGCGCAATCGCTGTACGACCCGGCGCACAACAACCCACAGGCCATCGCGCAGGCGCAACAAGAAGCCGGCCGCTGGCTGGCACGGCTGCGCATCCCTGAGCGCCTGTGGGCCCTGCCGCCAGCCACCTTTTCGGGTGGTGAGCAGCAGCGCATCAACATCGCCTGCAACATGATCAAACCGCGCCCGCTGCTCTTGCTCGACGAGCCCACCGCCTCGCTGGACGCGGCCAACACCCAGACCGTGATTGCCCTGATCCACGAAGCACTGGCGCGCGGCGCCGCCATCGTGGGAATCTTTCACGATGCCGACGTAGGCCAGGCGGTCGCCACCCGGCGCATCGACGTCACCCAGTTCCGAACGGAGACCGCATGAGCACCGAACAGCTATTCACCCACGCCCACTTGGTCTTACCCGATGCCGTCCTGGCCGGCAGCCTGCGGGTGCAGGGCGGTCACATCGCCGAGGTGCAACCCGGACGCAGCACCGTGCCCGGCGCCATCGATTTGGAAGGCGACTACCTGCTGCCCGGCTTGGTGGAAATGCACACCGACAACTTCGAGCGCCACCTGATGCCACGGCCCAAAGTGCACTGGGCCGAGCTGCCCGCACTGCTGGCCCACGACGCCGAAGTCGCCGCTGCGGGCATCACCACCGTGTTCGACGCACTGGGTGTGGGCGAGGCCGACACCGAGAGCCTGCGCGGCAGCACCTGGGACAGCGTGCTGCGCACTTTGGACGCCTGCCAGGCGCAGGGCATGCTACGTGCGGACCACCACCTGCATGTGCGCTGTGAGCTGCCAGCACCCAACACCATCGACTTATTCGCGCCATTTATGGGGCACCCTCGCCTGTCGCTGGTGTCTTTGATGGACCACACGCCAGGCCAGCGGCAATGGGAAGACATCAACCATGCCCGCATCTACTTCCTTGGCAAGAAGGGCTGGAGCGAGCAAAAGTTCCAAGAGCAGGTGGCGCGGGCAACGCAACTTCAATTGCAGTATGCGCAGCCCCACCGCGCGTACTTTGTGGCCTTCTGCAAGGAGCACGGCATTGCCCTGGCCAGCCACGACGACACGACCGTCGACCATGTCCGGCAGGCGCATGCCGAAGGCGCCAGCATGTCCGAGTTCCCGACCACCGTGGCCGCAGCCACCATGGCGCGCACACTGGGGCTGCGCACCGTGATGGGCGGGCCCAACGTGGTGCGCGGCGGCTCGCACTCTGGCAATGTGGCTGCCGCCGAGCTGGCCCGGCTGGGCTTGCTCGATATCCTGTCGTCCGACTATGTGCCAGGCAGCATGCTCAGTGGCGCGATGCGCTTGGTGGATGACGGCCTGATGGCGCTGCCGCAGGCCATTGCCACCGTGAGCCGCACACCCGCATTGGCCACCGGTTTGGCTGACCGAGGCGCACTGCAGCCAGGCCTGCGCGCCGACCTGGTTCAGGTGCGCATGGTGCAAGTGGCCCATGGCCAACACCACCCCGTGGTGCGTGGGGTGTGGCGCGAAGGCCGGCGCGTGCTGTAAGCGCCGCGTGCTGCGAACAGCACCGTGTCATGCAAGCTTCCTTGAAGCTTCATCAAACCGTCACTGCGTCTCCAGATACTGAAGATGTCTAGACAAATTGCGAGACCCAGATGGAAACCGCCCTTCGTGTTCACGCGCTCAACAAGCACTTTGCCAATGGCAAGCACGCGCTCAAAGACATCTCGCTGACAGTCGCCAAGGGGGAAATGGTGGCACTCATCGGTGCGTCGGGTTCAGGCAAGTCCACGCTGATGCGACACATGGCAGGACTGATTGCTGCCGATGCAAACACTGAGTCGCTGATCGAGATCAGTGGTCAGTGCGTGCAAAAGAGAGGCCGCGTGCACAGCAACATCCGCCAAGTCCGCACCAAGATTGGCTTCGTGTTCCAGCAGTTCAACCTGGTGGACCGGCTGCCGGTGTCGGTCAATGTGCTGGTCGGACTGCTGCACCGCATGCCGTGGTGGCGCAGCCTGTTCCAGGTGTTCAACGCAAGCGAGCGAGCACGGGCGTTTGAAGCGCTGCAGCGGGTTGGCATTGCAGAGTGCTTTAGCCAACGCGCATCGACCCTCTCGGGTGGCCAGCAACAGCGCGCCGCCATCGCCCGTGCGTTGGTGCAAGGCGCCGAGGTGGTGTTGGCCGACGAGCCCATCGCCTCGCTGGACCCTGAGTCTTCGCGCAAAGTGATGGAAATTCTTTCCCGCATCAACCGCGAAGACGGCTGCACCGTGATCGTGTCCTTGCACCAAGTCGAGATGGCGCTGAAGTACTGCCCGCGCGTAGTCGCCTTGAACCAAGGCCAGGTCGTGTTTGACGGCCCCGCCGACACCCTCACGCCAGCCCTTTTGCGCGAACTCTACGGCGTGCATGTCGATGAAATTTTTGCCGATGCGGCTGCCAGCAGCCAACGCGTCGCTGCGTGGCCATTGGCCAACGCCGCTTGAAATCCACCCCGACCTTTAACCTCAGGAGAACCTATGTTTGACTTAAGCAAATTCATGGCCACGTCCGCCGCTGCACTGGCGCTGGGCATGACCGGCACCAGCGTGCTGGCCCAAGACATCAACCTCGGCATCATATCGACCGAGGCGACGCAAAACCTCAAGCAAGACTGGGAGCCCTTGATTGCCGACATGAAGAAACAAACCGGCATGAACGTGACCGCCTTCTTCGCACCCGATTACGCCGGCATCATCGAAGGCATGCGCTTTAACAAGGTGCAAGTCGCCTGGTTTGGCAACAAGGCCGCGGCTGAGGCAGTGGACCGGGCCAGTGGCGAAGTGTTTGCGCAGATGGTCAATGCCGATGGCACACAAGGCTACTACTCGCACCTGATCGTGAACACCGACAGCGGCCTCAACAGCCTGGACGACGTTCTCAAAAACGGCAAGAACCTGAGCTTCGGCAACGGCGACCCCAATTCCACCTCGGGCTTCCTGGTGCCGGGCTTTTATGTGTTTTCCAAGAACAAGATCGACGCCAAGACGCACTTCAAAGTTACACGCAGCGCCAACCACGAAACCAATGCCCTGGCGGTTGCCAACAAGCAAGTGGATGTAGCCACCAACAACAGCGAGAACCTGGAAAAAATCCAGCAGCGTTACCCCGACAAGTTCAAGAGCATCAAGGTGGTGTGGACGTCGCCGCTGATCCCGCTGGACCCGATGGTCATCCGCAAAGACATGCCAGAGGCACAAAAGGCCAAGATCAAGAACTTTTTCTATAACTATGGCAAGACCGATGCCAAGGAAAAGGAAGTGCTGATGAAGATTGGCAAGTTGTCGGGCTTTAAAGAGTCCACCAATCGCCAGTTGGTGCCCATCCGTCAGCTCGATCTGTTCAGCCTGCGCAACAAGACCGAGGGCGACACCGTCTTGTCTGAGGCCGACAAGAAAGCACGCCTGGCCGAGATTGACGCCAAGCTGGCTGCACTGAACTAAGCCCCGCAGCCTGAGCACGCCCACCATGAGCACCACCACCAATTCGCCTTTTCTTGTGGTTACGCCACCACCCGAGCTCAAGCGCAGCTTGGCGTGGTACCTGGGCTGGTGTGGGGTGCTCATCTTGCTGGCTGCGTCCTGGAAGGGCGCGGATATGCGCCCCCTGGACCTGTGGCGCGACTCCGGCAACATGGCTACGTATGCCGCCGAGTTCTTTCCGCCCAACTTCTCTCAGTGGCGCATGTACGTGAGTGAAATGGTCATCACCCTGCAAATCGCTGTCTGGGGCACTGCGCTGGCAGTGGTGACGGCGGTTCCGATGGCACTGATGGCGTCAGCCAACCTGGTGCCCTGGTGGATCTACCAGCCTACGCGGCGCCTGATGGACGCCACCCGTGCCATCAACGAAATGGTGTTTGCGATGTTGTTTGTCGTGGCGGTGGGCTTGGGGCCGTTTGCCGGCGTGCTGGCCCTTTGGGTTCACACCACCGGCGTGCTGGCAAAGCTCTTCTCCGAGGCGGTAGAGGCGATCGATCCGCAGCCGGTGGAAGGCATTCGTTCTACCGGTGCGTCGGCGCTGCACGAGATCGTGTATGGCGTGATTCCCCAAGTGATGCCACTGTGGATTTCGTTTGCGCTGTACCGCTTTGAGAGCAATGTGCGCTCGGCCTCGGTGGTCGGCATGGTGGGCGCTGGCGGCATTGGCGTCGTTTTGTGGGAAATCATCCGCGGCTTTCAGTACGCAGAAACCTGCGCGGTGATGCTCATCATTGTGGTCAGCGTCAGCCTGATCGATGTGGGCTCGGCCCGCATCCGCAAGGCACTGGTGTAAGAGATTGATGTAAGGGATGGGTATGGCACTGAACAGCGAAGACATCTTGGCCCTGTACCAGCAGTACGCGGCCCAACAGTACGGCGGTGAGGCGGTGAGCCAAATGGAGCACGCATTGCAATGCGCCCATCTTGCCGAGCGGGCCGGAGAGAGCGATGCGGTGGTGCTGGCTGCGCTCTTGCACGACATCGGCCACCTGCTGGCCGCGCAGCAGCACGCACAAGGCGATGCACCCAACGACAAGGACGATTTGCACCAGTTCGTGGCCCTGCCCTTTTTGCGCGCCACCTTGCCCGAATCTGTTTTGGCCCCCATTGCAATGCATGTGGATGCCAAACGCTACCTGGTGGCCACCGAGCCAAGCTACGGACCGCAGCTGTCCCCCGCATCCCAGCGCAGCTTGGCGTTGCAGGGCGGACCGTTCTCGGAGGCACAGGCCGATGCATTTCTCGCACTGCCGCACGCAGCCGAGGCAGTGCGACTGCGCCGCTATGACGACCTGGCCAAGGTGCCCGCGGCGGTCACGCCCGACCTGGCCCACTACGCCGGGCTGTTGCGCACGGTTGCCACCGAGTTCGCCTCGGGTCGGACAGAAGCCTAAGTCTTACACCGGCGCCATCGTCTCCCAAGCTTTGCGCGCTTCGGCGGCGTACATCAGCGCAGGTCCGCCGCCCATGTAGACGCATACGCCCAGCATCTCCTCAAACTCTTCGCGGGTGCATTGCAACTTGTGCAGGGCTTTCACATGGAAGCCGATGCAGCCCGAGCAATGCTGGGTGATGCCAATGGCCAGCGCCATCAGCTCTTTGTGCTTGGCGCTGACGCTGCCCTCAGCCATGGCGGCGCGCGCCAGGCCGGTGAAGGCTTGCATGGTGTCGGGCTGCGACTTGCGCAGGCCTACCAAGCTCTCGTTGAGGTTCTGTACCAAGGTGGGGTGGTCGAATGTGCTCATGGTGGTGCTCCTGGTTGGTGCTGCAGATACTTACAGCACGTTGAGTGGAATCTTGGCGTAGGCGATGCCGTTGTCCTCTTTGGGGGGCAACTCACCGGCGCGGATGTTGATCTGCACGGCAGGCAAGATCAGCACCGGCATCTCCAGGGTGGCGTCGCGCTTGGTGCGCATGGCCACAAACTCGGCCTCGGTAACGCCATCGTGCACGTGGATGTTGTTGGCGCGCTGCTCGGCCACCGTCGTCTCGAACTGCACGGGACGCCCGGCTGGCGGGTAGTCGTGGCACATGAACAAGCGGGTGCTCTCGGGCAGGCTCAGCAGCTTGCGCACCGAGGCGTACAGCGTTTTGGCGTCGCCACCTGGAAAGTCGCAGCGCGCCGTGCCCACATCCGGCATGAACAGGGTATCGCCCACAAACACCGCATCACCAAACTGGTAGGCCATGCACGCGGGCGTGTGGCCGGGCACGTAATGCGCCTGGCCTTCTAGCGCGCCCACTGAGATGGTTTCTCCGGGCTGAATCAGGTGGTTGAACTGGGAGCCGTCGAGTTTGAACTCGGGCTCGAGGTTGAAGATGCCCTTGAACACTTTTTGCACAGCAGTGATGTGGTCGCCAATCGCCGTCCTGCCGCCGAGCTTGGATTGCAGGTAGGGCGCTGCGCTCAGGTGGTCGGCGTGGGCGTGGGTCTCCAAAATCCACTCTGTTTTGAGTTGGTTGGCCCCAACGTAGTCGATGACCTTGTCGGCCGAGGTGTGCTGGGTGCGTCCGGACTTGGGGTCGTAGTCCAGCACCGAGTCGATGATGGCGCAGGCACTGCCGGGGCCCTGGTGGACCACATAGGTGACGGTCCAGGTCGCCGGGTCGAAGATGCCGTGGACTTGGGGCTGGGTGCTGTTGGCTTGCATGGTCACTCCTTTAATTAAGATTTTTATATTCTATTGACTAACAATATGTTTGTAAATAGAATCACGCAACTTTCACTCCCAAGCCTCCTCCATGAACACTGCGGAACTTGAACTCACCGCCATGCAACAGGCCGCTGGCAGGGCCTGCCGCTTGCTCAAAGTGCTGGCCAACCCCGACCGGCTGTTGCTGCTGTGCCAGCTCAGCCAGGGCGAAAAGCGGGTCGGCGAGCTCGAAGAGATTCTGGGCATCACCCAGCCCACCCTGTCGCAGCAGCTCACTGTGCTGCGCGACGAGGCGCTGGTGAGCACCCGACGCGACGGCAAGAACATCTACTACAGCCTGAGCAGCCCGCAGGCTCTGGCTGTGATCCAGGTGATGTACCAACAATTTTGTGAACCCAACCAGGAGCAAGCATGACGATCGATTGGCAAAACTTCACCCCTTGGATGTCACTGTCCGGCGGCATGCTTCTGGGCATCGCTTCGGCAATGTTCATTCTGTTGAACGGGCGCATTCTGGGTATCAGCGGCATCGTGGGCGGATTGCTGCAACCCCGTTCGGGCGACTTGGGTTGGCGCATCGCGTTCCTGGCCGGCATCGCCGCAGCCCCGCTGGTGTTCCTGTGGCTGGCACCCGCGGGCATGGTGCAAGCGCCCCGCATCGATGCCGGTTACGCGCTGATTGTGGTGGCTGGCCTCTTGGTGGGTTTTGGCACCCGTTACGGATCGGGCTGCACCAGTGGCCACGGCGTGTGCGGCTTGTCGCGCTTGTCGCCGCGATCCATGGTGGCCACGGTGAGTTTTATGGCCGCCGGTTTTCTGGTGGTGTTCATTGCACGCCATATTTTTGTGGGAGCTTAAGCATGCAACGCATCAGTGAATTTGTGGTCGGACTCGTGTTCGGCCTGGGCCTGATCCTTTCGGGCATGACCGACCCCGGCAAGGTGCTGGGTTTTCTGGACCTGTTTGGCACCTGGGACCCGTCGCTGGCCTTCGTGATGGGCGGCGCCATTGCGGTGGGGGTTTTTGCCTTTGCCGTGGCCAAGAAGCGCACCACCGCCGTGCTGGGCGGCGCTTTGCACCTGCCCACATCCAACCAAATCGATCGCCGCTTGATCGTGGGCTCGCTGCTGTTTGGCGCGGGCTGGGGCTTGGCGGGTTTTTGCCCGGGTCCGGCGCTGGTTTCCTTGGCATCGGGGCAGGCCAAAGCGGCGGTGTTTGTGGTGGCGATGGTGCTGGGCATGGTGCTGTTTGAGCTGCTGATGCGGCACTGGAACAAGCCACCCCAAGTCCGCCGCGCACCACCCGCCCCAACGCTTTAATCACTCACAAAACGAATCACGAACGCAGACATCGCCATGGAAATTCAAGCGCTCACACCCACCCTGTCGGTTGCCGGTCAAATCCGTGCCAGCGACATCCCCGCCATTGCCAACGCGGGCTTCAAATCGGTGATCTGCAACCGGCCCGACGGCGAGGGCGCCGACCAACCTGGCTTTGCAGAAATCGCCCAGGCCGCGCAGCAAGCGGGGCTTGAGGTCCGCTACCTTCCGGTCGAGACGGGCAAGGTGACCGACGCACAGGGCAGCGCCTTTGGTCAACTTTTGGACGAGCTACCCAAGCCCGTGTTCGCCTACTGCCGCTCGGGTATGCGCTGCACCACGCTGTGGCGGCTGTCCAGCGCCAGTCACACACCCCATCCCTGAAGCGAAGAGACGCCCTATGCAAGGTGCAAGTCGCTGGCTGCCTACCGTGCCCATGTGGACCTGGGCGCGCCAGTACAACCGCGCCACGCTGGCCAACGATCTAGTGGCGGCGCTGATCGTCACCGTCATGCTGATTCCCCAGAGCCTGGCCTATGCGATGTTGGCCGGACTGCCGCCCGAGGTGGGCTTGTACGCCAGCGTGGCGCCGCTGGTGCTTTACGCGGTGCTGGGCACCAGCCGGGTGCTGGCTGTGGGGCCGGTGGCGGTGGTGTCGCTGATGACGGCGGCGGCCATTGGCGAACAGGCCGCTTTGGGTGTGCACAGCTACTGGGCCATTGCCATCACGCTGGCGTTCATCTCGGGTGCGATGTTGCTGCTCATGGGATTCTTGCGGCTGGGTTTTTTGGCCAACTTTTTAAGCCACCCGGTGATCTCCGGGTTCATCTCGGCCTCGGGGCTGCTGATTGCGGCCAGCCAGCTCAAGGCGCTGATGGGCGTGCAGGCCGAGGGCCACAACTTTGTGGAGCTGGTGGGCGCGCTGGTAGCGCAGATCCCCAACATCCATGCGCTGACCCTGGCGCTGGGCGTGGCCGCCACCGCCTTCCTGTTTTGGGTGCGCAAGGGACTCAAGCCTCTTCTCCAGGGATGGGGACTGGGTGCCACCGCAGCGGACATGATCGCCAAGGCCGGGCCGGTGGCGGCCATCGTGGTCACTGCCGTGGCGACCTGGGCCTTGGGGTGGAATGCACAGGGACTCAAGATTGTCGGCACAGTGCCCCAGGGCCTGCCACCACTGACGCTGCCGCTGTGGGACCTCGCCCTGTGGAAAGACTTGGCGCTGCCGGCCTTGCTGATCAGCGTGGTGGGCTTTGTCGAATCGGTGTCCGTGGGGCAAACCCTGGCTGCCAAGCGGCGCCAGCGCATCGAGCCGGACCAGGAGCTGGTGGCGCTGGGAGCGAGCAATGTGTCGGCAGCGCTGACCGGCGGCTTTCCGGTGACCGGCGGCTTCGCGCGCTCCGTGGTCAATTTCGATGCAGGTGCGCAAACGCCGGCCGCGGGTGTGTTCACCGCAGTGGGTCTGCTGCTGGCCTCGCTGCTGCTCACCCCTGCGCTGTACTACCTGCCACAGGCTACGCTGTCGGCCACCATCATCGTGGCCGTGCTGTCCCTGGTGGACCTGGGCATTCTGCGCAGAACCTGGGCCTACTCGCGCACCGACTTTGTGGCCGTGCTCTCCACCTTGCTGGCCACGCTGGCGGCGGGCGTCGAGCTGGGCTTGGTGGTGGGCGTGGGCGTGTCGCTGGCGCTGTTTTTGTACCGCACCAGTCGACCGCACATCGCCGAAGTGGGCTTGGTGCCTGGCACCGAACACTTTCGCAATGTGCTGCGCCACGCAGTGCAGACCAGCCCCCAACTGGTGACCTTGCGCATGGATGAGAGCCTGTACTTTGCCAACGCCCGCGCACTCGAAGACCGGGTCAACGACGCGGTGGCCGAGCACCCCGAGCTGGTGCATCTGGTGCTGCAGTGCTCAGGCATCAACGACATCGACGCAAGCGCGCTAGAGAGCCTGGAAGCCATTGAGAAGCGGCTGCGCGATGCCGGCATTGCGCTGCACCTGAGCGAAGTCAAAGGGCCGGTGATGGACCGGCTCAAGAAAACCCATTTTTTGGAAAGCCTGAGCGGTCAGGTGTTTCTGACCCAGTTTCAGGCAGTGCGCACGCTCACCCCTAACGTCGCTCAATAGCAATGCTGTCGGGCTGCTCGGCGGCAAACGCCAAGTAGTCCTGCGCGGTCTGCTTGGGTGCTTCGACCATAGGAATGTGGCCCACTCCTGGCATGCTGACGATGCGGTGGTTCACGAAAACCTTGGCCAGCGTCTCCACCGCCGCCGGGGGCACCACTCGGTCCAGCGTGCCGGTGACGATGAGCGCAGGCGTCTCCAAGCGTTCGACTCGCTGCTCCAAGGGCGTGGCACCACGAATCGCATGAAAAATCTGCTGGTGCAAAGGGTAGTCGGCTGCCGCCTGCACACCCAGGGCGTGGTGCACCGCCCAGGGGATGAAGGGCATCTTGCCGAAGACCAGTGCCATTTTTTGTGGATGGTCTTGCGGCGTCTCAGTCAACAGCGAAAACTTGCCGGTGACCAAAAAATCTTGATAGAGCGCCGATTGGGTCACCTCCTGAGTGGCAGCCGCATCGAGCAGCCACAGGCTGGCCACCGCCTGCGGGTGCAAGGCCGCATACAAAGCCGCAATGCCACCGCCCATGGAGTTGCCACCCAAGTGAAAGCGCGTCAGGCCCAGCGCCCCCACAAACGCATGCAGCTGCGCCACCTGCGCCTCGTAGCCGTAGTCAGCGCCCGGGTCGCGGCTGGAGTCGCCAAAGCCGGGCAGGTCTGGCACGATGACGCGATAGTGCGGCGTGAGATAGCGCCCCACGGCGGTGAAGGCGTCTTTGTTGGCGGTAAAGCCATGCACCAGCACCAGCGGCGCTCCGCTGCCCCCTTCCAGGTACGGAAACACCTGACCTCGCACCTCAATGCGCTGCAGCCGCAAGCCGGCAGCACGCCGACCCAGATCGCGCAGCCAGGCAAATGCGCGCAGCGGCGCCAGGTAGTTGAGCAGCGTCGCGGCCACTAACGGCAGCGCGACCACACAGAGCAAGAGGTAGACCATAGTGGCTCGAATGTACCGCCATCGGCAGGGGTCGTGCGGGTTAGCATACGGCCCCACCGCTGCCACTATGAAGCCTGCCACCCCGTCCTTACCCGCCAGTGCCGCCGCGCACACGACGACCACGCCACCGGTTTTTTGGGCACTGGTGCTGGCATTTGCACTGCTGGCGCTGGTGCCCACGGTGTGGACCGATCTGGACCTGGCCGCCGCCGCCCTGTTCATGGGCGACACACCAGCCATCGCCTCCTTGCAATGGGCCTGGGTGGAAGCCCTCAATGTGTGGGTTCCGTTTACCTTCCGGGTGGCACTCGGCCTGGCCTTGCTAGGCTGGTTGTGGGCCCGACTGCGTGCGCAGCGCGCACGCTGGCGGCTGCCGTTGGCCTTTGTAGTGCTGGCCGGTGTGGCGGGGCCGGGGCTGGTGGTCAACCTGGTGTTCAAGGACCACTGGCAGCGCGCCCGGCCCTACCAAGTGCAAGACTTTGGGGGCACCCAGCAGTTCACCCGTGCCACCATCATCACCAACCAATGCGACAACAATTGCTCCTTCGTGAGCGGCCATGTGGCCTGCGGCGTGTTCTTGGCATCCTTGGCTTTGGTGCACCGCAGACGGCAGATGGCGTGGGCGGTGGCCGGCACCGGCGCCGGGCTGGCGATTGCGTTTGCGCGCATGTCGGACAAGGCGCATTGGCTCAGTGATGTGCTGTGGGCCTTTCCCATCACGCTGCTCACAAGCTGGCTGGTGTGGAAGGCCTTGCTGTGGGCCTACGCCAGACCTTCGCGCACCGTGGGGTAGCGAAGCCGCAGTCGCAGCTCGTCCTTGAGGCGGGTGTTGTCCAGACGGCGTGATTCGCTCATGAAACTCAGCACCATCAGCGAGACATGCGCCGCCGCGTCCTCGCGGCGCACACGGGGCGGCCTGGGGAGCTGGTACAGGTCGGCGGCCAAGTCAAAGTAGTCACCCATTTTCAGGTCGGTGTCGTCGCTGGCGTTGTAGGTCCGCTGGGGCCGGCCGCGCCACAAAACGGCAATACACGCGCGTGCCAGGTCGTCGGCGTGGATGTGGTTGGTGTAGACATCGTCTTGGGCTGCCAGCACCGGCGTGCCCTTGCGCAGCCGCTCTCGGGGCGTGCCCCCCTCGCGGTCGCTGGCGTAAATGCCGGGAATGCGCAGCACCGAGGTCCGCACACCGCTGGAGCGCCCAAAAAACCGCAGGCTGCGCTCGGCGTCTACCCGCCGCTGCGCGCGCGGCGTGGTCGGTTGCACAGCGCGGGTTTCGTCCACCCAAGCGCCGCCGCAGTCACCGTACACGCCGCTGGTGGAGCCATACACCAGCGCCTGGGGCAGGCTGCGCCTGCGCAAGGCGCGCAACAGGGCCGTGGTGCGGCCGTCGGTCCAGCCCTCCACGGGCGGCGGTGCGAGGTGCAGCACGTGCGTGGCAATACCCGCCAAGCGGCCCAGGGTGCGGGCCCGATCCAGATCGCCCAGCAAGGGCAACATGCCGAGCGAACGCAACGCTGGCCCGCGCTGGGGGCTGGATGTCAACGCCAGCACACGCACCCGGCTGGGCACCTGACCGGCCACACGCAAGCCCACGTCGCCGCAGCCCACGATCAGTACACGGGGGCGGCGAAAGCGGGCGGGCAGCGCGCCCAGTGGGCTTTGGTTTGCGGGCAAAATCGTATCCCTTTTGAGTTCAGTCCCCAAGGATAACCACCCCATGATGGCCTCCGGTGCAAGTGCAACCTCTTACTCGGTCACGGTGCTGCCCAGCGAGCGCACGTTCTCGGTCCAGCACGACGAGGCCATCTTGCCCGCCGGCATTCGCCAAGGCATTGGCCTCCCCTACGGCTGCAAGGATGGGGCCTGCGGCTCGTGCAAATGCAAGATGCTCTCGGGCACCGTGGTGCACGGAGCGCACCAGCCCAAAGCCTTGAGTGCGCAAGAGGCCCAAGACGGCTTCGTGCTGACATGCTGCGCGGTGCCCACCAGCGATGTGGTGCTGGAGTCGCGCCAGGTGACGCAGGCCGGTGCCCTGCCCATCAAGCGCCTGCCCACGCGGGTGCAGTCCATCACGAAAAAGTCGCCCGATGTGGTGGTCATTCAACTGCAGATGCCGGCCAACGACCCCTTCACCTACTACGCCGGCCAGTACATCGAATTCATCCTGCGCGACGGTGCGCGGCGCAGCTACTCCATGGCCAGCGCACCCTCGCGCGGTGGCACGCTGGAGCTGCACATCCGCCACATGCCTGGTGGCCGGTTCACCGATCATGTGTTTGGCTCCATGAAAGAAAAAGAGATTTTGCGCATCGAAGGCCCGTTTGGTTCCTTCTACCTGCGCGAGGCCGCTGACACACCCATCGTGCTGTTGGCCTCGGGCACCGGGTTTGCGCCCATCAAAGCCCTGATCGAGCACATGCAAGACCAAGGCATCAGCCGACCCACCGTGCTGTACTGGGGCGGTCGGCGTCCCGCCGACCTGTACATGGACGATTGGGTGCAGGCCCAACTGGCCAGCACGCCGTGGCTGCGCTATGTGCCGGTGGTCTCTGACGCGCTGGCGCAAGACCAGTGGACCGGTCGCACCGGCTGGGTGCACCAGGCGGTACTGGCCGACCACCCGGACCTGCGCCACATGCAGGTGTACGCCTGCGGCACGCCAGTGATGGTGGATGCAGCGCGGCGCGACTTTGGTGCACTGGCGGGCCTGCCCGAAGATGCATTCTTCGCCGATGCGTTCACCTCCGAGGCCGACAAAGCACTAGCCTGAATCGGCGCCGCGCCAGCGACCCTTTGGCTCAGCGGCCGCGCACTTTCACTTCACTGAGCACCACGGCAAACACCACCAAGGCGCCGCCCAGCGCGGCTTGGGCGCTGAGTCCTTCCGCGAGCCACCACCATGCAAAGAGCGCGGCAAACACCGGCTCCATCGCGTAGATGACTGCGGCTTGGTCGGCGCTCACGTGGCGCTGTGCCAGGGCTTGCAGGAACAACATGCCGGCTGTGGCCACCACACCGAGGTAAACCAGCCCCAAAATGATCTCTAGGCTCAGGCGATCGCCCAGTGTTTGCAGGCGGTCGGTGCCTACCGAGGCGGCCAGCATCCAGGCTGCGCCCAGCGCAGCCATCCAGACGATTTGAGTGGCCGCCAAGGTGCGCGCCGGGTGCAGTGCGGCACGCTGCGACAGCACAATGACATACAGCGCATAGCCCGCTGCACCCAGCACCGTGGCAATGTCTGCCAGCCAATGGCCACCTCCGTCCCAGGACATGAGAGCGATGCCGCAACACGCCAGCGTGGCGGCCAACCACACACGCAGCGCGATGCGCTTGCCAAACAGCAAGCCAAACATAGGCACCATCAGCACATTGAGGCTGGTCAGAAAGGCGCTTCGGTTGCTAGAGATGTACTGCAGCCCATAGGCCTGGGCCACATACGACAACAGCACCAGCGCCCCCAGCAGCGCGCCATCGCGCCAAGCCTGCCGGCTCGCGCCCAGCACCCAGGGCAGCATGCAGCAGGCGGCTATGCAAAAACGCAGTGCAGAAACTTCGATGCCACTGAGGCTGGCCGTGGCCACCTTGAGCACCGGAAAGGTGGCACCCCACACCACCGTGACGAGCAGCAGCGCCAGCAGGGAGAGCAGGTGCACGCTGGCGCGCCCGCGGGCGCGCTGCATGCTAGTGCCCAAGATAGGCGGCGCGCACCTTGGGGTCGTTGAGCATCTCCTTGGCATCACCGCCCATGGTCACCACGCCCGACTCCATCACATACCCACGGTTGGCAATGCCCAGCGCGCGGCTGGCGTTTTGCTCCACCAACAGCACGGTGACGCCTTGCGCGTACACATCGCGAATGACCTCAAAGATTTTGTCCACCATGATGGGCGACAGCCCCATGGACGGCTCGTCAAGCAGCAGCACCTTGGGCCGGCTCATCAGCGCGCGGCCCATGGCCAACATCTGCTGCTCGCCACCCGACATGGTTCCGGCGAGCTGGTCGCGGCGCTCTTTGAGGCGCGGGAAGATGGTGAACACCTTGTCCATATCGGCCAGAATGTCTGCCTTGTCGGTGCGGATATAGGCACCCATCTGCAGGTTCTCGATGATCGTCATGCGGGTGAACACGCCACGACCTTCGGGCACCATGGCCAGGCCCTGCTTAACCAAATCCCAAGGGCCTTGGCCCTTGATGCTCTTGCCCATGTACACGATCTCACCGGCGCTGATGGGCAGCGTGCCGGTGATGGCCTTCATGGTGGTGGTTTTCCCCGCGCCGTTGGAGCCGATCAAGCAGACCAGTTCGCCCTCGTGGACCTCGAAGTCCACACCCTTGACCGCCTGGATGCCGCCGTAGGCGACTTTGAGTCCGGTGACTTTGAGCAGTGTTTTTGTTGTCATCGCGTGTCCTTAAGCCCCGCTCGTGCCCAGATAGGCCTCGATCACTTTGTCGTTGCGCTGCACTTCGGCGGGTGTGCCTTCGGCGATTTGCTTGCCATAGTCCAGCACCGTCACGCGGTCGCACAGGCCCATCACCAGCTTGACATCGTGTTCGATCAACAAAATGGTGCGGTTGTCTTTGCGGATTTGGTCGATCAGCTCGCGCAACATCACCTTTTCGGTGGCATTCATGCCGGCGGCGGGCTCGTCCAGTGCAATGAGTTGCGGGTCAGTGGCCAGGGCGCGCGCGATCTCCAGGCGGCGCTGATCGCCGTAGCTCAGGGTGCGCGCCTTGTAGTCGGCAAACTTGCCGATGCCAACGTAGTCCAGCAGCTCTTGGGCGCGCCGGGCAATGGCAGCCTCTTCAGCCTTGAAGCCGGGGGTACGCAGCACCGCACCGAGCAGGCCCGAGTGGGTGCGAATGTGGCGGCCCACCATCACGTTCTCCAGGGCAGTCATCTCGGCAAACAGCCGGATGTTCTGGAAAGTGCGCGCAATGCCGGCTTTGGCCACCAGATGCACCGCCTTGGGCTCGTAAGGCTTGCCCGCAAGTTCGAAGCTGCCGCTGTCGGGTGTGTACAGGCCGGTGAGCACATTGAAAAAGGTGGTCTTGCCCGCGCCGTTGGGGCCAATGAGGCCGTACACCTGGCCACGCTGGATCCGAATGCCAACGTCGCTCAGTGCCTGCAAGCCGCCAAAGCGCTTGGACACGCCTGATACGTTCAATACGGTGTCTGTCATAGTGGTTCCGATTCGATCGGCTGCAATCAGGACTGCGGCGGCGCGATGGACTTGCCATGCTCAGGCGCAGGCCACAGGCCACGTGGGCGCATCAACATGATGGTGATCATGGCAAGCGCAATCAGCAACTGGCGCAAGATGGACGCATCCAGACGCCCACCGGTGAGGTTTTGCAATGGGCCAGCTACATAGCGCAGCACCTCCGGCAGCGCAGCCAACAGGACCGCGCCCAAGATAACGCCAGGCAGGTGCCCCACACCGCCGAGCACCACCATGGCAACGATCATCACCGACTCCATCAAAGTGAAAGACTCCGGTGAAATAAAGCCTTGGAACGAGGCAAACAGCGTGCCCGACACACCACCAAACGTGGCACCCATACCGAACGCCAACAGCTTCATGTTGCGGGTGTTGATACCCATGGCCTTGGCAGCGATCTCGTCTTCACGAATTGCCATCCAGGCACGGCCCACACGTGAGATTTGCAAACGGTGGCTGATGACGACGCTAAGCACCACCAAGACCAAAAACAAGTAGTAATACAGTGTGACCGAGGCAATCTCATAGTTGCCCAGCACCCATTTTTTTCCCAAGTCCACGCCGAAAAAATGCAACGAATCGATCTGGCCTATGCCTTTGGGCCCGTTGGTGATGTTGACAGGCGCATCCAAGTTGTTCATGAACACGCGGATGATTTCGCCAAAGCCCAGGGTCACGATGGCCAGGTAATCACCGCGCAGGCGCAAAGTGGGGGCACCCAACAACGCGCCAAACAGACCGGCAAGACCTGCTGCCATCGGAATGACCAACCACAATGGCGTGTGGATACCGTTAGGAAACATCACAGCCAAGGCGGGGAAGGTCTCCGTGAGGTGCGGGGAGGACATCAGCCCGTACATGTAGGCACCAATCGCAAAGAAGGCGACATAGCCCAGGTCAAGCAGGCCGGCGTAACCCACCACGATATTCAGGCCGATAGCCAACAGCACATACAGCAGCGCCATGTCGGCGATTCGCACCCAGGCGTTGCCAAAGTTTTGCAGGATCAGGGGCAGCACCAGCAGGGCCACGCCGGCAAAAAAGTACCCAACAAGTTTGTTTTGCTGTGTCATGGTCGGCTCCTCAGGCGCGGTCCGCCACACGCTCACCGAGCAGGCCCGAGGGCCGCAGGGTCAACACGACGATTAGAACGATGAAAGCAAAAAGTTCGGAGTAATGGCTGCCCAAAACGCCGCCAGTCAAGGTGCCAATGTAGCCAGCACCAATCGACTCAATCAGACCCAGCAAAATCCCGCCGACCACCGCACCACCGAGATTGCCAATGCCGCCAAACACCGCCGCGGTAAATGCCTTAAGGCCCGGCAAAAAACCCATGGCGTGCTGGGCGGTGCCGTAGTTAGAGGCGTACATCACACCTGCAATGGCGGCCAACACCGCACCGATGATGAAAGTGGCGGAAATCACCACATCGGGCTTAACACCCATCAGGCCGGCTACACGCGGGTTCTCTGCCGTTGCACGCATGGCTCGGCCCAGCTTGGTGTAGTTGACCAGCCACATCAGAACTGCCAGCGACACCGCGGTAACGCCCAAGATCATGACCTGGGTGGGCGTGATGACAGCCCCGCCAATGGCGATGGGGTCGCTAGGCAGCAAGGTCGGATAGGACTTGTAGTTGGGCTTCCAGATAATCATGGCCAGCGTTTGCAGCAAGATCGACATGCCGATGGCAGTGATCAGCGGCGCCAGCTTGGGGCTGTTGCGAAGGGGGCGGTAGGCCACCTTCTCGATAGTGAAGTTGAGCGCGGCAGCGACCACGCAAGCGATCACCAGGGCCAAGAAAAGAACAACAAAACCGGGGGCGCCTGGCATAGCCTCTTGCATCATCCCGATGATCGTCCAGCTCGTAAGCGCCCCGACCATCATGACTTCACCATGGGCGAAATTGATCAGGTTAATGATCCCGTACACCATGGTGTAGCCCAAGGCTATCAGCGCGTACATGCTGCCCAACACCAGACCGTTAATGATCTGCTGCAACAAAATATCCATACAACGTATCTCCGATTCTTTGGCCTGTGCCTGCAACTTCCTGCGCCATGGCAGGGAATCAACACGCGTTTGGAGCCTCGTGGGCTTGGCCTGTTTCTAAGCAAGAAACCCGCCACGTCGGTTGACACAGCGCTTGGGTGGGGCGCATTGTAGCCACGGGTAGCTGCGCTTTCGGCTGCGGTGCGGCGGGGTTTACCCTTGCGCGGCCGCGCGCCAGCTCTGGGCTGCGTCACCACGTGGGGCCTCTTCAAACCACCCCTGAAAACGGCACACCAAAGTGGCCCAAAAACAGCCCATACTATTGGCCCACACGCACCATCCTATGGACCTCTTTACCACCGCCCCGAAGCCGCCGCTTGCGGAGCTGCTGCGCCCGCAAACGCTGGCCGAGGTCGCTGGCCAACTGCACCTGTTGGGGCCAGGCAAACCACTGCGTATGGCCTTCGAGGCCAAGAAGCTGCACTCGTTCATTTTGTGGGGCCCACCGGGTGTCGGCAAGACCACGCTGGGCCGGCTGGCCGCCCGCGCCACCGAGAGCAACTTCATCGCGATTTCAGCGGTGCTGGCAGGCGTGAAAGACATCCGCCAGGCGATTGAAGACGCGAGATCCACGCTGGACACCACAGGCCGACCCACGGTGCTCTTTGTCGACGAGATCCACCGCTTCAACAAGGCCCAGCAAGATGCGCTGCTCCCGCATGTGGAGTCAGGCTTGTTCACGCTGGTGGGAGGCACCACCGAGCACCCCGGCATGGAAGTCAACAACGCACTGCTTTCGCGTGCACAGGTGTACACACTGCAGCCGCTGACAGCCGAGGACATGCGCCAGCTCTACGCGCGCGCACTGCCGCACCTCCTTGGTGTGCAGTTGGACGCCGATGCGCTGGAACTGCTCACGGGGTTTGCCGACGGCGATGGGAGGCGCTTTCTCAACCTGGTGGAACAAGTCGCAACAGCGGCCAGCGGCGCTGGGCTTGGCAGCGTGACGGGCGAATTTGCCAGGTCCTCCACCAGCCCCTCGCTGCGCCGGTTCGACAAAGGCGGCGACGAGCTGTACTGGCAGCTGTCGGCCTTCCACAAATCACTGCGGGGTTCGCAACCCGACGCCGCGCTCTATTGGCTCGCACGCATCTTGGACGGAGGCGGCGACGGTCGACAGGTGGCGCGGCGCATGATCGCGATGGCCAGCGAAGATATCGGCAATGCCGACCCCCGCGCACTGCAACTGGCCTTGAACGCCGCAGAAGCCTACGACCGGCTCGGCGCCCCCGAGGGCGAATTGGCGTTAGCGCAAGCCGTCACCTACCTGGCGGTGGCCGCTAAGTCCAATGCCTCGTACATGGCCTGGAACCAGGCTAAGGCCTTCGTCAAAGCCAGCGGCTCGCGGCCGGTGCCCATCCACCTGCGCAACGCCCCGGCCAAGTTAATGGAGCAAATGGGCTACGGCAAAAACTACCGCTACGCCCACGACGAACCCGATGCCTACGCCGCAGGCCAAAGCTACTTCCCCGACGATGTGCAACCCCAGCAGTGGTACCAACCATCCGAGCGCGGTCTGGAAGCGAAGATGCGTGAGAAGCTGGCGTGGTTACGCTCGCTGGATGCCGCTGCTAAGTGAGCCGGGGCTGGCCCACGAACCCGATACCAGCGCGCTCGCTACTGCCGAATCACATCCGCCCCACTAGGGGGCTTGAACGTGAAGGCTGCAGGGTCCATGGCCACATTGGTTTGCATGGCGGTGAAGGTCAACACCGAGCGCTGACCAAAGCTGTCCAGAATCTCCAGCGCCGCGAGGGTTTTGCCGCGAAAACCAACCCGCACGGATTGCAGCGCGCTGTCCTTGGCGCGGGGGGTGGCGACCAGCCACTCGATGCCGTCCTTGGCGGGCGCAGCGCTGAGCACAAACTCGGCTTCTAGAGCTTTGAGATCGGCGGCCGAGGCGATGAGTGCGGCCGGCGTGCTGGCCAGCGCACCGGCCTGGCGGCGAGCGGTGACCTGGTTGAGGTCCACGTCGTGCAGCCACAAGGTCTCGCCGTCGGCGACGATGGTTTGCTCGAAGGGGCGCATGTAGACGAACTTGAAACGATTGGGTCTGGAGAACTCAAACACGCCGCTCGAGGTTCTGCTGCGGGCCGTCTGTCCATCTTTGGCGGGCGCGGTGACCACCTGCACGAAGTCGGCCCGACCGGTTTTTGCGGTGCGCACAAAGAGGTCCAGGCTGTCTTGACCGGTGGCCTGCGCCGAGAAAGCTGCGACCAGCAAGCCCAACAGCATCCAGGTTTTGAGTTGAGTCATCAGTCGTTATTGCGGTTGGGTACCAAAATTTCGCGCTGGCCGCTGGCGCTCATGGCGCTGACCAAGCCGGCCTTTTCCATGTCCTCGACCAGGCGGGCGGCGCGGTTGTAGCCAATTTTGAGGTGGCGCTGCACCAGCGAGATGCTGGCCTTGCGGTTCTTCAGCACGATCTCAACGGCCTGGTCGTACATCGGGTCTTTTTCTCCGCCAGCATCGGTACCGCCAGCGCCCTCCTCACCCTCGACGGTGCCGCCTTCCAAAATGCCTTCGATGTAGTCCGGCTCGCCTTGGTCCTTGAGGTACTGCACCACGCGGTGCACCTCGTCGTCGCTGACAAATGCGCCGTGCACCCGCACCGGCAGGCCAGTGCCGCTGGGCATGTAGAGCATGTCGCCCATGCCCAGCAAAGCCTCAGCGCCCATTTGGTCCAGGATGGTGCGGCTGTCGATCTTGCTCGACACCTGGAACGCAATACGGGTCGGAATGTTGGCCTTGATCAGGCCGGTGATCACATCCACACTGGGCCGCTGGGTTGCCAAAATCAAATGGATGCCAGCGGCGCGCGCCTTCTGGGCCAACCTAGCGATGAGTTCCTCGATCTTCTTCCCCACCACCATCATCAGGTCCGCCAGCTCGTCGATCACCACCACGATGTGCGGCAGCCGCTCCAATGGCTCGGGGGCCTCGGGGGTCAGGCTAAACGGGTTGTAGATGAACTCGCCGCGCGCTTTGGCATCGTCGATCTTGGTGTTGTAGCCGGCCAGGTTGCGCACGCCCATTTTGCTGAGCAGCTTGTAGCGCCGCTCCATTTCCATCACGCACCAATTGAGACCATTGGCCGCCTGCTTCATATCGGTGACCACCGGGCACAGCAGGTGCGGAATGCCCTCGTACACCGACATCTCCAGCATCTTGGGGTCGATCATCAGCAGGCGCACATCGCGCGCCTCCGCCTTGTAGAGCAAGCTCAGGATCATGGCGTTGATGCCGACCGACTTGCCCGAGCCGGTCGTACCCGCCACCAGCACGTGGGGCATCTTGGCAAGGTCGGCCACCACAGGGTTGCCCACGATGTCTTTGCCCAAGCCCATGGTCAGCAAGGACTTGCCTTCGTTGTAGATTTGCGAGCCCAAAATTTCGGACAAGCGGATGCTTTGGCGCTTGGCGTTGGGCAGCTCCAAAGCCATATAGTTCTTGCCTGGAATGGTTTCCACCACTCGGATGGACACCAGGCTAAGCGAGCGCGCCAGGTCTTTGGCCAACCCCACGATCTGCGAGCCCTTCACCCCCAAAGCCGGCTCAATCTCATAGCGGGTGATCACCGGACCGGGTTGGGCCAGCACCACGCGCACCTCGACACCGAAGTCTTTAAGCCGCTTCTCGATCATGCGGCTGGTCATCTCCAAGGTCTCGGGCGCGACGGTCTCTTGGCGCAGCAAGGCACCATCGAGCAGAGCAACTTGCGGCAGCTTGCTGTCGGGCATGTCACTAAACAGCGGCTTTTGGCGCTCCTTGGCGACCCGTGCACTTTGGGGCACGTCCTGCACCAGCACCGGCTCGATGATGACTGGCACAGGCTCGGGCGATTCGCTGTGGTGACGCTCCTCCAGCACCACCTCCTCGCGCTCGCGCACGGCTTGCTGTCCCATTTGCATGTCTTCTTCGCGCGCGCGCCGCTCGCGCATCGAGTCCACCAGAGAGTAAAGCCACGCACCTACACGCTCAGCTAGGCGCAACCACGAAAAGCGAAACACCAGCCCAGAGCCCCACACCAAAGCAAAAATCGCCACCAGCCCAGAGCCCGCAAAACCCAGCCACTGCACGCTCCAAGGCCCTAGGAGGTATCCCATCACCCCACCGCTATGCCCCGGCAAGGCGGATTCAAATCGGTACAGGCGCGTCCACTCCAACGTCGTGCTGCCATACAGAAGCAACACCAAGCCGAGCCAAAAAGCCAACCGCGCGGCACCGGCATGCCGCGCATTTTCGGCCTGTGCCGGCGCGGCCTCGGCTACATCGACCGACCCACCGCGCAGTCGCAGCGCCAGCAACGCAAGCCAAGTGCGCAAGGCGGCCAGGTAGCACCACCAAACCGAAAACCCCATCAGGTAGTAACTCATGTCGGCTACCCAAGCGCCCATGCGCCCAGCTCGGTTTTGCACCGCCTCTCCCGCACCCGAGGTAGACCACGCAGCGTCCCCTTGCGCATAGGTCAGCAGCGCCAGCAGCCAGAAAGACAAGACCAGCAGGCCTATGACCAAACCACCTTCGGCGAGTAAACGGGAAAAGGCGCTGGGTTCAGGGGCACTGCGGGTGTTCGCGGTGCGAGCGTGCAGGGTGTTGAGGGAGTAAGTCATCGGGTTGCGGTACGAAGGTAGCACGGGGTGAACGCGGTCTGATCGCACGCGGCCCAGTAAGTTTTGCCGCGCCTGGGATAACGGCTGATGGAGCGCGAGCTCAACGCGGTCTGGCGCGGCGCTCTCGAATCAGCACGCCTCCGTTTTCCAGCGTCTCAATAAAGCCCTGCTCTTCAAACTCTTTCATCACCCGACTGACCATCTCGCGCGATGCGCCCACCATCTTGGCCACATCTTGGCGCGACACCTTGTCCTTGATAATCAACACGCCATCGCCGCGGTCCTCACCAGACTCAATCAGCGTATTGGCCACCCGGACGTAGACCCCATTCAGTGCCAAAGAGCTGATCTTGCGGTCGGCACTGCGCAGCCGCTGTACCAGGCCGCGCATCACAGCCATAGCGGTGTCCGCGCTTTCTTGCAGACAACGCATGAAGCCATCGCGCTCCAAAACCAATGTGTCCGTGACCACCTCGGCAGTGACCGTGGCAGAATGCGTCTGGCTGTCGATGACGCTCATCTCGCCGATGCAGTCGCCCTCGCGCAGTACCGCCAAAATCACCTCGCGGCCCAGCTCATCTTTCATCACCACGCGGGCGCGCCCAGCCAAAATAATGAACAGCGCGTTGGTGTGCTTGTCTTGCTCCACGATCGCTTCGCCACGCTTGTAGCGACGCTTGACGGCGCTGCTGGCCAAGGCCTGCGCTTGTCCAGGGCTCAAGCGTGAAAACAGCGGAACCCTAACGATGAGATCTTGGCTGCTCAACATGGCCATATCAGTCTCCCGGGTGTTGGCATCAATGCAGTTTCTTACAATCCGTGTCGGTGCAAGTCGTTGCACGCAACTGTACACGGCAAACCACCCGTGTTCGCCCCCGAAAGATTTTCATGCCCCAAACCAAGCACGCCAAAGTCCTCATCCTCGGCTCGGGCCCCGCTGGCTACACCGCCGCGGTGTATGCCGCGCGCGCCAATTTGCACCCGGTACTGGTGACTGGCATCGCCCAAGGTGGTCAACTCATGACCACCACCGATGTAGACAACTGGCCCGCCGATGCCCAAGGAGTACAAGGCCCCGAACTCATGCAGCGCTTTTTGGAGCACGCAGAGCGCTTCAAAACCGAGGTGGTGTTTGACCACATCCAAGCGGTCGACCTGAGCAAGCGTCCTTTCAATCTCACTGGCGACAGCCAGCAGTACAGCGCCGATGCGCTCATCATTGCCACCGGGGCTTCAGCCAAGTACCTGGGCTTGCCCTCGGAGAGCGCCTTCATGGGCCGCGGCGTCTCAGGCTGCGCCACCTGCGATGGATTCTTCTACCGCGATCAGGTGTGCTGCGTCGTCGGCGGCGGCAACACCGCGGTCGAAGAGGCGCTGTACCTCTCGAATATCGCCCGCAAGGTTTACCTGGTACATCGCCGGGACAAATTCAAAGCAGAGGCCATCCTGATCGACAAGCTAATGGACAAAGTTGCCGCCGGCAAGGTGGAGCTCAAAACCTTCAAGACGCTTGATGAAGTGCTGGGCGACAGCACCGGCGTGACCGGTATCCGCCTCAGAAGCACAGAAGACGGCAGCACCGAAGACCTCGCACTCAAGGGCTGCTTTATCGCCATCGGCCACGCGCCCAACACCGATCTCTTTGCTGGACAACTGGATATGGCCGGTGGCTACTTAGTCACCCAAAGCGGCCTCAAGGGATTTGCCACCATGACCAGCATCCCCGGTGTTTTCGCGGCAGGCGATGTGGCAGACCATGTGTACCGGCAGGCTATCACCAGTGCAGGCACAGGCTGCATGGCCGCACTGGATGCGCAGCGGTTTCTGGAGCAAGCCTGAGCTCTGGGTAGGCGCAGCGGGGGCGGGCCGGAATCTGGCTACAATGGCGGGCTTTGCCGGATGCGGCACAGGGTTACCGCCACCCTTTTTCTTGGCGAGGTGAGGCCGTACTGGCGTCATGGCTTGGGGCTTGGTTCACATCAACGCCCGGCCATGCAAGCGCAGCGGCCGTTTCAATGGAGTGTCCACATGGCACGCGTATGTGAAGTCACGGGCAAGGGCCCAATGGTTGGGAACAATGTTTCCCACGCCAACAACAAAACCAAACGCCGATTTCTTCCCAACCTGCAGTACCGCCGGTTCTGGGTCGAGAGCGAAAACCGCTGGGTGCGCTTGCGCATTTCCAACGCAGGTCTGCGTTTGATCGACAAAAACGGCATCGATTCTGTGCTCGCCGATTTGCGCGCACGTGGCCAAGCGTAAGGAGCAGCACCATGGCAACCAAAGGCGGACGCGAAAAAATCAAACTCGAATCGACAGCTGGAACCGGTCACTTCTACACCACCAGCAAGAACAAGAAAACCATGCCAGAAAAGATGCTGATCAAAAAGTTTGATCCCAAAGCCCGCAAGCATGTGGACTACAAGGAAATGAAACTCAAGTAAAGGTAATGCGCTCTGGCGCAATCGCCCACAAAAAAGCCCGCGCTATGCGGGCTTTTTTGTGGGCGACTTCTATGTAGGCAGCAGGGTTAAGGGCGGCCAAACCTCAAGATAAACGGCGGCTCTTGATCGCAATGACGTTGCTGTCCAATCGGCGCAAGCGCGCCCACGACTGACCGACTACACCCGGGCGGCGCGCAGCTTAAGGGAGAAGTCATGCAGCATCGCGATGCCACTGGCTTCGGCGCGGCTGCACCAACCTTGCAGATCGCGTGTGAGTTGCTCACGCGACAAATGCGTGTTAAGCCAGAGCTGGCGCAACTCTTCGCGCATGGTCACCATTTTGTCTAGCGACGGAAAGGCTGCGCGCGCCTGTTGCAATTCGGAGAGGGCCGAGGCGGGCACTTTTTCATGGTCGCGGTGCATCCAACGCTTGGCCGCACGAATGACCGCCGCATCGGCACCGCGCGCCTTCATGGACTCCAGCTCTTGGCGCGCTGCCTTGCGGATGCCGCCTGCATAGGCGGCCATGATTTCATAGCGGTTGGCAATCAGCGCTTCAAGAGTTCGCTCATCGGCGACCGGGCGAATGTCCCCGAATGCGGCTTTGGGTGGCGTCTTCTTGACTTTGGCCAAACCGACCATTTGCATCAGCGAGATATACATCCAACCGATGTCGAACTCGTAGGGCTTGACCGACAGTTTGGCCGAGGTGGGGTAGGTGTGGTGGTTGTTGTGCAACTCTTCACCCGCAATGATGATGCCCCATGGCGAAATGTTGGTGCTCGCGTCCGGTGACTCAAAGTTGCGATAGCCCCAAAAGTGGGCGGCGCCGTTAATGATGCCGGCTGCCATGATGGGGGTCCAAGCCATCTGCACCGCCCACACCGCCAAGCCAGCGGCACCGAACAAGAACAGGTCCAAGATCATCATCAAGCCCACACCCTGCCAAGAGTAGCGGGAGTACAGGTGGCGCTCGAGCCAGTCGTCGGGCGTGCCGTGGCCGTAGCGGGCCATCGTTTCCTGATTTTTCGACTCCGCACGGTACAACTCGGCACCTTGCAACAGCACGGTGCGGATGCCATACACATGGGGACTGTGGGGGTCGTCGACCTGCTCGCACTTTGCGTGGTGCTTACGGTGGATCGACGCCCACTCTTTGGTCACCTGGCCCGTGGTCAACCACAGCCAGAGTCTGAAAAAATGCGAAGCAATGGGGTGCAAGTCGAGTGCACGGTGCGCTTGGTGCCGGTGCAAAAACACCGTCACGCTGATCATGGTGATGTGGGTCATACCCAAGGTGAACAACACCAGTTGCCACCAAGTGAGATCCCATGCGCCATGCGCCAGCCATTGCACGGCGGCGTCCAACGCAGCCCAGTCAGGTAACACCATCATCAGTTGTTCTTTCAAAAATGCCTCTCGGCTCCACGGCGTGGCGCTTGCGCGCCAGCCAAACCGCCCGATTCTAAGGGCGCACGTGGGGTTTGACCATGAAAACCATATCTATAGCAATTGATATCAACTTACATCAAAACGCCTACTTCTTTTTCCAAACTGCCGCGAAAAATCCGTCTGTAGCATGCCTGTGGGGCCACAGGCGCAGGTACAGCGAGCCGTCTTGTCCACCGGCGCACAAGCTTTGGGACTGCGGCACACGCAGCGCTGACAACACCGCGCCCACCGCAAGCGGCTCAAAATCGGCGTGAGTTTCGGAGAACGCGGCGGCAATGTCCTCGTTTTCCTGGGCCAAGACGCTGCAGGTTGCGTACACCAGCCGCCCGCCCGAACGCAGCAAACGCGCTGCGCTTTGCAGGATCGCGGTCTGCTTGGCCGCCATCTCCGCAATCGCCTGCTGCGACTGGCGCCATTTCAGGTCAGGGTTGCGCCGCAAGGTGCCCAGCCCGCTGCACGGCGCGTCGACTAGAACGCGGTCAATCTTGCCGGCCAGGCGCTTGATGCGCTCGTCGCGCTCGTGTGCGATGGCCACCGGGTGCACATTGGACAGGCCGCTGCGCGCCACCCGGGGTTTGAGCTGGTCCAGGCGGTGGGCGGAGGTATCGAACGCGTACAGGCGACCGGTGCTGCGCATGGCCGCGCCAATCGCCAAGGTTTTGCCGCCGGCTCCCGCACAAAAATCGACCACCATCTCACTGCGTTTGGCATCGAGCAACATGGCCAGAAGTTGAGACCCCTCGTCCTGGACCTCGAAGTCACCGCGCAAAAAACCCGCGACCTTTGCCAGCGCGGGCTTACCATCGATGCGCAGACCCCAGGGCGAGTAGGGTGTGGGCTCGGCGCGGATGCCCAGTTTGGCCAACTCACTTTGTACGTCGGCGCGCTTGGCCTTGAAGTCGTTGGCTCGCACGTCCAGCCCCGCGCCCGCATTGAGACTTTCTGTGAGTGGCCAGAACTCCTGGCCCAGCTGCTCTTTGAGCGGTGCCACCAGCCACTCGGGCAGGTTGTGCCGATGGCGCTCCATCAAATCGGCGGCCTGGACGCTCTGGCACTGGTCGAGCCAGCGCTTCTCTTGGTCATTCAATGCAGACCGCAAAAAATCACCAGGACCATAAAAACCCAGAATGGCCATGCGCCGCTCCCGGGGGCCACTGCCAGAGGGAGCCAAGTGGTCAAACAGCAGCTTTTTGCGCAACACGGTGTACACCGTCTCGGCCAAGGTGGCACGTTCACGTGGCCCCAAACTGCGGTGGTCCCGGAAAAAGCGCGACACAGTGGCGTCGGCTGGGTGGTCCAAGGTGAGCGTGAGCCTGACCAGTTCGGCGCAGGCGTCCAGAAGGGCTTTAGGATGCATAGCCTAGGATTGTCCCATGCAGCAAGAAGCGCTTCCCCCTTTTACACCCGTGCCGCCCGGCAGGTACCGCCACTACAAAGGTGGCTTGTACCAGGTGCTTGACACCGCCCGGCACAGTGAGACGCTCGAGCCCATGGTGCTGTACCGCGCGCTGTATGGCGACTGCGGCCTGTGGGTGCGCCCCGCCGCCATGTTTGGCGAAACGGTGCTGGTCGATGGGCAGGTCTTCACCCGCTTCGTCAAACTGCCTGACGAAGGCGCAGCAAGCAGCGCGGCCTAGCGCGGCGCGTGCTGCGCCAACAGTGCGGCCAGGGCGCGCGGGTAGATCTGGTGTTCCAGCGCCAGCACCCGCGCAGCCAGCGTATCGGCGGTATCCGTGGCAAGCACCGGTGAGACGGCCTGGGCCAAGATCGGCCCCTGGTCCAGGTCAGCCGTTACCAAGTGCACCGTGGCACCCGCAAACTTACAGCCTGCTTCAAGAGCCCGCTGGTGTGTGTGCAAGCCGGGAAAGGCAGGCAGCAGCGAGGGGTGGATATTGACCAGCCTGCCGGCAAAGCGTTCCGTGAAGGCAGGGGTGAGCACACGCATGAAGCCCGCCATCACCACCCAGGTCGGGTGCCCCGGCGCCTCGTAGCCTGCGATGCACTGGGTCAACGCATGGTCGAATGCGTCGCGGCTGGCGTGGGCGCGGTGGTCTACCACCTGGGTGGGAACACCATGCTGCGCTGCAAGCTCCAACCCTTTGGCATCGGCGCGATTGCTGATCACCGCAGCCACCTTGGCGCCATAACGTTGCTCCCACTGCCCGCGCTGTGCGGCGCGCAAGATCGCTACCATGTTGGAGCCTGCGCCGGAGATCAGGATGACGATGTTTTGCATGCGCGCCGGATTATGGCCCCGCGACTGGGCTTCAAGCCCACACCGCCACCTCAGAGCCACACCACCTCAGGTCCACGGACCTGGCCACAGCACGGCACACCAGCACCCCGCCACTCTGACGGCAGACCTTGCGGCGCCGATGCACACCATGCGCCTGGCCAAACCGGCCTTGTCACGCCCAAGACAGCCGCTGCATCCTGGCCCTGCTACAAACACATCTGGCGTCGGCAAGCGAATCGGCCTGACCGGCACGGCAGCGCACTGGCCCAACGGTCCGTTACCAAGTGGGCTTGCTTCAGGTTGACGCACAGCGCGGCAGCTTGCACTGGCAAGCGCAACCAACAAGGATGTTTTCTATGGATTTGGCATTTACCCCCGAAGAGCAAGCGTTTCGCCACGAAGTTCGTGCGTGGGTACAAAGCCACCTGCCTACCGACCTGGCCCACAAGGTGCACAACGGCCTGCACCTGGGCCGCGATGACTTGCAGCGCTGGGCCAAGATCCTGGGCAAGCAAGGTTGGCTGGCTGCCGGTTGGCCAGCAGCCTTTGGCGGCCCAGGCTGGACCGCGGTGCAAAAGTACCTGTTTGAAGAAGAGTGCGCCCAGGCCGGCGCGCCGCGCGTGGTGCCGTTTGGGCCTGTCATGGTGGCACCCGTAATCATGGCCTTTGGCAGCCCCGCGCAACAGCAGCGGTTTTTACCCGGCATTGCCAGCGGCGAGGTGTGGTGGAGCCAGGGCTACAGCGAGCCGGACTCGGGCTCGGACCTGGCCTCGCTCAAAACCCGCGCTCGGCAGGAGGGCGACCATTACGTGGTCAACGGCCAAAAAACGTGGACCACCTTGGGCCAGCATGGCGACTGGATTTTTTGTCTGGTGCGCACCAGCACCGAGGGCAAGCCGCAGACCGGCATCAGCTTCTTGCTCATCGACATGAAGTCCCCCGGTGTGTCGGTGCGCCCTATCACCATGCTGGACGGCGGCCACGAGGTCAATGCCGTCTTTTTTGACGATGTGAGGGTCCCCATCGATCAGCGCATTGGCGAAGAAAACCAAGGATGGACCTACGCCAAACACCTGCTCAGCCACGAGCGCACCAACATCGCCGACGTCAACCGCTCCAAGCGCGAACTGGAGCGACTCAAGCGCATCGCACAGCGCGAAGGCGTGTACCACGATGTGCGCTTTCGCGACGAGATCGCACGGCTGGAGGTCGACATCATCGCGCTGGAAATGCTGGTGCTGCGGGTGCTGTCGGCCGAAAAGTCCGGCCGCTACGCGCTGGACATCGCAGGGTTGCTGAAAATCCGCGGCAGCGAAATTCAGCAACGCTGCAGCGAGCTGCTGATGCTTGCCGCTGGACCTTTTTCCCTGCCCTTGGTGGGCGAAGCCATGCAAGCGGGCTGGCAAGCCGACCAAGTGCCATCGCCAGCGTTCCCCGGCGGCGCCTTGCACTGCGCAACCTTGGCAGGCTCCTACTTCAACCTCCGCAAAACCACGATCTACGGCGGCAGCAACGAAGTACAACGCAACATCGTGGCGCAGTTCGTTTTGGGCTGAGCCCAGCAGGAGAGCATCCATGGACTTCGATTTTTCTGATGACCAAGAACAGCTGCGCGACGCCGTGCGCAAATGGGTGGACAAGGCCTACCCGTTCTCGCGCCGACGGGCCACTGCCGCAGGCTCGGGCTTTGAGCCTGCGGCCTGGCTTGCGCTGGCCGAACTTGGGCTCATGGGGCTGAACGTGCCAGCCGAACACGGTGGCATGGGTTGGGGGCCGATAGAGGCCATGGTAGCCCTAGAAGAACTAGGGCGCGGCCTGGTGCTGGAACCCGTGGCGCAGTCCTTGCTGTGCAGCACGGTACTGGTCCGGTACGGCACGCCCGCACTCCAGGAGCGCTGGCTGCCCACCATCGCCAGCGGCGAGACCATCGCGGTCCTGGCCCACCAAGAACGTGCAGCGCGCTACCACCTGGACCGTTGCGACACCACCGCAACGCAGCAGGCGCAGGGCTACGTGTTGAATGGCCAAAAAGGTGTGGTGCCATTGGGCGACGTCGCCGATGTGTACCTGGTGCCTGCCGAATGCGACGGGGAGATCGGCATGTTCGTTGTCGAACGGCGCAGCGACGGCGTGCACACCAGCGGCTACTCCACCCAGGGCGGTGGACGCGCAGCAGAGCTGCGCTTGGAGGCTGCACCCGCCCAACTGCTCAGCGCCGATGGACTTGCCGCCTTGGAGCTTGGGGTGGACGCCGGCATCGCCTGCGCCTGCGCAGAAGCCGTGGGCGTGATGGACAAAGCCTTGCAAACCACCGCCGAGTACCTCAACACCCGCAAACAATTTGGCGTGCCTATTGCCAGCTTCCAGGCTTTACGTCACCGCGTGGCCGACATGAAGATGCAATTGGAGTTGGCTCGCTCCATGGCCTACTACGCCAACCTCAAACTGCAAGCCGAGCCAGCCGAGCGGCGGCTGGCGCTGGCACGGGCCAAAGTGCAGTTGGGGCAGAGCATGCGCTTTGTGGGCCAGCAGGCGGTGCAGCTCCACGGCGGAGTGGGTGTGACCGACGACTACCCCGTCAGCCACTACTTCAAACGGCTGACCCAATTGGAAATGACCTTTGGCGACACTACCCACCACCTGGGCGAGGTGGCTGCGCGCATGCAAAGCCGCGCTGGCGTGTTCCTTTAACGGATTGCATGCCGGCAAGTAACTCGCACGCTGCCATTGACGACGACCAGGTCAGATCACTCTGGCAACTGAACCCGTACGAAACTGGCAAAGCGGGGCACGCCGTTAGGCGTGCGGTCGCGAAACCGGTACGTCACGATGCTGCCTATCGCGGGTGGGTTCTCGCGCTGCGCATCGCTAAAGCCTGTGCCCAACGCGAACCGTTGACCGTTGGAGCGCTGCAGCACCAATGCTCCCAAGCGTCCGGCGAACTTGCCTTTGCCCGGCAGGTGGGCCACCACCTGTGCCTCTTCGTCCTTCGCGGCCTTGAACTTGCGCAAACTTTCGCTGCGACCCGGCCGCCGCAAGGCATCCTGTTGGTGCAGCATCAGCCCCTCGCCGCCCTGTGCCACCACAGCCACCAGTTCGCGTTGCAAATGCGCGGCATCGGCCACACGCCGCTGCGCGACCACGTGCAGCCACGCCACACCAGTGCGCTGCACCAACTCGGTCAATGCAGCCGCGCGGACGGCAAACGGCCGGGGGTCGGTCGGTAAATCAAAAACCCAGTAGCGCAGCGCCTGCCACTCGGTGTCTAGGGGCTGTCCACGCCGCGCGGTGGCAGACACCCGGTCGAACTGACCGCGCGCAATCCACAGCTCGCCATCCAGCGGCGTGGGCGGTAAGGCCGCAGTGAACCACTGCGGCGCAGCGATGGGGCGGCCGCTGCGAAAGCGCAGCACCTTGCCATCCCACAGCGCCCGCACGCCGTCGAGCTTCTCGCTAACGAGGTAGTACGACGGGTCCATGTCTGCCTGCCAGTCGAACGCCAACATCGGCGCGACGGCATGCGCCAGGACGGAACTGGCAGGGATGGCGGTCAAGCCGGTCGGTGGCGACACATCATGGGACGCAACCGGTGCCGTTACCAAAACACTTGGGGGCTGGCCCCAGGCAAGCCCTAGGGATGCGGCCAGCGTGCTACTGGCCACGAGCGCGAGGCGCGCGCCGACGCGGTGTGAAGGTGGGTGCATTGCGATCTGCGCGCGGGCCGCGCTGCGTACGGAGAAGCCCGAAATATCGGCGTGCCACCGGGGCATCCGGTGTGCACAATGTTCGCACCAGGACGCGGTGCGGTCGGCGCTAGATGAGAAGGCGCGAGGAGCGCGGCACATGCGCCATCAAAAACTCCATCTGGTCGGCCAGGATGCGGCGGTTGCGCAAGATGAAGTCTTCCCACAGGCTGGGCACATAGGGGGCGTACAGCAAGGGCATGTTGGCCTGCTCAGGGGTGCGGTGGCTTTTGCGGTGGTTGCAGGGTTTGCAGGCGGTCACCACGTTCATCCAGCTGTCGACGCCGTGCTGCGCAAACGGGATGATGTGTTCGCGCGTGAGGTCCGACTCGTGAAAGTGGCCGCCGCAGTAGGCGCACACATTGCGGTCGCGGGCAAACAACTTGCTGTTGGTCAGGCCGGGGCGCAACTGAAAGGGGTTAATGTTGGGCACGCCGCGCGTGCCGATGATGCTGTTGACGCGGATGATGGACTGCTGCCCCGTGTGCGCATTGTGGCCACCCCGAAATATCGCGACCTCGCCACCCGATTCCCATCGCACTTCACCGGCTGCGTAGTGAATCACCGCTTGTTCCAAGCTGATCCACGATTGGGGCAAGCCCTGGGCTGACAACTTCAAGACCTTCACACAACGCCTCCATCAACGGTTCCAACAACCACCAACACGGACTGCAAATGTCTCTCGCACGGCTGGGGGCTGGCGCCCCAATATGCTGCGTCACAATATAACCTGTTTATATGACGCACATCTCGCACGCGCCGGGTGCCCGCGCGGATGTCGCCCCCCAACAGACAACAGCCCCATGAAGGTTTTTCGCGGTTTCAAACACCCCGGTGTGGCAAGCGCCAGCGCAGTGACGATTGGCAACTTTGATGGCGTACACCGGGGCCACCAGGCCATGTTGGCGCTGTTGCGCAGCGAGGCCCAGCAGCGCGGGATTCCCAGCTGCGTGCTGACCTTCGAGCCGCACCCCCGAGACTACTTTGCCGGCTTACGCCAACAACCCGATTTGGCCCCTGCACGCGTGGGCACCTTGCGCGACAAGCTCGCTGACCTCGCGGCCTGCGGCGTGGACCAGACGGTGGTGCTGCCCTTTGGGGCGGCGCTGGCTGGTCTCTCGCCCGACGCCTTTGTGCACCAGGTGCTGCTCGCCGGTTTGGGCGCGCGCTATGTGCTGGTGGGCGACGACTTTCGTTTTGGCGCCAACCGCGCCGGGGACTACGCCATGCTGGACCGCAGCGGCGAAGACCACGGCTTTGATGTGGCCCGCATGAACAGCTACGAGGTGCATGGACTGCGGGTGTCGAGCTCGGCGGTGCGTGAGGCGCTGCACCAAGGTCGCATGCACGATGCTGCGCGTCTGCTGGGGCGGCCGTATGCGATCTCGGGTCATGTGGTCCATGGCCGCAAGCTCGGACGCAGCCTGGGCTTTAAGACACTCAACCTGCGCTTTGCCCACTGGAAGCCTGCTGCCAGCGGCATTTTCGTGGTGCAGGTTCACGGCCTGTCAGACCGGGCACTGCCCGGCGTGGCCAATCTGGGGGTGCGACCCTCGCTCGATGCGCATGACATCAACGGCGGGCGCGTGCTGCTCGAAACCCACTGCCTGGAGTGGCCGCAGGCCCTGGGCCCCGAGGGGGCCTACGGTAAACTCATTCGGGTCGAGCTGCTGCACAAGCTGCACGATGAGCGCAAGTACGACGGACTGGACGCCCTCACCCGCGGCATCCAGCAAGACTGCGAGGATGCACGGGCTTGGCTCGGCAGTCGCACACCCCGCGTTTCACGAGAAATCCATGACCGAAAAAGTTGATTACCGCAGCACCCTGAACCTGCCGGACACCGCGTTCCCGATGCGCGGCGACCTGCCCAAGCGCGAGCCCGCTTGGGTGCAGGCTTGGAACGAGCAAGGTCTGTACAAAAGGCTGCGCGATGCGCGCCAGGGCGCGCCCCTTTTTGTGCTGCACGACGGACCGCCCTACGCCAACGGCAAGCTGCACATTGGCCACGCGCTCAACAAGGTGCTCAAGGACATGATCGTCAAGTCCAAGCAACTTGCAGGCTTCGATGCGCAGTACATCCCCGGTTGGGACTGCCACGGGCTTCCAATTGAGAACGCCATTGAAAAGCTGCACGGACGCCAACTCAGCCGCGACGACATGCAGGCCAAGAGCCGTGCCTTTGCCACCGAGCAAATCGACCAGCAGCGCGAAGACTTCAAGCGCTTGGGCGTGCTGGGCGACTGGGAGCGGCCCTACCGCACCATGGACCCGGCCAACGAAGCGGGCCAAATCCGCGCCTTCAAGCGCGTGATCGAGCGCGGTTTTGTGTACCGCGGTTTGAAGCCCGTGTACTGGTGCTTTGACTGCGGCTCCTCCCTGGCCGAGTTCGAAATCGAGTACGCCGACAAAAAGAGCGACACGCTGGATGTCGCCTTTGAGTCCGACGATGCCGCCGCACTGGCCGCTGCCTTTGGCCTCCCCGCTTTGCCTGCAGGCAAAAAGGCATTTGCCGTGATCTGGACCACCACCGCGTGGACCATTCCTGCCAACCAGGCGCTCAACGCCAACCCCGAGCTCAGCTACGCACTGGTGGACACTGCAAACGGCGTGCTGTTGCTGGCCGAAGACCTGGTGGGCGCGTGTCTGGAGCGCTATGCTTTAGAAGGCAGCGTCCTGGCTACTGCAAAGGGTACGTCCCTCAAGGGTCTGGTGTTCCGCCATCCTTTGTATGACGCCGTATCTGCCGGGGCGGGAGGCAAGTACAGCTACCACCGCAAGTCGCCGCTGTACCTGGCCGAGTACGTGACCGCAGCTGACGGCACCGGCATCGTGCACTCCTCGCCCGCTTACGGTGTGGACGACTTCAACTCCTGTGTGGCGCACGGCCTCAAGTACGACGACATCCTCAACCCCGTACATGGCAATGGTGTGTATGGCGACGAGTTGCCCTTTTTCGGCGGCCAGCATATCTGGAAGGCTTGCGAGAAGGTCATCGCCACGCTGCGCGAGCACGGTCGCCTGATGGCCACCAAGGCTATCACCCACAGCTACCCGCATTGCTGGCGCCACAAGACGCCAGTGATCTACCGCGCCGCCGCCCAATGGTTCATCCGCATGGACGCAGGCGAAGGCGTATTCACCACCGACAAAGCACCCAAAACGCTGCGCCAACTGGCGCTGGACGCCATCGAGCAAACCCAGTTCTACCCCGAGAATGGGCGCTCCCGGTTGCGCGACATGATTGCCAACCGGCCCGACTGGTGCATCAGCCGCCAGCGCAGCTGGGGCGTCCCAGTGCCCTTCTTCTTGCACAAGGATTCCGGCGAGCTGCACCCCGACACACTGGCCATCCTGGACCGGGCCGCCGATCTGGTGGCGCAAGGTGGTATCGAAGCCTGGAGCCGCGTGCGCACCGAAGACATGCTGGGCGCAACCGATGCAGCGCACTACACCAAGAGCACCGACATCTTGGAGGTGTGGTTTGACTCGGGGTCCACCTTCGAGCACGTGCTGCGCGGCAGCCACAAAGACGCGTATGCGCGCCCACCGTTCCACACCCAAGGCCCCGAGGCCGACCTGTACTTGGAAGGCCACGACCAGCACCGTGGCTGGTTCCACAGCTCGCTTCTGCTGGGCTGCGCCTTGTACGACCGCGCGCCCTACCGCGGCCTGCTGACCCACGGCTTTGCCACCGACGGCCAGGGCCGCAAGATGAGCAAAAGCCTGGGCAACACCGTCGATCCGCAGTCGGTGATCAGCCAGATGGGCGCGGAAATCGTGCGGCTGTGGGTGGCCAGCACCGACTACTCGGGCGACTTGAACATCGACCAGAAAATTCTGGCGCGGGTGGTGGACACTTACCGGCGGGTGCGCAACACGCTGAAGTTTTTGCTGGCCAATGTGAGCGACTTCGACCCGGCCCAAGACGCCGTGGCAGTTGACGACCTGCTGGAAATCGACCGCTACGCCCTGGCGCGCGCAGCCCAGTTGCAATCGGAGATCCTGCAGCACTTCGCGGTGTACGAGTTCCACCCCGTGGTCTCCAAGTTGCAGCTCTACTGCTCCGAAGATTTAGGCGCGTTTTATTTGGATGTGCTCAAAGACCGCCTGTACACCACCGCCCCCAAGTCCCTGGCGCGCCGCAGCGCCCAAACCGCGTTGCACCAAATCACCCACGCCATGCTGCGTTGGATGGCCCCGTTCTTGAGCTTCACCGCGGAAGAAGCGTGGGCAACATTTGGCAAGTCCGAGTCGATCTTCCTGGAAACTTTTAGCGACCTCGGTGCAAACGACGGTGCGCTAATGGACAAGTGGGGCGCCATTCAACAAATTCGGGCGCTTGCCAACAAGAAGATCGAGGACAAACGCTCGGAAGGCTTGCTCGGTGCATCGCTGCAAGCGGAGCTGACCATCCACTGCGACGACAGCACGTACAACACCTTGGCGTCCCTGGGCGATGACTTGAAGTTCGTTTTCATCACCTCACGGGTTTCATTGGTCAAGGTTGTTGGCGCGGGTTTGACCGTTGAAGTCCATGCCAGCACCGCAAGCAAATGCGAGCGCTGCTGGCACTACAGCGCCGATGTCGGCCACGACGCAGCCCATCCGACCATTTGCACGCGCTGCACCAGCAACCTGTTTGGAACCGGCGAAGTCCGGCAGTTTGCCTGATGGCGCGCGCTGGCAAACCGGCGGGGCCGAGCATGCTGCCGTGGTTGGGCTTGGCGCTCATCCTGCTGCTGGCCGACCAGTTCACCAAGGTGCTGATCCTGGGCTTCTACCAACTCGGCGACAGCACGGTGGTCACCAGCTTTTTCAACGTGGTGCGGGTGCACAACACCGGCGCCGCGTTTTCTTTTCTAGCCGGCGCATCGGGCTGGCAGCGCTGGTTCTTCACGGTGCTGGGGTTGGCGGCTTCCTGCTTTATTGTCTGGATGCTGCGCACCCACCCGGGACAAAAGCTGTTTTGTTTTGCTCTGGCCTGCATTTTGGGCGGGGCAGTGGGCAATGTGATCGACCGGCTGCTGCACGGCTATGTGGTGGACTTTTTGGACTTCCACTGGCGCGGCATGCACTTCCCTGCCTTCAACATCGCCGACAGCGCCATCACCATCGGCGCGGTCTGCCTGATCCTCGACGAGTTCTTGCGGGTGCGCAAACGCGGCTAGCGCAGCATTGGGGACGCGCGGCCCCTAAGTCGTTTCACGCTGGAACGCGGTGTAGTTCAAGGCGCGGCCTGCGGAGCCACCCGCAGCAAGGTGAACCGCTCCAGCGGCTCTTCTCCTTTGGCCAGTCGCAACTGCCGGGGCAAGATGCCGGTTTTGTGGTTCACCCAGTCGCCCTGCGCCACCACGTTGGCAGGCCCCAAGTTGTCGGGCAGCGCAGCACGCTCGGACTCGCGCAACAGCAGCAGGTAGGGCGCGCCTTGGCGGGGCAAGCGCTCAACATCGGGTAGCCGCACGCTGGGCGCGCTGCGGTAAATGCCAATTTCCCAGGCGATCGTCGGATCCAGCCCCACCACATAAATCGGCGTGCTGCGGTCGTCAGCGAGCAAACGGTCCACGTTGTAGGGAACGCTGTAGCGCAGGTAGGCACTCAGCGTCATGGCTTCCAAGAACAGGTACAGCAGGTTGACGGCAGCCACCGGATAGACCAGCACCACGATGCGCCGCAGCGGCTGGCGCTGCAGCAGCGCGTAGACCAGCACCGCCGCACCGAGCAGGGCCAGCATGCCCAGCAACTGGGGGTTGGCCACGTAGGCAGCCAACCCCAGAACCAGCGCCAAGATCGCAATCGTCACCCCCGCTTGGGCGACGAAGAAGCCTGCGCCTTCGCCTTGTTGCAGCCACTGCGCCAGATAGCGCGCACACAAAATGGCGGCAAACGGAAACAGGATGACGGTGTAGTAATCGAGCTGGAATGCAGTGGCGCTGAACAACACGAAGGTCACAAAAAACGAGCCGCACAAAAACACGAAGTGGCTGCGCTCCGTAGGGCTTTGCCCAGCGAAGCTGCGCAGGCCAGCCACCACCGCCGCCACGAACGCCGCGACCCACGGCAAAAACGCCCAGAGAAACACATGCACAAAGTACAGCGGCGTGCCCTCTTGGTTCTTGATGGGGCCCGAGTTGAAAAAGCGGCCAAACTGGCTGTCCCACAAAAAGAACCGTATGCCAGACACCCCGGTGCTACCAAACACCACCTTGTCTGGGTGGGCATCGAACTGCAAGTACAGCGCCACCACTTCGGGGGCGGTGCACACGAGTGAGATCGCCAGCGCCAGCAGCCATTTGGGGTTCCAGAAATTGCGCCATTGCCCGCGCAGCACCCACACGCAGGCCAGTCCGCTGGCAATGGTGATGAGGGTGAACACGCCCTTGGTCATGACCGAGATGCCGCTGAACAACGCCGCCAGCAGCAGGTACTTGGCCTTGGCGTGTGCGTCAAAACGTAGCCAGTAGTAGCAGGCTGCGGTGATGCTGCCCGTCAAGAATGCCTCGGCCTTGATGGCGCTCGACGTGTACATCAGGTGGTAAACGGACACCACCACCAGGAGGGCCAGCAAGGCCACGTCGCGGCCGTACAGCATGCGGGCCAGGCGGTAGGTGTAGTAGCAGGCCAGCAGATGGAACAAAAACCCCGGCAGGATGTAGTTGAAGGTGCTCACGCCGCCGAGCTTGAAAAACAGTGCGGTGACCCAGAAGGGGAAATGGGGTTTATCGAGCCAGTCGGTCTGGTCCAGCACCAGATCGGTCCAGTTGCCGGTCAGCGCAATGTGTTGCGACAAGGCCGCGTACAGCACCGAGTCGCCTTCGTTGATGATCGGCGTGAACAGCGAGGCCGCGTTGACCAGCAAGGTCAGCGCAATGGCCCAGTGCAGGTGGCGGCGAAACCGCGGATCGATCAGCATCCCTCGCGCACGCCTTGGGCGCCCTCGACACCTTCAGTGGCCCCATGCCGAGCACCAGGGCCTGTTCCGTGGCACCACCGCCGTGTGGCGCAGCCGCGCATGCTGGCCACCGACAGCCTAGAGCGTGAGGATGGTGCAGCCGGTGGTCTGGCGGGACTCCAGCGCGCGGTGGGCCTGCGCGGCTTCCTCGAGGGGGAAGCGTTGATCAATGCGGATCTTGACTGCGCCACTGCCCACGACCGCAAACAAATCATCGGCCATGGTCTGGGTGCTTTCGCGGGTCGTAATGTGCGAAAACAGCGTCTGGCGAGTGACATAAATGGAACCCTTGGGGCCCAGGATGCCGGGCGCAAACGGCGCCACCGGCCCGGAAGCATTGCCAAAGCTGGCCATCAAACCAAACGGCGCCAGGCAATCGAGCGACTTGTCCCACGTATCTTTGCCCACCGAGTCGTACACCACCTTGACGCCCTTGCAGCCGGTGATTTCCTTCACCCGGACTGCAAAGTCTTCGGTGGCGTAGTTGATGCAAAACGTTGCGCCGTGCTCGAGCGCGAGCTGGCACTTGGCGTCCGAGCCTGCGGTGCCAATCAGGCGCAAGCCCAGGGCCTTGGCCCATTGGCAGGCGATCAGGCCCACACCCCCGGCAGCGGCGTGGAACAACACAAAGTCGCCGGCCTGCAGGCCGCCTTGGGGCAAGGTGCGCTTGAGTAGGTACTGCGCGGTCAGGCCCTTGAGCATCATGGCCGCGCCGGTCTCGAAGTCGATAGCATCGGGCAAGCGGCACACGCACTTGGCGGGCATCACCCGCACCTCGCAATAACTGCCCGGCGGCTGGCTGGCGTAGGCCACCCGGTCGCCCACGGCCAGATGGGTCACGCCTTCGCCCACTGCCTCGACTACGCCGGACGCCTCCATGCCCAGTTGCAGGGGCATGGCCATGTTGTACAGGCCGCTGCGCTGGTACACATCAATGAAGTTCAACCCCACCGCCCGGTGGCGGATGCGCACCTCGGCGGGGCCGGGCTCGCCCACGGTGGTGTGCACCAGCTTGAGCTGCTCGGGGCCGCCGTGCTGGTCGATGCGGATGGCGCGGGAGGGAATGGCGGTCATGGCGTGGCTTCTCTGGTAGACACTGAAGGACTGCGATGTTGCCACGAATTGGGCCGGGCCAGCCAGCGTACCCGAGCCGCGAACGCGCAGCGTTCCGGGCCAGATTGCTTGGCGCTGTGCCGTGGGTTTGCTCGGCGCTGTGCCTTGTTACAGTGCGTGCCATGACCCAGCGCCTCTCACCGTCAACGATTGCCTTGCTGGTCATTCCCCCGCTGATGTGGGCGGGCAACGCGGTGGTCGGGCGACTGGTGAGCGAGCAGGTGCCGCCCATGCTGCTCAACCTTTTGCGCTGGACGCTGGCCTTCGCACTGCTGCTGCCGCTGGCCGCAGGCGTGCTGGCTCGTGGCAGCGCGCTGTGGGCCTATTGGCGCCGTTTTTCGCTGTTGGGTTTGCTCAGCGTGGGCTTGTACAACTCGCTGCAGTACGTCGCGCTGCACACCTCGACGCCACTGAATGTGACGCTGGTGGCCTCCAGCACGCCAATCTGGATGATGCTCATTGGCCGATTGTTTTTTGGTGCCGGGGTGCGGCCCCAGCAACTGCTAGGCGCGCTACTGTCCATGGCCGGGGTGCTGCTGGTGCTGTCGCGCGGCCAATGGGACTTACTGCTGCAGGTGCGCTTGGTCGCAGGCGACGTGTACATGCTGGCAGCTGCCTGCGTCTGGGCCTATTACAGCTGGATGCTGACCGAAAGCCACAAGGAGCCGGCCAGTATCCGCACCGACTGGGCCGCATTCCTGATGGGGCAGATTGTGTTTGGTCTGCTGTGGTCCAGCGTGCTCGCAGCGGGCGAGTGGGCTGTGAACCCGCAGCGCATGGACTGGAGCTGGCAGGTGGCCGCTGCCTTGCTGTTTGTGGCAGTGGGCCCGGCGCTTTTGGCTTACCGCTGCTGGGGTGCGGGCGTGCGCCATGCGGGCCCCACGGTTGCGGGCTTTTTTGCCAACCTCACACCACTATTTGCCGCGCTCTTGTCGATCGCTTTGCTGGGTGAAGTGCCGCAGTGGTTCCATGCGGCTGCGTTCTTGCTGATTGCATCGGGCATCGTCTTGTCCTCGCGCAAACGCCAAGTATCTGAAACCACCTAGGGTTTGGGAAACAAACGATCGCGGCTGCAGACGAACACACCAGCGAGCACCAGCACCGTGCCCGCCAGCACCCAGCGGTTCATAGGCTCACCCAGTAGCACGATGCCCATGGCCACCGTTGAGAGCGGGCCGAGCATCCCCACCTGCGCGGCAAGCGACGCTCCAATGCGCTCGATGGCCAGCATCACCATCAGCACCGGCACCACCGTGCACACCACCGCATTGAGCATGGACAAGCCAATCACCTCCGGCGCCAGCACCCACAGCGAGTCCACCGGGCGCAGCAGCAAGAACTGCCCAATGCACAACACGCAAGCCACGCTGGTGGCCAGACCGACCAGGCGCAAGGAGCCCAGGCGCTGCACCAACTCGCCGCTGTAAAACAGGTAGCAGGCGTAGCTCACCGCACTTAAAAACACCAGCAGCGCCCCGAGCGCCGCGTCGCTGCCAGCCAGGTGGGCCTCTTGGCCAAACACCAGCAGCACGCCGCTGTAACTCACCGCCATGCCCACCGCCTGTGGGCGGCTGATGCTGCGGCGGTACAGCACACAACCTAGCAGCAGCACCAAGGTGGGATTGAGGTAAAGAATCAATCGCTCCAACGAGGCGCTGATGTAAGCCAGCCCCGCAAAGTCCAGGTAGCTGGCCAGGTAGTAGCCGCTAAACCCTAGCCCCAGCACCCCCCACACATCGCCGCGCGACAAGCGCGCTGGCGCTACGCCATTGCGTGGTCGGCTGCTCCACCAGGCTAGCAACACAAAAAATGGCAGCGCGAACAGCATGCGCAGCATCAACAGAGTGACCGCGTCTACCCCGTGCCGGTACGCCAGCTTGACGATGATCGCCTTGCCACTGAATGCAACCGCCCCCGCCGCAGCCAGCGTCACTCCGATGGCAAGCTGGGCGGTGGCGGTCGCCGGGATGGCAATTACGGGAAGGCGCATGGTCGGCAAGCTCGGGGGTACAGGACAGTGGTTGATTGTCGCCAATGGTGCTGGACCATTCGGTAGTTACCCTGCTGGGGGGTGCTGGGCGCATCATGCACAATGCAAGGCCTCGCCCCGATCCCGCAACCAACCTGCCACCATTGCCGCCGCATGCAGCCCGAAGCGATCGTCCCCCACCGCGCCGCCGCCTTGGCGCCCACGGTGCTGGATGTGGAGGCCTCCGGATTTGGTCGCAACAGCTACCCCATTGAAGTAGGTTTTGTGCTGCCCAGCGGACACACCTTCTGCACCCTGGTGCGGCCCGAGCCGCAGTGGACGCACTGGGACGAGCAGGCCGCCCAGATTCACCACATTTCACGCGAGCTCATTGTTCAGCGGGGCCTGCCCGCTAGCGAAGTTGCACGCAGGCTCAACGCCGATTTGCGCGGCCAAGTGGTGTACTCCGACGGCTGGGCCAACGACTACAGCTGGTTGGGCGTGCTGTTTGACGTTGCCTCGCTGGCGCCGACCTTCCAGCTAGAAAATCTGCGCCGTCTGCTGACCGAAGAAGAGGCCGACCAGTGGCACGCCATCAAGGCCCAGATCAGCGCCGAGCGAGGGCCGCAGCGGCACCGCGCCAGTGCCGATGCGCGCCTGCTGCAGCTTACTTTCCAACGCCTTCGTAACCACTAAAAGGAGTCGCCATGGCGATCACTGTCGAGATAGATCTGGGATTCGAGTTTGATGTCAAGGCCAAGGCCGACGAGGTCTTTGATGTGCTCTCCGACGTACCCACCTCGGCCAGCCACTTTCCCAAAGTCGATGCCTTGGTCGACCTGGGCGGCGGGCGCTACCGCTGGGAAATGGAAAAAATCGGCGTCGGCTCGGTGCAACTGCAAACCATCTATGCCAGCAAATACGTCTCCAACCGCGCCAACGGCAGCGTGGTGTGGACGCCGGTGGCGGGGGAAGGCAACGCCTTGGTATCGGGCAGCTGGCAGATCAAGGGCGGGAAAAAATCGACCAACCTGGTGCTGCAGATCCAAGGCAAGCTTGACCTGCCCCTGCCGGGCCTCATGAAGATGGTGGTCGCGCCTCTGGTGGAGAGTGAGTTCGAAAAAATGGTGGAGCAGTACATCGCCAACCTCACCAAGCGCTTCGGCGGCGAAGTCTGAGATCGGAGCTGTAGCGCTGCTTGTGCGATGCATTCTGCGCACGGCGCTACCCTAACCTTGGCCACCTCAATGCGCTCCACCCAAGCATGGCAGGCCTGACCCGTCGCCGCAGAATCGCGGTGCCAGCGCGCGCGCTGCCTCCGCCAGGCGCCGCCACCGACCCGGCCAACGAGCTGCTAACGCAGGGCTACGCGCCGGCGCAAATGATTGCCGACCTGCGCAAGTACCAGGCCGAACTTGAGATCCAAAACAAGGCGCTGCGCTACAGCCAACAAGAGGCCGAAGGTGCCTCCGAACGATTTGCCACTCTGTTCTCCAGTGTTCCCCTGGCCCTGATGGTGGTGGATGAGCAGGGTTTGGTGCTGGCCAGCAATGCGATGTCACTGCGCCTGTTCCAGCCCACGGAAAGCGACCCGCCACTGCACTTTTTGCTGCCCTTTGTGGGGCCGGACCATGCCGACGAAGTGGCCGTGTCGTTCCTCTCCGCCAAAGCCGAGGGCGCCAGCGAAGTGCACGAAGTGTTCTTTCGCAGCGGCGAGCACGGCCGCTTTACCGGCGACCTGCACATTGCCCGCATCGACAACCCGCAAGACGAACTGGCGCACTTCATCTGCGCCATCATCGACCAAGGGCCCTTATTGGCGCAGCGGCTGGCCTTGCAGGAAAGCGCCCAAGTGCTGCTGCAACGCAACGAGGACTTGCTGCTCAGTGAGAACCGCATGGCGGCCATCATCAACTCCTCGCTCGATGCGATCGTTTGCATCGACGAGGAGTACCGCATCACCGTGTTCAATCCGGCAGCCACCCTGCTGTTTGGCTGCCCTGCGGAGGCGGCGTTTGGCACCCGGCTGGGCCGGTTCTTGCCCGAGGTGGAGCGCCGCCTGATGCAAGGCGATGTGCCGGCACAGGCCTTGCTCGGCGAGTACCCCGGCACCACCTTGGCCGGTGAGCTGTTGTCGGTGGAAATCAGCGTATCCCAAGAGCGCCGTCTGCGTTCGCGCACTGCCATGCAAAGCAGTCCGACCGATGACCTGGCGCTGCGCCGTGCAGAGGCCGGCGCCAACAACACCATCACCACCCTGTTCGCGCGCGACCTTAGCGCGCGCAAGCGTGCCGAGGCGCAAAAAGTGGCACTGGAGGCGCAGTTGCGCGAGTCACAAAAGATGCAGGCAGTGGGCACCATGGCTGGCGGCATCGCGCACGACTTCAACAACATCCTGAGCGCGATTTTGGGCAATGTGGAACTGGCTAAACAGGACGCACAGCACAACCCCATGGCGCTGACCAGCCTGGGTGAAATCGACAAAGCTGGTCGGCGCGCCCGCAACCTGGTGCGCCAAATCCTCACCTTCAGCCGCAACGAGCAGCCCACCCGCATTCCGATGGACTTGCGCGAAGTGGTTGCTGAGACGGTGCGCTTGGTGCGCGTGACGCTGCCACCTGCAGTCGATCTGCGCGTAGTGGAATCGGCTGCGCTGTCCAACGTGCTGGCCGATGCAACCCAGGCGGAACAGGCCTTGCTGAACCTTTGCACCAACGCGGTGTTGGCCATTGGTCAATCGGGTGGGGCCGTGACGATTCGGCTCGAGAACACCGAGCTGCGTGCACCCGAATGCGGCCGGATCGGCGTCGCCCCAGGCGACTATGTGCGTGTGTCTGTTCACGACACTGGCGCCGGTATGTCGGATGCAACCATGCGGCGCATCTTCGAGCCATTTTTCACCACGCGGCAAGTGGGTCAGGGCACCGGACTGGGTCTGTCGGTGGTGCACGGCATCATGCAAACCCACCAAGGTGCTGTGGATGTGCAAAGCACGCTTGGCAAAGGAAGCGTGTTCTCTCTGTACTTCCCCGTGTGCGGCGAGCCAGCACAACCCAGTGTGGCGGAGGCGCCTGAGCCACCCGCTGTCCAGGGCAAAGGCAAGCATGTGGTGTACCTCGACGACGACCAGGCCCTGGTTTTTTTGGTAGAGCGTTTGCTGCGCCGCAAAGGCTTTGTGGTGACCACCTTCACCGACCCGCTGGAGGCGCGCGCTGCGCTGGAGGCGCGCGCGCAGGAGTTTGACCTGCTGGTCACCGACTACAACATGCCAGGCTACAGCGGCCTGGAGTTGCTGCGCGAAGCCAAACGCATTCGCCCTGCGTTGCCGGTGGCGCTGACCTCAGGCTATGTCACACCCGAGATCGAAAAGCAGGCCTTTGATGCCGGTGCCAGCGCGCTGTTCTACAAACCCAACGATGTAAGCGAGCTGTGCGAACTGGTGCAGCGGCTGGCGCTGGGCACCGATGCGGCCTGAACCCAGCCCGGCTGCACCTGCGCCGGGTATCGCTGTGGTGTACCAAGACGATGCGCTGGTGGTGCTCCACAAACCGGCCGGCCTGCTCTCGGTGCCCGGACGGGGCGAGGACAAACAAGATTGTCTGAGTCGCCGGGTGCAGGACCATTTTCCAGATGCCCTGGTCGTGCACCGGCTGGACATGGCCACTTCGGGCCTGCTGGTGATGGCCCGCGGCGCGGCCGTCCAACGCCAGCTCAGCGCCGCATTTGCACAGCGCCAAGTGCATAAGCACTACATCGCAGTGGTGCACGGCGATGGCCGCCGCGAGGACGACGGCGCGTGGCAGACCATCGACCTACCGATGCGCGTGGACTGGGAGCGCCGCCCGCTGCAAACCATCGACCTGCAACACGGCAAGGCGAGCGTCACCCGCTGGCGCTGCATCGGCTTCGATACCGCCACCCAAACTTCACGCCTGGAGCTCGAACCCCACACCGGACGCAGCCACCAACTGCGCCTGCACTTGCAAGCCATTGGCCACCCCATCGTGGGCGATGCGCTCTACGCAAACCAGCATCCGGCGCACCTTGCGCCCCACCATGGGCCGCAACAGAAGGCCGCCTGCGCAGCAGCCCCCACCGCTGTGCGGTTGCTCTTGCACGCCGACTCGTTGGCCTTTACGCACCCGGTCACCGGCTCCCCGCTGCAATTGCATTCCCCGTGCCCGTTCTGAACGCAGCGCCCCGACCTAAAATGCCTGCGTGACCTCTATCCTCAACGCCGACCTGCACTGCCACTCCGTGGTATCGGACGGCACCCTCACGCCCGAGGCCCTGGCCGAGCGAGCCCACCGCAACGGCGTGGAACTGTGGTCGCTGACCGACCACGACGAAGTGGGCGGCCAGCACCGCGCCGCTGCCGCAGCCAAAGCGCTGGGCATGAAGTACCTGACCGGTACCGAGATTTCCATCACCTTCATTGGCAAGACGGTCCACATCGTCGGCCTGGGTTTTGATGCCGACGACCCGGAGCTGGTCGCCGGTTTACGCCAGACGCGCGGCGGCCGCTACGAGCGGGCGGTTGAGATGGCCGAGGGCCTGGCCCGTGTGGGCATTGCCGGGGCGCTGGAAGGTGCGTTGCAGTTTGCGGGCAACCCCGAGCTGGTATCACGCACCCACTTCGCCCGCTTTCTGGTGGAGAGCGGCGTCTGCAAAGAGACCAACGAGGTGTTTCGCAAGTACCTCACCGAGGGCAAGCCCGGCTTTGTGCCGCACCGCTGGGCGTCGCTGAAAGACGCGGTGGGCTGGATCCACCGGGCGGGCGGCATCGCGGTGATCGCCCACCCGGCGCGCTATGGCTTTAGCGCCAACGAGGAGTACGCACTGTTCTCCGAGTTCATTGCGCACGGAGGGCGCGGTGTCGAGGTCATCACCGGCAGCCACTCGGCCGCCGAGTGCATCACCTACGCACAAGCCGCCACCGAGTACGGCTTGGCAGCCTCGCGCGGCAGCGACTTCCACAGCCCCGACGAAAGCCACACCGAACTCGGCACCCTGCCCTACCTGCCCGGCCACCTCACCCCGGTGTGGGAACTGCTCGCCGAGCGCGTGGTGTAAGCGGCGGCGCGCCAATGGCACAGTTTTTCGAGGTCCACCCCGACAACCCCCAATCCCGGCTGCTCAAACAAGCAGCCGCTTTGTTGGCCCAAGGTGGTGTACTGGCGGTGCCCACCGACTCCAGCTACGCCCTGGTCTGCCACCTTGACGACAAGGGCGCCGTGGACCGCATGCGCCGCATCCGGGGCGTAGACGACAAGCACCCCATGACCCTGCTGTGCCGCGACCTGCGTGAGCTGGCCAACTACGCGCGGGTGGACAACCCGCAGTACCGCTTGCTCAAAGCGGCCACGCCGGGCCCATACACCTTTGTGCTGGAAGCCAGCAAAGAGGTGCCGCGCCGGGTCAGCCACCCGTCGCGCAAAACGATCGGCATGCGTGTGCCAGCGCACCACACGCTGCAAGACCTGCTGGCACTGCACGGCTCGGCCTTGCTGGCCACCACCTTGATAGCAGCAGATGAGACCGAGCCCATGAACGACGCGCACGACATCCGTGAGCGCTTCGAGCACCAACTCGCTGGCGTGGTCGACGCCGGGGCCTGCCCGTCCGAGCCGACGACCGTCGTGGACCTCACCGGCGAGGTGCCCACGGTGCTGCGCCAGGGCCGCGGGCCGCTGGAACGCCTGGGTCTGTGAAACGGCTCTGAGACAATCGGGACCATGAATATTGCCCAACTGATTCAAACCGTTGCCATTTACGCGCTGCCAGTGCTGTTTGCGATCACGGTACATGAGGCGGCCCACGGTTACGCGGCGCGCTACTTTGGTGACAACACCGCCTGGAAGCTCGGGCGCATCACCCTCAACCCCATCAACCACATCGACCCCATTGGCACGTTGTTGATGCCGCTGGTTTTGTACTTCGCGACCTCCGGCGCCTTTCTGTTTGGGTACGCCAAACCGGTGCCGGTGCGCTTTGGCAACCTGCGCAACCCCAAGCGCGACATGATTTGGGTGGCCCTGGCCGGGCCCGGAGCGAACCTGGTGCAGGCCTTGGGCTGGCTGGTTGCGCTCAAGCTGCTGCGCGCCTCCGGCGTGGACGAAGCGTTCTTCCTCAAAATGTGCCAGGCCGGGGTGCTGACCAATATCGTGATGTTTGTCTTCAACCTGTTTCCACTGCCGCCGCTCGATGGCGGACGCATCTTGGTGGGGCTGTTGCCGATGCGCCAGGCGCTGGGCCTCTCGCGCATCGAGCCCTACGGATTCTTCATTGTGATGGCTTTGGTGGTCACCGGCGTGGTCAGCGCGCTGTGGATGCAGCCGCTGATGGCACTCACTTACAACCTACTTGAACTGGCGCTGACACCGCTGTCGGTGTTGCTGCGCTGACGCGCAATCGACACCGGCTGTTTGCCACTCACCACCCTGTTTAGCCATCCGTCGCCACCCCTCGATTTCCCCCGGCAACCTTTGCCACACCCAGCACTCCACGGCATGCAACCCACCCGTTTTCTTACCGGCATCACCACCAGCGGCACGCCGCACCTTGGCAACTACGTCGGCTCGATTCGCCCTGCGGTGCGGGCCAGCCAGACGCCTGGCGTGGAGAGCTACTACTTTCTGGCCGACTACCACGCGCTCATCAAGATTGAAGACCCCGAGCGCATCCAGCGCTCCACCCTGGAAATCGCCGCCAGCTGGCTGGCCGCCGGGCTGGACCCGGCGCGGGTGGTGTTTTACCGCCAGTCGGACGTGCCCGAGATCCCCGAGCTGAGCTGGCTTTTGACCTGCGTCACCGGCAAAGGCATCCTCAACCGGGCCCACGCCTACAAAGCTGCAGTGGACAAAAACACCGAAGCCGGGCTGGACCCCGACAGCGATGTCACCGCCGGTCTGTACATGTACCCGGTGCTCATGGGCGCTGACATCTTGCTGTTTAACGCCCACAAGGTGCCAGTGGGGCGCGACCAGGTGCAGCACATTGAGATGGCGCGCGACATGGCCAACAGCTTCAACCACCGTTACGGCGAGCACTTTGTGCCGCCCCAAGCAGTGATCGAGGAGGCCGTGGCCACCCTGCCAGGGCTGGACGGCCGCAAGATGAGCAAGAGTTACGACAACACCATCCCGCTGTTTGCCAGCCGCGCGCAGTTGCAAAAGCTCATCGCCAGCCTCAAAACCGACTCGCGCCTGCCGCACGAACCCAAAGAGACCGAGGGCTCTGCGCTGTTCCAGATCTTCCAAGCCTTTGCCAGCGCCGAAGAAACCCAGTCGCTGCGCCAGCGCTATGCGCAGGGCATCGCCTGGAGCGAGGCCAAGCAACTCTTGCTAGAGCGCATCGACCAAGAAATCGCGCCCATGCGCGCGCGCTACCAGCACCTGATCGACCACCCGCAAGAGGTGGAAGCGCTGCTGCTCGAAGGCGCCCAAAAAGCCCGCGCCAGCGCCACCCCCTTCATGCACCAACTGCGCCACGCGGTGGGGCTGCGCCCCTTGCCAACCGGCGCCGGTCCGGCCCAAGCCAAGGCCAGCAAAACTGCGCTTGCCAGCTTCAAGCAGTACCGCGAAGCCGACGGCAAGTTCTACTTCAAGCTGGTCCACGCCAGCGGCGCGGTGCTGCTGCAAAGTCTGGCTTTTGATGCACCCAAGCTGGCCGGGCAAACCATCGCGAATTTGGTGCAGGACCCAGCGGCGCTGGACGATTCCTTGCCACTGCTAGAAGCCTTATCCGCGCAGCAGCGCGCCACCGCCGAAGAGGCGCTGCACGCGCTGCGGCAGGCCAACGCAGCGGCTGCTTAGCGCTGCGCAGCGTGACGCTGCTCTCGCTGCGCAACCCAAGCGCATCCGGCGTACATCAGCCGCACTGGGGCATGCTTAGCCCTTACCCTGCGCCCTGCCCGCAAGGGCCTTGGATCACGCCGAGCGCGTGCCCTTGGTGCGCAGCTTGTGCACCGCCTGGTACACCAGCGCTACCGCCACACCGGCCAGCAGCCCAGCCAGGCCACCGGCGAGGTTGCTGACCAGCACGCCCCACCAACCCAGACCGTTGGCGTAGGCCTCTACCGCATGCCCCAGCGCCGGGATGCCGTGCAGCAAGATGCCGCCGCCCACCAAAAACATGGCGGCGGTGCCCACCACAGACAGCGTCTTCATCAGCTTGGGCGCCAAGGCCAGAATAGCCCGGCCCAGGGCCTGCTGGACGGAGGAAGCCTGGCGCACCAGGTGCAGCCCCAGGTCGTCGAGTTTCACAATGCCAGCCACCAAGCCGTAGACCCCCACCGTCATGATGAGGCTAATGCCCACCAGCACCGACACCCGCTCTACAAAGCTGGCTGCTGCCACAGTGCCCAGCGTGATGACGATGATTTCCGCCGACAGAATGAAATCGGTGCGTACCGCGCCTTTGATCTTGTCGCGCTCGAACGCCAGCAGATCTACCTGCGCATCGCTTGCCGCTCTGACCAGTTCGGCTTGGTGGGCGCGGTCTTCCTCTGGGGAATGGAAGAACTTGTGCAGTACTTTTTCAGCCCCTTCAAAGCACAAAAACAATCCGCCCAGCATGAGCAGCGGCGTAATCAGCCAGGGCAAAAAGGCGCTGATGACCAAGGCTGCGGGCACCAAGATGGCTTTGTTGACCATCGACCCCTTGGCGACCGCCCACACCACCGGCAACTCGCGGTCGGCCTGCACGCCCGTGACCTGTTGCGCATTGAGCGCCAGGTCGTCTCCCAGCACACCGGCCGTCTTCTTGACCGCCACTTTGGTCATCACCGACACGTCATCCAAGAGGGTGGCGATATCGTCAATCAATGCGAGCAAACTGGATGCCATGGGGTGGGGCCTTCAAGTTAAGGAATGGAAGCGCTTGGGTATTGCGGCATTGTGATCTACCGCAGCACGGTTTCGGACCACGGTCTTGAACCGGCGCTGACGAAAAGCAAGCTTACAAGAACATGGGGATAGGATGCGCCTGAACGCAGGCTCGCGCTTGGACTATAGACTTCGCGGTTTGGCGACCGCGGGCGGCCTGCGTTGCATCTCGTCAGCCTGCTTGGCATATCACCTTCTGGAGTAGCAACCGATGCCCAACACCCGTTCCGCCAATGCCGTCCGCCTGGAGTTCTCTCCTGGCTGCCTGGTCCAATCCAATCTCTCCGGCGCAGCGTTTACCGGCAACTGGCTCTGGGTCGCTGGCGACGAGGCCTGCGGTCTGGACCGCCTGCGTCTGCTCGACCCGGTGGGAAGCGAGACGCTGCGCTTCGGCGAGGTGCGCGATTTTCCGCTCGCCGATCTGCTGGACCTTCCCGGCGCACCCGACGAAGAGGCCGATCTGGAAGGCATGGCGGTGGCCGATGGATACCTCTGGGTGGTCGGCTCACATGGCTTGAAGCGCAAGAACGCCAAGCCCGAGCGAAGCCACGCCGAGAACGCTAAACGATTGGCCAAGGTGGCACTGGACGGCAACCGCCGTCTGCTGGCCTGCCTGCCTATTGAGCATGACGCGCAGGGCGAACCCTGCCTGGTGCGGCAGGCACAAGACGGCCGCATGGCGCTGCGCCTCAAGGGTGATGCGCAATCCAACCTGCTCACCCGTGCGCTCGCCGACGACCCCCACTTCGGACCGTACATGGGCATCCCGGGAAAGGACAACGGATTCGACATCGAAGGCTTGGCCGTGGACGGAAGCCGCTTGCTGCTCGGCCTGCGCGGCCCGGTGCTGCGCGGCTGGTCGGCGCTGCTCGAGATCGCGGTCGAGACCCGCGGCGACCAGCTGCGCTTGGCGCCTTTGGACGACAGCGGCACGCTGGTGCGCAAGCATTTTCTGCAACTCGACGGCCTAGGTGTGCGGGACCTGCACTTTTCTGGCGATGACCTCTACATCCTGGCCGGTCCAACGATGGTGCTCAATGGCGACATCCGCGTTTTCAAATGGCCTGCCGCGCGGCCCCTGCTGGCCGCCAACCGCGAGCCAGTGCGGTTCGAGTCCGCGCTGACCGAGTCGGTGCCGCTGCCTCACGGCCGTGGGACCAACCGCGCCGAGGCTCTGTGCGACCTGCCGCCGGCGCTATCGGGCGGCAAGCCGCGCTGGCTGGTGCTGTACGACGCACCGGGTGCCGATCGCAAAGACGGCGAGCACACCGTCTTTGGTGATTTGCTGCGCCACGATTGAAATCACTCTTAGAAACTCACTGCCCTTGGTGTTCAACGAAAGTTAAGAATGGAAAAACTACTCTCTGGGGTCGGATCGATGCTCTACGGCATGCGATTCACCATGCTCTTCTTCTATGTCGGTTTGGTGGCCATCATCTTTGGCATCCTGGGCAAGTTCCTGCTGGAGACCTACAAGTTGATGAGCACCTTGCTGTTTGGCGACTTTGAAAAGATTGAGCTGATCATCAAGGTGCTTGAATTGGTCGACATGACGATGGTGGCGCAGCTGGTGTGGGTGGTGGCGCTTGCCGGGGTATCGCTGTTCGTGACCACGGGGCACTTCGACAAGACGGACATGAAAAAGCCCGACTGGCTGGACCATGTCAACACCTATAACCTCAAGTTGAAGCTTGCATTTGCCATCATCTCGATCTCCGGCGTGCATGCCTTGAAGACCTACCTGAGCGGCGAGTTGACTTTGGAGAACATCCAGATCGTGACGATGGTGGCTGTCATCCACTTCACCTTTGTGCTCTCAGCGATCGGCATTTCGTTCGCTGAACGTTTGACGCGGGAAAAGACCTGAAGGCGCTTGGTGCCATGGCCGCGCCTCCCGAGATAGACCACGCATCGGCACTCCAGTTCGTCATCAACGCAGCGTCGGGCAGCAGCGATGCGCAGGCCAAAGGCGGGGTCATCGAAGCGGCGCTGCACAACAGTGGGCGGCGCGCTGACTTGCTGTTTTGCAAGCCCGCCGAGTTAAGCGATACCGCGCACCGGGCCGCAGCCCAAGCGATTGCCACCCGCGCGGCCGTGGTCGCCGTCGGCGGCGACGGCACCCTCAACACCGTGGCGCAGGCTGCACACGCTGCGGGCTGCGCCATGGGGGTGGTTCCACAAGGCACGTTCAACTACTTTGCCCGCACACACGGCATTCCTGCAGACCCAGCCGATGCCGTCCGCCAGTTGCTGCGTTCGGTACCTACGCCAGTCCAAGTGGCGGGCATCAACGAACGGGTGTTCCTTGTCAACGCCAGTCTGGGGCTCTACCCCGATTTGCTGGAAGACCGCGAGGCCTTCAAGGCGCGCTTCGGCCGCAGCCGCTGGGTGGCGTTTGTAGCGGCCTGCGCGACTTTGCTGCGTGCCCAGCGCCGTTTGCGATTGCACATCGAAATGGGCGGCCAGGAGCGCGACCTGCAGGCCTTGACGCTGTTCGTGGGCAACAACCGCCTGCAACTGCAGCAGTTCGGCGCTGAGCCCGATGACACCCTGGCGGGGGCACCGGGCGACGGCACCATAGCCGCGCTCGTGCTGCGGCCTGTCGGAACGATGTCGATGCTCAACCTGATGCTGCACGGTGCCATGGGCAGGCTCGGTGAAGCGGCGGGGGTGGAGCGCTTCGAGTTCGAGCACCTGGTGGTGCGACCCAGGTTGTTACCAGGCCGCAGGGGGATCAAAGTGGCCTTTGATGGTGAGGTCACGATGATGCGCACGCCGCTGGATTTCCGCGTGCACGCCCGCCCCCTGTACCTGCTCAAGCCCCCGCGTGCGCTCACCCTGAGCAATACCGGTGCCCATGGGGAAGGAGCGACAGCTTGAGCGTCCTGATGCAAATTTCCGACACCCACTTTGGCACCGAGCAGTACGCGGTCGTTGAAGCCTTGGTGGCGCTGGCAAAGCAGCAGCGCCCTGATGTGCTGGTGCTGTCGGGCGACATCACACAGCGCGCCCGCACGGCCCAGTTCCGCGCGGCACGTGCGTTCGTGGACCGCCTGGGCGTGCCCTGGCTGTCGGTCCCAGGCAACCACGACATCCCGCTCTTCGGTGTGTGGGCGCGCATGCACCGCCCGTACGGGCGGTACAGCGCCGCGTTTGGCGCCGATCTGGAGCCGGTGCACCGCACTGCGGACCTTTTGCTCGTGGGCGTGAACACCACGCGGCCCTGGCGCCACAAACATGGCGAGGTGTCCGCACAGCAGGTCGATAGGGTCGCCAGGCTGGTGGAGCATGCCGATCCAACACAACTGCGCGTGGTGGTGGTGCACCAGCCTATCGCCGTCACTCTTGCCAAGGACAAGTCCAACCGTCTGCGCGGGCATGGGCTGGCGTTACAGCATTGGGCACAAGCCGGCGTCGACCTCGTCATCGGCGGCCACATCCACCTCCCCTACGTCATGCAACTGGAAGGCCTGGCGCGTCCGCTGTGGGCCGTGCAGGCGGGCACAGCCGTGTCATCCCGCGTGCGCAGTGGCGCACCCAACTCAGTGAATCTGCTGCGCTGGGGCAAGGACGCGGTGCCCGGATGCTGTCAGATAGAGCAATGGGATTACCGCGCGGGCACCCGGGCTTTCGGGCTGATCAAGGTCAGCGAGGTCAGGCCGGAGCGGGTATGAGTGGGGAATGCTGGGAGCTTGCTGCCACCGAATGCAGGTTCGGACACACGTTAGAAACAGTACGGTTTATGGGGGGCAGGTCACAACCGCTAACTGTTCTTTCCACGAGAGGCACACGAACAAGACTCGCCGGCGTAACTGGACTTGATCTGTGTCGTTGCCATGCGACAACACCATCATCCGGCCACACACATTGATCACAGTAGACATAAGCATTACAGGCCTGTAGGCTGTACGCAGTAGGTGAGCGTTCGCGCGCTTGTGACGTTGCCCGCATGGCTGGAGGTGAAATTGCGATAGTGCACACAGACAAAAAGGCGGCGCTCAAGCGACATGGTCCGCCACGCATGGGTCTCACATGTCATCATTTTTTAATGCCAGTCATCCAAACTATGTGGAGTATGCAATATGTATGCGGTCATGTCGAAACACACTTGGTAGATGAGCATCGACCTTTGCGAATAACCTTGTGCTGAGAATCCATACGATGAGCAAGCTGATGTGCAGCGCAATAAAGCAGTGAAATGTGCCGCACATATAGGCGAATAAGGAAGTATTAACTCATTCTAAACTTGGAAAAAATTGCGTTTTCAAAGAGATAAACATTTGTGTCGCAAATCAAATCCCTTGAAACAAGCTAGCACCGCATTGACACACATATGGATACCTGCTAACAAATAAATCACACTTCATGAGGAGAAGCAATGATGTCATTTTGCACAAAGCTAAATAAAAATGTAATTGTCGCTATTGCTTTTGTTTGTTTAAGTCCATCTGTAGTTACTGCAATCGAATATGATTGGCGAAATTTTCCAGCCAAATTTATGGCCAAGCCATCTAAAGCAAGGGACTTGTGTGATCGAGAGGCAGCGGACCCCGATGACCTTCAAAAACGCCCCGGTGTTAAGGGCGAAAGGTTTACCAACATCGAGGTTGATCCAGCTGTCGATTCGTGCAAGCGTGCACTAACAGAGGCGCCTCATGATCCATTACTAAACTTCCAGTATGGGCGAGCCCTACATAGCAAAGTCTTTTTTAGATTGGATGACAAGTCAGCTTCAGAAGCATTGACCTACTATAAGAAAGCAGCTGATTCAGGGCATCGACATTCTCTACTGCTTATTGGCTTTATGTTTGAGAGCGGGCATGGAGTCCAAGAAAGCTTCAACACAGCATTGAAGATGTACCAAAGCGCAGTTGACGTAGATTATGCTCCAGCGTTGCTACCGATCACTTGTCTCTACAAATATCGCATGCAAAGTCGCTTCAATGGCTTTGCGCCAGGTCAAATGCAGCGCGCAATCGCGCGCTTTGAAAATGCTGCATTAAATGGAAGTTTACAGGCGACAGCGGCATTAGTAAACGCTCATACAGATGGGTGCTTGAGAGGTGCACGCCATGACGATGGATCACCTGTTTCACGTTGGAGTGCCAGAAAGTGGTTAACCTTGGCAGCGAATCGGGGAAATGCCCAAGCAATGGCTCAGTTAGCTAGCATGCTCATGGATTCTGAAGCTGGTAGCGTGGACGAAGTTGTCGCTGATACCGACGAAGCTCTCAGGTGGGCGAATATGGCGGTCAAGCTGGGACATGACGGTGCAATGAATGTTTTAGGGGCTATGTATTGGGAGGGCACCAGGCAGATCTGGGCCAAATCAGGGGGCGTTCCCATGGACAAAGATCTGGCCGTGAAATGGTGGAGAAAGGCAGCGTCTTTAGGCAACGAGGATGCCAAATCAAATCTGGAGATGGCAAATGAATACTTTAGCGGTGCACATTTCAAAGTGGAAAAAAGTTTCTGTGAAAAAAATCCCGAGAAACGCATGTGCGGTGGATGGAATCCTAATTGACGCATATTCAAATTGAGTCAATGTTTCTTGCTTGTTCGGAAAAATCATTTGTTTTATTTTGGTCCTTCTGCAATGAAACCCCAATTCCACCTAGTGGGCAATTTAATGGTGCACATACGTAACATATTAAAATTCTCTGCATTTTTGCCATCATTTTCCTGCTCGTCAGTCCTGATAAAGCTTAGGCAAATCAATTCAGCCTCACTCAAAAACAACTTCAGGTAAAGAATGGATCATGTAGCGCTGACTATGCTAAATGACTTACTCACACCACCACGCAAATTTCAAAACCCCGGCAGCTTGCACAGCCATTCACTTTTGATAACTCACACCAGGAGAATTGAGATGAAGACAGCATTATTTAGTTTGGTGGGAAGTTGTATTTTTGCAATCTCAACTGGAACTCTCGCTACGGAATTATTAATTCTATCTAATTCAATTAACGGTAACAAAATTGATAAGGTTCACGCTTGCGGACGACAAGGCGGCAGTGATTCATCTGTGCAGCTTTCTGTCAAGAATATTCCGACCGATGCGAAGTACTTGGCAATCGTTGCAGATGACCCAGATGCGGTGAGGCCAGCAGGAAAAGTGTGGGTACATTGGAATGTTTTTAACATTCCAGTTGGTGGAAGTTCATTCGATATCGGTGTCGGTGAGAAGGTTCAAGGTGACGTTGGCCGGACTTCGGGTAACTCGAAGGGCTACGAGGGGATGTGTCCGCCTGATGGAGTTCATACTTACAGGTTTGCTGTATTTGCATTGAGAGATAAGGTCGAAGTTGGTGGATTTTTTGGGCCCACACCGATGACAATCGATTTCTTTGAATCTAAATTTAAAGGCCAGATCATTAGCAAGGGAATGATATCTGGCCAGTTCTGACGCATTTCAGGTGGTTATTTAATTGTGGCGTTTACTTTTTGATACAACATTTGATGGTCGCTTGAACAGTCCACCTTGGTAGCTTGCTCGGACTGATCCATCAGACTCTGAGCCCGCTACTGCGCTTCTAGATTTTTGGAAAAATTATCGGGGCCGCGTCGATCCTCAGGTTTCGTCTTTGTCTGGTAATCGCTTTCAAGGACCGTTAATTCAGATCTTTGGTAGTACCAGGGTTCAATTTGCGAGATGGTGAAGAAAGGGCGAATCAAGCGTCATATCTATGCTTCTCGCCAGGAAGCCAAGTCAGACGTGTTTGATTACATTGAAGGTTTTTACAATCGAGTCCGCAGGCACAGTCATCTTGACCAAATGAGCCCGCTTGCGTTCGAGCAACTTCAAACTGGAAGTTGATTTATGTCTACGAAAGCGGGTGACGTCCAAGGTACGAATGCAGATTCATTAAGGTTTCGCGGTAGGTGGGCACTTCAACGTGACACTGGTGCGCGTAATAAATGAAAAAGGCCGTTGAAAATCAACGGCCTTTTTAAACTTTGGCGGAGTGGACGGGACTCGAACCCGCGACCCCCGGCGTGACAGGCCGGTATTCTAACCAACTGAACTACCACTCCTGGTAGCGGCAACCGTTTGCTCTTGCGAGCCAAGCGAACTTCTCATGCGAGAAATTTGGTTCCTGCTTGTGCCGTTTGTCTTGCGACAAAACTTGGCGACCCCACGGGGATTCGAACCCCGGTACTCACCGTGAAAGGGTGATGTCCTAGGCCTCTAGACGATGGGGTCAAAACCTTGGGACTTCCGTTACGAAAATCATTAGCAACTTTGGTGGAGGTAAGCAGGATCGAACTGCTGACCTCTTGCATGCCATGCAAGCGCTCTCCCAGCTGAGCTATACCCCCTCAAGTTGCCACACTCCAAACTTTTCGACCGTTCGAACTCTGTTTGAAGCCCGCGAGTATAGCGTCATTTTTTACGCTCCCGAAAGAAGCGACAGCACTTTTTCTCGGGGCAGCAACTCCAGCACCGCGTCCAGCGATGGCGTCTGCACCGTGCCCAGCACCAAGAGGCGCACCGGCATCGCCAGCTGCGGCATCTTCAGGCCGGTGTCCAACAGCACTTGCTTGATGGCGGCAGCAATCGACGCTTTGTCCCAGGCACAGTCCTGCAGGGCCTGTGCCAAGGCGCGCAGTGCGGGGCGTACCGCGTCGGTGACGTGCTGGGCCAGGCTGGCGGCGTCAGGGCTGGCGTCGGTGTAGAAGCGGCTGACCCAATCTGCCAAGGCCACCGTGGTGTCGCAGCGGTCTTTGAGCAAATCGCACAGCCGCTCCAAGCGTGCGTCGGTGGGCAACGCACGTTCGGCCAGGTGGGCTGCCACCAGCGGTGCCAAGGCGCTGCCCGGCATGGCCTTGAGATGCTGGGCGTTGACCCAGCGCAGCTTGGCGTCGTCGAACTGCGCTGCGCTTTTGCCCAGGTGGTCCAGGCTGAACCACTCCAAAAATTGCGCGCGGCTAAAAATTTCGTCGTCACCGTGGCTCCAGCCCAGGCGCGCCAAGTAGTTGACCATGGCGTCGGGCAAAAAGCCTTCTTTGGCGTACTGGGTGACGGGCTTGGCGCCGTTGCGCTTGCTCAGCTTTTCGCCCTGCTCATTGAGCACGGTCGGCAGGTGCGCATAGACCGGTGGCTCGGCACCCAGCGCCCTAAAGATGTGAATCTGGCGCGGAGTGTTGTTGACGTGGTCGTCTCCGCGGATGACGTGGGTGATCGCCATGTCGATGTCGTCCACCACGACACAGAAGTTGTAGGTGGGCGTGCCCACCGCCTCGCCCGCTTGGGCGGGGCGCGCGATCACCAGATCGTCGAGCTCGTTGTTTTGGAATTCAACCCGACCTTTGACCTTGTCATCCCAAGCCACCACGCCGTCTTGCGGGGTCATGAAGCGCAGCACCGGTGCCACGCCGGAAGGGATGGGCGGCAACACCTTGCCGGGCGCGGGGCGCCAGGTGCCGTCGTAGCGGGGCTTTTCTTTGGCGGCCATTTGGCGTTCGCGCAGTGCATCGAGCTCCTCCACACCCATGTAGCAGGGGTAGACGAAGCCTTTAGCTTGCAGCTGGAGCAGGACTTCTTTGTAGCGGTCCATGCGCTGCATTTGGTAGAACGGCCCTTCGTCGTGGTCCAGCCCTAGCCAGGCCATGCCTTCCAGGATGACGTCCACCGCGGCCTGGGTGGAGCGCCCCACGTCGGTGTCTTCGATGCGCAGAATGAAGTCGCCCCCGGTGGAGCGGGCAAACGCCCAGGGGTACAGCGCCGAGCGGATGTTGCCAAGGTGGATGAAGCCGGTGGGCGATGGTGCAAATCGGGTGCGGGTGTGGGTCATGTCAAAGGGTGTCCAGGCCGCCAGCGAGGTCGGCAATGATGTCGTCGATGTGCTCCAGCCCCACTGCCACGCGCACCATGCCTTGGGTCACGCCCGCAACCTGCCGCTGGGCCTCGGTCAGGCGTCCGTGCGAGGTGCTGGCCGGGTGTGCAGCCAAGGTTTTGGTGTCGCCCAGGTTGGTGCACAGCGAGAGCACTTGCAAACTATCGAGCACATGGAAAGCGCGCGCACGCGCTTGCTTGGGCGCATCGGCGCGGACCTCGAAGGACAGCACCGCGCCGCCGCAGCCCGACTGCTGGCGCATGGCCAAGGCATGCTGCGGATGGCTGGGCAGGCCGGGGTAGTACACGCGCTGCACCGCGCTGCATTGCTCCAACCACTGGCCCAAGGCCAAGGCATTCGCCGACTGCGCGCGCATGCGGATGTCCAGCGTCTCCAGGCCCTTGAGCACCACCCATGCGTTGAAGGGCGCCAGGGTCATACCCGCACTCTTGAGCACGGGCAAAAACTTCTCGGTCACCAAGACCTGGCTGGCGCACAACGCTCCGGCCATGACGCGGCCTTGGCCATCGAGGTACTTGGTGCCCGAATGCATGATGATGTCCGCGCCCAAGCTGGCTGGGCGCTGCAGCGCGGGCGTGGCAAAGCAGTTGTCCACCGCCAGCAAGGCACCTGCGCCATGGGCGATGTCGGCCAGCGCCTGGATGTCGCACACCTCGGTCAAGGGGTTGGTCGGCGTCTCACAAAACAACAAGCGGGTGGTGGGTCGCACCGCCGCTGCCCAGGCGGTGGCATCGGTTTGCGACACAAAGCTGGACTCCACGCCGAACTTGGCCAAATCCGAGCCAATGAGCTTGATGGTGGAGCCAAACATCGATTGCGAGCACACCACATGGTCACCCGCCTTGAGCAGCCCCATGCACATCATCAGAATGGCCGACATGCCCGAAGCGGTGGACATGCAGGCTTCGGTGCCCTCCATCGCGGCCAAGCGCGCCTCCAAACTGGCCACGGTGGGGTTGCCATAGCGGCCGTAGGTAAAGCCGTCTTCGTCACCGGCGAAACGCGCAGCCGCGGTGGCGGCACTGGGCTGCACATAGCCACTGGTGAGGTACAGGGCTTCGGAGTTTTCGCCATACTGGCTGCGCTCCAGTGCGGCGCGCACCGCCAGAGTGTCGCGGTGCAGCGGGCGTGGGGATCGGGGCTGGGTCATGGTGGCGCGGTGTTTCAGTCTTGAAAGTTGGGCAGAGCTAGGCGGGAGTTGTCCTGGTCGGCTTCGTCCGTGCCCAAGCGGCCGGCGTTGAGGCGGGCGATGTCGTTGGCATTGATGTCGCCGGTGACATACACGCCATCAAAGCACGATGCATCGAAGCCATCCAAGCGGCCGTTGAGCGAGCCGATGGCCTTTTTCATGCCTTCAACGTCCTGGTAAATCAGGGCGTCGCAGCCGATGATTTCGCGGATCTGCTCCACCGTGCGGTTGTGCGCCACCAGCTCGCTGCTGGTGGGCATGTCAATGCCGTACACATTGGGAAAGCGCACTGGCGGCGCGGCGCTGGCCATGTAGACCTTGCGGGCACCGGCGTCGCGCGCCATTTGCACGATTTCTTTGGAGGTGGTGCCACGCACAATCGAGTCGTCCACCAAGAGCACATTGCGGCCTTTGAACTCGCTAGCTATCACATTGAGCTTTTGCCGCACCGACTTTTTGCGTACCGCTTGCCCCGGCATGATGAAGGTGCGCCCGACATAGCGGTTTTTGACAAAACCCTCGCGGTACGGCAAGCCCAGCAACTGCGCCAGCTGGGCGGCGCTGGGCCGGCTGGATTCGGGAATCGGGATGACCACGTCGATCTCGTTGGGCGGCACGGTGGAGATCACCCGCTTGGCCAGCGATTCACCCAAATTGAGCCGGGCCTGGTACACCGAAATGCCGTCCATCACCGAGTCCGGCCGGGCCAGGTACACGAATTCAAAAATGCAGGGCTTGAGCGTGGGCGACTGCGCACACTGCTGCGCATGTACCTGCCCTTGCAGGTCGATAAAGATGGCCTCACCCGGGTCCACGTTGCGCACAAACTGGTGGGAGGTGCCCTCCAGCGCCACCGACTCGCTGGCCAGCACCACGGTGTCCTGGCTCTTTCCCAGACACAGAGGGCGAATGCCGAACGGATCGCGAAACGCCAGCACGCCGTGCCCGGCAATCAGCGCGATCACCGCGTACGAGCCTTTCACGCGCAGGTGCACATTGCGCACCGCCGCAAACACATCGCGCGGCTGCAATGGCAAGCCGCGGGTGGTTTTTTCGATCTCATGGGCCAGCACGTTGAGCAGCACCTCCGAGTCGCTCTCGGTGTTGATATGCCGGTGGTCGGTGCTGAAGAGCTCGCTTTTGAGGGCGTGCGCGTTGGTCAGGTTGCCGTTGTGCACCAGCACGATGCCAAAGGGGGCATTCACGTAAAAGGGCTGCGCTTCCTCTTCGCTGAACGCATTGCCCGCCGTGGGGTAGCGCACCTGGCCCAGGCCGCAGTTACCGGGCAGCGAGCGCATATTGCGGGTGCGAAACACATCGCGCACCATGCCCTTGGCCTTGTGCATGAAGAACTTACGCTCTTGCTGGGTGACGATGCCCGCCGCATCCTGCCCCCGGTGTTGCAGCAGCAACAATGCGTCGTAAATCAGCTGGTTGACTGGCGCGTTGCTCACGACGCCGACTATTCCGCACATAGGGGGCACCTTCTCAAGGTAAATGTTTCCTGAAATCGTCTGGCAATGCGGGCTTGACCTGCGCCAACACCGCCTCGGCAGTGCGCGCGCCGACCGACTCGCGCCACGCCTGCGTCTCGCGCATCGGTGTGAGCCCCACCACCACCGTGGCCGCCAACACCAGCACCACCGCGCGCATCGCACCAAATCCTGCGCCCAACACCCGGTCAATGGGCCGCAGGCCCACCGAGGCCATGAGTTTGGAGATCAAAAACGCAAGCAGCCCGCCAGCAAAGACCACGGCCACAAACACCAGCGCAAATCCCGCTGCGTAACGCATCGACTCGCCCGCGCCTGCGATGGGCAAGCGCGCGCCAACGTCGGATGCAAACCACTGCGCCAGCACCACCGCCAGCACCCAGGCGGCGACCGAGAGAACTTCATGCACCAAGCCGCGCCAGGCCCCCAGCGCCACCGATCCCACCAGCACAGCCAACACTATCCAGTCGAGCGCTGCCAACTGCATCGGCCTGCTAGAGCGTGAGAATCGCCGCAGGGAGATTCAGCTTCTTGATTTTCTCGGCGGCCTTCTCTGCCTCGGCCCTGGTGGCAAACGGACCCACCCGCACCCGGATCTTCTTGCCCTCGGGCACCTGCACCACCTGTGCGTAAGTCTTCAAGCCGGCACGCTCTACTTTCTGGCGCGCCTCGCGGGCTTTGGAGGCATCCAAAAACGCACCAAACTGCACGATGTACCGCCCCGCCTCATCGGAGGGCGCGGGCTTGGCGTCCTTGGCGGCTGCCGGTTTGGCGTCTTGGGCCACGGTGGGCTTGGCATCTTTAGTCACAGCGGCTTCGGCACTTTTGCTGGCAGCGGGGGGCGCCCCAGCGTTGCTGTCTTGGATCGGCTTGGTTGGCGCAGCTGGGGTGCCGGCTGTGACAGCCGCTTTGACTTCAGACTTGGCGTCTGCTTTGACCTGTGCCACGGGTACTTGGGGCGCTGGCGCGGATGCAATTGCCGGTGAAGGTGACGGCGCGGGTGCAGCCGCAATCACGCCAGAGGCCGCGCGCGAGGCACCGGGCAGTGGCGCAATAGCAGCCGACGCAGCCACGGCCGCGAGCGGCGCGGTCTGGGCCTTGTCGGGAATTTCGATGGAAATGTCCAACGCAATCGGGCGCGGCTGGTTATCAAACAAGAGGGGGAAACCTACTACACCGAGCAGCACCAGCACCGCCGCACCGGCCAGCCGGTGGCGCGCACGCTGGCGCAGGGTTTGCGCGCTCTCGGGCGCTTGCGCCGGGGCCGTGGGCTCTTCATTCGACTTGCGGAATTTAAAGAATGCCATAGCTGCCCTGGGGTGGGAAAAACGCGGTTACAGGGGGAGGTGGCGCGATCGCAACTGGGGCACACCTTGCTGCAACACGCCACCGACGGTGTAGAACGATCCGAAGACGATGATTCTATCAGCGGGGTCTGCCGCATCGACCGCCGCCTGCAGAGCCAGCGAGGGGTTGGAAAACGCCCGCGCGCTGGCGTCTTTGCGGGTGTTTTGCGCCTCCCATGCCTGCTGGAGCTGGGCGCCGCTGGCGGCTCGGGGCGTGGGCAAATCGGTGCAATACCAGCGGTCCACCAGCGGCGAAAGCACGGCGAGCATGGGCGCGAGGTCCTTGTCTGCCATCGCGCCAAACACGGCATGGGTGGTGGGGTAAAAACCCATGGCGTCCAGGTTAGCGGCCAGTGCGGCGGCGGAGTGCGGGTTGTGGGCTACATCGAGCACGAGGGTGGGCTGGCCTGGCACGATCTGAAATCGGCCCGCCAGTTCTACGGCGGCCAACCCGGAGCGCACTGCTTGCGCGGTTACCGGCAAGCGCTCACGCAGCGCGCTCAAGGCAGCTAGCACACCAGCTGCATTGACCAGTTGGTTGGCACCACGCAGTGCTGGGTAGGCCAAGCCGCTGTAGCGCCGACCACGCCCGGCCCAGCCCCACTGCTGTTTGTCGCCCGAGACATTGAAATCGCGCCCCACGCGCCAGAGATCGGCACCCACCTCCAACGCGTGGTCCAGCACACTTTGGGGTGGCACCGGGTCGCTCACCACCACCGGCCGGCCGGTGCGCATGATGCCGGCCTTTTCGCGCCCGATGGATTCGCGGTCCGGGCCCAAAAACTCCATGTGGTCCAGGTCGATGCTGGTGATGATGGCGCAGTCGGTGTCGATGATATTGACCGCATCCAGGCGCCCCCCCAAGCCGACTTCCAACACCAGCACATCCAGCGGGGTGCGGCGCATCACCTCAAAGATGGCCAGGGTGCTGAACTCAAAGTAGGTCAGCGACACGGCATCGCCATCCACCCGAGCGCGCTCCACCGCGGCAAAACCTTCTACCAGCGCGACGCTGTCCACCGGCACACCACCCAAGCGCAAGCGCTCTTCAAATTGCACCAAATGAGGCGAGGTGTACACGCCGGTGCGGTAACCGGCCTGCAGCAAGATCGACTCCAACATGGCGCAGGTCGAACCCTTGCCGTTGGTGCCCGCCACGGTGATGACCGGACAACCAAACCGCAGCTGCATGCGCTGGGCCACGGTGCGCACGCGCTCCAAGCCCATGTCAATGTTTTTGGGGTGCAGGCGCTCGCAATGCGCGAGCCAATCGGATAGGGTGGTGGGGGTTTGCATGGCGCTGCGGATTGTCGCAGGGCTGGGGCAGCGAACGGGGACAGTCCGGTTCGTAAAATCGCCGGATGAGCACACCCGCCACCACCCTCTATGGCATCCCCAACTGCGACACCGTCAAGAGGGCGCGCGCCTGGCTGGTGGGGCACGAGCAGCACACCACCTTCCACGATTTCAAGAAACAAGGCGTACCTGAAGCGCGCCTAGACCACTGGCTGACCAAGTTGGGCTGGGAAGCGCTGCTCAACCGCAAAGGCAGCACTTGGCGCAAGCTTGACGCTGCAGCGCAAGCGGGGGTGACCGACCGCGCCAGTGCCCGCGCGCTGATGCTGAAGCACGCCAGCGTCATCAAGCGACCGGTGGTGGAGTGGGCCGACGCACAGGTGACGGTGGGTTTTGCGCCGCAAGATTGGGAGACGCGGCTCGGTTGAGCGAGGTGCACCGCTGAACATGGTCTGGTGCGCCCGCCGATTTATGTCGCTTGAGCGCAGCGCGCGACACAGCGCGGAACGGGCCTGTTAGGTGGCGTGCGCCTTCACCTAAAATTGTCGGCTTTCCCCAACCCAGCTTGCCCCATGACCACCTCCCAGATCGACCACGTCAGCGTCACCACCCAGGCCAATGTCTACTTTGACGGCAAATGCGTGAGCCACTCGCTGACGCTGGCCGACGGCAGCAAGAAATCGGTCGGCGTGGTGCTACCCGCCACGCTTACCTTCAGCACCGCCGCAGCCGAGATCATGGAGTGCGTGGCCGGCGGTTGCGAGTACAAGCTCGCTGGCAGCGACCAGTGGCTGCGCTCCGACGCGGGTCACCAGTTCAGCGTACCAGCCAACAGCAAGTTCGAAATCCGCGTGGCCCAGGCTTACCACTACATCTGTCATTACGCATAACTTGCGGCTGCGTTCGTCCCGAGTTTGCTATCCCCACTGAGCCACCTACGCCCACACCATGTCGAACACCATCCTGCAAAACCTCCCCGTCGGCCAAAAAGTCGGCATCGCTTTTTCTGGCGGGCTCGACACCAGCGCCGCGCTGCATTGGATGAAGCTCAAAGGCGCCATCCCCTACGCATACACCGCCAACCTGGGCCAGCCCGACGAGCCGGACTACGACGAGATTCCACGCAAAGCCATGCAGTACGGCGCCAAGCTGGCCCGCCTGATCGACTGCCGCCGCCAACTGGCGCACGAGGGCATCGCGGCGCTGCAAGCGGGCGCCTTCCATATCACCACTGCAGGCGCAACCTACTTCAACACCACGCCGCTGGGCCGCGCCGTCACCGGCACCATGCTGGTGGCCGCCATGAAGGAGGACGAGGTCAATATCTGGGGCGACGGCAGCACTTTCAAGGGCAACGACATTGAGCGCTTTTACCGCTACGGCCTGCTGACCAACCCCAGTCTGAAGATCTACAAGCCCTGGCTGGACCAGCTGTTCATCGACGAACTCGGCGGCCGCGCCGAGATGTCGGCCTTCATGACCCAGACGGGCTTTGGCTACAAGATGAGTGCAGAAAAGGCCTACAGCACCGACAGCAACATGCTGGGTGCCACGCACGAAGCCAAAGACCTGGAGCTGCTATCGAGTGGCATCAAGATCGTGAACCCTATCATGGGCGTGGCATTCTGGAAGGACGACGTCGAGGTCCAACGCGAAGAAGTGACCGTGCGCTTTGAGGAAGGTCAGCCAGTGGCACTCAACGGTGTGCGCTTTGAAGACCCGGTGGCGCTGATACTGGAAGCCAACCGTATTGGCGGACGCCACGGCCTGGGCATGAGCGACCAGATTGAGAACCGCATCATCGAAGCCAAGAGCCGCGGCATTTACGAAGCGCCCGGACTCGCGCTGCTGTTCATCGCCTACGAGCGCCTGATCACCGGCATCCACAACGAAGACACCATCGAGCAGTACCGGGACAACGGTCGCAAACTGGGCCGCCTGCTGTACCAAGGCCGCTGGTTCGACAGCCAGGCCATCATGTTGCGTGAGACCGCCCAACGCTGGGTGGCCCGCGCCATCACCGGCGAAGTCACGCTGGAACTGCGCCGCGGTAACGACTACAGCATCCTCAACACCGAGAGCCCCAACCTCACTTACGCGCCTGAGCGCCTCTCCATGGAGAAGGTCGAAGACGCGCCCTTCAGCCCGCTGGACCGCATCGGCCAGCTCACCATGCGCAACCTCGACATCACCGACACCCGCGCCAAGCTGGGCATTTACAGCGACGCCGGTCTGCTGCAGTTGGGCAAGGGCGATGACTTCCTGAAGCTAGGTTCCTGAGCCGACCTTCGGGCGCTGTGCAGCCGGCGGTTGCGCGTGGGAAGGGGCGCTAGTCTGAGTGAAGGGGAACGCCACTAAGCGGTGCGTCGCCCCAAGTACGCCGGGGCAATGGCGCGCATCGAAGCCGGCGTGATGCCCAAGATCTCTAGTCCTGGCACTGCGCCCGTGGGAACGTTGTCCACTTTCATCGAGTCCAGGTTGTCGCGGCTCATCAGCGGCGCACCGGGCGCGCACTCCATCAGCAGCGCCTGCAAATAGCCCGCCCAGTGCGGCAGCGGCAACACCGCGCGGCCTCGCCCACCACCCACACCGCTCCAGCCACCGGCCAATTGCACCAGCTGCTGCAGGGTGAAGACCTCGGGCCCGCACAACTCCAACACCAAGGGGCCCAAGCCGCGTCCGCTGCGCTGCAAACACTGCACCACCGCCTGCGCCACATCTTCCACCCACACCGGGGCAAAGCGGGCATCGGCACCGGCCAAGGGGACGAAGGGCGCGAGCCTTTGCAAGCTGGCAAAGAGGTTGAGGAACTTGTCTTCAGCGCCAAAGATCACGCTCGGTCGCAAAACGCTGACCTGCACGCCCTGCCCGTGCGTTGTGCCAAGTACCTGTCCTTGTGCCTGCGCTATCGCCAACTCGCCCAGTGACTTGCTGCGCAGGTACTTGGAGGGTGCGGTCTGGGGCGCATCAGGCGAGACGCCCAGAGCGCTGATGTGCACCAGCTGTTCGACCCGGTTGGCCACAGCAGCCTGCGCCACGCTGTTAGCCAGGGCCCCGTGGGTGCGCTCAAACTGCGCCGCGCTACCGTGCAGGATGGCCACGCAATTGACTACCGCGTCGTGGCCCGCCATCACTTGGCGCAGCGCTGCCGGGTCGTGGACGTCGAGCTCCAAGGCGGTGAGCGTGGGCAGGTGCAAGAGCTTGCGGGCGTTGTTGCGACGCCGCGTGGGCACCGTGACCGAAGCGCCCGCGCGCACCAGCTTTTCACACACGTGGGCACCAACAAAGCCGGTACCGCCCAAAACCAGAACATTTTTCATGGGGTGAATTTACCGCGTTGCCACACGTGCAGCCCGCACCAAGGGCAATAGGCCTCTAACGAAGGCAACAGGTGCATCTGGACATTGGGCTACAGCACCACCGGCTCGGGTTCGAGCAGGATGCCAAAGCGCTCGTACACGCTGGTCTGGATGGCGCGGGCCAGCGTCATCACCTCACCACCGCTGGCGCCTTCGCCTCCGTCGGCCATGCCGCGGTTGACCAGCACCAAAGCCTGCTTTTCGTAGACCCCGGCGCGCCCCACGGTTTTTCCGCGCCAGCCGCAGGCGTCAATCAACCATGCGGCAGCCAGCTTGACCGAGCCATCGGCCAGCCTGTAGTGCACCAGCCGGGGCTCGCGGGCGATGATGTCGGCACATTGCTCAGGCGTGACGGTGGGGTTCTTGAAAAAGCTGCCCGCGTTGCCCAGCACTGCCGGGTCGGGCAGCTTGGCGCGCCGGATGGCGCAGACCCAGTCAAACATCTGGCGGGCCGTGGGCTGGGAGCACTGGTGTTCGACCATTTTCTTCTCGATGTCGGCATAGCCCAGTACCGGCTTCCAAATCTTGGGGATGGCAAAGCGCACCTTGAGAATAAGGGCGCGGTCTTTGAGGCCCAGCGGCTGGTGGGCCGGCGCGCCGGACGTCGGCACGCTGCTGTGTTTGAACACCGAATCGCGGTAGCCAAACGCACACTGGCCCGCATCGAGCGTGAAGGTCTGGCCAGACTGCAAATCGATGGCGTCCAGCGAATCGAACCGATCTTGCAATTCAACACCATAGGCGCCGACGTTTTGCACCGGCGCGGCGCCCACAGTGCCAGGAATCAAGGCCATGTTCTCCAGCCCGGGCATGCCTTCATCCAGGGTCCAGGCCACAAAGTCGTGCCAGTTTTCCCCCGCTCCGGCTTCCACGATGAAGTGTTTGGGCGTCTCGCGCAGCAGCGCGCGGCCTTGGATCTCGACCTTCAGCACCAAGGGCTTCACATCGCCGGTGAGCACCAGGTTGCTGCCGCCACCCAATACAAATTTGTCTTGCGCCGCCAACTCCGGGTCGGCCAGGACGGCGAGCACATCGGCCTGGCTGGTCACTCGAACACATTGCCGGGCTTTGGCAACAATGTGGAAGGTGTTGCAGCCTTGTAAGGCAAGGTTTTTCTCGACTAACATGCGCCGATTGTCTCACCGCGAAATTCAGCCCCACCATGCCCTCATTCGATACGGTCTGCGACCCCGATCTGGTCGAAGTACGCAACGGCGTCGACAACACCACCAAAGAAATCCAAACCCGGTTTGACTTCAAAGGCACCTCAGCGGCCATTGAAATCAAGGACAAGGAAATCACGCTGACCGGCGACGCCGATTTTCAGTTGCAACAAATCCAGGATGTGCTGCGCAACAAGCTGACCAAGCGCGGCGTCGACGTGCGATTTTTGGACGTCGGAACGGCGCAAAAGGCGGGTGGCGACAAAGTGCGCCAGGTCATCAAGGTGCGCAGCGGCATCGAGGCCGAAACCGGCAAAAAAATCCAACGCCTGATCAAAGACAGCAAGATGAAAGTACAGGCCGCCATCCAGGGCGACGCAGTGCGTGTGACCGGCGCCAAACGCGACGATCTGCAAGCGGCCATGGCCTTGATCAAAAAAGAGTTGCCCGAAGTACCGTTGAGCTTCAACAACTTTCGGGACTGACACCGTCCCAGCGGATCACCGGGGCTTGCCCGCCCGCGCGGCCAGGACTCAGGCGTCGGCATGTGCGCCAGCCCACACGCCCAAGGCGTACACACCAGCGCTTGACCTCAGGACTTGGGCGGCTTGGATTTCTGTCCCAACCGGGACTCGGTGCCTTTGACCAAGCGGCTGATGTTTTCAGCGTGCCGCCACATCAGCAAACCGGCCATGGCAGTGATGGCCACGGCCACCTGCGCGTCCACCGCCCAAGCCACGCCATTGCCAAACAGGTAGTACATGGGCGCGAACACGGCTGCCGCGAGCGAGGCCAGCGACGAGTAGCGAAAGAAAAACGCAATGAGCACCCAAGTGGCCGCCGCCGCGAGCCCCAGAGCCCAATGCACGCCCACCAGCACCCCCAGCGCAGTGGCCACGCCCTTGCCACCGGCAAAGCCAAAAAACACGGGGTACAAATGGCCCAGAAACGCGGCCAACCCAACCAGCGCCACGGTGCCATCGCCCAAGCCATAGGGCGCGCCAAACCACTGCACCAGCGCCACCGGCAACCAGCCCTTGGCGGCGTCTAGCAGCAGCGTGACCACTGCAGCGGCCTTGGAGCCCGAGCGCAGCACATTGGTTGCTCCCGGGTTCTTGCTGCCAAAGGTGCGCGGATCGCGCAGCCCCATGGCCCGGCTGACCAGCACTGCAAAAGACAAAGACCCAATCAAATAGGCCAGCAGCGCGGCCGCAACAGGAGCTAAAGAAAGCAAGGAAGGCACGAATTCGGTCTCCAGTGAATTGGTTCGGGGCTGGGGCCTTACTCGGCCAAGGCGCACTGTACTGGCTTGGCGTCCAGCAGCGTGCAGCAGACCTGGGGCGCAATGCCGATCAAAAAACCTCGGCGCCCGCCGTTGATCAAGATTTTGGGCAGCGCCAGGATGGTCTCTTCGATGTACACCGGCATGGCGCGGCGGGTGGCAAACGGCGAGGTACCGCCGACCAGGTAGCCGCTGTGGCGCTGGGCCACGTCAGGGGCGCACGGCTCCACCGATTTGGCGCCAATCTGGCGCGCGAGGTTTTTGGTGGACACCTTGCGGTTGCCGTGCATGAGCACCACCAGCGGCTTGGCGTCCTGGTCTTGCATCACCAAGGTCTTGACCACATGGAACGGGTCCCAGCCCAGCACCAGGGCGCTGTGCTGCGCGCCACCGTGCTCCAGGTACTCGTAGGGGTGCTCACTGAAGTCAACCCGCTGCGCGCGCAACAGCTGGGTGGCGGGTGTTTCGCTGATGTGCTTTGCCATGCCGCTCACGCGCCGCGCACTTACACCGCGGGGTCGCGAATCTCCCAGCGAATAGCGTCGATTTGCTGAAGCAAATCGGTGGGCAAAGTGGTACCCCAAGCGTCGATGTCCTCATCGAGCTGCTCCAGGGTGGTCACACCGATGATGGTGCTGGCCACCTGCCATTTGGTGTAGCAAAACGCCAGTGCCAACTGGGTCGGGCTCATTCCAAACTGGGCAGCGAGCGCGTTGTAACGCAGCGCCGCCGCATACGCCTCTGGCCGGCCCCAGCGCTGCTTGCGCATGGACTCAAAACGCGCCAATCGTGCGGCCGCCGGTGCGCCCGGTCCGGTTAGACCGGTGTGGTCATACTTGCCGGTGAGCAAACCAAAGGCCAGCGGCGAGTACGCCAGCAAAGACACCTGCAAGCGGTGCATGGTTTCATCCAGACCGTTCTCCACCGTGCGGTTGAGCAGGCCATAGCAGTTTTGCACCGTGGCTATGCGCGGCAGGCCCAGCTGCTCGGCCACGCGCACGAACTCGTGCACGCCAAACGGCGTCTCGTTGGACAGGCCAATGGCGCGCACCTTGCCAGCGTCTACCAAGGTTTGCATCGCCCGCAACTGCGACTCGATGGAGTGGGTCTCTGGGTTGTCCTTGCTGGGGTCGAAATACATGCCGCCAAACATGGGCACCGTGCGTGCAGGCCAGTGGATTTGGTAGAGGTCGATCACATCGGTGCGCAGCCGTTGCAGGCTGGCCTCGCAGGCGGCGATGATGTCGGCGCCCGTCAGCAGCGGGCTGCCGTTGCGAATCCAGGGCATGCCGCGCGAGGGGCCGCACACCTTGGTCGCGATCACCACTTTGTCGCGTGCGCCCGGCGTGGCGTGCAGCCAGTCGCCAATGATTTTCTCGGTGGTCTGGAAGGTCTCGGGCTTGGGTGGCACCGCGTACAGCTCGGCGGTGTCGATGAAGTTGATGCCACGCTCCAGCGCGCGGTTGAGGATCTGGTAACTGCCGGGTGCATCCACCTGCTCCCCAAAAGTCATGGTGCCCAGGCAAATGGGGCTGACGTGCAGATCGCTGGTGCCGAGTTGGATGTTTTTCATGCTCTTCATTTTAGGTGGCAGACCGCGCCGCCCGGACCTCTTCCTGCAGGCGCAGCACGCGCCGCTGGACCTTGCCGGTGGTAGTCATGGGCAGGGCGTCCACGAACTCAATCTCTTTGGGGTATTCGTAAGGAGCCAACAGCCCCTTCACATGGTCTTGCAACTCGGCAACCAGGCGCTGCTGCTGCAAGTCCCGCGCTGCAGGATCGCCCCCACCAGAAGGCAGCGAGTCCGGCGCCAGCACCACATAGGCCTTGACCAGCGCGCCACGCTCGGCATCGGGCTTGGGCACCACCGCGGCATTGGCCACCGCCGGATGCTTGACCAGGCAGTTCTCGATCTCGCCGGGCCCGATGCGGTAGCCCGCCGACTTGAACACATCGTCGCTGCGCCCCTGGTACCAGAGATAACCCTCGGCGTCGCGCATGGCCAGGTCGCCGGTGCGGCACCAGTCGCCGCTGAACTTGTCTTGGGTGGCTTGGGGGTTTTTCCAGTACCCCAAGAAGAAGATGGGGTCGGGCTGGCCGTGGATGTCCAAGCGGTGCAGCGCGACCTCACCCACTTCGCCCGTCGCGCACTCTGCGCCCTGCCCATCAATCACTGCCACCCGGTGGCCGGGGTAGCCCATGCCCATGCTGCCGGGTTTGGGCTTCCAGTGCAGGGCGCAGTTGCCCACGATGTAGTTGATCTCGGTCTGGCCGAACATCTCATTGGGTGTCACGCCGAGCTGCTCTTGGCAGTAGCCAAACACTGCGTCGCCCATGGCTTCGCCCGCGCTCATCAGGGCCTGCAGCCGCAGCCCAAACTGCTGCGCCACGGTACGCTGGGCACTGCCGGGGTAGGCCTTCATCAGGGCCTTGATGGCGGTGGGAAACAAAAAGGTGTGCGTCACTTTGCAGCGCTGCATCAACTCCAGCGCGGTGCGCGGTGCAAAGCGCCCGCCGAACGCGACGATGGTGCAACCGAAGTACAGCGTGGGCAGCAAGGCGTCCATCAAGCCGCCGGTCCAGGCCCAGTCCGCCGGGGACCAAAACACCGCCTTGGATGACCGCGCGCCCTTTCTGTCAAAGCCAAACCAGTTTTGGCTGCACACAAAGCCCGAGAGGTTGCCAATGAGAGCGCGGTGCGGAATCAGCGCGCCTTTGGGGTTGCCGGTGGTGCCGCTGGTGTAAATCAGCACGGCCGGATCGTCGGCCGCCGTGGGTAGCACGGCAAAGTGTGCGGGTGCGGACTGCAAAGCGGATGCGAAATCCAATTGCGCAGTGCCAGCAGATGATGCTGCGCCATCCCCGTCAACCCCACCAGCGACACCGCTGTGGGCGCCGAGCGCCGCCACACCAATGACGCTGCGCAAAGTACGCACGTCATCGCGCGCCAGGTTCAAGGTCTCCAATGCACTGGCGTCGGCAATGGCCACCGCTGCCCCGCTGTCGGCCAAGCGGAAGGCCAGCGCATCGGGCCCAAAGAGCATGGACAAGGGCACGGCCACCGCGCCCATTTGCAGCACCGCCATGTAGGCCACCGCCGTCTCAAAGCGTTGCGGCATCACGATAGCCACCCGGTCGCCACGCGCCACGCCCAGCCCCGTCAGCACCTGCGAGAGCCGATTGGCTGCGTCCTGCAAGTCGGCATAGCTGTGGCTGTGCAGGCTACCGTCAGGCCACAGCGTGCGCACCGCCACGCGCCGCGCGCTGGCCGACGCAGCGGCCCAGCGGGCACTGCACACCTGCGCCATGTTGAACTGCGCGGGCACCTCCCAGCCAAAGTTGGCATGCAGTCGGCGGTAGCCTTCCGGCGCGCCAACCGCAGGTACCGTGCGCCCTGCGCGCTGGTCTGGCCTGCGCACGGTGCGCGGGTTGGCTGCGCGTGCGGTGCGCAAACCCGGTTCGCGTATTGCGCGCACGCTGGGCTTGCGTGCGGTGCGCTTGTCGCTCTGTGGACTCTTGGACACGGTGCGCCTCCTTATGATTGGGCGAATGTACCAAGCCAAACGCCACCCCCGCAGCGACTACCTGCCCATCCGCAACCTGCGCTACCACGCCCTGGTGTGGGGCCAGCCCCAAGAAGGTCAAGCGCCGTGGGTGCTGGTACATGGTTGGATGGATGTTGCGGCCAGCTACCAGTTTGTGGTGGATGCACTGGCGCAAGACCACTACCTCATCGCGCCTGACTGGCGCGGCTACGGACAAAGCCAAGCCGGTCCCGAAGGCACGCCGCAGGTGGACAGCTTTTGGTTCGCCGACTACCTGGCCGACCTGGACTTTTTGCTGGACCACTACGCCCCCAACCAGCAGGTCAACTTGGTGGGCCACAGCATGGGTGGCAACGTGGCCATGCTCTATGCCGGGGTGCGGCCCGAGCGCATCCGCCGCTTGATTAACCTCGAAGGATTTGGCATGCCCGCCACCGTGCCTCCGATGGCACCCGGGCGCTACGCCAAGTGGATGGACGAGCTCAAAAAGTTCCACGCCAACGCAGTCAGTCTCCAAAGCTACGACAGCGCCGACAGCGTGGCCCGCCGCCTCATGAAAACTAATCCGCGTCTCGCCTCCGATAAAGCCGCCTGGTTGGCCCGCCAATGGGCGCGGGAAAGCTCCAGCGGCACGTGGGAGATCCAAGGCCATGCGGCCCACAAACTTAGCACCCCGCTGCTGTACCGGGTTGAGGAGGTGCTGGCGATTTACCAGCGCATCACCGCACCGGTGCTGGCCGTGGAGGCCTCCGACAGCGGGCCCGACCAGTGGTGGAAAGGCGCGTACTCGCTCGCCCAGTACCACGAGCGCTTGCAGTCGGTTCCCAACGCGAGGGTCGCGCGCATAGACAACGCCGGCCACATGCTGCACCACGACCAGCCCGAGGCGCTGGCCGCGCTGATGGAGGGTTTTCTGGCGTGAGGCGGGAACTAAAATAGCCGACCAACCAAAACACACACCAGGACGGCCACCATGGAAGCAGAACGCATCAACCTCATCGGAACCCAACTCGCCGACCTCAGCGGCCGCGCGCTGGCGCTCCGGGGGTATCTTTGACTACCCAGCCAAAGCCGAGCGACTGCGCACCGTCAACGCCTCACTGGAAGACCCCAGCGTCTGGAATGACCCCAAGCGCGCCCAAGAACTGGGCAAAGAAAAAAAATTCTTAGACGCCACCGTACTCACCCTGGACAACCTGGAGCGCGAGCTGGCGGACAACGCCGAGTTGTTCGAGATGAGCAAGGAAGACGGCGACCAAGCCGGGCTGCTCACCATCGAGACCGAGACGGCCAAGCTCGCCGAGACCATCCAGGGGCTGGAGTTCCGGCGCATGTTCAACAACCCCGCCGATCCGCTGCCCGCGTTTCTGGACATCCAAGCCGGTGCAGGCGGCACCGAGGCCTGCGACTGGGCCAGCATGCTGCTGCGACAGTACCTGCGCTACGCCGAACGCAAGGGCTTTAGCGCCACCGTAGAAGACATCTCCGACGGCGATACCGCAGGCATCAAGAGCGCCACCATCAAAGTCGACGGCGAGTACGCCTTTGGCCTGCTGCGCACCGAAACCGGTGTGCACCGTTTGGTGCGCAAGAGCCCGTTTGACTCGTCGGGCGGCCGCCACACGTCTTTTGCCTCGTTGTTTGTGTATCCCGAAATC